>CAVRQV010000001.1:0-142965 GCA_963723475.1 uncultured Actinomycetota bacterium
CACTTTTTGAGGGCCTTGCTCGGTTATCGATCGGCCCCTCTCCGGACTGATTGCCCCCTCCCTTGCACCCGCCGGACCGGCGGGCGGAGACTGAACCGATGGGACCGGAGACCAGGTACGCCAAGACCGCGGACGGCGCGCACATCGCCTACCAGGTGGCCGGCGAGGGCTTCGTCGACTTGGTGTTCGTCATGGGATGGACGTCGAACATCGAGGCCATATGGGAGGAGCCCGGGCTGGCCCGATTCCTCTCTCGGCTGGCCGCAGTCAGCCGGCTGATCATCTTCGACAAACGAGGGACCGGGCTGTCCGACCGCGTCTCTGACACCGACTTCCCAACCTTCGAGACGCGGATGGACGAGCGCGAGCCGTGATGGACGCCGCGGGTTCGAAGCGGGCCGTGGTGTTTGGTGTGTCCGAGGGCGGGCCGCTGTCGATCCTCTACGCGGCGACGCACGCCCAGCGGGTGATCGGCCTGATCTGTTTGGCACGGGCCCCCGGTTCGCGTGGCCCCCGACTACCCGTGGGGGACGACCGAGAAGCAACACCTGCTCGAGCTGGAAGAGATCGATCGGGGGTGGGGCACCGAGGAGTACGCGGCTCGCCAGGTCAGGGACTGGGGAGCGCCCAGTCAGCCCGAGGATCCGCACCTCGTGTCGTGGCTGGCTGGGTACCTCCGGCGAGCGGCCAGCCCTGGAGCGGCCGTCGCCCTCCATCGGATGAACTTCGGCATGGATGTCCGCGACGTGCTCCCAGCAGTCCACGTCCCCACCCTGGTGCTGTCCAGGGAGGGCGATCAGGGCTTTCTCCTGCGCCACCCGGAAAATGGCCGGGGCCATCCCCGGGTCCCGGCTGGTGGAGTTCGCAGGCGCCGACCACTTCTTCTGGGTGGGTGACCCCAACGGGCTCCTCGATGAAATCGAGCGGTTCCTGAAGGAACTCGGCGACGACGAAGCCGAGCTGGATCGGGTCCTGGCCACCGTGTGTTCACCGACATCGTCCGGTCCACCGAGCTGACGTCGGCGCTGGGAGACCGGCGGTGGCGGCAGGTGCTGGAGGAGCATCACCGGCGGATCCGGGCCCTGATCGGCCGATTCCGGGGCCGCGAGGTGAACACGGCCGGCGACGGCTTCCTGGCCACGTTCGACGGTCCGATCCGGGCGGCCGGTGCGCCCTGGAGGCCGTCGAGGCGGTCCGGGACTTGGGCCTTGAGATCCGGGCCGGCCTGCACACCGGCGAGGTGGAGCTGGACGGCGACCAGGTGCGGGGATCGCGGTCAACATCGGGCCCGCGTGGCCGGACTGGCCGGTCCGTCCGAGAGTTCTGGCCTCGTCGACGGTGAAAGACCTGGTGGCTGGATCAGCGCTGGAATTCGAGGACAGAGGCACGCATCAGCTGAAAGGCGTTCCCGGCTCGTGGCAGCTGTACGCGGTAGGCCGAGGAGGCGGGGGACATGGCGGACCGGGGCGATGATGTCTGGGATCCCGCCATATACCTCGAGTTCGCCGATGAGCGTACGCGACCGTTTGTCGATCTGTTGAGCAGAGTCCGCGCCGCCGAACCCAAGGTGGTGGTCGATCTCGGCTGTGGACCTGGACAGCTCACCGCCTCATTGGCCGATCGCTGGCCTGACGCGCACATTGTCGGTCTGGACTCGTCACCGGAGATGATCATGCAAGCCGCGCAGCTCGCCGGCCCACGACTGAGATTCCAGCTTGAGGATCTGCGCAACTGGCGGCCCGTGACGAGGGTGGACGTGATCATCAGCAACGCAACGTTGCAGTGGGTCCCCGGGCACCGGGACTTGCTGCCGTCCTTCGTCTCCTGCCTCACCCCGGATGGATGGCTGGCCTTTCAGGTACCAGGAAACTTCGACGAGCCCAGCCATCTGCTGCTTCGCCAGTTGGCAGCCGATCCGCGCTACGCGCCAATGCTGACCGAAGTTGCCTGGCCGATCGCAGCCGACGCGGCGTCCTATCTCGATGATCTTGCTCATCTGGGGTGCTCAGTAGATGCCTGGGAGACCACCTACCTACACGTGCTGAGTGGGCCGGATCCAGTCTTCCGTTGGATTTCGGGCACCGGGGCCCGACCGGTGCTTCAGGCATTGCCTGACGATCGTCGTCAACAGTTCGCCTCCGAGTACCAGGAGTTGTTGAACAAGGCCTACCCGACCCAGCCGTACGGGACGGTCTTGCACTTTCGGCGCATCTTCGTCGTGGCCCAGCGAGCCAGTGCCGGATCAAGCCCTAGGCTGGGACCGGCTCCTGATCACGGATCCATAGGCCAACAAGGCCACGGAAGTGGCCCATGAACCACTCACGCTCCTGCTCGGGGTAGGTCTGGGCGACCGTCTCTGTCAGCATCCGGTCGAAGTCAGGCGATGCCACCCAATCAAGGACCAGGCCATCGATTCCTGCCAGCGCGGTAGCACAGAAATCCAGATAACGCTCCTTCTCGAAGTGCTCATCAGCCAGCTGCTGGTAGCGGCCGAGTTTGGCCTGGTAGTCCAGATCTGGATCATCGGCGACCGCGAACCATGGCTCGGTGTCGACGTGCAGCTTCGCGCGACGGTCAGTGGCCGCGCAGAACGCGGTCCACTTGATCAACGACTTCATGGCCCACGGGAAGTAGTAGTGCAGCGAGGTAACGGCTACGTCCGGACACGCATTGGCGTAGTCGATGGGCAGCACCGTGTCGCCTTGCACCAGCATCTCGCAGGAGTTGAACTCCCAGCGGAAGAAAGCGTTCACCGTCTGGGTGATGGTGACCGCTTCCCGGCCGACCGTGGGAGAGAGGAACTCATGATCAACGGCGTAGCGGTTGTGCATCGGCTGGTCCGGCCGGAAATTCATCACCATCGTTTCGGGCCCGATGGTCAGCGCCCGCGCGAACACATCAAAGGGCTCAACAGACTTCTGAAGATGCATCAGCATTTCGCCAGAGTCGTCGTACGCGGCGATCAGCTCGGCGTAGTTTCTGACTTTGGACACTCCGCGCCAGCCGCCGCCGTCGAAGGGCTTCATGAACAGCGGGTAGCCCATCTTGTCGGCAATCGAGGCGAGATCGAAGGGATCGTTGTAGTTGCGCGACGTGTACGCCCAGCGCACGTTGTCGATCGGGTTCTTGTAGGGCACCAGCACGGTATCCGGCACATGCATGCCGAGCCGCATCAGCGCGCAGTACGCCGAGTGCTTCTCCATCGACTGGAACGTGAACGGCGAGTTCATCAGGTAGGCGTCGTCCATCAACGCCACTTTCTTCAGCCACTCCCGCGGGTGGTAGTACCAATACGCCAGGCGATCGATGACCACCTGGTGACGGGCCGAATCTCGCAGGTTGAACGGTGAGATGCGCACTCGCTCGGTCTCAAGAACGTGATCAACACCCGCGTAGCGGAAGACCCCGAGACGGCTCGCGATCGCCTCGAAGGCCTGCGGCCAGTCCTCCTCAGCCCCGAGCAACATGCCGACCAGGTGGCGGTTCACGGACATGCTCAACCTCCTTCATGATCGTTTCAACAACCAGAAGCGCGGGAGATGATGGGCTAGCTGACGCTGCCACCATTCCCAGTCATGGCTCACGTCGAAGCCCCAGAGATCGAGTTCGCAACGGATCCCCTTCTCTTGAAGCAGGGCCGCCAGCTGGACCGTGGACGGCAACGCGCCGGTGGGATGAGTCTCCCAGGCCCCCTGACCTACCACCAGCAAGACGGATAACCGCCCCCGCAACCAGTCCAGATGATCACCGTCCAGATTGGGCACATAGTCAGTTGGATTCGCGAAGTAGGTGGCATCGCCCCGATCACCCCACGAGCCCCACGTGCTCACGTCGTAGTTGCCGGGTAGCCCGATGGCCAGTGGTGCCACATCAGCCCGCTGCATGGAGAAGTGCACTGCGTGGTAGGCCCCCAGGCTGCAACCGAGGGTGATCACCTCAGCTCCTGGCGAAGTGTCTGCGTGGATATGCGGCACCACGTGGTGGGTCAGCCAACGCGTGTAGACCTCGTGACGCAGCGCCCGCTCCTCGGTCGGTGCGCCACTATCCCCCCAGGTATCGGCGTCCAGCGAGTCCACACGGTAGAGCTTGACCCGGCCGTCATCGATCAAAGAGCCAATGACGTCGACCATCCCATTGTTTTCAAAGTCCCAGGCGCGGCCGGCCTCGCTCGGAAAGACCAGCACGGGGCGACCATAGTGGCCGTACTGGATGATGGTCATGCCGCGGTCGATGCCGCTGCCGAGCGGGAGCTCGAACTGCTGACGGTTCACCTGACCACCCCCTATTTACCCGATACTGGCCTCGCTTGACACCGCCCGCAAGGTCTCAGGAAGCCGGAGCCCGTTGCGTCTCAGCTCGAGTTCAGCCAGCTCGTTGATCACAGCCCGATCGCCAGAGCGCCAGGCCTTGACAGGGTCATCACTGATCTCGGCCAGCACATAGAGCGGCTGGGCAGCCATGGCCCGGAGCGCGAAGAGGTCCAGGTCTGGAAGCGCGTCCAAGAAAACCTGAGAGGCCCGAGCCTGCCGGTAGAACCGAATCCGGCGCGGCAGCCAGAAGGCCACGACGATGGACACGGGAATCAGGAAGACCAGCCAGCCGACGATGAGTGCCAGCCGTTCAATGCTGGCGACCTGGTCATTCGCAGAGTTGATCAAGTTGCCGAGAGTCACCGATGCGGCGTCGAAGGGACGCCGCAGCTGCTCACCAGCGACTGGCACCTTGGCCGCTTCGGCTGCCGCCTCACGAAAGTTCTCTGCCAATAACGTCGCGGCTTGCGCCGTTTCTCTAGCCGGCTTGGCCAATACTTCGATCACCCGGTGGACGAAAATTCCGACGATGGCCCAACCGACAGTCCAGAGTAGAACAAAGCCGTCCCCGAACAGCTGGCCGATCATCCTGGCCGGACGCTTAGCGTAGATGCCCATGGCCGCGACACTACCCATGCTGGCCGCAGGTGGCAGGATGGCCCGGTGTCTCGAGCGCAGCCCTCCGGCAGCTTGCAGGTCGATCAGCTTCGCCTCGGATGTGTGCTGCTGACACTCCTCCTGGCGCTCGCCGGCTGCGGGATATTCCCTCCGAGACCAAATCCGGAACCCGACCGCAACACCGCTGACCAGACGGCCACGGCGTTGGCGGCAGGCCTGAGTGCGAAGGATCTCTCGGCGCTGCCGTTCCTCAGCGCCTCCGGCGCAGCGGTCAACGATCAATTCCAACCGCTCGTCGCCGGCATGGGGTCGGTGAAACCGAGTGTGACCGTCGCATCGGTCTCGCGGGACGGATCCTCGGCCCTTGCAAGCTTGTTGTTCACCTGGACGTTTCCCGGCGTACCGGAGCGGTGGACCTACCCGACCGAGGTCAAGCTGGCCGAGGAGTCGGGACAGTGGAAGACGAGCTGGCACCCGAGCATCCTGCATCCGCAGCTCGATGGCACGAACCGACTGTCCCAGCGGCGCCTCCATCCCGAGCGCGGCGAGCTGCTCGGAGAAGAAGGCGCTCCGATCGTGGAGGTGCGGGCCGTATTTCGGATCGGGATCGACAAGTCGAAGGTCAGTGGCCAGACGGCCAGGTCGTCGGCTGTCCGGCTCGCCAAATTGGTCAAGATCAACTCGAAGGCGTACGCGGCGAAGGTGGCTGCCGCAGGTGGCAGCGCTTTCGTTCCAGCCATTGTGCTGCGGATGGATGCGCCGGAGGTGCCACTGGGCTCTGAGATCCGTGCCATTCCGGGAGCGCTCTCCATCAAAGCTGGCCAGATGCTTGCCCCCAGCAGCGGCTTTGCGAGACCCATCATCGGAGCGGTAGGTGAGGCAAAAAAGGAGAACGTTGGCGAGTCGGGCGGCGCGATAGTCGCCGGCGACCAGGTCGGCTTATCAGGATTGCAGAAGCGCTACGACGCACAGATGCGAGGGACCCCGGGGGTGCAGGTGCGACTGTCAGCCGCCAAGCCGAGTGGCAGCTCAGCCAGCCCGTCTCCGACTCCCTCACCGGCTGCGGCACCCGAGCCGGTCGCGATCTTCGAGGTGAAGCCGGTTGCCGGCATGCCGCTGACGACCACGCTCAACATCGGGCTGCAGAAACTCGCGGAAAGGACCTTGGCGCGAGACCAAGCCAGCGAGCGCGCTGGTTGCGATCCGTCCCTCCACAGGGGCAATCGTTGCCGCCGCGAACGGTGAAGGCAATCGTGGCCAGTCTCTCGCCACAGTGGGCAGGGCCGCTCCGGGGTCCACCTTCAAGGTCGTCTCCACTCTGGCCTTGTTGCGAGCCGATCTGACACCCCGCTCGACGGTCGGCTGCTCATCAACGGTCACCGTCGATGGCCGGAAATTCAGCAACTACAGCGACTATCCGGCCAGCCAGCAGGGCACGATTACGTTGCAGACGGCGCTCGCACAGTCGTGCAACACAGCGTTCATCGGGCAGCGAGGCCAACTCGGCCGGTCCTCGCTTGCCGAGGCAGCCGGTTCCTTGGGATTCGGTATCGACTACGACGTCGGCTTCCCGTCCTTCTTCGGCTCAGTGCCCAACGATCCGACAGCCACCGGCCGGGCCGCGGCCGTGATCGGTCAAGGCAAGGTCGAGGCGTCACCCATGACTATGGCCGCTGTGGCCGCATCTGTAGCGGCGGGCAAGACTGTCATCCCGCACCTCCTCGATGGCCAGCAGGCCACCTCGAAGGGAAAGCCATTGACTGATCGGGAAGCCCGACAGCTGCGCGAGATGATGCAGGCTGTCGTGACCGAAGGCAGCGGCCGTGTGCTCGGCAACCTCCCCGGTCCGGCGGTGCTGGCCAAAACAGGTACCGCGGAGTACGGCACATCGGAGCCGCTGAAAACCCACGCCTGGATGATCGCCGCACAAGGCGATCTCGCGGTCGCGGTCTTTGTCAACGACGGCAAGTCGGGCTCAGCCACGGCTGGGCCGCTGCTGCGGACATTTCTCGCGAAAGCCCGCTAGTGCACTGGGGACCCAGCGCGACGCCGGCGGCGTCATCCTCGTGGTCCGCCGACCGCGACCAGCCACCCTCGTTCATCACCTTCAACCAACCCAGCGGACTCGAGTGCGGTCAGTGCACCGAGGCAGGTTGGAACGCTAACGCCGGCGACCAGTGCAATGTCTCCGACGCATGCGCGACGGCGAGCTGGAATGGCTTCGAACACCGCGAGCTGAGTCTCAGTGAGCGCATCGGTCGCCCTGGTCTGACCGTGGGCGAGGGGCAGCATCGCCTGACCCATATCGGAGATCAGCTCCAGCACCTCATGCGCCGAGGTCACCAGCACGGCCTGCCCGTTGCGGATCATCAGGTGCGGCGCCGTCGAGGCCCGGGAATAGATCGGGCCTGGGACCGCCATCAGGGGGCGTCCGCAACCGAGCGCCCAGCCAGCGGTATTTCGGGCACCCGAACGGAGCGCTGCCTCGACGACCACGGTGCCGCGGGACATTGCTGCGATCAGCCTGTTGCGGGCCAGGAACCTCACCCGCGTCGGATGGGCGGCCGGCGGAAGCTCTGATGCCAGCAGCTGGTCTTTGGCGATGGCCTCAAAGATCGAGGCGTTGCCGGGCGGGTAGGCCACGTCAATGCCATTGGCCAGCACGCAAACGGTCGGTCCGCCTGCCGCAAGTGCTCCGCGATGTGCCGCAACATCGATGCCGAAGGCGCCACCGGACACCACGGTGACGGCCTGCTCGACCAGATCAGCAGCCAGATCGGCCGCGATGCCGTTCCCGTACGCGGTTGCTGCCCGTGAGCCCACGATCGCAACGGACCGCTCCATCAGGTGGGCGAGATGTCCAGGACCGCGCAGCCACAGTCCGAACGGCTCGCCACCGCGTCGCTGGATGCTCTCGGCATGCCGCAGATCGTGAAGCCCTTCAGGCCACTCCTCGTCGCCGGGAACCACGAAGCGCGCCGCCGCCGCTTCGGCTAGCCGCTCGAACACCTCGATCTTGACCTGCGCGGCGCGCTGGGCGGCCGGTTCTCCCATGACCCCCTCGATGATCTTGGCCCAGGCGCCTTCAGCCCCCAGGTTCTGGACCAGCTCAGCGACACTGGGATCACCGCCGTCTATGGCACAGGAGAGCATCATCCGCGCCCTCCGATCGAATGTGATCATTCCCTCAACCCACCTCTCTCCGCACCGTCCCCGGCTGCTCTCCGCGGCGCATGGCCAACGCGATCGCCAGCTCCTCACGGCCCGGCTTGTCGCGACCCGCAAGATCGGCAACTGTCCATGCCAACCGCAGAACCTTGTCAACGCCGCGGGCGCTGAGCCGGCCGCGGTCTACCGCTTCGTCGACGGTCTGCAAGCCGTCAGGAAGCGGCAGGTGGTGGCGCAGGTACGTCCCAGAAACCTCGCCATTGGTCTGCCAGCCGCTGCCAACCAAGCGCCGGCGCTGCCGATCGCGAGCCTCCAGCACGCGGTCGGCGACCGCACCCGAGGACTCGGTCCGCTGGAGCGTCGCCTTCAGGTAGGCCTTGCGTAGGGGGAGGAAGGCCTGATTGATGTCGATGCGGTCGCGTATCGGCCCGGAGATCTTCTCCGCGTACCGGCGCACCACCATCGGGGAGCACTGGCAATGAGCGCCCGGTGTCGCAGCCTGGCCGCACGGACAAGGATTGGCGGCCAAGATCAGCTGGAAGCGAGCCGGGTAGCGAGCATGCACCTCGCTGCGTCCGAGGGTGATCACGCCGGACTCCAATGGCGTACGAAGCGCCTCGATGACCGCCGGCTGGAATTCAGGGGCCTCGTCCAGAAATAGAACCCCTTTGTGTGCACAAGAGATGGCACCTGGCCTGGCTATCCGCTGGCCGCCGCCGACGATGCTGGCGACCGAGGCTGAATGGTGCGGGTCGCTGTAGGGCGGTCTGGTGATCAGCTCGTCGGCAAGGTTGAAGCCAGCCAGGGAGTGCACCGCGGATACTTCGAGAGAGTCGGGTACGTCGAGATCGGGAAGAAGACCCGGAACTCGTTCGGCAAGCATGGTTTTACCGACTCCAGGTGGGCCATGGAACAGCATGTGATGCCTGCCGGCCGCGGCTACCTCGCAGGCCCACTTGGCTTCGACCTGGCCGACTACGTCTGCCAGGTCCAGACGACGGTTGGCGTGCTTGCCGGCCCGGTCGCCCAGCACCTCGATCGGATCCACCAGCGGCATTGGCTCGCCGCGCAGGAAAGCGACCAACTGGGTGATCGAGGCAATGCCGAACACATCGATTCCCGCGACGAGCTTCGCCTCTCCGGCCTGGCGCAGAGGCACAATCACCCGGGTGAAACCAGCCTGCTGGGCCGCCAGAGTCGCCGGCAGCACGCCTCGGATTGGGCGGAGCCGACCGTCCAGCCCCAACTCACCCAGCAGCACAGTTCGGCGTAGTTCCTCGGCACGAAAGATCCCCTGCGCCGCGAGGATCGCTGCGATGATCGCAAGATCGTAATGACTGCCGGCCTTCGGCAAGGTGGCGGGGCTGAGATTGATCGTCAGCAGCGAGATCGGCCACTCCTGGCCGGAATTGCTGACCGCCGCCTTGCAGCGATCACGCGACTGATAAAGAGCCGAGTCCGGGAGTCCCACCAAGACCGTGCGCGGCAGCCCCGCACCAATGTCGGCCTCCACCTCAACGATCCGACCCTCCAGGCCCACCAAGGCCACCGACCACGCACACGCCGAGGCCACTAACCCACCGCCCGCACATGTGTCAGCGACGGCTCGAGTCCGGGCTGCAGCACAACGCCAATGGCGTCCAGTCGGATGCTGGACGCCTGCGTGCGATGCTCACGCATCCACACCGCGGCCAGTTGCCGTAGCGTCCGCATCTTCGTAAAGGTGATCGCCTCAAGCGGATGGCCAAAACCAAGCCCACTGCGGCACTTCACCTCACAAAAGACCAGCGTCAGCCCCGACGGTCCAGCCTCCGCCGCGACAATGTCGATCTCACCCAGCCGGCAGCGCCAATTCCGCTCCAGCACCTGCATGCCCTGCCGCTCCAACTCCGCACAGGCCAAGTCCTCGCCGCGCACGCCCACCTGCCGCTTGGACCCCGTCTTCGGCATCGCACACCTCCGAACGAAGCATGCGTACGCCGATGCGAATCGTGCGGGGTCACCAAAATCTGTGGAAACGCGCCAAGTGACGGATGTGGACAAGGCGCGAGCCCGTCATCAGCCAGCCCGTTTCGTGCGCGATCCGCCACGGCCAACTTCACCTCCAGACCGAAGTCCGAACTGCTTTCCGTGAGGACGAGCCCCAGGTCGCGCCAGCACCAGCAGCAACTGATCACCGTCAAATTGATCCCTGAGTTGCGTTGTCGTTCGAGCCACCGCGGCGTGAGGCGCGCGTCGGACGCAGCGGGTTAGTTTGGTCCGCCAGAATCCGATTCAAGCGGTCGTCGAAGCATTGGTTTCCGTCGTGCGGGCGGCTTTGCGGAGTTGAACGCCGAGGACGATGAGCGTGATCCCCCAGACAATGGCCCAGATTCCGATGATCCAGATGATGACGACCAGGCCGGAGTCGGGCCAGACGAGGACCAGGATGCCGAACAGGATGGACAGCGCTCCGCCGATGATGCCCCAGACCCACCCGCTGTTGGGAACGGCGCGATGTCGGACCGAAGACATGATTTGGAGGATGCCGGTGATGATGGCCCAGACGCCGACCAAGATCACGAGGATCGCAAGGCTGACGCCCGGCCAGACGATAACAAGGATCCCGAAAAGGATGCTGACAGCGCCCAGCACGATGCGGAGCGCCATCGAGGACCCACGATGCCGGATCGCCTCGATGATGTCGAAGACGCCGGTAACGATGGCAAAGACGCCGATCACAATGGCCAGGACGATCGCGGTGGCGATCGGCGAGAACAAGGCGATCAGGCCGAAAATGATCGCGAGGGCTCCGCGGATAATGGCGAAGATCCAGATCTTCTTTGCCAAGCTGGGAAAGTCGGCGGCGGTGTTCGCGGGCGTGGTGGCGGACATGAGAATGATCCCTTCCTAGCTCGCTGAACAGCATGGCAGAACATGCTCCTGGCAACTCGCGGCACGCTCACGGTTGCCGCAAAATTGCAACCCCTCGGGGTCTTGCTTATACGTCGCGACAAGAAACATGACTTCGGTGCCGTGGCTCGAGTAGAAGGCCGTACCTCCCCTTGCACAGGCTGCCTACCGGCCAAACTGGCGACCAATCACCCCGCACGGAGGCGAATGAGGAAGGGTCCTCCTTACTGGAGCTTGGATCCCAGCTTCTGGCCTGGCCTGACCTGAACGGCCTCAACGTCCACTCATCGCCACGGCGATCCTGCTCGCGCTGCGTCGCGGCAGTCGCAGCGCGAGCCCTTACCGATCCCAGCATGGTCGAATGCGCGCACTTGGGGCTATCGGGTCGAAGATCCAGGACTCCCGCCCAGCGCTACTGCCAGGATTACCTCGTGGCTCCTTGGCGGAACTGTCGGCTGAGCCCGTTATGACCCGCCGTTTGACGCTTGTGCTCGTGCTGGGGCTCTGTGCGGTCGCAGTCGGCATCGCAGCTGAGGCTGCCCGATTCGCCTGGGATGAGCCGGTGCTGTGGCTACCCGATCTTGTCGTTGGTTGGGCCATGGTTGCTTGCGGGTTGATAGCAATTTGGCGTCGTCCAAGCGGTACCGGCCCGCTCCTGGTTGGAGCGGGGCTCACCTGGTTTCTGGGGAACTTCGCCGCCCTCGACTCGCCGCTGCTTGCTTGGCTCGCGGCACAAGCTGTCTACCTGCACCGTGGCGTGCTTATACACGCGGTACTGGCGTTCCCTCGTTGGCGCCCGCCGACCGTGGTAAGTCGTGCAGTGGTCGCCACGGGCTACGCCTCGTCACTCATCGTGCCGCTCGCCCGTAGCGCCGTTGCCGTCATTCTCGTAAGCGCAATGATGATCGCGGCGGCGTGGTGGGACCTTCGGGTCGCACTGGGACCCTCTCGTCGGGTTCAGGTGATCGTTCTCCGAGCGGCCGTCTGGCTCGGAGTCGCGTTGAGCGGCGCTGCGCTGGCCCCGCTCATCGTCCAAGGGGCCGTGGTTGGTCGGGCCGTCTTGTTGACCTACCAGATGGCTCTTGTTGCACTGGCCGTTGGTCTGCTGGTCGCACTGCTGCTTGCGAGTTGGGAGCGCACAGCTGTCTCGGACCTGGTTGTTGACCTGGCTGTCGGCCGCGGCAGCTCAGTCCACGCTTCACTTGCCCGCGCCCTGGGCGATCCCACGTTGCAAGTGGGCTACTGGTTACCCGAACGCGGCAGCTACGTCGACGCGGCAGGACAACCGGTCAACCTGCCCGGCCCTGACTCGGGCCGAGCCGTGACGCCCGTTGAGTGGGAAGGGAATCGCATCGCTGTACTCATCCACGATCCCGCAGTAACGGCCGGCACCGGCCTCGGCGAGTCAGTCTCAATGGCGGCCGGTCTGGCAGCCACCAACGCGCGCTTGCAAGCACAGGTACGCGATCAGCTCGCCCAGGTCCAGGCTTCCAGGCGTCGGTTGGTTGGAGCTGCCGCGGAAGAACGCCATAGGCTCGAGCGCCGGATGCGGGCTGGCGCCGCTCGCCGTCTAGAGGAGGTCGCTGACCTGCTGAGTGCCGCCGACGAGGTCGTTACCTCGCTCAATGAGAGCGAGTTGGCCGCGACGATCGATCGAGCGCAATGGCGGCTTGACAACACACGCGATGACATGGCTGAGCTGGCTCGAGGGCTCTATCCCGCGACGCTCGCCGAGCGGGGGTTGGCGGCGGCCTTGTCGGAGCTAGCAGGGCAGAGCGCGGTCCCGGTCAAGCTCACTGTTTCGGCAGTCGGCCTGCCCGCAGACGTCGCCGCCGTGGCGTATTTCGTTGTTGCTGAGGCGCTGTCCAACGTGGCCAAGTACGCAAAGGCCAAGACAGTCACTGTCACGGCGGAGGTGCGCGACGCGAGATTGGTGGTTACGGTCACCGACGACGGTGTGGGTGGTGCTGATCCTGACAAGGGATCCGGTTTGCGCGGGCTCGCCGACCGATTGGAAGCGCTTGAGGGCACCATGCGAATTGACAGTCCCCCCGATACGGGGACGCGGCTGGCCGCCGAGATCTCTCTCGGCGGCCCGCCGCCCTATCAGATCAGCTGACTTTAGTCAACTGTCGTTCGAAGAAGAATCGAAAACCCGGCTCGTAGCTTTCCGGTTCTTTGATCTTGAGAGTAAGCGATTTGCCGTCGAACGACCAGGCTACTGTCGCATCGCCATGGCCCGGCTCATGCAGGACCAAATCCTTATCCGTGGAGGTATAGGTTCCTTGGCTTCCTATGACATCGGGCTGGTTCTTGCAGTACTGCCACTGCTCCCACTGTCCGTCTCGCAGCTCCAGCCTGATGTGGGCACCGTCGGACTTTAGCGCGCAGGGGTCGTCGAATCCGAGACGCAGCGCATCCTGCTTGGTACCCATTGCCGTATACGTTCCTTCTGGAACTCCCTGTGTCGCTGCCTTGGTCGACGCCGCACGTCCACATAGTGTCGCTTCCGCCGGAGCAGTAATCCCGGCCTTCAGCGCGCGGATCTGACTGATAAACGCCGCCGTTTGTGGATCAGTCTCGAGCTGCCGATGGACCGGCTGCGCTGCAGCTTGGAGAGCGCGGACATCATGCGCCGACGCCTCCACCACTCGGCCGCCTCCGGAGCAGAACGGTCCGGTGTCCTCCGACGCCGGCAACTTATCAAGGACATACGTCTTGGTGCGTTGCGCCGCGGTACGCAGTGCCTCCTGCTGCGAGGCATCGAGCTTGCCAATCGCCTGCTGCCCGGCGAACAAGGTGTCAACCTTTGGATAGAAGATCAGATTTCCGGTCAGCACTGAGCCCTGAAGGGCCGGCGCCAGCCCAAGAGATGCATCGACACCTGTCAGGGTTCCATCACTGACCGCCTGCCGGTACGCGTTGCCGTTGAGGTGGACTGGCTCGGCGCCCAGCGCCCTGACCAAGGCGTCCGATGCGTTGGAGGTAAGCACTCGCATCCGAGCGCCTTTGAAGTCTCGCACCGACGCCAGCGGCTTGCGAAAGCCGACCGGGTGTCTGAGTTGGTCCGGATACAAGCCCAATCCCTCAACCTCCGCGGTCTTGAGTCCTGCGAGCATCTCGGCGGCCATCGGGCTCGTGATCACGGCGCTAAGAAGCTCGTTGTTTGTGATAAGGAATGGCGCCTGCAATGCCTGCAAGCTGGTGACGCCCTCGGTGTCCCACGCTCGGGAACCAATAAAGCCCAGGTCGAGCGCACCCGACTTCACCTTTCTTGCGATCGCCTGCTCGGGGTCGATTGATCCCTCGCCAGCGTTCCAAGAGACATCTAGGCGTATCGATCCCTTCGACAGCTCAGCAACCTGACTCGCGAAGAACTCAACTGTTGGAGTTGTAGGGCGCCCATGAGGGTCAGTAACCCCCATGACGAGGGTGACAGTCGAGGTGGAGCCCCCCGCCTTGTCGCCCGGTGTATCAGATGCCGCGCTGCATCCTGCCATTGCGAGCGCGAATGCAACACCAATCGTCGCTACCGCCCATGCGTTTCTCGATGGCATGTCATCATCCCTTTCCGTAGAGGCCTTTCCTCCACGACGGTAGGGGCGGCTCGTCCTACGGGCATGGGACCTAGATCCAGTCTTATGGCCGGGGCAAGTTGTAGCTAGATACAGTCTCGACGACGTCACTGCATCCGATCATCGGTGCGACAATGCCGATGTGCGCGTCCTCACTCGAGTGACGGTTGCGCTTGTCATCGCCTTCGCCGTCGCCACGGCATTGCCCGCATGGCGAAGCATCCCGTGGGTCACCACCTATGGGGCCACCTCTCCGATCGCGATGATGGCCCAATTTGCCGCGGGAGCCGTATTGATCGCGGCCGGGCTGTTGTGGGCCCTGGATCGACCGACTGACCGAATTGGCCTTCTGCTGGCATTAGCTGGGGCGGCATGGTTCTTGCCAGTCTGGGTCGGCTGGCACAACGGGCCGGCCGGGGTCCGGACGGCGGCCATGTTCCTCGAACCTGTCTTCCTGCCGCTCGTGTGCCATATCGTCGCGTCGATCTGCGACGCAGGCAGGCGTGTGCGTGTAGCCGTCACTCTGCTCTACATCCTGGCCTTTGCGATCACCCTGGCTCTGCTGCTCGTCACCGACCCGCTCACCGATCCTGGCTGCTGGAAAAACTGCACGGTCAATGAGTTGCTGGTGTCCTCGCAGCCGTCCCTCGCGCGGATGCTGGCCAGCGCTTGGATCGCAGTCTCGATCGCTACTGGTTCGGCACTCGCAGTCGGTAGCCTCTGGCACCTGCGCGCGGCGACGCCTACTGCCCGTCGCCTGACCTGGCCGGTGACCGTGCCAGCATGCACGCTTGGCCTCACGCTGGTGGCACATGGTATTGCCGTGGCTGCCATTCCGCCCGAGAACCCCGCTCTTCCCCCGTACGCCGCGATCTTCTACCTCGAAGCTTGGTCGGTAGTTGCCTTGGCCGCAGGGTCGGCCACTGGTCTTTTACGCGCCCGGTGGGCAAGGCGAGCCGCGGCGAACCTCGCCGTGCTGCTCGGCGCAGCCCCGAAACCTGGGTCGCTTGGACCTGTTCTCGCTCGTACCACAGGAGACCCAACGCTTGAGGTTGCTTACTGGTTGCCCGACTCTCGCGTGTTCGCAGACGGGTCCGGTCGCCAGGTCGCCCTTCCAGCTCGCGACAGCCGCCGAGCGGCCGCCCAGATAGTCCGCGAGGGAGAGCTGATAGCTGTCATCAACCACGACCCCGCGCTGGTGGACCCCAACGGTCTGGTGCAGGCGATCGGTCCGGCAGCGAGAGTGGCGATCGACAACGAGCGACTTCAGGCCGAGTTGCTGATCCAGCTCGAGGCGCTGAAATCCTCCCAGGTACGGATTGTCCAGACCAGTGACGCTGAGCGTCGTCGGCTCGAGCGCAACTTGCACGATGCTGCCCAACAGGCCGTCCTGGCACTCTCTTATGACGTCAGGCTGGCTTTGGCGGCTGCGCGCAAGTCAGGGCGACGCGACCTGGATCAGTTGCTGCAGCGCGCCACGACCGCCGTCCAGGACACCGTGGACGAGCTGCGTCAACTCGCTCACGGCATTTATCCAGCCGTGCTAACCGACCACGGTCTCAGACCGGCCTTTGCCAGCCTGGCCGCTAGCGCACCCGTCCGGGTCGAGATCGGCGATGTCGTAGGCGCCCGGCTGCCGCCGCTCGTCGAGCGCACCGCGTACCTCGCGGCCGCCGACGTTATCAATCAGGCTGCCAGCGCCGGAACCGACGAACTCACAATTGCTGCGGAAACATCCGGCAGCAATCTTGTGGTCGAGATCCGGGGCGCCGACATCTCTCCGACAACGGCACTGTCGGATCGCCTGGGAGCTCTGGGCGGACAGATCATTCGAACTTCAGCGGTTCTCCGCGTGGAGATACCGTGCGGGTAGTTGTCGCAGAGGACGTCATGATCACCCGCGAGGGCATCGTGCATTTGCTTCGCGGAGAAGGCTTCGATGTCGTCGGGCAGGCGAGCGATCTAGACGGCTTACTTCGTGCCGTCGCCCTCGATGCACCCGACGTGGCGATTGTGGACATCCGGATGCCGCCGACCCACACCGATGAGGGCATTGTCGCAGCGCACCAGATCCGCTCAGAGCACCCTGAGATCGGAGTACTGGTCTTGTCCCAGTACGTCGAACCGACGTACGCACTTCGGCTGCTGGAGGAGCACCCCGAAGGGATCGGCTACCTCTTGAAGGAGCGAGTATTTGACGTCGCCATCCTCGTCGACGCGTTACGCCGCATCGCCGATAACGAGACCGTCGTTGATCCGACCATCGTCGCTCGTCTGGTGGGTCGCCACCGGAAACAGGATCCCCTTGACAAGCTGACCGAGCGGGAACGCGAGGTACTGGGTTTGATCGCCGAAGGTCTGTCGAACGCCGCTATCGCCCGTCGGCTCGTGGTCACAGAACGGACTGTTCAGGCGCACACGACGCAGATCTTCCAGAAGCTCCAACTCGAGGCAAATCCGGACTCTCACAGGCGCGTGATGGCCGTCGTCACCTATCTTCAAAACCGTTAGTGGCGTGGACCCGCAGGCGTGGTTCTCATCGGTTCTGCAAGGGTTCGTAGCGGAGCAGGGTGACGCCGGAGTCGAACTGCCTCGCCTCGATGAGCCGAACCGGAACCGTCACCGCCTCGTACGGGCGGCCACCTGGTCCCTGGATGCGCGGATGGACCCAGAAGTAGAGTTCGTCGACCAGGCCCGCCTGGATGAGTTCGCGGGCCAGCTCTCCGCAGCCGGACATCACGAGATCGCCGGCGTGCTCGGCCTTGAGCTTGCGGACTCCTTCCACGGCGTCGCCGTCGATGGCGGTCGCGTTCCAGTCGAGCGGGCCGAGCGCGCTCCGGGATGCGACGTACTTCGGCATCGGGTTCAGGACATCGGCCCATGGTCCCGTCGCCGACGGCCAATAGGCGGCAAAGCCTTCAAAGCTCTTACGCCCCACCAGCATCGCCGCATCGACGGTCTCGAACAGGGAGCGGGCCGCGTCGTCGTGGTCGCCCACGGCGACGAACCAATCCCCGACGTCGATGACGCCGTCGACGGTCATGGCGGTCGTGTTGATCAGCCTCGCCATCTCCTCAGCCCTCCGCCACGACGTCACGCAGCTTGGTCGCGAAGGCATCCGGATCCCCAGTCTGTCCGTACTCGCCGCCAAAGAAGCCGCCGTGGTCGCTGGGGAAGATCACCGGCTCGGTGCCGAGCCGCTCGGCGACAGCGAAAGCACTGCGGTTCGCCAGCTCTCCCTCCGACTCCGCGCCAGCGGCCATGACGATTCGGGTGGACGCGGCGCGCAGTGCGTCTAGGTCGGGCTCGTACCCGATGGACCCCACGAGGGCGAGCCCCAGGACGGGGTCGGTGCGTGAGCCGTCGTCCTCCGCCGGCATCCCGAACATCGCTGGATCCGGCGCGGGCTGCTCCGCGAAATCGGCCGGGAACTCGCCGCGATGGCTGACGAGGGTGATGAAGTGGGCCATTCCGGCGCCCCACCCCCGATGCTCGTACGTCTCGTGAACCGCGCGGGCGGCCGCCAGTGCGGCCTCGCGGTCGGGGAGGAGGGTCGGGAGCGGTGGCTCGTGCGCGATCAGCGTCCGAACCTCATCGGGGTGCTCGGCGACGAGCGCCAGCGCGTTCACCGCACCGCCGCTGCTCGCGAAGAGTTCGACCGGTCCGCCTCCGAGCTCGGTGATGATCCGATGGAGGTCGGCGGCATGCTCCTTGGGCGTCGGCGGGATCGTCGGCTCGGTAAGCTCGCTGCGCTCGCTTCCGCGGGGGTCATAGGTCACCACGGTCCGGTCGGTGAAGGCGCCGGCCAGGGTGCCGAAGCCGGCCGCGGCCATGGGTGCGGCGATCAGGAACAGGATCGGCTCGGTGCTCTGGTCGTTGCGCCGGACGTCGTAGGTCAGTTTTGCGCCGGGGACCTCGATCGTTTCGGTCGTTGGCACGATTGCAGTTGCGGTCACGGGTTCTCTCCTTTTGGTGATCAGCTGGTCGCGAGGGCATCCTCGGCGAGGATCGCGTCGATCTGGCCCACGGCCTGCGTCAGGCCCTCCTCCATCCCGAAGGCCATGAGTTGCTCCATCGCCTCGGTGCTGGGGAAAGTGCTGACGATCGACATCCGGGTGCGGTCGGCTCCGATCTCGGAGATTGTGACCCGGAACTGGTTCATCGGGATGTCGGTGTTCGGCGAGCCATCCTCGTTGGCGAATCCGTCGCTGACGACGAGGGTGCGCGGGGGATCCACCTCCTCGACATCCCAGTAGGCGTGCGGCTGATCGCCGTGCGGCCCCGTCATGTGGTACTCCACGCGGCCGCCGGGCCTCAGCTCATGCTTGGTGACGGTTGCGGGGTAGGTGGGCGGGCCCCACCAGCGCTCGAGCTGGCGCGGATCGGCCCACAGCTGCCAGACGCGCTCGGGGGAGGCGTCGAATTCTGCGTCAAGAGTCAGGCTCAACGCTTGCGGGTCCTTGCGGACGGCGGTCACGGTCATCGGTCTCTCTCCCTGGTGTACTCGTTGACGAGCTCGGTCATGCGGTCGATGCGACCGCGCCACAGCTCCTCATACTGGTCGAGCAGGCGACGCGCGACGCGCAGCCCCTCGAGGTTGGTGCGGACGACTTTTCGCCGCCCGTTTTGCTGCTTGGTGACTAAGCCGGCCCGCTCCAGGATGGCGATGTGTTTCTGCACCGCCGCGAAGCTCATCGGGTAGTGCCTGGCCAGCTCGGCGACGCCCTCCTCACCCCCGATCGCGCGGCTTACGATGTCGCGCCGGGTGGGGTCGGCCAGAGCGCCGAACATGCGGTCGAAATCTGGTGGAGCGATCTGCATTTGATACAACCATATGGTTGTATCACGCAGGCGTCAAGCCCCCGACGGTTATTACCGGCCGCAGAGATTCCGCCGAGACGCTCATGCAGGCGACCAGAACACCGTGCCACAACGATCGCGGACCGACCGGTAGGTTGACCGGGTGGTATTCCCGGACGCCAGCAGTGCCCCGCCGAATCGCTACACGGCGAACATCGCGGCCGAGCTGGAACGTCGATGGCAGGATCGCTGGGAAGCCGAGGGTACCTTCCAGATCGCGAACCCGGTTGGAGCCCTGGCAGGTGACGTCGAGTTCAGCGACCGACCGAAGCTCTACCTATTGGACATGTTCCCCTATCCGTCAGGCTACGGGTTGCACGTCGGGCATCCGCTCGGTTACATCGGCACCGACGTCTACGGCCGCTACCGCCGGATGGCCGGGTCAAACGTGCTGCACACCCTTGGCTTCGATGCGTTTGGCCTGCCGGCCGAGCAATACGCGGTGCAGCGGGGGCAGCATCCTCGGACCACGACCGAATCCAATGTGGCCAACTACCGTCGCCAGCTCCGCCGGCTGGGTTTGGCCCATGACCCGCGCCGCAGCGTCGCCACCACCGACCCGGCGTACTATCGCTGGACCCAGTGGATCTTCAGCCAGATCTTCGAAGCCTGGTACGACACTGATGCGGACCGCGCCCGCCCGATCGCCGAGCTGGTCGACGAGCTGGCGAGCGGCCATCGGCCGACTCCTGACGGCCGCTCGTGGGCGGACCTGTCGGCTGTGGAGCAGCACGCAGTCATCGATGGCCATCGGCTCGCGTACCTGGCCGACGGTCCGGTCAACTGGTGTCCAGGGCTCGGCACGGTGTTGGCGAATGAGGAAGTGACCGCCGACGGGCGCAGCGATATCGGCAACTTCCCGGTGTTCCGCCGCACTCTGCGTCAGTGGATGCTGCGCATCACCGCCTACGCCGACCGGCTCTTGGACGATCTCGACGTCTTGGCGTGGCCGGAATCGATCAAGACCATGCAACGCAACTGGATCGGGCGTAGCGACGGAGCCAAGATCCGGTTCCCGACTTCGGCGGGCCCTATCGAGGTCTTCACAACCCGACCCGACACCGTCTTCGGTGCCACCTTCCTGGTGCTGGCGCCGGAGCATCCGCTGGCAGACGCGCTACCGCCGCCGAGCTGGCCGGCCGACATCCCGCAAAGTTGGCGTGGCGGCGCCGACAGTCCCGCTGAGGCTGTTGCCGGGTACCGGCAGGCTGCCGCTTCCAAGACCGACCGGGAGCGCCAGGAGAGCCGGGTGAAGACGGGCGTATTCACTGGGGCGGTGGCCACCAACCCGGCCACCGGCGCCTCGATTCCGGTGCTCGTCGCCGACTACGTGCTGATGGGCTATGGAACTGGGGCGATCATGGGGGTGCCAGGCCAGGACGAGCGCGACTGGGAGTTCGCGGAGGCGTTCGAGCTGCCGATCATCCGTACAGTCCAGCCGTCCGAAGGCTTTGAGGGGCGCGCCTACACCGGAGACGGCCCGGCAATCAACTCCGGGCTCCTCGATGGCCTCGACGTCGCTGCGGCTAAGCAAGCGATCATCGGTTGGCTGAAGGAGCACGACGCCGGTGAACCGGCGGTCACCTACAAGCTGCGGGACTGGCTGTTCTCGCGGCAGCGTTACTGGGGTGAGCCGTTCCCGATCGTCTACGACGAGGACGGTCACCCGCGGGCCGTGCCCGCCGACCAACTTCCCGTGGAGCTGCCGGACCTGCCCGACTTCCGGTCGGCGGCCTTGGATCCCGATGACGAGACCTCGGAACCGGTGCCACCGCTGGCGCGGGCCGGAGACTGGGTCACCGTCGAGCTCGACTTGGGCGAGGGCCCGCGACGTTACCGGCGGGAGCTGAACGTGATGCCCCAGTGGGCCGGTTCGTGCTGGTACGAGCTGCGCTACCTCGACCCGACCAACGAAGCGGCCTTCTGCGACCCGGAGACGGAGCGGTACTGGATGGGCCCGCGAAACCCGAGGGACCCGGGCGGGGTGGACCTGTACGTGGGCGGCGTAGAACACGCGGTGCTGCACCTGCTGTACGCCCGGTTCTGGCACAAGGTCCTCTACGACCTCGGCCACGTCAGCTCCTGGGAGCCGTACCGCCGCCTCTACAACCAGGGCTACATCCAGGCCTACGCCTACCGCGATCAGCGCGGCCAGATCGTGGAAGCCGCCGAGGTCACCGAGGCCGAGAACGGTTTCCGCTGGCACGGGCAGCCGGTCGTGCGTGAATTCGGGAAAATGGGCAAGAGCCTCAAGAACTCGGTCAATCCCGACGAGCTGTACGCCGAGTACGGCGCGGACACCTTCCGGCTGTACGAGATGTCGATGGCGCCGCTTGACGTGTCACGGCCCTGGGAGACCCGCGCGGTAGTGGGCATGTTCCGATTCCTGCAACGGCTGTGGCGAAACCTGATCGACGAACAGAGTGGAGCGCTACGGGTGCACGAACGGCCCGCCGACGACACAACCCGCCAGCTGCTTCATCGCACGATCGCGGAAGTGCGGGAGGACCTGACAGATCTCCGTTTCAACACCGCCGTGGCCAAGCTGATCACGCTCAACAACCATCTGACCGGGGTGGCGGCCGGCACCGGTTCACCGCGCGACGTCGCCGAGCCGCTGGTGCTGATGCTCGCCCCATTCGCCCCGCACATCGCCGAGGAGCTGTGGGCTCGGCTGGGCCACGCCGACTCGCTGGCCTATGCCGCCTTCCCGACCGCCGACCCGGCCCTGGTCACCGCCGAGCAGCTCGAGTACCCGGTGCAGATCAACGGGAAGGTCCGGGCCCGGCTGCAGCTGCCCGCAGACACCGAGCGCACTGCCGTGCAAGAGGCAGCGCTACAGCATCCCCGCGTGGTTGAGCTACTTGCCGGGGCTGCACCGCGCAAGATCATCGTGGTGCCCGGACGGCTGGTGAGCATCGTCCTTTAATCGATCTGCCCGTCCGGCCGCCATGGTGGTGATCCGTTCTCATCGACGATGGGCGTCAACAAGGTCGACGACCGAGGCCGTGAGCCGAGCTTGTTCGGCGGCCCAGGTGAGGTGGTGCGCAGCCAGCGCTTGACGCGGATCCGGAAGGTGAGCGGCCGGATCACCGGAAACCAGGGCATCCAAGAAGGCGCGGATGAGTCCAGCGTCGCCGCCACCGTGACCCTCCAGTCCCTTGGGCAAATCAACGGTCGGGATCGGGACCCACTCGCGTCTACCAGTGCGGAAGTCGAGCAGGTCGAGCACCTTGCCGTCTCCCTCGATGCACCCGTGGGTGCCGAACAACTTCGTCTTGCGGAACTGATAGCCGGTGAAAGCCGTAGCGGTGAAGCTCGCCGTGACGCCACCCTCGTATTCGATGGACACGACCTGGTGATCGACGACGTCGTTGTCGGAGGCATAGACGCAGCGGCCGTACGGGCCATCCCGCAAGGCCGCCAGAACACCTTCGACAGTGCGGTCGGACGTCACGGCTTCCAGCGGCCACCGTTCCCGGGCTGGGTCGCCGAGACAGGGCAAATAGATCATCGGCGCGGAGTACGGGCAGCTTTGCTGGAGCACACAGTCCACACAGCGGTCGGCGGCCTCCGCCGGACGCCGATCGGCACGAAACTGGTACAGCCCGCCGAAGGACGACACCCGACGCGCCGGGCGGCCGATCACGTGACTGAGCCAGTCGATGTCGTGCACGCACTTGGCCAGCAGCATGAACGAGGACTCGTCCTCACGCCGCCAGTTGCCGCGGACGAACGAGTGTGCGAAGTGCCACCAGCCGATCGGCTCAAGATGCTCGACGGAGACCAGCTCCCCGATCGCACCCGAGTCGAGCAAGCGCTGCAACGTCAGGCTGTACGGCGCGTATCGCAGCACGTGGCAGACGGCGAAAGTTGCGCCGGCCCGCTCGGCCGCGTCGACGATCTCGTCGCACTGCTCCGGCGTCGTGGCGATGGGCTTCTCGAGCAGCAGGTGGTAGCCGCGGTCTAGCAATGCGACGGCCGGTTCGTAGTGGCAGCGGTCTTGGGTGGCGACGACGACCATGTCGGCGATCCGCGGGCCACCGACCAGCGCTTCCCAGCCATCGAACCGCCGGTCGGCGGAAACGGCGTGCCGATCAGCGAGCTCCTCACGGCGGGCGCAATCGGGGTCGGCGACCGCTACGACCTGGGCTCGACCGTCGGCCGCGGCCAGGTCAGCGTAGGTCTGGCCGCGGTTACCCGCCCCGACTACCGCAATGCTCACCGGCTCTGTCATCTAGCCTCCCTAGAAAAGGCCAGTCTTCCCCCGCGCTCCGACGTCAACACACGCTTGTCACGGATGACCGCGCGCCTCGCAGGAGTTAAATGCTGTTATGGACAGACCCGACATGATCACCTCCCGTGGCACGGTGCGTCTCGAGCGCAGCGCCAAGCGGGTGCGCGTCCAGCTCGGCGGCCAGACCATTGCCGACACGACGCGCGCCATGCTGGTCTGGGAGAGGCCGTATTACCCCACGTACTACATCCCGCTGGACGACATCGACACCGCCCTGCTCAGCCCAAGTGGCGAGATTCAGCACTCTCCCAGCCGTGGCGACGCCACCCTCTTCACCGTCAAGGTGCCTGGGCGCGAGGCTGCCGGCGCGGCGGCGCGTTACGAGGACTCGCCGATCACCGAGCTCCGCGACCTGGTCCGGTTCGACTGGGAGGCGATGGATGCGTGGTACGAGGAGGACGAGCCCGTCTACGTCCATCCGCGCGACCCGCACACGCGCGTCGACATCCTCGCCAGCTCCCGCCATGTCCGAGTCGACGTCGCCGGCGTCACGGTCGCCGACTCGCCGCGGCCGAGGCTGCTCTTCGAGACCGGGCTGCCGACCCGGTACTACCTGCCGCGGACCGACGTACGGATGGACCTGCTGGAACACAGCCAGACAGTGACCCGTTGCCCGTACAAGGGACAGACAGAGCACTTCGCCGCCAGGATCGACGGCCAGCTCCGGGACGTTGCCTGGTCCTATCCGATGCCCTTGCCGGAAAGCCAGAAGATCGCGGGACTCATCGCCTTCTACGACGAGCGGGTCGACACGTTCGTCGACGGCGCCCGGCAGAACCGACCGAAGACACCGTTCAGCTAGCGGCCGGCAAGCTCGGCAAGCGCATGCCAGCCTTTGACGCGCGGGAATCCCGCACTGAAGCTGGAATGGTGACTACCGAACCGGCCGAAGTGACCGCCTCTGAAACACGACCAGCTCGCTTCCGGATCCGCTGGGGCTGGTTCCTCGGATGCATCGCATTGGGCCTCGTGGCGATCGTCGTCGGGTGGTTCCTCGCCGCGCCGGCCGGTCGCACGAACTACCTGCCGGGGGTACTCGCCAACATCGGGACCACCCTGCTGCTCGTCGGCATCGTCGTGCTGCTCGAGCGGCGGATCGTCGACAACGCGGTGAGGAAGTTCCGGAACGCTGCCGAAGAGGCTCGCGCGAGGATGCGGGACGATTTCCGCATCGAGGTCCAGGACTTCACGGATCGCGTGAACGCCGAGTGGGCCGCCGCATCGCCGGAGGACGTCGACGCGATGAAAGAGCGGACCAAACGTCTCTCCCAGCAGCTCGCTGACAATTATGTCGACACGACGCTCGAGACCTACGACGTGGACGAGAAGCCGGAACGGTGAGGGGGCGCTCAAGGCGGGTGGGGAATCCAATCCCGGCCTGCGGGTCGACGCGAGCCGCCTTGAGACGGCTCGCATGGCGTTATTGCCGTTGAAACAACACGTTCGCCATCTTGGGGCGGCAAACGCTGGAACAAATGCGGGATGACGTCAGCTACCAGGCCGACGCGGGAGAAGCGCGCCTCATCAACTCGGCTTCGGGACCTCGAGGTCGCTGTGTGCGATCTCCTCGATCGACACATCTCGGAAGGTCAGGACCTTGGCGCTTTTCACGAAACGAGCCGGACGGTACATATCCCAGACCCAGGCATCGCCCATGGAGACCTCGTAGTACACGTCGCCGCCTTCGGTGCGTACTTTCAGGTCGACAGCATTGCAGAGATAAAACCGCCGCTCGGTCTCAACCGCATAGGTGAAGATGCCGACGACGTCCTTGTACTCGCGGTAGAGCTGGAGCTCCAGCTCGCTTTCGTACTGTTCGAGGTCTTCAGCGCTCATCGACATCACTTGCCGCGAGGGCCGGAAGTCGCTCCGCTCCTGTGTGCCATGGCGCATCGACTCTAGTCGTTCGCGAGACGTTCACGAAGCGCATCCGGTGCGTGGCAGAGGGACCGTACGCGTCCAGCTTCTCCTGGTGCAGTGGCGTGCAATAGCCCTTGTGCTCCCTGAACTCGTATTCGGGATACATCTGGTCGAGGTTGCACATGATCCGGTCACGAGTGACTTTGGCAATGATCGAGGCGGCCGCAACGCAGGCCACGACCTGATCGCCCTTCCAGACTGCAAGTCCTGGCGTGCCGAGCCCGTCCACGCTGAACCCGTCCGTCAGCACGTATACCGGGGGCACGTCGAGTCGCATTAATGCCATCCGTAACGCCATCACGTTGGCAACATGCATGCCGAGCGCGTCGCACTCCCCCGGCTCGATGCCTGCCACTGCCCAGGAGACAGCCTTCTCTGTGATCTCGGCGTACAACCGTTCACGCTGCAGCGCGGTGAGCAGCTTGGAGTCTTTCAGCCCGACGATCTGCCGTGACTTGGCATCGCTGAGGATCACCGCTGCCGCCACAAGTGGACCGGCGCAGGCTCCACGGCCAGCCTCATCAGCTCCCGCCACCGGATGAAGACCCACCCGCTGCAGCGCCCGTTCATAGCCGTAGATGCCGCTATTGCGCTTGACAAGGACCGGCGCTGCGGACTTGGCGGCGGGCATCAGCAGCTCACCCCGGCAGGCCTGATCACCGCTCTTTCGGGTGCAGGCTTCTTTGCAGCTGGAACCCCCGCGAAGGTCTCGGGTCGCTGCAAGCGCTCCGCACGATCGAATGGCGCTGCGACCGCAAAGGCTGGCCCGACAACAAGCGAGGTGGGGACGAAGGCGACCTGGCCTTTGCCCTGACTCGTCGACAAGTCGGAGAGGTGGCATCGCGAATCGGCGCTCAGATCGCGGTGGTCACCCATGACAAAGATCCGGTCTTCGGGAACCACGACTTCGAACTTGACCCCAGACGGCTTGACCTGGACGCCGTCAGGGTCTGTGTAGAGGTAGCTCCTCTCGTCAAGGGGATAGCCGTTGACGGTGATGCGGCCCTTGCCATTGCAACAAACCACCTTGTCTCCCGGCATCCCGATGACCCGCTTGATCAGGTGGCCTGGAGTGCTCCTCGTCGGCAGCCCGATGAACTCCAACACTTTGTCCCAAGGAGGAGGATCAGCAACCAGTTCCTCATCCAGCCAGCCGCCTGGGTCGGAGAAGACGACCACGTCGCCGCGCTGAAAGTCAGTGATCTTCTGCACCACCACACGATCACCCACCAAGAGCGTGTTCTCCATCGACTGGGAAGGGATGATGAACATCTGTCCGACGAATGCGCGTAACAGGGACGAGACCACAACTGCGCCCACCACCACGATCAGCAGTTCCCGCGTAAACGCCCAAGCACGCCGACCGATCGTTTGGGGCGCCGAGGCTTGCCTACGGCTGGCTTCGTGATGCGCCTCGCTGGAAAGCGCAGGAGGAGCCTTTGAAGTGGTCAACAGCTGGCCTCAGGTCCGGCGGTGATCTTTGCTGTGTCTGGCGCCGGCTGCGTGCCAGGCGGGACGTTGTCAAAGGTATCCGGACTCGGCAAGCGGTGTCGGCGGTCGAAAGGCCAAATCACGGCAACGGCGTGACCAACAATCAGATCTTCGGGCACGAAAGCATTCTGACCCTTCGCGGGGCCGCCTTGCGTGTCATTGAGGTGGCACCGCGAGTCGCGGCTCTGGTCGCGGTTGTCGCCCATCACAAAGACGTGGGCCTTAGGGACGGTCACATCGAACTGAATGGCCGACGGCTGAGTCGGCACGCCGTCAGGCTCGATGACCAGGTAGGAGTTCTCATCGAGCGGCTGGCCGTTGACCGTCACTCGATCGGCCTCATCGCAGCAGATCACACGATCCCCAGGCAGGCCGATGACCCGCTTGATCAGATGCTCGGTGCTCGTGTCGGGCAGCACGCCAACAAACTCCAGGGCTCTTCCGATCGGAACCGCGCCCCCGCGCAGTGGTACCAGTGAACCAGCCCCCCGGATCCTTGAAGACGATCACCTGGCCGCGTTTCACCGTGCTGAGCTTCTCAACGACGACGCGGTCGTCGACCTCGAGCGTGTTCTCCATCGAGACCGATGGGATCAGGAACATCTGACCCACAAACCCACGCAGCAGCGAGGCAACAATGACCGCCCCGATGACAACAACCGTCAATTCCTTGAAGAAAGCCAGCACGTGCTGGCCAAACGTCAGGTGCTCGGGCTCGGAATCGGTGAATTCGGCCTGGTCCGGCTCGGGTTGGCTTTCCGGCAGCAATGCCCGCCGCGGCGTCGCCTTGCCCCGCCGGTTCGACACTGCGACTACCGGTGATCAGCTGGCGTCGCGCTTTTCCTTGATCTTGGCTGCCTTGCCGCGCAGGCCCCGCAGATAGTAGAGCTTCGCCCGGCGTACGTCGCCGCGGCGTTCCACCTCGATCTTGTCGATGATCGGGCTGTGCAGTGGGAAGGTACGCTCTACGCCGACCCCGAAACTCACCTTGCGGACCGTGAATGCTTCACGGATGCCATCGCCTGCTCGTGAGATCACCACACCAGTGAATACCTGGATTCTCGAACGAGTGCCCTCGACGACCTTGACGTGCACCTTGACGGTATCGCCTGGACGGAAGGCGGGAATATCGCTGCGCAGTGACGCTTGATCGAGCTCGTTGATGAGCTTGCTCATGAGAGGTTCCTCGCCAGTGCCACAGGTCACTACGCTCGTACATCCAGTTGAATCGCCTCCGCCGCGAACATTCCCCCTGTGGCAGGTGTCGTACAGCAGGACGGCAACCGCCAAGTCTGCCACATCCGACGATGCAAGACGAAATCGCCAAAGGGGCTGCAGGCAGGTCGCGTTCAAGGTGGCCAAGTCGTTTCGGCCGAAGGCTTTCTGCCCGTTGGATAGCGGAAACACCGGCGTCACCGTGGAGGACTCCTACCCCTGCTGCGTCGCCGCCCGGGGTATAGAGTTCCACGACGGCAGCGTGCACCGGAAGGTCAGGACGCACTCGGGGAGGATCCTGATGGACGAGGAGTTTCGTGGTAAGTGAAGGCGCGGGAGCCCACGACGTACTGCTCGTGGGCGGCGGGGGCGCCGGACTGCGGGCTGCGATCGCCATCGCGGAGAGCAATCCCAGCCTTAGCGTGGCCGTGGTCTCGAAGGTCTATCCGATGCGTAGCCACACGGTGTCTGCCGAGGGCGGGGCGGCCGGCTCGATCGCGGAGGACGACTCTCTGGATGAGCACGCCTACGACACCGTGTCGGGCAGCGACTGGCTTTGTGATCAGGACGCAGTGGAGGCGTTCGTGCAGGAAGCTCCTCGCGAACTGCTGCAGCTCGAGCATTGGGGCTGTCCGTGGAGCCGGGAACCGAACGGCCGGATAGCGGTACGCGCCTTCGGCGGCATGAAGAAGATGCGCACCTGGTTCGCCGCGGATAAGACCGGCTTCCACATGCTGCACACGCTGTTCCAGACGTCACTGAAATACGCAGACATCACCCGGTACGACGAATGGTTCGTCACCCGGCTCCTCGTCGACGACGGACGTGTGTACGGAGTTGTGGCGATCGATCTGATGACTGGCCGGATCGAGGTCATCACCGCCAAGTCAGTTGTGCTGTGCACCGGCGGCTGCGGCAAGGTCTTCCCGTTCACGACCAACGCCAGCATCAGTACCGGCGACGGAATGGCGTTGGCCTATCGCGCGGGCGCGCCGCTCAAGGACATGGAGTTCATGCAGTACCACCCGACAGGACTGCCGTTCACGGGCATCCTCATCACCGAGGCTGCGCGCGCGGAGGGCGGCTGGCTGATCAACAAAGACGGCTACCGCTATCTCCAGGACTACGACTTAGGCACGCCCGAGCCCACGCCGGTGCTGCGCAGCATGGAGCTCGGACCGCGGGATCGAGTGTCGCAGGCCTTCGTCCACGAAGTCGAGAAGGGCCGAACGATCGAGTCGCCGTACGGACCCATCGTCCACCTGGACCTGCGGCACCTGGGCGAGAAGCTGATCGACACCAAGCTCCCGTTCGTGCGCGAGCTGTGTCTTAAATACGAGCGAATCGACCCGGTCAAGGAGCTGATCCCGGTCCGTCCGGTCGTGCACTACATGATGGGCGGCGTCCACACCGACATCAATGGCGCGACGCCCATCGAGGGGCTCTTTGCGGCCGGGGAGACCGCCTGCGTGAGCATTAACGGGGCGAACCGGCTGGGCTCCAATTCGCTGCCGGAGCTGCTGGTCTTCGGCGCCCGAGCAGGCAAGGCCGCTGCGGAGTACGCCGCCAGCGCCACTGGCCCGCCCGCGGTCGTCATGCGCCAGGCCGAGGACGAGATACGGCAGTTGAATCAGTTGGTCTCGGCCCAAGAGGGAACCGAACGAATAGTCGACATTCGCGACGCGATGCAATCCACCATGGAGGACAGCGCAGGGATCTTCCGCTCCGGCGACTCGCTGGCCAAGGGCGTCGACCAGCTGGCCGAGCTGCAGCAGCGAGTCCAGCGCGTCGCACTCATTGACCAGACCCGAGCGTTCAATACCGAGCTTGTTGCCGCTCTGGAGCTAACGAACATGCTCGACATTGCCGAGTGCATCCTGCACTCCGCGTTGCAACGCGAGGAATCGCGCGGCGCCCATCAGCGGACTGACTTCACCGCACGCGACGACTCGCGTTTCCTTGATCACGCGATGGTCTACCGCGAGTCCGATGGAACACCGAGGATCGAGCGGTTGCCGGTGACGATCACACGATGGCCGCCCGGCGAGCGGGTCTACGGGAGGTAGCCACACATGGCCGACAGCATCCAGATGCACGTCACGCGGTACGCGCCCGGCGACCCCGCGCCCACCGTTGCTGTTTACGACGTACCGCTGCAGAAGGACTGGGCGATCCTCGACGGGCTGAACTACATCAAGGACCAGGTCGACGGGAGCCTTTCGTTTCGCTGGTCGTGCCGGATGGGCATCTGCGGCAGCTGCGGAATGAACGTTCAGGGTGAGCCGAAGCTGACATGTGCCACCTTCCTCACCGACTACGCACCTGGGCCGATCCGGGTCGAGCCACTCACGAATTTCCCCATCGTCCGTGATCTGGTCGTCGACATCAACGACTTCATGGAGAAGCTGCCGCGGGTCAAGCCGTGGATCATCCGGGACGACGTATCCGTGGTCGACGGCGAGTACCTGCAGACCCCGGAAGAGCTGGAGGAGTACAAGCAATTCAGCAACTGCATCAACTGCATGCTCTGCTACGCCGCCTGTCCGATCTACGGCCTCGAACCGGACTTCATCGGCCCGGCTGCTATCGCCCTCGCCGAGCGGTACGACCTGGACACCCGCGACCACGGACAGCGAGAACGCCTCGACGTGCTCATTGAGAAGGAAGGCGTATGGGGCTGCACCTTCGTCGGTGAGTGCACCCGGGTATGCCCCAAGCATGTCGACCCGGCAGGTGCCATCCAGCGGTACAAGCTGAAGGCCGCGACCGAGAACCTGAGGGCGTTTCTGCTCCCCCGGGGTGCGCGATGAGTGCGCCTGTCACCTACCGGCAGCCTGTATCCAGGTTGTGGTGGCTGAAGAAGCGGACCTATGTCCTCTTCGTGCTGCGTGAGCTCAGTAGCGTTTTTGTGGCGTGGTTCGTGGTGTTTCTGATGATGATGGTCTTTGCCATCGGACGTGGCGAGGAGTCGTATCAGGAGTTCCTGGACTGGGCCGCGTCACCCGTCATAGTGGTGATCAACGTCGTGGCACTTGCCTTTTCGCTGCTGCACACGGTGACGTGGTTCATACTCACTCCGCAGGCCATGGTGGTTCGGGGGCCGGGTGGCCGGCAGGTGCGGGCGATGAAGGAGGTTCGCGTCGCCGGCCAGTGGGTACTGGCGGCCACGGTGGTTCGTGTCGGTGGGCGGCTGCCGGCCGCCGTGGTGATCGCATCCCAGTACGTGGGGCTCATTGCAGTGTCAGCCTTCATCGCCTGGTTGGTGCTCCGATGACCAAGCGGCACCTCGAACCGATCGTCTGGTTGCTGTTCAGCGGGGGCGGAGTAGTCGCGGCAGTGTTTCTGCCCGTCCTGATCGTGCTGTTCGGGCTGGCCATTCCGCTGGGTTGGGTCCAGCCTGACTACGACCAGCTGCACGCCGTGGTCAGCCACTGGCTCACCCGCCTGGTCTTTCTGGGCCTGGTCGTCCTGATGCTGTTTCACTGGGCACACCGGTTCCGCTTCACCCTGGACGACGGACTCCAGCTCAGACGGTTTGACGGGCCGATCGCCGCGCTCTGTTACGGGGGCGCGCTGGTCGGCTCCCTCGCCGCGCTGCTGATCGTCTTGACTGTTTGATCGCCGCACTGCCAGTCGTAGCCTGACGTCGCTGACAAGTCAGAAACCGATTATGTCGGGTTCCTCTTCTTCCAACTCGTCTCTTCTTTGAGCCGCTTTGGGCCAGTGGGAGCCGCCGTGGGTCAGGGCGCTGATCAGGTCCCGGTTGAGCCGCGAAATCGTCTCGAGGGGAATTTCCTTCGGACAGACAGCGGTGCACTCACCGATATTGGTGCAGCCGCCGAATCCCTCCGCATCGTGTTGGGCGAGCATGCCGACTACCCGGGAGTAACGCTCCGGCTGACCTTGCGGCAGCAGGCCGAGATGGGTGATCTTCGCCGCAGTGAACAGCATCGCCGAGCCGTTGGGGCAGGCGGCGACACAGGCGCCACAGCCGATGCAGGTCGCTGCGTCGAACGCGCGATCGGCATCCCGTTTGGGGACCGGGGTGGCGTGCGCGTCCGGTGCGGTGCCGGTCGGCGCGGAAATGTAGCCGCCGGCCTGGATGATCCGATCGAACGCGCTCCGATCCACTACCAGGTCCTTGATCACCGGAAACGGATCGGCGCGCCATGGTTCGACATCGATCACATCGCCGTCGGAGAACGAGCGCATGTGTAGCTGGCAGGTCGTCGTTTGCTCTGGCCCGTGCGCGACACCGTTGATCACCACACCGCACATACCGCAGATGCCTTCACGGCAGTCGCTGTCGAAGGCGATGGGATCGTCGCCCTGGAGAGTCAATCGCTCATTCAGCACGTCCAACACCTCTAGGAAGGACATGTGCTCGGAGATGTCGTTGACCCTGTAGACGGCCATCTTGCCTTTGGCGCGCGAGTTCGCCTGTCGCCAGACCCGAAGCGTGATATTCATTTGTAGCTTCGCTGTTTCATCTCGACGTACTCATATGCCAGTGGCTCCTTGTGCAGGATCGGCCGCCTGTCGTCGCCGCTGAACTCCCAGGCCGACACGTACGCAAATTGGTCATCATCCCGCAACGCCTCACCGTCTGGGGTTTGGCTCTCGACCCGGAAGTGGCCGCCGCACGACTCGCGTCTGACCAGCGCATCGATGCACATCAACTCACCGAGCTCGAAGAAGTCTGCAACCCGACCGGCCCGCTCGAGAGCTTGGTTGAGCTCCTCGTTCGTGCCCAGCACCCTGACATCGGACCAGAACTCCTGCTTCAGCTCTCGGATCCGGGTCAGCGCCTTGCGCAGGCCCTCTTCGCTCCGCTCCATCCCGCAGTAGTCCCACATGACCCGCCCGAGCTCCTTGTGGAAGGAATCCACGGTCCGGCTGCCGTTCAGGGACAGCAGCTTGTCGATCCTGGCCCGGACCGCCTCGACTGCCTCGACCGCAGCGGGATGAGCTGCATCGACCTTGGGAAACGGCCCGTCCGCGAGGTAGTCGTTGATCGTGCTCGGAAGCACGAAGTAGCCATCGGCCAAGCCCTGCATCAACGCGCTGGCCCCCAGCCGGTTCGCCCCGTGGTCGGAGAAGTTGGCTTCACCGGTGACATAGAGTCCGGGAATGCTGGACTCCAGGTCATAGTCGACCCAGAGCCCGCCCATGGTGTAGTGCACGGCCGGGTAGATCCGCATCGGCGTCTGGTACGGGTCCTCGCCTGTGATCTGGGCGTAGATGCTAAAGAGGTTGCCGTACTTGGCTTCCATGGCCGGCCGACCCAGCCGCGCCATCGCAGCAGCGAAGTCAAGGTAGACCCCGAGCCCGCCCGGCCCGACGCCGCGGCCTTCGTCGCAGACGTTCTTCGCTGCACGGGAGGCGATGTCGCGTGGCACCAGGTTGCCAAAGGCCGGATAGATGCGCTCCAGGTAATAGTCGCGATCTTGCTCAGGAACCTCGCGGGGGTCGCGCTTGTCCTCCCCGCTCTTGGGCACCCAGATCCTGCCGTCGTTGCGCAGTGACTCGCTCATCAAGGTCAACTTGGACTGGTGTTCACCGCTCACCGGAATACAGGTCGGGTGAATCTGGGTGAAGCAGGGGTTCGCGAAGTAGGCGCCCTTACGATGGGCCCGCCACGTGGCTGTCACGTTGCATCCCACGGCGTTGGTGGACAGATAGAAGACATTGCCGTAGCCGCCGGTGGCGAGCACCACGGCGTCTGCGAAGTGAGTCTCGATGCCTCCCGTCACCATGTCGCGGATGACTACGCCGCGGGCCCTCCCGTCGGCCACGATCAGCTCGAGCATCTCGTGCCGGGTGTGCATCTCGACCGTTTCGGCGGCGATCTGGCGTTCCAATGCCTGATACGCCCCGATCAGCAGCTGCTGGCCTGTTTGGCCGCGCGCGTAGAAGGTTCGCGAGACCTGGACGCCGCCGAACGATCGATTGTCGAGCAGGCCGCCGTACTCGCGCGCGAATGGCACGCCTTGGGCGACGCACTGGTCGATGATCTCAACGCTCACCTCCGCCAGCCGGTAGACATTGGATTCACGGGCCCGGAAGTCTCCGCCCTTGACGGTGTCGTAGAACAGCCGATAAACCGAGTCCCCGTCGTTGCGGTAGTTCTTGGCGGCGTTGATGCCGCCTTGGGCGGCGATGGAGTGGGCGCGCCGCGGTGAATCCTGGTAGCAGAAGCAGGCGACGTGGTAGCCCGCCTCGCCAAGGGTTGCTGCCGCGGAGGATCCGGCCAGTCCGGAGCCAACGATGATCACGCTCAGCTTGCGACGGTTGGCCGGATTGACCAGTCTGGCACCGAAGCGGCGCTCCTCCCAGCGCCTCTCGATAGCCACCTTGGGCGCCTTGGCGTCAGCTATGTCAGCGCCCTCGATGTAGAACGAGTTGGAATCGAGCGAGTCAGGCATTTCGGAGTTGGTCACGTGCACCTCATCAGGCTCGGAATGCAATCGCCCATCAGCCCACGAACCCGAACAGAATGGCGAAGGGAGGAAGCAGGAAGCCAACCGTGAGCACTCCGGCCACCGCGTACGCCAGGACGTTCAGGCGATGTCGCGCAAGGCTCGAGGTGTTGGCTCCGAGTGTTGTCAGGGCGCTCCAAATGCCGTGCCGGACATGGAAACCGACCGCGATCACCGCAATCGTGTACGCCAGGACTACCGACCAGATCTGAAAGCCGTTCACCACCCGCTCGTAAGGTTCGGCCGCCGCGCCGCCCGGGTGGACGATGTTCCATGTCAGGTGCAGCAGGTGGTAGATCACGAAGAGCACGATGACGACACCGCCCCAGCGCAAGGTGTACGAGGCATAGGTCCGTTGGACCCCGGTCCGTGACTTGGTGCTGTAGTACCGCCTCATCCCCCGCGGGCCCTGTGCGCCCGCGACCACAAGCTGAATGCGGCGTACATGTGGGCCAGCACGCTGACGATAAGAACGACTCGGATGATCCAGAGCGCACCGCTGTACGGGAGGATCGGCTCGCCGAGGGTTCGCAAGTGGTGGGCATAGGTGTTGAATGCCACCGGCCCGGCGAAGATCATCAGGTTGCCGTACATGTGGGCTAGCAGGTAGCCGATCAAAATGAGACCAGTGACGGCCATCAGAGCCTTGAGCGCAACGGTTGACCTGGTCGCCTGCTGGGCCGGCGTCAACGAAATTGTTGCCACGCAGCCACATTAGAACTCCGGCCGCCCTGACAGCGACCTATGGCCACCGTGGCCACTGGTGTTTTTGGTTACAGATTTGTTTTGGGCCTGCTGCTCGCGCATCGCGCGCTTTCGGATCCACCTACTTCGTCGTCGTTCGCAGAGGAAAGAGCGCCTCTGCTCTCTCCTCCTCAGCACGGCGGGCGCGCGATTGCCGACGCTCGCACATGCGGGCCAGTCTGGTCTCGGAGTTCGCGCAATCGCGTGTGGAATCCGGCGCCGCGATTTAGCCGTGTCTAATAGCTCGCTTCGCTCGCGGCATGCGGGGCCGATCTGGTCTCGGAGATCGCGCAATGCGTGTGGAATCCGGCGCCGTCCGCGGCAGCCGCGTCCCCCTCTTAGGCCGGCCCTTCGTCCAGCTCAGATTTCGGCAGCAGGTCTGGCCGTCGCAGTCGCGTGCGCGCCAGTGCCTGTTCGCGACGCCATGCGGCGATCTTCTCGTGATGGCCGCTCAAGAGCACCTCTGGGACATCCAGCCCGCGCCAGGTGGGCGGTTTGGTATAGACCGGTCCCTCCAGTAGGCCTTCGTTCGCGGCGCCGTGCGACTCCTCGATCAAAGACTCCGGATTGCCGATCACCCCTGGCAGGAGGCGAACCACCGCCTCGATCACCACCATGGCCGCGACCTCTCCGCCACTGAGCACGTAATCGCCAATGCTCAGTTCGTCGACCCGCATGCGGCGCGCCGCATACTCCACGACGCGGGCGTCGATGCCCTCGTAACGGCCGCAGGCGAAGATCAGGTGCTGTTCTCCCGCAAGCTCGTGCGCGAGGGATTGGGTGAAGGTGCGGCCGGACGGTGACAAGACGAGCAGTCGCGGGTCGGTTAGTCCGTCCGTCAAGGCATCCAGTGCCCGCCCCCAGGGATCTGGACCCATCACCATGCCCGCGCCTCCACCGTAAGGCGTGTCGTCGACGGTCCGGTGCCGATCGGTGGTCCACTCGCGAAGATCATGAACCTGAAGGTCCACGATGCTCTTCTCGATTGCCTTCCCGACCAGCGAGAGGTGCAGCGGTTGAAAGTACTCGACGAAGATCGAGACGACATCAATCTTCATCAGGGTCAATCTTCATCAGCGTCGTCCCGGTCGTTGAGCAGACCAGCGACATCGACGACGGTCAGGCGGCCAGCCTCAAGATCGACATCAGGCACCAGTGCCTCCACGAACGGCACCAGCCGAGGGCCGGCGGCCGTCTCGATCTCCAAAACGTCTTGCGCCGGAAGGTGCAGCACCGATCGAACGCTGCCTACATCAGCGCCGTTGGGCGTAGTGGCCCGCAGGCCGATCAGCTGGCGGTCATAGAAGGTTCCCGGCTCTGCTGGACGTTCGTCGGGCTCCACCGCAGCAATCAGAAGCGCGCCTCGTACCTCCTCGGCGCCGGCCCGGTCGACCAGCTCAGCGAACCTGACCAGCAGGCGACCAGAGTGATCCCGAACCGACCGCACCGTGAAGAGCCGCGTACCGCCCTCTTCCCGCAGTACCTGACCAGGGGCGAACCGACGCTCCGGCTCATCGGTGCGGAGGTCCACCGCAACCTCGCCGTGTAGGCCGTGGGCCCGTCCGATGACACCGACCAGGGTCTCGGTGTTCAATTGCTCGCCGCCCTGCCTATTTCATCCTGCCTATTTCATCGGCCCTGGTGGCTGCTTAGCGGCGACGGCTGCCCGGGCCACGACGCGTGAGCCGATCGACATCGACGAAGTCGACACGTACCTCCTGGTCGCCGGCCAGCGCCCCGACCACCGTGCGTAGCGCAGTTGCGGTACGGCCCGACCGGCCGATGACCTTGCCGACATCGTCCGGATTCACCCGGACCTCGAGCATCCGCCCGCGACGGAGATCTTTTTCCTTGACTGTGACCTCGTCGGGATGCGCGACGATCCCCCGGATCAGATGCTCGAGTGCGTCGGCGAGCATTTTAAGACTCGCTGGAATCCGCATCAGCAACACCGGCGTCAGCAGCCTGCTGGGCTTCGGTTGGAGTGCCCTCGACCGAGGCAGGCTCGGTCTTGGTGCTCTCAGGCTTGGATGCTGCCTTCTTCGCCGTCGCGGCTGGCGCCGGCCTAGGCTCCTTGCCTGCGTCGGCTAGTGCAGCGTTGAAAACGTCGGTCTTGTTGGGCTTCTCCGGCTGCGGCAGCACTCCGGATGGAGACACATCACCTGAAAACTTCTGCCAGTCACCCGTGCGCTTGAGCAACGCAACGACAGCCTCGCTTGGCTGCGCGCCAACAGAGAGCCAGTACTGGGCCCGCTCGGAGTCGACCTCGATAACTGAGGGGTCATTTTTGGGGTGGTATTTGCCTATTTCTTCGATGGCGCGGCCATCCCGCTTGGTGCGAGAGTCAGCGACAACAATGCGGTAGTGCGGCGACCGGATCTTGCCGAATCGCTTCAGACGAATCTTGACAGCCACGTGTGTGGTTTCTCCTGTGATGGTGTTGCGACCGGCCCACGGGCCGGCCACGTCGGGTGATTCCATCTCACGCGGTGGGGTCGCGCTGGTGATGATCTCAATGGATCTGTGCCGTACGGGCTGAGAGGGCACCGAACGACAACAGATGCGGCATGCATTCTGCCAGACTCGCCCAAGTAGATGCGAACTGACGATTGCCTACCCGCTTGGGCAGGTCATGAGACTGGTCGATTCACGACTCCCCTGACATCTTGTGGCTGATCAGCCCGAGCAGGTTGCCCTCGGAGTCTCTGATGAACGACAGCCACTCCTCGGTGCCGGCCGGTCCGAGCCTGCCGTCTGGGTGGCGGAAGATGACGTACGGCTCGGTGACGATATCGACACCATCAGCCCGCAGGGATTTGATGGTCGTCTGCACGTCATCGACTTTGAGGTAGATCAGGGCGCTCGTTGCGCCGTACTCGAGCAGCAGGCGTACCGAACCTGCTTGAAAGAACACCATGGCCGGCCCATCAAAGCTGCCGGTTGGCGATGCGTTGAGCAAGCGCTCGTAGAACGCCCGTGCGCGAGGAAGATCTTCGACGTGCTGTGCGATCTGAAAGATGTCCATAGGTGAGTTTTGCATGCATCATCGAAGTGCCTTGAGGCGCTCGCTAGCGTGACGCCATGGAGACCACGGCGGCCGACATTGTTCTCGATGACCGCACCGTCGTAGCAGTGCGGCCGGATGCATCGGGTCCTTGGCCGGGTGTGGTCATGCTGCACGAGGCCTGGGGCATCGATGACGTACTACGCCGTCATGCCGATCGGTTGGCTGCTGCGGGATATCTGGTGTACGCCCCGGATCTGCTTGGTGAGGGTCTGTGGCTGCGATGCATCAGCAGCACCTTCAGGCGATTCCAGGCGCGAGCGGGCAAGCCGTTCGAGCTGATCGAGTCCTGTCGCAGGGCGCTGCGAGCTGACCCGGAGTGCACGGGCCGGGTTGGCGTCATCGGCTTTTGCATGGGCGGGGGCTTTGCGCTGTTGCTGTCCGCGGAGGGCTACCACGCCGCATCGGTCAACTACGGCATGGTGCCATCCGATATCGATGAGCTCGCAGCACGCGCCGGTCCCATCGTCGCCAGTTACGGCGGCAGGGACTGGACAGTCAAGAGCGTGCCTGCGCTGCGGGAGGCTCTGCGCAGACACGACGTACCGCATGATGTCGAGGTTATCCCGCGGCCGGCCACTGCTTTCTGAACGACAAGCCGAACGGCCCGTTGCTGTTCCGACCGGTGGCGAAACTGGCCCATGCGGGACCTGAGGCGGCGTCGGCAGCTGATGCCTGGCAGCGGATCGAGGCATTCTTCGCCGAACACCTGGGATCGGGGGCCGCTCGGTAACGCCGGAGCGAACTAAGGCGTACCGGTCAGCTGGTGATGTCCTTGCGCAGGAAGTACCAGAAGGCAAACCAGATGGCGATAATGGCGTACCCGATCGACCAGAGCGCACCAGTGATCATTTCGGAGTAGTCGATGGTCGGTGCGAGGGCGTCGCGCCAGGCGTAAGCGTAATGACCGGGAAGACCGTCCCGGATGCTGCCCAGCGCCGTGATCGAGTCGAGGATTGCGCACAAGATCATCAACAGCACAGCGCCGCCCACCGCGGCGAGAGGCGCATCAGTCAGAACTCCGAGCATGAAAGCGAATGCGCCCACCACGGACATCACGAGCAGCAGGTAGCCGACGATGATCAAGAGCCGCCCGGCGAGTTCGGGCCAGCCGATCTGGCTTCCGGTCGGGCCAACGTAAGGCCCCCAACCGTACGCAACGCCGCCCACAACCAGCGTCCAAGCGGGCAGGAAACCGAACGCCACCAGGCAGGAGAGTGCCGCCACGACGAGCTTCTGCCGCAAGAGTCGCTCGCGGCGTACCGGAGCGGCCAGCAGGTAACGCAGACTGGCCCAGCTCGCTTCGGAGGGGACGGTATCGCCGGCGAACAAGGCAACGATGACGACAAGCAGAAAGCTCGTCGAGGCGAAGAGTGTGAAAATCACGAGGTTCGCGCCGCTTTCTTGGGCGAGGTCGACGAACCCACGTTCCCCGGAGTCGCTGCCGCCATCACCAAGCCAGAAGGCCAGCAGCAACAGGAACGGCAAGACTGTGAGGACCGCAAAGATGCCTATGGTGCGGCGGCGGCGCAACTGTCGTCCGATCTCGGCTCTGAGTGGCAGCGGTGGACGGGCCGGCTGGGCAATGGTGGCAAGGCTCATCGCGCGGCCTCATCACTGTGCTCGAGCCTTTGGTCAGCGGTAGGAGCAACAAGACTCATGAACACCTCCTCGAGCTGACGATGCCCGTCAACTGACTCGACGCCGTAACCGGCTGCGACCAGCTCCGCCACAATTGCCTGACGCGGCAAGTCGCCGGTGACACGGAGCAGCTTGCCCTCAGACTCAGCCCGGAGACCTCGAGCCTGCAACGTTCGACCCGCAGCGCCCACATCGCCGACATCTGACAGTCCGATCAACGTGACGGTGTCACTCGCGGTGAGTTCCTCGACTGCGCCCGTGAGTACGACCTTCCCCTTGTCCATCACCACGACGTGAGTGCACGTGTGCTCGACCTCCGCCAAGAGATGGGAGGAGATGACGACCGTACGCCCAGCGGCCGCGTAGTCAGCCAATACAGCCCGCATCGCCTTGATCTGCGGCGGGTCGAGGCCGTTGGTCGGCTCATCCAGTACGAGGAGCGCCGGCAGGCCGAGCATGGCCTGGGCGATACCTAGGCGCTGCAGCATCCCGTGGCTGTACCCCCGTACCTTGCGGTCGATGGCCTCACCAAGGCCGGCGATCTCCAGCGCCCTTTCCAGATGAGCCTCCTCCAATGGGCGACCTGTCGCATCCCAGTACGCCGTCAGGTTCGCCATGCCGCTGAGATGCGGCAGGAAGCCAGGGCCCTCGATCAAGGCGCCCACCGAGCCGAGCACATCGGCACCCGCGTGTACCGGCTCGCCGTTGACGTAGATCGAGCCCGAGTCCGGCCGAATCAGGCCAAGCAGCATGCGGATCACAGTCGTCTTCCCGGCACCGTTGGGGCCGAGCAGCCCCACGACCTGGCCGGCCGCTGCGCTGAAGGACACGCCGTCCACAGCTCGGAACCCGTCACCATAGGTCTTCACCACGTCGTTCACGACAAGTGGAATACCGGCCAGCTCAGGATCTGTGTGAATCCCGCGGCGCCTGCGCCAGAGAACAAGCATCGCAATGACTGAAGCCGCGGCCAGCACAGCCACCACAATGAGCAGCGGAATGGGCACATCCAGGGTGTTTGCGTTGAGTGAGGTGGCAGCAAGTAGCGGAATCGCTGCAGCCTGATCGCCGGCCAGCGTCACCTCGTAGCGAGCCGCCTGTACCGCATTTGCGTACGCCTGGTCTGTCGTGGAGATCACCAACTGCAAGCGGTGGCCGACGGGAACCTTGTGGGAGACCGCAGGCAACGCGACCGTCACTCGTAAGGGCTCGTTGGGATCCAGTCCCCCAAGTTTGAGGGGTGCGACCTCAAGCTGCGGAAGCACCGCCGAACTGGGACCTACGCTGCTCCGGCCGTTCTCGGTGTGTTCGACATCGGGACCAAGATCCCACAGGGATGCGAACAGGGTTGCCGTCGGGGTGGTTCCCGTCACGTCAAGATCGATTCGACTGCTGCCGATCAGCGTCAGCGGCGTGGTCAGCGGCTCGCTGCTGAAGACAGCCGACTGACCAGGCAGTACGCCGAGGCCATAGCCGGCCACGCTGGAGGCCCTGCTGAAGGCACCGCCAGTCCCAGGAAGGCTCGTCAGTGCCGCTGGCGCGCCGCCGGGCGGCGCCACGATGTTTTGTCGGTCGCCGGTCAGAGGTGCTCGCTGAACCGCGAGACCAGATCCGCGACCTGGATAGGACTGAACCAGGAGGGTCTCCGGGTCGCGGGTGCCGCGATCCTCCCCAAGTAACGACGTCTCCGGTACGAGCACCGAAAACGAGGTGTCGGCGGCACTGCCGTCGCGCTTCAGGTAGCGCCCAAACCACGCTTCAAGATCGTCGACCACCGGGTCGACTGAGATTTCAGCGTCGTGGCCACCAGCCACCCATTTCATCGTCGCGGCCGTCTCAGTGGGCAGGCCTCGGAAGTTCGCATCAGCCTGGTCGAGGGGGAACAACGTGTCATCCTCGCCCTGAATGATGAGCGTCGGCGCCTTGATTGCAGGCACGACCTTCTCCAGGCCAGATTCGTCCAGCAGGTTGCTCAGCTCGTCGTCCGCTTCGCCGGTCTCAGCGGCGGCGAGATAACCCCGACACAGTTGCGGGTCGAAGCGACCGCAGAGCCCATCGGTGCGAGTGGACGCCTGGTCGGTCGGTGCCGGCGGCTCGCCGGCATTGGAAAACAACAATGATGCCCAACGTTGTTTGAACACCCCTCGGCGGTTTGCCGGGTTGACATCGGCCGGCGATTCGGCCACACCGGCAACCTGGTGCTGCGGGAAAAGTGCTTGCCGCAGGCTGTGCCACGTGAACGCCGGCACGATGGCGTCGACACGAGGATCCAAACCGGCAGCCAGGAACGACACCGCTCCCCCATAAGAAGCGCCGGCGAAACCGATCACCGGATCATCGCCGTCCTTGGCAACCTCTGGGCGGCCAGCAGCCAGGTCAATCAGCTTCCGGGCGTCCGCGCCCTCGTACGCAGGATTGTTCAGGTGGATGCGGCCGCCGGATGCCCCGAAGCCGCGCGCGGTGTAGATGATCACTGTGTAACCGGAAAGAGCGAGGGTACGCGCCGTCGGCTCGCTGTCGGTCTTGGAGCCGCCAAAGCCATGTGCCAGCACGATGGCCGGGCGTGCCGCGGCTGGGTCTGTGGTCAGGATCGTCGCATCGAGCTTGACCGGCTTGCCATCGGCCTCGGGCGTACCCGGCACCATCAGCTCGGTCTCGATCACCTGGTTTTCGGCGTACGCCGGGATCGGCGCGCCACACAGCAGCGCAACGCTCAGCAGTAAGGCTGCTGCTCGAGCGCCACGCATGGGCCCAGCTTGCTATCGCGCGCAAGCTCTTTGGGCCTGCTGCTCGCGCATCGCGCGCTTTGAATCCGCCTAGTTCGTCGTCGCTCGCGGAGGAAGAGCGCCTCGTCTCGCTTCCTCTCTCACCACGGCGGGCGCGCGATTTCCGACGCTCGCAGCTGAGTTCTTGTTGCTCGACAAAGCTAGATCAGGCGATCAGCGCGCCACGCAGGATCACGTGAAGGGGAGCACTCAGCACGCCAAGTCGGTGCGCGGATCAGCGTCGAAGACCACCAGATCGGCTGGTGCCCCCTCTACGAGCCGGGACGGGTGGCCGAGCCAGGCACGGGCTCGCCAGGAACCGGCGCCCAGCGCGTATTCAGCCGAGCTGAACTGTCCCAGCGCTGCGATCTCCTTGCCGACCAGGCCGTGCGGTAGGAAGCCACCGGCGTCAGTGCCGGCATAGATCGGGACGCCGGCGTCGAGAGCTTTTGCGAAACGCTCAAGACGAGTGGCGTACAGAGCGCGCATACGCCTCGCGTATGCCGGATATTTGTCATCAGCGGACTGGGCATACATTTCGAAATTGTCGAGTTGGAGCATGGTCGGGACCAGAGCGACCTGATGTTCCGCCATCAGGACAATGGTGGCGTCGTCGATCCCGGTTCCGTGCTCGATCCCGTCGATCCCGGCCGCAACCAGCTCGCTGACTGCCTGCTCACCGAAGACGTGGGCAGTCACGCGACAGCCCAGTTCGTGGGCTCGAGCGATAGCCGCTGCCGCCACATCAGTCGGCCACAGGGGCGTGAGATCGCCGACATCTCTGTCGATCCAGTCCCCGACCAGCTTCACCCAGCCGTCGCCGCGAGCGGCCTGCCGCTCCACCTCGGCGACCAGCTCATTGGGCTCGACTTCTTCGCCGTAGTTCCGGAGATAGCGTTTGGGTCGGGCGATGTGCCGTCCGGCACGGATGATCTTCGGGAGGTCGGCGCGTTGGTCTATCCATCGAGTGTCAGCCGGGCTGCCCGCGTCGCGCAGCAGCAATGCTCCCGCGGCGCGCTCGGCGAGTGCATGCTGCTCAGCCCGTTCATCGGGTACGGCGCCCTGCCGCTCGAGCCCAACATGACAGTGCGCATCAACGAGGCCGGGCATGAGCCATACGCCGGTGGCGACAGTCGTCGCGTCGGCGACCGGCTCGGTGCGAATAACACCGTCGATCACCCAGAGGTCGCGATATTCGCCCTCAGGCAGCACCACCCCAGCCAGGTGCGAGGCGTTGGGCCACGGCCGGCTTACTTACCGAAGCGGCTGCGCAGCTCGGGTGGCAGCTGGAAGTCGGCCATCGCCTTCTCGAGAGCAGCCTGATCGATCTCGCCGCCACCGAATGCGGCCGCCGGATCAACGGCGGCAGCCGGTTGCTGGGCCGCGTTGCGCTTGGCCGGATTGCCGGAGACGCCTCGGCCACCCTTCTTCTTCTGCGAGCGCGACGGTTGCCGCCGGGGGCCTGGCAGGCCGCCCAGTCCCGGCATCCCCGGCACATTGCCGGTTGCCAGCGAGGTCATCATCTTGCGGGCCTCGAAGAAGCGATTGATGAGGGTGTTGACCTCGGAGACTTCGACCCCGGCTCCCGTGGCGATCCGGGCACGCCGTGAGCCGTCGATGATCTTGGGGTTTTCGCGCTCGCCGGGGGTCATCGAATGGATGATCGCTTCGATGTGGTCGACGTCACGCTCGTCGATGCCAGCGATCCGGTCCTTGAGCTCGCCCATGCCAGGCAGCATCCCGAAGACCTTCGACAGTGGGCCCATCTTGCGTACCATTTGCATCTGCTGCAGGAAGTCGGCCAGCCCGAACTCGCCCCCGCGGCCAGCGAGCTTGGCGGCCGCCTTAGCCGACTGCTCTGCGTCGAAGGTCTTCTCGGCTTGCTCGATCAGCGTGAGCATGTCGCCCATGCCCAGAATCCGGCTCGCCATCCGGTCCGGATGAAACACATCGAAGTCGGTCAGCATCTCGCCATTGGAGGCGAACATGATCGGACTGCCGGTGACGCGGGCGATCGAGAGGGCAGCACCGCCGCGAGCGTCACCGTCCAGCTTGGTGAGTACGACCCCGTCGAAACCCACGCCTTCGGCGAACGCGTTCGCTGTATTGACTGCGTCCTGGCCGATCATGGCGTCGACGACGAATAACACCTCGTCCGGATGAACGGCATCGCGGATGTCAGCAGCCTGCTGCATCATCTCAGCGTCGATGCCGAGCCGGCCGGCGGTGTCGACGATGATCACGTCATAGAGGCGACGCTCCGCCTCGGTGATCGACGATCGGGCAACCGCAACCGGGTCACCACTCGGTTGATCGATGTCGCTCCGTGACGAGGCGTTGCCCGGCTCGGGAGCGTAGACGTGCACGCCTGCTCGCTGGCCGACCACTTGCAACTGATTGACCGCGTTGGGCCGCTGCAGGTCAGCTGCGACGAGCAGCGGAGAATGACCCTGCTCCTTCAGCCACAATCCGAGCTTGGCTGCCAGCGTCGTCTTGCCCGAACCCTGCAGACCGGCAAGCATGATCACGGTCGGCGGCCGTTTTGCGAAACGCAGCAGTCTGGTTTCGCCGCCGAGAATGGCGATCAGCTCTTCATCGACGATCTTGATGACTTGCTGGGCAGGATTCAGCGCTCCGGTGAGCTCGGTACCGCGGGCCCGTTCTTTGACCGCGGCAACGAAGTCTTTGACCACCGACAGATTGACGTCGGCCTCGAGCAGCGCCACCCGGATCTCGCGGGCCGTTGCGTCGATATCGGCTTCGGACAATCGGCCTTTGCCGCGCAGGTTCTTGAACGTCGCCGCAAGGCGGTCTTGCAGGGTGTCGAACACGTGCGTCCTTAAGTCGGTAGCTGGACTGACTTAGCCTACTCAACCCACCGCGGTGTCTCAGGCGGCGAAAAGCAGGGCTGCTGCTTACGCTATGCAGAGTGACCCAGGAGTTTCGGCTCCGCCAGGTGCCGTACGAGCATCCCGACGTTGCATCGCTGGAATTGGCAGCTCAGCAGTTCTACGCCCAGATCTATGGGTCGCCGGATGAGACTCCAGTCATGGCAGCCGACTTCATCACTCCCCGTGGAGCGTTCTTCGTCGGCTATCTGGACGACGCACCCGTCGCGATGGGTGGTTGGCGGTTTCGGACGCCAGGAGTGCCGCGCGTGGCACAGCGACCAGCGGAGATAAGGCGAATGTTCGTCCAGCAACGGGCACGAGGGCGCGGGTTCGCCCGCATCGTGTTGGCCGCGCTGGAGGCGAGCGCCGCCGCCGCCGGCGCCGACTGGATGCTCCTGGAGACCGGCAGCCCGCAGGTTGCCGCGGTGAGTCTCTACCGATCGAGCGGGTACGTCGACGTCGAGCGATTCGGGTACTACGCGGCCTCGGAGCTTGCGCTGAACCTGGGTCGTCCGCTGCGCTGAGTCACGCTCACGCGAGGGAAGTCTGCAGCGTCTCGACTGGCTGCCCCGTTACGCTCGCGATGAGGTCGAAGTCTTTGTCTACATGAAGCAGAGTTGCGCCAGTGAGCTCCGCGCAGGCGGCAATCAAGAGACCTGGCACGGAAGGCGCTCTGTGAAGGCCCCGCTCGGCGAGCAAAGCTTGCACCGTCATCGCGCTGGACTGCTTGAGAGCCTGATGAGGGCTGACTTGTCGATAAGGCAGAGTGTGGCCGTCACTCCCAGGCTCGCCTCATGAGCTCCTCGTCTGCCAGACCGCTGAACCGATCCGCAAATCTTTCGAAATCAGTAAGCGTTACCGAACCCGTTCCACGGCGGGCCTCCTGCTCGAGCCGTCGACGCAGATACTCATTTCGCGACAATCCGAGCGCTGCAGCGTTGGCGTCCAACCTAGCCACGTCTTCTGGCCTGAGGTCACGAATGAGCACGTCGGTCATGACTCCCCTTCTGATATCTCTTGATAGCAAGCATCGCAACTGGCTACTACGCGGCCTCGTAGCTGGCGCTGAACTTGGGACAGCGCCTACCGTGACGCGGCCTCGGTTAGCCAGCGGGACCGGTGATCAGGAGTTCGACGTCCGCCAATCCCGCAGCAGAAGCGAGTTCCCGGTCGAGGGTAAGCGAGCGGAAGGTTCAGCTGACTGGTCGGCTCCCTTCAGGCCACCTGGAATGACCGTTTCGCCAGCCCCATCTGAAAGTCGTCGATCACGACCTTCGGTGGCGCTGACGGATCGGTCGCGGCACCGAAGGTGACGAAGATCGGGGTGTAATGCTCGACCGTTGGGTGGGCGTACGGCATCCCCGGTGCGTGCCGGAAATCGGCCAGCAGGTCGATCCGTCCCGCCGCCAGAGCCTCTGCTGCCCAGGCGTCAAAATCGCGGGACCAGCCAGGGATCACGTTGTGCTCCCAGCTGTCGCGGCCGAGGAAGGGTAGGCCGTGGGTCATGTAGCCAGATCCGATGATCAACACTCCCTCCTCGCGCAGCATCCGCAGCTGCTGTCCGATTCGCAGAAGCCGGTCCGGATCGTGCGTGGGCATGCTGAGCTGCAGCACCGGCACGTCCGCGTACGGATACATCACCTTCAGTGGCACCCAGGCACCGTGGTCCAGACCGCGACTCGGATGCTCGTGCACCGGCTCGGTGTCAGACATCAGCGCCGTGATCTTTGCGGCGAGCGCCGACGCGTCCGGCGTCTGATAGGTCATCTCGAAATACCGCCGCCCGAATCCGCTGAAGTCATAGATCAGCGGCGTGCTTGCCGATGATGCGGAGAGGGCGAGCGGGGCCGCCTCCCAGTGGGCACTCACGATCAGGATGGCCGCCGGCTTTGGCAAGGATCGCGACCAGGCGAACAACTGGTTCATCCAGTGCGGGTCATTGAAGACCGGCGGAGCACCATGGCTGAGGTAGAGGGCCGGCATCATGCCATCGTCCGGCCGCCACCTCCTGTGATCCCGGCTGGTCGGCGCGGTGTTCCGCAGGAACGCGTCGAACGCCGCGCCCTCGACCGGTGGATGCAGGATGTTCGTCATGCGGCTTGCTCATCCAAGAGGGCATCAACGAAGACCTCCGCGTCAAACGGTGCAAGATCATCTGCACCTTCGCCGAGGCCCACGAGCTTGACCGGAACGCCCAGCTCCCGCTGCACCTGGACCACGATGCCGCCTTTGGCCGACCCGTCAAGCTTGGTGAGCACGATTCCGGTCACATCGACAACCTCGGCAAAGATCCGAGCCTGCGTGAGTCCATTCTGACCGGTGGTGGCATCCAGCACCAGGAGCACCTCACCAACCGGTGCCTGGCGCTCGATCACCCGCTTCACCTTGCCCAGCTCATCCATCAGCCCAACTTTGGTGTGCAGCCGACCCGCGGTGTCGATCAGTACCACGTCGACCTCTTGCTCGATGCCAGCTTTGACAGCCTCAAAAGCAACGCTGGCTGGGTCCGCCCCCTCCGCCCCTCGCACGGTCGGCACTCCCACCCGGCTGCCCCAGGTCTCGAGCTGGTCGGCCGCAGCCGCGCGGAAGGTGTCAGCGGCCCCCAGCAACACATCCTTGTCCTCGGCGACCAGCACCCGGGCAAGCTTGCCCACGGTCGTGGTCTTGCCGGTGCCGTTCACACCGACCACCATGACGACCGCAGGCTGCTCGGCCCGGTCTGCATTGAGAGTGCGATCCATGGTGGGATCGACGAGCTTGATCAACTCGGCTCGCAGAATGGCCTTTGCCCGTCCCGGCTCGGAAATCCCCTCGACCCGGAGTTTGCTACGCAACGACTCCACCAGTTCGGTCGTCGGCGCGACCCCAAGGTCGGAGGTGATCAGCGTCGCCTCGAACTCCTCCCAGGTCTCTTCGTCGATCCGATCACGAGTGATCAACAGCAGCAGGCCGCGGCCTAGCGCGCTATTGGAACCCGCAAGCCGGCGGCGCAGGCGTACCAGCCGGCTCTCCGGAGGTTCGGGACGCTCGAGCTCCGGCGCCTCCGGAGCCAGCTCGATATCTCCGATCTCGACTTCTGGCGGCGCGGCTCGGACGTCAACCTGTGTGGCGGAAGGTTCATCCCCGGAGTCTTCGGCCGGCTTTTCCGATCCACGCGGAGGCTTTTCAAGGATGGGCGGCGGTTCACCCGTACGCAGCGCTCGGCGACGGCCGACGGCGATGAAACCGACGAGAAGGGTAGCCCCCAGCAGAATGACGCCAACGACCAACCACAGAGTTGTCGCATCCACCGGCTCATCCTAGGCGAGGACGGACCGGGCCCCTGGATCAGCGACCGCGGGTGGACTCGATCATCTTGATGAAGCGGGCTGGAGGCTCTCCGTCACCATTGAGATGCTCTGCCGCCCGAGCCGCCCGGTCGGCCAGCCGCGGCGCGCGCCGCTTGCCCCGACCCTCCATTCCGAGCAGGACCAAGGCCACAATGCACGCTGCCACGACCAAGGTTACGAACATGGCGACAACGATGGAGGTCACGAATACCCCTTTCAGACAGTCGATGTCGAGCGTTACCGGGGAAGGAACTGTCTTACGGGTCTTACAACCGCAACTGTATTTGCGGGCGGTGCCGGTGGAACAGCTCTCGGGCCAACAGTCTGCCAAGGGAAGATCACGATGTCCCTATTGAATCGCCGAGTCTTGCTCTCGATTTCATCACAACCTCGAAGCAGGCTGCTCGTCATAGTGGGTTCAGGCGACCGGCAAAGCGGGCTGCCCGTCATAGTGCGGTCTTGGGTTGCGGGCTGCGCCTCAGGCGACGGACACGGTCTCACGCAGCCGTGAAGAGATCACGGTTGAGACTCCGTCGCCGCGCATGCTGACCCCATACAACGCGTCCGCAATCTCCATCGTCCGCTTCTGGTGAGTGATCACGAGTAATTGGCTTGTCGCCCGCAGCTCCTCATAGATCTCCAGTAGGCGACCGAGATTGGTGTCGTCGAGAGCGGCCTCGACCTCGTCAAGAATGTAGAAGGGGCTGGGTCGTGCGATGAAAAGTGAGATGAGGAAGCAGACAGCCACCAAAGCGCGCTCACCACCGGACAGCAACGAAAGCCGCTTGATCTTCTTCCCCGGCGGCCGGGCCTCGACGTCAACACCCGTGATCAGCCAGTTGCCCGGTTCAGTCAGGATCAGCCGGCCTTCCCCGCCGGGGAAGAGCCGTGCGAACACACGCTCGAAAGCGGCCGCAATGTCGGCATACGCCTCCGCGAAAACCCGCTCCACCCTGTTGTCAACCTCGACGATGATCTCCAGGAGATCTCGGCGGGTCTTCCGCAGGTCCTCCAGCTGTGCGGAGAGGAATTTGTGTCGGGCCTCCAAAGCGTCGAACTCCTCCAAGGCGAGCGGATTGACCCGGCCGAGCAAACCGAGCTCACGCTCAGCGATTCGCAGCCGCTTCTCTTGCACCTCGCGGACGTACGGCACTGGCTCGGGCCCAGACGAAGACGGTTGGTCCTCCTCGCCGGCGTCGGCGTTGTCGTCCTCCCCAGTGAGCACCGGCACCGGCTGGTCCGGTCCATATTCGGCCAACAGATCGGTAGCTTCGAGACCGAGCTCAGCCATGGCGCGCTCGGCTAGGGCATCAACCCTCATCTGCTGCTCGGCCCGCGCCATTTCGTCTCGATGGGCCGCGTCGACCAACGACTCAAAGTCCCGCGTCAGTGAACGTACCGACGCGCGCGCCGCACTGAGCGCAGCCTCGGCGTCGCTCCGCATCACCTCCGCCTGAGAGCGTTCGTGCGCCGCCAGCGTTATGGAACGCTCGAGAAGGTGGGCCAGGAGTGTTCCCCCGGCGTGTACGGCGGCCGCGGTACGTGCCTCGCGTGCCAGCCGCTCGCGGCGGGCGATCTCACGGCGACGCGCCTGACGTTCGGCCGCAGCGGAGCGGCGCAGCGCATCGGCTCGACCAGCGAGGGCGCGTGCTCGCTCCTCCAACGTCCGCAACGCCAGACGAGCGTCCATTTCCGCACTGCGGGCGAGCCTGGCCTGCTCGGCCAACTGGTCACGTTCTGCGGGATCCGGTTGCATCTCATCCACGGTCTCCGCGGCAAGCTCGAGGCGATGTTCGAGGTCGGCGAGCCCGGCGACGTCACGGTCACGCGCCGTCGCCGCGTCCGCAATGGCCTGACGCAGCCGCTCGGCTTCGTCGGATGCCGAGCGGGCGGTCGAGCTGAGCTGACCAAGCTCCTCGGCCAAGGCGGCCATCGCGGCATCGGACTCGTGCAGCCTGGCGAGCGTGACCTCGACAGTGGCACTGGCCTGACGATGCTGTTCGTCCAACTGGCTCTCAGCGAAGCGCAGGCGCTCGCACGCGTGACTGGCCTCGGCCAGTCGCCGCTCGGCGTCGTCGATGGCGGACTGCACCTCGATCAGCGTCGGGTTCGCCGACGATCCGCCGGCGGCAAAGTGAGCACTGAGAACGTCCCCGTCTCGGGTGACGGCGATGAGATCGGGCAGCTGAGCGATCAGACTCTGGGCTGCGGGCAAGTTCTCGACTACCGCAACTTTGCGCAGGACCCGCTGCACTGCTCGGGTGAGCTGATCAGGTACCTCGACCAGCCTGACGGCGTATTGTGCCCCGGCAGGAAGCGCAGGCCAATTGTCGGTCCGCTCGGTCTCGGCCACTCCGCCGAGCAACAGTCCCGCGCGTCCCAGATCCTCCGCCTTGAGATGGTCGAACGCAGCTATTGCCGCATCGAGGCCGGTTACGGCCACAGCGTCGGCTGCAGAGCCGAAAGCCGCTGCAATGGCCGTCTGGTACGGGGACTGCACCCTGACGAGGGTGGCGACTGACCCCAACAACCCGTTCAGCCGATCGGTGGCGGCAAGCAGGGCGGAGGTTGCGTCCTTGCCGTTCAACCCGACGCGCAGCGCCTCAACACGCGCCGCCATGGCTGCCCGCTCCTGGGTCGCGACCTGGTCCTGATGCCTTAGCTCAGCCTGCTGCTTCTGGATCCTCTCCAACACCTCGAGCGCCGCCTCGTGATCTGCATCCAGCCCGAACTCACCCGCATCAAGGCCTGCCACATTGGTCTCCAGCGCGGTGAACGCTCTGGAGGCTTGTTTGGCCCGTTCGCCAGCCTGCTGCTGCGCGGCGGTTAGCCGGCTGATCTCCGCCTCGGCTGCTTCGCCACGACTGCGCAGCGAGTTGACCTGTCCGGTGAGCCTGGCCAACCCTTCGCGTCGGTCAGCAGCCGCACGGATGAGCGCCGCCAGCCGGTTCTCCTCGGCGCGCTGGGCAACCTCGCGGGCGCTTCGATCGGTCGTGGCAGCCTGCAGTGCCGCTGCCTTCTCCTCGAGCTGACCAGATAGCTCGTCCTCCTGGGCGGCAACCCGCGCAGCCTCGCGGTCCAGTTCGTCCGGGTCGCGTACCACGAGGAGCTCTCCTGGGTCGTCCTCTGCCTGCCGCATCCGTTCCCGGGCGATGGAGAGTGTGCTGGCGACCCGCTCCCGTAGCGCGGCGAGGGAATACCAGGTCTCCTGGGCAGCCGCCAGCCTGGGTACGCCCTCCCGTACGGCTTCTTCGGCGGCCACCTCGGCCACCCGAGCCGCGTCGAGCGCCTGCTCGAGGGCCCGGCGGCGCTCGTTCATCGCCTGCTCATCAGCGAGCTCCGACTCCAATGCGTGCGTGGCTTGGAGCAGGTCATCGGCTAGCAGCCGCGCCTTGGCGTCGCGCACCTCAGCCTGGATGATGGCAGCCTTCCGCGCGACTTCGGCCTGTCGGCCGAGCGGCTTCAGCTGCCGTCGGATCTCATCGATCAGGTCAGACAGCCGGTTCAGGTTTGCTTCGCAGGCCTCGAGCTTGCGGACGGCCTTCTCCTTGCGCTTGCGGTGCTTGAGCACTCCCGCGGCTTCTTCGATGAAGCCACGGCGACCCTCCGGCGTCGCCTGCAAGATCGAGTCGAGCTGTCCTTGACCGACGATGACGTGCATCTCCCGGCCGATCCCCGAGTCGCTCAGCAGATCGTGGATGTCGAGCAGACGCGTCACATTGCCGTTGATGGCGTATTCCGAGCCGCCGTTGCGAAACATCGTTCGCGAGATGGTGACCTCGGAGTAGTCGATGGGCAGCGCACCGTCGGAATTGTCGATGGTGAGCACGACTTCCGCGCGGCCGAGCGGAGCGCGTCCCGAGGTGCCGGCAAAGATGACGTCCTCCATCTTTCCGCCACGCAATGACTTGGCGCCCTGCTCACCCATCACCCAGCTGAGAGCATCGACAACGTTCGACTTGCCGGAACCGTTGGGGCCGACGACACAGGTAATGCCAGGTTCAAAGTTGAGAGTCGTGGCCGATGCGAAGGATTTGAAGCCGCGCAAGGTCAGGCTCTTGAGGTACAACGTCCCACCTCTCGACGGTGTGAGCTCAGGCGAAGATCCGGCTGCGGAAAGGCGACCTCACTGTAACTGACAGATGTCGAGACTCCCGGTAAGTTGCAGGGCGGGTCCCCGATCGCCGCCAGGCCGACCATTAGGCTCCGGCGGTCGGATGGCCGGTCTCGACGGTTTCGTCCGCAGTCGCACTGACGCTGTGCTTGCCGCGTACGGCGGAGAAAGTCCAGAACTTGTTCAGCAGGAACGACATTGGGGTGACGATCGCGATGGTGATCAGCTGAGCCCAGTAGAAACGAGTACGGAAGCCCGTGGAGCCATCGAAGAAGGTCGGGGAAAGCGAGAAGACCGAACCGGGGTGCATGAGCAGGGTGAGGATAGCGAGGCCAATCGTCTGGGCCAGGATGCCTACCGTGAGGAAGGGAAAGTATTCCCGAAACCAGCCGGCGTGTTTTGCGCTGCGAAAAGTCCACAGCCGGTTGAGCTCGAAGTTCCATAGGTTGGCGACCAGGAACGCGACCGTTGAGTAGACGTGGTACCAGCGCACGTTGAAATCAGTGAATGGCAAGTCGAAGAAGATGCCATTCTCGTCGGGACCAATCTTCTTGCACATGATCGCGACGAACAGGTTGACGACAACGCCGGATGCGCCAACGAGGCCGAACCGGAACAGCTGAACCCAGTTGCTCCCGTGCCGTACCAGCAGGTAGTGCTTGAGGCGTTCCATCATCGCTAGTCAATACCCACTATTTCTTGAAGCTGCTTGCGTATCGCGCTCTGGATCCGCCGCCCTTCGCGCCTCGCGCGTGACCATGCCGCGTGGGGCACGTTGGCAGCGCGGGCATCGATACGACGACCGATTCATGAACGGCTCTCGCCGGATCGGCGTTCCGCAACGCGGGCACGGCTCGCCTTCACGTCCGTATACCGCGAGCGCGCGGTCGAAGTAGCCGCTCGATCCATTGACATCGACGTAGAGAGCATCGAAGGAGGTGCCACCATCGGTCAGGGCTTTCGTCATGACGGTCGCAGCGGCTGTGATCACGCCGGCGGCCTGGGCACGTGACATCGTGCTGGTAGGGCGGGCGTAGTGCATTCGAGCCGCCCACAGCGCTTCATCGGCGTAGATGTTCCCGATGCCTGACACCAGCTGCTGATCCAGAAGTGCCCGCTTGAGAGCGGTCTTCCGCCGCCGCAACCGGGCCACGGCGTCGGCCAGATCGAACTCGGGGTCGAACGGGTCGCGACCGATGTGGGCGATCTCTGGCGGCAGCTCGGCACCTCCGGGCGAGAGCGAAAGCCCACCGAACATGCGTTGATCGATGAACCGCAGGCCAGGTTCGCCGTCGGCGAAGGCGAAGATGATGCGGGTGTTGGGCACCAGCGGCGCGTCGGGAGCAGCGAGCCGAAACTGCCCGCTCATGCCCAGATGGGCCAGGATCGCGTCGCCATCGGTGAAGGGCAACCAGAGATACTTGCCGCGCCGACGGGGCTCCGCAAAGGTGCGCCCCGTTGTCCGCAGCTCGAAGTCTTCGGGGCCGGTCAGGTGACGACGGACAGGCCGTGGATGGAGTACGCGTACTCGAGCGATTTGGCGCCCGCTGATGCTGCCGGCAAGACCGCGGCGCACGATCTCGACCTCAGGAAGTTCGGGCACCGATCGCGCTCCGGCGTGTCAGCGAGTCGGGAGCGGGCCGGAGCCGCGGCCGCCCTTCAGCGCGGCGAAGGCCATGGCTGCTGCATTCTGCTCGGCTTCCTTCTTGTTCCGGCCGGCTCCAGGTCCATAACTCTGATCGTCGATACTGACCGTCGCCTGGAACGTCTTCGCATGGTCCGGTCCGGACTCGACGACGTCGTAGACCGGTACGCCGAGGCCGGTCATCGAGGCGATTTCCTGAAGGCTGGTCTTCCAGTCCAAGCCGGCGCCGCGGGTCGCCACCTCCGCCATCAACGGGTCGAACAGATGGTGCACGAACCCACGTGCGGCCTCGACACCGTGCTGCAGGAAGACCGCGCCGATCACTGCCTCCATAGTGTCGGCGAGGATTGAGGACTTATCCCGACCCCCTGTGCTCTCTTCGCCGCGACCCAGGTGGATGACCGCACCCAGGTCGAGCTGGCGGGCAACGTCGGCCAGGGCACGGGAGTTGACCACAGCGGCACGCAGCTTGGCGAGTTGGCCCTCTGACAGGTCTGGATAGGTGACGAACAGGTGCTCCGTGACGATCAGACCGAGGACCGAGTCGCCGAGAAACTCCAAGCGCTCGTTGGTGGGCAGGCCACCTTGCTCGTACGCGTACGAGCGGTGTGTTAGCGCGCGGTCAAGCAGCTCGGGATCAACGCTCATTCCGAGCTCGGTCAGCAGTTCCCCTGCGGGTAGGCGAATAGCAGTCGCCTCTGACCGCATCAGGACGAGAGAACCTGACGACGGGCTCCGCGCGGCCCGTACTGCCCGCACGATGGACACGCCACATGGGGCAGGTGCTTCTGGCGGCAAGCCGGGTTCGCACAGGTCACCAACGCGGGCACGGACGCCTTCCACTGGGAACGGCGATGCCGCGTGTTGCTTCGCGACATTCGCCTCTTGGGAACCGCCACGACTTCACTCCTCGTTCCTCCGAGCGCTTTTGCCCGGAAATTTCGTTGCCCCTTGGGCAGTTTGTAAAACATCGTAAGGTTCGGTGCTTCTGCCCTCAAGACCCTGCAGCGCCTCCCAGCGCGGGTCGTGACGCGCCTCATGACGATGGCCAGGATCGTTGTTCAGATTGGCGCCACATTCGACGCACAACCCCGAGCAGTCATCCCGGCACAAGGGTTGGAATGGCAGAGCAAGCACCACCTCGTCACGGAGCAGCGGCTCGAGGTCGATGAGCTCGCCCTCCAACCGGCTAGCGAGGTCATCGTCCGGCTCGACCCCTGGGTAGACGTACAGCTCTTGGATGCCGACCTCCAGCTCGTCGGAGACATCACCAAGGCACCGCACGCACTCCCCACGGATCACGACCGTGGCGGTGCCGCTGACTAGCACTCCCTCGATCACCGACTCAAGCCGAAGATCGAGCTCGACCGGCGATCCGAGTGGTACACCGATCACGCCAATTCCCAGGTCCGCAGGAGCCTCGACGGATGTTCGAACCACCTTCATTGCGCCCGCACGACGGCCCAGTTGGTGGGTCTCGAGAACCAAACCCGAGCGGGGGTTCAGCGGGCGATGCGGCGAACTCATCGCAATCCTTCCAAGCCGAGCGGCCCCGCTCTTCGTCGCGACCGACGCCCAACCCTACCGGCGGGTAGGCCACTGAGCCAAACTACGGACTACTCCGCGAACGTGCGCTTGTCGAGCCTGGGCAGCTCGCCGGTATCCAAGCCGCTGCGCTCAGCCAGCCGGCCACGAGCGGTCCGCACCTGGCTCGCCGTCTTGTGCAACACGGACTCAAAACTGGCCATGCGCGCGTCGATGAACTCATCGGTCTCTCGGCGCAGCGCCGAGGCCTCCTTATCGGCCTCGGACCGCATCTCAGCCGCGATTTGCTCGGCCAGCCGGATTACCTCGCTGTGCTGCGCCAGGTTGGCGGCATGATCTCGAGCCTCGGCCAGAATCCGGCTTGCCTCAGCTTCGCCTTCGGCAATCTTGTACGCCGAACGGTCGATAACCTGTTGTGCATCGGCGATTTCCTCCGGCAGGTTCTCGATCACATCATCGATTGCGGCCAGGACTTCGCCTCGATTGATCACGCAGGATGCCGACATCGGCATCGCGCGCGCATTGAGAATGAGCTCGCGCAGATACGCGAGCTTTTCCTCAGCCGTTCCTCGCCCAACCATGGACGTTCCTGCCCCCAAAGCCACCACGCTCGTCCCCTTTCCGAGTGTGCATTGCTCCCTAGTGTCGCGCACATGGGCCCCGTCTCACACATCGACTGCTGCTCCCGCATTACGAGACGCCATCCGAGCCTTCGTACGCGCCGCAATTTTGGCTGGCAGGAACGCTGTGACGTCGCCACCCAAGGTGGCCACCTCGCGGACCAATGAGGACGAGACGAATGCCCATTGCGGCGCCGTGGGCAGGAACATCGTGTCCACACCGGTGAGCTTCCGATTCATCTGAGCCATCTGCAGCTCGTAGGTGAAATCGCCGGCCCGCAAGCCTTTGCTGATGATGTCAATGCCATTGGCGGCACAGAAATCAACCAGCAGTCCATCGAACAGGGTCACGACGACATTGCTCCACTGCGCACACTCCTCGGCGAGCATCTCGACCCGCTCATCCGGGGCGAAAAGGGCATTCTTGGAGATGTTGGTGCCCACCGCCACCACCACGTCATCGACGACCCGCGCTGTTCGCTCGATAACGTCGAGGTGCCCATGAGTGACGGGATCGAATGACCCAGGACATACTGCTCGGGTCATGGCTCCTCCTCCTTTGGCCCGCCAGGCTCCGGATCGAGCGACCCGAAGGCCAGGATGGTCTCACCGTAGGGCGAGTCCAACGCTTCGCAGCCACATCCGGCCAAACCAGTTTCGGTGAGCGTCGCGATCGCTCGACAACGATCAAGGAGCCGCCGTCTACCCACCCTTTGGCCACGAGTTGCTCGAGCTGGGCGCTGACGGTGGGGGTGTCCAGCTCGTACGGTGGGTCGGCAAAGACGACATCGAATGGCTGAGCCGCAGACTTCCGCAGCACCTGTTCGACCGATGAACCGACGATATCGACAGCCAGTCCGAGGGCATTGGCGTTGCCTCTGCTGAGCTGCGCCATGCGAGGGTCACGCTCCACCAGCAGCACTGGACTGGCGCCACGGCTGGCCGCCTCCAACCCGACAGCGCCGGAGCCGGCGTACAAATCGCAGAAGGCCAGGCCGTCCAGGGACTGCTCAGTGGGTGCCGCCGCTGTGCCTGCCCAGGCGGCGATGGCCGAAAACAGCGCCTCGCGTACCCGATCGGTGGTCGGGCGGATACGGTCGCCCGGCGGCATCGCGATCCGCTGCCCGCCGCGCGACCCGGCAATGATTCGGCTCAACTAGTCCTCACCTCACCGGGGCTGGCTGTCGCTTCGCTTTCACAAACTCTCACGTGCGCTCCAGCCAGTCGCCTGCGGCGTCCATCTCCACGTCAGTCACGATGTCAGCCAAACCCGGGTCGCTCAGCTCCGGATCCTCAGCGATACACCGCTCCGCCAAGGTGCGGGCCTGGGCGATCAGATCGGCATCTTTCAACACTCGGAGCAGTTTCAGGCTTGATCGACTCCCGGACTGGCTGGCGCCCAGCACATCCCCTTCACGACGCTGCTCGAGGTCAACTTCGGCAAGGGCAAAACCATCTCGGGTCGAGGCCACAGCATCCAGCCGTTGGCGCGCTGAGCTTTGCTCGATCCGCGGTCGTGAGCAGCAGGCAGACTCCCGGGTGGGCTCCTCGACCGATCCGGCCGCGCAGCTGGTGCAGCTGGGAGATACCGAAGCGGTCGGCATCATTGATCACCATGACCGAGGCGTTGGGCACATCCACCCCAACCTCGATCACCGTCGTGGCGACCAGCACGTCGGTCTCGCCCCCAGCGAAGCGGCCCATAACCGCGTCCTTCTCCTCACTCGCCAACTGGCCGTGCACCATCTCGACCCGTAGACCGGCAAGTGGACCATTGCTCAACTCTGCGAACAGGTCCTCGACTGCAACGGCAGGCGGTGCCACACCCTCACCATTTCCGCCGAGGTTTTCCCCGTCTGTGCCGCGCGAATCGCGGAAGAAATCCGTGCGCACACCACGTACGCCTGGCGGCCGCGGCCGGCCTCTTCCACAATGCGCTGCCAGCCCCGCTGCACCCAGGCCGGCTGATGAACCGTATCCACGACGACGGTGGTCACTTCTGCCCGCCCGGCCGGAATCTCACGCAGCGTCGAGGTCTCCAGATCACCAAAGACGGTCATGGCGACTGAGCGCGGGATCGGCGTCGCGGTCATCACCAGGACATGCGGCCGCAGGTCCGCCTTTGCGGTCATTGCGGCGCGCTGCTCCACCCCGAACCGATGCTGCTCATCGACGACGACCAGGCCGAGGTCAGCGAACTGCACATCGGAGCTGAGCAAGGCATGAGTGCCGATGACGATCCCAGCCGCGCCCGCTGCCGCTTGCAGCGTTGCCTCGCGACGACGCCGCACGGGCGAGGACCCGGTGATCAGCACGACACCGGTCGCCTGCTCCGGGGCGCCCAGAGTGCCACCGCTAGCCATTTCGCCGAGCATCCGCGTGATGGTTTGGAAGTGCTGGGCGGCCAGCACTTCGGTTGGCGCGAGCAATGCGGCCTGACCGCCGGCATCGACCACGGCCAGCATCGCGCGCAGGGCGACCAGCGTCTTGCCTGACCCAACCTCGCCCTGCAGCAGTCGCTGCATGGGGCGGGTCCGGCCCAGGTCGGCCATGATCTCCTCACTCACCGCGATCTGGCCCTGGGTGAGGATGAATGGCAACCGATCATCGAATGCGTCGAGCAGTCCCCCGGATTGTCGCGCCCGGGGTGCCGCGCGATGCGACGCGGCATCAGCCCGCCGATAGGCCATGGTCAGCTGCAGGGCAAACGCCTCGTCGAACCGCAGGCGGTTCCGACCCTCTGCAATGACTGCGTCATCCCTCGGCTGATGCAATGCTCGGAAAGCCGCCTCCAGGTCCACCACATGGGCGGCGTCGCGAACCCACTCCGGTAGCGGATCCTCCATACCCGCCAGCGACTCCAGAGCCAAGGCGGCGCAGTCTGCGATGGTCCAGGTGCGCAGCTTGCCCGCCATCGGGTAGAGGCCGACAAGAGGTGAGCTCGAGGCCGAGGCCAACGACGCGTTGTGCTCGGCGCCGCCGATCACCGCACCGTGCTCGTCGAGAATGACGAAGTCCGGATGCGCGAGCTGCAGTCTGCCGTTGAATCTCGTCACCTTGCCAGCGAAGATGCCTCTGGCACCGGGGCGCAGCTGGCTCTGCCAATAGCTGATCAGACGGGGCTGCCCGAAGAAAGTGCAGGTCAACCTGCCTCGATGGTCGGTAATCGTGGCCTCGAGTCGCGGCTTGCTCGGCAGCCGATAGTTGGGCCGATCAGGAAGGTTGAAGGTACGGGCGTCGACGACCTCCGCCATGACCGCGACTTCCTCACCTTGCTGGAGCAGGCGAGGTCGCTCAGCTCGGTGCCTGAGAAGTAGCGGCGCGGCACATGCCGCATCAGATCGCCCACGGTGGAGAATCTTCAGCGGCTCGAACTGCTTGGCGGTCTTCGCGCCGACGATGTTCTCGAGGCGGGTCGCCAGCCGACGGAAGGCGTCGGTACGCCACGGTGAGCCGACGAGTCTCAGCATGGTCATTCCACCCCGAGCAGCAGCGGATAGCGCGGCTGCCCTCCGTCCACGATCTCGACATCGAGGGCACGGGACATCTCGCGCACTCGAGCCGCGAGGTCGGGGAGCAAGATTGTCGTCGGCGTCGAGCCCGCGGACAAGTGTCAGCAGCTCCCCACCGGCAGTGAGCAGCCGCTCGACGACCTGCCAGGCCACCTCTGCCATCGAGGTACCGATAACGACCACATCTCCCTGGACGGCGCCGAGCACATCGCCTGGCTGGCAGCGTCCGACCGGTGTCATCGTGGCACTTCTCAGCCACGGTGATCTCGCCGTGTCGAGCGTGGCTGGCGGCGCTGCTCATCGCCACGACCACCGACTCAAAGTCGGCCGATGGCTCATGCACTGCCATGGCCGCCAGGCCCTGCACTTGGGCAAGTGTCGGGATGATGCCGACCCGGCGGCCATGCCGGCGCAACTCAGCTGCGACCTGGTCGGCGCCTTCGAGGTTCTCGATGCCGTTGGGCAAGATCACCAGATCGCCACAGGTTCGCTCAGCGGCCGCTTGCAGCTGATCGACAGCGACGTCACCCTCAGTCGGCGAGCACCGGTATACCGCCCAGCGAAGCGACGGCTTGAGCCAGCCCGGAACCGGCGACCACGGCCAAGACACTTCGCTGACCGAACGACCGAACCCGGCGGCAGTGCGGTGATCCGAATCTGGCTCAGCTCACCGAGCGGGAGCGCAGCCTCGATCGCCGCACCTGCCTCGCCGAGGTGGGCGTGCACCTGCGCGATGGCCTGGTCACCCACGATGACCACGCTATGGCCGAGCTCTGACAGCTGGTCGCGTAGCGCATCCAGCTCCGACGGCGGAGCGCCGCGGAGCGTGTACATCACCTCGTATTCGCCCGCCATTCGCGGCCCTCGTGCTGCCTTTCAGCCGGGCGTGGGGCGACGGCTGTCAGCGGCTGAGCCGGCGCTCCGCCGAGCACTTCGCCCAGCACATCGATCAGCAGGACGTACGCCTGGGCGCCGGCATCCACAACTCCGGCCGAAGCCAGTACGTCGAGCTGCTGCGGCGTACGGGCCAAGGCATCGTGAGCGCTGCGCTGTGCCGCCCGCACGACGGCCAGTGCATCATCAGGCTGGCTGGCCGCCGCCTCCTCGGCGGCACTTGCGGCCTCGTCGGCAACTGTCAAGATCGTGCCGGCGACCGGTCGGGCAACAGCGCGTCGTGCCGCGACAGCCGCTGACCGCAGCAGCGTGGCAACGAGGGTGCCCGGCGGCATCGACTGCAACGCCGGCAGGTCGTACTCCAGAGTCCGGCAGACGCTGACGAACATTTCGGCGACGATGGCTCCAGAGTTGCCGTGCGCACACAGGATCGCTGCCTGAACGGCTGCGTCCAGGCTGGTCTGCTCGAGCTTGGGGACCGCTTGGGAAATCCCGGTCATGGTCAGCTTGAGGTTCGACCCGGTGTCGGCGTCAGGCACCGGGAAGACGTTGATCGCGTTCAACGCGTCGGCTGAATCACCGATGACGCTGGTCGCTCGGCGCAACCACGCATCGTAGGCCTCCCAGAGCGTGGGCGCCTGCTCACCGAGCCTGGCTGACACGCCGCCCACCCTAATCGCAAGGGGAGGCGACCCCTTTGAACCCCCGCGGCGCAATTGGCCTGCGTTGGGGCTTGTCAGGTACTCTTTTCCGGTTGCCCACATCGGGCATCTTCACGTGATCGACGTATTTTGGGAGCGAACTCCAGTGGCTGCGGTATGCGACATATGCGGCAAGAGGCCCGGATTCGGCCACAACGTCCCCTGGTCCAAGAAGAAGACCAACCGGCGCTGGAACCCGAACATCCAACGGGTTCACGCGACCGTGTCGGGTAGCCCGAAGCGGCTGAACGTCTGCACCTCGTGCATCAAGGCCGGCAAAGTAACCCGCTGACCTGACTCCCGCGCACCCAGGCTCAGGCGTCGAGCCTGGCTTGCTTTCAGGCTTGGATGATGACCGGGATGATCATCGGCCGGCGGCGGTGCGTGTCGCTCACCCACCTGCCGAGCTGCCGTCTGATCACCTGCTGAAGCCGGTACGTGTCGTCCACCCCCTCCTGCAGCGCCGTTTCCAGGGCAGACACGATCAGCGGGCGCACGTCGTCGAACACACCATCGTCTTCCACGAAGCCGCGCGCATGGATGTCGGGACCGCTGACGATCTTTGAGGCATGGGTGTTCACCACCGCGATCACCGAGATGAAGCCTTCCTCACCGAGGATGCGCCGGTCGGTCAAGGCCAGCTCGGAGATATCGCCGATCGTGGTGCCGTCGACGAAGATGTAGCCGGCATCCACCTTGCCGACGATCCTGGCCTTTCCGCCCTCCAGATCGACGACCATGCCGTCCTCGGCGATGATGGTCCGGTCAGCCGGAACACCTGTCGCGATTGCCAGGTCGCCGTTGGCATTCAGATGCCGCACCTCGCCGTGCACCGGCATGACATTGCGGGGCCGGACGATGTTGTAGCAGTAGAGCAGCTCCCCCGCGCTGGCATGCCCGGATACGTGAACGAGCGCATTACCTCGGTGCACGACATGAGCACCGAGTCGGGTCAGACCGTTGATCACTCGATAGACGGCGCTCTCGTTGCCCGGGATGAGGGAGCTGGCAAGCACGACGGTGTCGCCGCTCTTCAGCTGGATCACTGGGTGCTCGCGGTGTGCCATCCGTGACAACGCCGAGAGCGGCTCGCCTTGAGATCCGGTCGAGACGATCACTACGTCCTCGGGCGGGTAGTCGTCAATGTCCCGCTGCTCGATCAAGGTATTGGGAGGAATTCTCAGGTAACCCAGATCTCGAGCGACACCCATGTTGCGCACCATGGAACGGCCGACATAGACCACCTTGCGCTGGTGGGCCACAGCCGCGTCGAGGACCTGCTGCACGCGATGGACGTGGGATGCGAAGCAGGCCACGATCACCCGCTGCCGGCTGGCGAGCGAACACCCGTTCGAGAGCGGGACTAATGTCTCGCTCCGGTGTCGTGAAACCAGGAACTTCGGCGTTGGTCGAGTCGACCATGAACAAGTCGACACCTTCCTCACCGAGCCTGGCGAAGGCGCGCAGGTCAGTGATCCGGCCGTCCAGCGGCAACTGATCCAGCTTGAAGTCGCCCGTGTGCAAGATGAGTCCGGCTGGGGTACGTACGGCGACAGCCAGGGAATCGGGAATCGAGTGGTTCACAGCGATGAACTCGCACTCGAACTTGCCGACGCCGATCTTGTCACCGTCGGAGACGACGCGTTGCGAAACGTTCCGCAGACGGTGCTCACGCAGCTTCTCTGCCAGCAGCGCCAGCGTCAGTTTGGACCCGATGAGTGGGATATCGGGCCGCTGTCGCAGCAGGTACGGCACAGCGCCGATGTGGTCCTCATGACCGTGAGTCAGCACCAGGCCGATCACGTCGTCCAGCCGCTCGCTGATGGCGTCGAAGCCAGGCAAGATCAGATCGACGCCAGGATGATCATCTTCTGGAAACAGCACGCCACAGTCGATCAGCAGCAGTTGGCCGTCGAACTCCACAACGGCCATGTTGCGACCGACGTCGCCCAGACCGCCCAGCGAGACGACGCGCATCGCGCTCGGCGACAGCAAGGGCGGGATCTGCAAGCTACCGGCGGCCACGGGAGGAAGGGTACAGGCCGGATAGCATCGCGCCCGTGAGTTCAGCTTCCGGTGGACCGATCGCGGACTCCGTACGCCTTGCCTGGCCAGCCGAGGCGTCGAGCATTGCCGAGCTGCAACGGCGGTCCTGGGCAATCCAATGGCCGGCCGATTTCGCCGAGTTGATGCTCAGGTCCGTCTCATTGATGGAGATGACCGACTCTTGGCGTTCCGCGATCGAGCGACCGCCGCAGGCAGCGTTCCGCGTCCTCGTCGCGATCGACGGCGAGCGAGTCGTGGGATTCGCCACCACCATGCCCAGCCAGGATGACGATGCGGACCCGAGCCTGGACGGCGCGATCGAGGTGTTCGTTGTGGATCCGGCGGCGCAACATCGGGGCCACGGCTCGCGGCTCCTGAACGCTTGCGCGGACACTCTGCGGGCCGATGGATTCGGCCGTGCTTGTTGCTGGGTGAATGCAGACGACGACGCGCTCCGCCGGTTCCTCACCGCTGCTGGTTGGGCTGCCGATGGGGCGACGCGCGAAATCGGCCCAGAGGATGAGTCCGTACGCCTCAAGCAGGTACGGCTGCATACCAACCTTGCGGCTGACAGCTGAGGCCGATGCAGAGCCACTAAGGCGGGATCGTCTTGTTGTCCCCCGCCAGGTCGACCTGCAGGCCGTCTTCGGCTGCCACGATCTTGGTGACCGTCAGACCGAGTGGCATCCCCTTGAGTGGGATTGGCTTCAGCGCGGCGGCCAGCAATGCCTGCGCGGCGAAGTCAGGCAGGTTCACTCCGGCGACCGCGATCTTGGCGTCGCTCAGCGTCATGGTCTGTTCCTTGGCGTTGAGCCGCGGCAGGCCGCTGATCACGGCCTGGACCTCTCGGCCAACGACGGTGGTGTTGACCACGATCTCCACCCGTCCCTCGCCGCCGTACGCCAGCGGCGTCCCAGCGAGGGAAGAGAGCCTCGCATAGTCCAGCCGAGCGGTGCCCTCGGTGTGGGCGACCTTCATCGACTTGAACCAGTCGTTGGTGTCTACGTCGGTCATGATGAGGTCGGCATGCGCCAAGATCACCGGCGCTTTGGTTGTTTCGCCGAGCTGGTCGCCCACGACGTGAACCCTGCCGATGGAGTCGGCCGCGACCTGAGTCAGGAACGGGAAACCCTCGATGTCGACCGTGGGTGGCTGGGGCGTTCCCAATTGGGACTGCAGCAGCGCCGCAACCTGCCGCTCAGCCCGACGGTGCGCGTACCGATCGCCGACATAGAGGCCCGCGAGGAGTAACCCGACAATGAGGATGATGATCAATACGCCGACCAGCGGCGAGCTCCCGTAGACGACTGGTCCATGATCGGTTCACGTCATTGGATCCCAAGAATGGGTTCGATCCCGACGGTCAGACCCGGCCTGGTGCTGATGGCGCGGACGGCGGCGAGCACGCCTGGCATGAATGAGACCCGGTCGAGCGAATCATGCCGGATGGTCAAGGTCTCGCCCTCGGCGCCGAACAGCACCTCCTGGTGCGCGACAAGTCCGCGGAGCCGCACACCATGCACCCGGATTCCGTCAACCTGGGCGCCCCGAGCTCCGGGCAGCTCCTGGACTGTTGCATCGGGTGGCGCTCCGAGGGTGGCTGCGTTACGCGCAGCGGCAATCCTGCGTGCCGTATTCGCTGCGGTACCGGATGGAGCATCGGCCTTGCCTGGATGATGCAGCTCAATGACCTCCGCGCTCTCATAGAACGCGGCGGCCTGCTCTGCGAAACGCATCATCAGTACCGCTCCGATGGAGAAGTTGGGTGCCACCAGGACGCCGACACCGTCATGTTCGGCAAGAGTGGTACGCAACCGATCCAGCCGCTCGTCTGTGAAACCGGTGGTACCGACAACGGCGTGGATGCCGTGTTCGATGCACCAGGAGAGGTTGTCCATCACCGCGTCGGGATGAGTGAAGTCGACCATGACCTGCGCAGCTTCGGCAGGAGCGCGGTCATCCTCCAGGTCGAGCGCCGCAACGAGCTCCAAGTCCGTGGCCGAGTCCACTGCACGGCACACTTCGGCACCCATCCGGCCACGGGATCCGAAGACGCCCACCCGTGTCATTCACCACCACCTTCCGACTTGTCAGACTCGCAGCAATCTATAGCGAGCCACGTTTTGCAGCTGCTCGCGCATCGCGCTTGGAGTCCACCGCCGTCGTCGTCGCTCGCAGAGGAAAGAACGCCTCTGCTCCCTCCTCCTCCGTGCGGCGGCGCGCGATTCCCGACGCTCGCAGCTGAGAAGCTACAAGTCGGTTCTACCACCGGGAGAGGACCGACTCGATTCGCCGGGCTGGAACCCGGGCTCCGGCGATGGCAAGCGTCGGGGGATGGGCGAAGAGGACCTCTGCCTCGGCGCGTACCTGCTCGGCCGTCACTTGATCAAAGCAGCGCAGCAGCTCGCCAAGGGTCCGCTCGTCGCCGAGTATGGCGTTCACACCAAGACGGCTCATCCGGCTACCCGGCGCCTTCGTAGGAGAGCGCCGTTTGGCCGCACATCTGACCCTTGGCTCGGGCCAACTCCTCCTCACTAACGCCGTGGGCGGCAATCTCAGCGAGCGTCGACCGCACCAGCTCCAGAATCTGGGTTAGCTTGCCGGGTGCACACTGCCACTCAACGCTCCACAAACCGGCATCGGAATAGGTCGTCTCGCCCGCATCGATGCCGTACGTGAGTCCGCGCCGCTCCCGTACTTCGACAAACAGCCGAGAGGACATGCCGCCCCCGATGATCAAGGAAAGCAGGCCAATCGGATATCGGCGAGCATCGAAGGTGCCTGGGCTTGGGAACGCCAGCACCGCGCTGGATTGCTCGAGTGGCAGCGGGTGCATGAGCAGTGCGCCGCGACGGCTGATGGTGGTGGTGCCGCGACGTCGCGCGGCAGTTATTGACGGCTCTCCATCAAGAGCGCTGAGCCGCTCCACCAGCCGGTCATGGTCGACCTTGCCAGCGGCCGCGACAACCAGGCTGCCCGGACGGTAGTGGCGCTTCCAGTGATGCAGGATTTGCCGTCGGGTCAGGGCTACCACCGAGGCTGCCGATCCGCTGACCGGGCGACCGAGCCCTGACTTGCCGAAGATCTCGGTCGCGGCCGCCTCGGCCGCCCGCTCGGCCGGGTCGTCGGCGTGCATGGAGATCTCGTCCAAGATCACGGCCCGCTCAGCGTCGACGTCGCGGGGGGTGATCAATGAGTGAATGATCATGTCGGTGAGCACGTCGACGGCCAGTTCGGCGTCACTGTGCAGCACGCGAGCGTAGAAGCAGGTGTGCTCCTTGGCCGTGTACGCATTGAGCTCACCGCCCACCGACTCGATCGTGGCCGAGATCTGTTCGGCCGTGCGAGTTGGAGTTCCCTTGAAGAGCAGATGTTCCAGGAAGTGGGAGGCGCCGTGCAGGCTCGGCGTCTCGTGCCGTGAGCCGACCGAGACAAAGACACCCAAGGAGTAGGTGCTGGTGGACCGGATGTCCTCACTGACGATCTGGAGGCCGTTTCGCAGCACCGTACGGCGGACGGCGCCATCCAGCTGGGGAAGGCGCCGTCCAGCACTGCCGCGCGGAACGACAGGCATCGGCGCTACTCACACGTCGAGGGCGACCGCTACGCCGGCACCGTCTCCTCAACCACAGGAATCAGCGACAACTTGCCGCGATCGTCAATCTCATTGATCTCTACCTGAATCTTCTGTCCGACGCTGAGCACATCCTCGACACTCTCAACTCTCTGTCCCCCAGCGAGTGGACGCAGTTTGGAGATGTGCAACAGGCCGTCCTTCCCTGGAAGCAGGGCGACAAAGGCGCCGAAAGCGGTGATCTTGACGACCGTGCCCAGATAGCGTTCACCCTTCTCCGGGTTGGTCGGGTTGGCAATGGCGTTGATCATGGCACGTGCTGCCTCGGCCTTGTCGGCCTGATCCGCGCCCACATAGATCGTTCCGTCGTCCTCGATGCTGATCTCAGCCCCGGTGTCGTCCTGGATCTGGTTGATCACCTTGCCCTTCGGGCCGATGACCTCGCCGATCTTGTCGACGGGGATCTTCATGGTGATGATCCGCGGTGCATAGATGCTCATCTCGTCAGGCCTATCGATGGCCTCACGCATCACGTCGAGCAGGGTGTTCCGGGCGTCCTTGGCCTGGTTCAGCGCGTCTCCCAACACCGAGGCGGGAACCCCGTCCAGCTTGGTGTCCAGCTGCAGCGCGGTGATGAAGTCCCGGGTGCCGGCAACCTTGAAGTCCATGTCGCCGTATGCGTCCTCTGCGCCGAGGATGTCGGTCAACGCCACATAGCGGGTCTCACCATTCACCGTGTCGGAGACCAGACCCATGGCGATTCCGGCAACAGGTGCGCGCAGCGGCACGCCAGCGTTGAGCAGCGCCAGCGTTGAGGCGCACACCGAGCCCATCGACGTGGAGCCGTTGGAGCCGAGGGCTTCCGACACCTGGCGAATCGCGTACGGGAACTCCTCACGCGTCGGCAACATTGGGAGCAGAGCGCGCTCAGCGAGCGCGCCGTGACCGATTTCGCGCCGCTTGGGCGATCCCACCCGTCCGGTCTCACCGGTGGAGTAGGGCGGGAAGTTGTAGTTGTGCATGTAGCGCTTGGTCGTGTCCGGCCCGAGCGTGTCGAGCCTTTGCTCCATCCCCAGCATGTTCAGCGTCGAGACGCCGAGAATTTGGGTTTCGCCGCGTTGGAAGAGCGCCGACCCATGCACCCGCGGTACCACGCCAACCTCGGCGGCCAACGTGCGAATGTCAGTCACGCCACGGCCGTCGATCCGGATCTTGTCGGTCAGGATCCGCTGCCGAACCAGCTTCTTGGTGAGGGCGCGATATGCGCCGGTGATCTCCTTCTCGCGGCCCTCGAACTGCGGTCCGAGACGCTCGAGAAGTGTGTTCTTGAGGGTATCGGTGGCCTGCTCGCGCGTCGGCTTGTCGGCGATCGACATAACCTCGCTCAGTTCCACAGTGGCTGATTCGGCAACCGCGGCGTACACGTCGTCGCTGTAGTCGGCGAAAATCGGGAAATCGGCGATCGGCTTCGGGAACTTCGCCGCCAGCTCAGCCTGTGCGTCGCACAAGGCCTTGATGAACGGCTTCGCCGCCTCCAGACCGGCTGCTACCACCTCCTCGGTCGGGGCGGTTTTCCCCGCCCTCACGAGATCCCAGGTGTGGTCTGTGGACTCGGCTTCAACCATGGCAATGGCCACATCACCGGAAGGGGTGATGCGGCCGGCGACGACCATGTCGAAGGTGGCGTTCTCGAGCTGGTCGACGTCAGGGAAGCCGATCCAGCGGTCATCGAGGAGTGCGACGCGTACGCCGCCAATCGGACCGCTGAAGGGCAAGCCGGCCAACTGGGTGGACAGTGAGGCCGCATTGATCGCGGCCACGTCGTAGAGCTTGTTCGGATTCAAGGCCATGACGGTGACGATCACTTGGACCTCGTTGCGCAGGCCCTTGACGAAGCACGGACGCAATGGGCGATCGATGAGCCGGCACGTGAGGATCGCGCCCTCGGATGGGCGGCCCTCACGGCGGAAGAACGAGCCGGGAATGCGGCCCGCGGCATACATCCGTTCCTCGACGTCCACAGTGAGTGGAAAGAAGTCGAGGGCCTCGCGCGGCTTAGCTTGCGCCGTCGTGGCCGACAAGCACCATGGTGTCGTCGTCCAGATAGACGGTCGCCGAACCGTCGGCTTGCCGGGCTAATAGGCCGGATTCGAACCGGACGATATGGCGGCCGAAGATCGCCGTTGTCGATAACAGCCTCGGTGAATTGAAGATCTGGTCCCTCCACGGGATTCCTTTCTGTGGCGCTGGCGACGGTCGCCAGTGCCTGAGCGGGGATCGCACCCGCATTGGATGAGGCTCGACGTGGCGCGGTAAGTCCCGCGTCAGTCCCCCGAGCTGGTGGAGGCCGGTCTTCGATCGAGGTCCGCGGGCCAGAGCCGAACGCTCCTCCCGAAAACCACTACCGAGGACCGAGTCTCTCCTCGTCGAGCATCTGTGTCGAGATGCGATCTCGAACTTGATGTGGTTGTTGTTCAGTTGTGGTCTTGTGGGACCCGACTCCGCGTGAACTGCTCCGTGTGAGCTGCAGAGCGAGGCCCAACTGCTTGATAGGTCAGCGACGCAGCCCGAGGCGTTCGATGAGCGACCGGTAGCGCTCGATGTCGGTCTTGGCCACGTAGTTGAGCAGCCGGCGCCGTTGCCCAACCAGCAGCATCAGGCCTCGCCGGCTGTGGTGGTCGTGCTTGTGCTCTTTGAGGTGCTCGGTGAGATGCGCGATCCTCTTGGTAAGGATTGCGACCTGGACCTCCGGGGAACCCGTGTCGCCATCGCTGGTTGCGTATTCGTCAATGATCTTCTTCTTGGTTGCAGCGTCGATCGACACTGACGTTCTCCTCTCGGTCTCCCGTTGCGCGGCGCCCCCAGTTGCCCTTATCAGGATCTTTCACACGGTGTGAGTGGGAGCTCTTGAAAATCCGCGGCCGGTCAAACGGCGCGGCTAATCTACCAGCGCTGGGCACTTGCCAACCAATTATTGGGCGAAGCAGCGCCGTGTCCAGCGCAAAACCCCGGTCTCGACACACTTATTCATGCAACCTCATACGTCTGGGTGTCCACTCAGCGCAGATATTCCGACAAGCGCACGAATCGGAAGTCACGCCGGCTTAGCTTCGGCAGTGCGACGTTGATTCCCTCCGCTGTTCCGCTGTCCGGCCGGTTCATGTGCGCGAGGATGATCGAGCCCGGCTTGCTGCTCAGCATCGCGTCGGCCACCTGGGCCGCCGAGTAGGTGGCGCCCGCGTCGCCCAGCACGTCGAAGTTGACCACCCGTAAACCGAGATCGTTCACAGCGCGGACTGCCACGTCGTCGTAGTACGCCGTGCCGGAGCGAAAGAAAGCGGGCACGACGCCAGTGAGCCGGGTGATCAGTCGCTGGTTGACCGTAACCTCGTCGACCACCTGGGCGACGCTGCCGGTTCCAGCAATGCCGTAGGCCGATCGTCCAGTCACCGACAACGGCCGATGCTCGGTCCCGTGGTTGGCGATCTCGAACAGCGGGTCGGCGGCCAACTGTCGGAACGTGCGTGGATTCGCTTCGATCCAGCGCGCGTTGACGAACAGCGTCGCCGGCACCCGCTCTCGTCGCAGCGTTTCGATCAGTTCCGCGTCATAGCCGCTGCCCGTTCGGCCGCCACACGCGTCCAGGGTGAGAGCAACTACTCGGTCGGTTGTCGGCAGCCGAGATATCACGCGTGGAACTGCCTCCCCCCAAGCAGTTGGTTGCTTGCCCGAATACCGCCGGATGAGGGTCTTTCGCGATGTGAGGTCGGTGCCAACCGGCCGGCTGGGAGTTGGATCCGGCGCGGCCGACCCTGGCGGGACACTTCGCGGCGGCGGGCACCGAGCTGGCTGGAGGGGTCGGCTCAAGGGGTTCCGTCGCGACCGGATTCGGCGCATTAATTCTGTTCGCCGGACCACAGCCCAGGACAGTGCACGAGAGAGTCCCGAGCAGGAAGGTCCTGCGCTTGACGTCCAAACCGATCCCCCGAGTACTCCTGCTTGATCGCCGCAGTCGCGATTCAGACTAAAGCCCAACTCCGCTGAGCTGGTCGGTCGTCCAAGAAGAGCGGGTGGTGGAACGAGCGCCATGGCTCAGGCCGCATGCAACAGATGCCGCGCCTCCTCGACATCGGCATGCATCTGCCGGATCAATGCCTCTTTGCCCGCGTACTTCACCTGGCCGCGGAGCCTGGCATAGAAGTCGATCGCGATCTCCACGTCGTAAAGCTCGAGGTCATCACGATCCAGCACGTACGCCTCGACGCGCCGTTCCAGCCCATCAAACGTCGGATTCGTGCCTACCGAGATCGCAGCCGGCCAGCGCGGTGAAGGAATATCCAGCCTCGTGACCCAGCCGGCGTAGACGCCATCCGCAGGCACCGCCATTCCAGGCGGCACTGGGACATTGGCCGTCGGGAAGCCCAGCTCGTGCCCTCGTCGGTCACCGCGTACCACGACGCCGGAGAAGCGGAAGACGTTGTCGGTGAGTTCGCGGACCCGCCAAAATCACCGTCCGCCACCGCATGCCGGATCAGCGTCGATGAACTCGGTTGGGTGCCATCGGTGACCAGCGGCAACGCCTGGACTTTGAACTCCCCCGCCCCAAGTTCGGCAAGGGTGGAGACATCGCCGGCGGCTCGGAACCCGAAGCGGAAGTTCTCCCCCACAACGATCCGGGTGGGATGCAGCGGCCGGAGTACGGTATCGACGAACTGGGCCGGGCTCCAGCTGGCGACCTCAGCGGTGAAGTGAACGACCACGATCTCATCGACGCCCACCTGGCGCAGCAACTCCTTGCGACGCTCCAGTGAGGTGAGCAGGAGCGGCGCCTGGTCGGGTCGGATCACTGACATCGGATGCGGCCAGAAGGTCACTGCAACGAGGCGGGCTCCCGGCTCGGCCGCCGCGGCGGTACGGATGAGCTCGACGTGTCCTCGATGGACCCCATCGAAGTTGCCGATCACTACGACGGTCGGCTTGCTCATTCGGTGCCTCCCAGTCATCCTCATCGCGACGTCGAATAGTTAAGCAGACACCGAACCATGCAGCGTTCTGCAAAAATGACTCACGTTACGGACGGATGTCACGCGAAGAGAGCCAAGTTGTGTAAGAATTTCCGAGCACACGCATGCATCTGACTCTCGGGGGGGACACTTTGAGGCGTATTACTAAAGCTGCGCTCGGCGGCCTCGCAGGCTGCGCGCTGGTTCTGGGCGGGACCCAGGCGGCAAGCGGCGAGTCGCGGCGTGATCACAGAGTGTTCCCGGGCGCATGACCGATCTCGGGACCCGATCGATCTCGACGCTGACCGCCCGAGGGGCATCCGATCGATTCGGCACGGACGACTCTCTGAGGTGAATGAAGACTCAGCGTGACTGGCACAAACTTCTGCTCGACGTCAGAGAGGAATTGATCCATCAGCCGCAGGTCACGAGTTCGGCGCTCATCTCCACACCGGAGCGCGTGTGAGTGACGCATCGGACGCGCTCAGTCACTACCAGACCACGACTGGTAGCGGACTGACGGCATGCGGCTTAGCCAGAATAGCCGCAGAACGAGGTCTGGTTCGACCTGGTGCCAGAGTAGCGACGACGAGGCGGTAGCCAACGATAGCACCACTGGACGATTTGTGCCTGTGGATCAGGAATCCTCGGAGCTTCTGGACCCAGGTCGGGCGGCATCTATGTCGATCGTCATCCATGTGCATCCGACTGCCAGCGACACGGGCATGGCCGGCGCACAGGGAAGCCTGCCTTCACGTTGATCTGTGCCTGGACTGGACGACAGCCTCTGGATGAGTCGCCGAGCCTCAGACAAACACAGCCTCGGCAACAGCATCCGGTCCTTCCTGGCGATAAAGCGCCAGGAAGTGACCGGCCTCGTCAAGCAATGCCGTCGTGCCGTCTGGCAAGATCACGCCAGCCAACCGCCGACCGTTCCGGATCTGGCCTGCCTGGGTCTCGTTAACTCTCAGGGTTAGGAAGCTGCTGCGGACGACTCGATCCAGCGGCACGATGCTGAGCACCGGCTCGGCCTCCTCCAAGGTCTGAGCTTCGCTCAGCGTGAATGCCCCGACGCGCGTCCTACGCAGGGAACTCAGGTGACCGCCGACCCCGAGAGCGGCCCCGAGATCCCGAGCGAGCGCGCGAATGTACGTCCCTGATGAGCACTCGACTACCACGCTTAGGTCGACACAACTGACCCCATCAACCTCGAGTTCCCGGCGACCCAGCAGGTCGAATCTGCGTATGGTGACCGGCCGTTCGGAAAGTTCCACCGACTGACCAGCGCGTACCCGGCGGTAGGAGCGGACCCCGTTGATCTTGATCGCCGACACCGCGGCCGGCGCCTGAAGGATGTCGCCACGCCGTTTTGCACGCGAAACGACGCAATTCATGTAACAATTTCCGAGCACACGCATGCATTTGACTCTCGGGGGGACACAGTGAGGCGCATTACTAAGGCTGTGCTCGGCGGCGTTGCAGGTTGCGCGGTGGTTCTGGGCGGAACACAGGCCGCGAGCGGGGTTTTGTCGACAATCTTCAGAGAGCAGTCGGAGAATCTTCTGATTGATCCTCTGGGCCACCCTTCGATTCGGCCAAGGCGACGATCACGATCGCCGATGGACGAGCAACAGCACCACGTTCAATATCGACCTGACGAAGATTGATCCGTCTGATAGCGGGCAAGACGCTCGGCTCTCACCTTCACACGGGTCCTTGTGTTGAGGAAAGTGGAGGGTCGGCGGGACCTCACTACAACCACGAAGTGGTGACTAAGCACAAGAGCTTTCCAGTTGCAGGGGAGAGAACGTACGGCTATACCGCAGAAGTCAGTCCCAAGACCGAAGTCTGGTTCGATCTGATACCCGACGGAGAGGGTAAGGCCTCTGACGAGACAACGGTGCCGTTTGTGCCTGTGGATCCGGACGGCGTCATGTCCGTCGTGGTTCACGTACTGCGCCCACAAATACGGATCCCCTCCTCGGAGTTGTTGGCGGAGCAGGTACGCGGCAAGCGTGCTTCCCTGCTGTCTGTGTCCGGGCTGTTCCCAGCCACCGTAACTAAATAGATCTGCACCTTAGACAAACACCGCCTCTGCAACAGCGTCCGGTCCTTCCTGGCGGTAAAGCGCCAGGAAGTGACCGGCCTGGTCAAGTAAGGCCGTCGTGCCGTCTGGCAAGATCACGCCAGCCAACCGCCGACCGTTCCGGATCTGGCTTGCCTGGGTCTCGGTAACGGTCAAGGTTGGGAAGCTGCTGCGGACGACTCGATCCAGCGGCATGATCCTGAGCCCCCGCTCGGCCTCCTCCAACGTCTGAGCCTCCTCCAGCGTGAATGCCCCCACCCGCGTCCTACGCAGGGAACTCAGGTGACCGCCGACCCCGAGAGCGGCGCCGAGATCCCGAGCCAGCGCGCGAATGTACGTCCCTGATGAGCACTCGACGACCACGCTTAGGTCGACACAACTGACCCCATCAACCTCGAGTTCCCGGCGACCCAGCAGGTCGAATCTGCGTATGGTGACCGGCCGTTCGGACAGTTCCACTGGCTGACCAGCACGCACCCGCCGGTAGGAGCGGACACCGTTGATCTTGATCGCCGATACCGCCGCCGGCACCTGAAGGATGTCGCCACGCAGCTTCGCCATGGCAGCCTCGATCTCGGCTTCGTCAAGATCAGCCGCGCCCAGAGTGGCGACGACTTCGCCTTCGGCATCGTCTGTGATCGTGCTAATGCCCAGCCGAATCGTCGCCTCGTAGACCTTGTCGGACAACGCCAGGTATCCCAACAAGCGGGTCGCTTTCTCGACTCCCACGATCAACACGCCAGTCGCCATCGGGTCCAGCGTGCCGGCGTGCCCAACCTTGCGGGTGCCGGCCAGCCGGCGGATGCGCGCCGACCACTTGATGTGACGTCCAGCCGGCGGGCTTATCGAGAATGACCAGCCCAGAGATCGGTCCCGACGATCGCTGCCTCAGGATTCGTCGTCATCGGGCTGCGCGCGTTCCTCGACAATCTCGTCGTGCTTGTACGGGTCGGCCTCTCCCGCGTACGCCGCGCCTGCGGCCTGCTCCGCCACGCGCGCATCAACCGACCTCGCCTGGGCCAGCAGATCGTCGATCTGCCTGGCGTTCTCGGGCACGGCGTCCGGGACGAACTCGATCGTCGGGGTGAACTTGAGGCCGAGCTGCTTGCCAACCTGGGACCGGATCAAGCCGGTGGCTGAACGGAGCGCAGCCGCGGTATCGGCCTGCTCGGCTTCTGAGCCCAGCACGGTGTAGAAGACCGTGGCATCGTGGGTGTCGCCGGTCAGCCGTACGTCGGTCACCGTCACGAAGCCCAGCCGCGGATCCTTGATCCGCCGCTCCAGCATCTCCGCGACGATCACCTTGATCTGGTCAGCCAGCCTGACCACGCGTGGCGAGCCCATCTGCTCCTCCTTCACGCCGACTTGTCAGAACTGAGCGGTGCTATGGCACCGCTCAGTTCTGACAACTCGGCGGCTACGAGCGCGGCTTCTCCCGCATCTCATACGTCTCGATGATGTCGCCGATCTTGATGTCGGAGTAGTTGGCGAGCGTCATGCCGCACTCATACCCCTCGCGCACTTCGGTGGCATCGTCCTTCTCACGCCGCAGCGAAGCGATCGTGCTCTCGGTGATGACAACACCTTCCCGCAGCAGTCGCGCCTTGGAATTGCGGCGGATCGAACCGCTGATGACCATACAGCCAGCGATGATGCCCGCCTTGGACGAGCGGAAGATCTCCCGGATCTCCGCCTGTCCAAGGGTGACCTCTTCGTAGATCGGCTTCAGCATGCCCTTCAGCGCGGCCTCGATCTCGTCGATCGCTGCGTAGATCACCGAGTAGTAGCGGATGTCCACGCCCTCGCGGTCGGCAAGCTCCGACGCCTTGCCCTGAGGCCGTACGTTGAAGCCAACGATGACCGCATCAGATGCCGCCGCCAGCGAAACGTTGGTTTCGGTGATGGCGCCAACACCGCGATCGATCACCCGCAGGCTGACCTCGTCGCCGACGTCGATCTTGGACAGCGCGTCCTCGAGCGCCTCCACCGAACCGGCACCGTCGCCCTTGAGGATGAGCCGCAGCTCTTGCGTCTCGCCCTTCTCCAGCTGCTCGAACAGCTGGTCGAGGGTCTTGCGCCGGGTGCCGGCAGCCTGCGCCGCCATCCGCAGCCGTGCCGCCCGCCGTTCGGCGATCTGCCGCGCCATCCGGTCGTCATCGACCACCAGGAAGCTGTCACCCGCACCGGGCACGGCAGTCAGGCCGAGCACCTGTACCGGAAATGACGGTGGTGCCTCGGTGACGTTGTCGCCGTGATCATCGAGCAGAGCACGCACCCGCCCATGCGCGGGACCAGCGACGATCGAGTCGCCCACGTGGAGCGTGCCGCGCTGCACCAGAACGGTAGCTACCGGACCGCGCCCTTTGTCCAGGTGCGCCTCGATAGCCACGCCTTGTCCATCCATAGCGGGGTTGGCACGCAGGTCCAGAGCAGCGTCAGCGGTCAAGATGATCGCCTCAAGCAGCGACTCCAGGCCATCGCCGGTCACCGCAGACACGTCGACGAACATCGTGTCGCCGCCGTACTCCTCGGGCACCAGGCCGTACTCGCTGAGCTGACCACGGACCTTCGTCGGGTCGGCACCCACCTTGTCGATCTTGTTCACCGCTACGACCACCGGCACTTCCGCTGCCAGGGCATGGTTCAGCGCCTCAATGGTCTGGGGCATCACACCGTCGTCGGCCGCGACCACGAGTACCGCGATATCGGTCGACTTGGCACCACGGGCACGCATTGCGGTGAACGCCTCGTGGCCCGGTGTGTCGATGAAGGTGATCTTGCGTTCCTCATCCTCCACCTCGGTGGCGACCTGGTAGGCGCCGATCGCCTGCGTGATGCCGCCAGCCTCGCGCGCCACCACGTTGGTCTTGCGGACGGCGTCGAGCAGCTTGGTCTTGCCGTGATCGACGTGACCCATGACGGTAACCACCGGCGGACGGGCCTCGAGAGCCTCTTCCCCGCCGATGTTCTCCCCGAACTCGATGTCGAAGCTCTCCAGCAGCTCGCGGTCCTCGTCCTCAGGCGAGACAACCTCGATGTCGTAGTTGAGCTCAGCGCCCAGCACCTGCAGCGTGGCGTCGCTCACCGACTGCGTCGCAGTCACCATCTCTCCGAGATGGAACAGCACCTGGACCAGTGATGCCGCGTCCGCGCCGATCTTCTCTGCTAGGTCGGTCAGCGAGGCTCCCCTTGCGAGCCGGACCTTCTGCCCGTCACCTTGCTTGACGCGTACGCCACCGATCGACGGCGCCTCCATCTGGTCGAACTCTTGGCGGCGCTGCTTCTTGGACTTACGTCCACGCCGGGCCGGTCCACCGGCGCGGCCGAACGCACCCTGAGTACCGCCCCGACCACCACGACCACCGCGACCACTCGGCGGCGGCCCGCCGGGCCCACCGCCGGGGCCACCACGACCCGGAGCGCCACCCGCGCGCCGACCCCCGGCGGGTGCACCGCGGCCTCGCGTGCCCGGGCCACCGGGTGTGCTGCCGAGTTGCCCAGCATTCTGCTTGGGCATCATCGCCGGGTTGGGCCGTGGCATTCCCGCAACTCCTGGGCGGCCGCCTGGAGCTAGCGGGGGCCGGCCTGCGGGCGGGCGTGATCCGGGAGGGCGGGCGCCGTCTCCGCTGGTACGCGGCGGACGGGGCTGACCCATTCCTTGCGAGGAGGAGAACGGGTTATTGCCTGGCCGCGGAGTACCAGGACGCCGCGAAGCCGGGGCGCCTGGCAGTCCCCCGGTGGATCCTGGCCGGGGCCGCGGTGCAGGACCGGGCGTCTCACCAATCCGAGCGGCGGGCGCGGCTTGGCCGGGAGCTCGCGGCACGCTTGGTCGCGGAGCCGCCGTCGGCTGCGGCGCAGCGGGCGGCTGAATTGTTGGCGCCGCTGGCGCGACTGCTGGCGTCACGGCCGGTGCTTCGGCAGCCACCTCTACTGGAGCCGGAGCCGGAGCGGGTGCTGCCGGCGCCGCGTCGGTCGTCTTTGCGGCCGCTGCTTTCTTTGCTGTCTTCTTGGGCGCGGGCGGCGGTTCGCTCGCCAGCTTCTCCTTGAGTCGTCTCTCGACCGGGGCCTCCACGGTTGAGGAGGCGGATCGTACGAACTCACCCATGTCCTTCAGCATGCTGAGGACTGTCTTGCTCTCGACTCCGAGCTCTTTTGCAAGCTCGTAGACTCGGACCTTTGCCACTGCTCTCCTTGTTGGCGGTCCGGGTCTGCTTCCGGACCAGTTAGTTGTCGAACATGCTCACTGAGCGGTTCTCATCGATTGGTCATGAGCGTTGTGCCCACCTTCTGGTTCGGCTCTCGCGTACACGATTGCTTGCTTGTCTCAGCCGCTCCTTGCAGAGCGGATGCACTGGAGAACTCTATGCCTAGCCGCGCGCAGTGTCTAAGTGAGCGCGGCAATGAACTGCCGAATCGTGACGGCAGCTCGCTGTCCATCAATCTCGGACCGTAGAGCCCTTCCTAGGCTACGTCGCTTGAGCGCCTGCTCAAGACACCCCGGCCTCGGATGCAAGTAGGCTCCACGGCCAGGCAGGATCTGGCGATGGTCGATCGCTACCGCCCCTTCACGGGCCACTAACCGGAGCAGTTTCGACTTCTCAGTCCGCTCCCGGCAACCAACGCACGTGCGAACAGGGGCGGACACCGAAACAGGCTAACCCGGCCGCGCCTACAGCCCGGCCTGCGCCGCGACTGCCGCCTCGGGATGGCTCGCGACCTCTGATCAGGCGCAACCCCCCACGTTTGCCATCTCAAGGCGGCTCGCGAATCCTGACGGTCGCCTACCCCCACGTTTGCCGTCTCATGGCGGGTCGCGTTATCTGATTGGGAAGTGCAGCCGCCACTCTGGTTTGAAGGTCCGGCGGATCCCGACAGCCCCACAATCCAGCAGCGCATCCCGTACGCGCTCGAGCGTCCGCAAAGGTTCGCGGTAGATGCCCTCTGACGTGACGATCACCAGGCGCCAGCGGATCTGATCGAGTTCCTCGCGCCGGAAGATGTCGGTCAGCCACTGCTGCGCATCCTCGGCATGCTGTCTGCCGTCATACTCGATGATCAGCCTGAGCTCCTCGTACGCCAGGTCGTATCGCCTGCGCCAGCCGCCGTCGCGCCCACGAACAATCAGATTGGCACGGGGTTCAGGAAGGCCTGCAACCACGAGAAGCAGGCGAAGCCGGGTTTCCTGTGGTGAGTCCACAGCTTTCCGCGCCAAGGCTGCCGCTCTGCGCGCCAACCTGCATCCCCGGCCGTCCCGTTGCGCGGCCGTCTCGATGAGCCGTTCCGGTGACGTGTGGCCGGTCTTGATCAAGCCGTCAGCCACGACGACCAGGTCGACCAACCCGACGCCGACAGCGGCCAGGTCCAGGAAAGTCTGCTCCGGAGTCGAGATGGGCACGCCCTTGCGGACCGTCGTCTGCGCTGGATGCTTGCGGTAGTGGGGCCGGACTCCTTGCCGAACCAATCGCCCACAGGCCGAGGGCAGCGTGACGTGTGTGGCACCGTCGGCCGGCGGGGCTGCACCCCACAGCTCGGCCGCCGTGTGATGGCTGACGTACGACCCACTCGGCACCAGTCTGATGACGGCCTTGGCTCTCAGCAGCGGGGTGATCGGCACCTCGCGCGCGACGTAGGTGTCCCAGCAGATCTTGTGGAACCGCCTGCTGAGCAGCATTTCTACCGTCAGACCGGCGGCTCGAGCTCAGCTCGGCTCAATGGCTGGCAAGGATCGAAAGCTGCTGCGGCCTGTGCTGGTGCGAACATGAGCACGATGTTGAGTGCTCCGAACCGTTCCACTGCGGCCGTCAACCCAATCTGTGGAAAAACTCTTAGGCCGCCCGTGACCGACGCGAGGCGTCTTGAGATGGCTCGCGGGGGTCAGATGCCACCTAGGACACTCCCCAGCCGTCTTGAGATGGCTCGCGTGGAGACTCTGGTGAAATCAGGCTGGCGCCGTGTCTGACCGGATGTCGATGCGCCAACCCGTCAACCGGGCGGCAAGTCGGGCATTCTGGCCCTCCCGACCGATGGCGAGCGATAGCTGATAGTCCGGTACCACCACCCGAGCGGCCTTCAGGTTCTCATCCACCACGGTCACCGAGGTCACCTTGGCCGGCGACAGCGCGTGCCCGACAAAAGTTGCCGGATCGGGAGAGTAGTCGATGATGTCGATCTTCTCCTCGTTCAGTTCATGCATGACAGCTCGAACCCGCTGTCCCATCGGCCCGATGCAGGCACCCTTCGCGCTGACATCGGGATTGTGGCTGACGACGGCGATCTTGCTGCGGTGACCGGCCTCACGGGCCACAGCCTTGATCTCGACCGTCCCGTCGGCTAGCTCAGGCACCTCGAGCTTGAACAGCTTCTCCACCAGCCCGGGGTGGGTCCGGGAGACGATGATCTGTGGGCCGCGGATTTCCTTGCGCACCGAGACGACGTAGACCCGGATCCGAGTTCCATGCGCGTAGCGCTCTCCAGGCACCTGTTCGGCGAGCGGCATGATCGCCTCGATCTTGCCGAGGTCAACCAGCACGGTACGGCTGTCACTGCCCTGCTGCACGACTCCGGAGACGATGTCGCCCTCGACTCCAGAAAAGTGACCGTACTTCTGCTCATCCTCCGCGTCTCGCAGCCGCTGCATGATCACCTGGCGGGCGGTGGAGGCGGCCACCCGTCCGAAGCCGGCCGGCGTGGTGTCGTATTCGCCGATCTGCTGGCCGTTCTCGTCTAACTCGGGCGCCAGCACCAGGACGTGTCCGGTCTTGCGGTTGAGGTCGACCCGAGCACCGTGGACCGCACCATCGGTCTTCTCGTACGCGGTGAGCAGGGCGTCCTCGATCGCACTGGCCAGAACCTCGAACGGCAAGTCCTTCTCCCGCTCCATCAGCCGCAAGACGGAGATGTCGATGTCCATCTCAACCCTCCTTGTCCTCGCTGCGCGCCGCTTTCGGCGGGTTCAGCTCGACCTGGACCAGCGCGCGATCGACGTCGATCAAGCGAATCTCGCGGCTCTCGCCGTTCACATCGAGCCGTACCTCGTCCTCGCTGGTGGAAACGATTCGGCCGGTGATTGTGTCCCCCTCAGGCAATCGCACCGCGACCAAGCGTCCGACGTTCCGCCGCCAGTGTCGAGGCAGCTCGAGGGGTCGGCTCACCCCTCTGGAAGTCACCTCGAGCGTGTACGGCGCGCGGCCGGTCACATCCGCCCCGTCGAGCGCCGTCGACGCCGCCTTACTCGCCTCGGCAATATCGTCCAGCAGCGGACCAGCGCCTTGCGGTCCATCGCCATCGACGACAAGACGCACCAGCCGGCGCTTGCCTGCCGGAATGATCTCCACCGCTTCCAGCTCGAGGCCAAACTGGGCAAGGACCGGGGTCAGCACACCAGCAATCTGGCTCTCTTTCATCGCGCTGTCCTTCGATCCGATTAGGCCCTTCGGTTGTGGCGGCGCCGATCGGGAGACCATCTCTCGCAGCGCGTGTGGGGCAGCATACCGTTCGGCTGAGGTACCGTCGGCGGGTGGCTGACTCAGATGCACTCGTTGAGTCAATTCCGCCAACCCAATGGACCCGCCGGATGATCATCGGTTGCGGCCTCGCTGCCCCGACGCTAGCCGTACCCTGGCTCGCCGGATGCACCCCGACCGGCCCCGCTGTCGACGGTCCTCCCGACACACCGTCGTCGTCTGCCACATCAAGTCCCAGCGCAACGCCCGCCCCGTCTGATCCAACTGCCAGGCAGGCGGCGCACGAGCAGGCTTTGGCGGCGCTCGCAGCGGGGATATTGGTCGGACCGCACCGCAGCGAGCTCTCGAAGGACCGCCTACAGCTTCTGACGTTCCTTCGCAACGCGCACACGGCACACGCTCAAGCAATCACCAATCCGCTCCCGGCGCCTGCGCCGGCCACCATTGGCGGAATGTCGCTCAACGGCTCGATGGCCCTGTTGTCTCGGCGCGAGACAGCTGCAGCTGAGCACTACCGACGCGCCGCGCTGAAAGCGACAGGGTCGGACGCACTGCTCTGGGGCTCGCTCTCAGTCGCTGCCGCGAGCTTCGCGCCCGCGATTGGTCCCGCTCACCCACCCGCGACTCGCCCGGTCACAAATCGGCAGCCCGTCGAAATCCTTCCCGAGGCCACCGCGGTTCAAGAGTTGGTCCGCCAACTGCACGCCATCGTGTACGGCTACCAAATGGCGATCGGCAAATTCAAGGTCATCAGCAAGCAGCGCCGTACGGCCGAGCGCGAGTTGCTTGCCCACCGAGTCTTCCGGGATCAGCTGATCGTTTGGCTCAGCAGGCACTCCGCGGATGTCCCCGCTGCCGAGCCGGCGTACGTCCCGTCGGTTGTTCCGCGCAATCCGGCAACGGCCGGCGGGTTGATCATGCGCATGCAGACCGCGCTCCAGCCGTTCTGCGGGCTCTGGCTGGCTGCCTCGGCCACCCAACCGGATCGGCAGCAAGCGCTAACTGCACTGACCACTGCCATGAAGACTGCCCGCTCCTGGGGCGGCCCGCTGCAGGCATGGCCGGGCTGGAGCAGTTGATCACTGTCCGAGTTGGGCCACGACGTCGTACGCCAGCTTGATGATCAAGGCGGTAAGCACCACGAGAAAGACCTTGCGGACGAACGAGTTCCCCCGGCTGATCGCAGTTCGGGCGCCGATGTAGCCACCCACCAGGTTGGCAGCGCCCATCATCAGCCCGAGTGTCCACAGCACCGAACCAGACAACCCGAATACGACAATTGCTGACAGGTTGGTGACCAGGTTGGCGATCTTGGCAGTCGCGCTCGCCTCGAGGAATCCATAGCCAATCACGGCGACCAACAAGATCACGAAGAAGGAACCCGTCCCAGGCCCCAGGAACCCGTCGTACGCGCCCACGACCAGACCGATCAGCGCCGTCAGCCCGTAGTGTCTTCGCCCCACGTGCTTCCGCACTGAGACCATGCCCAGCTGCGGCCGGCGCCAGACGTAGAGGCCAACTCCGATCAGCGCGAGCAGCACAATCGGAGTGAACGCATCCCGTGGCAGGAGCCTTGCCAGCGATGCCCCTACTGCTGATCCAATGGCCGAAGCGACGACCAATGGCATCACGGTCCGCCAGTCAAGCGGGATTCGGAGCGCATAGGTCAATGAGCTGGTCGCCGTTCCGCAGAATGAGGAGACCTTGTTCGTGCCCAAGATCGCTGCCGGTGGGGTGCTGCTGGGAAGCCAGATCAGTAGGGCCGGCAACTGGATCAGCCCACCGCCGCCTACGACCGCATCAACCCAACCCGCGACAAAAGCCGCGAGGATCAGCGCCGCCAGTGACAGGGCGGAGAGCTCCGGCAAACGAAGGCCTCAGCCCAGCGTGGTTGGGCGGCCATGCACCGCAGCGAGGATCTCCGCGAGCGCATCCTCGACAGCCACCTCGATCTGGTCCCCGCTCCCTCGATCTCGCAGCTCGATCACACCGTTCGACAGGCCGCGACCGATCACAACGATCGTCGGCATGCCCATGATCTCCGAGTCGGCGAACTTGACGCCCGGGCTTACCGTCCGGTCGTCGAGAAGCACTGAGACACCGGCCTCGTCCAGCTGAACGGCCAGATCGGCGGCTGCCGTGGTGACCAGGTCGTCCTTGCCGGCTGCCAGTATGTGCACGTCGAACGGTGCCAGCTCGCGTGGCCAGCGGAGTCCCTTTTCGTCGCAGGTCCCCTCGGCTACAGCGGCGACGGCTCGCGAGATGCCCACCCCGTAGGAGCCCATGGTTACCGTGACCAGCTTGCCGTTTTGATCAAGCACCTTGAGCCCCAGAGCCTCAGCGTACTTACGGCCCAGCTGGAAGATGTGTCCCATTTCGATGCCGCGAGCCAAGGTTAGAGGGCCGGAGCCGTCAGGAGCCGGATCCCCTTCGCGAATCTCTGCCGCTTCGATGATCCCGTCAGGTGTGAAGTCCCGCCCACACGTGAGGTCGAAAACATGCCGACCAGGCTCATTCGCCCCAGTCAGCCAACGAGTCCCGGCCACGACGCGCGGGTCCACCAGATACCTGATCTTGGTAATGGACTCGTCGCCGAGCATGGCTGCTGGTTTTTCGCCAGAGCTGGCGATTAGAGCCGGGCCGATGTAGCCCTTGACAAGCTCCGTGTGGTCAGCAAAATCCTGATCGCTGAAAGGCTCCGCCTCGGCTGGGTCCAACTGGGCCGCGAGCCGTCTCAGATCCAGCTCACGGTCCCCTGGCACACCGATCACCAGCGGATGGCGCGCTCCATCAACCTCAGTGACCATCAGCACCACGTTCTTCAACGTGTCACATGCCTGCCAGGGCCGATCGGGCCGCGGAAAGCGGCCGTTGGCCAGGTCAACGAGCGTTTCGATCGTCGGGGTATTGGGCGTGTCCTCGACGTGGGCGGTAGGCGCATCGTCGTACGCAAGCGGCGGCGGAGGCGTGGTGCGGACGGCCTCCACATTGGCCGCGTAGCCGCCGGGTGAGCGTACGAACGTGTCCTCACCGTTGTCGGCGATCGCCAGGAACTCCTCACTCGCCGAGCCGCCCATCGCCCCTGACATCGCGTCCACGATGACGTACTCGAAGCCGAGCCGGTTGAAGATCTTGACGTAGGCGTCGCGATGGGCCGCGTACGACTTCGCAAGGCCCTCATGGTCGATGTCGAAGGAATAGGAGTCCTTCATCACGAACTCGCGTCCCCGGAGCAGCCCGGCCCGCGGACGCGCCTCATCGCGGTACTTCGTTTGGATCTGGTAGAGCGACAGGGGCAGATCCTTGTAGGAGGAATACAGGTCCTTGACCAAAAGGGTGAACATCTCCTCATGCGTCGGACCGAGCAGATATTCCGCCCCCTTGCGATCGTGCAGCCGGAATATGCTCTCGCCATACTCAGTCCAGCGGCCACTGGCCTCGTACGGCTCCTTGGGAAGCAAAGCCGGAAAGTGCACCTCCTGGGCACCCATGGCATCCATTTCCTCGCGCACAATGCGCTCAACGTTGCGCAACACTCGGTAGCCCAGCGGCAGCCAGGTGTAGATGCCTGGAGCAGCGCGGCGGATATAGCCGGCACGCACCAGCCAGCGATGGCTCGGCACCTCGGCATCGGCCGGATCCTCGCGCAACGTACGGACGAACAGCTCCGACATTCGGGTGATCACCCGAGCACTGTATTGTCTCGGCTCGCCCATCGCGCTTGGAGGCCGCCTACTTCGTTGTCGCTCGCAGACAAAAAGCACGTCTGCTCCCTCCTCCTCAGCACGGCGGCGCGCGATGCGCGAGCACTGTATTAGCTAGCCGTATGATGATCGTATGAAACGGATCACGGTCAGCCTTCCTGACGAACTCGTCGAACGCATTAGGCGTGTTGCTGGCGAGCGACAGGTCAGTTCGTATGTTGCCGAAGCGCTGGCCGAGTATGTGGAGCGCGAAACACTCGACCGAATCTTGGCCGACTGGGAGGCCGAAACGCCGATAACAGAGGAGATGCGTCATCAGGCCGAGGCGGAGCTCGATAAAGCTGGCCTCCCGCCGCTTGTTCATCGTCACGACCGGATGACTGGGTGAGCAGAGCCCAAACCTCAGGGATCACGCTCGACACTGGTGCACTCCTTGCCTTGGACCATCCGGCGAAAGCCAGCGCCATGCAGAGCCTTTTGAAGGCGCTGTCGCGTCGCGGAGGGTCATTATGTATCCCGGCGGAGGTGGTAGCGCAGGCCTGGCGCAGCCCGCGGCAGGTCCGTCTCTTACGTCTGATCAAGTCTCTCGATGTCGAGATCGCCGTCATGGATCTGGACGTTGCCCGAAGCGTTGGCCTCCTCTGCGCGGCCACCGGCCATCACGACGTGATCGATGTGCACGTCGCGTTGTGCGCTCGGAAACGAGGACACGCAGTTGTTACCAGCGATCTTGATGACATTGCGCGAGTCGATCCGTCCTTGGTGATCATCCGCGTGTGACGGAAGCCCGACTTGCGGTGGACGGCTACTGCGCACTCGACAGAGGTGGTCCTGCTATCCCCGCGACAATCCCGGCGGATCCTCGCGTGTCACAACGGCGCTGGTGCGTCGCTGCGCATCCAGTAGCCGGTCGCGGAATGAGCCTTTGGCGGTCTTCAGTGCCGTCGAGACTTGATACAGCCGCGCCGGCCGGCCGGGCTGATAGCGGGTAACGAGGGTTGGAATGTATTCAGCCTTGCTGACCGTGAAGCGCCCCTCCCCCACGCGAGTGAAGGTGAACCGTGCAGTCGCTCCCTCGTGGCCGCGAGGTGCGTTGGTGGCGTGCTGGGCGACCGTGTTTCCAACGCCGTAGAGCACCCATTTTTCGTTCACTTTGGTCCAGGGCTGCACCACATGTGCATGGTGCATGAAAACAAGATCAACATCAGGCGACGCGGTGAGGGCACGCCCGAGCGCGGTCTGCTGTGCGTTCTCCCTCGTGGAGTACTCGGTTCCGACGTGCACAGCCGCTATCACGATGTCTGCTCCGGCTGCTCGAGCACGATGCGCCTGAGCGAGCAGGTTCTTGGCGCTCATCCTCTGAACCGCCCATGGCTTGCCCTGCGGCATGGGGAGGCCGTTCAGGCCGAAAGTGGCCGCGGCGATCGCGATCTTGACACCTTGCCGGGTGGTGAAGATCGTCGGTCGCTGCGCTTCGGTCTTGCTACGGGCCGTGCCGACGTGCTGGATCTTGGCCCGATCAAGCTCATCGAGGGTGCGCTTCAGGCCGGGGAAGCCTTGGTCGACAGCGTGGTTGGAGGCTGTGGTGCAGACGTCGTAGCCAGTGGTGGCAATCGCTCGCGCAACATGAGGCGGCGCGGCGAACAGCGGAAAGTTCCGGTACGGCCCTCCCGGCCTAGCCAGCGGCACCTCCTCGTGACAGATCGCCAAGTCGGCCGATGCGATGACCGGCTTCATCCCCGCCAGCAGCGGTGCGAAGTCATAGCCGCCGGCTCCGCGCCGCTGGGCGTCTTCCCTCGCTCCGTGCCACAAGGTGTTGTGCCACAACAGATCGCCATTCATCACCACTGTCACGCTGGTCCGTCGCGGCCTGGAGGGCGAGCGCGTCGTCGGCTGATGGGATGAGCTCGGGCTGGGGGTTGGGGTCTTCAGGGTTGCCGTCGGGTTCGGTTCCGCCGCGCAGCCCGCCAGCAGCCCGCCCGTCACCCAGCCCGACAGCATGATCAACATCCCGATCCCTGCCGACGCGAGCCGCATCCGACTGACCTTAAAAGTGAACCGTCGCGAACTCGCCGACCTCGGTGAAGCCCACCCTCGCGTACGTTGCCCGCGCCGGCAGGTTGTAGTCGTTGACGTAGAGCGACACGGTGGGGACGACCGTACGCGCCAGCTGGACGACAGCCGCCATCGCCGGCGCTGCCAGCCCCCGGCCACGCAGCTCAGGTTCCAGCCAGACGCCCTGGACTTGGCAGACCGATCCGGACACCGAGCCGAGGTCAGCCTTGAAGAGCACCCGATCGCCTTCGAAGATGCCGAACGCGCGACCCGAGGCGATGAGCTGCCGCACATAGAAGCGGTAACCGGCAGGATTGCCCTGCACGGGTGAGACACCGATCTCCTCGGTGTACATCTTCACCGCCGCCTCCGTGTAGGCATCCCATTGCTCGAGTGTGACCCGACGTACCCGCCGGTCGGCAGCGATGGTGGGCGGTGAACTGATCGCCAGTACGGGCTGGCGCGGCCGCACATCCCGAGCCTCACTCCAAGCGGCGCCCCACCGATCCGAGAGCCGGTTCCACAGCTCCAGCGCCACATGCGATGGGCCGATGATCGATGCGCACACGCGCTGCGGACCGGCAAACTCAGCCCAGGCATCAAGCGCGTCCTCGTCAGCATTGACCGGGACCATATTGGACCCGGCATGACACAGCGCACGGAGCAGGCCACCTCGCTCATACCCCCACACAGGACAGCCGAGGCTGGCCTGCTCGATTCCCGCGGTACGCACCCGAGACGCGACGAAAACGTTCTCGATCGGGTTAGCGGACAGCAGCCGGATGGCCGAAGGTAGGTCGCTCCGATTAAGCACCCGCACCGAACCCTCCCGGGCCCGCCGGGAGGCAATCGTGCTGGCGACCTTTCGCATGTTCAGCGCACGCTGACCTCGGGCACGCCGTCGCCGGCGGGCATGGACTCCGCGAGCCGCATCGCCTCATCAATGAGGGTTTCCACGATGTCGGCCTCTTTCACGGTCTTGATCACTTCGCCGTGGACGAAGATCTGACCTTTGCCATTACCAGAGGCAACCCCGAGATCCGCCTCACGTGCCTCTCCCGGTCCGTTGACCACGCAACCCATCACAGCAACTCGAAGCGGTACCTCCAAACCCTCGAGTCCGGCGGTCACCTCGTCGGCGAGCTTGTAAACGTCGACCTGAGCACGGCCGCAAGATGGGCAGGACACGATCTCCAGATGCCGCGGCCTGAGGTTCAGGGATTCCAAGATCTTGATGCCCACCTTGACCTCCTCGACCGGAGGCGCCGACAGGGAGACCCGGATCGTGTCGCCAATACCCCTGGAGAGCAGCGCACCGAACGCGACCGCTGATTTGATGGTCCCCTGGAAGGCTGGCCCCGCCTCGGTAACACCGAGATGCAGCGGATAGTCACAGGCCTCTGCCAGCAGCTCGTACGCGCGCACCATGACGACCGGGTCACTGTGCTTGACAGAGATCTTGAAGTCTCGGAAGCCGTGCTCCTCAAAGAGGCTGGCTTCCCACAAGGCTGACTCAGCCAGTCCCTCGGGAGTCGCCTTGCCGTATTTGGCGAGGAGGCGCTTGTCCAACGATCCAGCGTTGACCCCGATCCTGATGGAGCATCCAGCGTCCGTAGCAGCCTTTGCGATCTCTTTGACCTGATCGTCGAAAGCACGAATATTGCCAGGATTGACGCGTACGGCAGCGCATCCGGCGTCGATTGCCGCGAAGACGTACCTGGGCTGGAAGTGGATGTCGGCGATCACAGGGATCTGGGATTTCTTGGCGATCACGGGCAAGGCGTCGGCGTCGTCCTGGCTCGGCACGGCTACCCGCACGATGTCGCATCCGGTCGCGGTCAGCTCGGCAATCTGCTGCAGTGTGGCATTGATGTCTGCGGTCAGAGTCGTGGTCATCGACTGCACACTGATCGGCGCGTCGCCGCCTACGGAGACCTTGCCGACTCTGATTTGGCGACTCTTGCGACGTGGCGCCAGGGTGGGCGGAGGAAGGGTTGGCAGACCCAGGTCGATGCTCATGCGGCCTTTCATCGGGAGGTTTCAGCGGGAGCGTCTGTTGAGGGCTCGCCGACGATCCAGCCTAACGTGAGTTCGAGCAGGGAGCAGTGGACAAGTGCCCGCTACCTAAGGATGGGCATACCGAACCGTTTGGGAATGAGGTGTGGTGGTGATCAGCCGAGACGATGTGGGCCGTCTGCGACGCAGCGTGGACGGTCAGGTGATGCTGCCCGACGAGGATGGCTACGACTCGGCCCGTGCGCTGTGGAATGCCATGGTGGACCGGCGCCCGGCAGTGGCGGTGCGGTGCGCGAGCAGCGCCGACGTGGCTGCCGCGATCGACTTCTCACGAAGCAACGACCTGGAGGTCGGTGTCCGTTGCGGCGGCCACAGCGTGTTGGGTATCTCAGTTCCGGACGGTGGGTTGTTGATCGATCTGTCGGGGCTGCGCGCGGTTCGGATCGATCCTGACGCCGGCCGGGCATGGGTGCAGGGCGGGGCGCTGCTGGGGGATTTGGACCGTGGCGCGCAGCGCTTCGGCTTGGCCACAACGGCAGGCAACGTTTCCCACACCGGCGTGGGCGGGCTGACCCTCGGCGGCGGAATGGGCTGGCTGGCTAGGCGGTTCGGCCTGGCCTGCGACAACGTCGCCTCGTACGAAGTGGTCACCGCCGACGGCGCGACACTACGGGTCAGCGAGTCGCAGCACGAGGATTTGTTCTGGGGGCTGCGCGGCGGCGGCGGCAACTTCGGCGTCGTCACCGAGTTCGAGTTCCGTCTTCACGAGGTCGGCACCTCCGCGCTGCTCATCGACCACACGTTCGATCTGGACGGAGCAACGGCGGCGATGCGCCGCTGGCGTGACCTGCTCGGCAACGGCGTACCGGCCGAGGCCACACCCACCGCCTGGGTCGGCACGATGGCCGCTTCGCCCGAGGTGCCGGCGCAGCTACGTAACCGCACGGTGGCCAACTTAGGTTTTGTCTGGGTTGGCGGCACCGACCAGGCCCGGTTGCTGATGCCCCAGATGGCCAGTCTCGGCGCGCCGCTAGCCAAGCGGGTGGAGGAGTTGCCCTACCTGCGGCTGCAGACCATGGACGACGAGTGGCACCGTCCCGGGGTGCGGCGGCACTACTTCAAGGGTCACTACCTCCAGGAACTGTCCGACGATGCGATCGATGCGTTCCTGTCCCGGGGGGAAGCCGACCCTGGCGTCGACCCGGCGCGACTGCCGAACGGCTCGTTCCAGGGTTACGGCGGCGCGATCGCCGCGAGGTCGGACGACGACAGCGCGTTCAGCCACCGCGGTGCCCTCGTGGAGTTCGTCGCATCCACAGCCTGGACTGACCCCGCCGAAGATGACCAGCGGATCACGGCAGCCCGCCGCTACGGCGCGGCGCTCGAGCCGTTCGCGAGCGGCGTCTACGTCAACGTGCTCAGCGACGAAGGCGAGGCTGGCGTACGCCGGGCGTATTCGGCTGGCAAGCTGGCCCGGCTTGCGGCGATCAAACGCCGATACGACCCGGACAATCTTTTCCACCTCAACCAGAACATCCGACCCGACCAGTGATGACCCGGCCGCGCCAACAACCGACTCAGTCGAAGATGCCGGAGTATGCGTTGAGCGCAGGTTGGCCGCCCAGATGTGCGTAGAGAACCGACGATTCAGCGCCAATCTCGCCATCCTTGACGAGGTCGATGAGTCCTGCCATGGACTTTCCCTCATAAACCGGGTCGGTGATCATCCCTTCGAGCTCGGCGGTCAGGCGAATGGCATCGATGGTGGACTTCACCGGAATGCCGTAATAGTCGCCTGCCCAACCGTCGAGGAGGACGATCTCGTCCTCACGGAGCTCTCGCCCCAAGCCGATGAGGCCAGCAGTGTGGCGGGCGATCCGGGAGACCTGGTCGCGCGTCTTGTCGAGCGTGGCGGAGGCATCGATGCCGATCACCCGCCGCTTGGGGCCGCCCGCATCCTCGAGCGCCGCGAAGCCCGCAATCATGCCGGCGTGGGTCGAGCCGGTCACCGTACACACCACAATCGTGTCGAAGAAGACACCCAAGTCCTTCTCCTGCTCAGCCAACTCATAGGCCCAGTTAGCGAATCCCAGCCCGCCGAGCCGGTGCTCCGACGCACCGGCGGGGATGCCATAGGGCTTGCCCCCGGCCTCCTCCACCTCACGAAGCGCGTCCTCCCACGACGTGCGGATTCCGATGTCGAACCCGGAAGGGTCGAGCCTGACATCAGCGCCCATGATCCGCGACAGCAAGATGTTGCCCACCTTGTCGTTGACCGGGTCGTCCCATTCAACCCATTTCTCTTGGACGAGGCGACACTTCAGACCGAGGTGCGCTGCCACCGCGGCCACCTGTCGGGTGTGGTTGGACTGGATACCGCCAATCGACACCAAAGTGTCGGCCCCCTGCGCTAGGGCATCAGGGACCAGGTACTCCAGCTTCCTGATCTTGTTGCCGCCGAACGCCAGGCCAGAGCTGACATCCTCCCGCTTAGCCCATACCTGGACGCCGCCGAGATGCGCGCTCAGTCGCCTCAGCGGATGCACCGGACTCGGACCGAACGTCAGCGGGTACCGCTCGAAGTCGTCAATAGACACGCGACTCTCCTTTGATGTCGCGAGTTACTGGTCAGGCTATGCATCCCCAGCGCTGCCCAGATCCTATCGAGGCCAAGCCATGCTTCGCGGGTGCCTGACCCGGTGGAAGCGTCAGAAGAGCCGGATCGGATCGATGATGTCGGCCAAGATCAACACGGCACCCGAGATCAGGATGATCCCGCCGACAACGTACGCGACGGGCAGGAGTCTTGCCGTGTCGACAGGACCGGGATCGGGTAGTCCGCGGAGGCGAGCGAAGGCCCGTCTCACCGCTTCGTAGAACGCCGCCGCCACGTGCCCACCGTCCAACGGCAACAGAGGCACGAAGTTGAACAGCGCCACGAACAGGTTGACCGCGCCGAGCACCGTGAACAGACTTGCGACCTTTGCTGCTGCATCGATCTGGTCGGTCGACGCGATCTCCCCTGCCGCTCGACTTGCGCCGACGATCGACATCGGTCCATAGATGTCTCGAGGCTGGCCCGTCACCAAGTTGTAGGCCGTATAGAAGACCTTCGCCGGGAAGTAGGCGAGAGCTACCGCAGTCTGCTTGGTCATCTGCCACATGTCCCCGACCACTGCGATGGGGCCGCCACGCTCTCGGATGACCTCGGGTTCGACGCCAAAGAAGCCAGCGGCAACCCGCTTCGATGGGTCATACCGGTCCGGTACTCCGGTGATGACAGTGTTGACCGGCTTGAGGTCGAGGCGTTGACCGCCCCGCTCGACGGTCAGTAACGCCGGATGGTCGAGGTTGGCCCGAATCAGACGCGAGACGTCGTCCCATGATGAGACCGCAATTCCGTTGAAGGCCACGATCTTGTCCCCCGGCTGGATTCCCGACTGGGCTGCCGGAGTCGGTGGCTTGCCGGCGCAGGTCTGGTCGGCTGCATTCGCAACGACAATGCACTCTTGCACTTTGCTGATCGTCAGCTGGGAGCGGTAGACGCCGTAGGTCGCCGCGACACCTAGCAAGATCACAAACGCCAGCAGGATGTTCATCGTCGGGCCACTGGCCATGATGATCAGCTTTTGCCAGAACGGCTTCTGATAGAAAAGGCGGCCTTCGTCTTCGGGCTCGATCGTGGACCACTCTGCGGCCCGTGCATTGTCGGCCAGCGCGCGAAACGGGCCAGTACTGTACGCACGAACCTGACCCGGGTTGTCCTTCTCGGGCGGGAACATGCCGACAAGCCGGACGTAGCCGCCCACCGGAACTGCCTTGACGCCGTACTCGGTCTCGCCACGGCGTCGCGACCACAATTTACGACCAAAGCCGACGAAGTACTCGGTGGTTTTGACGTTGAACAGCTTGCCTGGCACAAGGTGGCCTATCTCATGCAAAGCGATCGAGGCCATCACCAATGCGAAAAAGGCAACGGCACCGCCGATGTAGATCAGAAGGTCCATCTAGTGCGTGTGCTCCGTCGCCTGGGTGAGGTCCGTGGCCCGGGCCCGCGCCCAGGCATCCGCGGCCAGCACCAGCTCAAGTGTGAGCTGGTCACTCGTGACCAGCATCGAGCCTACGTCGGGGTCTGAACCAGCGTGCTCGCGCAACACTACGGCCACAATGTCGAGGATTTGTGTGAAACCGATCCGTCCATCATGAAACGCGTCCACGCACACCTCGTTGGCCGCGTTGTATACGGCAGGAGCCGTGCCGCCCAGTCGCCCCGCGTGCCGAGCCAGCTCAACCGCCGGAAAGGCCGCATGGTCCAGTGGCTCGAAGATCCAGCTCGCTGCCGTGCTCCAATCGCATGCCGGGGCTACTCCCGGAAGTCGATCCGGCCAGCTCAGACCTAGCGCGATCGGAAGCTTCATATCCGGCGGCGAGCACTGCGCGAGGGTAGATCCATCGACGAACTGCACCATGGAATGCACGATCGACTGCGGGTGTACGACGACGTCGATTCGGTCCAGCTCCACGCCGTACAGCAAATGGGCCTCCAGCAACTCAAGACCCTTGTTCACCAGCGTCGCGGAATTGGTCGTGATCACCCGGCCCATGTGCCAGGTCGGGTGCGCGAGGGCCTGGTCCGGTGTGACATCGCGCATCTGTTTGTGGCTGAGTCCACGGAATGGTCCGCCGCTTGCGGTGAGGATCAGTCGATCGACCTCGGCCGCTGCGCCGCCTCGGAGGCACTGGGCCAGGGCTGAGTGTTCGGAGTCGACGGCAACAATCTGGTCGGGCTTAGCCGCCCTGGTGACCAGGGAGCCGCCGACCACCAGCGACTCCTTGTTGGCCAGGGCGAGGATCCGTCCGGCTTGTAGGGTCGCCAGCGTTGCCGTGAGCCCAGTTGAGCCGGTGATCCCGTTGAGCACAACGTCGCAGGGCATCGCCGCCAGCTCGGCTGCCGCTTCCGGTCCTGCGACGATGCGGGGTAGCTGCACGTCTCCCTGCGCCCAGCCGCGTCGGCTGGCTTCGGCGTAGAGCGCAAGTTGGAGATCCTGGACGGTCGTAGCGCGACTGACCGCGACCGCTCGCGCTCCGGTATCAAGTACTTGTTGGGCGAGCAGCGGTATCTGCGACCCCCCGGCGGCCAGGCCTACCACCCGGAATTCACCGGGGTGTTCTGCAACCACCTCCAGGGACTGGGTTCCGATCGAGCCAGTGCTGCCCAAGATCACTACGTCACGCACGGCCCAAGTGTCGCAGGTCGCAGCCAGTAGCTCAGGCGGCTGCGTCCCACCATTTCAGGACGCGCAGTACTGGCGCGGTATTCCACCGGCTCGGACCCGGTTCCTCCATCCGGAACCAGGTGCGGCCGGGATAACCGGCGTACGTCGGCCACCGGCCATCGGCTCGCCGGGCTCGCCGCACGACAGCGACGGCATCCGCCAGTCGTTCGTCCTGGTCGGCGCCCGCATCGGCGAAATGCTCAAGCCCGCGCAGAACGTCGAAGTGCCACTGGGGCAGCTGGGGAAAGCGGGTGCTGCTTCGGATTGCCACCAGGCCGGTGTGATGGGACTTGTACAGCTGATGCCGCTGGAAGAACTCGCGTCCTCGTGCCTGCGCTTCCTCAGTGGCCGCTTCACCACCCGCTCGCTGATACGCGTCGAGGGCCTCCAACGCCAGGATGCTGGTGTGGAATGAGCTGTGCTTACCTCTTTCGCCGCGGGCGGCGCAATTCCAACCGCCGTCGTTGAGTTGTTGGCCGAGGAGGTAGCCAACAACCTCGTCGAGGCGCTCGGTTTGGTATCCGTGCGCAGCGGTGAGCCGCACCAGGATCGAGACGATGCACGTTTCTGGCGCCCCCCATCGGCTCTGCCACTCCCAGAGGCGGGCACACCCGGCCAAGGCCGCGGGATGTTGCGGTGGAAGCCCAAGCCACACCAGATGGAGGAGGGTGTACGTCGTGGAGGTCCATTTGGGGGAATAGTCTCCGTCGCCCCAGCGCCCGTCGGGGTCCTGCAGCGAGATCAGCTTGGCGCCCCAACCCTCCCTGGCGACCTCGGCTCGCTCAGCATCCACGGTCGATGCAGGGCTGCCAAGGAGATCTCGGTGCACCCGCCAGCGGATTGACGGGTCGCCCTCGAGCAGCCAAGCGACCAACTCGTCGTCTGCGGCAGTCATCGACACCATGATCACATCTCATGGAATCCAGGCCCGTCGGGGCGACTCATACTGCTAGCTGGCTGCCAGGTTCCGCCCAGGTAGTTGACAGGTCGGCGCTTCACCCTTATTCGGCAGCACACTCGGGAACCGACCACAAGGAGCAACAAACGTGCCCGCTTCGACGAAGACCGCCGTCGCAATAGCTTCGGGAGTGCTCGCGCTTGGTGCGGGAATCGGGGTTGTGGCTGCGAACTTCGCATCCGCAGACATCACACCGACACCGAGTCCGACGAGCGCGCCCAGCACTCTCACCCCCAGCACTCCCCCGCCCAGCGCTCCCACGCCCAACACTCCCCCGCCAGGGGCCGAGCAACCTGGCTGGCCAGGCGACCCCGGGCAAGCTGAGCAGGAGGCGGCACTGATCAAGGTTCTATCCGAGATGCTCGGCGTCGACGAAGCCCAGATCAAGGCCGCTCTCGACGAGGTCCGTGCGGCGTACGAGGCGGAAGGCCCGGCCGCGCTGGACGCGTATCTGGACCAGGCGGTGCAGGCAGGCATTTTGACTCAGGAAGAGGCAGATGCCATCCGCCAGGCGGTCGAGCAGAGCATGAGCGCCGTCGGTCCGAGGTGACGCCGCGGCTACTCGTGGCCACTGCTCATGATCTTGACCAGACGACTGGCGCGCGGATTTTTGAAGATCTCCTCCAACATCACCGGTGAGCCGTCAGGGCCGGTCAGCGGGACTCGCCAGTTCGGATATTCATCGATCGTCCCAGGCTGGTTCTGTAGCTGACGCTCGCCAACGGCGTCTGCTAGGGAGAGGCAGCGCAGCCGCGACCGTGTCCAGGTCAGATAACGGTGTAGGGCTTCGACGGTTTCCTCGATCTCGGCGTCGGGCTGCATCGCTCCCAGAGCTCCAAGGGTGTTCAACCAGGCTTCGCGGTCCGCTTTCTCGGCTTGGAGTTCTTCGTCGAGGGAGCGAGTCAGGATGCCAAGCTGATCACGGAGCCTGACGTGGTCACCGGCCAGATAGCCAGCTGTCGGTGGCAGATCGTGGGTCGTGACCGAGGCCAGACAATATTCCCGCCACTTCTCAGGCGCGAGCGGCGCACTGTCGCCATCCCAGTCGAACTCGAACCACAAGATCGAGGTTCCGAGGATGCCTCGTTCCCGAAGGTAGTCGCGCACCCAGGGCTCCACAGTGCCTAGATCTTCGCCAACCACCACTGCGCCTACCCGATGCGCCTCGAGCGCGAGAATGCCAATCATGGCCTCGTGGTCGTAGCGGATGTACGTGCCGTGTTTGGGCCCCATCCCCCAGGGAATCCACCACAGTCGGAACAAGCCGATCACATGATCAACACGCAGGCCGCCGGCATGCCGCAAGATCGTTGAGACGGTCTCGCGAAAGGGCGCGTACGCCGTAGCGGCAAGGCGATCGGGCCGCCATGGCGGCTGATTCCAGTTCTGCCCCTGCTGGTTGAACGCATCCGGCGGGCAGCCGACCGAGACGCCTTTCGCGTAGCTGTCTTGCAGGCTCCAGGCATCCGCGCCACGGGTGCTCACACCCACGGGGAGATCGTGCATCACCCCAAGCGCCATGCCCGCCCGCAGAGCCGCTTGCTGGGTGCCAGCCAGCTGTTCCTCCATCAGCCACTGCAGCCAGCAGTGGAAGTCGATCTCGGCAGCATGTGCAGCGGCGAAGTCGGCAACGGCTGGGGATGCCGGATCCTGCAGCTCTGCTGGCCACTCTTGGAAGCTCCGGCCGTGTTGCTCGCAGAGCACCGCCCAGGTTGCGAAATTCTCCAAGCCGCTTCCCTCGCGGCGCCGGTATGCCACAAAGGAAGCCTCGCGGCCCTGCGTACGCGGTATCGAATGGATGATCTCGAGAGCCTTGCGCTTGGCTTCCCATGCTCGATCACGCTCGATCCGACTCGACTCAGCAATCTCGTCAAGAAGCTGAATCCTGACCTTGTCAATCTCCTCTCGATGCACAGCGGTGGCCGTGGCGTACTCCGGGATGCGTTCGAGCCGCAGATAGAGGGGGCTGGCAAAGCGGCGGCTGCTCGGCAGGTATGGGGACGGCTCTATCGGTGGCACCGGCTCGGCCGCATGCAGCGGGTTGATGAGCACGAAGTCCGCCTGGTGCTCGGCGGCAGACCACACGGCCAGATCTTCCAGATCGGCCAGGTCGCCCATTCCCCACGACTGCTGTGAGCGCACGCTATAGAGCTGGGTGGCCAGTCCCCAGGCGGGACGCCGGCCCATCCGTTCCGGGAACCCCAACCAGCCCGGAGTAATGATCAACGGCATCGATGACTGCCTGTCGCCGCTGACGGCCTTCAGGGTGTGGTAGCCCAGTGGTAGATCGGCGGGAATCTCGAACGACGCCTCACCGATCCAACCGTCATCGATCTCACGTGGTGGCGTCCAGTTCTCCAACTGGCGCAGCTCGTGGCGAGTCTCACCGGTCTCGAGTTCGATCCAGACGCTGACCGGGCTGCCATGCGGCACATGGACCCACACCGAGTCGGTGCGGTGTTGCTGAATCGTCATGCAGGGCGGCAGCATTTGGGTCCACGGGTAGCGGTGATGGTTCGCTAGAGCGGAGGCAGCAGCTTCTTGTGTCGACGCGTCAATGTCGAGTGCGGCCAGAACTGCGACCACGGTGGCGCGATCGGCCGAGATGTGCCGGCCCTGCCAATCCCAGTACTCGGTGGCGACGCCGAAGGCCTGAGCCAGGTCGTAAAGGGCCGGGTCGAGTTCTGTCACGACGCCAATCCTGGCAGCAATCAACCGGCAGCGAGGACCTCCACTTATGCCTGCTGTGCGGCTAGTTGCCCGCAGGCACCGTCGATTTCCCGACCCCGGGTATCGCGCACGGTGACCGGCACCCCTCTCGCCTCCAGTCGCCGGACGAACTCATCCTCAGCAACCCGCCGGGATGCGGTCCATATTGAGCCGGGCGTCGGATTCATCGGAATCAGGTTGACGTGCACCCAACCCCAGTTGCCGCGACGGCGCAGCACCTTGGCGAGCAGCTCAGCTCGGGAGGGCTGGTCGTTGATGTCACGAATCAAGATGTACTCGATGGAGACACGACGCTTGGTTATCTTGGCGTACTCCCACGCGGCGTCGATCACTTCCTCGACGTTCCAGCGGGTGTTGATCGGTACCAACTCGTCGCGCAGCTCGTCATCGGGAGCGTGTAACGACAGCGCAAGTGTGAGCGGGATGCCTTCGGTGGCCAGCTGCTGCATTCGTGGGACCAGCCCGACTGTGGAAACGGTGATGCCACGCGCGCTCAGCCCGAGACCATCCGGCGTTGGAGTGATCAATTGGCGAACGGCTCCCAGAACCGCCTTGTAATTGGCCAGCGGCTCGCCCATGCCCATGAAGACGACGTTGCCGACCCAACCGGCGCCTCCGGGGATCTGCCCACGGCGCAGCTTCCGGGCACCGTCCATGACCTGTTCGACGATCTCAGCTGTGCTCATGTTGCGCTGCAGGCCGGCCTGACCGGTGGCGCAGAACGGGCAGGCCATTCCGCATCCAGCCTGGCTGGAGACACACATCGTGACCCGGTCCGGGTAGCGCATCAGCACGCTCTCCACAAGCGCACCGTCGTGCATCCGCCACAGGGTCTTGACCGTGGTTCCACCCTCAGAGCTGAGCTCACGAATGGGGGTCAGCAGCCTCGGCATGAACTTTTCAGCAAGTGCTTCTCGTACGTTGCTGGGCAGGTCGGTCCACTCGGCCGGATTGTCGCGCAGCCCCTCGAAGTAGTGCGCGGACAACTGCCTCGCGCGATAGGCGCGTTGCCCCATGGCTTCGACGTACTCGCGACGCTGCGCCGGGCTCAGGTCAGCCCAGTGGCGAGGCGGCTGTGGGTTCATCCGCCTGGAACCAAGAGATACATGATCAGCCAGGCTACTGGGGCGGCAACGAGCAGTGAATCAAGCCGATCCATGACTCCGCCATGCCCTGGCAGGAAGGAGCTCATGTCCTTGATCCCGAGATCTCTCTTGAGGATCGATTCGATCAGATCGCCGCAGGTGCCAGCGGCCACCAGGCTCACGCCGAGAATGATGCCCACCCAGAACGGGACATCAAGAAGGAAGAGGGCCATGCAGACGCCGGCAGCTGTGCCGAAGACCACCGATCCGGCGAGACCCTCCCACGACTTCTTAGGGCTGATCTTGGGCACCATCGGATGTTTGCCGAACAGCACTCCCGCCACATAGCCGCCGGTGTCGCTCATCACCACGATCAGCAGGAAGGTCACCACTCGAGCACTGCCCTGTTCCTCGGCGAGCATCAAAGCTGCGAATGAGCCGAGGAGCGGCACGTACCCGATGATCAGCATGCTGGCAGCGGTGTCGCGGACGTATCCCGCAGCACCTTTCGGCATCCGCCAGATGAGGCTGACCAGCACCGTCAGCGCCAACGAGGCGAGTAGCACGCTGGTAGTGGAGAAGATCACCGGCTCCTGCCGGCCCGCGAAGTAGGAGCCGAATGCGATGGCAACACTGCCGACTGCGATCGGAACGATCGCCGAGGTCATCGCCTGCTTCTTCAGCGCCTCGTGCAGCTCCATCGCAGCGAGTACCAGCGCCACAGCGACCAGCGCAACAAAAGCGGGCTTGACGTACACCAGGCTGAGCACGACGTACGCGCCAAGTCCGACACCGATGCCGATGGCGGCCGGCAAGTTCCGGCCGGCGCGGCCGTGTGTCTGCGCCGGCGCGGCCGGTGACTCAGTCATCAGACCTCGAGCAGTTCGGCTTCCTTGTGCTTGAGAACTTCGTCGATCTCATCGACGTGCTTCCGCGTGGCGACATCGAGTTGCTTCTCCGCGCGTACCACGTCGTCCTCGCCGACTTCCTTGTCCTTGACCATCCGGTCGAGCGCCTCTTTGGCCGTGCGGCGGGCGCCTCGGACCGAAATCCGGCCGTCTTCGGCCTTGTGCTTGGCCAACTTGATGTATTCCTTGCGCCGCTCCTCGGTGAGCTCGGGAAGCGTCACTCGGATGGTGCTGCCGTCGTTGGATGGATTCACCCCGAGATCGGAGTTGCGGATCGACTTCTCGATGCTCGCCATAGAGGACTTGTCGTACGGGGTGATCAGCACGACACGTGCGTCTGGCACGTGGAAGGTGGCGAGTTGTTGGAGTGGTGTTGGCGAGCCGTAGTAATCGGCAGTCAGCTTGGCGAAGATCGCGGGATGGGCTCGACCGGTACGAATGGCTGCGAACTCCTCTTTGGTGTACTCGACCGCATTCGCCATCTTGATATCGGCCTCGCGCAGGATGTCGGCGATCACAGCTGTTCTTCTCCTTAGGAGTGGACGATCGTTCCGATCTTCTCACCCGACACCACGCGGACGATTGTGCCGTCGGTGTCCAGACTGAAGAAGATCATCGGGAGCTTGTAATCGCGGGCCATGCTGATCGCGGTCGCATCGGCAACTTTGAGGTTTCGCGCCAGGTACTCGTCATAGCTCAACTCGTCGAACTTGATGGCGTCGGGGTGTTTTCGAGGATCAGCCGAGTACACCCCATCCACACCTTGCTTGCCCATCAGCAGCACCTCGGCACTGATTTCGAGGGCGCGCTGAGCGGCCACGGTGTCCGTTGAAAAGTACGGCATGCCGGAGCCGGCGCCGAAGATGACGACCCGACCCTTTTCAAGATGCCGCTCCGCACGCCGCGGGATGTAGGGCTCGGCCACCTGTCCCATGGTGATCGCGGTCTGCACCCGGGTTTGAATGCCAACCTTCTCCAGGAAGTCTTGCAGGGCCAGGCAGTTCATCACTGTGCCGAGCATGCCCATGTAGTCCGCCCGGTCGCGTTCCATTCCGTGCTGCTGCAGCTCAGCCCCGCGAAAGAAGTTGCCGCCGCCAACGACGACCGCCACCTGGACCCCCATCTGGACCACGATGGCAATCTGTTTGGCGAGTCCTGCGACGACGTCGGGGTCGACGCCGAGCTTGCCCCCACCGAAGACCTCACCGGAGAGCTTCAACATCACGCGCTTGTACGGACCATTGCCGCCCACTACGCGCCAGCCGCCTCGAAGCGTACGAAACGCAGCACCTTGACGCCCGCCTCGTCAAGCTGCTTGCCAAAAGGGACCTTGTTATCGGTGACCGAAGGCTGATCGAGCAGCGCGACCTCTTTGAAATATGAGTTCACACGGCCCTCGACGATCTTGGGAACAGCCTGCTCGGGCTTGCCCTCATCTCTCGCCGCTGCCTCCGCTATCCGCCGTTCGTTCTCCACCAGTTCGCTCGGAACCTCGTCCCGGCTGATGTACTGGGGGCGCATCGCGGCTATTTGCATCGCGGCACCACGAGCGGCGGACTCATTCGCCCCCTCGTACTGAACCAGCACTCCCACCTGCGGCGGCAGGTCCGACGCTCGGCGGTGCAGGTAAACCGCGGTCTGGCCGTCGAAGTAGGCGGCGGCGCTCACCTCGAGCTTTTCGCCGATCTTGACTGCCAGCTCCTCAACCGCCTCCCCGACTGTCTGGCCCGACGGCAGGACAGCGGCATTGGCGGCGTCGATGCTGTCGGCCTTGCTCGCCGCTACCGCTTTCACGGCATCCACAGCCAACGCCTGGAACGACTCATTCTTAGCGACAAAATCCGTCTCAGCGCCGAGTTGCAGCAAAGCACCGTCGATGGAAGCAACTAGCCCGTTCGCTGCCGACCGCTCAGCAGTTCGCTTGGCCGCCTTCGCTTGACCGCTTACCCGCAGGATTTCGACTGCCTTGTCATAGTCGCCGTCGGCTTCGGTCAGTGCCCTCTTGCAGTCCATCATGCCCGCGCCTGTGGCGTCGCGGAGCTTCTTCACTTCAGCAGCGGAGATGATTGCCATGAGTTGCGTGGTCCTCGGTTCTTGTCAATGTGATGGGCGTCAGCTGTGGGTCGATCCTTTTTCGGGGTCGTAGACGTTTTCGGGATCCGGATTGCCGGACTGGAGCTCCACATCCAGCTGCTTGTCCGCTTCCTCCTCGGCCTCGATTGCCGCCTCCTCGGGCTGCTCTTCGGTTGGCACGGGGGCGGCGTCTGGCGCAGCTGTGTCGTGCGGTGTTGCCGCTGCCGGCTCCTGGCTAGCGCCGAGCAGCTCGAGCTCCCAGTCGGGCATCGGTTCAACTTCCGCCTCTGTCCCCGTCTGCGCACCGGAGCGCGCCATCAGGCCTTCGGCGACGGCGTCGGCGAGCACCCTGGTGAGCAATGAGACCGAGCGAATGGCGTCGTCGTTTCCTGGGATCGCAAAGTCGACCTCATCGGGGTCGCAGTTGGTGTCGAGGATGGCGATCACCGGAATCCGAAGCTTCCGAGCCTCGTCGACCGCCAGGTGCTCCTTCTTGGTGTCGACGATCCAGACCGCCTGAGGAGTCCTCGTCATATCCCGAATGCCGCCCAGAGTGCGTTCCAGCTTCTCCTTCTCCCGGCGCAGCCCCAGCAGCTCCTTCTTGGTGAGACCGGAGGCAGCAATGTCGTCGAAGTCCAGCCCTTCCAGCTCCTTGAGCCGCTGGATGCGCTTGATCACAGTGTGAAAGTTGGTCAGCATGCCACCCAGCCAGCGCTGGTTCACGTACGGCATGCCGACCCGGGTCGCCTGCTCGGCGATTGCTTCCTGGGCCTGCTTCTTGGTGCCGACGAAGAGCACCTGGCCGCCGCGAGCGACGGTGTCCTTGACGAACGCGTACGCGCGGTCAATGTAGGTCAGTGACTGCTGCAGATCGATGATGTAGATGCCGTTGCGTTCGGTGAAGATGAACCGCTTCATCTTCGGATTCCAACGGCGGGTTTGGTGTCCGAAGTGGACACCGCTCTCCAAGAGCTGTCGTGTCGTGACGACGGCCATGGCCGCGTTCCTTCCTTGCCGGCAGGTGTGATCGCCGGCGTACGGTTGTTCAGCACCGAACTCTTCGGCACTGCCTGATGCTCGCGCGACACGCGCTCGACCTGATCTCTCTCGGCCCGGTCGAGACCGAATGTGCCGCCCGGACCGGAGGCCGGTACGCGAGCATGCGAAGTCAGACCTGCTGGCAGATCTGCACTGGTGAGTCTATCCACAGCTCCGAGGTGCCCCCGACCGTCGTCCACAGATTCGCTAGCGACCGCACGCTTCCGGCTGGCGTCCAGAGACTGCCGCCATGCGAGTCATCCGTCGACACCTTCAGGCGGCGGTCTTCGTCGCGGTCTGCCTGGGCGTGTTCGCCATTCCGGCTCCTGCCGTGGCGGCTCCTCTGCTGCCCACACCTGCCGGCTGGCCACTCCGCGGGGGGCCCGTGGTGCAGCGAGGGTTCGCTCCCGCAGCGCTCGCATGGGACTCCGGGCACCGTGGTGTTGATCTAGTCGCCAAACCTGGTGAGGTCGTTGTTGCGGCGGCGAGCGGCACGGTGGTGTTCGCTGGGTCGATTGCTGGCAAGCCCGTCGTCAGCATCGATCACGGGTCGGTCCGCACCACATATGAGCCCGTGATCACCACGCTCAGCGCCGGCGAACGGGTGGCCCTGGGACAGGTCATCGGCGTCCTCGGAAGGGGCGGGCATTGTCACGGCTGCCTCCACTGGGGACTGCGGGAGGGCAACAGCTATCTCGACCCGCTACTCCTGCTCGCCGGTCGCGGTGGCCGGCTGCGACTGGTGGCCGAGTCTCAGCGTGAGGTCGTGCAGCGTGAAGCTCGGGCTCGCGCACTAGCGGCCGCGTCGGCGATGCAGACCAGCGCGATCATGACCGTGGCGGGACGGGCGGGCAGTCACGGGTTTCTCCACCCGGTCGCGGGTGCTGTGAGTTCCGCGTTCGGAATGCGGTTCCATCCGCTGCTCAGGATCTGGAAACTGCACGACGGCACTGACTTTGCCGTGGCCTGCGGCACAGCGATTCGTGCGCCGTACGCCGGAGTGGTGACCCGGGCCTTCTTCAGTTCCGCTTATGGCAATCGACTGTTCCTCAGCCACGGCAGCGTCGATGGAGTTCGGGTCGAGACCGCTTTCAATCACGCCGCGCGCTATCTGGTTCAGCCGGGTCAGCGGGTCAGCCGCGGACAGGTGATCGGCGAGGTCGGCACGACCGGTCTCTCGACAGGGTGCCATTTGCACCTGATGGTGTGGCTCGATGGGCGGCTCAGCAACCCAATGAGCTGGCTATGAGCTGCGAGCGTCGGCAATCGCGCGCCGCGGAGCGAGCAACCAACACAGCGCGATGCGCGAGCAGCTCAAAACAAAAGGGGCTCTCAGGCCCGGGGGTGGGCTTGTTCAAAGGCCGATCGCAGCCGCTCGTTCGTCACGTGGGTGTAGATCTGCGTCGTGGCTAGGGAGGCGTGCCCGAGCATCTCCTGCACGCTGCGGAGGTCCGCACCGCCTTCCAGCAAATGGGTGGCCATCGCATGCCGAAGTCCGTGCGGGCCGAGGTCGGGTGCTCCCTTGGTCATCTGAAGGAAACGATGAACGATGCGACGCACCACGCGAGGGTCGATCCGCTTGCCGCGTTCACCGAGGAACATGGCTTGGCCCGACTCAGCCGTCGCTAGCTGAAGCCGTGCCTTCTTCAGCCAGGCCTCTACGGCACGCAGGGCCGGCGTACCGAGTGGGACTGTTCGCTCTTTGCTGCCTTTGCCGAAGACTCGGATCACACGGCGCTCTCGATCAAGATCAGCCAGGTCAAGACCGCATAACTCGGATACCCGGATTCCGGTGGCGTACAAGACTTCCAAGACGGCGGCATCACGCGCGGCCACCGGGCCGCCGGCCTCTCCAGCCGCTGCAATCGCCCCATCGAGCATCTGGGCGGCCGTTGCAGCCTCCAGTGTGGGCGGCAGTATGCGACTGATCTTGGGAGAGCGGAGATTGGCCGCAGGATCTGTAACCACATGGCCCGTCTCTTGTGCCCAGGCGAAAAACACGCGCGCTGCGGCTGCTCGGCGTTGCAGAGTGGTGCGAGCGTGACCGAGGGTGTGCTGCTTGGCCAGCCAGCTGCGCAGCGCCCTCAGGTCGACGCTGTCCAATGAATCGATGCCGAGCCGACCCAGATGGGTGAACAGGTTCAGCAGATCCGTCCGGTACGCGCGCACAGTGTGGTCAGCCAGGTTTCGCTGTCCCCGCAGATGTCGCAGGTAGTTGTCCAGCAATGCCTCGAACTGCGGCGGCAACACCGTCTCGGCCACTTCACCACTCTGAAACACGCAAGTGGGTATTCCAAACGCGCCACGCGGTACCCTCACCGGCGTGCCCTCTCAGATCAGCACCGTGGATGAGCTGAGGACCGGCGGAACGATTCTGCCGATCCTCCGCTGGGGAAACCCGATCATGCACCGGCCGACTCGTCGGGTGACTGCTTTCGACGAGGAATTCCTGGAACTGGTGCGGAACATGTTCGCCACGATGTACGCGGCGGAGGGTGTCGGACTGGCCGCCACCCAGGTGGGCGCCGATCTGGCGGTGTTCGTCTATGACTGCCCTGATGAGGACCACGTCAGGCACGTCGGCGTGATGTGCAACGCCGACATCAGCCTGCCGGAAGGTAGAGAGCGCAAGCTGCACGCCAGCGACGAGGGCTGTCTGTCATTGCCCGGCGCCTACATGGAGTTGGCCCGACCCGACCGTGCCATCTGCCGAGGCCTCGACCAGAACGGCGAGAGTGTCGAGATGGTGGGCACCGGCCTGCTTGCTCGTTGCCTGCAGCACGAGACCGACCATCTGAACGGCATCGTGTTCGGCGACCGGCTCTCAGGGCGGGCTCGCAAGAAGCTCTACGCGTTGCACGAGGACTCAGCCGACCTCTATCCCGAGGACTGGCCGGTGAGACCCCGGGCCGAGAGCGAGTAACAGGCGATTGCCGCGGCAGCTGCCACGTTGAGTGAATCTATGCCGGCGGACATGGGGATTCGGGCCCGTACGGCGGCGCCATCCGACCAGCGCGTCGAAAGTCCGGCACCTTCAGTGCCGAGCATGACGGCAACTCGAGTCCCGGGTGTGATGCTCGCCGCGAGCTGGCTGAGTGCAAGGGCATCCGGCGCCAAGCTGAGCGCGACGGTGAGGAAGCCCGCTGCGCTCAACATCCCAGGTGCGCCGCGCCAGTCCACCAATCGGGCCCAGGGAAATGAGAAAACCGCACCCATACTTACCTTGATCGATCGGCGGTACAGCGGATCGGCCGCGCGCGGCGACAGCAGAGCACCGTCCCACCCCAAGCCAGCGGCGTTCCTCAGGATCGCCCCGACATTGGTGTGATCAACAATGTCCTCTAGGACGACCAGTCGCTGGAGCGCCAGGAGTTCCTCGACGCTATGGCGTTGCTCGCGGTGCAGCGAGGCCAATGCGCCACGATGCACATGGAAGCCCGTTACGTGCTCCGCGAGGTCCTCGGTAACGACATAGACAGGAGTGTCGGGCCACCGGGCGAGCACATCGCACAAGCCCGCCAGCCAGCGCTCGGCCAGCAGGAACGACCGCGGCCGGTAGCCGGCGTCGATGGCGCGACGGATCACCTTTGCACCCTCGGCGATGAACAGACCCTGTTCGGACTCCAGATGTCGACGCAGTGAGGCATCCCGGAGGTGGACATAGTCGGCTAACCGGGGGTCTGCGGCGTCGGTGATGGTGAGCCTCACTATGATCCTCCTCTCATGCACATCTTCGGAACTCTGGATTGGCAGCCCGCGCTTGACCATTCCGAACTCTTGGCTCGACCCGTCAGGGATGCAATCGCCGAACTCGGGCTGGAATGCTTCGTGGCTCCCATCGACCCCGGCCATGCGGACACGGCCGCGTTCTGCGCAGCGTACGAGGTGCCACTGGACGTCTCGGCCAACTGTGTCGTGGTGGCCGGCCGGCGCGCCGACGTGTCCATGATGGCAGCATGCCTGGTGCGGGCCACCGACAGAGCCGACGTCAATCGGGTGATCCGGAAGCGGCTCGACGTACGCAAGATCTCCTTTGCCGGGATGGACGACGCAGTACGCGAGACGGGCATGGAGTACGGCGGCATCACGCCCATCGGCCTACCGCCCAGCTGGCCGATCCTCGTTGACGAATCGGTTGCCGCGCTGGACATGATCGTCGTCGGCAGCGGCATCCGTGGGAGCAAGATCGCCATGCCCGGACGGTCCGCGGCAAGCCTGCCGTACGCCGAGGTCTTGCCACTGGCGCTCAGCTCACCAAACTGATGATCGCGGCAATGCCGACAGCCACGATGATCACCCGGTAGATCGTTGCTGGCAGCTTGCGGCCGACCCTGCCACCCACCTGGGCGCCCAGCACCGATCCGACGGCGATCGCGATCGCTGCCGGCCAGTTCACCTCACTGACGATGATGAACACCACGCTGGCAACCGCATTGGCGATCGTTGCCAGCACGTTCTTGATCGCATTGATCTTGAGCAAGGGCTCGGCCAGTCCTATGCCCAAGATCGCGATCAACAAAACTCCCTGGGCCGCTCCGAAGTATCCGCCGTACACGCCGACGAGCGCTATGGCCAGCCACAACACAATCGGGCCATGCACCGACCCAGTCTCCAGGCCGAGCCGAGCGCGCCTGATAGCGAGTTTGGTTGAGATGAAGGGCTGCAGGACGACCAGCACGCATCCAATGCCGATCAGGACGGGCACGATGGTGTCAAAAGCCGCCGACGGCAGCCACAGCAGCAGCACCGCACCGACAATGCCGCCCAGGAGGGAAGCCGTGCCGAGCCAGAGCACGCGCCGTCGCTCACCGGTGAGCTCCCGCCCGGTGGCCCATGCGCCCGAAAGCGAGCCGGGTGTTAGTCCCACGGTGTTGGAGATGTTGGCGATCACCGGTGGCACGCCAAGTGCCAGCAGAGTGGGGAAAGTGATCAAAGTCCCCGAGCCGACGACAGTGTTGATCAACCCTGCGGCTGCTCCGGCGCAGAGCAGCGCCGCAAGGTCCAGCCAGGTCACTGGGTCAGGTTCGGATGGCTCTCCTGCTCAAACTGGCCGTTCGGGATGGCCGAGTCGGGCGACTGCTCGGGTATGTCTAAGGCTGCTGGGAGCACAGCACGCTCCAGCCCCTTCGCCTCCAGAATTGCCTCCTCGACCGTACGCCGCAAGGCTTCCTCCTCTTCGGTGTGCTGCTTCTCGACCTCTTTCAACACGTCGATCTTGGGCGGCGGATTGAACTCGCCCTGTGTGGCGCTTGGAATGGCGGATGCGGCGACCTTGCCGACGACGCTGCCGAGACCCTTCAGTGCGTCGTTCAGCTCGCTGGGCACGACCCACACCTTGTTGGCGTCGCCGCGAGCAATCGCCGGCAGCATCTGCATGTATTGGTAAGCGAGCAGCGCCTGGTCGGGCTGACCGGCGTGAATGGCGCTGAAGACGGTAGTGATCGCCTGGGCCTCGCCCTCCGCGCGGAGCATCTTCGCCTGCCGATCGGCTTGGGCTCGAAGTACGGCAGCCTCGCGGTCGCCCTGTGCCCGCAGGATCGCGGACTCCTTCTCACCGCCCGCGGACAGAATCTGCGACTGCCGTTGGCCCTCGGCGAGCAGGATCGATGCCCGCTTGTCCCGCTCGGCCCGAGCACCCTTTTCCATGGCGTCCCGGATCGTGGCAGGTGGGTCGATCGCGCGCAGCTCGACGCGGTTGACTTTGATTCCCCACTTGCCTGTCGCCTCGTCGAGGACGAGGCGCAGCTGCTGATTGATCTCCTCGCGGCTGGTCAGCGCCTGCTCAAGATCGAGCCCACCGATGATGTTGCGCAAGGTGGTCATCGTCAGCTGCTCGATCGCCTTGATGTAGTCCTGGGCTTCGTACGCCGCGCGGACCGGGTCGATGATCTGAAAGTAGATGACTGAGTCGATGTTGACCATCAAGTTGTCCTCGGTGATCACACCCTGGGGCGGGAACGGTACGACGTTCTCCCGCATGTCCATGTTGTAGCGGACCTTGTCGAACAGCGGCACTACCAGATGGGGCCCCGGCTCCAACGTGCGCTTGAACTTACCGAGCCGCTCGACCACGCCGACTCGCTGTTGGCGAATCACCCGGACCGCGTTGGCTATGAAGAAGATCACCGCCAGCGCGACGGCCAAGACGACGATCAAGGATGCGAGCTCCACGATCTTCCTTCTCTCTAGGGGAGTTGCCCGTGCTTCGGGTAGACGACAGCAATGACTCCGTCGATCTCATAGACCTCGATCTCGGTGCCTTGCTCGATCACCACGTCCGAGGAATAGGGACGTGCCGTCCAGCTCTGGCCGTCCACTTTGATCTCGCCGCCCGACTTGTCGATCTGCGAAACCGCCACCCCGCTGCTGCCGACCATCTTTGCGGCTGATGATCGATAGCCAGGCATGTTGCGCACCTTGGCGAGCAACGTTGGCCGCAGCAGCAACAGCATGCTGATGCTGACGACGGTCGCAGCCAAGATCTGCAGCCACCACAGCGAAGGCGCCAGCACCGCGACCACGGCTCCAGCCAGCGCACCCACGGCGAGCATGATCAGAACCAAGTCGAGCGACATGATCTCGGCGACCCCCAAAAGGAAAGCGAGACTCAGCCAGATCGCCCAGGAGTTGTCACCCAGCCAGTCGGTCAAGTTCACCTCCATCGTCGTCTCCAGACGCAGTCGTTTCTGTTCTTCAATGGTGCCAGTCGGGCTAAACCGCCCGCGCGGTCCACCGACCGTCGGCCTCGGCGAGACTCAGCTCAACATCGAAGGTCTCGGTGAGGTTCTCAGCAGTCAACGTGTCGCGCAGCGCACCAGCGGCCACGATCTTTCCGCCCTTGAGCAGCATGGCATGCGTGATGCCGGTCGGAATCTCCTCCACGTGATGGGTGACAAGGACCGAGGCCGGTGCGTAGTGATCCTGAGCCAGTTCGCCGAGGGTGTTGACCAGCGTCTCGCGGCCGGCGAGGTCCAGGCCCGCGGCAGGCTCGTCAAGCAACAGCAGCTCAGGATCGGTCATCAGCGCCCGAGCGATCTGCACGCGCTTACGCTCGCCCTCGCTGAGTGTGCCGAAGGTGCGATCGGCCAGAGCATCGATGCGCAGCTGTGCGAGCAGCTCGTCGGCTCGTTCGTGGTCGAGGTCGTCGTATTGCTCACGCCACCGGCCGAGCACTGCATACGAGGCGGAGACCACGACGTCATGAACACGTTCGCCGCGTGGGATGCGCTCGGCCAGTGCCGCTGAAGTAAGCCCGATTCGCGGCCGCAGTTCGAAGACGTCGACAACGCCAAGAACTTCGCCGAGCACTCCGGCCACACCGCTCGAAGGATGGATCTGCGCGGAGATCACCTGCAGCAGCGTCGTTTTGCCCGCTCCATTGGGACCGATCACGACCCAACGATCGGCCTCGTCAACCTCCCAGGTGATGTCGCTGATCAAGGTCGAGCCGTTCCGGATGATGCTCACGCCAGCCAGATCGACGACAGCTGCCATGGGTTCAACCTACAGTTTTCGGAGCCCGTGCCAGCGGATCGCGCCATCGGACACCGATTACCGTGGGGCGATGGATTCGCTGCCCTCGGTTCGGATGACCGCGAACCTGAACTCGATGATCAGAGGCCAACAGTCCATTGAGCAGGCGGAGCGGGCGATTGTTGGTCGCGACATCGCCCATCATGTGGTTGATCCGGACGGTGCGCTGGGCCTCGATCCGCTGCAAGCCTCGACACTCGACGTCGCCTTGGAGCCCCTGTTCGCTGCGGAGGCAGAGGGATGGTTCCTCGCCCTCCCTGTGCCAGGATCCCTTGGCCCGCTACGTGGTCCCGCACCTTTCAACCTCGCCGCGCTCGAACAAGGCGAGGCCGTGGTAGCAGGCGCAGCTGGCCTCGGGCTGGTACCGATCAGGGTTGGCCAGGCCGTCCAATGGCGAATCTTTGCCGCGGAGCGGCCGCTCGCTCCGAGTAGCCCCTGGGAGGCTGAGCGGGCCTTGAATGAGGTGATCATCGATGCGGCCGCCACGCTATCGCGGCTCGACGTGGGCGCGGGTGCCCGACCGGCCTACCCGGGTGCGGCGATGCTCGCACCTGGCTACAACACGCGCCAGCGAGCGACCGTGGAGCGAGCGGCTCGGCTGCTCGCCGCCTGCGACGCCGCCTTGCTTGATGATGGGGCAAGCATCTCCTCCTTCGAAGCCGACCGCCGCGCTAGAGAGCTGCGCCGGGTACGGGCGAAAGCGGGCGAGGCGCTCGGCTCGGCCGTGAGCTGGCTGCCCTGAGCGGATCGAGCAATCAGACAGCCTCCACTACGCTGCCAACATGTCCCTACTCCCCGCCCTCACGGGATCGTTCTCGACACCGGCGGCCGACAATCCGACCGGGGCGATGATGGATGCGGCGTACGCACACCACGACATCGACGCCCGATATGTGAACTGCGACGTGGCCGCCGAGGACCTCGCAGACGCGGTACGTGGCGCGACGGCCATGGGCTGGATCGGCTTCAACTGCTCACTACCGCACAAAGTCGCGGTCATCCAACTGCTTGACGAGCTCGCCGAGTCGGCCCGTCTCATCGGAGCCGTGAATTGCGCGGTGCGGCGCGACGGCCGATGGATTGGAGAGAACACCGACGGCCAAGGCTTTCTCGCCTCGTTGCGGACCGTTGTCGACCCGGCTGGTCAGCGGGTCCTCATTCTCGGCGCCGGCGGTGCGGCCCGCGCGATAGCGGTCGAACTTGCACTCGCGGGAGCATCCGAGCTCTGGGTGGCGAACCGTAATTTCGCCAAGGCAGCCGAGATTGCGGCCCTAGCGGACGCTGAGATGTCCGGGCCCTGCACGGCGGTCGAGTGGCGGGAGGACCTGACCGTCCCGGAGTCCGCCACCGTTGTTGTGAACGCGACGTCGTTGGGGCTTCCAGGTTCAGCAGGGGTGCCGCTCTCATTCGACTCGATTCCACCGAACCTGGTGGTGTGCGACGTGATCCCGAATCCGCCCGACACCGCCTTCCTGCAGCGGGCGCGTGAGGCCGGCGGGACGACCCTCGACGGCCGGGGAATGCTGCTCAACCAAGCGGCGATCAATATCAAACTCTGGACCGGAATCGACCCGGATCGTGAAGCGATGGGTAGCGCGCTTGATGAGGCGATTGCCGGCTGGATCCACCCGTAACGCTCATGTCAGGCACCTTGTTCGCGATCGGTGGCGCTGAAGCCAGGTTGCGACGGCGCAGAGTGCTAGAGGCTTTCGTAACAGCGGCTGGCGGTTCGGAGGCGCGCATCGCAGTCGTTTCCTCGGCATCATCGCTCGGTGTCGAGGTGGTCGAGGTCTACCAGGGCGTCTTCACCTCACTCGGAGCTCGCCAGGTCATCTCGCTGCGTCCGGAGAATCGCAAGCAGGCGCACGATCCTGATCTGGTTGAGGCGCTCGGCAAGGTCAGCGCCGTCTTCCTGACCGGCGGCAACCAGCTCAAGCTCAGCTCCTTCATCACCGGAACCCCTTTCGGGGACGCGATCCAGGAGGCATATCAGCGCGGCATAGTGGTTGCGGGAACTTCAGCGGGTGCCAGCGTCCTGGCTGAGCACATGATCGCGTTCGGCGCGGGCGGCGCCACGCCCAAGCAGCGAATGAGCCAGCTGTCCGCAGGGCTCGGCCTGCTCCGCGGGGTGGTTATCGACCAGCACTTCGAACAGCGCAACCGCTACGGACGCCTGCTCTCCCTGGTCGCACAGTCGCCTTCGCTACTCGGCCTGGGTGTCGACGAGGACACCGCCGCCGTTGTTCACGATGGAAGCCGGCTGGAAGTCATCGGCCGGGGTGCGGTCACTGTCGTCGACGGGCAAAACCTCGTTTCCAACGCCTTCGTAGCCAAGCGCACAACTCCGTTACTGGTATCCGGGGCGGTGCTTCACGTGCTGCCTGCAGGGTGCCAATTCGATCTCACCAGCCGTACGTTGCTCGCCCACTAGTGTCCTGCGCCGGGAATCCGGTGCTTATGTGCGTCGTTCAGGTGGATGCCTCGCAAGGCCGACGAGGGAGGGACACCGGGTCGTATGTCGACCGAGGAGAACGCCGCGAGGCGCCGCATGGACGGCGCACATCGAGCAGCGGATTCCTGGCGCAGGACACTACACAGCCGTCCCAGACCCCGAGGTGCTGGAGGCGCGTGCTGCTGAGGCCGGCCTGCGCGGCGTCGCGCGGAAGGTCGCGGCCAGTCAGGATGTGCCAGTCAGGATGAGACAGCCTCGGTGACGCTTTCGTCGTCGCGAACAACCGGTAGGGGATGCCCCGTTTCCAACAAGGTCTTCATGCTGTCCAGAATCCATACCCAGCCGTCTTTCACGCCTTCCCACGTCAGCGGACTCTGATCGAGGTTGCCGTGCACCAGCCGGACGCGAGTGAGCCCTTCGCCCGCGTTCTCAATGGTCCACTCCACGCGGCTCGGCGGCTCCTGCTCCAGCGCTGCGGCGTACAGGGTGTGCCAGGTCTGCACGAAACGGCCCGGCCTTCCATCAGCTGGGGGTTGCATCTCCTCGATGACGCCGTCGATGGCCGGCCGGCCGTCGGCGTCGACGGTCCGGTAGGCCTTACCCCGCTGCGGTGGCTCGACGAACGAGGTGGTGTGGAAATATCGCCTGGTCCACTCCGACTCGGTGACCGCTGCCCACACCTGCTCCGGGCTGGCGGCAATGTAGATCTGATAGACGTGCGCATTGAGACTCATGCCGATTCAGGCCTCCTCGACTCTTCTGCTTCGTGACCAGCAATCACCTGGTCGTCCAGCGCGACCAGGGCAGAGGTGAATCGAGCTGCGTACTTACTGATCCACCTGTTGGCAACCTGCTCGATGGGCACTGGATTGAGGTAGTGCCGTTTCGTCCGTCCCTGCCGGGCGGTGACCACAAGATTGGCCTCCGCAAGCACTGATAGGTGCTTCATCACCCCGAAGCGCGTCATTTCGGGGAAGTTCTGGCAGAGCTCATTGAGCGTCTGCCCGTCGCGGCTGAACAGTCGATCAAGAAGGGTCCTTCTGGTGGGGTCAGCCAGCGCCCGGAAGACCTCGGTTCCCTGCTCCACACTCCCAGGATATGTGACTATTTGGTCACATATCAAGTCCCGGATGACCGCTCGAGCTCTGCGTGCCGCGGAGTGGCAGGATCTCAGCAAGCCGATCCTGTGAGGAGACTCCGTGACCGAGAGCGTTACCCCGACTCCACACCCTGATCTCAAGATCATCTCTAGCAGGGTTTTCCGCGGTCCGAACATCTGGCACTACGAGCCGGCTATCCAGCTCGTGGTCGATCTTGGGGTCCTGGAGGAGTTCCCGACCAACAAACTTCCTGGCTTCGCCGACGCTTTGCTGGAGCGACTACCGGGCTTGATGAACCACACCTGTAGTCGCGGTCGGCGAGGCGGTTTCGCGGAACGGCTCTACGAGGGCACCTGGGTGGGCCACGTAGCCGAGCACGTGGCGTTGCAGCTGCAGCAGGCCGTCGGCCACGACATGCGCCGCGGCAAGACCCGGGAGGTAAAGGGCGAGCGCGGCCGCTACAACGTGATCTTCGCCTACTACGACGAGTCGGTCGGACTGGCGGCCGGTGAGCTCGCTGTCCGGCTGGTCAACCACCTGATCGTCGCGGACCCGGGCTTCGACTTCGACGAGGCGCTGGAGCAGTTCATCGTGCGCGGGGAACGGACCGCATTCGGGCCGTCAACCCAAGCGATCGTTGAGGAGGCGGTCAGCCGCGACATTCCCTACCTGCGGTTGAACACCGCATCGCTCGTGCAGCTCGGCCAAGGGGTCCATCAGAAAAGGATCAGGGCCACCATGACCTCCCAGACGCCGTCGGTGGCGGTTGACATCGCCAGCAACAAGGAGCTCACTCTGTCTCTGCTGTCTGCTGCCGGGCTGCCCGTTCCCCGCTCGCAATCGGTCCGTACCCTCGACGACGCGGTCCGCTTGGCTAACCGCATCGGCTACCCCGTGGTCCTCAAGCCGCTCGACGGTAACCATGGCCGAGGCGTCATGCTCGATCTGCGCAGCAAGGACGACGTACGGCGAGCCTTCGACGTCGCCAAGTCCGAGTCACGCGGCGGCCTGGTGATCGTCGAAACCTTCGTGACCGGGCGGGACTACCGATGCCTGGTGGTCGCCGGCAAGATCGCGGCCATCGCCGAGCGTGTGCCGGCCCATGTCACCGGTGACGGCGTACTCACCATCAGTCAACTGGTTGCCAAGACCAATGCCGATCCTCGCCGTGGCGTAGGCCACGAAAAGGTGTTGACCAGGATCAAGATCGACAAGACCGCGATCGATCTGGTGGCGGCCCAGGGGTTCGGCATGGACGAGGTGCCACCTGAGGGCAAGATGATCAAGCTGACCCTGACCGGCAACATGTCTACTGGTGGCGTCTCCATCGACCGCACCTTCGAAGCACACCCGGAGAACATCGAGATTGCCGAGGAGGCCGCGCGGGTGGTCGGGCTGGACATCGCGGGCATCGACTTCATTGCGCCCGACATCACACAGCCCGTACGCGAAACCGGTGGAGGGATTTGCGAGGTGAATGCCGCACCCGGCTTCCGGATGCACACGCATCCGACGATCGGTGACCCGCAGTACGTGGCGAAGCCCGTGGTCGACATGCTCTTCCCACCCGGTACCCCGAGCCGGATCCCGATCGTCGCTGTCACGGGCACCAATGGCAAGACCACGACCTCGCGGATGATCGCCCACATCTTCAAGGGAATCGGCAAGAAGGTCGGCATGACATCGACCGACGGCGTCGTGATTGATGAGCGGTTGGTCATCCGCTCGGACGCGTCGGGGCCGAGGTCGGCGAAGATGGTGCTGCAGAACCCCCGCGTCGACTTTGCCGTGTTTGAAGTAGCGCGTGGTGGCATCTTGCGTGAGGGCCTGGGTTATGAGCGCAACGACGTTGGCGTGGTGCTCAACGTGCAGCCTGACCATCTGGGCCTACGAGGGGTCGACACACTCGAGCAGCTAGCAGACGTCAAGGCGGTGATCGTCGAAGCGGTGCCGCGCAACGGCTTCGCGGTATTGAACGCCGACGACCCGCTGGTCCGCGCCATGCGGCGGCGCTGCTCCGGCCGGATCGTGTGGTTCACCATGGCCGAGCCCGGCAGCGAAATCCGAGATTCCGTTGACGATCACTGCCGCCGCGGTGGGCGAGCGGTCGTGCTCGAGCACAGCGATCTTGGCGACATGATCATGATCAAGGAGGGTCGCCGCTCCATGCAGCTGGCCTGGACACATCTATTGCCTGCAACCTTCAGTGGCCGCGCCACCATGAACGTCCAAAACGCTATGGCGGCCGCTGCGGCGGCCTTCGCGGCAGGTGCCTCGCTGCATGACATTCGTCAGGGCCTGCGTTCCTTCTCGACCAACTACTACCTGGCGCCTGGCCGGCTCAATGAGGTCGACGTGGAGGGCCGAACCGTCATCGTCGACTATTGCCACAACGTCCCGGGGATGATCATGCTCGGCGATTTCGTGGACAAGACCGGAGCCGCTCTCGCGGCTACTAACGATCTTGGACGGATTTCACGGATAGGTGTCATCGCGACTGCCGGCGATCGCCGGAACGAGGACATGCGCGAGCTTGGTGCTGAGGCGGCTCGGCATTTCGACGTGCTGATCGTGCGCGAGGACAGCAATCTTCGCGGCCGCGCACCTGGGGAGGTCGGCGAGATCGTGGCCGGCGGAGCGCGCCAGGCGATGGCTGAGGGCGCACGCTCTAAGCAGGTCGAGATCGTCCTCGAAGAGCTGGCAAGCGTTCGGCACGCCCTGTCGCGGTCCAACGCTGGCGACCTGGTGGTGATCTGTGTGGAGCAGCATGCGGCGGTCATGGCGCACCTGGAGTCCTACGGTCACCACGCGCAGCCGGGGGCCCGTCCTGCCGCCGACCGGGAATTCAGCAATGCCGTGCCCGACCCGGACTCGCACTGAGCTGCGAGCGGCGATGCGCGAGCAGCTCAAACTGCGCGCGCAGCTCAAACTGGGCGCACCTTTGCTCGCAGCACATTGGCATTGTCGCGCGATGCGCCATGATCAATGAGCCACTCATCCAACAGCTCGCGATCTTGATGCGTCATGATCGCGACAACGTCGCCGTCGTGTGCCTGGCCCACCAACGACACCAGACAATCCAGTTCGCTGTCGTGCTCACGGACGATCTCCATACCGGCATGGGAGGCTCCCTCCCTGATCAACTTGCCAAGCCGTTCCTTGCCGCGTCCGCGCAGGTACTTCGCCTTGTGAGTGATCTCGACAACATCCGCGCCTAGTCCGGCGATCTCGCCGAGTCGTACGAAAACCTCATCGCTGCGATCACCGGCGGTACCCACACCAAGCAGCAGGCGGCCCTGAGGCGGTCGAATGCCGTTCATGATCTCCAGCAGCGCCTCCAGCCCGGCCTCGTTGTGGGCCAGGTCGATGATGACGCTGATCATTCCGCTGGGGACGGTGACGGTCCAAATGTTCATCCGGCCCGGATTGTTCTCGCTCGGTTCGAATGTTCGAAGGCCGTCGGATACATGCTCAACCGAGAATCCCAAGGCCAGGGTGGCCGAGGTGACCGCCAGGACGTTCTCGACATTGACCCTGCTCAGCCCGGCTAAGGTCATCGGCACGTCGATGACGTGGACGACTGGAAGTGGATCTGCACCCGTACGCAGGACGCTCACCCAACCGTCGAGCAGCGTGGTCACTCGACCGCCGGTGGACACAACGCTGCGCCCGGACGGCGAGTCGGGATCTCGGGTGAACACCCAGATCTGAGCTTTGGTGCCGAGCCGCATCGCGAAGGTGCGCGGGTCGTCGGCGTTGAGCACGCACCAGCCATCCGGTTTTGTGATCTTGGTGATGACTGCCTTGACCTCAGCGAGCTGGTCGAGGGTGTCGATCCCATCGACGCCCAGATGATCGGCACTGATGTTGGTCACGACAGAGACGTCGTTGTACGCGACTCCGACGCCACGTCGCAAGATCCCGCCACGCGCCGTCTCCGTGACCGCCAGCTCCACACCCGGATGGCGCAGCACCTGACCCGCACCGCTCGGCCCCGAGAAATCGCCGGCCTCGATCAGCTCACCGTCGATGTAGACGCCGTCCGTGCTCGACCAGCCCACGGATAGGCCGGCCCGCCGTGCCACGTGCCCGATCATCCGGGCCGTGGTGGTTTTGCCGTTGGTACCGGTGATCGCAACGACCGGAATTCGCGGCCGGATCAGCTGCGGAGCAGAGCCGAGCGGCGCCGTAGCAAGCACCGCGCCCTGGGCGTTGATCATCTCCACCACCGATGGGGATCCTGCGCCGACTCCGTCCAGCACGCGCGCCAGCCCGTACGCCAACGCCTCGGCTCGGCCCGAGTTGCGCCACGGGTAGGCCACCACCAGCTCACTGAAGGCCTGTCCAGCCCGGGTCCGCACCGCCAGCCTGGTCGCGCCTCCGATCCGGGCCAGCTCGCGGACGATCTGGGTTACCAGCCGAATCGCGAAACGCTGCCGGAATACCGAGTCGGCTGTCCCGGGACGTGCCTTGACAAGGCCGAGCTCGGCTCCGAGATCGCGGGCATCGGCCATGGGCAGCCCGAGCAGTTCCGTGAGGTCGAGTGTCACCTTCGCTGCCGGCCGCGGGAAATACAGGTTCGGCCCGTCGAGGAGGCGCACTTCGACCAACGAGCGGGCAGCGGGTCCGGTCGCCATCGGCGCAGTCAAGCACCAGTGGAGTGCAGGCCGCCGTCCACGTGGATCATCTCCCCGGTGGTCTTGGGGAAGAAGTCGCTGAGCAGAGCCACGACAGCCTTCGCCGTCGGTGTCATATCCCTCGGATCCCAGCCCAGAGGAGCGCGCTGGCCCCAAACATCGTTGAAGGCATCGGCGCCACTGATCGCCTTCTTGGCCAGTGTTTCCAGCGGACCCGCAGCAACCAGATTGACGCGAATCCCCTGCGGTCCGAGGTAGCGCGCCAGGTAGCGGCTGGTGCTCTCCAGCGCTGCCTTGGAGACGCCCATCCAGTCATAGACCGGCCACGAGACGGTCGCGTCAAAGGTCAACCCGACCACCGAGGCAGGCTCGACCAGCAAAGGCTTGCAGGCCATCGTCAATGACGCCAGCGAGTAGGCCGACACCTGCAGCGCGGTACTGACGTCGGACCACGGCGTGCTCAGGAACTTGCCTCCAAGCGCCGTCTCAGGGTTGGCGAAGGCGAGCGAGTGCACAAGCCCGTCGAGATGATCGAGATGCTCTCCAAGTTGTCCCGGCAGGCCAGCCAGATGATCTTCGTTCGTGACGTCCACCTCGAGGAGCAGGGGGACTGGATCAAGTTTCTTGATCACCCGAGCGGTCAAGCTCATGGCCCGGCCGAAGTTGGAGACGACGACCGTTGCCCCCTCGGCTTGGGCGATCTTGGCTACATGGAAAGCGATGGAGGTGTCAAGGGTGACGCCGGCAACAAGGATGTGCTTGCCCTCGAGAATGCCCACAGATGTCCCTTCTGACTTCAGAATCGTTTGTCGCCTCGCCGGTCAGTGGCCCATGCCGAGGCCGCCGTCGACCGGGATGAGCGCCCCGGTGATGTAGCTGGCGGCGTCGCTGGCGAGGAACTCGACCGTCCCCGCGATGTCGTCCACCGAGCCGAACCGCCCCAGCGGAATCTGCTCGGCGTATTTCTTGACCAGGTCATCGCCGAGCTCGGCGGTCATGTCGGTCTCGATGAAGCCCGGAGCCACCACGTTCGCCGTTACGCCGCGCGATCCAAGTTCCCGGGCCAGAGAGCGCGCCATCCCAACGAGCCCAGACTTTGCTGCTGCGTAGTTGACCTGTCCCGCCGAACCCATCTGTCCAACCACTGAGGAGATGAAGACGATCCGGCCGAACCTGCCACGGATCATCGGTCTGGCGGCCCGCCGCGCCACGCGGAAGGCCCCCGTCAAATTGGTGGCAATCACCTGGTCCCAATCCTCGTCCGACATCCGCATCAGCAAGGTGTCGCGGGTGATCCCGGCATTCGCGACCAGCACCTCGACGCTCCCAAGAGCCGACTCCACCTCGGCGAACGCCGCTTCCACCTGGTCCGGATCGGTTACGTCACACCGCACGCCCATGGCACCCTGCGGCACCTGTCCGCTGCGATAAGTGGCGGCAACGCGGTGCCCAGCCTGGGCGAGCCGGGCAGCAATGCCGTGGCCAATTCCCTTGCTGCCGCCGGTCACCAGAACGACGCGCGATGGATTCACGGGGTCACGCTACCGAGTACTCCAGCCCGTCGGCGAGCAGGCGTAGGCTGACACGGTGACCGATCGTGAGATGGGCACGCACACCCGAACAATCGCCGAGTCGGGCCACAGAGGCGCAGCCCCGCTGATCACCGACGCCCGGATGGGGACGAGCGACGAAATGTCATCTCGCATCCGCCGGTACACGATCACCATGGCCTTCCGCGCCGCCTGTTTCGTCAGCATGATCTTCGTGTCTGGCGCCTTCCGCTGGGTGTTGTTCGCCTGCGCTGTCGTCTTGCCGTTCATCGCAGTCATCGCCGCGAACCAGGTCAACCAGCATTTTCGCTCCGGCAAGATGAGCCACGCCCTGCCGAGCGAACGCCCGCAGCTCACGACCGGACACGATGACGAGCCGACCAATAGCGAGGTGTTCGAGGAGGACGGCAGTCAACACCGGCCGAATGAGCGCGTCGCCCAGTGACCCTCGGGTCACTGGCGGGGTCGACCCGCTTCCCGAGGATCCTGAAGGCCTGATCTGCTCCGCTCGGGGCTGCCGCCAACGTGCGGCGTACGACCTGCGGTGGAACAACCCGAAGATCCATCCGGCGGATCGACGTAAGCACTGGCTAGCCTGCGATGTTCATCGCGAGTCGCTGGCGCAGTTCCTTTCGGCCCGCGGTTTCTTGAAAGACGTGCTCCCCCTCTAGCGACCCTTCGGTCAGTAGTGTCCTGCGCCAGGAATCCGCCACAGATGTGCGCCGTCCATGCGGCGCCTCGCGGCGTTCTCCTCGGTCGACGTACGACCCGGTATCCCTCACTCGTCGGCCTTGCGATGCATCCACCTGAACGACGCACATAAGCACCGGATTCCCGGCGCAGGACACTAGCCGCCAATCGCCGACATTGGCCGATCGGGTTGCAGGAAGCTCGGGTCGTTGATGCCGTGGCCGGGCTGTTTGTTGGCAACCGCAGCCACCCACAGGGCGGCAATCTGGGAGTCGCTTGCGCCGCTTCGCAACGGCGTCCGCAGATCGGACTCGGTGCGGGCGAACAGGCAATTCCTGATCTGGCCGTCGGCCGTAAGCCGAACCCGGTCGCAGTTGCCGCAGAACGGCTTCGAAACTGCCGCGATGATGCCAACCGAATAGCCGGTGCCCACCACCCGGAAGAGTTCCGCCGGCGCGCTCCCCCGGGTCAGCGCATCCTCAGGGTCCTCAACCAGCTCTACGTGCCGGCCGAGGTGCTGCTTGATCTCGGCGGCGGTGATCATTTCGTCGCGTTGCCAACCGTGTTGCGGGTCCAGTGGCATCTGCTCGATGAACCGCAGCTGGACGCCTTCCGCCATCGCCCAGCGCAGCAGATCGAACGCTTCATGATCATTGACACCACGCATCAGCACAGAGTTGATCTTGATGGGGTTCAGCCCCGCCTCCCGCGCGGCAGCGATTCCGGCCAGTACGTCGGGGAGGCGTGGCCGATGGGCGAGCTCGACAAAAGTGTGCGGGTCGAGTGTGTCCAGCGAGACGTTGATCCGCTGCAACCCGGCCGCAGCCAGCTTCTCGGCGCGCGCAGCCAGGCCTATTCCGTTGGTTGTCAGGGCGATCTCTGGCGCAGGCGAGAGTGCCGCGATATCAGCCACGAGGAGCTCGAGGTTCTTGCGCAACAGCGGTTCGCCACCTGTGAGCCGTACTGTCTTGATGCCCAGCCGTTCGACACCGATCGTGATCAGCCGGAGAATCTCCTCATCTGCCAACACATCGGCACGAGGCAGCCAGTCGAGGCCCTCGACCGGCATGCAATACGTACAGCGCAGATTGCACCGATCTGTGAGCGAAATCCGCAGATCCGTTGCGACTCGACCGAAGGCGTCCGCAAGCACCATTTGATCACGCTCAGCGTGCTCCGCACGCGCGGAATCCGAGCGACGTAAGCGCGGAAACGGAAGCAGCGTGGTCATGTGTGGAGTCTAAGTTGCCCGTTGGTCGACCGGATCATCCGTTCCGGATGCGTGTAAACGTTCATCGTCTCGCCACGGACGAATCCGACCAACGTGAGCCCGGCCTCTTCAGCCAGTTCCGCGGCCAGCGAACTCGGTGCCGAAACCGCGGCCAGCACCGGAATGCCTGCTAGCACCGCCTTCTGGGTGAGCTCGAAGGACGCCCGGCCGGAGACGGCCAAGATCGTGTGGCGCAGCGGGAGCAGCTGTTGCTCAATGGCCCAGCCGATGACTTTGTCCACGGCGTTGTGTCGGCCGACGTCCTCACGGACGCACTTCATTTCTGAGTTCAGGCCGAGCAGGCCTGCCGCATGCAGACCGCCGGTGCGGTCGAAGGCTCGCTGCTGCTCTCGCAGCCGGATCGGTGCCGAGAGAACCAGTTCGGCGGTGACCTGTACCTCGCGGTCCACCCCGTACGGTGACTCGCGCAGCACCTGATCGATCGAGGTTGTACCGCAGATACCGCAGGCGCTCGTCGTCATGACGTTACGCCGGACCGCTGCTGCCGCGGAGATCTGCGACGCAAGAGTCACGTCCAACACGTTGTAGCTGTTCACCCCGTCAGCATCGGACCCCGCACAGTAGCGGGCCAGCATGATGTCGGACCGCTCAGTAATGATGCGCTCGCTGTAGAGCAACCCGCGTACCAGGTCAATGTCGTTCCCGGGCGTCCGCATGGTGACCAGGTAGGGCTCGCCGTTCAGGCGAATCTCCAGCGGCTCCTCGACGGCCAAACTATCGCTAAGCCGAACTAACTCTCCCGGTCCTACCCGCAGCACCGCGTGGTGACGGGTTACTCGTCCCATGACATCATCCTGGCCCATAGCATCAAATTCCCAGGGCCGCACAACCTCCCTCGCCGAGGAGCGCTGAACCTATGGACCTCAAGCAATGGCTGACCACGTTGTCCGCCCGGCTGGAGACCACGGACGTCACTATGGACGACGACGCGGTCCAGACCCTGCTAGACCTCGCCCGAGACTCCGCGCATGAGGTGGAACGGGTGGCCGCGCCGCTCACGACTTTCCTCGTCGGGATCGCCGTCGGGCGCGGTGCTGCACTGAACATGGCCGCGGCAACGGCTACGACGCTGCTGCTCAACCACGAGGCTGCCGACTAGCCTGGCTCCGTGCGCCGCTTGTGGCTCCGTTGGGCACTGCTGATCGTCTTCGTCGCAGTGCTCGGTGTTGCCTTCGTCAGCCTGGGCAACTGGCAGCTCGACCGGCTGGCTCAGCGCAAGGAACATAACGCCACGACAATCGCCAACGAGCAGAAACCGGTTCAGCCGTACGACCAGGTCTTCAACCAGCTGATCACCGACGCGGATCAGTGGCAACGAGTTGAGGCCCGAGGCACCTTCGACGCAGACCATCAATACGTGGTGCGTTACCGCAGCAATGGTGGTGCCGAAGGCTACGAGGTCGTGACCCCCTTGCGCACCGCACGCGGCACTGTGCTGGTCGATCGCGGATTCATCCCGCTCCAGCGAGGTACCCGGATCCCATCGGTGGCTCCCGCCCCGCCGGCTGGGGAGGTGACGGTCATGGGACATGTCCGCCGCAACGAGCGGGGTCGACGAGCCGCCACGACGCCGGCCGGCAATCAGGTCCGCTTGATCAACTCAGACGCCATTGCAGCGACACTGCCCTATGAGATCCCGTCGGGGTACATCGGCCTCCTGATCATCCAGCCCGAGCAGCAGGGCGGCTTTCAGCCGATCCAAATGCCGGAACTGTCCGAAGGCCCGCATTTCTGGTACGCCGTGCAGTGGTTCCTGTTCACCGCCATCGGCGTAGCCGGAATCGTTGTCTTCATCCGCGCCGATCTGCGAGCTAGGCGCGAGGAGCGCGAAGACGCCACCGAAGCTCACGCAACGGTGTGATGATCTGATCATGGATCTTGGCTTGGGGGATCGCGCGTTCTTGGTGACGGCGGCCAGTACCGGGCTCGGACGCGCAACGGCCGAGCAGCTCGTCGCCGAGGGGGCCCGGGTGGTCCTTGTCGCTCGACGAGCCGAGTTGTTGGCCGAAGCAGTGAGTCAGCTGGGACCGGACCGTGCCGTCGCGCTCGCGGCAGACCTCACTGATCCCACCACTGCCGCGACGGCCTGCGGTCTTGCCCTGGACGCGTTCGGTCGGCTCGATGGCGCGTTGATCAGCGTCGGCGGACCACCGGCCGGATCAGTGCTGGGGACCAGCGAGGAGCAATGGCGCAGCGCATTCGAGTCAGTGTTTCTGGCAGCGCTGCGGGTCTGCGGCGCGGTGGTCCGTCATGGCACTGCCAGCGATCTGTGCATCGCCTGGGTGCTGTCGACATCGGTCAAGACGCCCATACCAGGACTTGCGACATCGAACGGCCTCCGCCCGGGTTTGGCCATGCTGGTCAAGCAGCTGGCCGACGAACTCGGCCCGCAGGGGACACGCGTGGTCGGCCTGATGCCGGGGGCCGTTGAGACCGAACGCGCCCAACAACTCGAGGCGCTCAGGGAGAACCCGGCTGCGGCGCGAACCAGTGCTGAGGCAGCGATTCCGTTGCGTCGGTATGGCCAACCCGAAGAGTTCGGCCGAGTTGCCGCCTTCGTGCTCTCCCCCGCCGCGTCCTACCTGACCGGCTCGGTGATCTCGGTTGAGGGCGGGGCCCAACGCGCACTCTGATCAAACTGGGTGCGGTAAAGCTCGGTATACAGCCCACCCAGGCGCATCAGCTCCTCGTGGCGACCCTGCTGCACGATCCGGCCCTGGTCGACAACGATGATCAAGTCGGCGTTGCGGATCGTGGACAGCCGGTGTGCGATCACAACGCTGGTACGCCCCTGCATCGCCAGATCCAGGGCGTGCTGAACTGCGACCTCGGATTCTGAGTCCAGATGCGCGGTGGCCTCGTCGAGCACCACGATCGGGGGAGCCTTGAGCAGCAGCCGGCCAATGGCGAGACGTTGCCGCTCGCCACCGGATAGCCGGTAGCCGCGCTCGCCAACCACGGTCTCCAAGCCGTCGGGCAGACTCTCGACGAGCGGCTTGATCTGTGCAGCCTCCAGCGCGTCCCACAACTCGGCATCGGTGGCATCGGGCCGGGCGTATCGGAGATTGGCGCGAATCGTGTCGTGGAACATGTGCGCGTCTTGGGTCACGTAGCCGACTGTGGCGCGCAGCGAAGACTGCTGCAGTTTCTTGACGTCGTTGCCCGCCACCGAGACTGTCCCGGAGGTGGCGTCGTAGAGCCGCGCGATCAGGTGAGTCATGGTCGTCTTGCCACCGCCGGATCGGCCCACGAGCGCGACGGTCTGCCCAGCCGCCACGCTGAACGTCACGTTGTGCAACACCTCGCCGCTCGGTCGTTGGTCGAGTGAGGCAATCGATTCCAGGCTCGCCAGCGAGACCTCATCGGCACTCGGGTAGGTGAATGAGACGTGCTCAAAGCTCACCGACGCTGGCCCCTGGACGGTCTCGGCATGCTCGGCGTCGCGGATCATCGGCAGGAGGTCGAGCACTTCGAAGACTCGGTCGAAGCTGACAAGGGCGTTCATGACATCGATACGGAGATTGGTGAGCTGCGTAAGTGGCCCGTAGAGCTGAGTGAGCAGTCCGGCCAAGGCGGTCAGGGTACCCACGGTGAGCACACCGTCGATCGCCAAGGACCCACCCACGCCGTACACGAGCGCGGTGGCCAGTGCGGCGACCAGTCCCAGTGAGGTAATGAAGAACCGACCGTTCATCGCGATCTTGACCGAGACATCACGGACCGCGCCGGCCCGTTCCGCGAACGCGTTGTGCTCCTCGGGAAGCCGACCGAAAAGCTTGACCAGGAGTGCGCCGCTGACGCTGAAACGCTCGGTCATGGTGGCTGACATGTCGCCGTTGAGTTGCATCTGGCGCCGTGTCAGATCTGCGAGCTTGCGGCCGACGATCTTCGCTGGGATGAGGAAGATCGGCAACATGATCAGCGCAGCGAGAGTGAGCTGCCAGCTCAGTACCAGCATGGCTGCGAGCACCAGCACCAGGCTGATCAAGTTGGTCAAGACTGTGGACAGGGTTGAGGTGAATGCCTGCTGGGCGCCGATCACATCTGAGTTGAGCCGCGATACGAGCTTTCCGGTCTGGGTTCTGGTGAAGAATGCGACCGGCATCTGGATCACGTGGTCGAAGACCTGGGTGCGAAGGTCGAAGATCAAGCCTTCGCCGATCGTTGAAGAAAACCAGCGCTGAACTAGGCCGAGCAGGGCCTGCAACACAGCCAGGCCCGCGACGGTCAAGCTCAGGATGATCAGGAGTCGCTGGTTGCCCTGCAGCACACCTTGGTCGATGATCTGCCCGAAAAGCAGCGGCGGCGCCACGGCGAGGGCCGCCATGATCACCACCAGAACGACAAAGACGGTGATCTGGAGCCTGTAGGGCTTCGCGAACCGCAGAACGCGCCAGACGACGCCGGGGCTTAGCTGATGCTTGGCAATATCGGGATCCTGCGACATGCGCCGCCATAGTCCCATCGTGCTCATCGACATGGCTTCCTCCGGGGCTGGGAACGCTCGGCGATCTCAGGCTATTCCGAGCCCCGCGATCAGCAGCAACTGAAAGGCCCGGTCGCAAGTGCGCCGGGCCTTTCAGGATGAGTCGCGATCACCGCCTCTTGGCAGGAGCCTTCTTGGCAGTCGCCTTCTTGGCAGGGGCCTTCTTGGCAGTCGTCTTCTTGGCAGGGGCCTTCTTGGCAGGAGCTTTCTTAGCGGTCGTCTTCTTCGCAGGCGCTTTCTTGGCGGCTGATTTCTTGGCTGGAGCCTTGGCGGCCTTGGCGGGCAACTTCTTGGCCGGTGCCTTCTTGGCGGCTGCCTTCTTGGCCGGAGCCTTGGTTGTCTTCGCGGAAGACTTCTTCGCAGCTGCCTTCGCCGGGGCCTTCTTGGCCGGAGCCGTGGTGCCCCTCCTTGCTGCGCTGCTTGGGGCCGCCTTCTTGGCACCGCGGGTAGCGCCGCCGCGACCGCGGAGCTCAACCCCTGATTCCTTGAGGACACCATGCACGAACCCGAAGGAACGACCGGCGTCCTCAGCGATCTTGCGAATGCTGTCGCCAGCGGCGTACCGCTTGGCGTACTGGGAAGCAAGCGTTGTCCGCTGCGCCCCGGTGATGCGTGAACCCTTAGCCAATGCCTTGGCCACTGCGCCTCCCTTTGTCGTGAGTCATCGCGGTTGGACGACGACCTTTGCCAGACCCAATGATCGAGACCTCAAGATCAATGATCAACCATTTCTAGCACGTTTCCGACACGTTTGGGCAGTTTCTGGCTGATCAATTGACTGAGGTCGGTTGATCACATGAAGGGGACCAGATGATCTCTGGTCGTGGGTCCTATTCATTAAGCGATGATCAGGGAAATGCCCGTAATCAGGCCAAGGCAACCAAATCCGCGTACTCCGGATTCCAAAGGTCTTCCACACCGTCCGGTAGCAGCAGCACCCGATCAGGATCAAGGGCGTCCACAGCTCCCTCGTCGTGGGTGACGAGGACGATTGCGCCGGAGTAACGCTTGATCGCTGACAGCACTTCTGCGCGGGAGGCCGGATCAAGATTGTTCGTGGGCTCGTCCAGCAGCAGCACGTTGGCGCTCGAGCAAACCAGCATTGCTAATGCAAGTCGGGTCTTTTCGCCACCTGACAGTACGCTCGCCGGCTTGTCGACATCGTCACCTGAGAAGAGGAAAGCGCCCAAGACCTTGCGAACATCGGTATCGCCAAGCTGCGGCGCAGCGGTCCTCATGTTCGCGAGCACCGAACGACCGACCTCCAAGGTCTCATGCTCCTGGGCGTAATAGCCGATGCGCAGACCGTGACCCGCCATGACCTCACCCGTGTCGGGCTCGTCCAAACCCGCAAGGATTCGCAGCAGCGTGGTCTTGCCTGCTCCGTTGAGGCCAAGCACCACGACCTGGCTGCCCTTATCGATGGCAAGATCAATGTCGGTGAAGACCTCGAGTGATCCGTAGCTCTTGCTGAGATCCGTCGCGGTGAGTGGTGTCTTTCCGCAGGGTGCCGGGTCGGGAAACTTGATCTTGGCCACCGGATCACGAGCCCGTTCACCATCGATCCCTGCCAGCAACCGCTCAGCGCGCCTGACCATGTTGTGCGCGGCCATCGCCTTGGTTGCCTTGGCGCGCATCTTGTCCGCCTGGCTGAGGAGCTGGTCCGCCTTTCGCTCGGCGTTCAGCCGCTCCCGTCTCCGGCGCTTCTCGTCGGTCTCGCGTTGCTGCAGATAACGCTTCCACCCCATCGTGTAGATATCGAGTTCGGCACGGTTGGCGTCGAGATGGAACACCTTATTCACGCACCGCTCCAGCAGCCCCACGTCGTGAGTGATCACCAGCAACCCGCCGGAGTGTCCAGCCAAAAAGTCACGCAACCACACAATTGAATCGGCGTCGAGGTGGTTGGTGGGCTCATCGAGCAGCAAGGTCGACGCTCCGGAGAACAGGATCCGGGCAAGCTCAACCCGTCGCCGCTGACCGCCCGACAATGTGCCGAGCGGCTGGTGCAGCACGCGCTCGGGGAGACCGAGATTGCTGGCGATTCGGGCCGCCTCCGCCTCCGCGGCGTAGCCACCTGCAGCCGCCAGCTCTGCCTCCGCTTTTGCATACGAGGCCATCGCCTTGTCCCGGAGATCGGCCGAATCGTCACCCATCGCCAGCTCGGCGCGTCGCAGCCGATCAACGACCGCGTCCAGGCCGCGGGCAGACAGAATCCGATTCTTGGCCAGGACATCAAGATCGCCGGTCCGCGGATCCTGCGGCAGGTATCCGACGGGGCCCGTTCTGGTGATCGTTCCGCTGGCAGGCTGGGCCTCGCCGGACAAGATCCGGGTCAGCGTGGTCTTGCCGGCTCCATTACGTCCCACCAAGCCGATCTTGTCGCCAGTTGCTACGTGGAAGGAGGCATGCTCCAGCAGAAGACGCGCACCCGCGCGTACCTCCACATCCCTCGCAACCAGCATTGGACTCAACCCTTCCGTGCCTGCTCTATGCTGCGACCAAAGATCGCTCCTCTGAGACTCTGCGGTCGCGGGGCACGGGGACGGCTCAGGACGACCGCGGTTAGCTTTAGCGTTCAGGAGAGTTTGTGATTCCCAAGCTTCAAATTCTTACGTTCTTCGCCGTCCCCGTGCCACCGCTACCTTGCTATTCTCAGCGCGATCTTGGTCGCGCGGCCCGTACGGAAGTCCAATGCTGGTTGCGAGGGCTGTTCGCTACCGCTTCCGCGGCCTCAGTTGGAGGACGGCTGAGTTGACCGGTGGCGGCGGGACGGACAAAGGTTCGGGGTGCGTTAATGCGCCCTGAGGTGAATAGAGGCAACACCATGCCTTCCCGGTGCAGCCGCCTATCTCACCCGAAAGTGGTCGATAACCACACTAAATCGGTTTCGGTGCATGTGGTAGGCGACCACTTTTGCGCTTACGGAGCTGCGTCCGTGGCCGGTCGGAAAGCTGTGCTTTCCGCGAACAGCCGCGACCAGCTGAAGATGATCACCCGAGGCAGTCGCGACCAACGTGTGATCAGCAACACGCCTGAGCGCACCCCGTGAAAGGTTCGGGGAGGCCTGGCTAGCAGGCGTAGAAACCTAAGATGCTTGAAACCCAAGCCATTCCTGCTTGCACGTGCCGGTCAAGGCGACCAGGAAGTTTCTACGCCTGCTGGCCGGGCCTCCCCGAACCGAACCCCTCGAGGCGCTCAGACGTTAAAGCCGAGAGCACGCAGTTGGTCGCGACCGTCCTCGGTGATCATCTCCATGCCCCACGGGGGCATCCAGACCCAGTTGATCACCCACCGGTCGACCATGCCTTCAAGCGCCGTCTGAGTCTGATCTTCGATCACGTCGGTCAGCGGGCATGCAGCCGAGGTCAGCGTCATGTCGATGGTCAAGGAATCGTCGTCCTCGAAATTCAACCCGTAGACCAGCCCAAGATCAACCACGTTGATGCCAAGCTCGGGATCGACAACGTCCCTGAGTGCCTCTTCGATGTCGTCCAGCGACGGCCGCTCATCCGGCTGTGCCGATGGCTCGCCAAGATCAACCTCGGGAAGATCATCGGCAACCAGATCCGAGGGCCGACTTTCCCGCTGGTGCGGATCGGTCGAAAGATCCTGGTAGCTGCGAGTGTCGGTCATGGTATATCTCCTTAGCTACTCGCGCTCTGGGCTTGGATGATCGCGTCCCGGAAGGCCGACCAACCGATCAGAGCGCACTTCACGCGCGCCGGGAACTTGGCCACGCCAGCGAACGCGACACCGTCCTCGAGACGCTCTTCATTGGGCTCGATCTGCCCCTTGCCCTGCATCATGGTCAAGAATTCCTCGTAGAGACCCAGGCCGTACGCGACGTCGTGGCCGATCACCAGATCCGTCATCACCGAGGTCGACGCCTGGGAGATCGAGCAGCCCACGCTCTCGTACGAGACATCGGTCACAGTATCCCCGACCAGGTTTACCCGCAGCCGGACCTCGTCGCCACAGGTGGGATTGACGTGCAGAACCTCAGCCTGGTACGGCTCGCGCAATCCGCTGTGATGCTTCGAGCGGTAGTGATCGAGAATGATCTCCTGGTAGAGATCTTCCACCTTCATCGCAGCCCCCCGAAGAAACCCATCGTGTAATCCAGGCCGTCGATCAGCGCATCGATCTCGGCACGGGTCGTGTAGAGGTAAAACGAGGCGCGAGTCGAGGACTGGACCCCGAAACGCTCATGCAGCGGCCGCGCACAATGATGCCCAGCCCGCACCGCGATGCCCCGGGAGTCGAGCAGGTGGCTCACGTCGTGGGGGTGAATCTGTTGCCCGTCCGGAGCGGTCAGCGTGAACGAGACAGCACCGCCGCGATCCACGAGCTCGTCGGGTCCAAGCACCCGGAGCCCGGGAAGGCTGTGCAAGCCTTCGAGCGCATACCCGGTGATCTCACGTTCGTGCGCGGTGATCTGGTCCATCCCGATCGCGGTCAGGTACTGCGCCGCGGCACTGAGCCCGACCGCCTGAGCGATCGGGGGCGTGCCCGCCTCGAAGCGGTGCGGCGGAGGGGCATAAGTCGAGCCGGCCATGGTGACCACCTCGATCATCTCTCCACCACCCAGGAACGGTGGCAGCGCGGCCAACAGCTCATAGCGTCCCCAGAGCACGCCAATGCCCGTTGGGCCCACCATCTTGTGGCCGGTAAAGGCGACCAGATCCGCGCCCAGGCCTCTCATGTTCACCGACAGCTGCGGGACGGCCTGCGAGGCATCGACGACCACGGTGGCGCCCACCGCATGGCCCAGGGCAGCGATCTGGCTGATCGGGTTGATGGTGCCGAGCACGTTCGACACATAAGCCACAGAGATGATCTTGGTTCGTTCGTTCAGCAGCCCCTCGGCGGCGGCCTTGTCCAGGTCCAACCGCCCCTCATCGGTTACGTCGAACCAACGCAGCACCGCACCGGTGCGCTGTGCCAGGAGTTGCCAGGGAACGATGTTTGAATGGTGCTCCATAACCGAGATGACGATCTCGTCGCCCGGTCGCAGCGAGGCTCCCAGCGTGTACGCACACAAGTTGAGTGCCTCGGAGGCGTTCTTGGTGAACACCACTTCCTCAGAGCGGTTGGCACCGATGAATTGCGCCAGCTGCGCCCGCGCGCCCTCGAATGCTTCAGTCGCCTCCGCGCCCAACATGTGCATGGCGCGAGCGACGTTGGCATTGTGGTTGAGGTAATGATCTTCGATCGCCTCGACCACGACCCGCGGCTTCTGTGAGCTGTTGGCGCTGTCGAGATAGATGATGGGCGTCCCGCCGACGGTCCTTTCCAAGATCGGAAAGTCGGCGCGGATTGCCTCGACATCAAAAGCGAGCGGCTCCTCGGCCAGCGCCAGACTGCCCCGCGTGACGCCGGAGAGATCTGTGGTGACCGGGTACTCTGGCCCACCATCGAGCGACATGATTGCTACTCCGCTCCAGCCGTCGCAGCCGCGCGCACGTAGCGGTCGTAGCCCTCGGCCTCCAGCCGCTCCGCAAGCTCCTGACCGCCTTGCTCTGCCACCCGACCGGCCACGAAAACGTGGACGTAGTCCGGGGTGATGTAGCGCAGGATCCGTGTGTAGTGGGTGATCAACAAGATCCCCCGGTCGCCCTGTGCGGCGAAGCGGTTCACGCCGGCGGCGACGATGCGCAGGGCATCGATGTCGAGCCCTGAGTCCGTCTCATCCAAGATCGCAAACCGCGGGTTCAGCAGCTCGAGCTGGACGATCTCATGCCGCTTCTTCTCCCCGCCTGAGAAGCCCTCGTTGAGGCTCCGGTTAGCGAAGTCGGAATCCATGTGAACCCGTTCCATCGCCGCATTAACTTCCTTCACCCAGGTACGCAGCTTCGGCGCCTCGCCATCGAGCGCTGTCTTGGCCGAACGCAGGAAGTTCGAAACCGAAACGCCAGGCACCTCGACCGGATACTGCATAGCCAGGAACAACCCAGCCCGGGCCCGCTCGTCGATCGTGAGGGAGAGCAGGTCCTGGCCGTCGAGGGTCACGCTGCCTGAGGTGATGTGGTACTTCGGATGCCCCGAGATGGAGTAGGCCAAGGTGGACTTCCCCGAACCGTTGGGTCCCATGATCGCGTGGATTTCGCCACTGCGCACCGTGAGGTCGACCCCTTTGAGGATCTCCTTCGGGCCCGTATCGGTGTCGACCGAAACATGAAGATCACGAATTGCGAGAGTGGACATAAAAGCTCAGAACTCCTGTGCGTAAGTGGGTGCAGCGGTGGGATCCAACGGCCCTGAGACATCGACCAGGACATCGGTGCCCTCGACGAAGCAGCGGTAGATCGGGACAGGCTCCGTCGCAGGCAGGCCGATGGGCTCCCCCGTGCGCAGATCGAAGCGCGACCCGTGAAGGTAGCACTCGATCTCGCCGTCGCCAACGTCTCCCTCCGACAGCGGGATCTGGGCGTGGGAGCACTCGTCGTAGATGGCGTAGAAGTTCCCATTGCTGTGCACGATCGCCAGCTCCAGACGACGGCCATTCCGGGGCACCTCGACAGCGATCGCCGACTCGGGAGCGACGTCGTCGACAGCGCAGGCGCGAACCAGTGTGCTCACGATGGCAGCCCTATGTTGATCGCCAGCTCCGCCTCAACCGCATCGAGCAGCCTTTTCTCGATCTCAGGTACGCCGACTTTTCGGATGATGTCGGCGAAAAAACCATGAACCACCAGACGACGGGCCTCTGCCTCGTCGATGCCGCGGCTGCGCAGATAGAACAGCTGTTCATCGTCGAAGCGGCCGGTTGTCGACGCGTGGCCGGCACCCTTGATCTCCCCAGTCTCGATTTCAAGATTCGGCACCGAGTCGGCGCGGCATCCGTCGGTCAGCACCAGGTTCTTGTTGGATTCGTAGGTGCTGATGCCCTCGGCAACCTTCCGGATGAGAACGTCCCCGATCCAGACCGTGTGTGCTCCGTGTCCCTGCAACGCGCCCCGGTAGTCCACATTGCTCCGGGTGTGCGGGGCGTTGTGGTCGACGAACAGTCGATGCTCGAGATGTTGCCCGGCGTCGGCGAAATACAGGCCCAACAGCTCCGCCTCTCCGCCCGGATCAGCGAAGTCGACGGAGGAGGAGATCCGGACCAGGTCGCCGCCGAGACTGACGATCGCCTGCCGGTACCTCGCGTCACGGCCAACGCGGGCATGTAAGTGCGCAAGATGGACGGCATCGTCGTCCCAGTCCTGCACCGAGACCAGCATCAGGGATGCGCCGTCACCGACGATGATCTCGGCGTTCCCGGCGCGGGTTGTTGAGCCCTGGTGCTGCAGCACGATGGTGGCTCGGGCGTTGGCACCGATGTCGATGACGAGATGGTTGAAGACAGCCGCATCGCTGCCCGTGCCGAAGACGTTCAGCAGAACTGGCTGGTCCAACTCCAGGCCGGGTGGCACCGAAAGGACGCGGGCCTGGTCGAACGACTCCCACGCCTGGGCGGCAACACGGTCGTTCGGGATGTAGATCCTGCCCAGCCGCGGATCATCGCGGTCCACCAACTCCCAATGGACCGCCGGTGGCGCCTCCACCTCCACGCGCGCGCCGCCTCCTGGCACGAATGTCCCGTCGTGGAGGCCCCTCAGCCGCTTCAGGGGCGTGAACCGCCAGGCTTCCTCCCGACCGGTCGGCACCGGATGGTCGCCGAGATCGAAGGAGCCGAGCGGATGCAGGCGGCTGCCCACCTTGCGGGAGCTCTCCACCGCATCGGCCACGCTGGCGGCAGCCTGATCGAGCAAGGTCACGTCGAGAGATCTCTTTCTGGTTCGGTCGGGTGAGGGTTCAGCTACGCGGATCAGCCGACCGCGCCCTCCATCTGGAGTTCGATCAGCCGGTTGAGCTCCAGCGCGTACTCCATCGGAAGCTCCCGTGCGATCGGTTCCACAAATCCTCGGACGATCATGGCCATCGCCTCGTCCTCGTTGAGGCCTCGGCTCCGCAGATAGAACAGTTGATCCTCGCTGACCTTGGACACAGTCGCCTCGTGACCCATTGACACCTCGTCCTCGCGTACGTCGACGTAGGGGTACGTGTCGGAACGACTGATCGTGTCCACCAGCAGTGCGTCGCACTTCACAGTGCTGGCGGAGTGATGAGCACCCTCCTGCACCTGGACCAAGCCACGGTACGAGGTACGTCCACCACCCCGAGCGACCGACTTGGAGATGATCGAGCTTGAGGTGTACGGCGCGCAGTGCACCATCTTGGATCCGGCGTCTTGGTGCTGGCCCTCTCCAGCAAACGCGACCGACAGCGTCTCCCCTCGAGAGTGCTCTCCCATCAAGTAGACCGCCGGGTACTTCATGGTGATCTTGGATCCGATGTTCCCGTCGATCCACTCCATGGTCGCGCCCTCTTCGCAGGTGGCCCGCTTGGTCACCAGGTTGTAGACGTTGTTCGACCAGTTCTGGATCGTGGTGTAGCGGCAGCGCGCATTCTTCTTGACGATGATCTCCACCACAGCCGAGTGCAGCGAGTCGGAGGAGTAGATCGGCGCGGTGCAGCCTTCGACGTAGTGCACGTACGCGCCTTCATCGACGATGATCAACGTCCGCTCGAACTGCCCCATGTTCTCGGTGTTGATGCGGAAGTAGGCCTGCAGCGGGATATCCACGTGGACACCCTTCGGCACATAGATGAACGAGCCACCGGACCAGACGGCGGTGTTCAGGGACGCGAACTTGTTGTCCCCGACCGGGATGACGGTGCCGAAGTACTCCTTGAAGAGATCCTCGTGCTCCTTGAGCCCGCTGTCGGTGTCCAGGAAGATCACGCCCTGTTCCTCTAGATCTTCCCTTATTTTGTGGTAAACCACGGTGCTTTCGTACTGGGCCGCCACGCCAGCGACCAGCCGAGACCTCTCCGCTTCAGGGATGCCCAGTTTGTCGTAGGTGTTCTTGATGTCGGCCGGCAGCTCATCCCACGACGTAGCTTGCTTCTCGGTGGAGCGTACGAAGTACTTGATGTTGTCGAAGTCGATATCACCCAGCTCGGCACCCCAGGTCGGCAAGGGCTTGCGGCCAAAAAGCCGATGGCCCTTTAGCCGCAGATCAAGCATCCACTTCGGCTCGTTCTTGAGCCGGGAGATATTGGCGACTATCTCAGGTGTCAGGCCACGCTGCGCCGAGGCTCCGGCAACATCACTATCGGCCCAGCCCCACTCATAGTGACCGAGGGCAGCCAGATGTTGATCTTGGGTCTGGCCGGTACCGACCGGTCGGGTGACAGTGGGATCCTGAGTTTGGGTCATGATGATGGCCTTTCGGATGGGGTCATATCGGACGTCGTGCTGCGGACATGCGGAACATGAGTCGTGCACACACCATCGCCGTGGGCGATGGTGGCGAGCCGCTGTACGTGGACACCAAGGAGGCGTGAGAAAGCGGCGGTCTCAACCTCGCAGATCTGCGGAAAGCGCTCGGCCACATGCGCAACCGGGCAGTGATGCTGGCACAGCTGCTCCCCGATCGCTGACGGAAGGGTCGAAGCGACGTAACCATCCTCAGTGAGCGCGACAGCGAGAGCCTGGGCCTTGGTTGTGCCCGGACCAGCGGTTGCCATCCGATCCCGATAGCGCTTCTCGCCCCGGGCCATTCTCGTCTCCGCGAAGCGTGTCACAGCATCAGGGCCCGCCGCGGCTGCCAAAAACTCCAGCGCCTCGATAGCGATGCCGTCGTAGGCGGTGTAGAACACCGAACGCCCGGCGTCGGTCAGCACAAAATCCTTGGCAGGGCGGCCACGGCCGCGGGCACCGTAGACGCGCTGCTCACGCGCCTCAACATGGCCGCTGGCGAGCAGCACGTCGAGATGCCGACGAATCGCCGCTGGGGTCAACCCCAGCCGCTCGGCCAACTCCGCGGCAGTTGAGGGCCCGTGTTCAAGGATGGAACTGGCCACTCTCTGCCGCGTGGAGGCATCTGTCTCTGCGCTCTGAGGAACCCCAGCAGCACCTGAGGTGACCCGCTGGTAGTTTTTCACAACACCAGTGTGCCTTAATTCCTCAGACAGGTTCAAATAAGGCTCGCCTTAGTCGCGTCAGCTTGTCCAGTGAGAATGTGCGTATGCACTTGCCCGTAATGCCGCCGGTTGCGCCGATGCTCGCGAAGTCCGTCCGAGAGATTCCCACCGGAGCTTTATCGTACGAGCCGAAGTGGGACGGCTTCCGTTCGATCGTCTTCCGGGATGGCGATGAGGTCGAGATCGGCTCCCGCAATGAGCGGCCCATGACGCGCTACTTCCCTGAGCTGGTCGAGGCGATCAAGGAAAACCTGCCGGAACGCTGCGTGATCGATGGGGAGATCATCGTGGTCGTCGGGGACCGGCTCGAGTTCGAGGTGCTGCAGCAACGCATCCATCCCGCCGCCAGCCGTGTCAAGTTGCTCTCTCAGCAGACTCCGGCTCGCTTCGTCACCTTCGATCTGCTGGCGCTCGACGACATTGACTACACCAAGCTGCCCTTCGAGCAGCGTCGGGTTGCTCTCGAACAGGCCCTGGCCGACGCATCGGCTCCGATTCACTTGACCCCTGCGACTCGCGATCATGACGTGGCGGTCCAGTGGTTCTCACAGTTCGAAGGCGCCGGTCTGGACGGGGTGGTGGCCAAGCCGCTGCAGGGCACCTACCAGCCGGACAAGCGAGTGATGTTCAAGATCAAGCACGAGCGCACCGCCGACTGCGTCGTCGCCGGCTACCGGATCCACAAGAGCGGTCCGGACAGTATCGGGTCGCTCCTGCTCGGTCTTTACCGAAACTCGGGTGAGCTGGCCAGCGTAGGCGTCATCGGTGCCTTTCCGGCCGCACGTCGCAAGGAGCTATTTGCTGAGCTCCAGTCCCTGGTGACCACCTTCGATGATCATCCGTGGGCGTGGGCCAAGCAGGAGGAAGGCACTCGGACGCCGCGCAGCTCGGAGTTCAGCCGGTGGAACGCGAAGAAGGACCTCTCTTTCATCCCGCTACGGCCGGAGCTTGTGGTGGAGGTCCGTTATGAGCACATGGAAGGCGACCGGTTCCGGCATACCGCCCAGTTCAACCGCTGGCGGCCCGACCGCGATCCCCGATCCTGCACCTACGAGCAGCTGGAGGAACCCGTCACGTACAACCTCGACGAGATCTTCGCGGAGGGCTGATCAGCAGGTGCTGACCACGATCGCTATCGAGAACTACCGGTCGCTGCGTGACCTGCGTCTCCCGTTGCAGCGGCTCAACGTGGTCACCGGCGCCAATGGCACAGGAAAGTCCAGCCTCTATCGCGCCCTCCGACTGCTTGCCGATTGCGCCTCCGGCCGGGTCATCTCGTCACTGGCCCGCGAGGGCGGGCTCGAGTCGGTCCTGTGGGCCGGGCCGGAGCATCTCGGCACAGCAGTCCGCTCCGGACGCTATCCCGTCCAGGGCACCGTACGGTCGGGGCCGATTAATCTGCAGTTGGGTTTCTCGTCGGAGGACTTCTCGTACCTGATCGACCTTGGCCTGCCGACTCGAGCCGAAACGTCTGCGTTCAACCTGGATCCCGAGATCAAGCGCGAAGTGGTCTGGAGCGGGCCGGTGATGCGGCCCGCCTGCGTGCTGATCAAGCGCAAACGTGCTTTGGTCGAGCTCCGCGGCAGCTCCCCGAGCGGCGATTCGTGGGAGAACTTCGAGAGCACCCTGCGACCGTACGAGAGCCTGCTGACTGAGGTCCTCGACCCGGTTCGAGCACCCGAGCTGTTGGCGGTGCGGGAACAGATTCGGAGCTGGCGGTTCTACGACCAGTTTCGAACCGACACCGATGCCCCGGTCCGGCAGAGTCAGATCGGCACCCGGACTCCGGTGCTCGATGGGGAGGGGCGCGATCTCGCCGCAGCACTCCAAACGATCATCGAGATTGGTGACGAGAATGCCTTGCACGGCACGATCGATGATGCCTTTCCCGGTTCGCGGCTCCAGATTGTCGAGAGCCGCGGCCGCTTCGACCTCGAGTTGAGCGCCCATGGTCTGCTGAGACCGCTCGGTGCATCCGAGCTCTCCGACGGCACGCTGCGGTTTCTACTGCTGGTCGCCGCTCTGCTGAGTCCACGACCGCCATCGCTGATGGTGCTCAATGAACCCGAAACCAGCCTGCATGCTGATCTTCTCCCGGCGCTCGCCCGGCTGATCGCCCATGCAAGTGCACACACCCAGATTGTGGTGGTCACGCATGCGCGCGGGCTGGTCGAGGCGTTGACCGCAGACGGCGGCCAGCCGCTCTGCCTCGTCAAGGACTTCGGTGCCACGATGCTGCAAGGCGTCGGCCCTTTGGAGCAGGCGCCATGGAACTGGGGCTCGCGTTAGGTCGCGGCCTCTCCTTGCCTGACCACCCGTCCGCCGGTCTAGAATTCATCGGTGGCCAGTCCCGACAGCGCTGTGCGGGTGGACGACTTGATCGTCAAATTCGGTCGCCGCGCGGTTCTCGACAGGCTCACGTTGCAGGCGACCACGGGCGCGCTGACGGCGGTTCTCGGGCCAAATGGCGCTGGCAAGACCACCCTGATCCGCTGCTGTACCGACCTCATTCGGCCATCCCAGGGAACCGTAAGGGTGCTGGGATTACCGCCTGGCTCGCGCACGCTGGCCGGCCGGATCGGACTGATGCCGCAGAACACTGGTTCTTGGTCAGGGATCAAGGCGATCGAGCTCTTGAACTATCTCGCCGGTCTTTACGCCAATCCGCTGCCCGTGCCCGCGTTGGTGGAGCGGCTAGGACTCACCGACTGCGCCAGAATCCCGTACCGGCGACTCTCCGGTGGCCAGCAACAGGCGGTCAACTTGGCTGGCGCGATCATCGGCCGGCCCGAACTCGTCTTCCTCGACGAACCAACAGCCGGCATGGATCCGCATGCCCGTCGCGCCACCTGGCTGCTGCTGCGGGAACTCCGCGCAAATGGTGTCACCATGCTGCTGACCACGCATGCCATGGACGAGGCCGAAGCCCTCGCTGACCAGGTGTTCATCGTGGATCGCGGCCGAGTCGCGATCTCCGGCACGGTCCGGCAGCTCACGAAGTCCGGCGGAAGTCTGGAGAGCGTGTTTCTCACCCACACCAGTGCCAAAGCCGCCTCATGACGGCACTGGACCTCTCCCCCGCTCCCGCGCCCGCACCGCCCGCCAGGCGGATCATCCGGCACGGACTCATCGAAGCGCGACTCCTCATCCGCAATGCCGAGCAAGTGCTGTTGGCGTTGGTGATACCGCTGGCGATCTTGGTGGCCGGCCGGGTCGCCAGCGCCTCGATCGGCAGCCTCGACCTGCTTGGGCCGTCGGTGCTCGCGTTGGCAGTGTGGTCCTCAGCCTTCACTTCGGTAGCGATCAGCACCGCATTCGAGCGGCGCTACGGAGTGCTGGAGCGGCTCGCGACGACACCCCTGGGCAAGCAGGGCCTCCTTGCCGGCAAGGCTCTCGCCGTGATCTTGATCATGTTCGGCCAGCTGGTGATCTTGGCCGGTGCTGCCCTGGCGCTCGGCTGGCGTCCTGAATTCACACCCCTCTCAGCGCTGTTCGCGGTGGTCCTTGTGATCTTGGCCACGGCGATTTTCGTGTGCCTCGGGCTGCTGCTCGCAGGTCGGCTTCGGGCAGAGTCGACGCTCGGCCTCGCCAATCTGATCTATGTGATCTTGCTCATCGGCGGAGCGCTCATCGTTCCACTGGAGCGCTATCCCGCGGTGCTGCAGCCGATGATCACGATTCTGCCAACTGCGGCACTGGGCGAGGGACTGCGAGCCGCAGCGAACGGGCAGGCTCTGGGCTGGCCGGTGGTGGCCTTGTTAGCCTGGCTCGTGGCCGCTGGCCTCGCCGCGTGGAAGGGCTTTCGATGGACGTCGTGAAGCAGCTGCCGACGGAGGCCGAAGCGGCTCGGGGCGGCGGACCGCTGCCCACGCTGCTACGGATCGTCCGTGGGCCGTACGCGTTGCGACGCTGGGCCATCGTGTCCTTGGTGATGAACATCCTCATCGTGGTGACCGGCGGCCTGGTTCGGTTGACGGGCTCCGGCTTGGGGTGCCCCACCTGGCCCAGGTGCACCGAGGACTCCTACGTCTCCCATCCCGAGCTCGGGATTCACGGAGCCATCGAGTTCGGGAACCGGTTATTCACCCTCGTACTGGTCATTGCGGCGGCGCTCACCTTCATCAGTGCCATGCTCTATCGGGAAAATGGGCGGCCGCGAACCGACCTGCGCTGGCTGGCGGCCGGCCTGGCGTTGGGCATCCCGCTGCAGGGCGTCATTGGCGGCATCACGGTCCTCACCCAGCTCAATCCATACGTGGTGGGCCTGCACCTGTTGCTGTCGATGGTCCTGATCGCGATCGCGGTCTGGCTAGTGCGAAAGACCTGGCACCTCGCACCGGCACGCGTATCGGGCTTGTCTGTGGCCGCGACTCGGGTCACCTTCGTCCTGATGTGGCTGGCGATCTGGCTCGGCACCATGGTTAGCGGCAGCGGACCGCATGCCGGCGATGAAAATGCATTGCGGAACGGCCTCGACGCGATGCTCCTCACGCGCTTGCACACCAGCGTGGCCTATGCGACAGTCGCCGCGAGCGTCGTCTGCTTTCTGCTGCTGCGCAGTAGGGCTGTATTACTGGTACTCCTGGTCGAGATCGTGCAGGTGGGAATCGGTATGGCCCAATATCAGCTGGGACTACCGATCTGGCTCGTCGCGCTGCACCTACTCGGCGCCTCGCTGGCCATTGCCGCGACGACCAACTTGTTGCTCTCGGTTTCGCGACGCTGAGGCAAGAGCAAGTCCGACCTTCCTTAGGACCGCTGGTACGGGGTGCGGTGGAGTGTGCGACAGTTTCGTCCGCCCTGCTTTGGCGCCGCCGGGCCCGCGTGGCATGAGGAGACCCGGATGCCCGATCGCGGCGATCGGGATCTCCAACGCTCAGATCAAG
>CAVRQV010000002.1:0-13551 GCA_963723475.1 uncultured Actinomycetota bacterium
AGCTAACTCCCTGACGCCCGTTGGGCTGAGGTAGTAGTTGACAACGCCAACGAAAGGAGAACCGAAATGGGAACGATCCTCATCAGCGAGAACGTCTCGCTCGATGGAGTCATCCAGGACCCGGCCGGCGACGAGGGCTTCAGGGTCGGCGGCTGGGTCGGCCTCATCAAGGACAGCCCACAGCTCAACAAGCTCGCGCTCGATGAGGCGCTGGGCGCCGAGGCCTTGCTGCTGGGCCGACGGAGCTACGAGTGGTTCGCTGCGCGGTGGCCATCCCGGAGCGGCGAGTTGGCAGACAGGTTGAACAGCCTGCCCAAATACGTCGTCTCCTCGACCCTCGAGGATCCCGCCTGGAACAACTCGACAGTACTCAAGGGCGACCCGGTGGCCGAGGTCTCAAAGCTGAAACAAGAGCTCAACGGAGAAATCCTCATGCCCGCCAGCTTCCAGCTCCTGCGCACGCTGATGGAGCACGACCTCGTCGACAAGCTGCGGCTGAAGATCTTCCCGGTCATGCTCGGGGCTGGCGAGCGCCTCTTCGGCGAGACCAGCGACAAGAAACCCATGCGCCTCGTCGACGCCCAGAAACTCGGTGACGGCGTCGCGATTCTCACCTACGAGGCCGTCCGGCACGCCTCTTGAAATCAGGGAATGACGGGTTCATCCGGCCCTCCCTGATGGCGTGCGTGTCCACATGACATGCATCGACTCCTGGACCGCCGCTGGTCGGCCCTCCATGGCATCCTCGATAAGGTGTGCGATCTCATCCTCTGCATTACCACTGTGCGGCACCTACCGCCCGAGCACATGGGTGGAGAGCAGCGATGAGGGCATCGGTACCCAGCGCAGGGTGGGTCGCCTGATGACCATGGCGTTGGTGTCGGCGCCCAGCAATCTGGGGTTGCGGCCACCGCAGCCGACCAGCGTGCCTGGGTGCGCCAAAGCGCCGGAGGCGCTGCGGGAAGCGGGGCTGTTCCGGCGCCTGGCCGAGTTCGGCGCCGTCGACGCCGGGGTGGTGCTGCCAGGACGCTACGCCGACGATGCGGTCCCGGGGCGGCTGCGGAATCAGGGGCTCATCGTCGAGCACGCCAGGCGGTTGGCCGAGCGCATCGGGGCGCTGCGGCAAGCTGGTCAGATCCCGCTGGTAATCGGCGGGGACTGCAGCCTCTTGGTGGCCGCCGGGCTGGCGCTTCGCCGAGCGGGGCGCTACGGGCTGGCCCACCTTGACGGGCATACCGACTTCCGGCACCCGGGGAACTCGGCAGCCTGCGCCAGCCTGGCCGGTGAGGACTTGGCGGCCGCGGTCGGGCGGCATTGGCCCGCGGTGGCCGACATCGACGGCCTCGGCCCCTACTTCCAGCCCCGTGACACCGTCCATGCCGGCTGCCGTGACCAAGACGAGCACCTGGCCGAAGTGGCTGGCCTGCTGGCCATGACGGTTCCCGCTTCGGTGATCGTTGGCGGCAGCGCCAGCGCGGTTGCGGCAAGGCTTGGCGCGATGCTCAAGCAGCCCGGCGTTGGGGGCTACTGGCTGCATCTGGACGTCGACATCCTCGACCCAGACGTGATGCCAGCGGTCGACAGCCCTGATCCGGGCGGCCTGGACCCCGATCAGCTCACCGAGTTGCTGGCGGTGCTGGCGCCTGGTGCGGTGGGCGCGCAGGTCACCGTGTTCGATCCCGATCTTGACCCTGACGGGCGCCTTGCCGGCCTGCTCACCGAGATCCTCGTGGAGGGGCTGCGGGAGCTGGGGAGTGAGCACCAGGTGAACGGTTAGCTCACGCGCCCCCTGTCGCTAGAGAGGGACACAGCAAAGGTTCTACGACTCGTGAAGAGATGAGCTGCTGGCGCCCCTGTTCGGCGGCAAGGTGAGTGATCAACCGCCGCAACGTCGTGACCTGGTGGTGGAGGTGATGGGCGGTCCGCCGGCTACGCGAGTGGCTGGGCGGCTACGAGCACATGCTCTCCAAACATCGTGGGCTGCACATCACCGGCGAACATCGCCTGCCTTCGTCACTTTGCTGTCCCCGCTCCGGCCGATCCGATGGCTGCCTGGTGCTGGAAGTCGTGAAACACGAGCCTTGGATTCGTTTGACTACGGCCTAGCTCCCAGGTACACACACACACATCCGGGGCAGCTCGAGGACGCAAGCCGGCTAGGATCCGGCGAGGCTGTCGGTCGAGCTGGTGAACACCGCCACCCCGACCGCCATGGCTACCGCGTAGCCGAGCAGCCCGTCGACAAGTGCCGGGGACCTCCACAGCACTCCCCACCAACCGCCTGCTCCGGTCCGTGCGGCCATAAATGCACTCTAGGCACGCGCGAAGGACAATCGTTGGTCCCGCGGTCCCGCGGTAGCCCTTCGGGACGGTGCTCACGTGGATAGTTGCAGCGGCAGCTGCTGACCAGTGAGAAAGGCATGGACACATCCGTGTAGGCGATCTTGCCCGACGCTGCCGCCCGCCGAAATCTGCCCCACGCCCCGGCCACCGCGTCGCCGCTCCTGCACGGTAGCCCGCTGTGGCATGCCGACTTCAACATGGCTGGCGCGAACATCCCGCGGCTCGCGGGGACTGACCAGCATGACCCGAGATACGACCCGCAGGCGATCGGACATCCATATGGAAGGTTCTCCCGAGCGGGCGCGACGCCGACGATCCGGTCGCCTTTCACGAGCACGGTGGCACCGTGGTCGAGGAACCCTCGACTGGGAAAGCCACCGTCCCCCGACCTTCCCCTGGCGCCCTGACTGGCAGCCGCTGGATGGCAGACTTCAAATGAGGTCTAGGCAGGTGAAGTTCTCGACGATGGCGGCTGAGCTGGGAGCGCCCCGGGAGGGTGTCTTTGCCGGGGGCCTGCCCTACCTTGCTCTGGGACACGGGGAGCCGTTGATCTACCTGCCGGGCGGCACACCGAACCACCACAACCCGCCACCGGGGTTTCAGCGGCAGCTGACCTTACGCACCGTCAGGCCATTCGCCCGCGCCGGCTTCGAAGTGTTCTTCACCAACCGCTGGCCAGGTATGAGCATCGACATCACCTGGCCCGAGGTCGCTGCCGTCCATGCCACCGCACTGGCAGAGCACTTCGGCCGGCCCGTGCATGTGCTCGGACACTCGACCGGCGGATCGATTGTGATGCAGCTGATCGCCGACCACCCACAGGTGGTTCGGCGGGCGGTAGCAGCCAGCGCGGCCTACACACTCGGTCCCGTCGCTCGCCGCGCACAGCTCAATCTGTTGCGGAGCTTGGAGACAACGGGCCGGTTCGCCGCCGAGGAACTCCTTGACGGGATGGTGCCTCGCCGCTGGCTGCGTGCAGCCCTGAGGCCTCCGTTACGGCTGGCGTCCCGCTGGATCAACCTCGAGAATCCCACGGACACCATGGCCATGATCAAAGCTGAGGATGGCTTCGATGTCCGCAGCCGCCTACCAGGAATCCAAACCGAGACACTGGTGATCTACGGCGCGAAGGATGGCTTCTGGCCCTTGGAGATGGTCGCTGAGACGGCGTACCGGATGCCCCACGGGCAGCTGATCATGTACCCCGAACTGGGCCACAGCCTTGTCACCTCACCCAAGTTCGTGGCCGATGTAGTCGCGTTCCTCAACAATCAGGAAGGTTCCAGCCGAGCAGGCTGAGCCATCCACGCGAGGCACACATGGTCGGCCAGCGGTCGAGCCCGAAGTCAGGTCCGGTCTCCAGCGCGGGTGGAACGTTTTGCTCCGCCGACAGCGCGGGACCGTTGCCACCGTGGTCGAGCACCCACTTACCCGCCGGGTGGTCCTACCGTGTGCGTCACTCCGCCACATGCATGATGTCGATGTGCGCAAGCAGTCGAGGCGGGTGGACTCCGTCCCGAAACGATCAGCAACAGTTGACCGTACAGGCAGAGTGGCGCGCGAGGCGCGCCCGTATTGGCGCCGGGCCTCAGCTTGCCTGCCGCAGTCCGAATCGCACACCCTGGTCGTCGCGGCACTCGGCCCATCGGCCGAACTCGCCTGAGTCGTGCGCATCACCGAGTACGGATCCGCCCAGTTCGATCACCTTCGCGGTGCTGGCATCGAGATCATCAACGGTGAAGAACAGCTCAAAGTGGGCTTCCGCATCGCCACCATGGATGCCGATCGGCAGGGTCTGCGTCTCAACCTCGCCGCCCGTGCCGACCTGGCTGAGCGCCCATCCGAGCAACGAGCTGTAGAAGCGTCGGGCGGCCTCGATGTCGGGAACCCCAAGTTCGATGTACGAGGGCTCACCTGGCATGACAACCACCTGTTCGCTAAGTGTTCACACCCCACGCTACGTTCAGTCGCCGATGGCGCCTCTCTCGCTCCGGCGAGCGGGGTGGGTGCTGGGAAAGCTTAGGAGCGCTGCGGCTCCTCGTTGGCGAACGACAGGCCCCGCTCGGCGAGCGCCTCACCGAACAGCCTTACTGCCTTGGGGCCGACTCCGTGCAGGCGACCAAGCTCAGCCGCGGTGACCTGCATCAGCTGCTCGAGACTGGGGTATTCCTCGGTGGTGAGGGCGCGCCGAGCCGGCTGGCCGATCCCTGCAGGGATTCCGGTCTGGTCTTGGTCGCGCTCGGGCAAGGTGATCGCCTCTTTCGGTCTATCCGCGCGAAGCGCAGTTGGCACCCTCTTGAAGTGGTTGGGGGCTCTTGGCTGACCCGCGTGGGTAGCGTTGACCCGAGACAGCTGGTCTACGAGCCACCTGGCGGAGCAGCTTGCAATCCGCGGATCTGGGCAGCCGGTGACGTCACCGCCCACCCCCAGTCGTCTACGTCACCGGCGCACACGGCGCAGCAATCGCCGACAATGCTTTCGACAGTGCCGGTCGCACCCTGGACTACCGGCACCTGCCCGGGTGACCTTCACCGCCCCGCAAGTCGCCTCGGTCGGGCTCACCGAAGAGCAGGCCACCCAGCGAGGATTGGACTGCACATGCCGCGTCCTGCCCCTCGACTACCTGCCCGCGCCCTGATCAACCGAGGCCAGCTGACGTCCCGACGACACCGTCGTGCTGCTTGGAACCGACCGCAGCTGCGGGCCATCGGCGTGCTGCCGCTGCCCGTACCTCACATTCCACAGCTCTCCGGCTAGTGCGGCAGCCCACCTGCAGGCGGCCAATCTCGCCGGTGAAATCCTCACCGAACCCCAAGCGCCCGCCGCTGGCGCGCTTCTGTTCGGCGCTCTCCTACGCCCGTCATCGAGCCTGCCACCGGCACTTCAGAGTCCGCTGGCCCGGCTTCAGGTCACGGTTAGGTTGCAGGCTAATACCCCGGCGACCCCCAAGGATTTGAGCATGCGTTGGCTGGAAGTACGACGCCACTCGCTAACGAAGAGGAGCCCCGGGCCCGGTTCGCACGTGTCCCGGGAGGGAGTTGCTCTGGCTCGCCTGGTGGGCCGCTCACTTGGATCCTTCGCGTCATTCGTAACCAGCGCCTCGCCGCGTGCGATCGAGACCGCGCTGGCGATGGGCTATGCCGTCGACGACACCGTCGACCTACCCTCCGGCTACCTGCCGAACCAGGTAGCACACCACGACCAATGGCACTGGCCTCAGCCCTACCGCAGATACGCCGAACTGCTGGCGCTGTTGCCCGAGTTGGCCGCGGTCGCCGACGCCCACCGTGAACTCTGGACCCGGCTCATGGCCGCCGTACCGAATGGGACCGCCGTGCTGGTTGTCGGCCACGGCGGCGCTATCGAACCGGGATTAGTGACTTGCCTGCCTCAAGCCGACCACGCCTCATGGGCCCGCCGCTCGGCCATTGCGACGGCGCACACCTGTGCTTCGACCAAGGCAGTTTCGTCGACATCGAGTTTCACCGGGCACAGGACGTCGTCGGACTGACTCGATGACATCCATGCCAACGTCCTCGAAGCACGACGGCGGCACTTGATTGCCGTGGGCCACCGCGTGGCATCGGGAGTCGCTGACCGACCTTTCCCGCTCGGCACGACAGCGGCCCACCTGCCTGCGGCGCGCTAGATACAAGGACCTGCGTTACGACGTGCGACAACACCACCCGTAAGGCTCAGCGCAGCCTCAGGAAGGTTGGTGTGCCAGCTTGACTGACCCTTAAGCAAGGGGCGGACGCCCACACCTGTCGCGCTTAGGATCTGGTCAGGATCCGAAGGGCCGGAGGGACGATGCAGCCTGAGACCAAGTACGCGTGGCTGGGACCCGATCGGATCGCCTACCAGGTGCTCGGTGACGGGCCGCCCGACCTGGTAGTGAGCTTCGGCTTCTTCGGCCAGGTCGATATCGCCTGGGAGGATCCCGGGCTCGCTTTGTTCTTCCGCACGCTGGCGTCGTTCTCGCGGCTGATCCTGTTCGACCGGCGCGGGTCGGGTGCCTCGGACCCGGTGGTGCTGGACTCTCTGCCGCCGTGGGAGGCGTACGCGGAAGACCTCGAGGCAGTCCTGGATCAGGTTGGCTCCGAGCGGGCCGCCATCATGGCGCATGTCGATGGCGGCGCGATGGCGCTGTTGTTCGCCGCTACCAGACCGGAGCGGACCAGCGCGCTCGTGCTGGTGAACTGCGCTGCCAAGTCCGGGGCCGCCGAGGACTACCCAATCGGAATCCCCCTCGAAGTCGCGCAGGGACAAATGACCCAGGTGGACCAGCTGTGGGGCACCGACGCCCTGGTCCAGACGTGGGCTGCCAGCCGAGCCGGTGACCAACGGTTTGGCCGCTGGGCGACCAAGTATCAGCGGGCCATCGCCAGCCCCAGAACCTTTCGGGCCTTCACCAGCACATTGTTAGAGCTTGACTCGCGTCCCATTCTCCCGCTGGTGCAGGCACCGACTCTAGTGATCGCAAAGCAGGGGTTTCAGCTCATTCCCGTTGAACAGTCTCGGTTCCTGGCCGAGCACATCCCGCACGCCAAACTGGTCGAGCTTCCAGGCACCGACGCGCTGCTGGCCTGGGAGACACCAGAGGTTGCCCTGGGCTTGATCGAACAGTTCCTCGCGGGTGTCCGTCGGCCCGCCGAGGCCACCCGGGTGCTGGCGACCCTGTTATTCACCGACATCGTCGGCTCCACCGATCGGGCCAGACAGCTTGGCGACCGGCGCTGGCGCCAGGTCCTGACCGTGCACGACGAGCTCACCCGCCGCGTGGTCGAGGAATTCCAAGGCCGACTCGTCGAGACCACTGGCGACGGCATCCTGGCCACCTTCGATGGCCCAGGCCGGGCGATCCGCTGCGCGGCCGCTATCAGGGAGGAGCTGGCCGGCATCGGCCTGCAGATCCGGGCCGGGCTGCACACCGGCGAGATCGAACTGCGCGAGAGCGGTGTGGGCGGGATCGCAGTGCACATCGCAGCCCGGGTGATGGCCACGGCGGGGCCGGGGGAGATTCATACCTCCCGGACGGTCCGCGATCTGGTGGTCGGCTCCGACATCGCCATGGACGACCTGGGTACACATCCAATGAAGGGCGTCGAAGGTAACTGGCAGCTATTCGCCGCGAAGCCATGACGGACGCGGCGCACTACCCGCATGGTCTGCCGCGACACCCTCCGCGGCCAAGCTGAGCGATCCCGGCAAATGACATACAGGAAAGCGTTGAACCGCCTGGCACGAGCGGGCGACCAGTGTCTCGCCGACCTGTTGGACGGCGAGTAGATCCGGCCTCGCATGGTCAACTGGCGCGACGGCCCGGGACGTGACTGTTGGCGCCGGAGCTGCTGGTCGAGGCCGGCCAGTTCTATTCCGCCCGGCCACGACTCATGGGTCGTGGGTGATGAGCCGTGGATCACGATCGACTGGCAGCCGAGTACGGCGTTTGCGCGTACGGAGGGCGGTGGCTTCGACCGAGTGCTGGCGACGCTCGTGGACTCCACTGCCCGTACCCTCGAGCTCGGCGACGGCCGGTGGCGCGACCTGCTGGCCCGGCGCCACCAGGCGGTGAGGGCGGTGCTCGACCGATTTCGGGGCCGCGAGGTCGCGACGACCGACAACGGGTTTGTGGCCGTGTTCGATGGGCTGAGCGCGCCATCCATGCCGCTCAGGAGATCGGTCGGGTGGCGTCCGGCATCGGCCTCGTGATCCGGGCCGCGGTCCACACCGGCGAGATCGAGCCCGAGAGCGTCTGGGGACGGGCGCCGCGGCTATTTGGTCGAGCCGCCCCGCTGAACAACGGCCTCAACGTTTGGGCGCGTCAACCAGATTGCCGCGTCGCCCCGGTCTACAACAGCTGGCGAACTCGTCGAGCGGCGGTGATCGTCATTTCTCGCTTGCGAACGTCACGTGGTAATGGCGCATCTCATCGATGTCGTGTACGAACGGGCCGACCGCCTCAAAGAAGCTGCGGAACTCGGGGCTCCGGCGAAACCCGGACAGGTGTCCTTCTTCGGAGTCCCACTCGATCCGAACGACGTACTGGGTAGGGTCGTCGCTGCAGCGCGAGATCTCGTAGCGCTCGCAATGCTCCGAGGCGTCGAGCGCCGCGGCCGCGCGCCGATATCCCTGCTCGAACGCCTGCGCTCGCTCCGAGTCGATGCTGTAGCGGATGTACTCGACGAGCATTTATGCCTCCTAAACGTAGGTACCGGACAAGCCGGCTCGAGGTTGGAGTGATCGCTCCGTCCGGGGCGACGAACACGTCCGTTACTCGGCGTAGGGCTGGTCTTTTCCTTCCGCGCTGTAGCCGATGTTCCAGATGTAGCCATCCGGGTCGGCGAAGGATCCGCCGTACCCGCCCCACTTCAGCTTCGCCGCGGGATTGAGGATCTTTCCGCCGGCCCTCTTGGCCTCGTCCAGGATTTCGTCGACTCGGTCTTCGCTGCGCACGACGTAATTGAAGACGATGCCGCTGAAGCCGCTGCCGTTAGGACTTACGCCCACCATGTCGGCGAGCCCGTCGCGGCCGTAGAAACCGACCAATGAACCGCCGTGTGGAACGAAGAACACCGAGATTCTGTAGTCGTTCTGGACCTTCCAGCCCAGCCCTTCGGTGTAGAAGCGCTTGGAAAGCTCCATGTCATTGACGCCAAGCAGGATCGAGCTGACGTGCGAGTTCATTCCATCTATCCTCTCTGGTTCGATTGGGTTTGTGACGCTCGTGTTGTCGTCACCTTTGGCTTTGGCTGCTTCCGTGTTGGCTTCGGCCCTCGAGTTAGCTGAGAACTCCAAACGGGCGTTCCATGACCGCCCTCGAGCGATGGATGACCTTTCCATGGAGTCATGGCAATCACGCTAGGTTCGGTTCGGCGACCAGCGCTTCTCGATTCCTGATCAGTTGTCACTCGTTTCGCCAGGCACGACGGCATGCCGCCGTCGCGTGCCGCGCCGGTTGGCCGCATGCTGAGGCGAGTGCTACGAGTCGCGGAGGTGGCCGCTGCCATTACCTGTGATCGCTACAGTCACCACCGTGCCGAACTCTGCGAATCATGCATCTACGACTCGCCATTGGTCGACGCCGTTGCGGAACTGCCCGCTGCCGACTCCTGGTCCCGGAGCACTGCCAGGACCTTCTCGATCCGCCGCATGCGTGTTCGGCCTTCTTCGCGCTCTCGATAGCGAACACGTGCTCACGCTTGCGGCCGTAGGACAGGCGGTCGTAGGCGGTGCGGGCGACTGGGTCGGTGTCCAGCGCGTGGGCGAAGTCCGCAGGCTCGACCACGGCACGGGCTCGGCATCGATCTCCACCTCAACTTCGACCTCCTCGCCAGTCATGACTCGACCTGTCCCTGGTAGCGGAAGAAGCCACCGAAACGCTCCTCCCCTCGCAGAACGACCCGGCGTCACGATCGAGACCTCCGGCGAGATGACCCCCACCGCCGGTTTCGCACGCGCTCCTGCTGCAGCTGATTACGAACCTCGTGCACAACGCGATCGTCCACAACCTGCCTGAACAGGTCACGGTGTGTGGCGCGACCAGCATTCGCCCCAAGACTGTGACGCTCACCGTCGGGAACACCGGCGAGAAGCTCACCCCACAATTGGTTTCCACGCTTGTCGAGCCGTTTCAGCGCGGCACCGAACGCATACGCACCAACCACGCAGGCGTCGGCCTCGGTCTGGCAATCGTCAAAAGCATCACCCAAGCACACGACGGGACCCTCACCCCCACCCCCCAGTCCCGCTGGCGGGCTCCGCGTCACGGTGCAACTACCACCCGCGTTGACCGGTCCGGGCGGGTCGTGGAAAGCACTGACCATCGTCGGAGACCGCCTTGGAGGAGGAGATGGCGAAGCATCTGGGCTACGACCAGCACGATCCGGTCGGTCGAACCGGGGCACGTCCCGGAACGGGAGACCAAACACGCCAACACGGCGTGCCAACTCGGTGGGAGGTCCGCGGCATCGAGGCGCCCCGGGATCGGGCGGCAGCTTCGATCCGGTGATGCTGGCCAAGCGGCAACGGCGTTGTCCAGCATCGATCAGATCGTTTTATCGTTGCGCCCGCGGTTTGACCACCGGCGACATCGCCGCGCATTTCGCTGAGATCTCTGGGCAGCGCCGGGGTCTCGGATTGACGGCGGTCTGGATCGGCTTCAGATCTCGGTCAGGTGGTCCCAGGAGATCCTGGACCAGCCGCCCTGGAGCCGGTTTATGCCGCGGTGGTTGTGGACGCGATCAACGTCAAGGTCCGCGACGGCCAGGTCGCCGACCGGCCCGTCCAAGCCGCGATCGGGGTCGACCTGGAGGGCCATAGAGACATCTTGGGTATGTGGTTCGGCGACGGCGGCGGTGAGTCGGCAAAGTTTTGGATGGTGTTGTTCCTGGTCTGCGACGGCTTGAAAGGTCTGCCCGACACTGTCAACGCGGTATGGCCTGCCACGATCGTGCAAACCGCATCCGTCCACGATGGGGGTGGCGGGAGGGTCCCGCTGGTCACCTGCGCCGTCTCGGTCAGGACCTGTGCAAACGTGTTGCCTTCGAGGTCCAGAGGCAGACCTGCCCGGCCGGGGCGGTGGCGGGCCTTGTATCTGCCAGCGGGAGCAGCGCCGATCTGAGCGCCGAGATGAGGTTCCGACGAGGCCGGCGTGTCGCACGGAAGAGTTCGTCCCGTTCCTGGACTACGACGTGGCACAACGAAGCCAGCTTCAGCGCGGCTGTCGGACCCGGCCCGGTGAGCGTCGGCAACGTCGGCACCCCGCACAACGTCGAGCTTCCGGTGTACGCGAAAGGGCCTGGAGGTCACGGCCTCTCGACGGGCTCCCCGGCAGTTTTCTGCAGCGCCGAGCGCTCGCGTGCGGCTCGGCGCCCCACGAGAACACCCATCACGACAAGCCACAGCGAGATGACGGTCGGGCCGATGATGGTCAGCACCAGGGAGGCCGTCGTCGGCTCCCCGGTGAAGGCCTGAACCAGCCCGGCGGCAATCGATCCGACGCCGGCGAACGCGGCGATCCAGCCCAGCCACAGCGGGTACGCCCCACTGATCGCCACGGCAAGTCCAAACAGCAGGAACGGCACACCCGCGAAGGAGAGGTTGAACAATCCGGCCAACGCGAAGTTGATCGTCTCGTTGGTGCTGACGGCGCTGAGCGCAACCACTTTCTCGGCCTCCGGCGCTGTCGCCCAATGATCGGCCAGCTGCTTGGCCGCCACGCCGTCGAGGACGACGGTTACCAGGCCGATCGTCACACCGATGATGGCCGCGTACACGCCCAATCGAGCGAGTGCCTCAGCGATTCCGCCGTCGATCGAATACCGGATCGCGACGAGGCCCGCGAGCATAAAGATTATGCCGACGGCAATGACGATGTGTATGAGCGTCCAGGCGTCACTGTCGGCGATCACTTGTGCCACGCCCCGGGGATCGTCGCGGGGCGTGACAGGGTGCAGGATGTTGCCCACCGCAGCGCACAGCGAACCGAGGACGGCCGCCACCGAGCCGATCTTGAGCAGCCAGAGTCTCGTCTCGGTCGACAATCGCATCATCTCCTGACGCTCGAACCTGACCATTCAGCTCAGTCGTGCATTCCAGCACAGGCTAAGTCAGTTCGAGTGTCTCCCGTGTGGGCTGGCGTTCAGTGGCTCAAGACCTTCCGAGACGGACCATACCGTGCCGCCGGCTGTCGTCAAGGCCGCATACAAACAACAACAAGACAACGACAGCGTCACCGAAATCATCGAGATCAAGAATCGCGGTCACGTACGCTTCCTGCACAACGCCCCGGCCGGTGACCCTGCCGACTTGACTGCGACGAGGATGTCGAGCTGCAGCCCGACAGAGCCAGCGCCGCGAGCAGCATCAGCAGCCCGAATGCGTAGATAGCCCAGCGAAGCGGTCTGCCCAGCATGCCTGGGTGCCTTTCTTGAGATGATGCCATCGCGGCGGGGACAGTGATTGCCTGGAACTACTGCATGTAGGTCGCGGTGCTACTTCTGCCTCCGTGATCTGATCGAGCAAATATCGTTATCTGTGCCGTGGAGATGGGGCCGCATTTACTGCTGCGCGGCGACGGCTGACACGGCCTGTTTGATGAGGTCCGCCACGGCGGCCAGTTGCGATATGTAAACGGAGTGACTGGCCGCTACCTCGACTACCGTCGACCCAGTCCGCTGGGACATGGTGCGTTGGGCTGCCGGGGGATCATTCGGTCTTCGGTCGTGACTATGTACCAGCTTGGCTTGGTCCGCCAGCCAGGGTCGGTGACCGGCCCGCCGAGGGCGTCCCGTCCCAGGGGACCTGCTAGTCGGCCATGACCCGGCCAGGTCGGTGGGCACGTCGGCGGCGGACTATGCGTGGAATTTGTTCCGGTCCAAGAACAGAAAGCCGTCCTTGGGCGGCAAGATCGGCGGCTGCGGCCCGCCTGGTGCAAAGCCGGGCAGGGCGTTGAGTCACCAAACCGGTCAGGAATCGAGAAGCACGGGTCATCGAGCCGGACGTAGCGTGACGGGGGTGGCATCACCACCAAGCACCAAAGGAGACAAGGCATGAAAGCGCACGTCAGCATGGAAAAAGATGTGAACAAGGATAAAAAGAAACAAAGAGGAATTTTCTTAAATATAATGATACTTCTTCTAATAGTAGGAGACCTTCAGATCCCTTATTATTTGCTCAATCCCGACGCATTAAGAACAGTATATAGCAGCATTCCTTCGTGGTATCCGATTTATGCTGTTTTGGGACTTATAAGCAACATTGCAATAATCATCGGTATATGGAGGATGAAAAAATGGGCAATTTACGTATTGGCTGCCTATTTTGCCTCCAAAATACTTGTAGATTTAGCTTATATCTTGCCAGATAGACAGATAGCAGTATTTGCTACGACTGCCATAGGAGCAGGTTTATGGTTCTGGGCTATTTACCGAAAGCGAAGTCTATTTGACTGAAAAATTTAATTCTTTATTGGTTCGTGGGCGATTACCACGCCGCATAGTATTTGCTTCCGGATTTTCTAAGTCCCACCGATGTCGTACGGGATGTTCACCGTCTCGTCCGCGTCGGGATTGGCCGCCAAGCTTCGCTCCTGGCTGTATCGGATCGCCACCAACGCCAGCCTGCGTCTGATCGAGAAGCGGTCCAAGCGCGTACTCCCGATCGACTGCTTCGCGGCTGCGGGTGGTCCTGCCATGGCGCAAGCAT
>CAVRQV010000003.1:0-29521 GCA_963723475.1 uncultured Actinomycetota bacterium
GGCGGTGACGCCCGCCTAGCACTCCTTGTCGGTTGCTGTTGCGACGTACCCACTCCAGATCGTGTTGTCACACAGCCACAGGCAAGCGACCCGGATGCGGATCCGCGCCGCGCGCCAGCAGTCCGGGTAACCGTCCTTGTCAACGTCGCATTACACACGTCGAAGTCGCCCGCTTCCTCTGCGAACTCACCGAGCGCATCCCCCACCCAGTAGCGCACCCGATCCCACCTCCCTCCTGTGTTGAGGTAGCCCTCCGCCAGCCGGGCGTTCGCCGGATCGCCGTCCGTACAGGCGACCTCGCCGTCCGGTTCCACCGCCCATGCGAACCTGGTCGCGATCGTCGCCAATGCCCTGGACCCGGGGAAGTCGGCGATCCCCCGGGCGTGGTCGAGGTCTAGGTGTGTCAGCACGATGTGGCGGACATCGCAAGGGGCGTAACCGAGCCGGGCGAGTTGCCGGATCGCGGTCTCCTCTGGATCCAGCCGCGGTCGGTTGGCGTGGATGAAGAGGCTTCCTAGCCAGGTCTGCGGGTTGGCCAAGGCGTGCAGACCGATGCCGCTGTCGACCAGGATCAGCCCATCGTCGGTTTCGATGACCAGGCAGTGGCACACGACGGGCTTGGGGTTGGCGATGCTGCCGACGCCGTCGACGAGTGGCTGCAGCGCCGGCCGGATCGTCGCGGAGTTGAAGTGATGGATCTTCACGACGGCTCCAATTACAGTACCTATACGTGATCGTACTATAATCTGCCTATGAAGGACTACGTGGAGCATGCCACCGTCCTGGTCGTTGGAGCTGGGCCCACCGGGCTAACGCTGGCCTGTAGCCTCCGCAACCACGGCGTGGAGGTCCGGGTGGCAGACTGCGCGGCAGGACCGGCCACCAGCTCGCGCGCCCTGGGCCTCCAGCCGCGCGGTGCGGAGGTGCTGGATCGCGTCGGGGCCCTCGCCGACCTCGCCGACCGTGCGGTCAAAGCGCTCACCGTCCACATCCACGCCAATGGCGCCGAGCTGACGCTGCCCATCGGCCGCGGATCGCCTGACGGCAGGCAGACCATGTTCATTTCGCAGGCCGACATCGAGGCCGAGCTTCGCCGGCGCCTGATGGAGCTTGGCGGCAAGATCGAGTGGAACACCGAGCTGGTGGGCGTGGAGCAGGACGCCACCGGTGCCATGGCGACCATTTGCGACACCGGTGCTACCGGTGTCCGCCGGGAGCACGAGCTGCGCTGCGACTGGCTCATCGGCGCGGACGGCGCCCACAGCGCGGTCCGTGAGTTGAGTGGCATCGGGTTCCCGGGCACCACGCTGTATGACCGAATGTTGCTGGCCGACGTGCGAGTTGACTGGGCGCTGGACCGCGAGGGCACCACGATCTGGACCCGCGGGGAGGAGCTGTTCGCCGTCATCCCGCTGCCAGGCTCCGACCAATGGCGGCTGTTCGCCTCGATCCCCGAGGGGTTCCCGGAGCCCGCCTCCGACCACGACGTCATCGCCGCGTTCGATCCTTTGCTGCGACGCTACGCGGCCACTGACGCCGCCGCACTGCGCAGCATCGGGTGGACCTCGGTATTCCGCATGAACCGAAGACTTGCCGACACTTACCGCAAGCAGCGGGTGCTGCTCGGCGGAGACGCCGCGCACATCCACAGCCCGCTGGGCGGCCAGGGGATGAACACCGGCATCGGGGATGCGGAGAACTTAGCCTGGAAGCTCGCCGTGGTGGTGGCGGGCGCAGCCGATGACGGTCTGCTGGACAGCTATGAGGCCGAGCGCCGCCCCCTGGCCGAGGACGTGCTGAAGACCACCACGGCCGCAGCGGTCACGATTCTCGCACCGGGCGTACTCGCCCGGCTGCGGCGGGAGGCGCTGTTCAGGCTGATGCAGCGGCCGGCGGTGCAACGCAGGATGTGGTACTCGATGTCCCAGCTTGGCGTCTCCTACCGCGGCGGCCCCCTTGCCTGCACTCGCCGCCTTACTGTTGGCCGCCGTCGCCCGCGGCCCGGCGACCGGGTCCCCGATGTCGGGTGTCAGTCGGCGGACGGACAGTCGACTCGGTTGTACGCCGAGCTCCGCGGCCAGTGGGCAGTGGTCTGCGCGGACAACGCCGAGGCCGAGCGGCTGGCCGCGGCGGCGCGTGCCCGCCTCGGAGTGGCGGTGGCGGCACTGCGTCCCAGGGACGGCGATCCGTCCGGGGCCTGGCTGGTCAGACCCGACGGCCACCTTGGGTGGCGGGGCAGGGACCTAGAAGGGATGACCTCGTGGCTGGACACCGCGATCCTGGGCCGCGACCTTCGGTGACCTCGAGTGGGCAAGCCGGCCGATCTCCCGGGGGACGACCGCGAGACCCGCAGGTCGATGCGGCCATCATGCGCTCGGCGCTCGAGCTGTTGATCGAGCGCGGTGCGGCGGCGACCAGCATCGAGCAGGTCGCCCAGCGCGCCAACGTCACCAAGGCGACCGTCTACCGGCGATTCGCCGGGAAGACCGAGCTGTTGGTGCATACCGTCGCTGCGGTCTTCGAGCCGTCCGAACGGGGCGGCCTGGAATGGCGGAGTCTGGAGCAGATGGTCAACGACTGGGCCGAGTTCCTCAGCCGACCCAACATCGGCCGCGTGCTCCGCCGTTTGTACAGCTCGGCCGAGGAATACCCCGAACTGTTAGAGGTCTACTGGGACCGTCACGGCCGGCACCATTGGGCGGCGGTGCAGTCAACCCTGAAGCAGGCCCGCGACCAAGGACAGTTGGCCGGGGACGCCGAGATCGACGTGATCCAAGAAATCCTGTTCGGAACGGTCCTGTACCAACTCGTGGCGAGCGACCAGGCACCCAACGCGCGGCAGATAGAGACCTCCCTGAACGCCGTCCTGCGGCAGGTCGGATACCACACAGGAGCGCGGCGAGCTCTCTGACGTCGATGCCGAGCAGACGCAGAATCGCATGGCGAGGGTGCCCCGCGCGCGATTTTGTGTCTGCTCCGCGCAGAACCGGGCCGTTACGTTGAAACCTGCTGCAAAATGAGGTCTCTCCACGTATTTGCGCTGGCCAGGGAGACCAGATTGTCCGACCAAACAGCGACGATCGCGCACCTCATAAGGTGACGAGTCGAAGGGTCGGCGAGTCGCGACCGACTCCTCAGGTTGACGGTGCTGTGCGGGAATCATCAGCCGACTCCAAGACAACACAGCAACGGTCCGGTGAGGGTTCGAGCCGGGCGGCGAGCGAAATCTCAGGGAGCTGCTCGGTGGCGGCATCCAGGATGGCGAGATTCATGCCGCAAACCAGTTCGGTGTGTTCTCGGGCCAGCGCGTCGAAGGGGCAATTGCGCAACACGATGGCGCCGCCACTGCGGTGTGGCTCGTACCCGTTTTCCGCCAGCGCCTGGCAGGTGCAGCCGAGAAGCCGCTCGGGACTGGGTCGAGCGCCTGCCGTAGCTCGGGCTTGGTCTGCGAGATTGCGGCCCCAGCCGGCGGCTGCGGCTTTCAAGGCGTCGGCGGGGGCGATGCCTTGCGTGGCCGAGTTTTCGATGGCAGTGGCCAGCAGTTGTCCGGCGAGGTCGTAGCGGCGTTCAGGCAAGATCACCGATAGCTGTCGACTGGATCGGGCGTACAGCTTGGTAGGACGGCCGGCGCCGGGGCCTCGACGCTCGGTGAGCCGCTTGAAGCTGGTGTCGAGCAGGCCTTCCTCGGCGAGTTTGTCGAGGTGGAATTTGGCGGTATGCCGGGCGATGCCGAGGGCGTCGGAGGCTTGGTCTCGACTGACCGGCGCGGGTTGGCCGCTCACGTAGAGGTAGAGGTCGCGGCGGATCGGGTCGGCGAGTGCCGCGATGCCGACCACGCGTTCCGCCAGATCGTCGTGTGTCACACATCACCCCTTCTAAAAGAGACATCCCTTGACGGAAGAGTCGTAGGAAATCTAACGTTAACGCTACTGTCCTTTAGAAGAGGAGTCAACGATGGAGTCACAGGCGCTGCCGCTTACGGCACCACCGCCCAGTCACAGCCTGCACAACGCCCACGCCTTCCGCGCCCACACCCTGCGCGCCTTGAAAGGCGGAGCGTCGTGACCGCGGCGCTCGTAACCGCGCACGCTGACAACGGTGCCGACCCAGCTCCAGCTGCCCCACGGACGGCGCTACATGTCGTCAAACCGTCGGGCGGGCCTGACTTGGCCGCTGCGGAGCAGGCCGCAGCCGCGTTCCTCATCGCGCTCGGAGTGGACATCGACACGGAGAGCTTGGCCGCGACTCCGGCTCGGATGGCGCGCGCGTACGCCGAAATGTTCAGCCCACGCCCCTTCGACCTGACCACATTCCCCAACGATGCCGGATATGACGAGTTGATCATCGCCCGCGCGATCCCAGTGCACTCGGTGTGTGAGCATCACCTGTTGCCGTTCGTTGGGGTGGCTCACGTCGGCTACCTACCAGGGGCGCGGATTCTTGGCTTGTCCAAGTTGGCCCGGGTCGTCGAGCTCTTCGCCCGCCGCCCGCAGGTGCAGGAACGGCTGACCCAGCAGATCGCCGACTGGCTCCAAGATCACGTTGCGCCGCGCGGTCTGGGTGTCGTCGTGGAGGCCGAGCATCTGTGCATGACCGTACGCGGCGTACGAGCATCGGGCGCCAATACGGTCACCTCCGCATTACACGGCCAGCTCCGCAGCGACGCCGCTTCTCGCGCCGAGTTCTTTACCTTGATCGGCTCCCACGAACAACCCACTCCGCTGCTCCTTCGGTCCATTGACCCAGGGTCTGTCGATTAGTAGTAGGTGGGTTGAGGCTCGGCTGGTTGAGCTGGGACGACGTCGAGCTCAGGGGTCTTGAGGAGTGTGTCGATCGCTGCCTGGTCGGCCCCGATTCCTGCCCAGTGGGGGTCGACGTCGCGGGCGAAGCACCAACTGTGGTCAGCCGGCCAGGCGAAAGCGGGTGGGAAGTCTCCCACGCCGCCGAGGGTCTCCTCCCAGCCGCCGAGGTCGGCCAGTGATCCGTGCAGGAGGAAGTACCGCCGATGCGGGATCGTCACCATCGGCCCATCCAGCACCGAGGGCGGGACGTAGACGTCGCCATAGCCCTCCCACACGCAGAAGTAGCAGTCCTCGGGTGTGCTGGTGAAGCGTCGCAGATGCTCGAGAGCTCGTCGTGTCTGCTCGATATCGGACGGGTGGTCGTCGGCAACGTACGCGTCTGCTTCGGTTTGGCCGGGCTTCGTGGGGTCAGGGATGAAGCGCAGCCGAGCGTAGGTCGGGAAGTCTGGCGGACCGAAATTGACCAGTTGCTCCCACGGAATCTGGGCCTTGACGATCCAATCCGCTGCGGACACGCCGTTGCTGGATTTGAGTATCACCTGCACATATTTAACAGCTGGGTGGCCTCAGGTGGACTTGACCCGCTGACTTAGTCCGGTACCCAGCGAATGCTCTCGCGACCCATGATCATCTTCTGGATGACATAGGCACGTCGCGCTCGAGTTCCGCCGCGCGCCCGCGGCAGCAATTGTGCCGACAGGAGGCACGCTGTTGATCTTGGTTGAGATTGCCTGAGTAATCTGTGGTGGTCCCTGACCCATCTGAGGGAGAAACACATGCCGACAGCCGACGTCCCCGCCACCGCCGACCTCTACGACGAACACGGAGAGAACCTCCAGTCATGCGACCTCCAGATGCGCCAGTACGGGGCCACCAAAAGTTTCGGCGGCACCATCTCCACCGTTCGTTGCTTCGACGACAACGTCCTTGTCAAATCGATCCTTGGCGAGGATGGCGATGGACGCGTGCTGGTCGTCGACGGCGGCGGCTCCTTGCACACCACGCTGATGGGCGACATGATCGCCGAGATCGCCATGACGAATAGATGGGCTGGCATCGTGATCAACGGGGCGGTCCGAGACGTCGCCGCCCTCGCCAAGCTGCCGATCGGCATCAAGGCACTCGGCTCCAACCCCCGCAAGAGCGCCAAGACCGGCGCCGGCGACCGCGACGTCGTTGTCGCCTTCGGCGGGGCCACGTTTCAGCCGGGCGACACGCTATACAGCGATGACGACGGCATCGTAGTTCTACCCCGCACGAGCTAGACCCGGCAGCTCACGAAGCTGATGGCACTGAGTTAGGTGGAGCGTGTTCAAATAATGCTTGATTCTGCGCACGGACATCAGCGGCTCCTCCTGCCCCGCCACCGTGGCACGCTGTGCATATATTGCAGATACGCCTCGCCAAATCGCGCCTCCAGGTTGCGCTCCTCCGACGGCACGACCAGCAAGGCCACAATGCCCCAGATGATCACCGCACCTGCCAAGACCGCAACGCTGCCATAAAAGATGATCCAGCCTAGCCAGATCAGCATTCCGAAGAGATACATCGGATTGCGCGTAAACCGGTAAGGTCCGATCAATACTAGATAATTTTGGGTTCCTTTCATCTCGAAGGAGTCACGAACGGCGACAAAATGCAGCCGAAAAGACCAAATGAGGAATGCTGCACCTGCCCCGATGGGAATGACTCCGAGCAGATTGACCCACCCTGGCCCCTCATTTGTCCATCCGTGACGGGCTGACAGCAACGAGAGTTGCTGCGGCACGACAACGTGGCCGAGCAGAAGTACCACCGGCGTCAGGATGAGAGCCATCCAGCGGGGAAGACGCCACCTTTTCGCTGACGCCCTCGTGTGTTGGCTTGGTGTGTTCATCGAAGTCGGACCGAAGCTCGCGTTTACTCGATCCGCAGGGCCGTCATTACGCCGTCCCGGATCGGCACGATGCTGCCTACGTACCGGGTGTCCTCGGCCACCAGCCGGTTGTGCTCCCGGATGAAGGCCGTGTAGCCGGTAAGGCCTTCCCGGTCGGTTCCGGTTGCGACGTACCCACTCCAGATCGTGTTGTCACACAGCCACAGGCCACCGACGCGGATGCGGTCGCGCGCCGCGCGCCAGCAGTCCGGGTAGCCGTCCTTGTCGACGTCGCAGTACACCACATCGAAGTCGCCCGTTTCCTCCGCGAACCCACCGAGCGCATCGCCGACCCGGTAGCGCACCCGGTCCCACATGCCTGCCGTGCTGAGGTAGTCCTCGGCTAGCCTGGCGTTCTTCGGATCGCCGTCGGTGCAGACGACCTCGCCGTCCGGACCGACCGCCCGTGCGAACCAGTACGCCGAATACCCGTATCCCGACCCGAGCTCCATCACCCGGCGAGCCCCGACGGCCCGCGCCGCGAGCTCGAGGAAGCGGCCGGTCGCCCTTCCGACGATCGGGAACCTGTGCTCTGCGGCCCGCGCCTCCATCTCGACCAGAACCGGGTCCTCGTGTTCGGTCCTCGCCAATTCGGTCAGGTAGCTCTCCACCGCGTCGTCCATCCATCGGCTCACCCCCGGACTGTAACCACCTGTGGATCGGCGTGTCAGAGTGGGGCATGCTCGACGTAGGACTTTCTCCAGACACGGCGGGACCACGGATCGTTGGTTCATTCCGGGCGTGCTTGTCCTCGGTCTTGGAGATTCCACTTGGCGAGGTGCCACAGCACGAGGAGAACCTGCGTGCCGCAGTCGCGCAATGGCGGACCTGGCTTGCGGGGCGAGGCGTCGGCCTGATCCCGATCGCCAATGCGTCCAGGTTTCAGTGGCCCGGGTACTGGATAGCCGTCCTCGTCGGGACCCCCGAGTCCGATGAACAGACGGCTGTGCTGATGTTCGGTTCGCCGTCCGGTGCCGTTCTGAGCCCACAGAGTTCTGCGCTGCTGGGGCGGGCGGCCGCCGATCTTCCAATAGAGGAGGGGTACGTCGTCGCCCCCTTCGACCCTGCGTGGAGAGCCGATTCGACGAAACCGCGGCAGCGAGGCCGGGTCGAGGCCATAGCGATCGCCGACCGCGCCGAGGCGCCCATGCAGCAAATAACGACTGCGCGAGCGATCCCGGGCCGGGGCCTGGACGGCGACCGATACGCCAACCGTGCCGGCACCTTCACCCCCCGCAGCGGGCACGGCGTCGGCTACGACCTGACGCTGATCGAAGCTGAAGTGCTCGACGAACTCACCCTGGCCGACGGCAACCGACTCGAGTATGCGGAGGCTCGACGCAACATCGTCACCCGCGGCATCGACCTGAACACCCTTGTCGGACAGCGCTTCAGGGTCGGCGACGTCGAATGCGTCGGGCGCCGGCTCTGTGAGCCCTGCGCCCACTTGGAGCGACTCACCCATAAAGGCGTGCTGCGCAAACTGATCCACCGCGGCGGCCTCCGAGCCGACATCCTCACAGCGGGCACCATCACCGTAGGCGCCGCCATCGAATGCCTCGAACCAGATGAGGTCAACCCTCCGAGATAGCCATCCGAATCTGCCGCAGTGTGCGTAGTAGGCCCGCGGCGACGCCTGGCGCTTCCTGGCGCACCCCGCAGGGGCGGTCATGGCGGGGCCGCGGCCGGAGAATTAGGGTGGGGCATGCGCACGGTGTGGCAGCGGCTAGCCGCGCTCTGCCTCGCCGCGATTCTGGTCGTATCCTGCTCGACGCCGGCGGACGACTCACCTGCTCCGGTCATCAGCAGCCGGGCTCCCGCCGACTATCAAGCACTTGAAGCGGCCATCGAGACCAAGATCATGTCGGGCTCGGTCGGCTGGCAGACCATTGAAGCTGTCCTGGTGAGCGTCGACGGGGCAACCAGGATCGCGCACTACCGCAACGGCCGGAAGCCCGACGAGGCCCTGCACGTCTGGTCGGTGACCAAGAGCGTCACCTCCGCCTTAATTGGTATCGCGCTAGACGAGCAGATCATCGGGAGCCTTGACCAGAGCCTCGACGAGCTGCTGCCGAAGTACCGGCGGTTCATGACAGAGGAGGAGAAGCAGATCAGCTTGCGCCAGCTGATGGACATGACGGCTGGCTTCCCGCCTGACGAGCCGCGGCGCGAGGTCATCTGGAAGGTTTTTGAGTATGGTCACGACCCGGTGCCCCTCATCCTGACCGAGGGGCTATCCGTAAAGCCCGGGGAGGTCTTCCAGTACTCCAGTCGAAGCTCCCACCTCGTGTCCGCCGTGCTACAAGCGGCGCTTGGGCGCGCCAATGCTGAGCAGTTCCCCACCGTGCTCGCCTACGCCCGGGCGAAACTCTTCGACCCGTTGGAGATTGACACCCGCCCGGCGTACGAAAAGCCGGTGGTGCTTCCCCCACCGCTGTCCTACGACACAATGTCTGCGTTCGGGTGGGGCACGGACGCCGCCGGGCTGCACAGCGCCTGCTGCCTATTGCGGCTCCGCCCCGCGGACATGATCAAGATCGGGGAGCTATACCTTGGCGACGGCGTCTGGCAGGGCAAGCAGATATTGCCGCCCGGCTGGGTCGAGCAGTCGACCACCGTCGGCCCGCTCAGTCCCGAGTACGCCCTGATGTGGTGGCGGATGGCCGTCATCCCGGTGACTGACAACCCGACCCCCCACGACACGTTGATCGCGCGTGGAAGCGAGGGCCAGCTGATCGCCATCGTGCCGGACCTGCACCTCGTGGTAGCGGTCGGTTCAGTACCCACGAAAGACTACGTACTCGCCAGCTCCGACGTCTCCTTCCTGCTTACCGACGTAATCCTTCCGGCCTTGTCCTAGCATGTTCGGCTCGCCGCCTGGCGCCGCTCTGAGCCCACAGAGTTTTGCACTGCTGGGGCGAGCAGCCGCCGATCTCCAACCGCTCGGCACCTTCACCCCTCGCAGCGGGCGCGCGCGGCGTCGGCTAAGACCTGACGCTGATCGAGGCTGAAGTGCTCGACGAACTCACCGCGGCGGCCTCCGAGCCGACATCCTCACAGCGGGCACCATCACCGTTGGCGCCGCGATCGAAAGCCTGGAACGATCCCTCAAAAACTGACGCTGGTTCGCCGCCGATTGCCTCGTGACGGCGTGTCGCGCAAACCAGCGTCGGATTTGAGAGGCCGGGCCCTTTGTCAATCAACCGGTAGGATTGCGGCAGAATTAGCCCGCGATGAGGACCGGGTCACGAATGAAGTCAGCGACGCAGGGAGGCCCGGCTACGGGACCCGCCTCGGACTTAGTCCGCATCTCGGGCAAAACCTTCACCGTGGCCGGCAAGCAGTTCGGCATTCGCGGTGTGACGTACGGGACCTTCATGCCCCGCGCGGATGGCCAGCCATTCCTCACAGCGTCAGACGTCCGCCGCGATTTCGCCGCGATCCGCGAGCGCGGCTTGAATGCGGTACGGACCTATCACGTCCCGCCACTTGATGTCCTGGAAGCCGCTGAAGCAGCCGGCCTCCGATTGCTCGTCGGCCTGGAATACCGTGACTGGCGTCTCGTGGAGCCTGGTAGGCGCAGCCGGCGGGCCATTCGCGACGCCGGGCGCCGAGCCGTCGATGAGGCGCTCGAAGCCTGCCGCGACCACCGAGGAGCCATCCTTGGTATCTCGGTAGGCAATGAGATCCCGACCGACGTCGTCCGACTACATGGCATTTCGGCTGTCCAGGACCAGCTCAGCGAGCTCGTTCGGCGCCTTCACGACGGCGACCGAAGCTTGCTGGCTACCTACGTCAGCTTTCCCACCACCGAATACCTCGACGTGGAGGGAACCGACTTCCTGGCATTCAATGTCTTCCTCGAACGCCCTGGCGAGCTAGCCCGTTATATCGCACACCTGCAGGTCCTCGCCGACGACCACCCAGTCGTCATCTCCGAGCTGGGTCTCGCCGAGGCGGTCCATGGAGTCGAACGGCAAGCCGAATTCCTTCAGTGCGCAACTCGCTGAGGTGGACGTCAGCGGAGCGGCCGGCGCCTTTGTCTTCTCATGGACCGACGAATGGGCTGTGGCAGGCCAGCCAGTAGACGACTGGCGCTTCGGCTTGACGACCAAGCACCGCCAGCCCAAGCCCGCCCTGGATGTCGTGGAACAGTGGGCACGCCGAGATGTCCGGGCACTTACGCAGCGACTGGCCCATCCTCTCCGTCGTGGTCTGCGCTTACAACGAGGAGCGGTACCTGGGCGATTGTCTCGAATCGCTCCTGCATCTGGATTATCCGAACCTGGATGTGGTGATCTGCGATGACGGGTCCACCGATCGGACCTTGGAAATTGCCTCCCGTTACCCGTTCCGGATACTTGCGCTTGAGCACAAGGGACTGAGTGCCGCCCGCAACGCCGGCCTCGAAGCGGCGCGAGGTGATCTCATCGCCTATCTCGATGCCGACGCAGCCTGCGATCCCGACTGGCCTTACCACCTGGCGTTGTCCTTCGAGGGTGGCGTCGATGCGACGGGGGGACCCAACCTGCCGTTCCCGAGCGCGGGGTTCGCCGAGCGCGTCGTCGCACACTCGCCCGGAGGGCCGATGCAAGTGCTGATCACCGATGATCGCGCCGAACACGTCGTGGGCGCCAACATGGCTTTCCGCCGAACTACCCTGCGCGACCTGGGTGGCTTCGACGTCGCCTATACCAGCGCAGGCGACGACGTCGACATCTGCTGGAGGCTTCTGGACGCGGGCCACGAGATCGGCTTCGCCCACGCTGCGCAGGTGTGGCACCACCGTCGTGACAGCCTGGGTCGATACCTGCGACAACAACGGGGATACGGCCGCTCGGAACGGATGGTGTCGGGTCGGCATCGGGAACGGTTCAATCGACTTGGCCAGGCGCAGTGGGCGGGTTTTCTCTATTCGTCGCCACGGCTGCGTTGGCCGCTGCTCCGACCCGTGCTCTATCACGGCTACCTCGGCATGGCACCCTTTCAACGAGTTTCGCGGTGGCGCGCCCAGGCTGCGATGCAGTTCGGCGCGGCGCTGATGCCGCTTCTCCTACCTGTCGCGATCCTCGGCCTGATTCTCGGTTTTGTGTCGGCCTGGGCACTGCTGATTCCGGCGCTCGCCGTGGCCGCCGTCGCTAGCTATGCCGGCCTCGCGGCTGCCGCGATCCGGCCGCACCATCAGGAACCTCATCCCTACCGACTGCGGTTGCTCGCCGGGGCGATGCACGCAATACAGCCCTTCGTACGCGCTTGGGGACGCTTGACGACTCGACCTCTGCCGCCCTTACCGAGGAGCACCCGTCCTTGGACCGGCGACCGGGCGACGTGGCTGCTGGATCTGGAGCGCGAACTGGCCCGGGGCTGGGGTGCGGTCCGGCTGAGCAGTCCTCGCGATTCCTGGGACCTGTCGCTCAGCGTCGGGCCCTTGATGTCCTATCGGATCACCACAGCTGTGGTGTGGCATTGGCAGCCGATGTGGCGCGGTCGGGTCGTGCCGCGGGTCATGTTTCTCCTCGCAATGATCGCAGCCTGTGCCGTGACCGTCCTGGACCTGCGACTGGCCGTAGTCCCCCTCGTTCTGATCGGCCTCGGCGCAGCCGAAGCGTGGTTTCTTCGCCGGAGAGCTCGCGCGGCAATCGCGGCGACTACCCCGGCGAAGTAACTCTCCCGATGTGTGAAACGACTCTCCCAAGACCGCGGAAACCCATACCATCTCAGCCCAAACGTGAACTGCATAGAGCAGCGCAACGTCTCCAAGCTTGACGACTATCCCCCTTTCCGGACGGTACTGCATCGTGCGCATAGTGGTCACCGGCGGCGCCGGCTTCCTGGGATCTCACCTGTGTGAAGCGCTTCTCACCAGGGGCGATTCGGTGTTCTGCATCGACAACCTCTCCACGGGGTCGCTGGCCAACATCGAAAAGCTGATGCATCTGCCCAACTTTGACTTCGTGGAAGCCGACGTCACGAGGGAGATCTTCGTCGCGGGTCCGATCGACGGGGTCGCCCATCTGGCAAGCCCTGCGTCCCCGCCGGATTATCTCCGTCATCCGCTGGAGACGCTTGCGGCCGGCAGTCGCGGCACCGAGAACGCGCTGCGTCTGGCGCAAGGCGCTGAGGCGCGATTTCTCTTGGCGTCTACCAGCGAGGTCTACGGTGATCCCACCCTCCATCCTCAGCCGGAGCATTATTGGGGCAACGTTAATTCGATTGGCCCACGCAGTGTTTACGACGAAGCAAAGCGATACGCCGAGGCAGTGACTATGGCGTACGCTCGGGCCTTAGGCACGAATGTCGGAATCGTGCGAATATTTAATACCTACGGACCGCGCATGCGACCTCATGACGGACGGGTTATCAGCACCTTCATAGCGCAAGCACTCAATGGTGACCCACTTACGATCTATGGGGACGGTAATCAGACAAGGAGCTATTGTTACGTCGACGACCTCATTCGAGGAATCGTTTCTATGATCGACTCCACTGAGACCGGGCCAATCAACCTGGGCACGCACTTCGAGTTATCAGTATTGGATCTTGCGTCGGCTTGTTCTGAAAATAACAGGATCAAATTCCGTCCTGGAGTATTACGCGTTGCCCGCAGATGATCCCACGCGGCGGCGTCCGGTTCTGACCCGCGCTGAGGAACGCCTCGGGTGGCGGCCTCAAATCTCCATGGAAGAAGGGCTGCGCAGAATGGTGGAGTGGTTCCGATCGCGTCCGGAGGATGTCGCAGCTGCAAGGTTAGCCATCTCAGGTGGCCCATTGGGCACAATATCGAGGACGCTGGTGTCCGCTGGAGTCAACTCCGTCGAGGAGTACGCGCCAACCGATCAGTGAGTCGCCCGCAGCCGCGACTTCGAATGACAGGTGGTGATGTGCAGAGTGGGTCCACGAGGCCTCGTACAAGTGAATTGTGGGCCTCAATAGAGCGAATTCTTATCACCTCAGATTCTTCCTTTCGCATTGCGGGTCTCAAACGAAAGATGGCCGCGTTTCGGACCAGCTTTGCCATGGAGGAGCTTGAGATACAGCTGCAAGATGGACAGACCTTGGCCATTATGTTCAAGGACCTAACTTGGCAAGCACTTGAGGGCCAGGCGCGCCATGTGAAGCCTCGTTTTCTTTACGATCCCCTGCGAGAGATAGAAACATATCGAACTATACTGAATCCTCATCACTTCAGCGTTCCGACCTTTTACGGGGCCGATGTGAACGAGGCAGCGGAGCGATACTGGCTGTTCATCGAATACGTCCCCGCCTGGAGGTTGACACACCACGAAGAGCAGCTATGGCACCAGGCGGCACGCTGGGTCGCCGAAATGCACGTTCGAACCGCCCAATTGGCAAATTTGCCGGAATTGGCGCTCAGAGCACATCTGTTGATATATGACTCAGACTTCTATCAGCTGTGGCCGCAGCGCGCGCTGGCATACGCCGACGGAAATGGAATCGAGCAAGCGGGCCTGCGAACGGCCTTTGAACATATCGCAAAGCACTACGGGAATGTTGTGGAAAAGCTGTCAGCGCTGCCGCAGACGTTCATCCACGGAGAGTTTGTCGGATCCAATGTGCTGGTTCGAGCCACGGCTGCTGGCCAGGAGATATGCCCGATTGACTGGGAAATGGCGGCACTGGGACCGTCTCTGCTCGACCTGGCGGCCCTGACAATAGGGCGGTGGACACCAGAACAAAAGCAAGCGTTGACGTCTGCCTATAGTTCTGCATTGCCGACCGGCGGGCCTGGGGACCTTAAGCCCAATGAACTCGTGCACGGACTGGACTTCTGCGAGCTGCATCTCGCGCTTCAGTGGCTCGGCTGGTCAGCTACTTGGACTCCCCGTCCCAAAGAGGCCCAGGATTGGGCACACGAAGCCGTGCGTCTGGCGGAGAAGATAGAACTCTTATGACCGGACAACAGGGGAGCACACTGGGTCCGGCAAGATCACCCCAGCTAGTCCCAACCACGCGTGGCAACGGTCCGAAGATCGGGCTCATAATGTGTCAGCTTCTGCCACGAATGTTTGATCCATTCATATTTGAGGCCCTGTGCGGCCCAATAGACAGAGGCGAGCAACCGGAACACGTAGCCGATGCTGGCCAAGCGCTGGATCCTGTCGACATCCATTTGCGGCCAGGTCGCTTTGACCGCGGACACGTACGCCTGCAAGGCTGAATCATCGGGACCCGCCAGACCGAAGCCGACCTGACCCCACTGGCCCGAACCACGCAGCACTACGAGGTCGACGGCTGGGACTCCCCAGCCAGCAATCTCCCAGTCGAACGGCAGGACCAACACTTTTCCGTCCTCTGCGCGGAACCGAAGGTTCTTCGGCGCCAGGTCTCCGTGAACTAATGTGCTCGGGCTATTCCGGCAGATCTCTTCGACGGACGCCCACCGCGCCTCGATCGCCGCAAGGTCCAGCAGGATCTGTTCTGCCAGCCCGCGGTCCTCGCTGTTGAATGCGGGATGGCCCAGATTGGAGCCAATCAAGGTCTGGGAATCTTGAAGGTGCGCCAGGTAGTGATTGGGGCCCCTATCGGGCAAGCGAGGACCCGCCGACATGCCTGCAGCCGAAATGTGTAGGTCACCCAGCCACTCGGCGATCGCCGTTTGTTGCCGATCGGCCGCTGGAGTCATCGCGTCCTGCTCCGCATCTTCGAGAAACAGCCAAGCCGTCGATCCTGCTTCGACAAAGCCGTAGCAGTGCAGATAAGGGAGTGGAAGGGATGGCAGCACTTCCTGATAGATCAAACGCTCGAACTCCAGAGCCTGGGCTGAGGCGCATTTCACGATTACGCCTCTCCCTGCGGGTCCCAGCCCGCGGAGTCGGTAGGCGTTGGTCTTGCCCGCTTTACCGGTCTGTCAGCACTTCGACGGCATCTGGCAGTCGTTTTTGGCCGCGGAGCAGGCTCCAGGCGAGAACAGCGGGATGGTTAGCCCGTACTGCCAGCGTCGCTGAAACGCCCATCCGTTCAGGCGTAACTACCTCCCCCGACCCATCGCCACCGACTCCCACCAGCGCTTCGTGTTCGTTTCTGCTCCGCCGCGGAATTGTTGGTGAGGTATCGCCGGGCGAGGACGTCGCATATAAACCACGCCGCGGCTGCGATCCATTGCCACCCAGGGTCGGCCGCCATTCCGAGCGATTCAGCTCGACCTTCTGGCACGTCCCGTCCTCCACACGGATGATCAGGTCGCAGTTTTCCAGCGTGCTTAGCCGGTGAGCGATCATGAAAGTGGTTCGCCCGTACGCGAGGCTCTCCATCGCTTGCATGATCGAAGCCTCGGTCCCCATATCCACCGCGCTGGTTGGTTCATCGAGAACGAGGATGGGGGCGTCCTTGAGGAACGCTCTGGCGAGTGCAATGCGCTGGCGCTCTCCGCCGGACAACCGCTGGCCACGCTCACCGACCATGGTGTCGTAACCCTCGGGCAGATGGTCGATGAACTCTGCTATGCCGGCAGCCTCAGCGGCCTGTTGGACCTCGTCCTGAGTCGCGTCCGGCTTGCCGTACCGGATGTTGTCTGCGATCGAGGTGGAGAAGAGGACTGGCTCCTGGAGGACGATGGCGAACTGGTTGCGGAGGTCCGCGATGCGAAGATCGCGGACATCCTTGCCGTCCAGCCGGATCACTCCGGACGAGACGTCGTAGAACCGCATGAGAAGGCTCACCAGGGTCGTCTTTCCTGCGCCGGTCCGTCCGACGATCCCGAGCCGTGTGCCGGGCGGGATACGGATCGAGACATCGTTGAGTACGGGAGGTTCGCCCTCATAGGCGAACGAGACCTTCTCGAACTCGATTTCACCCCTGGCCCGCTGGACAGGAAGCGCGTCAACTCGCTCAGCGACATCGGGTTCTTGGTCGATCAGCTCGAACGCCCGCTGCAGGCTCTCGTAGGCGTTCTGCATGCCGGTCACCCGCCTGGTCAGCGTCTTCAGGGGGGTATAAAGCCGAGCTAGGTAGTTGATGACGATGATGAGGGCGCCGAGCGTCATGGCCCCGGACAGCACGCTCTGCCCACCCACGAAGAGGACCAGCCCAGTACCGGCCGCCGTGATGAGGTTGATGGCTAGGTCAAGCCTGCCCTCCCGAGCGGCGATGCCCACCCGCTTCTTCGCACTTGCGTCCCCCCACCGCAGGAATCGGCCGTGCTCGCTGGCCTCGCGGCCGAAGGCCTTGACAACACGGGCGTTCCCGAGCACTTCGTGGACGACGCCCATCGCAGAGCTCTCCAGCCGTTTGGACTCCCTGTAGTGGCGCCGCATCTGCTTCTTTGACCGTCTGGACAAGACGGCGAGGAATGGAGTTGTGGCCAGTGCGATCAGCGCGAGCTCTGCATTGATCCCGACGATGACCACGAAAACTGACACGAGCGTGAACAGCGCGGCAACGACGGGCAGGAGGTTGATGACGACCATATTGCCCAGCGCGGTCGAGTCGTACTGAATCCGGTACAGGGAGTCAGCAGTGCCCCGGCGGTCGTGGAAGGCGAACGACAGCCGCTGAACGTGCGTGAGGAGTTTGCTGCGCATACGCAGTGTCAGTTTCTCCTGGATCCAGGTGGCCAGAACGTTCTGGCCCAGGGTTTGCAGGTCAGTCAGGAGCACGACCCCGATCTGGAGGATTGCGGCAAACAAGAGCAGCTCGGTGGGCGTGATCGAGTCTGGGAGGATCGCATCCGCGAGACCCGGAAGCGGCTTGTCGCCCAACACCGAGTCGACGGCGATCGCCAGGGGAATCGGCGAGAGAAGGAAGAGGGGGGTCGCGAGAAACTCGATCATCAGGAGGGCGAGGGTGGCGAGGCGATATCCTGCCGTCTCGACGTAGATCCGGCTCCAGAGCCACAGGTCGCTCCTCGAGCCCAGGCCCTGGGATTTGTCGCTGTGTTGAGAAGTGTGTCGTTCAACGTCTCTCATTGGAGAGCTCCTGGCGTGCTGATGGGGCGTGAACGGCGAAACCGTACGCGGGCTGGCGGGCAGGGACGGGCTCGTTGTGTGTAGACGGCTGCGGCGCTCCGTCTGCGGGGCGCAAACCGTTGGTGCCGCGGCCTGCTCGATATGCCGCCCGCACAGGGATGATGATCTTGGCGTGGCACTGCGCCCGGTCGGCCTCGACGGAGTTGCGGTGGTCGTAAGAGCCGTAGGCGGATAGCCCCAGCCACGCACACATCTTATTCACCGGATAGCTGGTGGTGGAATGGGCCTTCTCCGCGGCGCATGGACGGGTCTCGTGTGCGATCAGTGAGGGCTTCTTGGGTCGTCTCCGGCGCGGCATGCTCCGCGTCCGGCTCCGCAGGTAGGTGCACCCCGATTGCAATCCGGACTTCGATGTGACGCAACAGGAAGGCCCGCTCGTCGAGCCGCTTTCGCCTGAGCCAGCCGGTGACTTCATCGTTGCACTTGCTGGTGTTGCAGGCGGGGCAGGCCGGCACGACGTTGTCGAGTGTGTATCGCCCGCCACGGGAGATTGCGAGTATGCAGTCGCGCTGCAGCGGCTTATCCGTCACGCCGCAGTACGCGCACCCACCCCAAGCAGCTCGGAGCGCCGCCCACTGCTCGTCGGTGAGGTCGTGCTCGACACTAGCCATGCGGCGTTTCCGCCGGCGGGCGGCTCGGGCCTTGCGACTTCCGGTGACCGCCATTCCAGCAGCGTACGCAGCGCGCATCGCGCGGACGGGGAATGCTGGCCCGACAGATGCAACCGCTTTGGGATTTCAGTCTCGGCCTCGTCTGCGCACCTATCTTTGGCTGATGTTAGGGCGGACAGTGCGTTCCGTCGGGCGGCAAGCTGAGATCTATGAGGTAGCGCGCGGCGGTGTCAGCGATACACGGCGAATAGCCCATAGCGGTGTGGTTATTGCCGTCCCAAGTCAGCAGGGTGGAATTGCCCAGGATTTTGGTGAGGGCGACAGCGCCGGCGTACGGGGTGGCTGCGTCGTGGACGGTCCCGACGACCAGCAACCTGTTTGGCGTCGGAGTGAATGGAGGCTCGAGGACCGACCGCTGCGGCTGCCAGGTCTTGCAGGCGAACAGGTTGAACGCGGTGTGGGCGCCGAAGAGCGGGAAGTCCTGCGCTATGGCCTGCGCTTAGGTGCGGATTTGCTCGTCGGTTGGCCCGAGGTCTGAGTCATTGCAGTTGATCACGTAGTTGGCGTCGTCATGGTCGGCTGGGGCCGAGTCAGCGACCGGCGGTCCGAACACGCTCTCGATCATGGCGAAGATTCCGGCCGAGTTTCCGACCGCTGTCTCGTGCAGGATTTCGTCGAGATCGGCCCAGCGCTCCTCGGCGATCATTGCGGCTCGCACTGCCTGGAGCACATCATTGCCATCTGCTGGCCGATCGTCTTTCGCGCGTGTGCTCGGGATGGGCGCTGTGTCTGCCCGGGCGACTAGCCGCGCGAGGAAGGCATGTGGATCGCCGAGCTGGCATGCCGGCCTTGTCTCGCAGCCCTTCGCATACACGCCGAAGGTCTCCTCGAAGCCTTTCGTCTGCTGCACAATGCTGTCGAACAGCGTGGCACTGGGCTCGGACGGTCCGTCGAGGACTGCGGCGCGCACCGAATTCGGGAACTGACGCGCATACTCGGCCCCGAGCTTCGCCCCGTACGACAGGCCGAAGAAACGTCAATGCTTCGTCGCCGACGGCCGCACGTAGGCGGTCGATGTCGCGAGCTGCCGTCTGGCTGTTGAAGTGCGGCGCGCGCGAGGACAGGGCTTGGATGCATGCCTGGCTCCTCTGGCGCTCGACGACAACCGCCCGCGCGAACCAGGCTTCGGTTAGCGCGTTCGGTGTCGTGGTATCGGGGCCATCAGGCACGGCTGGACAGTTGATCGGTGCCGAGCCGCCGGTGCCACGTGGATCCAGGCTGACCAGGTCGAACCGCTTCAGCACCGACTCCGGGACCCACGACAGAAGGAACGGCGTGTACTCCAGACCAGGCTCACCTGGGCCACCGGGGTGGAAGATCAGCGAGCCGATCGGATTCGACTGCTCTTTGTGCCGCGCCCGAATGATCTGCAACGTGATCTGTTCGGCCTCGGGATGGGCATAGTCGAGCGGAACCGCGAGCTGTCCGCGACCCAGGTCGACCTTGGGTGCAAGATCGGGCGCGAACTGGGCAAGCTGCGAATCGAAAGCGGCAGGGCAATCGCCGAACGCTATCGAGGCGCGGTCGCGATCGGCCGCCGGTCCGCATGCGGCCAGGCCGACGGCGACGACCACCGCGAGTACAACCCGCGGTGACGGCGACTGTCGCGGTCTGATCCTGGCAAATCATGGCGGTTCACCTGCCTCGATCGAGCTTCCCACCTCGGAACAGGTGACGAGTCGAACAATCTGGATCGAGCCGCGCTTACTCGATCCGCAAGGCCGTCATTACGCCGTCCCGGATCGGCACGATGCTGCCGACGTAGCGGGTGTCCTCGGCCACCAGCCGGTTGTGCTCGCGGATGCATGCGGTAACGCGGGCCTCGCCTTCCTTGTCGGTTGCGGTCGCGACGTGCCCGCTCCAGATCGTGTTGTCACACAACCACAAGCCACCGACCCGAATGCGCCGAATACTCGTATCCCGACCCGAGCTCCATCACCCGGCGAGCGCCGACCGCCCGTGCGGCGAGCTCGAGGAAGCGACCGGTCGCCCTCCCGACGATCGGGAACCGGTGCTCTGCGGCCCGCCCCTCCATCTCGACCAGAACCGGCTCCTCGTGTTCCGTCCTCGCCAATTCGGTCAGGTACCTCGCCACGCGTCGTCCATCCACCGGCTCACCCTCGGACTGTAACGCGGGGGCCGGGTGCGACGGTCACAGACGTTCGAGGTCTGTCTCAACGTTCCGCGCAAAGCCGCGGTCGCTTAGCGGCTAGTCGTCCAGGCTGCCCATGGTCAAATTGACGATCGTTCCCGTCATCCCGCTCGCCTTATCGGAAGCCACGAAGACCGCAACGTTAGCCATCTCTTCGAGCGTCATAAGCCGTCGCGGGTGGGTCCTGCTCGCGAGCATCTCCTGCCACTTTTGCCAGGTCATCCCCGATGCCATGGCGCGAGGCTCGAAGGCTTCCTTGATCGTGGCCGACTCCGGCATCGCCTGTGGCCGGAGACCGACCACGCGAATGCCGTGAGGTGCGAGCTCGGCGGATAGCCCCCGAGTGAGTGCCTCCATCGCGGCCTGCGCCGGACCGTAGCCTCCCACCAACGGGATGCCCGTACGCGAGTGGCTTGCGGTGACTCTCATGATCACCCCCGATTTGTTCGGAACCATGTGACGAGCCGCTAAGCGGGCGGTCAGAAAATACGATCTTGTGTAGCTCGCGATCGGCAGGGAGAACTGCTCCACATCCAGCTCGACCAATGGCACACCCAGAATCGGAGTATCCGGGATCCCGACCGCGTTGAACGAGATATCGACGCGGCCCGCCTTATCGATCACGGACTGTAGATGCTTGTCCACAGCCTGCTCGTCGAGAACGTCGACCTCCGCCGCGTCGGCGGACCCGCCGGCGGAAACGATGTTCTTTGCAACCGCCTCGACCGGTGCCAGTTTGTGCCCGGTGAGAAACAGCTTGGCCCCCTCGCTCGCGAAGGCGCGTGCGACAGCACCGCCGATGGCGCCTCCGGCTCCGTAGATCACCGCAACTTTGTCTTTCAACATCATTTTCTGCTTCCTTTCTGTGCCCGAGCGGTCAGACCCTCCCACCTCAGGAGCTGAGGCCGTTCAGTGCCGTCGATGATGCAGACACCGCGACGTCGGGAAAGTGGGCGTCCGCCAACCGCCCAGTTCGCCCACCGGCCGGTGTCTATACAGGATGGAAGTGCGACAACTGCGGGAGGAAGGTGACGCGTACGGTGAGCGTGGTGACGGCCGATCTGATCTCAAGGGCGCGGGCCGGGGACGGCGAGGCGTTCCGAGAGCTGACCGAGCCGTATCGCCGAGAACTCCAGGTGCACTGCTACCGGATGCTCGGATCCTTCCAGGATGCCGAGGACGCTCTCCAAGACACGCTGCTAACTGCCTGGCAAGGCCTCGGAGGGTTCGAGGGACGCGCCTCGCTTCGCACGTGGCTCTACAGGATCGCTACCAACCGGTGCCTCAACGCGCGTCGCTCAGCCAGCCGGCGCCCAGCTCAGGGGTGGAACGTGCCCAAGGTTGAACCGCCCGAGCCGACGCGGCTCGGCGAAGTCGTATGGCTCGAACCATTTCCAGACGCCCTCCTCGAGGGTGCGATCGACGTACCACTCGGCCCGGAGGCCCGCTACGAGCAGACCGAATCAATCTCTTTGGCCTTTGTGACCGCTCTTCAGGTCCTGCCGCCCCGCCAGCTCGCCGTCCTCATCCTGCGCGACGTACTCGGATTTCACGCGTACGAGGTGGCCGACATGCTGGACGCGACCGTCGAATCGGTCAACAGCGCCCTCAAACGGGCGCGCACCAGCCTGCATCGTCGACGGGCGGCAGGCGCCGACAGCGAACCGCCTCCCGCGTCCAATTCACCCTCCGAAGATGCGATCGTGGGGAAGTTCGTACACGCGTACGAGTCCGCCGATCTCGACGCGCTGGTGGCCCTTCTGACGGACGACGTCTTCATCTCGATGCCGCCGATGCCCTTCGAATACGAGGGCCGAGACCTCGCGGCACGCTTCTGCGCCAGCATCTTCGGCGCGGGCCGGAAGTTCGATCTCGTCCCGACGCGAGCCAACGGACAGCCGGCGTTCGGGGCATACCTACGCGGCTCTAGCGGCACCCGGCACGGGATCGGCCTCCTCGTCCTCACCCTCACCGGCAATCGGATCTGCGCCATGACTCGCTTCGACAACAGCGTGCTCCCATGGTTCGGGCTCCCACGATCACTCCCCAGCCGATAGCCAGATGTTCGATCAGTAATAGGTGGGTTGACGCTCGGTCGGTTGAGCTGCGACGACGTCCAGCTCAGGGGCATTGAGGAGTGCGTCGATCGCTGCTTGCTCGGCTCCGATTCCTGCCCAGTGGGGGTCTACGTCGCGGGCGAAGCACCAACGGTGGTCAGCCGGCCAGGCGAAGGCGGGTGTGAAGTCTCCGACGCCGCCGAGAGTTTCCTCCCAGTTGCCGAAGTCGGTCAGTGATCCGTGGAGGAGGAAGTATCGCCGATGGGGGATTGTGACCATCGGACCGTCCAGCACCGAGGGCGGGAAGTTGAGGTCGCCATAGCCCTCCCAGACGCAGAAGTAGCAATCCTCGGGTGTGGCGGTGAAGCGTCGCAGATGCTCGAGGGCTCGTCGTGTCTGCTCGATATCAGAGGGGTGATCGTCGGTAACGATGGCGTCCGCTTCGGCTTGGCCGGGCTTGGTGGGATCAGGGATGAAGCGCAGCCGGGCGTACGCCGGGAAGTCTGGCGGGCCGAAATAGACGAGTTGCACCCACGAGATCTCGGTTCGGACGATCCAATCCGCTGCGGACATGTCGCTGCAGTATCTGAGTGTCACCTGCACATATTTAACGCTTGCTCTGCGCAGCCGCGACGGCGAGCAGGTCGACCAGGTCGTTCATCGGGTCGCCGGAGTGGCCCTTGACCCAGCGGAAGTTGATGTTCCCCCGGGACCGGACTTCGGTCACCAATGGCTCCCAGAGGTCCCGGTTGGCCACCGGCTTCTTGGCGCTGGTCAGCCAGCCGCGGGCTAGCCAGCCCTGCCACCACCGGTCGCGGAAGCAGTTGACGACGTAGGTGGAGTCGCTCACCACCAGCAGCGGGCCGTCCAGGGCGCGTACAGCCTCGAGCACCGCCTCGATCTCCATCCGCTGGTTCGTGGTGCGGGGCGCCCCGCCCGAGTCCTGCTGGCCGTCCTGGGTCGCCCAGGCCCACCCGCCAGGTCCAGGGTTGCCGGAGCAGGCACCGTCGGTCCACACCGAGAGAGCGGCGACGGGTTGCGGGATCGGCGGTTGGGCTTCGCTGGTGAGGTCGAACAGCCCGGGTGGGCAGCTGACGTGCGCCCAGCGGCGGGATGCCGCGGCCCCGGTGTCGGTGATCTCCTCGCCGGGGGAGATCGGCCTGCCGCACACTCCGCAGGTAGTGGCGTACCGCGCAGTCAGGGGCATGCGGCCAGGGTAGTGACTCGCGCCGCCATCCCTCGGGGCGGCAGCGCCTAGCTGCGGACGAACGGGCGGGCGTCGGCGGTCCGGAGTTCCACTGACGGTCCGCCTCGCACTTCGACGCGGCAATGCTGTCCCGGCCTGATCGGATGTATACCGGTGATGGCGCCGGTGGCGAAGACCATGCCCGCTCGTACCGGTTGACCTCGGCTGGCGAGGATATTCAGGGCAGTCGCCAGGCCATGATGAATTCCCCCGGGCAGGTTCTCGGCAGATCCTTCTCCCATAAGTTCCCGGTCGACGTAACAGGCGAGCCGGACCGGAGCCCCACCAGGCCGATCCGCAAGGATCGAGCCGAGCACCAGACCGTTGTTGTTCCCGAAGTCGGCGGCGATCACTGTCGGGCCGAGTGCGTTGATGTCAGGGATCGGGCTGCTGGCCACCTCGATGCCGACCAGCAGATGCTGCTCCAAGCCCGCCGCCTCTTCGGCCGTCCAGCCGCCCCTTTCATGGGCGGGGAGATCCTGACCGAGCCGAATGATGAGCTCTGCTTCCACGGCCGCGAACCCGGATGCGAAGATACCGACCTCGACTGCGGAGACGTGCTCCTCGCTCAGGTGACATTGCTCACGCCAGATGGGGCCGACAAGCCGGTCCGGGTCCCCAGCGGTGCGCAGGCCCGGCGCGATGTAGCCAATCTTCCAGCCGACCAGCGAGTCCTGCCATCGCGACATCGCTAGCTCCTGGATCTGATAGGCCTCGGCCATGCTGGCGGGGACCACCCCCGGGAACCGGGTCAGGCTCCGCCCCTCCCTTCGGGCAGCCACCAACTCGGCGGCCACGAGGTCCTCCGCTCCCGGTGTGCCCATCTCGACCTCTCCGGTCTGCACTCTGGTTCCCAGGATCGCAGCACTGTGTATCAAGGGAGAGCGACGCCCCTCCTATAGTCAACGGCCGACCAGGTAGGGCTTCATGTGCACTGACCCTCGCTACTGCTTCAACTCCACGCTGAATCCCTGCGGTACCGACAAGGATGACGACGTACCACCATCGGATGCGGGATGACCGGGTGGCGGCGCAGCGCATCCGCAATCATTGCTGTGACGTTGAGTGTGCTCTTGGTGGGTGCGTGTTCGGCAGATTTGGGGACTGGCGCGGGCACGGCCGGATCGCAGGCTCCGCCGCCGGAGCCGGTCTCGGTTCAGGAGTACGGCACCACGCTGGCCGGGGCTGTCGATCCGCTCGTGTCGGCCCTGAAAGATCTGGCCAAAGCGAAAGGCTACAAAGGCCTGGAAGGCCGGGTTACCGCGGTCGAGACCGCCGCGGGCCACGCCGTGACCGAGCTGAGTCAGGTCACGCCACCGGCCGAGCTCGCCGGGGGAAATTCGCAGCTCGTCACCGCCTTGCAGGCGTTCCAGGGTGAACTGGGCAATGTGAGCTCGCAAGTCGGCGACCGGGCGCTGTGCACCGGGTCGGCGGTCCGGGCCGGGCTGGGGGGTGCGGATGGGACGTCCGCCCTCCACGATGCACTCGCTGCTGTGTACGCCAAGCTGCCTGGCGATCAACCCACCCTGAAGTTGCCGCCCGCCGGGCAGAAGGCCGGCTCGCGTCTCCCGAACGGCAAGTACATCCGCGACGGGAACCGGGAGCGGACGGGCTGAGCTCGCCATCGAGAATGGTGGCCCGGTCGACGCTGTGGTGACCCTCTCCAAAGGAGGTAAGCCCGCCATCTCGGTATACGTCCGCAAGGGGAGGACGTACACCGTGAAGGGGGTGTCCGACGGGTCGTACGCGGTCTTCTTCAGCGGCGGCGCCGGCTGGGACGGCGCGGCCCGCGCCTTCGGCCGAAACTGCACCTTCTCGCGTTTCGAGGATCCGCTGAGGTTCCGCACCACACGGGACGCCAGAGGGATCTACTGGCAGAACTACAGGATCACTCTCCAGCCCGTGATCGGCGGCGCTGCTCGCACCGACGAAGTCGACCCGGACAACTTCCCCGACTCATGAACGGGCGGGCGTTCAGATACGCCCGTGGCCCGCAGGGTTTGCTGTGAGTTGACCGTCACCGCGCCACGCCACTGCCTAGGCCACGGCTTGGTTCCAATTCGCCCAGGTAAAGTCCCAACCACCGTCGGCGCCCGGCAACCGCTACCTCGCCCGAATGCGGGGCGAGGCCGTGGTCTGCGCTGGCCGGACCGACACCTTCCTCGATGCACGCTACCGACGCGTCAAGGACGATCAGAAGCGTTACCAGGACAACAAGGGTTACATCGATAGCAACGGCGGGGCGCCCATAACCCGTCAGGTGCTCGTGAGGATGACGAGTTGCTGGGTCGCGCGGGTCATCGCGACATAGCGGTCGACTGTTCCTTCGATGCCTGTTCCGACGGTGCCTTTTCCAAACGCGTCTGGGTCGATGAGGACCACGAGGTCGAACTCGAGGCCCTTCGAGTGTTCGGGGGTCAGCGATCGGACTCGGGACGTCGCCTTGAACGTGTCATCCTCAATGCCATGAGCGTCAATGACGCAGGCGATGCCGTCGGCGTGCGTGGCAAGCCAGGTGTCGAGGATCGAGGCCAGGTCGGCTGTCGAGCCGTGGACGACGGGGATCCCGCTGCTGCGAACCGAGGTCGGCACGTTGGCCTTCGGGAACACGGCCCGGATGACTGGCTCGGCTTCCGCCATGACCTCCTGCGGCGTCCGGTAGTTGATGCTCAGTGGAGGCCACGTTGATGTTGTCGAGCCCGATCCGCTCGAGCCGTTCCTGCCATGACTCGGTGAACCCGTGCCTGGCCTGGGCGCGGTCGCCGACGATCGTGAAGCTCCGGGACGGGCAGCGGCGCAGCAGCATCTGCCACTCTGCGTCGGTCAGCTCCTGAGCCTCGTCCACGACGATGTGTGCGAACGGTCCGGCGAGCCGGTCTGGGTCGGCGCTCGGCAGGGCGGCTTCGTCGACCAGGGACCTCCCGTATGCGTGGTCGACGCAGCACTGCATCGATCCCTCTCCGTCGTCGTCGGCCTCGATCAGGTCGTCGACGACCTGATCCATGTAGGCCCGTTCGGCGGCGACAGCGGCCTCGCGCCGGCGCTGACGTCGTGACGCCTCCGGATCGCCGAGCCGCTGCCGAGCTGCGTCCAGGAGCGGCAGGTCGGACACCGTCCAGGCCTGGGCATCCTCGCGCTGCAGCTCCTTGACCTCATCGGGGGTGAGCCAGGGAGCGCATCTGCGCAGGTAGGCCGGCACCGACCACAGGTCTCCGACGAGATCCGCCGCTTCGATCAGCGTCCACGCTCTGTTGAGCATGCTGTGCAACTCCTCGTTCTGCAGCAGCGACCTGTGGAGCAGCTCAGGGGACACCTCATCGTCCTCGTCGTCGTACGCGTCGAGCAGGATCGACAGCAGCGCCTCCCGGACCTGCTCGCGGGCGTCGTTGTGCGGCGTACCGGGGTCGGGTGCTTCGAATGCCTCGGCCCAATCGGCGGCACTGAGCCAGATGTCGGACCAGTGGGTCTCGACGATCATCCCCCTGGTGGGCGGCTCCTCGTACAACCTCACAGCCGGCTCGATCGCCTTCACCATATCCGCGGACGACTTCAGTCGGGCTACGTCCGGGTCGATCTCGTCCGTTGCCGTGGCTCCTTCGGTGATGAGATCGCGCAAGGTGCAGGTCTGCACGCCCTCCTCTCCGAGGTTCGGGAGCACATCGGCGATGTAGGCCAGGTAAGGACGGTGTGGACCGACGAACAGCACTCCACCCCTGCCCTCACGGAGGCGCGGATCGGCGTAAAGCAGATAGGCGGCACGGTGCAGAGCGACGACGGTCTTCCCCGTACCCGGACCGCCGTCAACGACCAGAGCCCCGCGGGAGCTCGCGCGGATGATCGCGTCCTGGTCGGCCGCGATGGTGCTGAGTACGTCTCGCATACGCGGCGAGCGGCTGCTGCCCAGGCTGGCGATGAAGGCGGATTGGTCGTCAAGCGCGGCGTGCCCTTCCAGCCCTTCAGCGTCGAAGACCTCGTCCCAGTAGTCGCTGATTCGACCGTGGGTCCAGCGGTACCTGCGGCGACTTGTCAGGCCCATCGGGTTGGCGTGTGTCGCTGCGAAGAACGGCTCCGCGGCGGGAGTGCGCCAGTCGATCAGGAGCCGACGACCCGCGCTGTCGGTGAGGCCGAGCCGTCCGATGTACACGGGCTCGGGGCTGTCTGTGTAGACCATGCGGCCGAGGCATAGGTCCAGGCCGTAGCGACGCAGCAGGCGCAGGCGAGCGGTCAGCCGGTGAATCTCCAGGTCCCGGTCCATCGCCTTTCGGCCCGTGCCGCCAGGAGCCGTGCGCTGGGCGTCGAGGCGTTCGGTCAGGTCGGCGATCTGCTGCTCGAGGCTCTCCGCGACACCTGCTAGGTGCTGCTCGTCGCCAGCAATCAACGCCGGGTCGGCCTTGGCGACAAGATGCTCGGGAAGGTTGAACGCAGTGGTGGTCAATGGGATCACGTCGTCATCTCCGATATCGATATGAGGTCACGTGTAGTGGTCGCGGGTGTTGATTCTCCGCCGCAACAGGGGGCTTGCGGCAAGCCCCCCAGTGGGCTATAGATTGAAAATGGCGGAGGGCCTTTCTTCGAGCCATTTCGCCACGCTTGTTGATCTCCAGCGGGCATAAGCCACGGTCGTTGTCACGCAGCTAGTCATTCAGGTCAGTGGCGAAAGCGTGTTTGACCTGGTCGTAGGGGTGGGCCTAGGTGGACTTGAACCACTGACCTCTGCCTTATCAGGGATGCCCCTCCGCCGTGCATAGGGCGGCCGACCGAATATGAACGTCTGGGAGTGTCCATGGTGGTAGACCTCTCGGTGGCTGGGGTGTTACTCAGTTTGGTACTTCGCAGGTCTGGCTGGATGTGGGCGGCGTGATCGTCTGATCCGCGGGATGCACGCAGACAATCGATAATTCGGAGGGAGAGTGCCATGGCTACCTTCGTCCTGGTGCACGGCGCCTGGGCCGGCGGCTGGATCTGGAAGAAGATCATCCCGCTGCTGCGGGCGGCTGGCCACGACGTCCATGCCACGACCGCGACCGGCCTCGGCGATCGCGTCCACCTCGCCGACCCGGCGATCGACCTCGACACCCACATCACCGACGTCGCCAACGTCCTCGAGTTCGAGGAGCTGACCGACGTGACCCTCGTCGGCTGGAGCTACGGCGGGATGATCATCACCGGGGTCGCGGAGCGAGTGCCGGAGCGCCTGGCCCAGTTGGTGTACCTCGACGCCAACGTGCCCGCCGACGGCGAGAACAGCTACGACGCCGAGCTCTATTCCGAAGAGGCCCGCGCCGCCGACCGCGACGCGGCGGAGGGCGCAGGCATGCCCGGCTTCCTTGTCATCGATCCATACGTGGAGTGGATCCGGTCACTGACGCCGGACCCGGCCGACCAGACATGGCTGTTCGCGAAGCTCGTGCCCCAGTCCCTCGCGACCTACACCCAGCCGATCCGGCTTGGGAACCCGGCGGCCGCGGCGATCCCCCGCGCCTTCGTCTTCTGTACCGAAGGCAAAGAAGACGCGGCGGCAGACCCCACCGTGCGCAACGCGAACCGCGTCCGGTCAGCTCCGGGCTGGCACTACCGAGAGCTGGGGAACACCCACCTGGCGCCGGTCAACACCCCGCAGGCGACGGCCGAGGCGCTACTGTCCCTGGTGTAGGCGCGCTCATCACCGGTGCGGGCAGGCCGCCACCCCGGGC
>CAVRQV010000004.1:0-22703 GCA_963723475.1 uncultured Actinomycetota bacterium
CCTGGGAGAGTTTAGCCCATCGCTACACGTCTCCTTGTGCCGTTCCCCCGGGGCAGCGGGCAGAATTGTGCCGGGAGTACGCGGCACAATCCGCCACGCTCGGGAGCGCCCGGGGTCATGCGAGGAGCAGGTCATGGTCTGGAACAACAAGGCAGCGTCGGCAGTGGAGGAAGACCTCGAGATAGCCGCGAACCGCTAATGCGCAGTAGACCTGGAACGCAACGGCGCAGGGCCGAGAAGCGAGGTCGTAGTGTCCGTATCGAAGGGTGGTTGCGTCCACCAGGGTGTGGCGATTGTCCCGATCCATATCGCGGAACCGGCCAAGACCCTCATGACCGGCGCGACCGTCGAGCTCGACGATCAATCCGAACTCCTTGTAGTTGGCATCGGTCAGGTAAGGGAGACCTGAGCTCGACTGTTGTCGCACGCCCTTGGGCAGGCCGTGCGGACGTTCCACGTCGCGCAGATACCGCAGCTCGATCGGCGATTCGGCTCCCGCACCAACGTCGGCGAGCAGGTCGCGAAGCAGCGCCCGGTGCCGGTGCCGCGCTCGAGCGTCCAGGTCTTGGCGAAGCCGCTTGACCGTCATCAGGCGACGCTGCACCGCTGTGGTGACCAACCCCACCACCTCGCCGGCGTCGCGGACATCCGTCAGATCGAGCACCGTGCTTTCAACGGTGAGTCGCGGAGGATACTTGACTGAGCCCGCCGGGCGTACTCCTGCCCTTTCCCGGATGAAGAGCCATGGACCGGGAACCTCGATCCGCCGCTGATGTGGCACCAACACATCGAGGGGGTTCGACGCCTCGGGCAGCAGTCGATGCAAGTAACCTGACGACTCCGGACCGAGCCGGGCGGATTGACCACCGAGCAGGACGCCGGCCCATGCGTGCGAGTCCCACGACGGCTCCAGTGGAACCGTCAAAAAGAGTCCGCGCGCGAGCCTGCGCCATGATCCGGATTCCACCAGGCGGCTGATGCTGTGCCGGCTCATGCCGTGGCCGATGGCTTGATCGCGCGTCACCACATGAGCCTGCAGCGCTGCGAGCTGAAGTAGGCGATCTGACACTTCATGTCGTCGATGCACGGTGTGACCATGCTCAGCTGGCCCGGGAATCGTTCGGTCTGCTGCGAATCTGTGCATAATTCGGCGCTTCGCCCAAACCTGTGGATACTAACAGACGCGCAGTGGGGAAGATCGTGCCGCGACTATGCGGCAGAAGTCTCCCCGGTGATGCTCGTCAGTGTGAGCAGGGTTGCCTCGGGAGGGCAGGCAAAGCGGATGGGCGCATACGGAGATGTCCCGACGCCCGCCGAGACGTGCAGCAACGCAGTCCGACCCCCAGCACTGTGCTTGGAAAGGCCCTTCGCCCGGCGGGTGTCAAGATCACAGTTCGTGACCAGCGCTCCATAGAACGGAACGCATACCTGTCCGCCGTGAGTATGCCCTGTCATGATCAAATCGTGCCCGTCGTACGCCATCGCGTCGATCACCCGACGGTACGGTGCGTGGGTGACGCCTATCGCGACATCGATCTCCTCGCGGTCGATGGGGCCAGCGACCTCCGCGTAATGATCTTGGTTCAAATGAGGATCGTCAGTCCCGCGGAAGCCGAGCCGTAGCCCTTTGATCTCCAGCGACGCGCGGGTATGAGTGAGGTCGATCCACCCTGCCTCTTTGAACCCTCGCCCAAGGTCCTGCCAAGGCAAAGTCCGCGGCGAACGATGGTCGCGGCTGCTCGGACCTTCGAAGTAACGCATCGGATTCTTGAAGGTCGGGCCGTAGTAGTCGTTCGACCCCCAGACGTACACCCCAGGACGATCAAGCAAGCGACCGAAGCTGCCGAGCACGAATGGCGCTGCCCCCTCGTGCGCGAGGTTGTCGCCGGTGTTGATCACCAGGTCGGGCTCCAGCGCGCCCAGGGTGGACAGCCAGCGCTGCCGGGCGGTCGCGCGCGGCGTCATGTGGACATCGGAAATATGCAGTACCCGAATGGGCCGCGCACCTGGAGGCAGGACCGGGACCTCGACACGACGGAGTCGGAACGCGTTGACTTCGTAGAGCCTGGCGTACGCCAGGCAACCGGCGCCGACGGCCCCAACGCCGAGCAGGCTCCTGACGATGGAGGTGGTCGCACGGGTCCGAGACATAATCAGAAGGCTACAAGCGAACCTGCTGCCACACTGGTCGCATGTCCGATGCACCAAGCACGCTGAAGGAGCGGCTCCGCTCAGATCTGACCGCCGCGATCAGGGACCGCGACAAGATCAGGTCCGGCACGATCCGGATGGTCCTAACAGCGATCACCGAAGCCGAGGTGGCCGGTTCTGAGGCAGTCGAGCTCTCCGATCAGCAGGTGCTTGACGTCGTCATCAGGGAGGCCAAGAAACGCCGTGAGGCGGAGGCGGCGTTCGCCAGTGCAGGTCGCGCCGAACTCGCCGAGAAAGAGCGTGCGGAGTCTGAGGTGCTGGGTGACTACCTGCCGCGGCAGTTGACGCAATCAGAGATCGCGACCATCGTCGCCGACGCCATCGCCTCCACCGGAGCAACCGGGCTCGGCATGAAGGGCATGGGCAAGGTCATGGCGCAGGTAACGCCGCAGATCAAGGGCAAGGCTGACGGCGGCCTTGTCGCGGCTGAAGTCAAGCGCCAACTGTCCGAGTAACTGCCCACTGGACTCACGCGGGACGAAGTGGATCTTGGTCTTTCGAACTGCGCTAGCGAGCGTTTCAACGGCTGTGATGGGAAACGCGCGGCCGGACGTGCCCAGAGCGGTCCCTTTCGACGGCTGTGATGGGAAACGCGCGGCCGGGATGCCCCGAGCCGTCCCTTTCGACGGCTGTGATGGGAAACGCACGCCGATGTGATCGCCCGTCGACAGCAGGTATGGGTCTATGAGCAAGCTCGTCGGATCGAGTGCAAGCCTCCAGAGCGCAGCAGTGCCGCTAGCGGCGTGGCGGGAAGATCGGCGGCAGCGTCGGCGTCGGAGGCTGCTGCTGTTGCTTCTTCTGCTCGGCCTTCTTCTTGGCCTCGGCCCGCTCTCTGGCGACCACAGCTGGATCACGCCCGTTCGAGAACACCGCGTAGATCGTGCCGAACTCTGAGATCCAATCACCGGATCCGGGTGACCAACCTATGAACCCGAACTTGGGCACTCGGTCGTGGTAGACGTAGGTCTTCTCAACCGTGAAGCCCAGCCGCTCCAGTTTCCTGGTTGCGGCGGCGATGCCCAGCCCACTGAGATTGGGCACCCGCACCTGCTCCCCAACCTGGATCTTGCGCGGAGGCTGGTTGAACGACGTCCTCGGGATCTGCTGGAAGTACTTCTCCATGACCGGCTTCCAGATCTTCATGCCGGCGTCGCCGCTCCCGGAGCCCTCGAGAAAGACCCCGGTGGATGGTACCCGGTAACCCTTCACACCGGAACGACGGTAGTAACTCGCCCCCCTCTTGAGGAAAGGTCTCTTCGTGTTGTCGACGGAGATCATGGCCACGCCGGCGATCTCCGGCGTGTAGCCAGCAAACCAGACGGCCTCGTTGCTGTCGATCGTCCCGGTCTTACCGGCGATATCACGACCGTCGTTGATCTTGGCGCGCCGGCCGGTACCCTTGTCGACCACGGACTTGAGGACCTTATTGACGCCATCGGCGACGTCCTTGTCGACCACCCGGCGGCAGTTCGCGTCCGGCACTGCGAGATTCTTGCCGCCCCGCGTCGTGATCTTGGAGATGATGATCGGATCGCAGTGGATCCCGCGGGCCGCGAAGGTTGCGTACGCCTCGGCCATGGAGAGCGGGCTCACCTCGACGGTGCCTAGCGTGAATGACGGCTTGTCCTGGAACTGCTTCACGATGTTCACCGGGGGTTGACCGATGCGTGCTCCAACCTTGACGCCGGTCTTCTGGGCCATCTTGGTGACGCGGCACATACCGGTCGCCAGCTCCAGTTGAATGAAATAGGTGTTGACCGAGAACTGTGCAGCCTCCATCATTCCGATGGACTTGCTGTGCCCGACGGCGTTCTGCACGACCCAGCGGTCCCAGACGCGCTCACGCCCACGGCATGACGTAAAGGGTCGGCCAGTGAAGTTGAATGGCGACTTGGCGTTGAACTTCTTGCTGATTGCGATGCCCTTCTCCAACGCTGCAGCGAGCGTGAACAGCTTGAAGGTTGACCCCGCCTGGTAGCCCTGGATTCCGCCCATTGCCGGATCCGCAGCCAGGTTCCAGTAGGTCTGACCCTTCTTGGCATCGCTGCCCATCACCGGTCTGCTTTGCGCCATCGCGATGATCAGGCCGGTGCCCGGCTGGATCATGTTCATGGTCGAGATGACCGGGTCCTTCGGGCCGACCACTGAGCTGACCTTCTTCTGCGCGAGGTCCTGCGTCTTGGGGTCGATCGCTGTCTGAATGACCAGTCCACCGCGGTTGATCATGTTCTCGCGGTCTTCTTCTGTCTTACCCAGGCTCGGTGTGTTGAGCAGCGTACGTCGCACGTAGTCACACAGGAAGGGGTAGCGGGTGCCGACGCAGCCGTTTCGAGTCTTCTTGACCAGTTTCTGGTCGAAGCCGGTTTGCTTCGCCTCTTGCGCCTGGCCGAGCGTGATCAACTTGAGTTCGACCATGCGGTTGAGCACCACGTCGCGACGGTCGAGTGCCGCGCTGGGGTTGCGGATCGGGTTGTGGCTGTCGGGGTTCTGCACCAGCCCAGCCAACATCGCCGCCTGGGCCAAGGTGAGCTCCGAGGCCTTCGTTGAGAAGTAGTGCTTGGCCGCTGCCTCGACGCCGTACGCACCCGCGCCGTAGTAGGCGATATTCAGGTAGCGCTCCAGGATCTCATCCTTGTTGAACTTCTTCTCCATCGCGATCGCGTAGCGCAACTCGCGTATCTTGCGTTGCACGGTTGGCGCCAGGGCGTCCTTGACACATTGGCTATCACCCTTTGCCTGGCACGCCTCGATCTGCACCATCTTGACGTACTGCTGGGTGATCGACGAGCCACCTTGAGTGGTGCCGCCGGCGGCGGAGTTGCGCACCAACGCACGCATGGTGCCCTTGAAGTCCAGGGCGCCGTGTTCGTAGTAGCGGTGATCCTCAATGGCAATCTGCGCCTGGCGCATGATCGGAGCGATGCTCTTCAGCTTCACCGGGATCCGGTTCTCGTCGTAGAAATACGCGAGGGTCTTACCGTTGCCCAGGAGCACCCTGCTGCGGGTGGCCGGTGCGGGCGTCGCCAGCTCAGCCGGCAAGCTCTGCAACTCAGCGGCCGCCGCGCTGCTGGTGACCCCCGCCATGCCCGCGAAAGGAATGAACAGACCCGCCACCAGAACGCCGGCCAGGACGCTGACGACGACGAACATCACCCACGAGTACGCAAGGCTCCCCGCGCGCTTCGGCGTAAACGGCACGACAACCAGCCTACGGGAGCAGCAGGGCCCCACCGAATCACGTACTGATACCAAATCTTGACCTGAGGGCACTTTTTGGCCCAATGTCAAGCAGCCAAAGGTCACAAAACGGCAAACATCGCGAAACGAATCTAGTCACATCGAAGAGGGCGTGCGTAGCGTTTCATCCGCCGTGCCAGACGGGCCGGGGAAATGCCCGGCACGGCGAAGATTCACGAAGGGGAGATGCAGCGTGCCTGCAGTGCAACGTGAAGACTGGACCATGCGTGCCAAGTGCCGGGGGATGCAGGATGCCCTGTTTCCGGAGGCGTCCGACCAAAAACGGGCCCGGCTTGTGTGCTCGGGGTGCCCTGTGCGCTTCGAGTGCCTGGCCGAGGCTCTGGACAACCGGATCGAATGGGGCGTTTGGGGCGGCATGACCGAGCGGGAGCGGCGGCTGCTGCTTCGGCAGCGCAGCGATGTCACATCTTGGCGCTCCATCCTGCTCGGCAAGTCGAATCAGCAAGTGGCCGAGCCGGTGCAGTCGGGCTCTCAGTCCTTGTCGGCGAGCAGTGCGCCGACGCGGCGGAGTGTCGTGAGATCGGTGACATCGGTCGGTAAGGACTGAACCTGGGTCTGGGCCACCGTCGGGCGAGCGGCTGCGAAGCGTTCCATCATTCGCGTCTCCGTCTCGATCACGCGCATCAGACTGGCGTGACGGCGTAGGGCCTCTACCTCCAATACGGCTGAGGTTCCCGCGAGATCCTCGGCCAGGGACAGTGCGCGTTCCGGCGAGATCGCGAGGCCGCGGGTGTGCACCCGGTTGATCACCATGCCTGACAGGGGCATGTCTTCCTCGGTAAGCCGGTCAACGAAGTACTCGGCCTCCCGTAGCGCTTCATGCTGCGGAGTCGCGACCACCAAGAACGTGCTGTGTCGCGACGAGAGCAGTTCGAACGTCGATGTGGCTCGCTGCCGAAATCCGCCGAAGAGTGTCTCGAAGGCGCGGACGAAGGTCTGTACATCACCGATGATCTGCGCGCCGAGGATCTTCGTCATCGCGGCGGAGACCATGCTGAAACCAGCACTCATCAAGCGCAGCGGGCCTCGCGTGGGGTGCAGCAACAAGCGCAGGAACCGGCCGTCGAGCAGGGCGCTCAGGTGTTCGGGGGCGTCCAGAAAGTCCAGGGCTGAGCGCGCCGGGGGAGTGTCCACAACGATAAGGTCCCACCTGCCAGCAGCATCAGCCTCGGCGTGGAGCTGCCCCAGCTTCTCCATCGCCATGTACTCCTGGGTTCCGGCGAACTCCGACGACAGCGCTATATAGAACTGGTTCTGCAAGATGGCAGCTGCCTTCTCGGGCGTGGAGTGGGATATCACCACATCGTCGAAGGTGCCTTTCATGTCGAGCATCATTGCGTCCAAGCTGCCGCCAAGCGCGGTGTCGATCATGGACACTGGACGTGGAGTGTTGTCGAGTTCAGCGACGCCGAGCGACTGCGCCAGTCGGCGTGCCGGGTCAATGGTCAGCACGACGACTTTGCGACCGGCTTCCGCGGCGCGCATCGCGATCGCGGCGGCCGTCGTGGTTTTACCGACCCCGCCCGAGCCACAACAGATAATGATCTTGGTATCCCGATCGCCGATGATCTTGTCGACATCGAGGAATGGCACCGCCAGCCCAGCGCGTGTGACCGGCTCCAAGGGGCTGGTCATGCGGCCTCCAGAGTGACCTGATCAGTCAGCTGTTCGGCGATCGCGAAGATCGCACCCTCGTCGATACCTCCAGGATCGAAGGGAATCTGCACGAGTGGAAGGCCTAGCGCGGTGAGCCGAGCATGGCGCTGTTGCTCCTGTAGCGTACGAGCCGCCTCGATCGCAAACTCCGACGCCAATGCCTGGTTCTGCTTGATCGTCAGTCCGGGAACCTTCAAGGTCACTGACCCACCAGCTGCCGTTTGCAGCTGATCATGATGGAGCGGACTCGGCGTCACCATGTTTTCGATCACGATACCGATCCTGATCCGAGTAGGCCGTAGCGCGGCGACTGCTTCCTCAGTCTCGGTGACTGGCATGTCCTCGAGTAGCGTGACCAAATGCACGGCCGTGGTCGCCGACCGCAGCAGCCGCATGATCGAGTCGGCCTGGTGGCGGATGGGTCCTACCTTCGCCAGTCCGGCGACGGCCGCAGGCACATTGAGGAACTGGGCGATCCTGCCCGTGGGCGGGGCGTCGAGAACTACCGCGTCGTAGGAGTTCGGGCGGTCTTTGATCCGCCGGCGCACTGCTTCGTAAACCTTGCCGGTGAGCAGCACGTCGCGCAGCCCAGGGGCGATCGAGGTGGCAAAGTCGACGGCACCGTAGCGGTCAAGTGCCTTGCCGGCGGCGCTGAGGTGGTAGAAGGTGGCGAGGTACTCGATCAGGGCGTCCTCGGCATTGATCGACAAGCCGTACACCATGCCTCCCGCTGGCGTACGGCTGATCCGGCGCTCCCCAGGTCCGGTGAGCGGCCGTACGTCGAACAGCTCGGAGATCCCATTCCTTCCCTCGACCTCACACAGCAACACCCGGCGGCCGCTGGTGGCCAGGGCGCACGCGAGACCGGCGGCAATGGTGGTCTTGCCCGTGCCGCCCTTCCCACTGACGATGTGCAGGGTATGCCGGGGAGTCACGACACGCCTGTGATCGCGAGGCCGGCATGGGTCCTGTAGCGCCGGTTGATAGCGATGAGGTTGGCGGTGAGTGTCTCGACCTGGCCTGCGTTGCGGAGCCTCCCGGCGTAGATGCCACGCGCACCAGGGATCGCCGTAGCGAGGTCGCACACCACCGCTACGGCGTCGCGGTCCTCCCCCAGGACCAGCACGTGATCAGCAAAGTGGTCGACCGTTGGGTCATTGAGGAGAACAGCACTGACGTGATGGAAAGCGGCGATCACCGTGGAGTCCGGGAGTAGCTGCTGCGCTTCCTGGGCCGCAGAGCCGGCCGCCACGCGCAGCGGAAATGGCCCTTGCTGGTCGAAACCGAGAGGGTTGACACAGTCGACGACGATCTTGCCGGCTAACTCCGTCGCCAGCGCAGAGAGCAAGTCGGCATGACCCTGGTAGGGCACCGACACGATCACCAGCTCGGCGGCCGCCGCGTCGGCGTTGCTGACACCGACGATCCGACCCGAGCCGTCGGGCTGGCCAATCTCGGCAGCGATGACCTCCGCTCGCTCCGTGCTACGGCTCCCGATGAGTACCTCATGCCCCGCTGCGGCAAGTCGTGTGGCCAGACCACGGCCCTGAGGGCCGGTGCCACCCAGGATTCCTACCTTCACGCCGGCGCCCAGCGGTGTTTGGCGAGGTCAGGCCGAGTGGCGATGCGTGCCGCCCGCGTGGTCATGGGCTCGATAGTAGTGAGGGCTCCCGCGGGCCCATAGTGTCAGTGGCCTCAGCAAAGATGTGCTGCATGACCTCTACATCTGACACGAATGCCACGGCTGGTTCTGCGACCTCAGAGCAAATCCCGGCAACATCCGGGTCCTCACGACCCAGGATCAGCATGCAGACCGTCGTGCTGGATACCGACGATCCGCCGCTGCTGGCAGAGTTCTATACGGCGCTGCTCGGCTGGCAGGTTGAATCGACCGAGGAGGACTGGATCACCATAGGCGACAGCTCAGGTGCGCGGATGGACTTCCAGCTGGCGCTCAATCACAAGCCTCCGACGTGGCCGGACAATGCCGTGCCCCAACAGTTGCATCTCGATCTTGATGTGGACGATCTGGACAAGGCTGCGGCGTACGCGGAGTCCATCGGTGCCCGACGTGCCGCCAGCGGCGACCATGCGCCTGACTTCATCGTTTTCCTTGACCCCAGCGGCCATCCGTTCTGTCTTTGCTCATGACAGTCCGGCAGGGGTGACGGCCTCTACAGTGAGGCTATGACGAAGTGGGAGTACGTAACGGTGCCACTGCTGGTGCACGCGACCAAGCAGATCCTGGATAACTGGGGGCAGGACGGGTGGGAGCTGGTGCAGGTGGTGCCCGGGCTCAATCCGGAGAACCTCGTCGCCTACCTCAAACGCCCGATCACAGCTACTGGAGCCGGTGCGTGACCCTGCCGTCGCGACGGCTCGCCGATCTTGGTCTGAGCTTGCCAGCGGTGCCTGCGCCGCTTGCCGCGTACGTGCCAGCCGTGCGGTTCGAGGATCTCGTCTACACCGCCGGCCAGCTGCCGCTGGTGAATGGCACGTTACGAGCCGTCGGGAAGGTCGACGACGAAGTCGCGGTCGACGAAGCGGTCGAGTGTGCGCGGATTGCAACGCTCAACGGCCTGGCGGCGGTGGTCGACCTGGCCGGCGATCTGGACGTGATCAGGCGGATCGTCAAGGTGGTGGTGTACGTGGCGAGTTCGTCTGGTTTCACCGATCAGCCGCTCATCGCTAACGGCGCGAGTGGGCTGCTGAAGGAGATCTTCGGTGAAGCGGGTCGGCATGCCCGAAGCGCGGTCGGCGTCGCGGTGCTGCCACTTGATGCGCCGGTCGAGGTGGAGCTCGTGGTAGCGGTCGGTTCGACGCCGACGATTGTGCCGCTCTGATTGTGCCTTATGCCGTCCCACTCCTACGACGTCCTGAGCCGGTTGGCGCCGGAGGTGCCGGCTGCCATGGTGGAGCGGGCCGGGCGATGGACCCGCGACTCGGTGCCGAGTACCGCCGCTCCTGCAGCCAGCGTCATCTTGCTGCGGGACAGCCAGGCTGGCCTTGAGACCTATTTATTGCACCGGCACGCACGAATGGCTTTTGCTCCTTTGATGGTGGTCTTTCCTGGCGGTCGCGTTGATGCACTGGACGCCTCCAGTCGCGGCGATCCGATCCGTCGCTGCGCGCTCCGTGAGACGTCCGAAGAGACTGGCGTCACCCTCACCGACACCGACCTCTACCCATGGGCGCACTGGATCACCCCGGAAATGGAACCTCGCCGCTACGACACCACGTTCTTCGTGGCGGCTATGCCTGATGATCAAGCGGCGGCCGATATTTCCGGGGAGACTGAGCACGCCGATTGGTCGAGTCCGGGTGAGGCACTGGCCGCCGAGAGCTCCGGCCGTATCAAGATGCTGCCGCCCACGATGTCGATCTTGATCGAGCTTGCGGATCTTCACACCGTGGCTGAGGTGATCAATCACGCGTTAGATCGGCGGATCGAGCCGGTACTGCCTCAGTTGGTGGAAACCGCGAGTGGCTTCCAGTTTCGCTATCCACACGCGGGTCCTCGCGAGACGTCGACATGATGTCCTTCGAGGCTCCGTTTGTGCCCTACGTCCAGCTGATCAGGGCCCCGAACCCAGGCCCGATGACCCTGGACGGAACCAACACCTGGGTGATCGCTGATCAAGACGAAGGTGCTCTGGTGGTCGACCCCGGTCCGGCGATCGGCGATCACATCGAGGCGATCCTCGCGGCATGCACGCCGCGGCTGGTCACGATTGTGCTCACGCACCGGCACCTTGATCACTCCGAAGGCGCAGCGATGCTGGCCGAGCGAGCCGGTTGCGGCGTACGGGCCGCCGATCCGCAATTCCGCCTAGGGCCGGACGGTCTGGACGGTGGAGAGCTGCTGCGTCTTGGCAGGCTCAGCCTTGAAGTGATCGATACGCCGGGTCACACCAGCGACTCGCGTTCACTGCTGTTGTCCGGTCCGGATGGGGCGAGCCGGCTGATCACCGGCGACATGGTGCTGGGTCATGGTACGACGGTGATCACTTATCCAGACGGGGACCTGGCGGCATACTTCGAGTCGCTTGATCTGCTGGACCGGCTGGTCAGAACCCGCACCGTGGTCGAGCTGCTTCCTGGCCACGGGCCGATCGTCACCGACCCGCTGGCGTGGTTGTCCTTCTACCGCCACCATCGGCACGAGCGCCTCGATCAGATCCGTGCCGCTCTCGCGGCTGGGGACCGTTCGGCCGGTGAAATCGTGGCTCGGGTGTACGCCGATGTCGATCGCAGCGTATGGCCAGCAGCCGAGCAGTCGGTGCGCGCGCAACTGGACTATCTGCAGCAGCGGGGTTAAGGCGGCGCCTCCTTGGTGGCGTCCGAAAAGTCCTCAGCGCGCTCATCCGCGCCTCACAGCGTCCACATAGGATTCCGCGCAATCGTCGAAGCCATGAACCCGAACCAGCAGCCCGGAATCCCAGACTTCACTCCGCAGCCGCAGCCTCCGCGCCCCGGCGAGGAGTCCACAGTCATACTGCCGAACGGCCCGTATGGCGGCTACACGGGAGCTGACTTTCCCGCTCCGGCGGGTGTTCCTCCGCTGAACACCTATCCTGCGCCGACAACGGTTGTGGAGCGGCCGAGGCACCGGGCTGGTGCCTTCATTGCCGCCGCGGCGATTGCGGCCGTAGTGGGTGCCGGAGCCGGCGTCGGTTCGTACGCTTTCCTCCTTAACGACGGCGCCGTCTCATCGGTCAGCGTCACCAGTGGGGCGGCTCCGCAGGATCCGACACTCGATGGCACCGTGGCAGCGGCCGCCGCGAAGATCGAGCCGTCGTTGGTGACGATTGCCGTCGAGTCGGCTGGCAGCGGCGGCATCGGCAGCGGCGTGGTGCTCGACAAGGACGGGCACATCCTGACCAACAATCACGTGGTTGCGGGCGGCGGCGGCCAGGCCACCATCACGGTCACCTTCCACAACGGCACGACCGCCGCGGCGAGGATCGTCGGAACCTCTGAATCGACCGACCTCGCGGTGATCAAGGTCGATGACGTCACGGATCTCAACCCGGCCACCTTCGCCAAGTCCAGCGAACTTATTGTGGGCCAGACGGTGGTCGCCGCAGGCGCACCGCTCGGGCTCGCGGAATCGGTGACGAGTGGCATCGTGTCCAATTCGGCTCGGCCGGTCCGTTCGGGCAACAACAACGATGCCGTCTATCTGGCGGTGCAGACCGACGCCGCGATCAACCCGGGCAACTCTGGTGGTCCGCTCGTCGACCTGAACGGTGCCGTCGTGGGAATCAACTCCTCGATCGCCAGCACCAGCTCGGGTGCCGACGGAGGTCAGCCAGGCAACATCGGCATTGGCTTCGCCGTCCCATCCGACGTTGCGTCACGTGTCGCGAGTGACCTGATCACCACCGGCAAGTCCAGCAATGCCGCCCTCGGGGTGAGGTTGACTGGTTCTGACTCCGAGGTGTCGACCGGTGTCGGTGTCCCGCTGCAGGAGGTCATCAGCGGAGGTGCGGCCGAGCAAGGCGGCCTGCGTGCCGGAGATGTGGTGACGAAGATCAACGACTTCCACACCACTACGGCAGACGGGTTGATCGCCGCTACCCGGTTCTATGCGCCCGAGACAACCGTCACTGTCACCTTTATCCGGGACGGCGGTCCAGCGCAGACCGCTGAGGTGACTCTCGGCACCGCCTGAGGTGACTCCCAGCACCTCCCCAAGGATTTCCCGGCTCGCCCGTACCCGTAAAGGTTGAACGCGCGAGCCGGGGTTCCACCTCCCGGCCTCATGTCGCTTCGTCGCTCAGGACCCTATGGTCTCGGGGTCTACACAGTTTCCTGAAGGTCTGCACACGTTGCAACCCGTGCACAGGCACCGCAACCCACGTGCACGTAGGTTTCGATGCGGGGGGTCACCTATCTGGCGCGGCGCTCCACTCGCTCGACATCGAGGATGGTGACAGAGCGTGGTTCCAACCTGATCCAGCCACGGGCCGCGAAGTCGGCGAGGGCCTTGTTGACCGTCTCGCGTGAGGCGCCGACGAGCTGCGCCAACTCCTCCTGGGTCAGGTCATGATGCACATGCATGCCGTCGTCCCGCTTGTCCCCGAACCGCTGCGCCAGCTCAAGGAGCTGCTTCGCCACGCGGCCCGGGACATCGGAGAAGACCAGGTCGGCGACCACATCGTGGGATCGCCGGAGCCGTGCGGCGAGCTGGCTGAGCAGGCCTTGAGCCACCTCGGGGCGGTCGGTCAGCCATGGAATCAGCTCGTCGTGCTCCAAAGTCCGCAGCTCACACGCCGTGACCGCCGTAGCGGTGGTCGATCGTGGTCCCGGATCGAAAACGGACAGCTCGCCGAACATCTGACCGGGCCCGAGCACGGCCAGCAGGTTCTCCCGCCCCGCCGATCCGGTACGCCCCAACTTGATCTTGCCGCTGACCACGATGTAGAGCCGATCCTCAGAGTCCCCTTCGTGGAAGAGCACGTCGCCCTTGTTGAGATGCAGCTTCCCCATGGCATCGGAGAGCGCGGTCGCGGCTTCGTCTTCCAGTCCGGCAAACAGCGGTGCCTTCTTCAGGACTTCCGGATCCACGCGCTGCCTCCCTGATCACGGTGCGCCTATCGAGGGCAAGGCTACCGTTGAATGTTGAGGAACGTCAGGGCCCAGAAGTCGGCGCAACTAATGTGATGGCATGAGTTCGAGCAGGTCAGGTGGCGCAGCCGAGATGGCTCCCGATGCCGCCGGCGGGGCCGCAACTTACTTGTACGACAAGTCCCGCACAGCGCTGGTACGCCGCGCCCGCACGATGAACCGCATCCTGGCGGCCACTTATCCCGACGCCCACATCGAGCTCAATTTCAGCAACCCCCTCGAGCTGCTCGTCGCCACCATTCTGTCGGCGCAGAGCACAGACAAGCGGGTCAACTTGATCACTCCGTTGGTCTTCGCTCGCTATCCCGATGCCGCCGCGTACGCCGCTGCCGACCGGGATGAGTTGCAGGAGCTGATCAAGCCTACGGGCTTCTTCCGGGCCAAGACCGACACCCTGATCAAGCTCGGCGCGGCACTGACCGAGCGATTTGGCGGGGAAGTGCCCAAGCGTATGAAGGACCTGGTGACACTCCCCGGCGTCGGCCGCAAGACCGCCAACGTCGTACTCGGCAACGGCTTCGGCGTTCCCGGCATCACCGTGGACACCCACTTTGGACGGCTCGTCCGCCGCTTTGGATGGACCGCGGAGACCGATCCAGACAAGGTCGAGATCGCCGTCGCGGCACTCTTCCCGCCCAAGGACTGGACTCAGCTGTGCCACAACGTCATCTGGCATGGTCGGCGGCGCTGCCATGCACGAAACCCAGCGTGCGGCGCCTGTCCGATCGCCCGCTGGTGCCCCTCGTTCGGAGAAGGAGAGACCGACCCGCTCAAAGCTGCCAAGTTGGTTCGGGAGCCGCGGGGATGATGTGGGGACGCGGCTGGCTGGCACCTGCAGCCGCCGTGATCGTGATCGTGCTGGCGGGTTGCGCTGGGTCTGCAGCGCCGACACCGCCCGTTGCGTCGTCAGCCGAGGCGGTACCGACGCCGGAGCTGACAGCAGATCTTGCGGCGATGAAGAAGGCGGCGGGCATTGCTGACTGTCCACGCTCCGATCCCGATGTCGCGGCCCTGCCGTCCGGACTCCCCGACGTCGTGCTGCCGTGTCTCGGCGGCGGTCGTGAGGTGCGGCTCGCCGGGCTACGTGGCAAGCCCATGATGATCAATGTGTGGGCGCAGTGGTGCGGACCCTGCCGTGAGGAAGCCCCCTACCTGGCCGAGGTGGCGGCGGCAAACCAGTCCGATTTGATCATCGTGGGAATCGACCACGCCGACCCACGACCAGATCTGGCTATCGAGTTTGCGCAACTATCCACCTGGACCTACCCGCAACTGGCGGATCCGGAGGTTGTGCTGCGCGCCGAGCTGCAAATCACCGGTCCGCCGCAGACCTTCTTCGTCCGCCCGGACGGCACGATCGCCTATCGGCACACCGGACCCTTCAGCTCGGCTGCGGAGATTCGGGGTTTGGCGGACCAGCATCTTGGGGTCACTCCATGACCGATGACCATGCGGAGCGACCCGAGTGGCTTAACACCCTGACCGAGGCTCTCTCGGAGCAGTCGAGGCTGGACCGGGTGGTTGCCATCCGGCCAGGCGTCGGCGCCCGGCCGGCCGCGGTGTTGATCTTGATCGGCGAGGGCCCGGCGGGTCCGGAGATCATGTTCCTTGAGCGCGCCGCCGGTATGCGTACCCACCCAGGACAGATTGCTTTCCCGGGCGGTGCCGCGGACGCGGATGATCTTGATCTGGCTGACACAGCACTTCGCGAGGCGGCGGAGGAGACGGGTCTGGACCGCAGCGGGATCGAGGTGCTCGGCGTGCTGCCTCCCGCGTACGTGGCCGTCAGCGGGTTTGATGTCACAGCGGTAGTGGCCTGGTGGCGGGAACCCAGCCCTGTCGCGGTCATGGACTCCCGGGAAGCGGCGTCGATCGATATCGTGCCAATCGCCGTACTCACTGATCCGGAGCACCGCGTCAGGGCCCGGCATCCGTCGGGCTATAGCGGGCCCGCATTCGAGGTGAACGGGCATCTCATCTGGGGGCTGACCGCACACTTGCTGGACGGCGTACTCGATCTTGCCGGGTGGCAACGGCCCTGGGATCGGCGTCGTGTGGTACCGATTCCGGCGCGCTACCTGACCGACTCGAGGCGACCGGACCGAGGAGGACCCGATGCCCACTGATCAGGAGGTCGAACTGCTGGCTCGCTGGAATGCCACCCTGCCACGGCAACAGGAGCTCGGTGAGAACTTGATCACTCGTTACAGCGAGCCACATCGGCGTTACCACGGCACCAAACACCTGCTCCACGTGCTGACCATGATCGACCAGCTGGCTGATGATCATGACATCTTTCTGGTACAGCTTGCTGCCTGGTTTCACGACGCCGTCTACGCCATCCCAGCCGGCCAGGTCAGCAACGAGGAGGCTTCGGCAAGACTGGCGCTGCGGGAGCTGAGCCGGGTGGGTCTGGAGCAGGAAGACCTGAACCAGATCGCGCGGCTGGTGCGGCTGACCGAGACCCACCTGCCGGGACCACGTGATCCTGAGGGTGAGCTGCTGTGCGACGCGGACCTCGCGATTCTCGCGTCCAATCCAGCGGACTATGCCGCCTATGTGGCGGCGGTACGCGAGGAGTATGCGCAAGTGCCAGAGGAAGATTTCCTTGCCGGACGGCTGGCCGTATTGAGTGAGCTTGCGGATCGCGAGATCTTCCGCACGGCCAAGGGACGTCAGCTGGCCGATGCGGCCCGGATCAACCTCGCCGGGGAGATCAGTGCGCTCAGAGAGCGCCTCGGAATCGCTGTGGAAGGATCGGACGTGTGACCTCGGAGCCCACAAAGACCACCGTTGTTTCCGTTGACCGTCCGACCGACTGGTGGAAATCGGCGGTCGTCTATCAGATCTATCCGCGATCTTTTGCCGACAGCAACGGCGACGGCGTGGGCGACATCCCGGGGATCACCGCGCGCCTGGACTACCTGGTCGAGCTAGGGGTCGATGTGGTCTGGCTCTCGCCGGTCTATGCATCGCCCATGGACGACAACGGCTACGACATCAGCGATTATCAAGACGTTGATCCAATCTTCGGCAGTCTCGAGGATCTGGAACTGCTGATCGCCGGCCTGCATGAGCGGGGCATCAAGATCGTGATGGATCTGGTGGTGAACCACACCTCCGACGAGCATTCGTGGTTCATGGAGTCTCGTGATCCCGCCTCAGCCAAGCGGGACTGGTACTGGTGGCGTCCGGCTCGCCCGGGCTTCGAACCCGGCAGTGAGGGTGCGGAGCCGACGAACTGGGAAGCCGCTTTCTCCGGCCCGGCCTGGCAGCTCGATGAGCGCAGCGGGGAGTACTACCTGCATCTGTTCAGCGCGAAGCAGCCAGACCTGAACTGGGAGAACCCGGAGGTGCGGCGCGCAATCTACGACATGATGAACTGGTGGGTCGATCGCGGGGTGGACGGCTTCCGCATGGATGTGATCAACCTCATCTCCAAGCACGAGCTCGTTGATGGCGTGCCCGGCCCGGGACGGACACGTGTGCCGTGCTTCGAGTTCACCGCCAATGGTCCCCGGCTCGATGAGTTTCTCGTCGAGATGAACGCCGAGGTGGGCCTCGATGCGCGGAACCTGCTGACGGTCGGCGAGATGCCTGGATCGACAACTGAAACCGCTCGGAGGGCAACCGATCCTGCGAACCACGAGCTGAACATGGTGTTCACCTTCGAACACGTGAGCCTCGACAGCAGGCCAGGTGGCAGCGGCAAGTTCGATCTGGTCCCCCTTTTGTTGCCAGCGCTGAAGAAGAACCTGAGCGAGTGGCAGGTGGGCCTGGCCGATGCCGGTTGGAATTCCCTGTATTGGGACAACCATGATCAACCGCGGGCGGTGTCGCGATTTGGCGACGACGGTCCCCAGCATCGGGTGAACTCAGCCAAAACGCTTGCCACGGTGCAGCACATGCACAAGGGCACGCCGTACGTCTACCAGGGCGAAGAGCTCGGCATGACCAACACCTACTTCACCGCCATCGAGCATTACCGCGACATTGAGTCGCTGAACTACCACGCCGCCGCGCTCAGTCTCGGCATGGAGGTCGAGGCCGTGCTGCACTCGTTGTCGGTGAAGAGCCGCGACAATGCCCGCACTCCCATGCAGTGGGACGACACCTCACACGCCGGGTTCACCGAAGGGATTCCGTGGTTGCCGGTCAATCCCAACTACTTCAACGTCAATGCGGCGGCCGCGGTCGAGGATCCGAATTCGGTATTCCATCATTTCCGCAAGTTGATCAATCTTCGCCATGATCACCCGGTGGTCGTGCACGGCAGCTTCGAACTGCTGCTTCCTGATCATGAGCAGATCTGGGCACTGACCCGGACGCTGGATGACCAGGTGTTGGTGATGATCGCCAACTGCTCATCTCACCCGGCGAACGTGCCTCCGGATGCGATCCCTGACCTGCGCGGGGCCCAAGTGCTGCTGGCCACGCACGCTGACTCCACCTCGCTCGAGCTTCGGCCGTGGGAGTCACGCATCTTGCTCCTCGGCTGAGCTGGTCTTTGGGTCTGAGTGGTGATCATAAGGCTGTAAGCCAGTCGATGAGGGCTGTCGTAACTGCGGCCGGATCCTCCTCGTGCGGCAGGTGGCCGACGCCAGGCAAGCTGATCAGGTCGTGTCGTGCATCGACCCACTTCTCCGCCGCCGCCATCGCGGGCAGCGGAACCAGCCGATCCTCTTGGCCGTGGATCGACAACAGTGGCACCGCAATCGGCTGCCGGAGAGCCCGACGAAAGTCACGGCCCGTGCTGCGTAGCTGGTTACGGACGAACATCCGCTGGTACTCCAGAGCACAGTGCGGACTCGGCCACAACATCAAGGCGTCCCGATAGTGTCGCGCCTCGGCAGCGTTGACCAGTGCAGCTCCATCGGCCGCCCAGCCGCGCAGCAGTTCCTCGATGTAGAGCCCGTCGTCTGCCATGATGCGCCGTTCCGGGAACAACGGCAGTTGGAAGAACGCCAGTGTGGGAAGGTGCGCCCGCCACGGAAAGGCCAGAGGATGAGGGGCGGCCACGCTCACGAAGGCGCGGACCGGCGCCGCCGCGTACGCGAGCGCTGCCCAGCCGGCCATGCCGCCCCAGTCGTGCCCGACCACCACGCCTGCGGAGAAACCAAGGCTCTTCATCACGCCGGTCACGTCGAACGCGGTGGTTTGCGGGTCATACCCACGGGGGGTCTTGTCACTTGCCCCGTAACCCCGCAGATCCATGGCAGCCACGCTGAAGCCGGCCGCGTCCAGCGCGGGTATTTGGTGCCGCCAGGCCCACCAGAATTCACCGAATCCGTGCAGCAGCACTACGAGTGGTCGGCGAGGACTGAACCGCTCTCCTAGGGCAACGTGGAACCGAATCCCATTGGCGGCGATGTCACGATGCCGCCACGGCCCATCGAGCAGGATGTCGCGTACGCCGGCCCCGGCCACCTGGATGGCTCACGTACCCGCGCTGGGTTGCCCGTCCGAGGATGCTCAGGTGAGCTCTTTGGTGGATACCACCTGACCCTCGATCTGCGGCGCGTTAGCCGCCGCTATAGCGCGTTGCGCGGCCTCCCCTACCTCAGCCGCGGTCCTATTGGCCTGGGCGATGGTGCGGTCTGGGCCCTTGATCGTCCTGACTATCAGGTAACCGATCCCACCGAGGATGCCGGCGATCAGCAGCAGCGCCACGCCCACGATCAAAAACGCGAGCCACGCCGATAGGCCTGCTGCCACCAGGCCCCAAGCGGCTGCGAAATAGAGCAATATGGTCGCGGAGAGAGCGAAGTAGCCGGCGGCCCCAAACAGGCCAAGACCGGTCCCACCCTTTTTCGCAGCGGGCGTGAGTTCGGCCTTGGCCAGCTCGACCTGGTCCTGTACCAGCAACTTCACATCATCGCTGATGTTCTTGATGATGTCCGCAACTGCAAGATCAGCCACGTCCGCTCCTCTCGTCAAGAGTCACCCTACCGATCTTTCCTTTGGAGAAACGTGGGAAGGCTGGACGCCGGCATCAGTCCTGAGCAGCCTTCGTTGTGGCCAGGTTCTCCTTGATCAGGCTCATCACCGAGGAATCAGTCAGGGTGGTCACATCGCCCAGTTCCCGGTTCTCAGCAATGTCCCGGAGCAACCTGCGCATGATCTTGCCGGAACGGGTCTTGGGAAGCTCCTCGACCACCATGATCTGGCGTGGCTTGGCAATGGCACCGATCTCCTTGGCAACATGGGTCCGCAGCTCCTGAACGACCTCGGCGCCGCCCTCGCCCGCATCGGCGCGCAAGATCACGAACGCCACGATCGCCTGACCCGTCATCGGATCGTTCGCCCCCACGACGGCGGCCTCAGCGACCTTTGGGTGCGACACCAGCGCCGATTCGATCTCGGTCGTCGACATCCGGTGCCCCGAGACGTTCATCACATCATCGACGCGACCGAGCAGCCAGATATCCCCGTCCTCGTCCTTTTTCGCCCCATCGCCGGCGAAATACAGGCCCGGAAAGCGTGACCAGTAATTGTCGATATACCGCTGATCATCGCCCCAGATGGTGCGGAGCATCGCAGGCCATGGCTTGGTGATCACCAGATATCCGCCCGATCCGTTGGGCACCGGCTGAGCCTCATCGTTGACCACCTCAACCTCAACGCCCGGAACAGCGTGCATCGCCGCGCCTGGTTTGGTGGCGGTGACTCCCGGCATCGGCGAGATCATCTGCATGCCGGTCTCGGTTTGCCACCAGGTGTCGACCACCGGCGTACGATCACCGCCGATGTAATGCCGGTACCAGACGTACGCCTCCGGGTTGATCGGCTCGCCCACCGTACCCAGGATGCGCAGTGACGAAAGGTCGAATGCCTCAGGAATGTCGGCGCCCCACTTCATAAAGGTGCGGATCGCCGTCGGTGCACAGTACAGCGTCGTCACCCGGTACTTCTCGATGATCTCCCACCAGCGCCCCTTGTGCGGCGTGTCAGGCGTGCCTTCATACATGACCGACGTGGCGCCATTCACCAGCGGCCCATACACCAGATAGGAATGCCCGGTCACCCAGCCGATATCCGCAGCGGTCCAGAAGATGTCAGTCTCAGGCTTCAGGTCGAACGCTGCCCAATGTGTATACGCAACGCCAACGAGGTATCCGCCCGTGGTGTGCAGAATGCCCTTTGGCTTACCCGTGCTGCCCGAGGTGTACATGACATAAAGCGGGTGCTCGGCGGGGAAGTACTCGCACACGTGCTCCTCGGACTGCTTGCCCACAAACTCGTGCCACCACAGATCGCGACCCTCTGTCATGGGGACGTCCTGCCCGGTCCGCCGGACAACCAGCACGTTGCGTACGTCGCAGCCGTACTTCAACGCCTCGTCGACTGCCGGCTTCAACGGTGACGCAGTGCCGCGGCGAAAGCCTCCGTCAGCGGTGATCACAATCCCTACACCGCAGTCGATGATCCGCGAGTACAGCGCATCTGAGGAGAAGCCGCCGAAAACCACCGTGTGCGGTGCGCCGATCCTCGCACAAGCCAACATCGCGACGACCGCTTCCGGGATCATCGGCAAGTAGATCGCTACTCGATCACCGGCCTTCACGCCGAGCTCGAGGAGTGCGTTCGCTGCTTGATTGACTTCACGCGCCAGCTGGGCGTAGGTCAGTACCCGGGTGTCTCCCGGCTCACCCTCGAAGTAGAAGGCGACGCGGTCCCCGTTGCCGGCCTCGATGTGCCGGTCAAGGCAGTTGTACGCGGCGTTCAGGGTGCCGTCAGCGAACCACTTGGCGAATGGCGGGTTGTTCCAATCGAGGACTTCGGTGGGCTCGGTCTGCCAGCTCAGCCGCTTGGCCTGCTTGGCCCAGAAACCCTCGAAGTCCGCCTCTGCCTCGGCGTAGGTTCCGGCCTTGACGTTGGCATTCGCCGCAAGATCAGCGGGTGGAGGAAAGCGCCGGTCCTCGTGGAGCAGGTTGGACAGGGCTTCATCAGTCACAGCGGGTCTCCTCGCGAGCTTCGATGATCGGTGGGATCGCGGTTTATCTGGCGCGCTTCGTCCCATCAGCCTCAGCCTACAGAGGCGGTGTCCTGTGGGCGCGCCCGTGGATGTCCGATGTCCCTGGGCTCCCAGCACCCACGGCCGTACCAAGGTTGTCGACGCTGTGCACGGCATGCACGCCATGCACAGCGTCAGCATCCCACGCAGCGTGGGATGTTGACGCGCCAGAGCGAATCGCTCCCCACCCTGAAATCCTCTCGTTCAAAGCTTGATCTGCAGCACGTCGTCGAAGTCGTCGTTGATCACTAGCTTTGAGTGATCAACTTCGGCCCGCCAGCAAGAGGTCTGATACGGCAACATCAGCGGATCAGGCACCCGCGCGTACTCGTTGTAGAGCGCCCCAACCTCACGCACCAGTCGGCTACGCGCGGCCGGGTCCAGTCGAGCCACTGCTGGGCGCCGCTCGACCATCGAGATGAGGCCATCTCGAGTGATCGGCGTCCAATTGCGGAAGTTTCGGCGTTCCAGGAGGCCAAAGTAGGGGCTCTCGGCAACCCTGTCGACGCTGTCTGCGCCGAAGTCGCCGCGCATGGCGCCCGAGTCGGCCTCACGCATCAGCGCGATCAGGCGCCGAACCCACGGCACGGTGTCGTCGCGTGTGTTGTACGCGATCGCAAGGTAGCCGCCGGGCTTGAGGACTCGGGCAATCTCGGTCAGCGCGAGTCCTGGGGCGAAGCGGTGCAAGGTTTGCGCGGCAGTAACGACGTCGAAATGACAAGACAGGAACGGCAACGACTCGACTTGACCGACGACATGCCGGTGAGTTCCGAGGCGTGCTGGGAGTTCAGCCACCAAGTCGAGCGTGCCATCGATGCAGAACACCTCATGACCGGCGTCGGACAGCATCGCGGCGAATCCGCCGCGGCCTGCGCCGATGTCGAGAACTCGCGTGGGCTGCTCGCCGACCATCCAGGCGGACGCAGCTTCTGGA
>CAVRQV010000005.1:0-37051 GCA_963723475.1 uncultured Actinomycetota bacterium
ACAGCCGCGGTCCCCTGCCCTGCCCTTCCCCGAGGCCTCCAGCAAGTGCGGCACCGATCGGGACGGCGAACCCGATCCCGGCGAACGCCTCGTCCTCTCCGGGGTCGGCGATCGACACGACGACGCCGACCACCACCCCCCGGGTGTTCAGCAGCGGACCGCCAGAGCTGCCGGGGTTCACCGCGGCGTCGAACTGGATCAGCCCGGACAAGGAGCCCGCCTTGGTCCTCGAGGTGCGGTTAAGACCCGAGACGATCCCCGTGGTCGTGCTGTCCCGCAGCCCGAGTGGGTTGCCGATGGCGACCACGTCCGAACCGACGGCGACGCCGCCGCCGAGGGTTGCCGGGACCACGACCTCGGGGAGCTTTGCTGGAGTGAGCGCGGCGATGTCGATCTTCGGCGCGACGGAGGTGACCGTCGCGGCCGACTCGGTGCCGTCAGCGAACAGGATCGAGATGCTGCCGCCGCCGGAGATGACGTGATGGGCGGTGAGCACCGTGCCGGTGTCGGTGACAATCACTCCGGACCCGAGTGAGCCCTTCGACGTGGTGATCAGCACCACCGACGGAACGACCTGTCGGTACAGGTCGGTGACCGGCAGCGGGGTCGCCGTGGCCACCGGGGTGGGGGTCGGGGTCGCCGATGCGCGATCGGCCGAGGTGGCCGAGCCGGACCCGAGCTTGAACGCCAGCGCGGCGATGATCACTATGGCAACGACGAGAACGGCCGCGGTTGACACGGCCCAGCGCCAGCCGTGGCCCAGTCGGATGACCTGATCACCTTGATCCGTCGTGGGCGCTTGCGCTGGTCCGGAACGCTCGGGCTGCCCGTCAGCTGGGGATGATGCGCTACCTGCGGCCACGTCGGCGCCGGGCGCGCGGAAACCGCGCAGTCGTTCAACCCCGGCGGGGTCCATGGAGAAAGCGTATGTGCCTGATCTATCCGGTCGCGAAAGTGCTCGGTGGTGTACCTGACGGTTGCCTTCAGTCAGCCTTCCCGAACGATTCAGCCTGCTCCGAGGTGGCCTGCTCGATGCCGTCAGTGGTCGCGGCCCAGCTGGCCAGCAGGCGCAGGGCGTCCTGCGAGGGAGACCCGGGCTCGGCGGTGTAAGTGAGGAGGCTCTGAGCTGGGATCGGCGGCCAATGGGAAGGAGTCGTACGACAGGTCGATGTCGCCGACGACCGGGTGGTGGATGAGCTTGACGCCGGTGGTGTGGATCCGGACGTCATGGGCGGCCCAGCGGCCACGGAATTCATCGCTGCGCGTGGACAGCTCCCCGATGAGGTCGGAAAGGCGCCGCTCGTAGGGGCGGCGGCCAGCCTCTGCGCGCAGCAGGGCGACCGTGTCATTGGCGGCCTTGTTCCAGTCGCGGAAGAACTCAGTCGCGTGCGCATCGAGGAAGACGAACCTGGCGTTGTTGGCTGGCCTGACCGGGTCGGCGTAGATCGGGGAGAACAGCGCGAACCCGAGCTGGTTGGCAGTCAGGATGTCCAAACGTGCGTTGAGCACGAGCGCGGGCGTGCCGATCATCGAGTCGAGGACGCGCTGCACCGTTGACCGCACCTGCTCAGGGGCGGGCCGGCGGATTGCGCGGGTCGTGCCGGCAGCGCGGATCAGGTCGAGAAGATGGTTCCGCTCGGCCTCATCGAGCTGCAGGGCGCGAGCGATGCCGTCGATGACGCTCTCGGAGACTCCGGTGGCGTTGCCACGCTCAAGCCGGGTGTAGTACTGGCTCGAGATCCCCGCCAGGAGGGCGACCTCGTCGCGGCGTAGCCCTGAGACCCGTCGGCGGTCTCCGCCGTACACCGGGAGCCCGGCCTGTACGGGGGTGATTCTGGCCCGGCGCGTGCTCAGGAACTCCCGGATCTCCCCGCGGACGTCGCCGCGGACGTCGCGGTTGTCTGTCATGCCTTTCACCCTACGGGCGCTCCGCCGGGGCTGAGGGTCCCTGTCAGTGACCCCCTCATCAGGGACTCCCGCTCAAGCCCCACGCGTGGTTCTGTAGCCAATGGATCACTGCTGACGCGGTGGGTCCCCACACAGATCGACAAGATCGAGATCAAGGAAGTGCACCAGCATGAGTGAGAAGCAGGTCTGGCTCGTCACCGGCGCCGGCCGGGGCATGGGCGTCGACATCGCCAAAGCCGCCCTGGCCGCCGGTCATGCCGTCGTCGCCACCGGCCGCGACCCCGAGAAGGTCAGCTCCGTCCTCGGAGCACACGACGACCTCATCGTCGTCGCCCTCGACGTCACCGACCCCGCGAGCGCCGAGGCCGCCGTCCAGGCGGGCGTCGACCGGTTCGGCCGGATCGACGTGCTGGTCAACAACGCCGGCAATTTCAACGCCGGGTTCTTCGAGGAGCTCACCCCGGAGGAGTTCCGGGCGCAGATCGAGACGACCCTCTTCGGCCCGGTCAACGTCACCCGCGCGGCCCTTCCGATCATGCGCGCCCAGCGCTCCGGCCTGATCGTCACGATCTCCTCGACCGCCGGCATCGCGGGCGGAGAGTTCCTTACCGCGTACGCTGCCTCGAAGTTCGGGGTGGAGGGCTGGATGGAGTCACTGTCCCCTGAGGTCGCGCCGTTCGGGATCCGCACGATGCTCGTCGAGCCCGGCTTCTTCCGCACCGAGCTGTTGACACCCGAGTCGACCAAGTACGCCGAGTCCACGATCTCGGACTACGCCGAGCGCACCCAGCAGACCGTCGCTGCCTGGAAGAGCATGAACGGCCAGCAGGGCGGCGACCCCGCCAAACTCGCCGACGCGCTAGTCCACCTCGCCGCCCACGACCAGCCGCCGCTTCGTTTCCCCGCCGGGGCCGATGCGGTCGCCACGTTCAAGAAGAAGGCCAAAGAGCTGCTCGCCCAGGCCGACGCCTACCGCGAGCTGTCCAGCAACCTCGCCCACCAGGACGCCTGAAACTAGGCCGGAACAGCCAACGAGTTGGTCGTCAGCTGGTGAGAAGATCAGCCACCAGCACGATTCCAGCTCGGAGGTCACGGTCGGCGACGTTGCCGAAGCCCATAACGAGCCGAGGAGCTGCGGCCGACGGCTCCGCGAGGTAGAGGTTCATGCCGTAAAGCCCAACCCCGCGCTCGGCGGCGGTTCGGACGGTCTCCTCCTCAGACACCGGGCGGGGCAGGTGTGCCACAAGGTTCAGCCCGGCGGCCAGGCCGCTTACTTGGACACTGGGCGCATGGCGGGCCAGCAGGTCGACCAGCAGGTCGCGTCGAGCAACGTATCGCTTACGCATGGCGCGGAGGTGTCGGTCATAGCGTCCGTTGGTGATCAAGATCGCGAAGGTCTCCTGATCGAGCGCCGGCGAACCGCGGTCGGCGCGCTGCTTGGCCTCCATCACGTCGGCGGTCCAGGACGGAGGCGTGACCAGCCAGCCCAACCGCAACGCTGGAGCCAGCGTCTTGCTGACGGTGCCGAGGAGGAACACCCGTCTTGGCGCCAGACCCTGCAGCACGCCGATCGCCTGCCGGTCGTAGCGGAACTCAGAGTCATAGTCGTCTTCGACGATGAAGCCGTCCCGGGCGTCGGCCCAGCGCACCAGCGCGTGTCGGCGTTGCGGGGAGAGCGGGACACCGGTTGGGGATTGGTGAGCCGGGGTGACGATTACCACTCGGGCCGGTGTCCGGGCCAACGCGGAGACAACGATGCCGTGCTCATCGACCGGGACCCGGTGCAGACGTGCCCCGGCGGCCGTCACTGTACGGGAGTCGAGACTGTCGTCTGGGCCATAGCCCGGGTTCTCAACCGCGACGTCCGACAGACCCCGGTTTGCCAGTACCCCTATGGTCAGCGACAACCCTTGCGCGAACCCCGAGCACAGCACAACGTTCTCGGCCGTGGAGGCCGCGGCCCGGACCCGACGCAGATAGTCCGCGAGGACTTCCCTCAGGGCGCGGCTGCCGGCTGGATGGGGATAGCCCAACTCCTGATTGCGCAAGCTCTGCAAGGCCTGCTGGCCGGCCCGCTGCCAGTCCGACCGCGGAAAGCTGCCCAGATCGGGCACGGAGGGACGGAAGTCAGCCACAGGGAACTTCGGCGTCGGCGCTTCCACGGTGCGGACCGGCGTCGGAGTCGTACCGCCCGGGGCCACTCGAGTTCGAGAGCCAGCGCGCGCGGTCAAGTAGCCCTCGGCTATCAGCTGCTCATAACACTGCTGCACCAGCCCTCGGGAAAGGCCGAGCTCCTCGGCCAACAGACGCGATGACGGGAGCGGATCGTCGGCGCCCAGCCGTCCCGAACGGATCGCGTCGCGCAGCCCAAGTTCGAGCTGTCGGTGAATCGGCTCTCCGCTCGTGCGGTCGACGGCCACGAGGAACCGACTAGCCCAACCTGACCACGAAAGCGCCACGAAAGTGGACCTTACAGTGGGCCGGTATCGAAATCTAGTGTCACAGCATGAGTGCAGTGATCACTGACCTTGCCGCGTTGAGACCGGGCATACCCGCCCGACCGCGCCTCATGACACCCCCGCTCCTGATCTGGTTCGGGATCTCTTTCGCCACATTGCTCAGCTTCTACCTTCCGCTCGCTGTGGTGCCCGCCAGTGTGGTCGCCCGAGGCGCCGACCCGGCCGCGGCAGGGTGGGTGATGACCGTCCTGATGCTGTTCGCGGTGGCCGCGGAACTGCTGGCGCCCCGACTCCTCAGCCGGCTGACACCAACCGTCGCCGCCGCGGTCGGCCTGGTACTGATGGCCTTACCCTCCGCCGGAATCGCGGCGATCGAGGCGGTCACGCTAGTGATCCTGCTCAGCGCGGTCCGAGGTTTCGGATTTGGGCTCCTCGTCGTCGTTGTGGCCGCGGAGATCGGAGCGCTGCTTCCGGCGCAACGGCGCGGAGAGGGGCTCGGCTGGGCCGGCGTCGTGGCCGGAGTGCCCGCCATTGCGGGCCTGCCGGCCGGGCTATGGCTGGCTGCACGTTGGGAGCCATCGACCCCAAGCTTGGCTGCTGGGGTCGTAGCCACGGTCGGCCTAGTCGCGGTTCTGCTGAGCGGCCGGTGGTCCTCGGCCCGACCCAGCACCGCCCGCGCCAGCGCCGGTGGGCCCGCTCTGCAGATGCTCGCCGCGACCCGACGGCCAGCCCTGCGAGGGCCGGCCGCCGTGTTCCTGCTAGTCGTGGCTAGCGTCGGCATCTTAGTCGCGTTCCTGCCGACGATGGCCCAGCTCCGACCAGACACCGTGACGCTCGGTCTCCTGCTGCACGCGGTCGCCGCCACGGCGGGCCGGCTACTGGCCGGCCGTCACGGCGACGCCCACGGTCACCACGGCTGGCTGCTCTTCGGATTGGTGGCCACCGCCGTCGGATTCATCCCGCTGCTGACCGACCTCCACCCGGTGCTCATCCTCGCCGCCTTGGCCCTTGCCGGGACAGCGTTCGGTGCCGCACAAAGCGCGAGCCTCGCGCTGATGATGCGAGACACGCGCTCCACTGACTTGCCCGCGGTCAGTGCCCTGTGGAACGCCACCTACGACCTTGGCCTAGGACTGGGGCCGCTGGTCTTCGGCGTCGCGGTGGCGCACACTTCCCAGCCAGCGGCGGTAATGCTGCTGCTGGCGATGCTTGCCAGTGGCCTGCTGCCGCTGCGGCGACTCACTCGCCTCGACCCGCGGGACCGGACCTGATCGCTCGGCTACCGCCCAGCCGTCTCGACTCCGGCACCTGACCGGCCACGTCCCGCCCAAGCACCCTGACCCCCTCCACCACCTAAACACCGAAAGGAAGATGAGCTGTACGAGTTCGTCGTTCCCTACTGGGAGCAGGTCGCCGCCGGCACCGCTCCTGACATCGGCGTCCCCGACAGCCCGGCTCGTACGGAGTTCGCTCACATCTTGGCTGGCCTTACCAAGGTGGTCTTCTCCCATGCCCTGAGCGACGACCCCACAACCAGGCGGGTGGTCCGCTCCGGCGATCTGGTCGCACACCTTCGCGAGCTGAAAACACAAGACGGTGGGGACCTCATCGCCTCCTTTGGCCCTGCAATGCTCGGCCCGCTGGCCAGCACACCGGACCTGATCGACGAGTACCTGATTGTCATCCACCCGGCCGTTCTCACCGGCGGACCGCGCATGTTCGAACACGCCACCCGGGACCTCGGCCTCACTCTCCAAGAGGCTCGGGTCTTCGACGGCGGCGCTGCCGTCATGCGCTACCGGACGCTGGAACCAGCCTGACCAACCGAAACGTCAGATCCTCAACTGCCATCGCACCAATTGCTTGATCGACTCAGGAGGACACCCCATGAACAACGAAGCCATCGCCCGCGCCTTCTCCGGCCACCGATTCGAGGAGACGTTCGACTACCTCTCTCCCGACGTCACCTGGATCCTCGTGGGTCAGGCGCGGCTGGAAGGCCATGCAGCCGTCATCGAAACCTGCCGCCAGACCATCGCCGAGTCTGCCGACGTCGAAACGACCTGGCTCCGGTTCGTCTCAGCCGGCACCGGTGAGATCGTCGCGGTCGACGCCATCGGACGCTACGAGGGGTCCAACGGCGTATCCGCCGTCTCCTCCTGCGACATCTTCGAGTTCGAAGACGGAAAGATCACCGCCATCACCTCCTACGCGGTCGAGGTCGACCCGGACGACCCGTCGGCGGCACCACCCGGCTCCGAAGACATCGGGCGGCACTGACTTCAACTCTTCGGTACCGTCCATCGGTCCCAGAACCGCGCTCTGTCGGACGGCAGGACGAATGGGACGGCAAACCCGCGCAGCAGCAGGCGATCTGGGGCAGTGCCGTCGGCGAGAGATCCGGGCTCAGACAGACGTTCTTCTGGGCGGTCACTTCCAGCGGAACTTCCTCGCGTCTTCATGCTTCTCGGTGTCGCGCATGGCGTCGAGGACGTCCATGTCGGTCCTGAAAGGCTTTAATCCAGTAGCAATCCCTAGCGGCCCCGCGAAGCTCGACAAAGGCACCAGCTGGCCGACTGCATTCGCTCTAACGAGGGTGCCCGCCGCGGACGAGCCCGGATCGGCGCGCTCGTGAAGAAGGCGGTGGACGGAGGATCGATCTCGCAACTTGTGGCCAGCACAAACGACAGTCCGAGTTGAAGAAGACCTTATGGGGTGAGGAGTCTGGTGAACGAGAGCGAGGCTAGCGTCCAGGTGCCGCTTTCATCGACGTAGACCTCAGTGACCACGAACGGATTGGTCACCTCATTGCCGCCGACGATGGCTACGAGACGAATCTTGTTCAGCAGTATGGCGGTCGTTGTTCCGATGAGCCGCACCGACGTTTCCTGGATATCGAGGTCCTTGTAGTGGATTTGTCCGCTCCTGATGACCTCGATTTGTTCGTCCTTGGTCATAGTGGCACCCATGTGGACGAAGACAGCTTTGTCGTGGAAGAGGGTCGCCAAGTGTTCTGTCTGGCACTCTGACATCCAGCGCCACTTCTGGCGCGAGAGAGTGGTTATTTCCTGTTCCACGTTCGTTTCCACGCGGGTCTCTTCTCATTGTTTGTGCGCCCAGACATCGGAGGAGGTGGCCAGCTCAAGCGACGGCATCGGTCCCCCGAAGCAGTCCGAGCTGAACATCGCACCTGTCCGGTCGTCGAGGAAGCCGGTGGTCGAGGACTGTCGAACAGCGGTGGTCGGAAGCATTGCAGCCGACGGTCACCGACGTTGAGTGCCTCGCCCGGAGGCCGGCCACTCACCGGTTCTCGGGGTGCTGGCAGAAGGCTCTCTCTCCGACTCGCGTCCGCAGCTCCAGGACTTGCGCCCGCTGAAGAATCGGACGGCTCAGCCGAATCAGTATTGGCGGCTGTACGGGGCGCGCCGACGCTGACAGTGGCTTAACCGCACCCGCCATCTGTGCACAGTATCGCCGTCGATTCGTTCTGGTCGAGACTGCGAGAAAGGGGAGGTTCGCAGATCATGCCCGATGATGAGGATTGTGGTCCGCATCGTGTCACGATCTCCTCTGCGGTTGGCGTGGTGCGCACAAAATTCAAGGACGCAGATTCTCGGGGCTGTCCCCCAATAGCGATTTTCGGAAGGAATGGACGGGAAGCTGCTCAAGGGTAAATCCCGTTCAGCGAGATACGTGTTCCTGTTCCCGCCAAAGCACTTTGACGATGTGGTGTTGGAGTTTTCACCTCATTTCGAGCATCACTCGGCGGTGTTCTCCGGATCGATCAAATAGGTCGCCGAACTCACCCTTGGCGCTCGAAGACCAAATCGCGGCAGTGCGACCAGACCAAGCAACTGAGCAGCCCGGTAGCGTCACTGGGGGTACGTCACCTCAGCCGGAGATGTCGACTCGTTGCTACGTCACGTACCGCGCCACTGGCCGATCCCCTCTGGGCGCGATGACCCGCTGATCGGCTAGGGCAGGATCTCGACGTACCCGTCCGTTCCATTCACGCGGATCCGCTGCCCATCCCGGATCAGCCGGGTGGCATGCTCCACCCCGACGACGGCCGGCAAGCCGTACTCCCGGGCGATCACTGCGCCATGGGTCATCAGGCCCCCCACCTGCGTCACAAGGCCTTTGATCGCAACGAACAGAGGCGACCAGCTGGGGTCGGTGTAGGCCGTGACCAGGATGTCGCCCGCTTCGAGATCGGCCTCCGCCATGTCCAGGATGACGCGGGCCCGCCCTTCGACGGTCCCGGCGGAAACCGGGAGGCCGACCAGCGCACCGGCCGGCACGTCATCGCGTCGGTACGACCCGGCGACGGCCTCGCCTTCGGAGGTGAGCACCCGGGGCGGCGTGAGCGCCTGGTACGACTCGGAACGCGTCCTTGCGCTGCTGGATGAGATCGTCATCCATCTTGTTCACGCGCACGACGTCGTGAAGCTCGTCGAACCGGAGGTAGAAGATGTCTTCCTTCTCACGGAGCACGTGGGCCTCCACGAGGCGCTCGGCCTCTGCCAGCAGGGCCTGCTTGTAGACGAAGTAGCGGCTCACCATGCCGTACTTCGGATGCTCCCGGTACCCGCTGAAGGTCCGGACCCGGTCGATCATCCGCTTGGTCTCTTCGGCCTTCTGCTCCCCGTCCGGTAGGGCCCGCAAGCCCCTCCAGCACCTCCTGTTCCTTCCTCTGGGCCTCTTGCAGTCCCTGCTCGAAGCGTCGCTCGCCGGCGCCCGGCTCGAAGAGCTTGATGTTGTCGAGGATCACGGGGCACGAGCGTGGTGGGGCGTTCGCTCCAACGCGGCCTGGTGATGTCGATCTCACCGACGCAGCGCATGCCGTACCGGTCAAGCCAGGCCCGGATGGCGTCCCGCGCTTCCCGCCCGCCCGCAAACGTGGGCAGCTCATCCAGGAAGCCGTCGTCCTCGACGTGCTGCAGGAAGGCCACGACCTCCGGATGCGGGCGGACCACATCCGCGACGTCCAGGAGCGCCAGCCCCATCTCCGACGTGATGTTGTTGGGGACGGACTGCGTGAGCGTGTCGGCCGCGTTCTTCTCGCCCAGCCACGCCTGCAGCTGTTCGTTGACCCACCACGTGGCCTCCATCCCCGCCATGACCACCTGCAGGCTCTGCGAATCGAATTGGATCCGCTTCTGCTCCTGGATGTTCGCCTCGATGAAGTCGAGCAGCGCCGGTCCGGATCTTCGTCCGGATGTCGCGTTTCAAGTCGGCGAGGAATGCCTCGCTACGCTCGATCAGCTCGTGTGACGATGGCCGGATCGGTCTCGACCGGGGAGGGCGCGCCGGCGCCCGGCGGCACCCAGGCGGGGCCCTCGTCCGGGAGCGACGGGATGAAGCCGTCGCGTGCGAGGACCGTCCGCAGTGCGTCGCCGATCAGCGGATCGGACTTCCCCAGGGTCTCCACGAGGCGGTCACGGCTCGCCGGCGAGGCCAGGAGCTGCGTGACGTCGACGAACAGACGCCCGCCGGCCTCGGCCATGGGCCGGGGGGTCGTCATCTGCCAGAACGAGAGCCCCAGGGGCTTCATGGGGTCGGTCATCATCTGCTGATGACCGACGGAGACGTAGACGTGGTTCGCGTCGTCGTCGGTCTCGGGGATGGGGAACAGCGTGGTGATCGGCCGGCTCTGGACGATCTGGAACCCGTCGTCGACCAAGCACCATTCGATGTCCTGGGGGCGCCCGAAGTGCGATTCGATCAGCCGGCCGAGCTGCGCGAGCCGCACGACCTGCGCATCCGTCAGCGCGGGCCTCTCCTGCCGCTCCGGTTCGATCGTCACCTCCTGCGTCCCGCCCGCCGGCGACGCGTAGATGGCGAGTTGCTTGGTGCCGACCGTCTCGGCGACGACCTCGCCGTTCCGAACCGTGAAGGCGTCCGCGTTCACGCGGCCGGAGACCAGAGCCTCGCCGAGGCCGAAGCTGGCCTCCACGGTGGCGTCCTTCCGGTTGCCGGTGACGGGGTCGGCCGTGAACAGGATGCCGGCCGCCTGCGGGAAGACCATCTGTTGTACGACCACGGCCATGTGGACCTTCCGGTGGTCGAAGCCGTTCCGCAGGCGGTAGGTCACGGCCCGCTCGGTGAACAGCGATGCCCAGCACCGGCTGACGTGCTGGAGGATTGCCGCCGGTCCCACGATGTTCAGGTATGTGTCCTGCTGGCCTGCGAAGGAGGCCGTCGGCAAGTCCTCTGCCGTCGCGCTAGAGCGGACGGCGTAGGCAGCTTGATCACCGAGTCGGGCGAGCGCGCCGGTGATCGCCGCCGCCAGATCGTCGGGGATAGCGATACGTTCTAGGGTCCGGCGGATCTCCGCGCTCAGCGTGCGGACCGCCTCCCGGTCGTCCGGGTTCAGGCGCGACAGTCGATCGAGCCGATCGTCGATCGACGGCGCGTCCGCCATGACCCGCCGGAAGGCGTCCGTCGTCACGCAGTAGCCAGCCGGCACGTGGATGCCTTCAATCCGCGAAAGCTCCCCCAGCTGCGCGCCCTTGCCCCCAACGACCGCGACCTGCGTCTGGTCGATCTCCTGTAAACCCAGCACGTAGCAGTCGGGCGGGAAGGACATCGCCACACTCCTGTCAGTATCAACCGTTCGCAACCCCTATATGCGTCGGTTCTGGCGGTAAACGGCTCGGGCAGATGTGAGGATTCTCAGCACCTCGGGGGTCCTTGCGGCAAGCACCCTCCTCGCCAGACTCTCGTTACGGCGGGGGCATTTCAACGATCAGCTCGGAACTCTGTCCACCTCAGGTGCGCTAGCCGCTGGTCATTTGAGAATCCGCGCACGCCCATCCAGCTTTCCACACCCGCTGCTACGTGCCGCTGTGCGCTCCGGGCGTGTGACCGAAGGCGCGGCGAAAGACGTCGATGAACGCGCTTGGCGATGACCAGCCGCATTCGCGCGCGGTCACCGTTACCGGGGTGTCGGCGGCGAGCATTTTGAGGGCATGAAACAGCCGTAACTGAGCGCGCCATTGCGGGAACGTCATTCCCAGTTCGGAACGGAAGAGACGGGAGAGGGTGCGTTCACTCACTCCCACATCGGCTGCGAAGGCGCCGAGCGGGCGCGGATCGGCGGGGTTGGCGTGCAGGCTGGCACAGACTTTCGCGAGTGTCTCATCGTCGGCCTCGGGCAGTTGTATCGGCTGCTGCGGCGAGGAATGCAGCTGATCAAGCAGAACAGCGTGAAGTCGCTTTCCCTCGGGACTGGAGGCTACGGGATGGGCGGTGCGATGGAGCAACAACTCCCTGAGAAGGTCAGAGACGATCAGAACGGCGGGCGCGTCAAGAGCGAGAGGGTTGTCTGACGCAGGAAGACCAACCATGTGAACTGTGAGACGTCCGTGCGCGCGCCACGAGTGCGCCGTTCCGGCAGGAATCCAGATCGCCCTCGTTGCGGGGGCAAACCAAGTGCCCGAGTCGGTGATGACCTCCAAAACACCAGAACCGGCGAACAGGATCTGATGCTTGGTGGATGCGCTCATCTCACGTCGCTGCACTGGTTCCGTTCTTCGTCTCGGAGCGGCAGTACTCATGTGCGGCCGTGTCCGCGATCGTCCTCGCAGGATCTCTGTCGTCGTCAGTCGTTCAACCGCTCTTCGGGGTGCTGGTCGACAAGTGGCGGATGCGGTGGATGCTGCCCGTGGCGACGCTTGCCGCCGGCGTTGGTGTCGGGTTGGTGGGCGTAAGTGATTCGTATGTTGTGGCGTTGATCGTGGTGGCATTGGCCGGAATCGGGGTGGCTGCCTACCATCCTGCGGCCGCCATGGCGGCACGCACTGCGAGCGGTGGAAGCCACACGGGAATGAGCTGGTTCGCGCTCGGGGCAACGTCGGCTTCGCTGCCGCACCGCTCATGGTCGCCGGCGTGATCGCTGTAGGCGGACTTCACGCGTCGCCCCTCCTGGTGATCCCCGCCCTCGTGGGCGCCGTACTCTGCCTCGCCGCCGTTCGCGGCGTCCCCAAGCCATCTCCTGCGAGCCCGCACCACCGGGAAATACTGAGCCACAACAAGGAAGCACGACAGGACGACTGGACATCGTTCCTGAGGCTAACGGCGCGATCATCTGTCGGTCCATCGTCTTCGTAGGGCTATCCGCCTTCATCTCGCTCTACGCGGCCAGAAAGTAGCCGGCGGCTCATTGGCCGGCACGATCGCGCTCTTCGTCCTCTATATCATTGCGCTCACCTCCGCCGCTCTCTACGTGCCCTTCTCACTCCACGTCACACTCGGTCAGGACTACCTGCCCAACGCGTGGGCACCGCAAGCGGAGTCACCCTTGGTCTCACGGTCAGCATCGGGAGTATCGCCTGCCCGTTGATTGGCACACTGGCTGACGCCACATCGCTGCAGGTCGCCTTGATTCCCCTGATCGTCCTGCCCGGAATCGGCTGGCTCTTTCTCCGAACCCTCCACGACCCCACCCTGGATCCCAGCGAGCCAACGAGGCGTGTCGTCGAACCGGGTGTCGATGACTCCAACGTTGCGCGCAGCATCCGGTGACCCGTTGCGTGCGATCGGCCTCGACCATGACCTCACAGTGGGAGGGCTCGGTTTTCGACGACGCTCTTCATGACGAGGGTGGAGCTGAGGCGCTGCACGCCGGGGAGGGTGGCCAGTCGGTCGTCGTAGAGCTGTTGAAAGGCGGGCAGGTCGGCAGCGATGACGCGTAGCAGGTAGTCGGGATCACCGAAGAGCCGTTGGGCCTGTCGGACGTGCGGCACGGCGACAACGGCTTGTTCGAACGCGTCGACGGTGGCCCGGTCGGCGGCGCGCATGGTGACGAAGACCAGAGCCTCGAAGGTCAGGCCGAGTGCGTTGGGGTCGAGGTGGGCGTGGTAGCCCCTGACCGCGCCGGAGTGCTCCAGGGCTCGGAGCCGGCGGTGGCAGGGCGAGAGGCTCAGACCGACCCGCTCGGCGAGTTCGGTGAGGGTCACTCGCCCGTCGTGTTGAAGCTCGGCAAGGATCTGTCGGTCTACGGCGTCCACGTTGATGATCCTTGCTCTTCAAGGAGTGAATGTCGAGAATTTTGAAAGCACATTCGACGGCCTTTCGCCTATTCTTTCCCGCCAGAGTCGGTTGAAGGAGAAGATTGTGGCGTGTGGAACGGTCGCAGCGTTCTGGGCGGTGTCGTTCTTGTTGGTGATCACCCCGGGTGCCGACTGGGCGTACGCGATCACCGCCGGACTGAGGCATCGGCTGGTGTTCCCCGCGGTGGGCGGCCTGGTGGCCGGGCACCTGGCCGCGACCGCGGTGGTGGCGGCCGGCGTGGGTGCGTTGGTGGCCCGCTCTCCGCTGCTGCTGACCGTCCTGACGGCGGTGGGCGCGGCGTACCTGGTGTGGCTGGGGATCGGCATGCTCATTCACCCGGCGGCAACGCATACTCACACCCAGAACGCGTCCGGGTCGTGGCTGCGGCAGGCAGCCAAAGGCGCGGGCACCAGCGGACTCAACCCGAAGGTCTTCCTGCTGTTCTTGGCGCTGCTGCCCCAGTTCACGGACCCCAACGCCAGCTGGCCGGTCACGGTGCAGATTCTGGTGCTCGGGCTGGTGCACGTTGCCAGCTGCGCCGTGATCTACACCGGGGTCAGCACCGGCGCGCGGCGGGTGCTGCGCACACGACCAATCGCAACCCGTGTGCTCACCCGCTTCTCCGGCGCCGCCATGATCGTGATCGGCGTCGTGCTCCTGATCGAGCAGCTGGTCGCCTAATAGGAGAGATGATGCGTGCCTACCGACCCGGGGCAACAGCAATCTGAGGAGACCACCAGTCATGGAAGATGAGGCGCAGCCAGGGCCGGCAGCCCCGGAGATACAGGCGCGCATCAGTGCCAGCTTCGAGCGCCAGGGCCCGATGCGCCATCTGGGTGCACGTCTGGGCGACATCGAACCAGGACGTGTGCAAATCGTGCTGCCGAGCCGACCCGAGCTGACCCAGCAGGACGGCTACATCCACGCTGGAGCCACCAGCGCCATCGCCGACAGCGCAGGCGGCTACGCGGCGTTCACGCTGTTCCCCGAGAACACCGTCGTGCTCACCGCGGAGTACAAAATCAACCTTGTGGCACCTGCCGTTGGCGATCACCTCGAGGCGATAGGCACAGTCCTCAAGTCCGGACGAACCCTTACCGTCTGCCAACTCGAGGTGTTCGCCGTTCAGGGCGGGACGCGGTCGCTCGTTGCCGTAGGACAGCAGACGCTGATCTGCGTGCCCGAGCGATCTGAACGGTGACGCCCCGGCAACATACCCACCGGCCTCAGCGATACTTCCGTCGCGGATCCGGGATCGGTCGAATGTGAACCGCGACCGCGATCCCACTCTCCCCTGGGCGCTACGATCTTGGCCAACCGACAGGACGGCGGTCTGATGATCGATCTGATTGACCCGGACGAGGTAACCGCCGAATGGCTTACCGAAGTCTTTGCCGCGGAGGGCGTCTTGCGGAGTGGCTCGGTGGTCAGCTGTGCTGCCGAGCCGTTGGCGGCGATGAGCTTCACCGGGGTGTTTCGACGACTGGAGCTCAGCTATGACGTCGAGGAGCCCGGCCTTCCGCAGACCCTCATCGCCAAATTTTCTACACCCGATCCCGAGATGCGGGCCGCCATCCACTCGATGGGCTTCTACGGGCGCGAAGCCGCGTTCTATCGCGAGCTCGCTGCCACCACCCCAGTGCCCGTGCCGGTCTGCTACTACGCTGCGGTCGACGAGAACGACGGCCGATGCGTGATCTTGCTCCAGGACCTCACGACGGCCCGCCGGGGACGGTCCACCGACGCCTGCTCGCCGGCGGAGGTTGAGCGTGCCATCGAGGCGATCGCCCCGCTGCATACCCGCTGGTGGCAGAAGCCCGACGTGGAGTCCCGACCGTGGCTGGATCCCGAGATGATCATGCCGCTAGAGGGCACTCAACCCGACTTTGAGGCTCAATGGCCGGTGTTCCTTGAGAAGCTGAGCATTCCGATCACTGATCAGGTGCGACAGTTCGGTGAATGGGCGGCCGTCGAGCTGCGAGCCGTCATGCAGCGGTTGTTCTACGAGCCGCCTCTGACGGTGATCCACCACGACTTCCAAGCCGACAACCTGCTGTTCGGGGCCTCGGACTCGGTGCCGCTCGTCGTGATCGACTGGCAGATGCTGGTGCGAGGTCGCGGTCCGGTGGATCTTGCTTATCTGCTCAGCGGCAGTATGGATCCCGAGGACCGCAGGCGGCACGAGCTTGATCTCGTGAGCCGGTACGCAGTGCAGCTGGAGGCAGCCGGGGTTTCGGACTACGACGCTGTCCAATGTCTGGCGGACTACCGCGCCGCCCTGCTGCTGCCGCCGGTCCGACTCGCCCTCGCGGTCGCCTACACTCCCCACATGACAGCCCACCGGGGGGCGTTCTGGGACGTGCTATTCCAGCGACAGATTTGCGCCCTGGTTGACAACGGTGTGTTCGGCTGATGACCCGGACTCCTGGTAGGTCTGGCAAGCCTCGGCAACCCTCTCCTACCAGGAGTCCTTCACCTTTCGGGCGGAGCGTCCACCGACCGAGCGCGCGGGCGGAGGCTCGCATCGTCCGGAGGTTCCGCCCGGCACCTAACACCTTTGCCGACGCCGTCGACGAAGGCGTGTCAGTGGTGGTGGCCGTGCCGGCCGAGGGTCTCCACGGGGGTTGCGCCGGGGCGGGTCCACTGCGGCACGGGGCGGCTGGTCGGGCCCCACGTGGCGTCCCCGTCTGCGTCGGAGCGCCAGTACCAGCAGGCGTTGCGTCCCTCGGGCCAGCCCTCGGGGTGGTCCTCCCACGCCTCGCCGCGGCCGTAGGGCGTCATGTCGAGCAGGCCGAAGGTCGCGTCGACCGGCTCGTTACCACGGCCCGTCGTGGAGTAGGTGAGGAACACGCGGTCGCCGTCGCGCAGGAAACAGATGGTGTGCCCCTCTTCTGCAAGGAGCGGCGCCTCCACGCCCCGCACCGAGTACCAGGGCTGGGTGTATCCCATGAACTCCACGTAGGAGGCCACCTCGTCCCACCGGCCGGAGGTCAAGACGGCGAACGAGACGCCGCGGGCGTTGAGGTAGACGGTGTCCTTCAGATGCCAGAGGTTGAAGGTGCAACCCTCGCACTGCCCCTGGTGCGGCGCGCCGTCGTACCACATGGAGTGGTAGACCACGAGCTCGTCGCGGCCCTGGAACAGGTGAAGGAATGGGACCGGGCCGTCGAGTCCGACGACCTCGACCGTCCCGTCGAGCTCCACCATCGGCAGCCGGCGGCGGGCCGCGGCGAGGGCGTCGCCCTCGCGGGTGTGGGCCTTCTCGCGGACCAGGAGCTCGTCACGGGCGGCCTGCCAGGTGGCTAGGTCGACGACGGGCGGCCGGCCGCGCAGCGCGGTGGTCGGGTTACTCGGCGTGGTCGTCATGGTGTCCTCCGTGGGTCTTGTGCCGGGCAGCGTCGTACGACGTCCTACTACATCAGAACAGACCCGCGACGCGGCCGGAACTCATCGCGGCGGGGCCCTCGGCCGAGCCAGCACGGACCACATCGGGCTGACAAGTTCACTGTCTCTAACAGGATCTCGGCGGGATTGTGCCAGCGCCGACCGCGCTCCTCGATCTCCAACCTGACTTCGCCGAGCGGCCCGCCGGGGCCTCGCCGTCAGGCCCGGCCACGTGCTTGAAGCTGCTCACCCGCAACCCCGGGTCATCGGCTCGTCTCCCGGCTACGTCGCGACGTCTCACGCGTGAGCCGCTCGCACAGCTCGACGAGGGCGTCCCACCGGTGATGGTTCCCTGCTGCCGAAGCAGCTGATAAGAGCCGGTGTTGGGCGACGGTTCCGCGGCCCTGTTCATCAACGTCGAGTCCGTGAACGTCGCCGGGAGCTTCACCATCGATGAGTACGCGGAACGGCACGGATGTCTCCCGTTGAAGCGGTCCCATGACGAGGTGGACGTCGCGGGCTGAAGCGGAAGAGGATTCGGCCACTGTGAGCGCGGTTGTCGCGTCCTGGTAGGAGCTGTTGAACGCGCGGAGTTCGGGACGATGGTCGAGAATCGCGGGACACAGACCAGCGGGGACCGAGATCGGTTCGACTAACTGTGAATGGGTTTAGGCTGCCGTCGTGACGCAGCGTCTGGTCGACGCACGGCCGACTTCGCACCGACCGGAGCCGCGCGCCGCTGCGGGTCCCAATGTGCGCCGAGGGTTGCTCGCCCTGGTTGTTGTCGCCATCTTGTTCGCGATCCGAGTCACGGCGCCAGAGCAGATTGAGCTCACTGACGCTCTGCAGGATTTCATCACTCTTTCGATTAGCGTGCTGATCGAGTCGCTGCCGTTTGTGATGCTTGGTATTGGGCTTTCGGTGGTGGTGCAGCTGTGGGTGCCTCAACGGGTGCTTTTCGGCATACTTCCAAGGACGCCGTTTCTGCGCCGGGGGGCCTTGTCCCTGCTTGGCGTGCTGCTGCCTGTCTGTGAGTGCGGGAACGTGCCGCTAGCCCGCGGGCTGATTGTTCGGGGGGTCGCTGTGCCGGATTCCATCACCTTCTTATTGGCGGCACCGATCCTGAATCCGATCACTATTCTGGTCACCTACCAGGCGTTCGGATTTTCTGATGGAATCTTGTTCTGGCGGGTTCTCGGCGGTTTCTTGATCGCCAATTTCGTCGGGTGGCTGTTTAGTCGCCACCCTCGACCTGAGGAGCTGCTGACCTCACGGTTTCAGGATTCCTGCAAGGTCCACAGCCACCCGCCCCACCCGGACCGGAATGTCCAGGCACTGCGTATGTTCGGCGCCGAAGCAAACGCGATACTGCCCGCTCTAGTGGTCGGATGCGCGGTGGCGGGCTTCATCCAGGTCGCCGTCTCGCGCGACCTGTTGCTTATTCTCGGGCAGAATCCGGTGTGGTCTGTCCTGGCCCTCATGGGTCTAGCGTTCGTGATCGCCATCTGTTCAACAGTCGATGCCTTCTTCGTCCTTTCACTCGGATCAATGTTCACCCCCGGTGCGATGGTCGCCTTCTTGGTGTTCGGTCCGATGATCGACATCAAAATGCTGGCGTTGCTTCGCACCACGTTCACCGCCTCCGCACTGATCCTGCTGACGATGGTGGTGGCTCTGCTGACCGCAGTGCTGGGATTGGGAGTCAACCTTGCGCTTTGAAAAGGTTCTCCGTGACTGGAGCGGCGTTGCCCTTGCTCTGATGGGCGCTATGGCCACAATCTGGCTCGCCGCGACCGGCAGGCTCACCCTCTACGTGCACCCGCGCTACACCATCCTCACGATCATGATGGCCGTGCTAACGCTCTTGGCCCTGGTCCTGATGGCAGCAGTCGGCAGCTCCCCCGCCGCAGGCGTCGACGGTGACCATGATCATGTCAGTGGCGCGTCAGCCCTCAGCCGGTTGCTCACCTGGGCTAATGGCGCGGTGCTCATCTGCGCAGCACTGGCGTTGCTGATCATCCCACCCGCCACGCTGAGTTCGACGGCACGGCAGAACCGGGAGTTGGTCACCTCGGGGCGGGCACTCGACTCGACTCAGGCGGCGGCCCTCGTGGGTGCCGATCCGGCAACGCTGTCGGTCAAGGACTGGGCCGCGCTGCTTAGTCAAGGCGGTCCCGAAGCGGTGCTGGGCAAGCAGGTCGATCTCGCCGGCTACGTGCTCGACCGCGGTGAAAACGACGTCTTCTTCATCGCGCGGCTGGCGGTCAGCTGCTGTGCTGTGGACGCCCAGCCGATCGGGGTTCCTGCTTACCGACCGGGCTGGCGCGAGGAGATCGAACCGGGTGCCTGGGTCACGATTAAGGGGACCTTCGTCAAGAACCCGAGCCCAGACAGCCAAGAGTCGGTGGCGATTGGGCTCAGTTCCATCGCCAAGATCGACGAACCCGACCAGCCCTATGTTTTCTGATCCGCCGACACCGCAGCAGCGCTTTCGGCTCACGGCCGCTGTGACCCTCGGCGCCCTGTTGCTCGCTGCACTCGGCCTCACTGTGGCGAACAGTGCTCAGGGGCCACGACTACTCGATGCCCAGATTGACCCTGGCGCGACGGTCGAGGGCGCTGGGGAGCGGCTGGTCCTGCGGGTTGACCAGACGGTCGCGGACCTGACCGCCGATCAGGTCACCGTGACACCGAACGTTCCGGTCGAGCCGACTTCGGATGGGGCTGCTCTGATCCTGCGTTTTGGCGACAGCCTGAGGTATGCGACTACCTACGAGATCGTCGCTCAGGTGCAGGGCGCGACCACCGGGGCGTCCTCCACCCTGACGTATTCGTTCCGGACTCCGGACGGTGCCTTCTACCTTTTGGAGCGCGCATCAGGCGCCGACGCGGACGCGCCCGACCAGATTGTCCGCAAGTTCATCGGGTCGAGCGAGCAGTTGGTGGTGCGCAGCCAGCCGCGCATCGAGCAGTACGCCGTCGCCGAGCCTGTGATCGCGGTCGTGACATCAGATGCCGCTGGTGCCGGCACGCTCACCGTTGGCCCAATCGACGGATCCAAGCCACCCCAAACGCTCGCCGACAATTCAGCGATCAGCCAACTGAAATCATCTGGGCCAGGGGGCCTCCTCGGATTTGTTATAACTCCGTTGAGCGACCCGGAACTAACTCGCGTCGGACAGCTCCACCTCTACGATCCAGTCGCCGGTGGCAAGCTGATCACGGTATCCGGACTCGACGGTAAGCCTATGGATCCGCTCGACTGGGCTTTTGTTCCCGGGACAACCTCGATCGTCGTGCAGACAGCCGACGAATCCTTCTACCTGATTGACCCGCTCAACCGCACTCCGACCCAACCTCTCGGCAGCCACTCGACGATGTACGGGTTCGTTCCGGGTTCAACGACGCTGATCGTTGAAGAGAGCGGGGGCTACAAAACAATCGACTTGGCCACAGGTAGCACCGCCGAACTTCCCGCTATCGACTTGCCCGAGGCCGCATACCTCCACCAACTCCTCCCTCTCGGCGGTGACGGAGAATACATCGGCCTCATGGCAGCGGAGGCTGATTCACTGGTCCGGTTTTCCGTCATGGTGATCAACGACGGCAACCTTCGCCAGATCTACGCGGAGGATCCGGAGAGGGGAATCCAGAGCATCTGCCTTTCCCCAAACGGTCAATATCTCGCGGTCGCGAAGCTTCCCCGCGATGCCGACACGAACCCCGACAGCTCCGGATTCGCGAACAAAACCGAGCTCGTAGACATCGCAACGGGGCGGACTGACCAGAACGTAACCGGCTCCGACATCAACTGGTGCAACTGAAAACCACAACCCACTCGGGAAGTGCCCTCGCGGTGTCGCCGTGGGACTCATCCACGAGCAACGGATCGGGGGCTCGAAGCGTTCATCCGCTCTAACCTGTCCCCGCAGCACCGCGACCAGTGCGTCGCGTCTCGACCCGACTCACGCGTGGCGGCTCGAACCGACGCGCTCACGCTCTTCGGTTTGATGCTCGGCACGCTGCAACTCCCCCGGACGCTGACAGACCGCGACCTGTCCGATCAACTCCTCGACCCCAGCGTCGACACGGCCATGAAGCTGCTCGTCGACCGGACATGACCGCATTGCAGAACGCAGGGCGTGCCGCCGTTGCTGCTTCCGGGAAGGGCGGGGTGGAATGGGCCTGTGGAGGACACGACAACCGCCATCGCTGCCGCCCTGGGCCAGGTCGGGCCGCGGCCGAAGCAGCTGCGGGCGCGGCGGGGTGACCCTGACCCGCACCCCTGGCGGGGTGCAGGCCGGCCGGCCAGGCGGCCGAGTGCGACACCCGGGTGTCGCACTGGTTCGGCAGCACCGGCGACCAGCCGGCGGAGATCCTCAGCATGTTCGGGCCACAGGGCGAGGGCGCGGAAGCCCGAGCGAGGACTGTCGGCAAGAAGGCTTCCGTGGAATGAGGATGGCGTGACACATCCGTTGATGGCGACGAAGCTCTACGTCCCGAAGCTGCGACGCGGTCTGGTGGCACGACCCAGACTCCTCGAGCGGATGGGAAGCGGAGCTGAAGCGAGGCTGACGCTGGTGTCCGCCCCGGCCGGGTTCGGCAAGACGACGGTCCTGGCGGCGTGGCTGTACGAGGCGTCCGCTGAAGGCCGTTGCGTGGCGTGGCTCTCGCTCGACGCCGCGGACAACGAACCGGCGTCGTTCTGGACGTACGTGGTGACCGCGGTCCAGGGCGCCGTGCCGGGCGTGGGCGCGAGTGCGCTGGAGCTGCTCGCGTCCTCCCCGGTGCCGACCGAGCTGGTGCTCACCACGCTGCTCAACGAGTTGGCCGCAGCGCCGGGTGAGGTGTGGCTGGTGCTCGACGACTACCACCTGGTCGACAATCACGAGGTCAACGAGGGTTTGGCCTTCCTCCTGGAGCACCTTCCCGCCCAGGTGCACGTGGTGGTCAGCACCCGCGCCGACCCCGATCTGCCGCTGGCTCGGTGGCGGGTGCGCGGCGAGCTGGTCGAGATCCGGGCCGCCGACTTGCGTTTCACCTCCGACGAGGCCAACGCGTACCTCAATGTGGTGACCGGCCTGGATCTCGCCGCGGCAGACGTCGCCGTCCTGGAGGAGCGGACCGAGGGGTGGATCGCCGCGCTGCAACTGGCCGCCCTCTCGCTCCAGGGACGCGAGGACGTGAGCGGCTTCATCGCCCGGTTCGCCGGCGACGACCGCTACATCGTCGACTACCTGATCGAGGAGGTGCTGGCGGCACCAATCCGCCGCGGTTCGCGGATTCCTGTTGCAGTCAGCGGTTCTCGACCGGCTGACCGGGCCGCTGTGTGACGCCGTCACCGGCCGCGACGACGGCAGCCAGATGCTCGTGGCGCTCGAACGCGCCAACTTGTTCATCGTGGCTCTGGACGACCGGAGGGAGTGGTACCGCTACCACCACCTGTTCGCCGATGTGCTCCGGGCGCGGATGCTCAGCGAGCAGCCGGACCAGGTCTCCGCTGCTGCACCAGCGCGCGAGCCAGTGGTACGAGCGCCACGACCTGACCGAGGAGGCGGTCAGGCACGCACTGGCTGCGCGAGACTTCGATCGGGCGGCCCACCTGATCGAGCTGGCGGTGGCGGCGATCCGACGCCACCGGCAGGAAGCGATGATGTACGTCTGGCTGAAGGCGCTGCCCGACGACGCCATTCGACGCAGCCCGGTGCTGAGCGTCTTCTACGGGTCCATGCTGCTGGCCTCCGGCGATCCGGACGCGGTCGAGCCCCGGCTCGAGGACGCGGAACGCGCGCTGGCCGCCGTGCCGGACGGGGAGGCGCTCCCCTGGGCTGACACCGAAGATCTCCACACGCTGCCGTCAACCATCGCCATCTACCGCGCCTCGCTCGCCCAGTCACGCGGCGATGCGGCCGGCACGGCGGAACACGCCCGGCGCGCCTTCGACCTGGCCGGTCCTGACGACCATTTCGCGCGGGGCGGGGCGGCCGGGTTCCTGGGCCTCGCCGCGTGGGCGCAAGGGGACGTGTCGAGCGCGCTGGAGACGTTCACCCAGGCGGTGGCCAGCCTGCACGCGGGCGGCAGCCTCGTCGACGAGCTGAGCGGCACGGTCGTGCTCGCTGACCTGTGGCTCGCGGCCGGCCGGCCGAGCGACGGCACGCCGGCTCTGCGAGCAGTGCCCTGCAGACGGCCGAGGCACGGGGCGAGCCCGGTAGCGCGCGCGATCGCCGAGATGCACGTGGGGCTGAGCGAGATCGATGTCGAAGCCGGAGACCTCGCGAGCGCCAGGGAACACCTCCAGGCCGCCGTAGTACCCCGAGAACGGGCCGGGATGAACGAGGGTCGCTATCGCTGGTTCGTGGCGAGAGGACTCCTCGCCCAAGCCGAGGGCGACCCGGATGCGGCCGTCAGCCACCTGGATCAGGCGGAGCAGCTCTACCGGCCGGGATTCTTCCCGGACGTGCGACCCATTCCCGCCATGAAGGCCCGGATCTGGATCGCGCAGGGCAAGCTTTCGGAGGCCGCTGACTGGGCCCGGGACCGAGGCGTGTCCGTCACGGATGACGCCAGCTATCTGAGCGAGTTCGACCACCTCACCCTCGTACGTCTGATCCTCGCGCAGCACGGGAACCAGGACAGCGGAGTCCTCGTCCAGGCAGCGAGTCTGTTGGACCGCCTGTTGGCAGCCGCCGAGACGTCTGGACGGGCCGGAAGTTCTGTCGAGATCCGCCTGCTGACCGGCCCTCGTACAGGACGCGCGGGGGCGTCGAGCGGAGGCCCAGGAGTCCCTTGCTCAAGCCTTGGCGCGGGCACCCGAACCAGAGGGCTACGTCCGGCTCTTCCTGGACGAGGGCGCACCCATGCTGAGCCTGCTGCGCGAACGCTACCCAGCACGGTGTCGCGGGCGACCCGGACTATCAGAGGGTCGCAAGCGACAGGGCCCGGCGTTTGCTCAGCCTCGCCGCAGCTCCCGCAGCCGGGGCTCCCGACCCGGGGCAACGCCGGGCAGCACCGTCCGGCAGAGCCGTTGAGCGACCGCGAACTGCAGGTGCTCAGGCTGCTGGACAGTGAGCTGACCGGGCCGCAGATCGCACGCGAGCTCTTCGTCTCGCACAACACGGTGCGTACCCACACCAAGCACATCTTCACCAAGCTCGACGTCACCAATCGCCGGGCGGCAGTGCTCCGCGCCCGCGAACGCGGCTTGTTGTAACGTCCCGCCGCTTCAGATCTCACCCAGTCAGTCACATCGTTGGGTGACGCCCGCTCACCCCGCCCGTCCTTAGGTTCGAGTCATCCCGCGGCGCCCGCCGCGGACCTCGGAAACCAGGGAGTCGACATGACCGTCACCACCACCAAACTCACCCGGGCGGCCGGCCTGTCCGCCGTCGTCGGAGGGCTGCTGTTCATCGCCGTCCAGATCAACCACCCTCTCTTGGACGCCACCTTCACCACCACGACCGAATACGCGGTCCGCGAAACCATGAAGATCTTCATGGCCGTCTTCTCGCTGATCGGCATCACCGGCATCTACCTGCGCCAGGTAAGGCAGACCGGAGTGCTCGGCCTGATCGGGTACGTCGTACTCGGCGTCGGCTACCTCGCCATCTTCAGCGCCCAGGTCGTCGGTGTGTTCGTCCTCCCAACGCTTGCCGCCAGTGAGCCCGGCTTCGTCAACGACGTCCTCGCGGTGGCCACCAGCAGCACCCCGAGCAGCGACATCGGCCCGCTGCAGATCCTCATCCAGGGCGGCGGCTTCGCCTACGTCGTCGGTGGCATCATCTTCGGCATCGCCCTCTTCCGGGCCAACGTCCTCGCCCGGTGGGCCGCAATGCTCCTCTCCGTTGGCGCCGTCGCCATCCTCACAACCTCTCAGCTGCCCGAGCTCACCCAACGGCTGTTCGCCATTCCCGTCAGCGTCGCCCTGATCGGCCTCGGCTTCTCCTTGTGGCGCGAGCAGCGCACCCAGAACACCCGCCCAATGGCCAGCCCGGTCAGCTCACAGCTCGATCCGACCGGCGCCAAGTGACCATCCATTGCGGCCGCCTGCACCACTCGGTCGACCGGGTCCAACCGGTCGATCGGGTGGGTGCCCTTCGCCCTGGTCGCCCTCGTCGTCGTCCCCGCCATCGCCGGCTCGCTGCGGCTGGTCGAACTGGCTGGTGGTCCGCACCTCCTGCCCGCGAACCCTCGCCTCACCGCCTCACCGGTGCCATTGGTCGTGCACATCGTCAGCGCGCTCGCGTACGCCGTCCTCGGCGCGTTCCAGTTCTCCGCCGCGCTGCGGCGCCGACGTCCCGGCTGGCATCGGGCGGCCGGACGGGTCCTGGTGGTGCTCGGTTTGGCGGTCGCGTTCTCGGCGCTGTGCCTGACGCTGTTCTACCCCCGCCAGCCCGGGACCGGCCTACTCGCGTACGTGTTCCGGATCGCGTTCGGGTCGGGCATGGCCGTCAGCATCGTCCTCGGCTTCGCCGCGATCCGCCGCGGTGACGTCAGCCGCCACCGGGCGTGGATGACCCGCGCGTACGCCCTGGCGCTTGGTGCCGGCACCCAGGTGTTCACCCAGGGCATCGGAAAAGCCCTCTTCGGCACCAGTGAACTCACCACCGACCTCTGCCTGGGGGCGGGCTGGGTCATCAACCTCGCCCTTGCCGAGTACGTCATCCGTCGATCCGCCCGCCGCCGAGCCATCATCAGCCGTCCCACCATCAACAGCCGAAGCATCAGAGCGACCGCGAAGGTCGGATCCTCATGACCCCCGCGACCAAAGGGCATGTGCCTGCCACCTACCACCTTCGGGTCGAGGGGCACCTGGACGAGTACTGGGCACCCTGGTTCGGTGACCTCACCTTGACCCAGGAATCCGATGGAACGACGAGTCTCACCGGTGTCATCTCGGACCAGGCGGAGCTGCATGGGATGCTCATCAAGATCCGAGACCTCGGAGTCACCTTGATCTCCGTGGCGCTGGTCGAACCTCCCACCCGCGTCGATCCCCAGCTCTGAACTCTTCGCAGTTTCACCAACCCTGCGGCCGCCGGCGGAAGGCACCGCAAGTCGAACCATCGGACGATTGTGCTGATCGAAGCCGATGAAACACCGGCAGTCGTCATCGTGAGGTGGCCTCTCAAGCCATCGGTCCTGCACCCCGCGACCGTCACCGCGTACAACCAGCACAAGGCTCGACGGCTGTGACCGACCCTGCTGATAGCCTGCTCGCGATACACACTCGCGCCGGGAGGGCCTATCGGTGCCGGAAAGCTCGAGCATCGAGATCGCGCAAAAGCTAACCGAGCACCGGGACGAATCAGCGAAAAAGTCTTGGCAAGACCTCGTCGTCGAGATCCTAGAAGCTGTCGTTCTGGGGGTCGTCGCAGTCGCGACCGCATGGAGCGCATACCATGCCGCAAAGTGGGACGGGCGCGAGTCGGAGCTATATGCGCAGGCTTCGACACTAAGGATCGAAGCGGATGAGCTCGTGACCCTGGGAGGCCAGCAGCGTCTCCTCGATGTCTCGACGTTTAACACATAGGATCCAGGCCAGGGACGAGGGCCACGATGAGTTGGCTGCGCTGTACGTGCGCAGGTTCAGCAAGGAATTCAAGATCGCCTTCGACGCCTGGCTGAAGACCAACCCCTTCTCGAATCCAAACGCGCCGCCCGGCCCAAGCTTCATGCCCGAATACCGAAATCCGCAAATCTTGCAAGGCGTCGCCGCGAATCACGAGGCGAGCCGTATCTTCGACGAGGGCACGGCCGCCCGTAAGCAGTCCGAGGAGTACACCGGGACGACCGTGGTGCTCGCCACTGTTCTGTTCCGAGTCGCGCTTTCACCACGCTTCCAGTCGCGCCGGGTGCGGTTTGCCCTCCTCCTCCTGACGGGGGGCCTCGCGGTCTACGCGCTCGTGACCATCATCGGGTTCCCTCGCCTCTAAGGGCTGCCACCGGCAGCATCGATGAGTTAGGTCACCGCCCCCCCACGGCGCTGGCTCGGATCAAACCGGGCAGGCGTCTGTGAACTGGCCTGCTGCATGAAGCAGGCCATTTGCGGGTAAGAGGATCTCGAGAATCGAGATGATGATCGTGCCTGCTTCGATCGTGTTGATCGTCGGCTATGTCTCGCCCATTCTGTGGACGATCGGCCTTACCTTCCTGATAACCGGGATCGTCGTGCTAGTCGCGGCTGAAAAGAACCGCCACGCTGGTGGGCGCAGATACCGGTACTAGCGAATACCTACCTGAGTCGCACCGACCGACAACAAGGTCGTCACCAGGGCTCACGCCGCCATTGCACTCACAACAGACCGTGAGCGGTTGATATGGGCCTGGATCTGAGCGGGAAGTGTGCCGCTGACAAGGACAAATGCTTGGGGTTCCCCGCCTCCGAACTCCGGTGGCGATGTCTAGAGCGGCGGTGGCCGGAGGATCGTGATCCCTAACCGGCCTGGGGACCTTTCCCCTCCGACCTGCCGTCGACCTGCTCGGCAGCGCGAAGCATGGCGCGCGCCGCCCATTTCAGCACGCGTGTGGTCTGCGCGGCGTCGAGCCGTGCGACATCTTTCAGCATTGTCACCTGGTCGGGACCGATCGCCAGTGCCAGGGGGAGACGAAGGCTTTCGCGCACCTCGGTGGGCAGCGGGGGAGATCGTCTTGTCGATCCAGTCCATGCGCCTCCCCTTACGCACGGGCGAGTCGGGGTCGCGCAGCCAGCTGTCGTGGTAGACGCGCAGCGCAGTGCGGACGTGCCGCTCTTCGGCGTACACCGCGGCTCACCAGCGCATCGATGAGGCGATCGAGGCGTGTCCCGACGTCCGCGGTCTGCGGATCGATAACCAGCGCTTCGATCTCGCGCCAGACGTCTCCGGACTCGAGCTCGACGCTGAGCGCTTCCTGTGTGGGGAAATAGCGATACGCCGTGGCCCGCGAGACGCCCGCGGCATCCGCGGCCTGCTCCACCGTGGGCTGCGTGAGGCCCCCGGCGGCCGCCACGATCAGCGCGCGCGTCCGCAACTTCTGCGCCTCTCTGCCCCCTGTTTGATTCACGTCACTTGCTCCCTAGACATATCTCATGATAAGATTTATCTCATTATTGCAGTTCGGGAAGGGATCTCAAAATGGGAATGTCACATGAGGAGATGGACCGGGTCGTCGACGATCATTTCAGGTTCGAGGCGACCGACGACCTCGATGGTGTGATGGCGAGCTTCGCGACGGGCCCGCTGCGCCACGAGATCATTCCTTCGCCGGTCGGCGAGATCAGCGACCGCCAGGCCATCCGGGACTACTACACGATGCTCTACGCCTGTGCGCAAGGCGACAAAGCCACCTGCATCCGCCGCCTCTATGGCGACGACTTCCTCGTCGACGAGACACTATGGGAAGGCATCGCAGGTGGACGGCAAGCCCTTCCTGCTCGAGGGCAAGAGCGGTCCCATGAGCGTCCGCATCCTCCACGTCTTCACCTTCCGCGACGGCATGATCGCCTACGAACAAGCCTGGCTCGACCTCGCCGCCATCCAGCGCCAACTGCGTTAGCCCGTAACAGCCGTCGGCATTGCGAGCGATGGCGCCGTCGATGAACCCGTCGGACGCATGCGAGGGAACCTGGTCCGAGCGGCCGCCACTCATCGAGGGCTATAAGGACGTCGGTTGAATGCACGTCCGACAAGGTCGGATGGAATGGAGTGTATTGCTCGGGCTGGCGAGACTTGAACTCGCAACCCCTGACCCCCAGATCGGGCCCCCGCGGTTGTAGAGCGTGAATCACTTATCTCTGGTGTCCATGGTTGAGCGTTGAGGTGTGCTGAGTTCGGTCGTCGTGGTCCCTAGTTGGTCCGTAGTTCGGCCCCACTCCCATGCCGCGCTCGTGATTGCCAACCCCGTCGATGCTGACTTCTGTTCGATCCAACCACAAGGGGTAATGGGAGGGACTCCCACGCTCCGCGTATGGCGCTCTAGCGTCGAGATCGAACATCAGCTCGGGCGCATACGCGCCTCGGTCTCAGGGAACGGAGTCGACAGCCATGGAGTACGTACGCCTCGGACATAGCGGTCTAAAAGTCGGCCGAATCGCGCTGGGGTGCATGAGCTTCGGCGATCCAACTCTGGGCATGCACTCCTGGACGCTGGGCGAGGAGGCCTCCCAGCCGTTCTTCAGCACCGTAGTTGGTCCGGAGCGGCCGCCGCTCGGCGTCATCGAGGGCCGTAAGAATGCCGGTTAAATGCAGGTCCGACTAGGCCGGATGGGTTGAAATGTATTGGTCGGGCTGGCGAGATTTGAACTCGCGACCCCTTGACCCCCAGAACAATCAAGTGGTGCGCTGTGGTGCGCTCCAGTGCGATTTTGAGCGTAAAACGGCGGTCGACCATGCGGCCTGGTAGGCCCATTTAGGCCCTCGTTCGCCGCCGTTTGTGACTGATTTGTGACTGGTCACGAGGGGGTCTGTGAGAGGGTCAACCACGGTCGACGCCGGGGCTGAATCATTTCTCGATGGCGCGCCGATCGGTGCGGGGGCTCGCTGACTCGGAACATCGGAACAATCTGGAAGAACCGAGAACGCAGCACAATGGAGAATGGCCAGGAGACGAAGAGCGTGCCAGCCAGCGAGATCAGGTACTCCGGCCTTTCGTTGGGATCGTCGGGGCGCGTCGCCACGATAGCCAGCGGCGCACCCTGCGGCGGCAGGTCCGATCGGTACAGGGCGAGCCGCTCGGCGTGCGCGCTTGGGGGTGGCGGGAGCCGCCGTGGCGTGTCACGGGCGGCGACAAGTTCCGCCTGATCTGCTCCGCCTCCGAAAAGAGCGGCACGTACCCCAGGTAAAGGCAGGCGGCCAGGTACGCGTGTTCGAGCGCGGCGAGTTTGAACCGGCTGGGGTCTGGTGGGCGGAAGTCCAGCCAGAAGGTGCCCGACCTGATCATCTTCATGATCTCCGGGGTCGTCAGGCTCATCCAGGAATAAGGCCAATCCATCCCGCCCTTCGCGGAAGAACACTTTCGGAGCCTTACGCGGTCCCGGCACGTCCTCATGGGCGAACCTGAGGTCCACGAGGACGTGGGTCGAACCAATCTTGCAGCTCGGTCTCGACGCGCGATCCGAGCAGGCTGTTGCACGGTTCGCACGTCATGGTCATCACCGACCCGCCCAGCGGTGCCTGAGGCACGTGCTCCTCCCGCGAGGGGTTCCCCTGGAGACAGATCGGACAGATGGGCGTACGACTCGGCTGCGCCCGGTCGATACGGGCAAAAGACTGCGCGTAGATCGGCGTCACCAGGTCAAGGGGGGCATTCGCTCCAGACGAGGGCGCTCCGAGATCCATTTCGGTCCCGTCCTCCAGACGCAGCTTGATCTTCTCAATCGCGGGGAGTCCTCGCTGGCCGCCCGCCGCCTGCCGCCCGGAGACCTCGATGATCTCGCCAGCCAGTCCCTGATAGCCGCCACCATCCGCAACCTCAGGGTCCACGACCCGAGTATGGCTCAGAGATCACCACGGTCGGCGGCGGCGCTCCGGATCGTTGCCCGAACCTGGCACCACCAGCGCACCGCCAGGCAACCCGCGAGCGCCAGGCACAGAGGACATCCCGGCATATTCCGAGCTGATCCTGCCCACTAGCGAGCCGTTGCGGCTCGGCGCTCGGGGAGGTTACTCGTCGTCTTCCCCGTGCAGGGCGGATTTTCTCCGCTCGAGCCGCCAATGGATCTCGTGGGTGTTTGGGTGTCGCCACTCGCGCATCCGGTACTCGAAACCCGGTAGCAGCACGATCGGGATCGGATCAGGGGAGGCGGGGGCGACTGCCCCCGCCACGATCTTGGCGTCCGTGGGGATGAATGGGGATTGCGCGGGGATGGGTGCCGTGACGATCTCCACTGGGTCTCCATAGGGGCGTGGCATGCGACCGAGAGTAGCACAACTGCTCCATAGAGCAGCCGTAGAGACGTTTCGGAAATCGATAACTCTCTGATAGAGTGCCACGCATTGACCAACCAACAACGGGCAGAGCTAGCGCGAGGGCTCGGACTGGTCTGGACCAATCCAAAAACGCGGATTCGCGCGCCGCACTAACTGAAAGGACCCAAATGTCCCAACCGCTACAGGGCTTACAGAGCCCACAGGGCCCGCCCGCTCCTCAACCGCAACTGCCACAACAGCCACAACAGCCGTCCTGGTTTGGTCGCCACAAATCTGGACGGCCATCCTCATCGGCGTCGGGGCCCTATTCGCCCTCGGCGTCATATCCAGTGCTGTCACACCGACGCCCGCACCGACAACCGTCGCGGCAACCGATGAGGCCCCGCCTCCAGTGACGGAGGAGAGCACTGAACCCGCCGAGACCGAACCTGAGCCGGCAAGTGTCTACGTGCCAAAGAAGGCTGACTGGAAATTCGCGCTGAAGACCACATCCAAGCAATGCTTCGGCTCAGCCGGCTGCAACGTCGAGGTGCGCGTCATCCCCACCTATGTCGGCACCCAGGACTTGCCCGACTACGGCACGACTGAAATCACCTATCGCATCACCGGAGACGAGAGCGGACCCGTGATCGGGACGATAACGGTTACCGGTTAGATACAGCCGAAGGGACGGACGAATCCATCTCGACCCGCTCATCCGGGACCAAGATCGCGGTGCAGGTGACCGACGTCTCGTATCAGGAATGATTTGACATGCCCCCGCGCCAAAGCCTGGGATAGCAGCGAGGGGGAATGGGTGGTTTCATCCAGGGAGAGCGCACAAACCGGGTGGAGGTAGTGCAGTCTGACAGGAGAGCCGGGCCGATGCGCCCGGCTCTCTTGCTTCCCACAAATTGCCGGGCTGCGGATTGCGCAGGCCATCGATTGCGTCGGATCCGGTAGACGCTCTTGATGTGGCGGGCGGTGGTCACCGCCAGACGCTAACCCAGGCTGCGGCGAGACCTCCGCCAACACCCGCGCTCGTCGGCCTGCGCTGCTCGTGCACGCCGAGAATGGCCCCGCCCGGCAGCCCTCGCGGCATGGCGTCGGCAGCAGCCCTCACCGCGAGCCGAGTTGGCAGCGCCGGGCGGTCGTCGGTCATGGTGCGCACCACCGGTGCCGGGGGCGAGGAAGGTCAAGCTGTCACGGCACTGCCCTGACATGCGCCACTTAGCTGCTGAGGATGCCGTCGCCGAATCGGAACAGCGGATCCGCGGTGTCGAACGGTACGTCGCTTCGACTCTCGGCGACGGCTTTCGTCGACAACGGTAGGTCGAACGGTAGCCGTCCGTGGGCGTGGGCTGCGCCGATCAGCACGTCGAGGACTGCGTCGTCGCAGGCTCCGAACTCGACTAGGAGGGCGTCGGCTGCTTCGGCGATCTCGGGCACGATTGCCGGGCGGTCGAGGAAGAGCACGACGATCGTGGGCACCTGCCGGCAGATCGCGACGATCCGTCCGCGCTCCTCAGGGGCAAACTCGAGCGATCCGGCGTGGAAGAACGATTCGAACCCGCCGGGGCGCGGCTCAAAGGGCGCGTTGATCCGCAGGACCGCCAGGTCGGCGTCGGCAGGATCGTCGACCACCTGGCCCACCCGTGCGGCGGCGGCCGGCGCAATGTTCTCGACGTAGACGGTCTGGTCGCCGGCCAGTGGCAGTGCCGCTGGGCAGGAGTCGGCGGCGGTGAGCCGCACGATCGCGGCCCGTTGCGCGGCCTCACCTTCGGCGACGAAATCGGCTCGGCCGATGGTGGCTACCGCGCGGTCGACGTCGAGGAAAGGCTGATCGAACAGCCCGAGGACGAACTTCTCCCGCAGCAGCCGACCCAGACTCGTTGCCGGACCGGGTCGAGAACCCGGAACGCATCTGTGTCCTGGCGCCCGGGCGAGCCCTTCGCGCTCCACCGACTGACCAGCTGATCAACTACCTCGGGACTCAGGCGGCGAAGACCTCTTTCGCCACCATGATCGCCGACATTGCTCGCGGCCACCCCGCGTAGAAGGCGAGGTGGATGATCACCTCTTTCAGCTCCCTCTCCGTCACGCCGTTGGTCTTGGCGATGCCCAGGTGAGCACGCCGCTGCTCGGTGCTGCCGTTGGTGATCAACGCCGCGCAGGTGATCAGACTGCGATCCCGCGGGGCCAGCTCGGGCCGGGCCCAGACGTCGCCCGAACAAAACGTCGTCGGTGAGCTCGACCAGCTTCGGGGCGAAGTCACCGATGAGCTTCTGTGCCCCCGAGGGCTCCTTGTTCGGCGTACTGTCCTGCGCTGTGGTCATGATCGGTTTCCTCTCGGATCGGGGCCGCGTTGCGTCCAGCAGGGATAGGACCGCTGTCAGGACTGGTTGGCGCCGCGTACTGCTCGTCGGTGACCGGCTCGAGCCAGGTCGTGCCGTCGCCGCTCTCGCTGCCCTCCAGCATGGCGAGATGGCACATCATGTTGTCGGCGGTGCCGCCGTGCCAGTGCTCCTCACCCGGCGGGGTATACACGGTGTCTCCTGCTCGCATCCTGATCACCGTGCCGTCCCGAGTGGCGACGAGCCCGACGCCGTCGGTGACGTGCAGGGTCTGGCCCATTGCGTGGGAGTGCCAGTTGGTGCGCGCGGCCGGAGTGAACCGAACCAGGCCGATGATCATCCGCGACGGCTCCTCCCCGCGGTAGATCGGATTCACGTACACGTCGCCGGTGAAGTTGCTGGCCGGCGCCTTGGCGGTCGGGCTGATCAGGTAGCAGTTCCATGATCATCTTTCGTCGGCCGGCTGGCGATCAGTGGTCGTCGGCGCTTGTCTCGGCTGGCGCGGCCTCGACCTTTGTCGCGGCCCAGCTAGCCAGCAGGGCCAGGTTGTCGGCCGATGGAGTGCCTGGCTCCGCGCTGTATGCGGTCAGGGTCAAGCCCGGCTCGCCGGGCAGCTCGAGCGCGTCGAAGCTTCAGATGCAGGTCGCCGACCGCCGGGTGGTGGAAGTGCTTGCTCCCGACCCGGTGCAACCGGACGTTGTGCGCCGCCCAGCGGGTCCGGAACTCCTCGCTGCGCGTGGACAGCTCCCCGACCAGGTCGGTCAGGCCCTTGTCGTACGGATTCCGGCCAGCCTCGGTGCGCAGGATCGACACGCTCGTGTTGGCCGAGTCCGACCAGCTCGGGTGCAGCAGCTGCGCCCGCGGGTCGAGGAAGACGAACCGGGCGAGGTTAACCGGCCGACGTCGGGCTGTCGAACGCCTGGCTGTACAGGGCGCGGCCCATCGAGTTGATTGCGAGGACGTCGAGCCGGCCGTTGCGAACGAACGCCGGGATCCCGGTCATCGCATCCAGCAGCCGTTGGATGCTCGGCCGCACTTCCTGGGCCGTGGCCTTCCGCGGCCGCCGAGGTGTGCTCGGCGCGGACGCCGCCTTGGCCAGATCGAACAGGTACGCCCGCTCCGACTCATCCAGCTGCAGCGCGACGACCAGCGAGTCCAACACCGCCTCGGACACGCCACTCAGATTGCCCCGCTCCAACCGGGTGTAGTACTCGATGCTCACCCCGGCCAACTGAGCGACCTCAGCCCGACGCAGTCCCGGCACCCGGCGGGCGCCATAACTGGTCAGCCCCGCCTGCTCCGGACTGAGCCGGGCCCGGCGGGAGGCCAGAAAATCGCGTACCTCGCTCCGGTTGTCCATACCCTCGACGCTACGACCCGATCCCTCAGTGGTGGAAGTCACCGCCAATACCCCTCACACCAGTACCCCTCACAGCAGGGACTCCCACCCTTCACGTGGAGCGGGTTGAGTGTGTGGTGGGGCTGGCTTCACCGGCTGGGACGCGAGAAAAGGAGAGAAGTGATGAGTGGATGGAGCCACAGCGAGCTGGCGACGATCGGAACAGCGGACGAGATCCACATTGCCCCCGACCGCGCCGACCACACGCCCGGCCCGGCCGTGCCGATCTGGGTGGTCCGCGTCGGTGACGATCTGTATGTAGGTCCTACCGCGGTCCCTCCGGCAGCTGGTATCGCCGCGCCCGGCGCAATGGCAGCGGACAGATAAGTGTCGGCGGCATCGACTATGCGGTCCGGTTCACCGTGGCCGATCCAGGCGTCCGGACGCAGGTCGACGAGGCCTACCGCGCCAAGTATGGCCGGTACGGCAGCCTCGTCCGGCCGATGATCTCCGACACGGTCGCCGATACCACCCTCCAGCTGCAACCCACCAATTCTTGAAAGGACACGGACGAGCGCACCGCCATCAAGGCCCTGCTCAAGCCCTGACACCCCTTTCGCCCGACGCCACCAGGAGACCACCTCGATGCCGACATTTACCGTCGAGACCGGAGTCATGGTGCCGATGCGCGACGGCGTGCGGCTGGCCACCGACGTCTACCGCCCGACCGAGGGTCCCACGCCCACCCTCTTGACCCGCACGCCCTACAACAAGGAGGTGGTCGCCGGGTTCAGCGACGACCTGGACCTGTTCCGGGCGCTGCGCGCCGGCTATGCCGTCGTGGCCCAGGACGTCCGTGGCCGATTCGCCTCCGAGGGCACCTTCGACGCCTACCACCAGGAGGCGGCCGACGGCGCCGACACGATCACTTGGATCGCGGCCCAGCCGTGGTCGGACGGGGTCGTCGGCACGTTCGGGAAGTCCTACCTCGGCTGCACCCAGTGGCTGCTCGCCCCGCAGCAGCCGCCGGCGTTGCGAGCCATGGCACCTTCGATGACCCCGTCGGACGCGTACGAGGGAAACACCTATCAAGGCGGCGCCAACATGATGCACATCCTGCGGTGGGCCGTCGCGCTAGGGGCCAACGCCACCGCCAGCGGGTGGCCCGCGGCGAACAGTCCCAGCCGAGTGGGTACCCAACCTGGACTACAACACCGCACTCTCGCACCTCCCGTTGCGTGACCATCCGGCGTATGAGGAGCTCGCGCCGTTCTGGCCGCGCTGGATCTCCCAGCCAACGGATGGACCGTACTGGCGTTCGATCTCGCCCAACGCCGCCTACGAGAAGGTCACCGTGCCCGTGCTCAACATGGGGCGGTACGCGTCATGCTCGGCCCCGCCCTGGAGAACTATCGCGGGGTGCGGCACGGCGGCGGATCCGGGCTTGCCGCCGGAGTCGGTTGATCATCGGGCCCTGGAGCCACCTCGACCTGTCCGGCAGCTTCCCCGACCGCGAGGTCGGCCCGACTGCGAGCCGCCAGGCCATCGACCTCGACGGCATCCAGCTGCGCTGGTCGACCGCTGGGTCAAAGGCATCGAGAACGGGATCGAGGACGAGGACCCGGTGTTGATCTTCGTCATGGGTGCCGACATCTGGCGGTCCGAGCCGACTGGCGACTGCCAGAACACTGCATACACCGACTATTTCCTGCACAGCGACGGCAGTGCCAACACCCGGCGCGGCGACAGCACCCTGTCGACCACTCCGCCCCAGGGCGGGCCGTCCAACACCCTCGTGTACCACCCACACCAGCCGGTACCGACCGTCGGCGGCCAGGTCCTGATCCCCGGCGCAATAGCATCGGCCCGCGCGACCAGCGCGCCGTTGAGGACCGCAAGACGTTCTCGTGTACAGCACACCCGCGCTGACCGAGCCGGTCAGGTCACCGGGCCAATCCGGCTGCGACTCTTCATCACCTCCACCGCACCCGACACCGACCTCACCGGCAAACTCGTCGACGTCTTCCCCGACGGCCGCGCGATCAACCTCACCGACGGCATCCAGCGGGTCCGCTACCGGAACTCCAAACAACAAGCCGAGCTGATCACCCCGGTGAGATATACGAGGTCACCGTCGACCTGTGGGCGACCGCCAACCTCTTCCAGCCCGGCCACCGGATCCGCCTCGAAGTCGGGGCAGCAACTGGCCCCACTTTAGCCGCAACAGCGACACCGGCGGCACAATCTCCGACGAACCACCCGAGGCGTACCCGCCTGCTACTAACCGCGTCTTGCACGACGCCGAGCCACCCGTCGAGACTCGTGCTGCGATCATCAGGGATGACCGCCACAACCAACCCGACCGATCAATGGGTCTCGTTGCGCTCGGCTCAAGCCGGATCGTCAGCCGACGCCCACCGCACTCGCCGCCGATAACAAATCGCCAGACGATACTGACCCTTAAGCGCTGGCTCGACCACTGTATCAAAAATGTGCAGCCGGACGACCGGGACCGTTCCGGATAGATCCGAAATTTCCGGCGTGTTTTGCGTACCCCAATCCGATGATCGAAATTCGATGTGCCAGCAGACACGATGCACCGTCGGAAGTAGCGCGGGTCGGCCTGACCGTCCGGACGGCTCTGACGCCTTCGGGTGGGTGTGACGATGA
>CAVRQV010000006.1:0-57523 GCA_963723475.1 uncultured Actinomycetota bacterium
CCGGGTGGCTCCGTCCGACTTCACAGTCCACAACGCGGCCGGCTTGCTGAAAGGCGCCGATCCGTGGACGGACCGGATGCCGCGAGCGCAGCAGCTGGACGCCGATCTGGTAGCCGAGGGTCACACGATTCCGGTCGGTCGCGTCCAGGCCATGCATGAGGGCAAACGACGGGCCCGCTCGCAGCGCGACTCCTGACGCGCTACATCTCTCCCTACTGACCCGTTTTCCGCAGTCAGCCTCACTGCGGAGAAACGTGGACGTGGTGAAGGATGTGCGCATGATTGAGATCGACGTCATCCTTCTGGTGGGTGCCGTCGTCTTGATCGCCGCCATCATCGCCGCACGGATCGGCGCCCGGGTGGGTCTTCCGTCCCTGTTGCTGTTTCTCGGTCTCGGCTTGGTGATGGGTGACTCCGGAATCGGAATCCCCTTTGACAACGCCGACCTTGCGCAGGCTCTCGGCTTCGCCGCTCTAGTGGTCATTCTCGCCGAAGGCGGTCTCACCACGAAGTGGAGCGACATCAGGTCCTCGACCATCTTGGCAACATTGCTGGCCACAGTCGGCGTGGGATCAGCGTGGGCTTGATGACCCTCTTTGGGCATTACGTTCTCGGTTTTCCGATCTGGATTGCGATGCTGCTAGGCGCTGTCACCTCCCCAACAGATGCTGCCGCAATCTTTTCCGTACTCCGCACTGTTCCCATCCCAAACTCATTGCGGGGCGCGCTGGAAGCTGAGTCGGGTCTTAATGATGCGCCGACCGTGCTGCTTGTGATGCTGGCGAGCTCGCTTGCCGTAGGCCAGCCTATGGAGGTCGGCATTCTCGGTCTGGTCGGCCTCATCGTGCTCGAGCTACTCGGCGGTCTGGCGATCGGTGCCGGCCTTGGCTGGGTAGGTGTGCAGATTCTGCGTCGCGTCGCACTGCCCTCTTCCGGGCTCTATCCCCTCGCGATCTTGGTTTGGACGATCTTTGCGTACGGCATCGCCGCGATCATCCACGCCAGCGGGTTTGCGGCCGTGTACGTGTGCGCGCTGATCCTCGGCAACGCCCAGCTACCGCACCGGGCAGCGACCCGCTCCTTCGTGGAAGGAATTGGCTGGATCGCCCAGATCGGCCTCTTCGTCATGCTCGGCCTGCTGGCCTTCCCAGACCGGGTGACGCCTCGTGCCGCTCTGATCGCCGTCGCGGCAGGTCTTTTCCTGACGTTTGTCGCCCGCCCCGCCACGGTCGTGGCGTGTGCGGTGTGGTTCAAGATCCCGGTCCGGCATCAAGTGTTCCTTTCCTGGGCAGGCTTGCGCGGAGCGGTGCCGATCGTGCTGGCCACGATTCCACTCGCTCAGGAAGTCCCTGGGGCAGAGGCACTTTTCGATGTTGTGCTGGTCTTTGTCATCATCTTCACCTGCCTGCAGGGTCCGACGCTGCCCTTCGTCGCCCGTCGACTCGGGCTGGTCGATGACGAGTCGGCTCAGGATGTGGAGGTAGAGGTCGCGCCACTCGACAAGATCTCTGCCGATCTGCTGCAGGTTCGTATTCCGGTGAAGTCGCGCCTGGTCGGTGTCGAAGTAGGCGAGCTTCGGCTTCCCAAGGACACCGTTGTGTCCTTGATCATCCGAGACGACCGACCCTTCTTTCCAGACGGACGGGAGCGGATCCAGGCCGGCGATGAGCTGCTTATCGTGACACCTGAGGACCAGCGACTGAACACAGAGGAACGCCTTCGAGCCGTCGGACAGCGAGGCCGGCTCGCCCGCTGGCGCCTCCGGGCGGAGGAGTGAGACACGAGCCTCTAAGGCTGCGTTTGTAGACGCGAGTCGTCTCAAGACGGCGCGCGGGGGTTCCCAGAGCCTCGTTCCCACTCGTTTAGCGTCTTGAGGCGTCAAACGTCAGCAGAGCGAGGTCTGTGACTCGCGATCTGCAGCGGGTGGTCGCGAGTGCCAGCCTCGATCAGCCGCCGATGGCGGGTGTTGCGCTGAGCGCCTGGGAGGGCAGACAGAGCGTAGTGGTGTCCACCTGGTACGTGGTCTTGGCGTTCTTCTTGAAACCCCCGTACTTGTTGCCCACCAGCACATCCACCGTACGGTCAACCCGCTTGTCTGAGCGCACGACTGCCTCCTTGAAGAAGGACTTCACGAACAACACTTCCGGATTGTTGCCATCCGCGCCGACGATGACGGTCTTCTGGATCTTCTCCACGGTGTTGGTCGTGGTGACGACGCGGAAGCCCTTGCCCCGCAGCGATCGGCCGACATCGGCCGCCAGACCCTTCCGGTCGCCGCCGTTGTACACCCTGATCACGACCTGGCTGGCCTGCAACTGACCTTTAGGCACACTCTGGTCGACGCACGGCTCGGGGGGCAGTGCCGGGATCGGGTTCATGATGTTGTTGTACCCCCACCAGGCTCCGTACAAGAGCATCCCGAACAGGATCAGGAGGGTGATCGGGGTTCGTACCACACGGAAGACCCGACCGATCAACGTCGAACTCCTTTTCCTCCGCAGCGGCCCCGATGCGTGAGTTCCCCGAGCTCCTCCCCGTGGCCCGACTACCCCCCGTGCGGTGAGCCTACCTGGAGTTCGGCGTTACTTCAGGTCAAGCACCCTCGCATGCATGGTCTGCCGCTGCTGGAGAGCAGCCCGCAGCGCGCGATGCAGCCCGTCCTCGAGGTACAGCTCTCCGCGCCAGGACACAACGTGGGCGAACAGGTCGCCATAGAAGGTTGAGTCCTCCTCGAGGAGGGCCTCCAGGTCCAACGTCCGTTTGGTCGTGACGAGCTGGTCCAAGCGCACCTGGTGCGGGGCGATAGCCGCCCACTGTTTCTGGACGTAACCATGATCTGGGTACGGGCGTACGTCCCCGACGCGCTTGAAAATCACTGTGACACTCTAATCAAGTTTCTTCAGCCAACTCCATGGTGTGCGTCGTTACGATTTGGCCATGAGCGAGCCGGTTGCTGAGCAACTCTCCGAAGACGTGCAACGGATCGTTCAGGGTTACACCTTCGACGAGCCGGCTATCGAGCTCGGCGTGCTGATGGAAAACGACGCGCCTGTGCGACCCGCCATCATCCAGATCCCCTTGAGCATGCTGAACCGGCATGGGCTTGTCGCTGGCGCGACCGGTACCGGCAAGACCAAAACACTGCAATTGATGGCCGAGCAGATCTCTGCTGCCGGGGTGCCGGTCTTTGCCGCCGACATCAAGGGTGATCTGTCCGGAATCGCCTCGCCCGGACAGCCGAACGACAAGCTGTTAGCGCGTACTCAGAAGATCGGCCAGAACTGGCAGCCACGAGCCTGCCCGACGGAGTTCTTCGCCCTCGGCGGGCAAGGCAACGGCGTGCCGCTGCGGGCGACCATGAGCTCGTTCGGCCCGGTGTTGCTGTCAAAGGTGCTCGGACTCAATGAGGTGCAAGAGTCGTCACTCGGTCTGGTGTTTCATTACGCCGACAAGGCCGGGTTGCCCATGCTGGACCTCAAGGATCTGCGGGCGGTGCTCACCCATCTCACCAGCGACGAGGGCAAGGCGGAGCTCAAGAACATTGGCGGCCTGAGCGCCGCGACGGTCGGTGTGATCTTGCGTACCTTGATCACTTTCGCCGATCAGGGCGCCGAGGCCTTCTTCGGTGAACCCGAGTTCGACACTGCCGACATCTTGCGTGTCACGCGTGATGGGCGCGGAGTGGTCTCCCTGTTGGAATTGCCCAATCTGGTGGATCGCCCCGCGGTCTTCTCTACGTTCTTGATGTGGCTGCTCGCCGACTTGTTCGACGAGCTGCCGGAGGTCGGTGATATCGACAAGCCAAAGCTGGTCTTCTTCTTCGACGAAGCGCACCTGTTGTTCGACGACGCCTCCAAGGCGTTCTTGGACGCCATCGCGCAGACGGTCCGGCTGATCCGCTCCAAGGGCGTCGGCATTTTCTTCGTCACTCAAACGCCGAAAGATGTACCCAATGACGTGCTGGCTCAGCTCGGATCGCGGGTGCAGCACCAGCTCCGGGCCCACACGCCCAACGACGCCAAGGCGCTCAAGCAGACCGTCGCCACTTTTCCCAAGTCGCATTACGACCTGGCTGAGACACTGCAGCAGCTCGGCATCGGCGAGGCAGTCGTCACAGTGATGGATCCCGATGGCGCGCCGACGCCCGTGGCGTGGACTCGGATGCGGGCACCGGAATCGCTGATGGCGCCAACCCCGGATGAGGTGCTGCGCCCGGGGATCGCAGCATCAGCGCTGATGGCTAGGTACGGGCAGTCGCTTGATCGTGACTCCGCGCACGAGATCCTCGCGAGGAAGCTGCAGACGGGAGCCGAGGCGGCCGAGCGGGAGCGATTGGAAAGAGAGGCCGCGGCTCAGGCGGAGGCGGCAGCGAAGGAGCGGGCAAGAGCCCAGGCTGCTGCCGAGCGTGAGGCACGGGCGGCCGCGCGGGCGCCGTCACGTGGCCCGCAAAGCCGGGAGAAGTCGGTGGTGGAGCAGATTACGGCTTCGAGTGCGTTCAAGCAGTTCGCTCGAACAGCGGGAACGGAGATCGTACGGAGCATCTTTGGAACGGCGCGGCGCAGCCGCCGCCGCTGAAGCGGTTGGTGCTGTACCCAGCTTGCTCACGCTGTACCTGGCATGTGCACGCCAGGTACAGCGCCAACGTCCCACGTAGCGTGGGATGTTGCGCCTCGTGCGGAGGTGTTAGGACGTACACCTCGATCGGATTAAGCAGCCACCCTGGGCTGCCCAATGGGCTATTTCGGGGAGGCATAAGGTGAGCACCAGACCTTGATCGACAATCTGACCGTCAAGGAGCGCCATGTCCATCTCCAGCCCACAAACCCCGCCCACTGAGGTACCCGAGGCCGACTGGGCCGAACAAGGGGTGACCGCCGACCCGTTGGCCGAAGCCGAGGCCGAACCGAACGCGGTGCCCGCGTACATCCGCCGAGGTATCCGCGAGGCCGACGATGCGGACCTGGTCGAGCAGGAAACACCTGTGTACGGCGAGGATGACGACATCCGCTAGCAGCAGTTTGAAAACTCGCCGACCGACCCCGGCAAAAGTGGTCACAAACACCATGAGATTCGCCGATTTCGGTGTTGTTCCTGACCACTTTCCGGATGGGGCCCACGCTCCACCCTGTGTTCACAGCCCCTAGAACTTATCGGGCTGCATTATGTTGCTAGGCGTGAAGGCACGGTCGGGGATCGCCCAAGCGGCTGCGCTGGTGACCGGACTGACCGCCTTCTCAGCGATTCTCGGCTTCTTCCGCGATGTCGTGATTGCCAGTGTTTTCGGGGCTGGCGCACAGCTGGATGCCTACCTGGTGGCCCAAGGGCTGATGAATCTCGTCCTGGCCCTTATCGCTGGCGCCATGGCCAAGGCGACCGTGCCCGTTCTCGCCGCGCAGCGGAGTACCGACGACGACTCCAGCAAAACGGCGCACACGCTGTCGGTCGTATTGACCGTGACGCTGGTCGTCTTGGGGCTCGGTTCGCTGATCATGGCATTGGCCGCGAGCACCGTCGTGACCGTGCTGGCTCCGGGCTTCAAGGGACCACAGGCTGATCTGGCCGCCTCGCTGACCCGCATTGTGCTCATGGCAACCGTGTTGATCGCGGGTACGAACCTGCTCGCCGCGGCGGCGGAGGCTCATCGCCGGTTCTTCTGGTCCGCGATACAAGGGGTTCCGTTCAACCTGATCATGATCGCGGCGGCTGTCTTGTTTGGGCCTCGTTACGGGGTGTACGCCCTCGCCGTTGGGTTCGTCGTGGGCTCCGGAGCCCGGTTGCTGTGTCAGCTACCGCCAATTCGTGCCCTCGGGTTGCGCCTGCGCGCGTCCCTGGACATCCATGATCCCGGATTTCGGGCGATCGCGAAGCTGACTCCGCCGCTGCTCCTCGGCAGTGCCCTCGGCAACGTCAACACCATGGTCGATCGGGCCGTCGGCTCGATGGTGGGCGAGGGAACCATCTCGGCGTTGAGTTACGCCTGGCGGATCATCTCGCTCGGGGAGACCTTGCTCGTCTTGTCGCTGCTGACCGCGCTCTATCCCGCGTTCGGTGCCGCTGCCGGCGGCCGCGATCTCGATGAGATGAAGCGCTTGGTCGGTCGAGGCTTGGCAACGGTGGCCACAGTGCTGATGCCGGTGTGGGGTTTCCTGATCGTCTGCGCCGTCCCGGTGGTAGCGGTGCTCTTCGAGCATGGCAGTTTCGGGCCCAGCGATACCCAGCGGACAGCGACTGCACTGTTGTGGTACGCACCTGCTCTGCTGGCCCTTGGTTGGCGTGAGATGGTGGTGCGGGCCTCGTACGCCCTGGGAGACTCGCGCCGGCCCGTGCTGGTGTTTGTGTTCGCGGTGTCGATCAACGTGGTTGGCGATTTGACCCTTGGGCTGACCTTCGGAATCGCCGGATTGGCTGCCTCCACATCTCTGTCGGTAGTGTTCGCGGCTGTGGCAAATACCTGGCTGCTGGGTCGGCGCCACGGCGCGGTTGATCTCAGGTCCTTGCCTTTGATGGTGGTCCGTACGGCTGTTGCTGCTGCTGCCGGCACCGTCGCCGGCGCTGTGGTCTACCGTCTGCTCGGTTCGGTTGTCGGCACGGGGTTTATCAGCGAGCTGTTGTTGGTGTCATCGGTCGGGCTGATCCTGCTGGCAGTGTTCATCGGCGTCCTGTACGCGATGCGTGCCCCGGAGCGGCGCCTACTCACCGACGCTATAGATGTGGTTGCGCGTCGCCATCGATGAACTGTCTTCGCCCCCGGCTGGTCGAGGTCGGATGCTCTCCTCAGGCAGGTCGAACCAGCACGAATGGCGTGCTGGTGAGATGTTGGCCCAGCGGGTTGTCGCTGAGCACGGCTGCCAGCGTCTCGGCAGACAGTGATCTCGGAGAGACCGCGCGGATCGAGCCGCCGAAGTCGTTGAGATCGACAATGCTGACGCCGATGTCCAGTGCCCGCTCGAGGTCGGCACAGATGCCCTGAGCGACTTTGGTGTCCAGCGGTGGGAGAAGGACGTGCTCGTACGGCGTATGAGGCCCTCCGTCGACATCTCGGGCGATCGGCCCAGCGATTCGATAGAACGTTCCGTGCATGCCTAACGGCCGAGTGACAGCACTTCCGATTGTCGCGGCGATGATCCGCCTCAAGCCGACGGTGCGGACGACGTACTGCATCTTCTCCGGGACCGAAAGCCCACGCGCATGTTCGCCGCGCGGGCGGACATAGCGGGCCAGAGACCGTGCCAGCCAGCCAGGCTGCACCGTGGTGATGTCCACCGTCCGGCCGGTGAGCAGGATGGTGACCGTCTCACTTATCCCAACGGTGTCGCCAGGGCGAGCCACCTCGAGGCTCTCCTTCAGTGACAGCACCAAATCGTCGGTCTCGTGCAGCCACCGAGTGCGCAGCGGAAGGCGCAGATACTTCACACCGCCCACCGTTACCTGAGTCCACAGGTCGACGCCTTGGTCGGTCTTCGGCTCCGTAGAAAAGCTCATGTCGGCTCCTGGTGAGTGTTGATGGAGTGAAGCAAGTGACTGAAGTGATCATTCTTGACGATAAAGCAGCTGGAGACGGCTGAGGGTCCCCCGAAAAATGGGCGAGTCGCCCTGGACGATCGCCAATTGCAATGATCCGAAACGCGATCACACTAACTGATTCGCGGCTGGTTCGCTTCGACTTCGGACAATGTTCAACAGTTGTTTGACAACACCAAGCGATCACTGATGGCCGCGACTAGCTCCGCCCATTGGTTGGTCGAGCCGAAGGTTCCTCCTCAGGCAGGTCGAACCAACACGAATGGCGTGCTGGTGAGCCGTTGGCCCAGCGGGTTGTCGCGGAGCACCGCTGCCAGCGTCCGCTCCGATAGTGATCTCGGAGAGACCGCGCGGATCGTGCCACCGAAGTCATTGAGGTCGACAATGCTGACGCCGATGTCCACCGCCCGCTCAAGGTCAGCACAAATGCCCTGAGCAACCTTGGCATCCAACGGCGGGAAAAGTACGTGCTCGTAGGGCGGGCGTCCGCCGTCGACGTCTCGGGCGACCGGCCCAGCGATTCGATAGAACGTTCCGTGCATGCCCAATGGCCGGGTGACGGCACTGCCGATTGTCGCAGGGATGATCCGCCTCAAGCCCACAGTGCGAACGACGTACTCCATCTTTTCGGGCACAGCGAGCCCACGCGAATCGGTGCGCGGGCGGACATGGCGGGCCAGCATCCGAGCCAGTCGGCCGGGTTGCACGGTGTTGATGTCCACGGTCTGGCCGGTAAGCAGGATGATCACCTTCTCACTCACCCCAACGGTGTCGCCAGGGCGAGCCAGCTCGAGGCTCTCCTTCAGTGCCAGGACCAGATCATCAGCCTCGTTCAGCCACCGCGTGGGCAGCGGAAGGCGCAGATACTTAACACCGGCCACCTTTACCTGGGTCCAGAGATCTACTCTTTTGTCCGCTTTCGGCTCCGTGGGGAAGGTCATGTCGACTCCTGCTCGACGTTGATGGAGTGAAGCATGTGACTGCTGTGATCAGTGTGGATCATACGGGCGCCGCCAGCCGGCGTAGCGGTGTCACAAACTTCGGCGTGTCGTGATGGCAATGACGAATGGCGAGTTACGAGTGGCATGCCGACATGCAGGCTGACATGATCGGATCGTGGCGTCAGAACCGCGAATGGTCTCGCTGGGCTTCGGCAAGTTCGCACGATCAGACCGCATCTACGCGCTTGAACCTCTCCTCGGGGAGGAGCGGGGTGATGGACACCGGACCAAAGTGTGGGTGGAGGGCATAAAAGATCCGATCATCGCCGCGCGCACGGAGGTGACAATCCTGCGTGACATGGGTCAGGAGGCCGCCGCCACAGAAGGGCCTCTGATTGATGAGGCCCTTGATCTGGCGTCGCGGCTGGCAGCTGCCGCGGAGGCTGGTCGGGTTGACCTGAATGATCTTGGACGGCGAGCCCGCCGTCTCCTGGCAGCCACCACCGGGGGCAGCTGACCGAGTGTCGTGTCGACACTGGGCGATCACCCGCCTCGAGCTTGTCGAACGGCCTATTGATCCGTACGCCTCAGGTGTTCTGGCTTTGATCCACGCCTGGCGTCCATTCGCCGCGCGTACCCGTCCCAACCATTCGCCGCGCTCGCGTACCCAATAGTCCAAGGTCCCCGCTGCGGCCCAGGTTGCCGTTTCAACCTCGATCGGTGGTCGTACTTCGCGCCGCTCGTCCGGTGTTCGCTGTCCGTACTGGTTGTAGACGACATCCATGTCCATCGCCATCTGGCACGCTTCATCCTCTCCAAGATCAACAGCGCGCCAGCCCATCACGCCCCCGTCGTAGACGCCCCACTTCCCGCTGCCGATGTGTCGCGCCTCAAACCTCACTTATCTATTAGAACACGAATGCGATTAATTGCCGCCCTCGAAACCCGCTGGCTGTAACTACCAAGAGATCGGTCACGGACCACGGTCAATCCGAGCTACGTCATCTTGTCCAGCGTGACAAATCGGTATCCGTGGGCGCGGTAGTCATCGATGATTCCTGCCAGCGCGGCGACCGTCGTCGCCTGGTCGCCGCCGCCGTCATGCAACAAGATCACTGGATGCTCCTCGTCGAGGCCCGCCGTAGCTCGCTTCCTGATCACCGCGGCGAAGCTCTTACTCCCAGTAGGTGGGTCTGCCCAGTCACGCGTGTCAACTGACCACAAGATCACCGAGAGGCCGGCACGGCGACTGACCCGGTCTGCGCCTTTGACGATTCCGCCGGGCGGACGGAACAGACATGGCTTGAGTCCTGCTACATGGAAGATTGCGCGACTGGTGCGTTCGAGCTCCCCGGCAAGTTTGGGCGGGTTCCAGCCGGTTGCCGCCCGCGGCATTTTGTGCGACCACGTGTGATTGCCCAGAGCATGCCCCTCAGCGAGGACTCTCCGCAGCATTTCCGGCTCGGCTACCACCTGCTTGCCTACCACGAAGAAGGTTGCAGGTACCTGAGCCCGCCGCAGGACATCAAGCACCGCGGGCGTCGACGGTCCTGGACCGTCGTCGAAGGTCAGTGCCACCGTTCGTGACGGCGCACCCGCCTCGCCCTGAACGGTTGGCGCAGTGCGAATAATGGCGGTGGTAGGCGGTGGGCACTTGGGCTGTGTGTTGGCAACATGGTCGGAGGCTTGGATCGGTTGCGGTTTGGCTGCGCCGGCTCCCGGGTCACCCCGTAGTCCAAGGAGGACAGTGTGCGTGACCGACCATGGCGAGCACAGCAACCAGTGCGAGGAGCACGCTGACTCGATCCCATCGGACCCGCAGCCGCGCGCGGCCAACCGACGCACGGCCTGCAGTCTTCGTCGTACGGCTTGGCAGCGGCGTCGCGGCCACGACCTCATCCTGCCTCGTCAGGACTCCTTGATCCCGGCGATCTGGCGCATGTCGCGCGTGAGGAGGATTCCGACGGCATGGCGGCATCTAGGGTCGGGGGATGAGCGAGTCGCAACACCTGAGCACTTACATCGAGCGGCCAGCCGCGGAGGTTTACACATACGTTGGGGATCCGGCGAACCTGCCGACTTGGGCGGCTGGGCTGAGTGGCTCCATCGAGCAGCGGGAGGGACGTTGGTTCGCTGCGTCGCCCATGGGTGAGGTCGAAGTGACCTTCGTGCCGGCGAACCCGTACCTCGTGCTCGACCACGACGTCAAGCTTCCCGATGGGACCACGTTCAATAACCCGATGCGGGTGATCGCCGACGACAAGGGCTGTGAAGTTGTCTTCACCCTTCGCCGTCGCCCAGACCAGTCGAACGACGACTACGAGGCCGATGCGACAGCGATCCGGAGAGACCTGGCGACCCTCAAGCGGCTCCTTGAGCGCTGAACAAGTGGCCTCAGATCCGGTCGCCGGGCGGTTGGCCGCCCTTCGGCCGATCCATGGATGTCAAGACGGCGTACCTGCCGGGCGTCAGTCGCGAGAGGGTCGCCCGACAGCGCGGCCGCTGATCTTGCGCGGCTTGATCTCGATGAACAGGTTCCGGACTCCAGCCGCCCAGGGCACCGGTCCGGTCTCCCAGGCCGATGCGAGCAGCTGGTCGTGAGCCATCGCTTCAGCGAATCCGACCACCAGAACACTCCAGCCAGATTTGTTCTGCTCATCGATTCCGTCGATCTCGAACGCGACACTGGTTCGACGGACGAGCCCAGCGAGTGGTCCAGCAGGAGAGGTACGAAAGACCACGCTGCCATTGCGATATTGGTAGGTCACGGGCAAGATCTGCGGGCCGTCCCCAGCCATGAAAGCGATCCGGCCGGCACTGTGTTGCTCCAGGAACTCCTTGCACTCCGCCTCTGATAACTCAGCGAAATTCCCGGTGGAAAAGTTCTCGTCCTGTGCTGAGGTCATGACCAGCCTCCGTTCGTGGTCGGGGCCGGTGAAGGTGGCTGCGTGATCGCCGGCCTCACCGCCCCCGCCCGTTCAGACTCGCCGCCCCGCACGTGGCGCATAAAGGGTCCAAAGTCCTGCAGAGTCCTGAAAGTGGCCTAAGTTCCTCTGCTATTCCGGCCCTGGCAACAGTTCGAGCTACGCCCGCCTCCTGGCGAAACCGGTCACTCGCAACCAAAATGGGCGCCAGATTCGGGTTGGAAGTGACCGGTTTCGTCACGTCGACGAGTGGCGGCGAAGGCTGCTGCACATTGAGCAAACTGACTGCTGATGTCGCGGCAAGCTGTGCCCTTCCAGGCGCAGGACCTTCATCAGGTCCCGCCCTCGAATCTCCTTCGGCCCGTGCGGAGCGCCCGGGCAACCGAGACAGTTGGATTATTCACAGCGGAGGTTGATCATGACTTTGGACAACGCCGGCTGGTCGCTGCTCGATCGTGGTGGCCGTCTGGAGACCTTGGACCGCGACGAGTGTCGCCGTCTTCTCGATTCGACCAGTGTCGGCCGCCTCGGATACTGCACAGACCTTGGCCCGCGCATCGTGCCGATGAACTACACCTTGGTCAGCGAATCTCTGACTTTCCGAACCGGTATCGACACCGAGGCATCTCACCAGCTGTTCGATCATCCGATTGCCTTCGAGGTTGATCAAGTCGATGAGTTCCTTCAGGCGGGATGGAGCGTGCTTGTCGTGGGCAATGCCCGGCCCCTCGACGAAGCGTCATTGCTTCTCCTCGACGTCGGGCAGTCGCCGCAGCCTTGGCCGGAGGGTAAACGATCGCTGGTCGTACAACTGCCGCTGACGATGCTGACGGGACGTCGGGTCCACCCGGCCTAGACGGTAAGGCCGTGAAGATAAAGGGGTGAGTTCATGATCAGCCCATCCGCAGCCGGGAGGCGCGACTCCGATGACAGGTCGGAGCGCCACTTCGAAGCGATAGGTCGCCAGCAATGCCTTGATCTCGTGGAGTCCCATCATCTGGGTCGCGTCGCGTGGCAGGCCGCTGATCGTCCCCAGATCCTGCCTGTGACATACGCCATGCACCAGGGCTCCGTCTACTTCCGCACGGCGCCGGACAGCATCCTGGCGGAGCTGGCCCAGCCGACCAGCGTTGCGCTCGAAGTGGACGAGCTCGACCAGCAGAACCGGAGCGGTTGGAGCATCGTGCTTCACGGGCGCACCAGCGCCGTGAGTGAGCCCGACGCGCTGGATGATCTTTGGGCATCGGATTCCATGGTCCCCTGGGCATCCGGAAACCGAACGTTGTTCATCCGCATTCATCTGGAGCGCGTCTCAGGCCGAGTCGTGCGACGGCCAACGTGACGGCCGACGGTGCCGTTGTCGATCAAGGGCCGCCTGGCAAGAGATATTCCGGCCGTCGTACCCTGGCTGGGACATGGCGGCTAAGCGCGGTGACAGCGAGCCGGGACCTGCATTCTCAATGGATCCCGAGGGTGATCAACGGCTGTCGGTTGAGCTGCTGATGGGCCAACTCGTCGAGCAAGCATCGTTGATCATGACAGCTCAGGAGCGGCTCCGGCGTCTGCTGACAGCCAACCGCTCAATCGTCCAAGAGCTTTCCCTGCCGGCAGTGTTGCACCGCATTGTCGACACAGCGCGAGATGTCGCGGACGCCCGGTACGCCGCACTGGGGGTGATCGGCGCTGATGGCTTGCTCGAACAGTTCTTGCATGTGGGTTTGGACGAGGAGAAAGTCCGAGCAATCGGTGAGCTTCCCAAGGGCCGCGGCGTCCTCGGGGCACTGATTGAAGATCCCAAGCCCATCCGGTTGACCCGGATTGCCGACGATCCCCGGTCGTCGGGATTCCCGAACGGCCATCCACCGATGACCACCTTCCTCGGCGTACCCATCCGTAGCCGCGACGCCGTATTCGGCAACCTGTATCTGACGGACCGCATCGACGGCGGACCTTTTACCGCCGAGGACGAGGAGCTCGTCTTGGCCCTGGCCGCGACCGCAGGGATTGCGATCGAGAATGCGCGACTCTACGAGGAATCCCGGCGACGCCAGGAGTGGCTGAGAGCTTCCGGCGACATCAGCCGCCAGCTGCTCGACCCCGAAGCCGAGCACTCCGACACCCTGCACCGCATCGTGACGAGTGTGAAGCGCTTGGCCTCAGCCGATGTGGTCACGCTGGTGAGACCGACCAACGATGATCCGAGCCAATTGGAGGTGGTCGTCGCTACCGGTGCGGCCGAACGCGAGCTTGTGGGAGTCCGGTACCCGAAGGACGCCAGCATGGCTTGGCAGGCGATGCAGGAGGGTCACGGCGTACGAGTCGAGGCTGTCGATCAGCTACCTGGCCTCTATCTCCATCTACGCCCGTACGTTCCGGTGAGTCAGGCAATGGCGCTTCCGCTCAGAGGTGAAACCGGTCCGCGCGGTGCGATCGTGGCTGGCCGGATCACCCCTCACACACCCTTCACCGACGCCGACCTCGACATGGCTGAGACTTTCGCGGGTCAGGCCGCCATCGCACTGGAGCTCAGCGACGCTCGAGCCGATCAGCAGCGGCTCGGTGTCCTGGTGGATCGCTGGCGCATTGCCGGTGACTTGCATGATCACGTCATTCAGCGGCTGTTCGCCGCAGGACTCAGTTTGCAAAGCATTGCCTCGACCGTGAACGACGAGATCATTGAGCAGCGCCTCACCCGCACCGTCACCGAACTCGACGAGACGATTCGGCAAATCCGGTCCACGATCTTCGCGCTCCGGGAAGATTCATCCCGGTCGCTGCGCGGTACCGCCCTCGCGGTTGTCGATCAGCTTGCGCCGGTGCTGCCGGTCCGTCCGGACATACAACTCGTGGGGCCGTTGGACACCGTCGTCGACCACGCCATCATCGGCGATGTCGAGGCAGTGCTGCGGGAATCGTTGACCAATGTCGCCAAGCACGCGCAAGCCACGAAGATCGGAGTCCTGGTCCAAGCCGACGGGCAGCACCTGGCCATTACCGTTACCGACAACGGAATCGGTTTGGGCCGCAGCATGCGACGCAGCGGCTTGGTGAACCTGCACCGTCGCGCTGAGCGTTATGGCGGCGACTTCAGTGTCGGCAATGCACCAGAAGGGGGTTTGCGGCTGCAATGGTCGATCCCGCTTCACCTGTGACAAGTGTCAAACCCATCCGAATCTTCATCCTGGACGACCATGAGCTGGTTCGGCGAGGGCTGATCGACCTGCTCACAGCGACCGACGATCTCATCGTCGTCGGGGAGGCCGCGACCGCCGGTGATGCCCTGCGTCGCATTCCGGCCGCCGCACCCGATGTCGCCCTGCTCGATGCGAGGTTGCCGGACGGCAGCGGCATCGACGTGTGCCGAGAGATTCGCTCCTCCCATGAGAACATCCGGTGCTTGATTCTCACTTCCTACGATGACGACGAGGCGCTGTTTGCCGCGGTGATGGCCGGCGCTTCGGGATATCTGCTCAAGCAGATCGGTGGCAACAACCTGGTGGAAGGGATCCGGCAGGTCGCGGCAGGCCGGTCGCTGCTGGATCCTGCAGTGACCGAGAAGTTGCTCAATCGGCTCCGGAATCCCGTTGAGGCTGATCCGCTGGCCAGCAGCCTTACCGCGCGGGAGCGTGAAATCCTCGATCTGATCGCTGACGGATGCACCAACCGGCAGATCGGTGAACGGCTCTTCCTCGCAGAGAAGACCGTAAAGAACTATGTATCCGGCCTGCTCACCAAGCTCGGCATGCAACGGCGGACCCAGGCCGCCGTGTACGGGGCAACCCTGCGCCGGCAGACGGGCGGGAAATCTCCGGGCAGCGCTTGAGAGATTTCGACAGCTGTGTCACGCCGCGTTAGCGAACCGCACTCGCGTTAGGTTCATCTAAATGCGAAGTGCGAGTAACCATCGCGAAGTCGACGGGACAGCGCCGGGCATCAGACTTGATCCGTGACCATGCACCTCACCCGAGACGAACTCGCTGCTTTGTCCGATCAACAGGTGGCCGCCATCGATGCGTGGTGGCGAGCCTGTAACTACCTCACGGTCGGGCAGATCTATCTGAAAGCCAATCCGCTGCTGGAACGGGCGCTCACCCCCGAGGACATCAAGCCGCGACTCCTGGGCCACTGGGGTACCAGCCCGGGACTCTCCTTCGTCTACGTCCACGCGTGTCGGCTCATTGCACGCACCGGCCAGCAGATGATCTACCTGACCGGGCCGGGGCACGGTGGTCCTGCGCTTGTCGCGGCCTCGTGGCTGGAAGGCACGTACAGCGAGATCTATCCCCAGGTGAGTCAAGATCGGGCAGGTATTCATCGGTTGTTCCGGCAGTTCTCCACTCCAGGCGGGATCCCAAGCCACGTGTCGGTCACCACGCCAGGATCCATCCATGAGGGAGGTGAGCTGGGCTACGTGCTGGTGCACGCCTTTGGATCGGCCTTCGACAACCCCGACTTGCTGACAATCGCGGTCGTTGGCGATGGGGAAGCAGAGACTGGGCCACTCGAAGGATCCTGGAAAGGAATCTCGTTTCTGAACCCGATGCGGGACGGAGCTGTCCTGCCGATCTTGCATCTCAACGACGCCAAGATTGGAGGACCGACCGTTCTGGGGCGAAAGCCAGCCGCCGAAGTCCGATCGCTGTTCGAGGGTTACGGCTACGAGGTGATCGAGGTCGAAGGTTCGGATCTCCCCGGCATGCATCATCGCTTCGCCGCCGCGCTGGCTACCGCGTACCAGATGATCATCGAAATTCAGCGCAGCGCGCGAGCCGCAGGAAAGATCACCACTCGACCCCGTTGGCCCATGATCATTCTCCGCGGCCCGAAAGGCTGGACCGGCCCCGACAAGGTCGACGGTATTCAGGTTGCCGGCACATTCCGGGCACATCAAGTGCCGTTGTCCGGCGTACGGGAGAACCCAGATCATCTGCGGTTGCTGGAGGAGTGGATGCGCTCCTATCGGCCCGAGGAGCTGTTCGACGCCGATGGCGTACCGGTCGAGCTCGTCCGGGAAGCGAACCCGCCGGCGGAATTGCGGATGAGCGCGTCACCGCACGCCAACGGTGGGCTCGTCAGCCGCCCGCTCGATTTGCCGAACTTCCGTGACTTCGGCGTGTCGGTTGCCTCACCTGGCTCGGAGCGCGCTGAGTCGACACGACAGCTCGGCTCCATGCTCGCGGAGACCTACCGCCGCAATCCCGACCGTTTCCGCCTGTTCTGTCCGGATGAGACCAACAGCAACCGGCTGGGCGCCGTGTTCGAGGTGTCCGATCGTGCGTTCATGGAGCGCATCGAACCCGGCGACGTTCAGATCTCCCACGACGGCCGCGTGATGGAGGTGTTGTCGGAGCACAACTGCCACGGATGGCTCGAGGGCTACACACTGACCGGACGGCATGGCATGTTTGCGACGTACGAGGCATTTGCCATGGTGAGCGCTTCTCAGACGGTGCAGCACAGCAAATGGCTCGAGGAGGCCGGGCGGCTGCCCTGGCGAGCCAGGATTCCGAGCTTCAATGTGCTGTTGACGTCGACCGCATGGCGGAATGATCACAACGGGTTCTCTCATCAAGGACCTGGGCTGATCCAGATCATGCTCACTCATCGTGGTGACGTCGCGCGGATCTACTTCCCGCCTGATGCCAACTGCCTGCTCTCGGTAGCTGATCATTGTTTGCGATCAACGTCGTATGTGAACCTGATCGTGATCGACAAGCAGCCGCAGCTGCAATGGCTCACCATGGACGAAGCCATTGAGCACTGCACGCGAGGCGCCGGCATCTGGGAGTGGGCGGGGAACGACGACGGCAGTCGCGAGCCCGACATCGTGCTGGCTTGCGCCGGAGACATTGTGACGATGGAGACCGTGGCGGCTGCCAATATCCTGAGCGATCGTCTGCCTCAGTTGCGTACCCGAGTCGTCAATGTCGTCGACCTCATGGGATTGATCCGGCCGAAGGATCATCCGCACGGCATGAGCGAGATGCAATTTGCCGAACTCTTCACCGAGTCAGTCGACGTGATCTTCGCGTTTCATGGATTCCCCGGCGCGATTCATCAGGTGGTGCATGGACGTCCGGATGCGGACCGATTCCACGTCCGCGGCTTCATCGAGCAGGGGACGACCACCACGCCGTTCGACATGACAGCACTCAACCGGGTAACCCGGTATCACCTCGTCATCGACGCGATCACCAATGCACGCCGCACCCCCGCGGGCTCGACCGAGTTGGTGTCGTGGTGTGAGGAGAAGCTGCGGGAACACAGCAGTTATGTGGTCGAGCACTTAGAGGATCTGCCCGAGATCCGGGACTGGCACCTACCCAGACCTGGACGGTCCTCAGGACTCCACTAGGCGCTTGGCGAGAAGCTTCTTGCCCTCGTCGGCACCTTTGCGGCTCTCATGTTGTGCCTTGCGAAAGAAATCAGCGAGTTCTTCATCACCGGCAAGCCCGGCGTCCTCGATATAGGTCTCCAGCCTTAGCACGTTGCTGAGGCACACTTCGGTGAACCAAATGATGTCGTAGTCCTTGTCCTTCGTCCCGGTGACATTGCCAAACTCGGGGTTGCGGGTCATGCCACTCCTTCCGCTGCAGATGAGTCGACTTAGAGGTGTTCTAGTTGCCCCTACCCGCGAGATTGCGGTCAAAACGGTCATCGCCAATGCGCTCCCGATCCCCAACCTCGCCGCCAGCAGTGGGGTACCGCTTCGATCTCCCGCAGAATCACACTCCAGCCGTCGTGTTGGACCGGGCGATGGCGCAGGACGCCCATCCCAGGTACTCCTCGCGTGCGATTGTGCGGGACGCGCCTCAAGTACCCCAGTGATAGCGACTATTCATCGCCGAGAACAGCCGCGGCGATTCTGCGGACGCGCTCGGGATCGGCGATCGCATCGATCTCGATGATCTTGCCAGCGGCGACCGTGAAACCCATGACCGCGAACGGACGTCCATGCACAGTGATCACCATTCCGGCCGTTCCGTTGACCAGTGCGGGGTGCAGCTCGGCACCCGGGACTGCGCCAAGCTGCGCCTGCCTGGCGACTGCCGCTGCGCCATGGATCACCTTGGGGGCGGCCGGTCGCCTGCCGCCATAGTCGGATCGGAGTACGACCTCGGGATCGAGCAGCGCGACGAGGCTGTCGAAATCGCCGCCACGGGTGGCCCGGAAGAAGGCGTCGACCACCGCCCGTTGCCGAGCAAGATCAGGATCAGGAGTCGGTATCTGCGCCCCTTTGACACGGCGCCTTGCCCTACTGGCGAGCTGTCGTGCTGCCTCAGGAGATCGACCGACCATGGGAGCGATTTCTTCGAAGGGCAGTTGGAACATGTCGTGCAGCACAAACGCGAGCCGCTCCGCTGGTGAGAGGGTGTCGAGCACGACGAGAAGGGCGAGGCCGACAGAGTCCGCAAGCAACGCTTCCTCCTCGGGTTGGCGCACTTGGTCGGAGCTGATGAGGGGATCGGGGAGGTGGCCATCAAGCGACTCCTCGCGTCGAGTGCTGCGGGATCGCAAGACGTTCAAGCAGACGCGGGCGACGATGGTGGTCAACCAGCCGCCGAGGTTTTCAACCTCGTCGGCCCCTGCCCGACTGACCCGGAGCCACGTGTCCTGGACGGCGTCGTCCGCCTCCGACAACGAACCGAGCATCCGGTAGGCCACTGCTCGCAGATGAGGCCGGTGCTCCTCGAAGCGATCTGCCAGCCACTCGTTTTCGTCCATCGGTCACATCCTCCTGTCACGGCGTGTCATAGCAAGTGACACCCCACACACGACAGATGTGACAAGGAGAAACAGTGATGAAAGCTCTGGTTACCGGCGGCACCGGCACGCTCGGGCGGCTCGTCGTTCCGAGGCTGCAAGACGCCGGATACGACGTCCGAGTGCTGAGCAGGCACAGCCACGACGGCCCGGAGGGCATCGAGATGGTGACTGGTGATCTGGCCACGGGCGAGGGGATCGATGCCGCAGTCGAGGGCACCGAGATCATCGTGCATCTCGCGGGTGCCAAGACGGGCGACGAGGACAAGGCTCAAAACCTGGTGAGGGCCGCCTCGCGGAACGGGACGCAGCATCTGGTGTACATCTCGGTCGTCGGCGCCGACAGAATTCCCGTCACCAGCCGGATCGATCGCGCCATGTTCGGCTACTTCGCATCCAAGCGTGCCGCCGAACAGATCGTGGCCGATTCCGGCTTACCGTGGACGACACTGCGCGCCACGCAGTTTCATGAGTCGATGTTGCTGCTGGTGCAGCAGATGGCCAAGCTGCCTGTGATGCCGGTGCCGGCTGGGTGGAGGTTCCAGCCCATCGATGCTGGTGAGGTGGCGGACCGGCTTGCCGAACTTGCACTGGATACGCCGTCCGGACTGGTGCTCGACATCGCCGGCCCGCGCGTGTACGAGATGACCGAGCTGGTCCGTAGCCTACCTGCACGCCCGCGGCAAACACCGGCTGATCCTGCCTGTCTGGACCCCAGGCAAGGCGGCCCGGGTCTTCCGGTCTGGCGCCAACCTCGCTCCAGACCGTGCCGTCGGCCGCCGGACATGGGAGGACTTCCTGGCGGCACGGGTGTTATCCCAGCCGACACCTGACCTAGTCTGGAGCGAACGCCGAATGGCGTGAAATGGGCCTCTGAGGGAGGGCACGATGAGGCTGCCGGGAGCTGACGGGGAGCCGTTCAGCTACTCGGCACCCGTCTTGCAGGACCGCGCGGTCCGGGTCGTGTTCGGGCCGGGAAGTCTTGGGCAAGTTGCATTCGAGGCTCGCATGCTCGGCACCCGAATCGTGATCATTTCCGGTGGCCATGAGGCCGCCGCCGCTGCGGCGGTGAGCGCTCAGCTCGGCGATGATCTTGCTTGGCGGATCCCAGACGTAGTGCAGCACGTGCCCCTCGCGGCTGTCGCCCGGGGTCTCGAAGCGGCCCTGGACGTAACGGCCGGCGTACTCGTCTCCATCGGCGGCGGCTCGGCAACCGGGCTCGCCAAGTCCATCGCTCGGGACACCGGACTGCCCATCGTTGCGGTGCCCACGACGTACGCCGGCAGCGAGATGACCCCCATCTGGGGGCAATCCGATCAAGGTGGAAAGACGACAGGCCGCGACCCCCAGGTGCTGCCGCGCGTGGTCGTTTACGATCCGGACCTCACGGTCTCGATGCCGGCCGAACTCACCGCCGCCAGCGGCATGAATGCTCTGGCCCATGCAGTGGAGTCGTTGTACGCACCCGACAGCACTCCGCAGTCATCGGATCTCGCCGAGGACGCCATCCGCGCGTTGGTGCACGGGCTGCCTCGTGCCGTCGGGAAACCCGATGATCTCCAGGCCCGCACCGAGACGCTGCGCGGTGCGTGGCTCGCCGGCTGGGCGCTCGGCAGTACCACGATGGGCCTGCACCACAAGCTCGCCCACGTGCTGGGTGGCACATATCACCTACCGCACGCCGCCGTACACAGCGTCTTGCTGCCGCACGTGGCTGCGTTCAACGCGCCTGCAGCACCAAGCCCATTCAGCCGGGCCGCTCGCGAATTGGGAGTAAGTGGGCCAGAGGCCGTTGGCGTCGCACTGTTCGAGCTCGCCACCCAACTCGAGGCGCCGACCTCCCTGGCCGATCTGGGCTTTGAACTCGACGCCATTGACATGGTCGCTAAGACCGTCGCCGCGGCCCCGGTCGCCAACCCCCGGCACTTCACCGAGGAGGATGTGAGTCACCTAGTGCGGCAGGCGTATTGGGGTAAGCAACCGCTGCGAGAGAGGAACTGATCATCATGACGCAGGTCAGCCCGCACGGGTTACATCACGTAACCGCTATCGCCACCGACCCCCAGGCCAATGTGGATTTCTACACCAAAGCGCTTGGGCTGCGCCTGGTGAAACAGACAGTCAACTTCGACGCGCCCGAGACGTACCACCTGTATTACGGAGACGAGCAGGGCAGCCCCTCGAGTCTGCTTACCTTCTTTCCGTGGCCGGATGTCCCGCAGGGTCGTCGGGGTGCCGGAATGACGACGGCAACGGCATTCAGCGTGCCGGGATCTTCCCTCGGTTGGTGGCACGAGCGCTTCAAAGAGTTGCAGATCGACACCGACGCACCGACTACCCGCGACCAGGAAGAGGTCCTCACCTTCCGTGACCCTGACGGCATGGTGATCGATCTGGTCGCCTCGGATGGTGACCACCGCTCCGGGTGGGACGGGGTCGCTGATATCCCGGCCGAGCACGCGGTTCGCGGCCTGCATGCGATCACTTTGTCGGAGCGGCAACTCGATCCATCGGCAACGATGTTGACCGACCTGCTCGGCATGAGCCTGACCGGAGAGGAGGGGGAGCGGTCACGGTTCGGGATGGCCGGTGGCAGCTCCGGCGCCTTGGTCGATGTCTTTGCCGGCGTACGTGACCGCGGCTGGCAAGCCGGTGGCACGGTCCACCACGTAGCCTTCCGCGCACCGGATCTGGCGACGCAGACGCTGTGGCGGCAGGAGCTCGTAGCGCGCGGCGTTCAGGTGACCCAGATCATCGATCGGCAGTACTTCAAGTCCATCTACTTCCGTGAGCCGGGAGGTGTCTTGTTCGAGATTGCGACCGACACGCCAGGCTTCGCGGTCGACGAACCGCTGCTCGAGCTGGGTCGCAGCCTCAAGCTCCCGCCCTGGCTCGAACCCAACCGCGCGCAGATCGCCGCCGCGCTGCCACCGCTTCAGCTCGACATGGATATCCCGTGAACGCTGAGACTGGTCTGGATCGGCCGCACGTCTTTCTGCCTGCCGACGAGACTGCGGCTGGACCGCCGTTGCTGCTTTTGCACGGCACCGGTGGCAACGAGTACGACTTGCTGCCGCTGCGCGACCATCTCTCGCCAGGTGCGGCGGTGCTCTCGGTACGCGGCACGGTCCTGGAGAACGGGATGCCGAGGTTCTTCCGGCGGGTACGCGAGGGAGTGTTCGACGAGGACGACTTACGTCGCCGCGCCGACGATCTCGCGGAGTTCGTGGTAACCGCGAGTGCGGCGTACGGGATCGAGGAGCGCTCGCTGGTTGCCGTCGGATTCTCCAACGGCGCCAACATCGCCTCGGCGATGCTGCTGCAGCGACCTGGACTCCTGGCGGCCGCTGTGCTGCTGGCCGCAATGGTTCCGTACGCCGAGCCGCCAGCCGCCGATCTCACCGGAACCCTAGTGATCATCTCCAACGGTGATCGAGATCCGTTGATCAAAATGGGGGGGACCCAACAGCTGGCGGGCCAGCTGCGCGAGCGCGGTGCTGAGGTGGTAGAACTGCCACATCCAGGCGGGCACCAGATCTACCCTGCTGTCCTGCCGGAGATCCGTCGGATCCTCGCCGACCTGCCGCTGCCCATCACAAGGAGTGCTGAATGAAGCTGGCTACACCTACCGCTTCGCGTCGCGACCGGCGCGTACATCCTGAACTCTGGCATGTCCAAGCAGGGCCTCGAGGGCCAGGCGGCGGAGGGCCTGCACGGGATGGCGTCCAACGCGATCCCGCCCCTGAAGAGGATTCCGCCGGAGCAGTTCGCCAAGATCTTGTCGACCGGCGAGATCGCACTTGGTGCGGCGCTGCTGATCCCGTTTGTGCCCTCGGCCCTGGTTGGAGCAGCTCTGGCTGGATTCTCCGCTGGGTTGGTTCAGCTGTATCTGAAGACACCGGGCATGCGGCAGCCCGGCAGCCTCAAACCCACGCAGGAAGGGATTGGGCTCGCCAAGGATGTCTGGCTGGTCGGTGCTGGCTTGACCTTGCTTCTTGACGGGTTGCCAAAGCGGAAGAGCTGAGCAACGGGGCGGATTGTGCCGCGACTATGCGGCACAATCCGGCCCGCTGTCCAAGGGCCGGCGGCCGCTGTGTGATTCTGCTGGCTCCGTCGGCGGATCGCATCGGGATCTCGTCAAGAATCGCTGGGCCGGCGTATGGATCACGTCAAGGCTCTAGAGAGCCCGGGGACGCCCGCGTTGAGATGGTCTGGTGCCTGACCTGCTGTACGTGCTCTTGACGGTGGTCACGTTCGTCGTTCTCGCCCTCATGGTCCGGGGAGGAGAGCGGCTGTGAGTGCGGAGAACCTCGTCGCTCTGATCGTCGCTGTCGCCTTGATTGTCTTCCTCATCGCGGCCCTGCTTTTTCCGGAACGCTTCTGATGAGCACGAGCGCCGCCGGATTTCTTTTTGTCTTGTCCTTGATCGCCGCCCTCGCCGTGGCCTACCGACCATTGGGCGACTATCTGCACCTTGTCGCCACCGGTACGAAGCACTCACGCCTCGAGCGCGGTGTGTACCGCCTCGTCGGGGTGAACCCGACTGCCGAGCAGACCTGGGGCGTCTACGCACGCAGCGTCCTTGCCTTCTCTGCGGTCTCGATCTTGTTCCTGTACGCATTCCAGCGCCTGCAGGACAAGTTCTGGTTGTCCCTGGGATTCGATCCGGTGCCGCCTTCGACGGCCTGGAACACCGCGGTGAGCTTCACCACCAACACCAACTGGCAGTCCTATTCCGGGGAGTCGACCATGGGCCATCTCGTGCAGATGGCCGGGCTGGCGGTGCAGAACTTCGTCTCAGCCGCGGTCGGCATCGCGGTCGCGGCGGCGGTGATCCGCGGCTTCGCCCGCCGCCGCTCGGACCATCTGGGCAATTTTTGGGTCGATTTGACCAGGATCACACTGCGCGTCCTGCTGCCGATCTGTGTGCTCGCCACCGTAGTGCTCATCCTCGGCGGCGCGGTGCAGAACCTGTCCTCGGGAACAGAGGTGACGACGCTCGCCGGAGGCTCCCAGACCGTCACCGGGGGACCTGTTGCCAGCCAGGAGGCAATCAAAGAGTTGGGCACCAATGGCGGTGGGTTCTATAACGTCAATTCCGCCCACCCATTCGAGAACCCGACGAGCTGGACGAACTGGCTGGAGAACTTCCTGCTCTTGGTGATCCCGTTCAGCATGCCCCGGTTGTTCGGCCGGATGGTGGGCGATAACCGCCAGGGCTACGCAATTCTCGCGGTCATGGTCGTGCTGGCGGTCGCGAGTGTGACGCTGACCAACGCGTTCGAGCTGACCGGAGGCGGCACCGTGCCGGAGGCAGTGGGGGCGGCGATGGAGGGCAAGGAGGTTCGGTTCGGCGTGTCGAACTCGGCGACCTTCGCCGCATCGACCACTCTTACCTCGACCGGTGCGGTGAACTCCTTCCACGACTCCTACACCGCACTCGGCGGAATGCTCGCCGATCGTCAACATGATGCTCGGTGAGGTCGCGCCCGGAGGTGTGGGTTCGGGTCTGTACGGCCTGCTCGTGGTAGCGGTCCTCACGGTCTTCGTGGCCGGCCTGATGGTTGGCCGGACTCCGGAGTACCTCGGCAAGAAGATCGGGGCCCGCGAGATCAAGTTCGCGTCCCTGTACTTCCTGGCAACCCCGGTCCTCGTGCTCATTGGCACGGCGGCGGCGCTGGCCACCGGCAACAGCAGCACCGCGCTGAACGTCGGCCCTCACGGATTCTCCGAGGTGCTGTACGCGTTCACGTCGGCCTCCAACAACAACGGCTCGGCGTTCGCCGGCATCACCGTCAACACGACCTGGTGGAACACATCGCTGGGTCTCGCCATGCTGCTCGGCCGGTTCGTGCCGATCGTGCTGGTGCTGGGCCTAGCAGGTTCGCTCGCTCGGCAGCAGCCCGTGCCCGCCGGAGCCGGCACGCTGCCGACACACCGGCCTTTGTTCGTCGGCATGGTGATCGGGGTCCTCGTGATCCTGGTTGCCCTGACTTTCCTGCCCGCCCTTGCCCTTGGCCCCCTGGCCGAAGGTTTGTGACGTTCACGTAAAGGAATAGGAGATGTCAGTTACCTCAGCGGCCGTACCTGACGCAGCCATGCCGCCGCGCCGGGTCGGCGGCGGGCTGCTGCAGCCGAGCCAGCTCTGGACGGCACTGCCCGGGGCGCTGCGCAAGCTGAACCCGGCCACCCTGTGGCGGAACCCGGTGATGTTCATCGTCGAGGTAGGCGCCGCGTTCACCACCGTGCTGGCGATCATCAACCCGTCGGTGTTCGCCTGGTTGATCACCGCCTGGCTGTGGCTCACCGTGCTGTTCGCGAACCTCGCCGAGTCGGTGGCCGAGGACCGCGGCAAGGCCCAGGCGGCTACGCTGCGTCGGGCCAAACAGGAGACGGTCGCGCGACGCCTGATCGGGTGGACTGCAGGCGCCGACCGCGGCGACGTACCGGGAAGAGGCAGTCGACGCCGTCGCGCTGCAGCAAGGCGACATCGTGGTCATCGAGGCGGGGCAGATCATTCCCGGCGATGGTGATGTCGTCGAGGGGATTGCCAGCGTCGATGAGTCGGCGATCACCGGAGAATCGGCCCCGGTCATCCGGGAGTCGGGTGGCGACCGCTCGGCAGTCACCGGCGGAACCCGGGTGCTGTCCGACCGCATCGTGGTCAAGATCACTCAGCGGCCCGGCGAGAGCTTCATCGACCGGATGATCGCTTTGGTCGAAGGCGCTAACCGGCAGAAGACCCCGAATGAGATCGCGCTCAACATCCTGCTCGCGGCGCTGACCATCATCTTCCTGCTCGCGGTGGCAACCATGCAGCCGATGGCGATCTTCGCCAAGCAGTGGCAGGCAGCGGCACCGGATACCCTCACGCTGACTGAGAACGGCGTCGCCGGCGTCGCGCTGGTGGCCCTGCTGGTGGCGTTGATCCCCACAACCATCGGAGCTTTGCTGTCCGCGATCGGCATAGCAGGCATGGATCGGCTCGTGCAGCGTAACGTGCTCGCGATGTCTGGCCGTGCGGTTGAGGCGGCGGGTGACGTGAACACACTCTTGCTCGACAAGACGGGCACGATCACCCTGGGCAATCGTCAGGCAACGGACTTTCTGCCAGCGCACGGCGTATCCATCGAGGATTTGGCCGACGCGTCCCAGCTAGCCAGCCTGGCCGACGAGACGCCGGAGGGCCGGTCGATCGTCGTGCTGGCCAAGAACGCCTACGGGCTGCGCCAGCGCGACGAGGGCGTCATGCCGCATGCCCACTTCGTGCCTTTCACCGCGGAAACCCGTATGTCGGGGGTCGATCTGACCATCGACGGTGACGGGACGCGCTACATCCGCAAAGGTGCAGCCGCCGCCGTCATGAAGTGGGTGCGTGATCACGGGGGGCATCCCACCGGAGGGGTAGGACCCACGGTGGACGGCATCAGCGCCTCCGGTGGCACTCCGCTAGTGGTGGCCGAGCACGTCAACGGGCAGCCTGCCCGGGCACTGGGCGTTGTCCACCTCAAAGATGTCGTGAAGACCGGGATGCGCGAGCGCTTCGACGAGATGCGCCAGATGGGTATCCGCACCGTGATGATCACCGGCGACAACCCGTCGACCGCCCGGGCGATCGCCCAGGAGGCGGGCGTGGACGACTTTCTCGCCGAAGCCACGCCACAGGACAAGATGGACCTCATCCGCACTGAGCAGCAGGGCGGACGCCTCGTCGCGATGACCGGCGACGGCACCAACGATGCTCCCGCCCTGGCGCAGGCGGACGTCGGGGTATCGATGAACACCGGTACCTCTGCGGCAAAGGAAGCCGGGAACATGGTCGATCTCGACTCCGATCCGACCAAGCTGATCGAGATCGTGGAGATCGGCAAGCAGCTGTTGATCACCCGGGGTGCCCTGACGACATTCTCGATCGCCAATGACATCGCGAAGTACTTCGCGATCATCCCCGCGATCTTCGTGGGGGTCTATCCCAGCCTGGCCGCGCTCAATGTGATGCAACTGCACTCGCCCGCGTCGGCGATCACCTCGGCGATCATCTTCAACGCGTTGATCATCGTCGCGCTGATCCCACTCGCTCTGCGGGGAGTTCGCTACCGGCCGAGCAGCGCGTCCAAGCTGCTCTCCCGCAATTTGCTGATCTACGGCCTTGGCGGCGTGATTGCGCCGTTCGTCGGCATCAAGCTGATCGATCTGCTCGTGCAGTTCATCCCGGGGATGTGAGAGATGCGTCTGCCCCGTTGGATCGCCCAGCACCTGGCCGCGCTGCGCGCGTTACTGGTCTTTACCATCCTGCTCGGATTGGCTTACCCTCTCGCTCTAGTCGCCCTGGCTCGAGTTCCCGGGCTCGCCGACAAGGCCCAAGGATCGCTCGTGAACAGTGCTGACGGCAACCCGGTCGGGAGCAAGATCATCGGCCAGTTGTTCCTTAACGCTGACGGCAATCCCCTCCCGCAGTACTTCCAGAGCCGCCCATCGGCTGCTGGGGACGGGTACGACCCAACCTCAACATCAGCGAGCAACCTTGGTCCTGAAAGCATCGAGGACACCTTGCCGGTCCCTGGTGCGGTAGACGACGAAGGCGCCCCGGACGAGGGGAGCCAGAGCCTGCTCACCCAGGTGTGCGCGCGCAGCCTCGCGGTTGGCGAGCTGGAGGGTGTCGACGGTAGCCGCCCCTTCTGCACCAGCGATGGCGTCGGGGCGGTGCTGCGGGTGTTCCGCAGCGAGGGCCTGACTGGAACGGTCACTCGAGCAGTGTCGGTGAATCAAGCCTGCCCGGCTACCCCCTTCATCGCCTCTTACGAAGGAGTGACTGTTGAGTGCGCCCGACCGGGTGAGGACTACAGCGGTGGGGTGTTAACGCCGATCCGCGGCGACGCTGCCACTCCGCCGGCCGTGCCATCCGACGCCGTTACCGCAAGCGGCTCGGGACTTGATCCGCAGATCAGCCCCGCGTACGCCGAGCTGCAGGGCGCTCGTGTGGCCCGGGAACGGGGCGCGGACCCGGCGCGGGTACGCCAGCTGATAGCGGAGCACACCGTGGGCCGGGCGCTTGGTTTTCTCGGGGAGCCTGGTGTCAACGTCCTCGAGCTCAACCTCGCCCTGGATCGGGAGTTCCCGGCGCGCTGATCAGCCGCCGGCGGCTGGGTGTATGGAAGGAGAGGGAGGATCTGTCTGTGGCACGTGGACAGTTTCGGATCTACCTTGGCGCCGCACCGGGCGTGGGCAAGACCTTCACTATGCTCGAGGAGGCGCACCGGCGCCGCAGTCGCGGCACGGACGTGGTCATCGGCTTCATCGAGACTCACGGTCGGCAGCACACCGAGGAGCTGATCGGGGATCTAGAGGTTGTGCCCCGCAAGACGCTCCAGTACCGAGACGCGGCGTTCACCGAAATGGACGTTGATGCCGTCCTCGCCCGGCGGCCCCAGGTCGCCCTCGTTGACGAGCTGGCCCACAGCAACGTGCCGGGGTCTCGCCACGCCAAGCGCTGGCAAGACATCGAGGATCTGCTCGAGGCTGGGATCACCGTGCTCTCCACGGTGAACATCCAGCACCTGGAGTCGCTGAATGACGTGGTGTACCAGATCACTGGCATCGCCCAGCGCGAGACGGTGCCCGATGAGGTCGTCCGGCAGGCCGACCAGGTCGAACTGACCGACATGACTCCCGAGGCGCTACGCCGCCGGATGGCGCACGGAAACATCTATCAGGCGGACAAGATCGAGGCCGCGCTTGGCAACTACTTCCGGGTCGGCAATCTCACCGCGTTGCGTGAGTTAGCCCTGCTCTGGCTGGCCGACAAGGTCGACGACCAGCTTGACCGCTACCGAAATGAACACGGGATCGGCGACACCTGGGAGACTCGGGAACGGGTCGTTTTGGCGTTGACGGGTGGCCCTGAGGGCGAAACGCTGATCCGGCGGGCGGCCCGCATCGCCGCCCGGACCAAAGGCGCTGATCTGTTGGCCGTGCATGTGGTGCGCTCGGATGGGCTCGCGGGCGCCGACCCTGCTTATCTTGCTCACCAGCGGCTCTTGGTGGAGAGCCTCGGCGGCACGTATCACGAGGTGGTCGGGACAGACATCCCGACCGCATTGCTCGACTTCGCGCGCGGTGTGAATGCCACCCAGCTCGTACTCGGGGCCAGCCGCCGCGGGCGCCTTGCGCAGATTCTCGCCCCGGGCGTGGGCGTGACCACCGTGGCTCGCTCCGGAGCCATCGACGTCCACCTGATCACCCACGAGAAGATCGGACAGGGGCGCCGGCGGCCGCTGATCAGCGGCACAGCGTTATCGGGCCGGCGCCGACTGGCGGGGTTCATCGGCGCCGCGATCGGCCTACCGCTGCTTACCCTCGCCCTCCACATGATGCGTACCCAGCTGTCACTGGCCAGTGTGATGCTGCTTTTCCTGGTGGCGGTTGTCCTTGCCGCATTGGTGGGCGGGCTCTGGCCAGCCTTGTTCGCTGCCGTCGCTGCCTCACTGCTGTTGAACTACTTCTTCACCCCGCCGCTATACGCGTTCACGATCGCCGAACGTGAGAACCTGCTGGCACTGATCGTGTTCGTCGCGGTCGCCGTTGCGGTCAGCGCAGTGGTCGACCTGGCTGCGCGGCGAACCCGCCAGGCTGCCCAGGCCAGCGCCGAAGCCTCCACCTTGGCCGCGGTCGCCGGAAGCGTGCTGCGTGGCGACCGTCCCCTCACGGCGCTGCTCGAGCGGCTGCTGGAGACCTTCGGCCTGGAATCGGTCACGCTGTTGGAGCGTCGAGCCGAGGTGCCGGCGGTCCCGAGCTGCAGCACGACCCCTCGGCGTGGCAGATCGCAGCGTGCGTGGGTGGCCAGTCCTGTGCGTTTCCTGGCGAAGGTGACGTCGAGGTTCCCGTCCCGGGAGCTGGCGACCCGGGCAACGGTAGTGAACTGGCCCTGGTGCTGCGGGGGCACCCCCTCGACGCCGGCGACCGGCGCATTGTCGAGGCGTTCGCCGCCCAGGCCGCTCTCGCGCTGCGGCAAGAACGGCTCGCCGAGGAAGCTGCCGCCGCGCGGCCTCTTGCCGAAGCGGATCGTATGCGTACGGCATTGCTCGCCGCGGTGAGCCACGATCTACGTACTCCACTTGCGTCCGCAAAAGCCGCGGTGACCAGTTTGCGCGACTCTGGGGTGACGTTCTCCGATCAACGATCGCGACGAGCTGCTCGCCACAGCTGATGAGTCACTGGACACGCTCACGCGCCTCGTTGGGAACCTTCTCGACATGAGCCGGCTGCAAGCTGGGGTCCTGGGTCTGACCGAGGTCGATGTGGGCATCGAGGAAGCTACGCCACGGGCGCTCGACGAGCTCGGCGAAGCTGGCCGAATCGTACGTCTGAAGTTCCCTGACGACCTACCGACTGTGCGCGCAGACCCTGCATTGCTGGAGCGGGTCCTGGTTAACGTCATTGGTAATGCGCTGCGGTTCAGCCCTCCCGGGCAGCCACCGACGGTCACGGCCAGCGAGCAGGACGGGATGGTCGAGCTGCGAGTCATCGACCACGGTCCGGGCATTCCGGAGCTCGACCGCGAAAAGGTCTTCCTGCCCTTCCAGCGCCTCGGCGACCGCGACAACGAAACGGGCGTCGGCCTAGGGCTGGCACTGTCTCGCGGCTTGACTGAAGCAATGGGGGGAAGCCTCAGACCTGACTCGACTCCCGGAGGCGGGCTGACCATTGTCGTGGCGTTGCCGGCCTCGGAGACGGCAGAGGAGCCTCGTGAAGAGGGATCAGCTGCGCTGGGCGACCTCGCCGGCAGGGTGTCCCGCCACCCGCTCAGCCGAGGGGATGCCAAATGATCAAGGTCCTGGTGGTCGACGACGAGCCGCAGATCCTACGCGCCTTGAGGATCAACCTGCGCGCTCGCGGGTACGACGTGGAGGTCGCGGCCGACGGTGCGGAGGCGCTACGTGTCGCAGCCACCCTGCAGCCGGAACTCGTCGTACTCGACCTCGGGCTGCCTGACCTCGACGGTCTAGATGTCATTCACGGTCTGCGCGGCTGGACCGCTGTGCCCATCATCGTGCTGTCCGGCCGGAGCGGCAGCAGCGACAAGGTCGCTGCCCTCGATGCCGGCGCCGACGACTACGTCACCAAGCCGTTCGGCGTGGATGAGCTCCTTGCCCGCATCCGCTCGGTCACCCGGCGGGCCGCCGGCCAGGCCAGCGCCCCAGCCACGGTGACGATCGGCCGGTGGCAGATCCAGGTCGCCGACCGGTTGGTCTGCAGCAGCGGGGGTACCGAGCAGGTACGGCTCACACCCACCGAGTGGAGGTTGCTGGAGATCCTGGTCCAGAACCCGGGAAAGCTGGTCAGCCAACGCCAGCTGTTACAGGAAGTGTGGGGACCGCAGTACGGGAGCGAGACCAACTATCTGCGCCAGTACATGGCCCAGCTGCGTCGCAAGCTCGAGGACGACCCTTCCCACCCGCGGCACCTGCTCACCGAACCCGGTATGGGCTATCGACTGCACCTCGACGACGGCGAGCAGGCTCACTGAGTCTTGATGGATCACCGGCCCTCAATCGCCAGAGCCGCCCCAACCTGGTCGGCCAACAGACCGGCCACCTGGCGTTGCTCGCTTGTCGGTCGCGCGACGTGCGTGGAGGCCGTCAGCCGAAACTCCCCGTGCGTGACCCCTGCATTGCGGACCACCAAGCGCAACTCGGAATCGGTGGGCAGGCCTTGGCGATCGACGTCGATCTTGTGCTCACCAAGGGTTACGTCACCGTCGACCTCGAAGGTGGGAAGCGGTTGGCTCGTCGCTTCCTGGAAGCGCGTGGTGTCGAGGTCGAGCACCTCGACGAGCTGCTGTTGAACGTGCTCGATCACGGCGCCTGCGGGGGCGGACCCCGCGCCGATCTGTTCGGCGGCGCTCAGCACACCTGACAGATAGCCCGAGTCGCGGCTGGCTTTTGCCTGCTGGCGACGCCCCCACAGGCAGATCTCGGTGACCGCTACGCCGACGAGTATCAGCAGGACGGTGGTCTCGATATCGGCGCGGTCGTCGACCTGAACCGGCCGTACGGAACGGTGAGGAAGAAGTCGAACCAGGCCGCACTGGAGACCGCGGCGAGCAGCCCGGCCGACCGTAGCCCCGTCGAAGCCGCACCGACGATGAGAAGGACAAGTATCAGAGCAGCGTTCGTGTTAGCGATCGCGTCGCGCGCCAGAGTAAGCAGTGCACAGGCGACCAGGGGTGCGAAGAACGATGCCACCAGTACGGCTATGCGGTGGCGCTGGTAGAAGCGATCCCCAGGCATGACACCATTCAAGCGGCTGATTCGCCTGCGACGTCGGCTGGGCGGTCACACTGCTGAAACCCTGACGAGATTCTGACGCCATCTGGCTGCATCCTCATCCACAGCAGTTCGAAACGTCCGGTGGCGGCCGCGGGCGTACGCCTTCCATCACAGGCGTGAAAACGTGCGCCTGAACCGGCTGGAGGTGTGTCTTCCATCACAGGCTGAAAACGTGCGCCTGGAGCGGCTGGAGGTGTGCGTCTTCCATCACAGCCGTCAAAACGTACGGGTGGAAGAACAACTCCCACCTCCACGCCGACTTGTCAGAATCTGAGGGAGCTATAGCCCCCGCAGGTTCTGACAACTCGGCGTGGAGGTTTCGGCTTCAGCTCGGCTGATCGTCGAGGAAGCCGAGTGTGACTGTCCCGAAGAGCGGCGAACTGCCGAGGTTGTAGTGGGTCAAGCCCGGCAAGATCGCGAGTGCGTGACCACCCTTTGGCCGGCCCTCGCCCATCCAGCCACCGTCGCGAAGACCGCCGTCAAGCAGCTTGAAGACTTCAACGTAATGGCTTGGCGGCGCCATGTCGGCGTCGGCTGCGACGATCAGGGTCGGCACTTGAAGACCGCGGACCTCCTCGGTGAAGTCGAAGTCCTGGGCCATCGACTCGCCGAGCTTGTCCAGCAGTCGAGGGAAGTCCTCGGGGCGCGGCGCGACCTGCTGGTAGAGCTGGTACATCGGCGTGTCCTTCATGAATTCGGCGGCAGCCGCATTCACTTGAGCCTGCTGGGCGAGCATCTCGGCCGGAATTGCATCGCGCCAAACGTTCGCTGACGCGACGACGAGCCGGTGGACCTTGTCCGGGTACTTCACCGCGGTCTGCAGCGCCACCCCGCCGCCGAGCGAGTAGCCGACAAGATCCGGCTTATCGAGTCCGAGGTGGTCGATGAGCGCCGCGATGTCATCAGCCATCAGTCGAATGTCGATAGGTCGATCAATGTCGGGAGTGCGGCCGTGTCCTTGCAGGTCAGCGACGATGACTTGGTGGTGTTTCGCGAGCGCGGGACGCACCGGCCCGAACATCTCACCCGATCCGAGCCCGCCGTGCAACAGGATCAGCGGCGGCCCGTCTCCGATGGTCTCGAAGTAGAGATTGATGCCATTGACCTCGGCGTACTGGCCGGCACCCTTCGTGTCGGTTGTCCTATCGGTGCTTGTCACGGTTCGCTCCTCGGGTGATTACGGGCCGCTCGGTTGGTGGTTAGACTCCGCCTTCCGGCCGGACTCATCGGGTCTCGCTGATGAGTCCATCTGAGATCTTGCACTGTGGCGATCACGGCGGTGCACGAGGGGCGGCTGGCCGCCTGAGTGGGTGGCTGTGTGACTGGGCGACTCTCGAGCGTGCGGGGGAGTCTCAGGTCGACTGGCCGGATACTGGAGATCAAAGGCCGATCTAACGCTTGGAGGATTTCAATGGACAAGCTTGATTTCAAAAAAGACTTCGCACAGCTATATGCCCCCAAGAACACGGATTGGGAATTCATCGAGGTTCCGGCCATGAATTTTCTGATGGTTGACGGCAAAGGTGATCCGAACACTGCGACGGACTACAGCGACGCAGTCGCGGCGCTCTATGGCGTCTCCTACGCCGTCAAATTCATAAGCAAGAAAGGGCTCGGCAAAGACTACGGTGTCGCCCCCCTTGAAGGGCTGTGGACGGCCAGCGACCCTGCGGTCTTTGAGAACGCCCAAAAGGCGGAGTACGAGTGGACGATGATGATCATGCATCCAGAATGGATTACGGAGACCATGGTCTCGGAAGCTGTTGCTGCGACAGCGGGTAAAAAGGAACTGCCGGCCTTGTCGAAGGTTCGGTTTGAGCGGTACAACGAGGGTCGATCTCTCCAACTTTTACACGTGGGTTCGTACGACGATGAGGCGCCAAAGCTCAAATATCTTCATGCCCAATTCATGCCGCACCATAAGTTGACATTCAACGGCCTTCATCACGAAATCTATCTCAACGATCCGCGAAAGACCGCACCCTCAAAGCTCAAGACCATCTTGCGGCAACCGGTCAGGCGGCTGTAATGCTATTTGTGCGTTTCTCATCACAGCCGTCGAAACGTACGGCCAGAGCTGACTGAAAGCGCGCGTATCTCATTACAGCCGTCGAAACGTACGGCCAGAGCTGACTGAGAGCGTGCGTATCTCATCACAGCCGTCGAAACGTACCGGGCAGAGCGCGCGGAGGCTGCGGCTGTGGCTCGCGCATGAGCGGTCAGCGCTCGCCGCCGTCTCGGACTGCGTTGCAACCGATCGCCCGGGGCAAATGCCGGGTTGCGAGAATCGAACAAGCGAAAGGAGATCAACGGTGCCGCGTGTCATGGAGATGTTGGAGTCGTACCCGAAGTACTTGGGTGGATTTGATCGATCGAAGCTTGCCGAGTGCATCGAGGCCTGTTTCGAGTGCGCGCAGGTCTGTACGGCGTGCGCAGACGCGTGCCTGGCTGAAGACATGGTCAGCGAGCTGGTGCATTGCATTCGTACTGACCTGGACTGCGCGGATATCTGTGCAACCACCGGCACGGTACTGTCCCGCCGCACCGGCGCCGACGCCAGCGTGACCGAGGCGCTCCTCGAAGCGTGTCGGGTGGCTTGTCGGGTCTGTGGCGCTGACTGCGAGAGCCACGCCAGCATGCACGAGCACTGCAGGATCTGTGCCGAAGCGTGCCGCCGGTGTGAGGCGGCCTGCGCTGCCCTGCTCAGCGACATGGGATAGGAGTCGGGAAAGCGCTCGCCCGTTGGGGAGGATCAGCCTCCGGCGACACCCTGCTCCTGGCCCGTCTCGAGCCTGGTGAGAATCGATGCTGCGTCATGTTGGTCGCACTCACCGAGTGAACGACCAGATCAACTGCATGGGCGGCCTGTCAGTACCCCACGCTGCGTGGGACGCTGCCGCTGTGCATGGGGTGCATGCCATGTACAGCGTGAGCAAGCTAGGTACAGCCCGTGGGCCAACCCGTCGAGGTGCCTTCGGTTGTGCTAACTGATGTGCCGCTCCACCGGAGATCGTTCATGACGGTTTGCTGCATCCCGCGCATCGCCGCCCGAATCACTTTGCGCGGGTAGTCGTAGCCGTTTCAGCAGGAGGGCGTTGACAGCTACCAGCAGGCTGGAGCCGGACATCGTCAGCGCCGCAATCTCGGGTCGTAGCACAAGTCCGAACGTGGGCTCGAAGACGCCGGCTGCGATGGGCAAAGCGACCGCGTTGTAGCCGATCGCCCAGCCCAGGTTCTGCCGCATCTTGCGCAGCGTCCCTTGGCCGATGCGGAGCGCGGTTGGGACATCGAGCGGGTCGGAGCGCATCAAGGACCACATCGGCAGTCTCAATGGCAACGTCGGTGCCGGCCCCGATCGCGATGCCGAGGTCCGCGACGGCGAGCGCGGGGGCGTCGTTGACGCCGTCGCCCACCATGGCGACGCGTTTACCTGCCCGCTGAAGCTCGGCGATCTTTGCCGATTTGTCTGCCGGCAACACCTCGGCAATCACGGTGTCAATGCCCAGCTGGTCTGCGATGCGGCGAGCGGTGGCCGCGTTGTCCCCGGTCAACATGACCACTTCGAGGTTCATAGCGTGCAGCTCGCGTACCGCTGCTGCCGCGGTGTCGCGTGGAGCGTCTGCGAGGGCGAGAACTCCGGCGGCCCGCCCGTCGACGGCAACGATTACAGCTGTACGCCCGGCCGCGGCGAGTTCGTCGCGGCGGCGGCCCAGGTCACCGAGGTCGATGCCTTGAGTCGTCATCAGGCGGCGGTTGCCCACCAACACGCGGCGGCCATCAACTTGCCCGTGGGCTCCATGACCGGGAACGTTCTGGAAGGCCGTGGCCGCCAGTCGTGGGACTCCCGCCTCGGCGGCATGGCGCACGACAGCCTGAGCCAAGGGATGCTCCGATTCGCGCTCCACTGCGGCGGCGAGCGCCAGCAGCTCCGCTTCGCCAAGGCCGTCTGCGACGACATCGGTGACTGCAGGTTCTCCTTTGGTCAGGGTTCCGGTCTTGTCCAGCACCACGGTGTCGATGTGGGCAGAGGTCTCCAACGCGGTTGCATTCTTGAACAACACACCTCGTTTGGCACCCATTCCGGTGCCGACCATGATCGCTGTTGGGGTGGCGAGGCCGAGCGCGTCGGGGCAGGTGATCACCACCACCGTGATCGCGAAAAGCAAAGCTTCGGTCACCGGCCGGCCGACTGCCAGCCACACCAGAAACGTGGCCATGCCGCCGACCAGTGCGACCAGCACGAGCCAGAAGGCCGCTCGGTCGGCGAGCCGCTGGCCAGGCGCCTTGGAGTTCTGCGCCTGCTGTACCAGCGCGACAATGTGGGCCAGTGCGGTGTCCGACCCCACTTTGGTGGCGCGTACCCGCAACGTGCCGGTGGTGTTGACAGAGGCGCCGATCACCTGCGAGTCAGCTACCTTGGCCACCGGCAGGCTCTCCCCAGTGACCATGGACTCATCGATCTCGGACTCGCCCGCGAGGACCGTCCCGTCGACCGGGATCTTGGCGCCCGGACGAATCAGCAATACATCACCCACGGTGACCTCGGCAGTGGGCACCTCAACCGGTTCTCCGTCGCGAAGCACAACTGCCATCGGCGGTGCCAGCTCAAGGAGTGTGCGGATCGCGTCGTTGGCGCCGCCACGAGCCCGCATCTCGAACCAATGCCCGAGCAGCACGAAGGCGGCCAGCACGGTGGCCGCCTCGTAAAACACCTCCCCGCCGCCAGTGAAGGTGACATAGACGCTGTAAAGCCAGCCGGCACCGATAGCGACGGCGACCAGAACCATCATGTCCAAGGTGCGCGCCCGCAGTGCGCGCCAAGCGCCATCGAAGAAGATCCAGGCCGAGTAGAAGATCACCGGCAGGCTCAAGATCAAAGAGAAGACGTCGTCACGGAGCCCGAACGGTGCTGGGACGTTGAAGCCGATCACTTCCCGACCTATCGGAGACCACAACAAGATCGGGATGGAGAGCACAGCAGCGACGATGAATCGGTTCCGCATGTCGCGCACCATGGCGTCCATCGACATGCTGGCGTGATGGCCTCCGTGGCCCATCGCGTCCTGAGGTGTCACAGGAGCATGCGCAGCATGATCAGCACGGGGAACTGGGATCGTGGTGCTCGGCTCGCCCGGCGAGTCTGTGATCACGTGATCATGACCGGAGCCGTGCTCGGGGTGGCCATGGGCGTGAGTCGGGCCGTGATCGGTGTGGGCGTGACCGGTTGTCTGAGGATGATCATGCATATCCTCGGACCCGGCTGGTGGTTCCGCGAGTGGATCGCAGATGTGCTCCGGAACCGACTGGCCGGCACAGTGATATCCGCAGTCCCGCACCCAGCCGGCTAATTCGGCGACCGAGGTTCGGGACGGGTCATAGGTGACGGTGGCAGTCTGCGCCACAGGATTCGCCTCGACATCGAGCACCCCTGGACGGCGAGACAGCACCGCTTCGGCCACATTCTTCTCCGACGCCCACTGCACCCCCGACACCTCGAGAACCGCAGTCGATCTCCTGGTTGTCATCGCCCCTCCAGAATCTGGTGGCTTGATACCCATCTTGATGCCCACTGACTCGTGAACATACCCCCAGGGGTATTAGGCCAAGATGCGAGAGATCTTCTGCTGTCGTGGCACGGTCGTGAGGTCGCGCGCTCGCCGCCTGCCTAATCCAAGTGCTGGTCGAAGAAGTCCACTGTCCGCTCAATCGAGCGCTGCCACTGGCGCTCGAATGTGTGGCCCTCTCCGCGGTATCTGAGGAAGGTGACGTCCTTGTCGGCCGCTTCGAGCGCCTTGACCGTCGCCTCTGACCAGCGGATCGGACAGGTGTCGTCCTGGATGCCGTGGTGTACCAGCAGCGGCTCGGTCACCCGATCGAGGTATGGCCGCGGCGAGGCCGCGCGCCAGAATTCGGGCGACTCGTCTGGCAGTCCGTACGTCCGCGCAATGCGTCGATTGGTCCTCGCTCGATCCTCAGATGGTCGATAGAACTGCTTCCAGTTGTCGGCGGCCAACGAGCTCACGGACGCGTAGATGACAGCGGCATCGACGAGGCCCGGCTGGGCCACCAGCGCGTTCAACGTGACGCCACCGCCCATGGAACGTCCGAGCCAGCCGACCCGATCTTCGTCCAGGAACGGCAGCTTGGAGGACTTGACCGCCTTGACCGCGTTGATCGTGTCAACGGCGTAGGGCAACCTCAGTTCGTAATCCACGTTCTTGTCGTTGTCAGACGAAGCATGACCTCGATAGTCGGTGTGCAGCACGACGTAACCCTGCCGCGCCAGGTAATCCTGTTCGCGCCGCATGCCCTGGCCGGGGGAGTAGGCGTCGGGATCGATGTAGCCGTGGTTGAGCACCAGGACCGGAAACGGACCTTTGCCGTCCGGGACGTTCATCACGCCCGAGATCGTGAGCCCGTCACCTCGGTAGGTGACGATGTAGCGCTTGTACGCCCCGTGGTCCGCCAGCAGCCGACCGAGTTTCAGGTTGCGACCGTCGTACGTCTTGTTGATCAACGCCTGCACCGAGATTGGGTGCGGGGGCTTAGGCGAGGGGGTGGTGCTTGGCCGAGCCGGCGTCGCAGAAGGTGACTGCGTTGGCGCTGATGCGACAGTTGAGGTGGGCGATGACGCCTCCGGCCCTGGCCCAGTCGATGGCTCGCGAGCGCTGCAGGCCACGAGGAGCAGGACGGCTGGCAGCACCCAGAGCGCCTTCACACAGCCAGTATTGCGAGCCGTCAAGGCGCACGGCGGGCCTACGCCTTCCATCGCAGCCGTCAAGACGAACGGTTTGGAGGGCGAGAAGTTCAGCTGCGTCTTCCATCACAGCCGTCAAGACGAACGGTTTGGCAGGGCGAGAAGCGTGCGAAGGCCGATTTGAAAGTCTCGAGTCCCGGTCTCCGCGCTGGCGGGTCAGATCCGGAGGCTGACCGTTGCCACGTCGCCTGCCTCGAGATTCTCCGCCACTCGCACGGACTTCTTGACAGGTAGTAGATAGGTCCCTCGGGTCTTGTCCGGGAACAGCGACGTGGTCCACTGCGTCGATCGGACCGCGGCTTCAACCTTGATCGAGCCGAAGCCGGCTGCTTGCGCGCCGAACTCGGCCCGGATGTCGTCAGCTATGTCCGACGGCAAACTGACGAAGTACCAGGCGCTCGGACCGTCGTACTGCCACAGTTCGGCGCTGAATACGTACATGATCAACCACTACAGTATCGAAGCGGGGTCAGCATCGGCGATCAATCCGAGGCAGTGATCAGGCCACTCCGATAAGCAAATACCACGGCCTGCGCGCGGTCTCGTGCGTTGATCTTGGCGAGTACTCGCTTGACATGGGTCTTGGCGGTGGAATCGGCGATGACAAGCAGCTCTGCGATCTCGGCGTTGGAGCGGCCCTGGCCGACCAACAGCAAGACCTGTCGTTCGCGGGGGGTGAGAAGGGCGAGCGTTCGCTGGGCACTGGGGTCTGCGGCGCGGTCCGGCGCACCTCCGTTTGCAATTGCGATGTAGCGCTCGATGAGGTCTCGGGTGACCGCGGGGTCGAGCAAGGCCTCACCGGCGGCGACCGTACGGATGGCATCGAGCAATCGTTCAGGCGAGGCCCGTTTGAGCAGGAAGCCACTCGCCCCGGCCCGCAGCGCGCCCCACACGTACTCATCGTGCTGGAACGTGGTCAAGATCAAGATCCTGGTCTGCGGCTGTGCGACAGTGAGCCGCCGGGTGGCTTCGATCCCGTCGATGCCGGGCATTCGCACGTCCATCAAGATCACGTCAGGGGCATGCTGCCGTGCCAGTTCGACAGCCTGGAGGCCGTCAGCGGCTTCGGCGACCAGGACCAGATCAGCAGCGGTGCCGATCACCACCGCCAGGCCTGCGCGGAGCAGAGCGTCGTCGTCGGCCAGCAGTACGCGGATGGTCATGGCATCGGGAGGACGGCCCGCAGTCCAAAGCCGCCTCGCTCACCTCCCCCATACTCCACCGACCCCCCTCGCATTGACACCCGCTCCTTGATTCCGAGCAGACCGCGGCCGTGTGGATTCGTTTCGCGGAGACCTGGCCCGGTGTCGCGGACGTCGATGATCACTGAGCGTCCATCGCGCTGAACGCTGACGGCAACCGAACACGGAGCTGCATGCTTGAGGGCGTTGGTCAGCGCCTCTTGGACGATCCGGTAGATCGGTACGTCCAAGGTGGGCGGTACGACGAGCGCCGGGTCGACAGTCAGCCTCACATCGATCCCCGAGTCAGTGAACCGTTCCACGAGGTCGGGTAGCTGTGCCACTCCCAGGCCCACCTGCGATTCAGATGAGCTGAGGCCAAGCCCGTCTGTGTCAGCTCGCAAGGACGCCAATACGTGGTCGAGGTCGGTCAGAGTTTCCCGACCCGTCTGCTCCATGCTCTGGAGCAGCTCACGGGTCTTGGTCGGGTCCTTGTCGAGCATGAGCCGGGCGGCACCGGCCTGGACGATGAGGAGGTTCACCGTATGTCCGATCATGTCGTGCAGTTCCCGGGACATCCGAGCGCGCTCCTCTGCCACGACCTGCCGCGCCACCGCCTGCCGCGCGTGCTCTTGTTCCTCACGGCGCCGCGCGAAGCTGTAGCCGACCACCCATATCGCTAACCAGGTCACCAGCGCGGTTAGCACTTGAAGCGGATCGGAGCGCGAGAGACCAGGCGTACCGGCGAAGTAGACGAGGACGCCGACCACGACTACCAGCGCACCCCAGCGCGCGCGGGTGCGTGTGGCGTACAGACCCACGGAGTAGGCGCAAATCAGGGTGGGGAGCGGCGACAGCGTCGTCGCGACATGCAGGAAGGATTCGAGGCTCAAGGCTGCGGTCCCCACCAGCAACGCCACCAGAGGCAGCCTCCGACGGATCATCAGGCTTGCGGCCAGGACAAGGGTGAGAAGGGCCGCGATCACCGAACTCGCACCGCCGGGTAGCGGCGTACGGATCCACTCGATCGCCGTTGCGGCGACAAAGATGATCGCCAGACTCGCGTCGACGACCAGGGCAGGCGGAGGTCTGATACGAGTGAACCTTCGTGTTAGATCACGCATTCGCACGGTCCCTGTCCTGGTCTGTGCGCGTCAGTAAGTTCGGACGACACTAAACAGCACTATCGGGAGTCTCAACGTTAGACAAGTGACTGTTTCGGTCGCGATGGCCTGCGGGTCAACCACACCGCCAGCAGCAGGCTCGGCACCCAGTCCAGCCAGGCGATTGCCCGGTACGCCTGCTCGAAGGAGAATCCGACCAACCCGGCCTCGCTGAGCGTGAAGTAGGCCAAAGACATCAACCGAAGCATGGCACCGGCGAACATGATCGAGAAGCTGAGAATCATCCACCGGCGGTGGTCTCCGATGCGACGGGCGAGAATCATGCGCAGCGCCGTCCAGGTCGTGAAAAGAATCGCCAGAGACTGGGTCGCGAATCCCAGCCGGGCCACTGGTCCCCCGTACGCACTCGTGGCAAGGACCAAGCCGGACAGGCCAGCCCCGGTCGCGGCCGCAATATAGGTGACGCCCAGCGCGCGATGGACTGCGAGAAATCGGCGCCGCAGGCGGCCGACGAACTGGAATGGTCCGATCGTTATGGCCAGCATGCCGCTCAACACGTGCACCCCGAGCACGAACTCGCGGCGGACGTACACCTCTCGCTGCTCGGAGAAGTAGGTTGCCGGATCGAAGGCAAGGTAGTGCCAGACAAAAGGCAGCACAGCGAGCGAAGCAACAGTCATCACGACCCATCCAGGTCGGGACAACACACGGACAAGGCGTCGGCGCCTGCCGGTCCGGGGGGCGAGGGCGCGGTCTCGGTCGAGCTGAAGGGTGGTCATGTCCGGGCTCCTGAGTCCTGCTGTCGATCTTGCAATTTGACGCTAGGCGCGGCGGCCCGACCTGGCCTCACCCCGGGGTGGTCATTTGGGGTACCCCAGAGGGGGTAGGAGAAGGAATACCTGCCTCGCCGGCAGGAAGCCCCTCGGGGGGGCAGTGACGGCACCAATTGGAAGTGAGACGATCGATTTCAGCCGCGCACGCGTGCCACGGCAACGAAACACCTCGCTGCTCATGACCCAGGTATAGAGGAAGCGGTATGGGAAACCAGCAAGAGCCTGTCCTTCTCGTAACCCCGGCAGAGCGCACGCCTGGACCAGCCACACCGGGGATGGATAGACAACAGGCCTTCGCCACCGACCGAACCTGGTCGGGCCTAGTACGTACCGAGCCAGGGATGGTGTCCAGCTGGCATCATCACGGCGACTACGAAACTGTGATCTATGTTCTCCGTGGTGCGTTGAAGATGGAGTTCGGCCCCGGTGGCCAGGTCATCGCAGAAGCAGGTCCTGGGGATTTCGTTTACGTGCCGAAGGGGGCCGTCCACCGGGAAAGCAACCCCTCCTCAGGGTCGGCTGAGGTCATCGTCGTGCGGGCAGGTGTTGGAGAGTCGACATTCAACGTCGACCGTCCAGTGCCGGCCTAGGCTCTCTACCTCTACAACCCGGGCAGACCCCGCCACAGCGTTCAGGGCTTGCCTGTTCCTACTTAGTTCACGAAGTCAGGGTTGACCAGATGGTCTTGAGCAACTTGCTGGAACGATGAGTCTCGTGAGCGGCCGGTGGCAGCGAATGCTGGTCGACGGCATGTCTTAACTCCATGAGGGAGGTGTGGTCGTGGCAAGCCCACGGCTGGAGACCGTGTAGTCCTCGCTCAAGCATCGATACGGTCTGCACCCGGCACAGGCACGACACCGGTCCCGGAAGAGGCCGACGACACGACCCGCTGCTGTCGGAGGTATGAGCCAGACTTCAGCAAGGATGGCGATAGCTGAATCGGATTCAGGAGGTGTGATCGTGCCTGACCCACGCTTCACGGTGCCGCTTTATACCTTGGCGGAAGCGGCCCGCACCCTCGACGTCCCCACGACAACTTTCCAAACCTGGGCAAGGGGGTATGTGCGCCGCCCAGCAGGCAAGTCTGTCGTTACGGGTGAACCTATTGTCACGTCGTTACCGGCGCCCCCCGGATGGCCAACCGTACCTTTCATCGGCCTGGCCGAGGGGTTCATCCTGGCCGCAATTCGTCAGCTCGGGGTGCCGCTGCAAAGAATCCGTCCCGCGCTTCGAGTGCTGCAGCGCGAACTCGGTGTCGAGCATGCCCTGGCGTCCCAGAAGCTTTACACCGACGGCGCTGAGATGCTGTTCGACTACGCCGTGGACACGGGCGACGAGTCCGCTCAGCAACTCGTCGTCGTCAGGCAAGGTCAACGGGTATTCACCGAGGTCGTCGCTTCTTATCTCAAGCGCATCACGTTCGCCCCGGACGGCTGGGCTGAACGCATCAAGTTGCCGCAGTACCACATGGCCAATGTGATAGCCGACCCTCGCTTTGGGTTCGGGCAGCCAACGTTCGTTCATGGGCGTGCCAGGGTGTCCGATGCCCTCGAACGCTTCTGGTCCGGTGATGACCTCGAGACGGTGTCGGTGGAGTTCGGTGTGCCACGTGCCGAACTTGAGGACGTGGTACGTGTCGCATCCCGCCGGGCTGCCTGACCTCTTCATCGACCGTAGCCTGGGCAGAATCCAGGTTCCGCGACTACTTCGTGCTGCGGGTTTGCGCCTCGTCACTCTCGCCGAGCACTACGGCATTCCTGCCGATGAAGAGATCCAAGACATCACCTGGCTTGAACACGCCGGCACGAACGACTGGGTGGTCTTCATGAAGGATGCCAAGATCAGACGCCGGCCGGTCGAGCAGCAAGTCCTCGTTGAGCACAGAGTCCGTGCGTTCTGCCTTGTGAGGGGCAATCTCGCGGCTGCTGACATGGCAAGACGCTTCATCACCAACCTCGATGCAATTGCTGCTGCGTGCGCCGAGCCGGGGCCGTTTATTTACGCGGTTCATGCAGACCGCATCGTCAGGCTCGCCATCCGATGAGCGGCTGCTGTTGGGGTACAACGTCGCGAACACATGGAGCTGCTTTCACACGCCGGCGAGGCTTCCGTGCATCACCCAAGATCACGACCAGGACGCCTGGCGATGGAACTGCAGTTGCACCCAGGAGACGGCTGTCCACCCGGCGGTAGGGTCAATGACTCCGGCCGCTTTCGCGAGGAGGGGTGTGGCATGACCGTACAGGACGATCGGGTAGCCGCATTTCGTGACTTGCACTCTTCCGGTTGCTTCGTGATGCCGAACCCGTGGGACGTGGGAAGCGCGCGTGCTCTGCAACAGATGGGCTTCCAGGCGCTGGCGACGACAAGTGCTGGTTTTGCATGGACGTTGGGTCGGGCGGACGGTCAGGTCACCCTCGATGAAGCGCTGGAGCATCTACGTCTCGTCGTCGACGCCGTCACGGTGCCCGTGAATGCAGATTTCGAGGGCGGTTTCGCGGTCGATCCAGGGCAGGTCAGTGCGAACGTGAAGCTTGCCGTGGCTACCGGGATCGCGGGCCTGTCGGTCGAAGACTCGACGGGTGACGAGTCGGATCCGCTTTACGAGTTGGATCTGGCGGTGGAGCGTGTTCGGGCGGCGCGACGGGCGATCGATGAAAGCGGTACGGGTGTCGTTCTCACCGGGCGATCAGAGGGATTCGTGGTTGGTCGCCCGGACATCGACGAAACCATCCGAAGGCTTCGCGCGTACGCCGAAGCTGGCGCCGACTGCCTTTATGCTCCGCGGATCAACACCGTCGAGCAGGTTGCCGCGACCATCGCCGCGGTGTCACCTAAACCGGTCAACTTGTTGATCAATGCCCCGTTCCTGACTGTTCGGGAGGCGGCGAATCTGGGAGTTCGGCGGATCAGCGTCGGGGGCACACTCGCGCGGACAGCGTGGCGTGGATTCCTGGAGGCTGCAAACGAGATCGCGGAGGCAGGGACGTTCTCCCAGTTCGAGCAATTGCCGAACGTCGATGACCTGTTGCGCGAGCAATAGAGTCGGCCAGCGGGGTTCGACCCGGTGGATCGCTCAGATGCCTATCGTGGGCCCATTCTCGACCATGTTGATCATTCAGGAGCACTTTCGCATGGGGCTCACGGAACGTCAGGGTCGCTCAGCGCCCCAGATCTCAACCGAAATTTCACCCCGAGTTGTTGAGCCCAGACCTCGGTGTTCGTCGTGAGGTAGAGCCATGCGTAACCTCTCAACGGGCCCCATCGCTCCTCGGCGAACCGCGCGAGGGTCTTATCAGACACCTGCTCCCCTCCGAAGTAGAACGTACGGAGGAGCTCCCTGAGGAAGACGTCGATGAAGATTGCATCCTGGCGTCGAGCCCCGATGATCAAGCCGAGGTCGGCGGTGTATGGTCCCACGCCCGGGAGCTTCAGCAGCTCATCTCGCGCTTCGTTTCTGGGCCTTTCTCGAAGGGACTCGACATCGAACCCGCGCACGACGGCTTCCGCGACCCCCTTGATGTATCGGTCCCGGTAGCCGACCCCACACGCGCGAATTGCCTCGAGCGGCGCGGCGGCAAGTTGCGCGGGTGTCGGCGACGCGTGGTAGACGCGCCCATTCGTGACGAGTGTGTCTCCGAAGGCCGTCGCCAGATTGGCACGTACTTCGTACAGGCGTCGGAAGTTGGTGTTCTGGGCGCAGATCACGTCGATCACCGCGTCGAACATCGAGAACGCGGCTTTGCCCTTCGCCCCGAAGTTGTGCTCGATGCTCGCAGCGAGAACGGGGTCGTCCGCCACCAACGCATAGAAGGGCCGCAGGTCATCAGCGACGCCCAGCCGCCAGACCACCAGCTGGCGGGCCTCCGCCACCTCAGCTGGGGAGATCGGCCGAGCCGAGGAGAGACTCAGCTCGAGCTGTGGCCTCTCCACAGTCCCCAGGGAACTGATGTCGATCTTGACGAGCTTGTCGGACGTCAGGCGGGCGATCTCCACCAGCTGCTGTCCGTCCCGCGCCTCGGGGTGTATCACGTAATGCCGGAGCTGGAAGCCGAAGTCGAACGGGGGAGCGATGTCCGACGAATCGATGGTGAGTCGCATGCGGAGCCGAACGTCTGGCCCACGATCTTCTGTCGTCCTCAAGCGCCGACCTCTGTCTCTTCCCGACCGTCCGCGACCATTCAGCTGTCCTCGCGCGGACGGAACGACCCGGCAAGCTCCGCGCGGGAGCGGAAACCCCGCTTCCGGTAGACGCTGCTGAGATGATGCTCGACCGTCCTCGGGCTGAGGAACAGGGCCGCGGCGATCTCCTTGTTGGACAGGCCCTGCGCCGCCTGCAGGGCTACCCGCGTCTCCTGGGATGTGAGCGGCTCGATCGGCTGTAGCCGGCGGGTGCGCGGCTTGGCCCCTGTGGCGGCAAGTTCGTCGGCGGCACGAAGCGCCCAGGCCGTGAGGTCCATCTCCGCGAATGCGTCGTGAGCGGTGCGCAGCTGTTCCCGCGCCTTGACGCGTTGACCGCTACGTCGCAAGTGGGCGCCGTACAGGAGATGGGTGCGGGCGGTCTCGAACACATCGGGCGCCTCGGCATGGGCGGCGAGGGCGGTCTCGTACGCCTCTGCGGCGGTCTCGTCGTCGGCGGTGAGCCCTCGACACCGTGCCACCAGCGCCCGCAGCCACGACGCCGCACCCGCTGGCGTGACGGCCGCGAACCGCTCGGCTACGGCGATGGCCTCGTCGCGTCGTCCGACTGCGACGTAGGCCTCGACGAGGTAAGGAGCAACGCCCAACGGCTCGCCCATGGACCCAACGCCGCCGTCGGCGGCGATACGGGCCTCGAGCAGCGCCGCGGCCGCCGCCGGGTCGGCGCGACACAAGGCGCAGAATGCCGCTGTCAGCGCCTGGTGGGCCGCGAAGCCGGTCGTTCCGGCTCGGTCGGTGAGCGCCCTGGCCCGCTCGAGCGCCGTCCGAGCGTCCTCGTGCAGACCACGGGCCGCCGACTGCCAGGCCACCATCTCCACGGCAACGGCAGCGTCGGCCGCGTAGCCCAGTTGTTCCCCGAGCTCGGCTGCCTCTCCGGCATCGGCGAAGGCTCCGGCGTGGTCGCCGAGCCACGCTCGTGCAGCTGCGAACAAGGCCAGCGCCGGCACCAACAGGCCGAGCGCACCGCGGTTCCTGACCTGGCTCAGCTGATGGGAGCCCAATGCCATGGCCTCGCGTGGGTCACCGAGGAACCCGACCGCCAGACCAAGGAAGAAGAGCGAGCGCGGGTCGTCACGAAGCGGGGGGAGGGCGATTCGTTCGGTGACGTCTCTGAGCAGCACTTGGCCGGCGGCTATGTCCCCAGCGAGGCTGGCGGCGAGCCCCCGCGTGAAGTCAGAAAGCATCCGCTGCTCAGGATCGTTGTAGTCGGCGGCACTCTCGATCCTGGCTGCACACTCGGCGATACCAGCCACGTCGTTGAGCTGGAAGTAGGCCAGGGCAAGCTCGGCGAGTGCCCGCGTGCGGTGCTCACCGTCGAGCTGCTCAGCGGCGGAGGCGAGAAGCTCGACGGCGTACGGCACCGAGCCTGCCGACTCTTCGAGCATCCCGAGTGTGAACAGGGCCCGGCCCTGCGCCCGAGGCGGGCTCGACCCGTTCAGCACGCGAGCCACGAGCGACCTGGTTCGCTCGGCGTCTCCGGCCAGATAGGCGTCCGCGGCAGCCGTCGCGATCCATTCAGCGGTCAGTGCAGTGTCGCCCACGAGCATCGCAGCCCGCTCCATCGCGGCAGATGCGGCGGCATACCCCTGCCGGGTGCGGCTCTGGTCAGCTGCGCCTACCAGGTCCTGCGCGAGCTGTTTGTCCGGTCCGGCCGCGGCTTCGGCTCGGTGCCAGGTCCCCGCAAGCGAGTATGGATCGCTGGCGAGAACATCCGCGAGTACGCGATGTGCCGACCGTTGTTGCGCCGCAGACGCCAGAGCCAGCACCGACGTACGCAGCAACGGATGGCGGAAGCCAATCTCTCCGCCGTGACGCACCAGCACGCCGTGGTCCTGGGCTTCGTCCAGAGCGGCGGCAACGTCCACCCCTTCTCGGACCAGGGCCGCAGCCACCGTTGCGGAGGTACCCGATCGGTTGAGCGCCGACAGCAGTACGGCACTCAACGCCGGTGCGGACAAGCCGGTGAGCTGCTGCGCGTACACGACTCCAAGACGGTCGCCCACGGGCAGCGCGTTGGGCAGGGGCGCGGCGCCAACTCGCTGGGCAGCGGTGAGGCGGCGGGCGATCTCCAGGATCCCGAGCGGGTTGCCGCCCGTATCGTCGACCAAGCGCTCGACGACTCCATCCGCTAGGCGATCCGGCAGAAGTGCAAGGGCGTCGGCGGGGGCCAGGCCAGCGAGTGTCAGGACGGGCATTCCCTGCACGAACTCTGATGAGTTCGAGCCACTTCGTGCAGCCCACACAAAACACACCGGGTCCTCGCGGAGACGACGAGCCGCGAACCCGAGTGCAGCTGCCGACTCGCGGTCGACCCACTGCAAGTCGTCGACCAGCACAAGCACCGGTGCCCGCTCTGACTCCGCGGCCAGCATGGATAACACGGCACCGGCAACCAGAAAGCGCTCGGAAGCATCCGCCGTCGGTCCCCACCCGAGAGCCACGGACAGGGCGGTGGCCTGCGCGCCGGGTATTTCGGCCAGCACATCCCGAATCGGGCCGAGCGCCTGCAGCAGCCCTGCATGAGCCAGAACCGATTCCGACTCGACGCCCCGCACCCACAGACATCGAAAGCCCGTGGCCATCCGCTCGGTGGCCTCCAGAAGGGTCGTCTTCCCGATACCAGGCTCACCGTCCACCACGAGCGTGGTCGTCGCCCCGTCGCGAGTCGCCTGGAGCAGGTCGCGCACTCGCGCGAGTTCGTGGTCGCGACCCACGATCCCACTCATCACGTTGGGGGATTTCCCCCACGCGAACGACTGCGGCCCGGTGCGACCGTGCCAGAGAGGCAAGTCGTCTGAAGGAGGTCCCGATGCGGACATTGGCCAAGATCCTACGCACGCTCAGCAGGTGGCTCAGCTCGCCGGCCTCGGGGTACGGCGCAGCAACGCAGCTCGGGCCGTGGTATTACCCCTATCGCTACCCGCACTACCGCTACCCGTACTTCCGCTACCCCAACCATCGCCGGAAGGCCTAACCGACCCGTGAGGAACTCGCCAGCACAGCCTTTTCATCCCTCGTGAGGGCGGATTGCACGATCTCAACTAGCTCGTCACGGGTAGGTCCCGGGCTGTACGGCGGCCGCCAGCCGGACTCGTAAACCGCGCGGGCAAGGGGCTCGACCGGGTCAAGGCAGGAAGGCAGGGCGCGCATGGCCAGGTAGGGCTGGCTCGCGTGACCGATCTCTGGGTCCACCTCGGCGGCAGTCAAGATGAGGTCCGATGGCAACCGCTTGGACACATCAAGACCGCCGCCCTGCCAGCGTCGGACGAGGTCGCTGTCCATGTAAATGTGGTCGAGGACCCACGGCAGCATGTTGACCTGGCACCAGATGTCGAAGGGCTCGCCCACTAAACGGGGGTCGGAGCTGCTGTCGAGGAGGGCGAGCAGCTGCCGACACTGCAGAAACGTTGTGGCCACGCCTCGGCCGAAGGTCGGCGTGGTGGTCGCCACCGCGTCGCCGACGCTGGCGAGTCCAGGCACGGCTGGCCGCCCGCTGACGCCCCGCTGCCCGCGGTAGGCGTTGCGCAGCGGGCCGCCCGGGAGAACGCCGGTCATCGGGCGTGCCCGGGCCGGGTCGATCCATTCCGCGAGTCCTGGGATGGCACGGCAGGCCGCCTCGAATGCGACCTCGTATCGCAGGTCTCTGAGGGCAACGTCGGCGGTCGGACGCACGAGGAGGACCGAGAAGTGACCACGCTCGTGGACGAAGACGAGGGCCTGATAACCATCGAAGTCGGCCTGCCAGGCCAAAGGTGTGATCATCGGACCAGGCTCGGCTCGGTTGTGGAGGCGGTATTGCCGGTCGACGTACGCCATGCCGCACAGACCGCCCACAGACGAGCGGTCACGCACTGCGTCAGCGGCCCGTCCCGCCCGCCCGGACGCGTCGATCACGAGGTCAGCGTCCAGCCGTCCGCCGTCGACCACCAGCCCAGTGACGCGCCCTGCCTCCATGACCACGCGGTCAACATGGCCCTGCTGGACCGACAGTCGGGCAACAGCGGCCGCAGCGGTGCGGAGCGCCCGCTCGAACGTCTCCCGGCGAGAGCGGAGGCCCGCTTTCATCGCGCCGACCCCGGGGACGTCGAAGGTGATCGGCTCGGCACCGAGCGCCAGCCAAGCGGCCATCGCCGTCGGCCAGATCTCCTCAAGAATCTCGGCCACCTGCGGTCGGAAGCCGTGTGCGTGGTGGAACTGCATCACCCCGCGGCGGGCCCACTGCCCGTGTGTCGGCGGTCCCGCGTCGCGGTCGACAACGACGACGTCATGCCGTCGGCCGGCGAGGGCACTCCCCAGCAGCAGACCAGCCGGACCGGCCCCGATGATCACGATGCGCATGGACACTCCCTCGCCTGTGAACCCCCAATGGGTCGAGATTCACCCTGCCGTTTTATGCGGCGCATCGCTTCAGTGCCGGCACTGAGAACGGTGCGGATTTCGGCTCGGTGATACTGCACAGGTGGAGACACCCCGCGATCGATTCGTTGGGCGCACCGAGGAGCTGGCGCTGCTGAGGCGCGGGCTCGATATTGCGCGGGGCGGGACGGGGTCGCTGGTGCTGATCGGTGGTGCCGCGGGTATCGGCAAGACCCGCCTTGTCGAGGAGCTCGTTGCCGGCGTGGAGGGCGTGGACGTTGGTTGGGGCGCGGCGCTCGACGATGCCGGCATGCCTGCGCTGTGGCCGTGGGCTCGTGCCGTGCGCCGGATGCCGGGACCGGATGCGGCGCTGGGCTCGGTGACCGAGCAGGCGGCGCCTGTCGACTATGGCCCCGCTGTGGAGGCGTCGGCGACGTGGTTTGCGGTTTTCACCGCCGTAATTGACGCGCTCGCCGAGCACGCGCTCGCGGGATCGGGGATCCTGGTCGTGCTCGAGGATTTGCACTGGGCGGACAGCCAGACGCTGCGGCTGCTCGAGCGCGTGGCTGCCGAGGTTCGGCGGTTGCCAATCCTCGTCATCGCGACCCATCGGGACGCTGTCGGCGGCCCGTTCCAGGACGCACTGCCAAGGCTTGTCGCAGGGGCCGGGACCGAGGTCGTCAGGCTCGCGGCGCTGGAGCCCGAGGAGGCTGCGAGGCTGCTACTGGACGCGGTGGCGGACGCAGACCCCGCCGCCGTGCGTGACGCCGTACGGCGGTCGGGCGGCAGTCCGCTGTATCTGCGCACATTGGCCCGTGTTGGGGCCCAACAATTACGCCGCGCAAAGGTTTCGGAGGGCCTAGGCGCCGCGCCTGAGTTTCGCCAGCTCGTGTCTGCTGCCCTGCACGCGGCCGGACCGGAGGCGGCCGAGGCTGTCGAAACGTTGAGCGTGCTGGGCGTTGAGGCCGAACCCGCGATTCTGGCGCAACTGCTCGGGGTGGGCATGCCGAGCACGGTCGAGCTGCTCCTGCCAGCAGTGGCGGTGGGGTTGGTCAAGGCTCCGACCGGGGATGTAGAGATCCAGCTTGCGCATGAGCTGGTTCGTGACGCGGTGTACGCGTCACTGGCGCCTGAGCGACGCACGGCCTTGCATCACCGCGCGGCAGAAGCTCTTGAGCAACAGGCCGCCAACGGTGAGCCACGCGCCGGCGACCTGGCGCTGCACTGGCTTCGCGCGGGAAAGCCCGGGCTGGCAGGGGCCTGGGCGGCCCGTGCGGCCGGAGCGGCGCGAGACGCCGGTGCGTACGACGAAGCCGCCTCATACCTGAGTCTGGCGCTGGACAGTATCGACGGAGAGCTCTCAGAGGAGACGCTTGACCGAGCAGAGCTGCTGCTCGAGCTCGCGCGGGTGGAGTATCTGGCCGGACGAATCCCCCAGAGCATGGCTGCTTGCCGTCGTGCTGCCGCTGAAGGTGAGCGCAGCTTCCGCCCGGAGATCGTGGCGAGGGCCGCCTTAGTCGTGCAGGGCATCGGGGACTTGAACGTGAACCGTGAGCTAAAGCAGCTGTGCCAGCAGGCCTTGAACATGGCCGATGCGCTGACACCAGCCACGCGATCGAGGGTCGAGGCGCAGTTATCCTGCGCTTTGCTCGAGGTCGGTGACTTCGACCCGGCAGCACACTGGTCGGAAAGCGCGTTGGCCAGGGCGAGGAGCAGTGGTGACCCGAACGCCGAGCTCGACGCAATCCACGCCCGGGCATACTTCGCGTACGCGCCGCTCCTAGCGGGATCCGGGGCCGAGATCTTCGAACTCGGCCAGCGCGCGATCGAGCTTGCTGGCCCAGCCGGAAGGCCGCTTGCGCAGATGTGGGGCCACGTCTGGCGTTCCGACGCCGAGTGGCTGAGAGGAGACATGGCCACCTCTCTTGTCGAAATCGGCGCACTGGAGGCACTCGCTGAGCGCACTGGTCTGCCGCTCGTTCGGTGGCACGCGCTGCGACGCCGGGCAACGCTTGCCGCGCTAGGTGGCCAGTTCGGCCGCGCCCGGCGGCTGGCCCGCGACGCAAGCGACCTATCCGATGCGTGGCAGGATGCGTCGGCCCAGGGCGTGCAGTTCGCTTTCAGCGTCCGTCTTGCGTTGCTACGCGGCGATCCCGGTGACCTGCCAGCAGAATGGGCCGACGACCTCGTCAACGTCCTTGCCGGGCCGCCGGTCGCACAGGCCGTGGTGGCAACGGCTCTGATGGTCGCGGGGCGCCATGACGAGGCGTGGGCAATTTGCGAGTCGCTGATCGCGACACCCAACGAGCCCACCGAGCGTAGCCTCGCGGCACTGTGGTACCTGGGGGACCTGGCGGCCGTACTGGGTGATGCCTCGAGCTGTCGCCTAGTGCGCGACCGCATGAACGCCGCGTTCAAAGGCGTCGTGGCAGCGGTGGCCGGCACCGTGTGCTACATGGGGGCGGTTCCGCGGATGCTCGGCCAACTCGACCTGGTCTGCGGAGACTTCTCCGACGCGCGACTGCATTTCGAGCACGGTCTGCGAATCGACACGTCCTTCGGCGCCCATCCCCATGTCGCCCACGGCCGCATGGGCCTCGCACGCTCGCTGCGCCAGCTCGGCGACCCAAAACGCGCCGCCGAGCTGGCGCGCGCCGCCGCTGCTGGCGCGAGACGGCTGGACATGCCCGGGCTTCTCCGCGAGGCCGACGCCTTCCTGCTCGAAACCGCCGCCGCCGCACGGGCGAAGGACCCGCTCACACCTCGCGAACGCGAGGTCGCCACCCTCGTCGCGCAGGCACTGTCCAACCGCGACATCGCCACACGACTCGTGCTCTCCGAGCGCACCGTCGAGAGCCACGTGCGTAGCATCCTGGCCAAGACGGGTCGCAGGTCGCGGACCGATCTCGTGCGCTGGCTGCTCGACAACGCCGGCGGTCCATAACCTCAGCGCGCCGTCAGCACAGCACCGCGGAACATTAGGCTCGAATCGTGATCAGCGTTTGCTTCGCGGGTGTTACCGGCTGGACGGCTCCACCGATTGTGGCTGCGATCGACGCGGCGGATGACCTCAGCCTGACTTGTGGCGTGTCCCGGTCCGCTGCAGGGCAGACACTGGCCGATGCGACCACGTCTCAAAGCCAAGGGTCCATCTACGCCTCAGTGTCGGAGGCGTTGCGGTCTGCGGAGGTCGATGTGCTGGTCGACTACACCAGCGCCGCCGCAGTGAAGGAGAACGTGTTGACCGCGGTACGTGCCGGTGCGCATGTCGTTGTCGGCTCCAGCGGGCTCACTGCCGGCGACTACAGCGAGCTCGATCGTCTCGCCCGTGACCGCGGCGTAGGTGTGATTGCCGCAGGCAACTTCTCGATCATGGCCGCGATCTTGCAGCGGGCAGCCGCGCTGGCCGCAGAACATCTGCAGCATTGGGAGGTCCTCGACTACGCGAGCGCTGACAAGGCGGATGTGCCCAGCGGCACCTCGCGGGAACTCGCTGAAACCCTGGCAGAGGTCCGCTTGCCACAGTCTGCGGTGCCGCTGTCGCAGTTGCACGGCCCGGTCGAGGCACGCGGCGCCGAGGTGGCGGGCACCCGGATCCACTCGGTGCGGCTGCCCAGCTTCGTGGTGAGTACCGAGGTCGTCTTTGGTGGCGCCGGGGAGCGGCTGGTGATGCGCCATGATCCCGGCGTAAGCCCAGATCCGTACGTGGCCGGCACGCTTCTTGCCATCCGGAAGGCCGGGGACGTCCCTGGCGTGCGCCGAGGATTGGACTCACTGCTGATCGACTCCGCCGCCGGTCAGTGAGACCTCCGCACACACGTGCCTCGCAGAGAGTTGACCACCCCGCGCACGCCATCGCTCCCTCATGGCGGCTCGACCTTGGAAGCGTAAGTCCCTGCACGCTCGAATGACTGCGGGTGTTGCTGCACTTCCGCCTTGCACCGATTCGTACGATCTGTTCCATGCAGCTGCGCCGCAAGCGCTTCGACAGCCCCGACGAGGTCCGCACGGTCAACAAGGCCCGCATCGATCTGGTTGAGCTGGGAGAGTTGGCTGTCGGACGCGCGGTGTTCGAGCCAGGCTGGCGTTGGTCCGTACATGTCAAGCCGATCGTCGGTACCGAGAGCTGCCAGGTGCATCACATCGGCTACGTGGTGTCCGGGCATCTGCACATCGAGATGACCGACGGCGCCTCGCTCGAGGTCATGGGTGGCGATGCCTTCGAGATCCCGCCCGGTCACGACGCGTGGGTCATCGGCGACGAGCCGTGGGTCTCGATCGACTGGGCCGGCCGCCGGCTCTTCGCGAAGTCACCCAAGGAGATCTCCGATCGCATTTTCGCGGCCGTCGTCTTCACCGACCTGTCCGGATCCACCGAAACGCTGAACCGGCTCGGTGACGCCCGGTGGCGGCTGCTCCTCGCCGAGCACAACGAGGCGGTGCGAATCGAGATCGAGCGGTTCGGCGGGCGCGAGGCGAAGACCACCGGGGACGGTTTCCTCGTTCTCTTCGACAGCCCGGCCCGTGCGGTGCGTGGAGCGGCAGCGATGATCGACGCCTCCACCGACCAGGGCCTCATCGCTCGCGCCGGGATTCACGCTGGCGAAGTTGAGCTTCAGGGCGACGAGGTGCGAGGGATCGCGGTCCATACAGCAGCGCGGATCCTCGGCGTGTCGCAGCCAGGCGAAGTCTTGGTCTCCAGCACCGTCCGCGACCTGCTCTCAGGCTCGGGGCTCGAGTTCGCCGACCGGGGCGAGTTCGAGCTGCGCGGCCTCGACGGGCGTCGCAGCCTCGCAGCGCTGGTTCGCTAGAGCCCTGCGACCATGGCAACACTTGTCGATACCCCGTCTAACGCGAGTCGTCTTGAGATGGCTCGCGTGGGGTCAGATGCCACCTAGGACACTCATAGGTCGTCTGGGGACGGCAAACTCGGCCGATGACCCGATGGCTCCTGATTCATTCGGCGTTATCGCTCAAGGTGTCGGGCCGAGTCGCCTGACGGAACGATGGCGGTGGCGGCGTGGTCACGGCTGAGCATTGCCCGCCGGTTGACCAGGGTGATGACCAGGGCGGCCGCGACGAAGACGAGGGTGTCCCACGGTTGAGCGTCGGGCCAGGCGGGATTGTTGACCTGGAAGTGGAAGAGGGCGGCGATCAGGATGCTCCCGCCAGCAGCGTTGAACATCGGGGTGAGGATGACCGAGATGGCAACGACGGCGACCAGGTAGGGCGCAAACGACCAGCCGCTCTGCGGACTGCCGCCGATCAGGAACGCTGGTAGGTGCCAGACCCCCCAGACGACCCCGAGCAGCAAGCCGGCCCACAGCGGAGCCATTCGGCGTTGCAGTAGCGGTAGCGCTAGGCCACGCCAGCCGAGTTCCTCAATGGGGCCGAGGAACAATGCGATGGCGAGCGCCGGCAGGATGGTGTACCAGGGCGAGAACGGGAGCGGGTCGGTCAGGGTGCGGCTCAGTGCCGCGCCGACATAGAAGAGCGCGGGAATACCGAGCAGCAGGAACGCCCACCAGCCCCAAGGCATTCGCCATAGGGTCAGGCGGCTCAGGTACCGGCCTAGGCCGGCGAGACCGTAATGACGCCAGACCAGGAGCAAGCCGGCGATTCCTGGGGAGTACACCGCGAGAATGAACAAGGGGTTCGTCATACTCAGCGGGCCGAAGACAGCCTGGATAGGTCCGGGAAATATCAGCAGGAGGGCCGCAAGACCCCACGTCAGGCCGAACGCGAGGCCGAAGAACACCCCGAGGGACGGCGCCTTGTCGGGCGCCCTCTCATGGGTGCTGGTCCTTCGTCGCTCCTTCAGACGAGTGTGAAACTGAATTGTGCTCATGAAGTCTCCTTAACTAGGTTTCACATTTCGCAACGCTACGCGTAGCGTTTTCATTCCGGCTAAGATGTGTCCTTGTGATCAGAGACGCTCCGCCCCGGCGGGTCGCGGGCCGCCCGCGCTCGCCTGAGATCGACGCTCGCCTGATCACTACGACCTTGTCGTTGCTACGTGAAGCCGGGCCCGAGGCGGTCAACATCCAGTCAGTGGCGGACCGGTCGGGAATCGCGAAGACCACCATCTACCGGCGGTACCGCAATCGAGACGCCATGCTCAGAGCGGCCATCGCATCCGCGGTGACCCCGCCGTCGGAGCCCCCGAGCGCTGATGTACGCAACCGCGTCACGTGGGCGTTGGAGCAGGTGCGCGAAATCCTTGGCGAGGTGCTGGGGCCCGGCGGCGTGACCGCACTTCTGGAAGACCGCGAGCCAGGCTTTGCCGGCCTCGTACGGGAAGCGCTTGATCCCTACAACGACGCATTGGTCGCGCTGATCAATGCAGATGTAGCGGCTGGCAGGCTACGGCCCGACCTCGATGCCGACGCCGTGGTCTCCTTGCTATTCGGCTCTTATCTCGGTGAACTGCTGCGCCGCGGCGTCGTCGCAGACGACTGGTTGTCCCGCTGTGCCGAGCTGATGTGGCACGCGATCACATGACGTGGCAACACGTCTTGATCGATGTGGTGATCCGGTTCCTCGAGGCCTTTTGACGAGCGCCTGCGCCAGGGCGACTAGTGGCACTAGCTCCTC
>CAVRQV010000007.1:0-69984 GCA_963723475.1 uncultured Actinomycetota bacterium
TCGCCTCCTCGTAGGCGGCCCGGACGGTGGGCGCGGCCAGCGAGGCGTAACGCAGGGTCATCTCGGTGGACACGTGGCCAAGCAGGGCCATCAGCGCCTGCAGGGACATGCCGGCGTTGACGAGGCTGGTCGCGTAGGTGTGACGGAGCTGGTGCGGGGTGACGTGGAGGGGCTGGCCGTCTCGGCCGTGCAGTCCGGCCGCGGCGGCGGCGTAGTCGAGTCCCTTGCGGAGGCGGTAGGCGCTCAAGCGTCGGCCACGTTCGACGAACAAGAAGTCCGCGGACCGCCGCAGGCGTGGGTGCGGCAGCGCCCGTTGCGGACCGCGCCGGGCCATCCACTCATCGAGCGCGCGGAGAGTGGCGGCGTCGAGCGGAACGGTGCGTTCGGTGCCGAGCTTGCCGAGCGGCACCTTCAGCCAGGGCCGTGGCTGGCAGAGTCCCAGACGCAGTCCAGCTCGAGGTCGAGCAGCTCGCCGAGACGGATGCCGGTGCCCGCAGCAGGGTCAGCCCAATGCGGGCGAACGGGTCGTGGCAGCTCGTTCGACCGCGGCCATCAGATCGCGGTCGATGTCGAAAGCAAGCGCCCGCGGCAACGGCTTGTCGAGCCGAGGGATGTCGCTGGGGAACAGCAGCCGGCCGGATGGGCGTTCGGCCCAGCCCCACAGCGCGAGCTCGTCGAGGAAGCAGCGCAGGTCGATGACTGTGCGTTACTGGACCGCCGAGACGGGCTGGTCGCGGGCCGACCCGGCCGCGCCAGGGCCGGCCATGGTTGTAGGCGAGGAAGCCCTCCATGTGTGCCTGGTCAGCTCTGTCAGGCTGCGCACCGCCGGGTGGTGGTCGGCCAGGTACTCGGCGAAGGTGATCAGGCTGTCGGCGCGCAGTTCGATCGTGCTCGGCCGCAGGGTCGACGCCACCGTGGTCAGGTAGCGCAGCGCCACCTTGCGGATGTGGCTGGGGGATGGCCTGCATGCGCTGCTCGAGGGTGGCCTGCCGGCCTGGCCTTGCCTGGCGGCCGCTGGCAGACCCGCAGCTCGTAGCAGGCCTGGTGCAGGCTGAACAGCGCGGGCAGGAGTTGTGCGTCCAGGTTTGCGGACCGGTACTGGGCGCATCGGCGAGGTCGCGGCGAAGCCGTCGAAGTCGTCGTCGGTGAGCTCGTCGAGGGTCTTGCCGGCGGTGAGCAGAGCAGGCTGAGCCCGCCGCGGGACACGTCCCTGGTCCAGTTGGCGCTCCAGCCGAACCGCTCGGCCACAACGACGACGCGGGCGACATCGTCGGGGTGCCGCGACGTCCATCCCTCGTAGAGGTCGCCGGGAAGCTTGGCGAGCAGCAGATCCAGATCCGTCGCAGGTGGCCCTCGAGGAAACACCAGGTGAGGAACGGCCACGCACCGGTGCGCGTGAGGTCGGCGAGCCGGGCAGGAGTAGGCTGCTCATCCAATCGGCGAGGCCGGGATGGACCGCCAGGAAGCAGGCTGCGCCGCGTTGCGCCGCTGCCGCTTGGCGTCCGGCCCGACGGTAGCTGTGCGACCGCTCGGCGTAGGCGATCAGCAGGTCCGGCGCGCCCTGGCGGCGCAGCGGACCGACCGCCGGGGCGCTCATAGCTGTCCCGCCCGGGCTCGCGCGTACTCGGCCGCGAGCGTCTCCGGAGCCAGATGCACATACCCGGCCGTGGTCTCCGGATGCGCATGGCCCATCAGCTCCCGCAGGACCAGCAGGTCGATGCCGGCGGCGGCCAGTTCGGTGCCGTAGGTGTGGCGGAGCCGACCTATCACAGAGGGCGGCACCCTTCGGCCTCGCCTAAGTGTGAAGGAGTTGATCAACGTGCTCAGTTACAGGGGTTGGTGCAACTTCCGAGAACACCTGTGCGGCGAAGTCGTTGAGGAACTTTCCCTCGGGATCTTGTCGTTCCCGCGCGCGCTGGAACACGACGAAGCGCTCCCCATGCATGGCCTCCATTTCCGCGGAGGTCACCTTCGTCACCTTCCCCAGGTGGGGGTGCCCTCCGTACTTGAGGAAGATCTTCTCCGCCTCGTCGAACATCTCTGCTGGGTCCAGCGACAGGCTCGGCGCGAGCTCGATGTAACACGTCCGCCGCCCGGCGCCGGGGCCGAGGAGCCCGTTCGATTTGTCGGGCGTGAAGCGCACTTCGATGATGGTGACATGGCCCTTCTCCTGGAGCATGGCCTCCAGTTCCTTCAGGCACTCTCGGTGCACCTCGTAGGGGATGCCGAACTCGATCTCGTCGTGGCGGTAGAAGAGCTTGCGGGCGAACCCCTCCGCCGAGGGATAGACGTCGCTCCTGCCGTCCATCGTCAGCTTGAAGAAGTGGAGCCCGAGCGCCGCGGTGGGCCCCGTCAGCTTGAGGGCCCGCGCGAGGCCGACCAGGTAGCCCGAGAACAGCATGTCGATGAGCTCGTTGCGCATCTTCCGCAGCTTGATCGTCGCGGGCGGCTCCAACACGGTCCGGTTCCACAGGTTCATGCGGACGCTCTCGACGCCGACGCCGCCGATATAATAAAAGCTCGTGTGGTCGTTCTCCTCGAGGATGGCGTCGATGTTCCTCTCGACCCAGTCGCGCCGCAGGATCCGGATCCCTTTGCCCAGGTTAAAGTCCGGTACGCACTCCAGCTCGATCTCGGTGACCACCCCGCAGCTGCCGAGCCCGCCGAACGCGGCCCGGAAGACGTCGGAGCCCCGCCGGAACGTCTCCGCTTCTCCGGCGGCGTTCACGATCCGCAGCGACCGCACCTGCTCGGACAAAAAGCCGTGGTCCCTCCCGGTGCCGTGGAGGTCCGTCGCTACTAGGCCGGCGAGGCTCTGGGCGTTGGTGGAGCCCAGCACGGGCAGGGCCAGGCCGAGCTCCCCGAGCCCTTGCATCAGGTCACGCAGCCGGATCCCCGCCTGCACCCGGACGACCCTGTTGTCCTCGTCTACGGCCAGGATCTTGTCGTACTTGTCGAGGGACAGCATCGTATCTGCCGAGAGCGGAGAGGCGTTGAACGTGTGGCCGCCGCCGATGACGCGCACGTTCTTCGATGACCTGACAATCTCGCAGATTGCCGCTTCGCTCTCCGGGGTCTCGAACCTTCGTGGCCGGGCAGAGAACGTGTCGTTCCAGTTGGTCCACCTGCCGGTCGAGCGGTGGTAGCGCCCCTCATGAAGCGTCTTCGTACCGCCCGAGAGCACGTACACGGCGCTGTTCACGGTGTTGCTCGTCCACGTGTGCACGACACGCCTTATCCGCTCAAAAGCCTCCATGATCTCCCTTTCTCTTGATAGCTCGGTATAGTTCTCGAGGACGATCCGGCCCCATTTCCGGCCGCGAACAACTCGGACGACGTGCCAGCGACCGCACCGGCGAGGAGTCCCTTGAGCACCTGCCAACGGGAAAGGGGCGTGGTAGCCAGTGCCCGAGTAAGCTCGCCGAAGCGTTCCTGGTTCATCCCCCACACCTCCCGCACGCCGTGCCATAGAGAAGGCTAGATGAGTGAAGCACCAGTCTCGCATCGCTGTACTTGGGGTTGGCCGCTCTGCTCCCTCTCCTCCTCGTAAGGGCGATATTCCGGACGCGGCCCGCACTCGCCTGGCGTCCGAACGGGTTAGGCACTCCTCGAAATGTTCTGGCATGACCCACAGATGGATGAGCGCCGCGAGCAACGACAGCGTCGCCACCACATAAAGTACGCCTCTGGGCCGGTCCGTGGCCTGACTAATTACGTTCACCTTCGTCCTCCCGCCCTTGAAGCGTGCTGGCCAAGTGCACCGAGCGTCCGTCGGTGGTGTCGATCACGGCTTCGAAGTAGCAGCCTCTCTATCTGAAGACGTCTGTGTGGCGGTCTCGACGATCTCCAGTCCCGACATCTGCACCTCGTCGCCGGTCTCGTCGAAGAAGGTGAACCCGGTGTTCATCCACACAGGTCGACCCCGAGGGTCCCGGCGGCCAGCGCTCCCGCTTCTCGGCCTCGCTTCACCAACCGGGCGACGCTCGCCTCGACCACCGATTGCCCGCCCTCGGCCGGAATCGCCAGGACACCGTCGTCGTCGGCGACGATGATGCCGCATGGGTTGATCAGCTGGCCTGACGCCACCACTGGCACATTTACCGATCCCGGGCTTGCCTTCACGGTGCCCTGGGCATGAACCGCGCGCGACCACACCGGAAAAACCCATGCCACGAAGCGTGGCGATGTCACGGACGCCGGCGTCGATCACCGGCCGGCGAACCCCGCGAGCCATCAAGGAAATGGCCAGCAGATCACCGAACATTCCGTCAGTCGAAGGCGACGTGGTGGTCACCACTAAAACGTCCCCTGGTTGGCAGACCTCCACCGCGGCATCCAGCATCAGATTGTCGCCCGGATGGGATGACACTGTCACCGCCGAACCAGCGATCGCCGACCCTTGCTGCCGGGCCCGGACATCACAGCCGAGCAGGCCGATTCGGCCCGCAGCCTCGTGGACCGTCGCGACCCCTGCCTTCTCCAGCGCGGTTATGACTTCCGGCGCGGCCCGGACGATGTTGCGCACCACGTAGTGAGCCACTGGCCCCTCCTGACGTCTAGGTCAGCGTTGCTGGGCGATGTGCTCACATGCTCGCGCCGTGAGCGCCATGATCGTTAGGGTCGGGCCGACGCCTCCGTTGGACACGTAGCAGCTGGCGTCGGTGACATAGAGGTTTGGCACATCCCAGGACTGGTTGTACTCGTTGAGCACTGACCGGGCGGGGTCATTGCCCATGCGTGCGCCGCCGCATTCGTGAATTGCAGCGCCCATGGCCAAGCTCATCGGAAAGCCGAGCCGGAAGATGAGTCGACTGACCGGGTCGGCGTCGGGCCAGACCTTCTTGGAGTCCAAGCCAAGAGCCGAGCCGACGAAGTTGACGTGATAGCCGCTGCTCTCGGCCATTTCTCTCAGGCCGCGGACCTGGGCCCGCATCAGTGCGCGTTCGTTGTCAGTGATGGCGAGGCGGATCTTCGGGATCGGGATTCCCCAGTGGTCGGTGCGCTTTGGATGAATGGTGATGCGGTTGTCGTAGTACGCCAACATCTCGCCGAATCCCATCAGGCCCGCGACGCCGGGACTACCGTCAGGCACGGGGAGCCGTCCGATCGTTCCCTGAACGGCGTAGCCACGGGCGAACTCAGCCGGATCAGAGCCGTCGAGGTTGTTGAAGCGTGGGATGTAGACCCGCCAACGGGCGCGTAGTAAGGGTCGTCGGGTGCCGGGTTGATGGTCTCGTGTCCAGGGTGGTGCGGATCCGCCCCGAAGACCAGGCTTGGCGTCTGGTCCATGAAGTATCGGCCGAGCATCCCGGACGAGTTGCCGTGTCCCTCGCCCGCGGAGTTCAGTAGTAGCCGAACGGATTCGATGGTTGAGGCGCAGAGCACAACAAGGTCGGCGTGCACGCGTTGTTCGGCCTTGGTGAGGCGGTCGACGAAAACAACACCATCCGCTTTTCCCGTCTTGGGATTGAGGATGATCTGTCGAACGATGGCATCGGTACGGGTCGTGAGCTTCCCCGTCTCACGGGCGGCGACGATGCCTAGTGGAACCCGATGCAGGTTCGGTGCCGCGTATCGCCACGGGATCACGTGTCTGGAAGGCCAGCGGCCCTCGACCGTCTCCTTGAACCCCTGCTCCGCCTTGGTGAGCCACGACGGACCCCGGTATTTGCCGTCTGCGAGATTCGAAAGATTCTCATCGGTTCCGTAGATGCCGACGAACTCCTCCACGCGGTTCGTAATAGGGTGCCAGATCTGAATAGGAGATGGGCCAGTCCTCGCCGTGCCCGTCGTGGCTGGCTGCCTTGAACTCGTGATCAGACGAACGCAGCAGGACTCGACCGTATGAGTAAAGGCGGCCACCAAGCTGTCGTCCCCGGATCCACAAGAAGCTGCCGCCCTCGGTGGCATAGGGATGGTGAAGGTCGTTGACGAGGAAGGGGCTGGTCTGGGCTTTGAACATGGCACGCCGGGCTTGCCGGTATTGCCCGTGGAGTACGGCCCGGGTGCGACCGACAAGGTCGATGCTCATCGCCGCCGGCTGTGTCTCAGGTTGTGGCTTGAAATCGGCCTCGGTGATGTCCCGGCCAGCCTCGAGGAGCAGCACGTCGAGTCCGCGCTCGGTGAGTTCCTTTACTGCGATGCTTCCGGCCGCACCTTAGCCGACAACTAGGGCGTCGAAACGTTGGTTCAAGGTCACCACGACAGCCGCCACGGCTTCGGGGTCACCGCGACCGTCAGGTCATGGATGGGTGGGTACATGGAGCGAACCTCCGGAGAGATGGGTTGATGGGGTTTGGAGAGAATCTGGAGCGGCTCGCACGTCCGTGCGGGTCTCAACAGTCACCTGTTGGCCGGCCTGTGCGGACTGGACGACGGCATCGACGATGCGAGCGGACCGCACACCGTCAGCGAAGGTCGGGAGCGCCTCGCGGTGCTCCCCGAGGATGGTGGCGTAGGTGTCGTCAATAAAGGCCTCGAAACACTGCGCGTACCCCTGCGGGTGTCCCGCGGGCAGAGTTGAGAGGCGGCGCTGTTCGGATGATCCGACTGTGGGATTGCGGCGGATGATCTCCTCAGAGGTCTCCGACCCAAGCCATACCGTCTCGGGTGCTTCCTGGTCGAACACGGCCGACCGTTCCGCGCCGTCGAACTCAAACCACAGCCGATTCTTTCGGCCCGCGGAAACCTGGGAGACCGTAACGGTGCCGAGGACGCCAGACGCAGTGCGGAACGTAACCGTCGCCGCGTCCTCGGTGTCGACAGCGATGTTGGCCGGATGTGGGTTGGTTCGGCTCGGGTTCGGCCGGCCGCACCCGGATCGCGCCGGAGGTCTGTCGGTGGGTGCGGAAGATCCGCCGCAACCCGGCCTCGGTGAGCGGCCGACCAGCGGTAGGGCCGCGCAGCACCACGAAACACTCCGGGCTGGCGCACCGGGCTGGGCGCTCCTCGCGCAGGTAGGCGGCCAGCTCGGCGAAGAACGCGCCGTCGACGGGCACGATGCGTTCCTTGCCTCCCTTGCCGGTGACCCGGACGCGGCGTAACCCCATGTCCACATCGGCCAGCCGCAGCGAGCGGACCTCCCCGGCGCGCAGCCCGCCCAGCAGCATCAATAGCACGATCGACCGGTCCCGCCGCGTGCGCAGATCGGTGCCTGCAGCGGACGAGCCAAGAGATTGTGTGGATGCGGCCTCAGTTCGCTTCCCGCCCGGCGAGCCCGGCATGGTGCGTACATACGCCGGCAGCGCCAGGCATGAATCTCCCTCATCTGCTGCCGGCATGAGCTGATCAGGGACGGTCGGCGACCTTCCTGACCCGCCAGATTTCGAAGATGTCGTGTCTTGGGCCGTTGGCGTAGCTGAAGTGTCCGACGCCTTCACGGGTGCCGCGTGCTTCGATGGTGGTTTTCTTGGCTGGATTCCAGATGATCATGACGTGCCCGATCTGGTTGGGTCCGAGGTAGGAGTCCCAGAAGATCAGGTCGCCTGGTTTCTCATGGCCGGGTTGGATGCGGGTGCCATGACCGGCGGCAAGCCAGGCGCGTTGCGCGGAGGCGGTGCGGGGCATCTTGACGCCGATGTGGGCGTAGCCGGCTTGGGTGAAGCTGGAGCAGTCCCAGGTGGTTGGCCCGGCCGCCCCCATCCGGTAGGAGTCGCCGTTGTGGCTTTTCGCCCAGGCGAGGAGTTTGGCGACGCGTTCGTTGCTAAGTGACGGCAGCCTGGGGTTGCCGGTTCCGGCGCCGCAGTCGTTGGGGCCCCCGGGACGGTGCCGCCGCCGTAGCGGGAGGCGTAGTAGAGGACGTCGTTGACGTACCAGTCGACGTGGTTGTACGCGAGGAGGGCTCGGCGGACACCTGCCGCGCCGGTGGTGACGCCGGATTTGGTGAGGTAGTTGGCGGCGGAGTGGACGCTGTCGGCGTCGTTGTGGATGTCGGCGCGGCCGTCGCCGTCGCCGTCGACACCCATTGATCGCCAGGTGGCGGGCATGAATTGCATTAGGCCTTGGGCGCCGGCGGAGCTGGTGCGGTTGTTGCGGCCGTGACCGGTTTCTTCCATGCCGATGCCGGCCAGCAAGGTCCAGGGGATCTTGTACTTCTGGGCTGCGGCGATGTACAGGTTTTTGATCTTGGCCGGGATGGGCAGCGGCGGGTTGTGCAGCGAGTCCTGTCGCGGCCGGCCGGGTGCGGGCAGCCGAACCCACGCCGCCCCTCGGGCCTGCCACTCTGAAGGGCGAGGGAGGCGGGCGACGGCGTCTGAGGGTTGGGTGCGACGGCTGTGCCGTCGAGCGGTGCGCCGCGTTCGGCCATGAACGGCACCGGGTCGACCGGTCGGCCGTTGATCTCGACCTGGAAATGCAGATGCAGCCCGGTGCTGGTGCCGGTGGATCCCTCGACTCCGAGTTTCTGCCCGATAGCGACCGTGGCACCGGGTCGGATCTTGGGTCGATGCTGGCCAGGTGCCCGTAGCGGGTGCGGATGCCGCCGCTGTGGCGGAGGGTGACGATGTTGCCGTACACGGGTTCGGTGCGGGCGCTGATCACGGTGCCAGATGAGGCGGCGACGACCGGACCTGCGCCGGGGAGGGAGGCCAGGTCTTGGCCGGTGTGCAGCCGCCACTGCTTGAAGATGGGGTGGTAGCGGCGGCCGAACGGTGAGGTGAGGGTGTAGCGCTGCTGGAACGGCGGCCGCCAGGCCCCGGCCGCCGCCACCGGCGCGTGCTGTCGCAGGCGATGGTGCTGACCACGGCGGGGGCGATGATCCCGGCGACGATCAGCGCGATCAGCAGCGGCGCCAGCATCAGGATCGCCAGCAGGGGCGCGACCAGCAGCGCGAGTTTCTTCACGGCCGGGCGGTTCAGGCTGCGGTTTGGATGGCGTCGTTGGTGTAGGTGAGGCTCTGCTCGGCCGGGTGGAGGACGGTCTGCACCTTGTACAGCTGCTCCCCGACGCACCACAGCGCCCGGCCTTTGCCTTGCATGGCCCAGCCGGTGACCAGGTCTTGGGCGATCGGGCCGAGGCCGAGCAGCCCGTCGAGTTCTTGGGCGACGGCGAGGTCTTGGCCGTGCAGGACCTTGATGTCGGCCAGGTGCAGCAGGTCTTTGGCGATGGCGACGGCCTGGGAGGAGGCGTCGCCGGCCGACAGCGGGTCGGAGGGTTTGTGGCCGACGGCGATCTGGATGTCGCCGCTGCTGCGGGACAGCCGCAGGTCGCCGTCGAAGCTCTTGACCGCATCGACGCCGAGCCGCAGCTGCTTCCAGGACTCGTCGCGGACCACGATCCGCAGGTCACCCCGGTCGGCGACCTCGCGCATCCCGCGGCCCCACGAGTTCAGGCACAGCAGGCGATCCCGACGGCTTCCTCGCCGAGCGGCCAGCCGGGACAGGGTCAGGGACTGGATGGGGGCCCGCCAGTCGACATCGATGGTGGTGGGGCCGTCGAACAGGCCGGCGAGGGCGCCGGAGACCAGCTGGCCGAGCGCGTCGCGGAGCAGCCGGGTCTCGTCGAGGAACTGCCGGGCCGACTGGTAGCGGCATTCGGTGATCAGCTCGGCGGTGGGGTTGTCCAGCAGGTGCCACAGCTGCGGGATGGTGACCTCCCGCATCCGGGTGTGCGCCTGGGTGTAGCCGGTCAGATCCTGCAGGCAGGTTTTGATCACGACCTCCTCGGTGGGGCCGAACGGGACCCGCTGGTCGCCGAGGCGTTGGCTGCCGACCAGCCCGCGGATCAGGGTCAGCCAGCGGCCGAACACGACCGCGGCCCGGCTTTGCGCCTCGGCCGCGCCGAGGTGGTCCCAGCCGTCGCCGAGCGGGCCGAAGGCGAGCGGGTTGATCCGCGTCGGTAGTCCGGGGCCGATCGCGAACGGTTCCACCCCGAACGCGCGGCACAGCTTCTCGTACTCATCTTTCGGGTCGCCCAGGATCAGGGCGCGGTAGCCGAAGTCGATCATCCGCAGCAGCAGCGCCTTCACCGTGGCGGACTTGCCGCGGCCCGGTTTGCCGAAGACGAACATGTTGGGGTTGGTGACCGGCACCGTGTCGTTGAGGACCCAGCCGAGCGGGTCGGCGTAGAAGCTGCCGCCGGACAGCATGTCGATGCCCATCTGGGCTCCGGTCGGCGGCAGGCCGGGAGTGGAGATGAACGGCCACAGCACCGGCGCCTGGTCCGACGTCATCCGCCACGTCGACACCGGCGCCTTCGCCGCCGCCCATCCGCGGCCGGCGCGACGGTGACCGCGTCTGGGCGCGTAGCGGAACAGCCGCGCCTGCTTGGCTTCAGCGACCGTGATCGGTGTGGTGGGAAGGTCGTGGCCGAAGTCGGCAAGCAGCCCGGTCACGTCCCGCCCGCCGTGCCGCCGGTTCCGGCCGAAACGCCTGGCTGGGTGCCGCGTGGTGTGGCGGGTCATGCGGCGCCTCGGCGGGTCAGGCTGACGCCGAGGGGGACGGTGGAGGCGGCAACGCCGACGTCGTGGGCCAGGTCCAGTCGGAGCGGGGCGAACCCGGCGCGGCGCACCGACGCGTCGAGCCGGCGGCCATACTCGGCGATCCGGGCGGTCTTCGGGACGGTGACGGTGCACACCGCGTACGGGCGGGTCAGGGCGCGGCCGCGGGCGAGCTTGGCGTCGACGCCGCGGGCCTTGGCGGTTTCGTTCCGGCTGCGGGCGCGTTGTTTGACCTTGGCTTTGTGGCGCAGCTCCTCGCCGAGGTCGGCGGCCCATTCGCTGGTCGCGGTGCGCCGGTCCGCGGCGCTCTGTTGCAGGATCGGGTAGGCAACCAGGAAACTGCGGCGCTCCCCCGCCTCACCGGGTGTCAGCACCGGTGCCAGGGCACCCATCACCGCACCTTTGGCGGGCAGGGTGATGGTGCAGCTGACCGAGTTCCAGGCGTCGTGGCTGTAGTGCCGCACCAGGGGGTCCGCGCCGGACGGCCCGGCCATCGCCCACGGCACATCGGCGTTCACGCTGGCGTCCTTCTCGCGTTGAGCGAGGGCGTCGATGATGCCGGCCCGGTCGGCGGGGGCGAAGCCGGTCCGGCAGGCCAACGCCAGCTGCGGGGAGGTGAGCCAGCTCACCTGGGTCATCGCCATGCCGCCGCGCAGCTGCGCCTCGACCTCACCCATCAGCCCGTACAGCACCCGGGCGCGGCCTTCCAGGCCGCCGCCGCATTCCCGGGCCTCCCGCCCGATCCGGTCTTCGGGGACGACCACGGTGACGAACGCTTCGGTGCGCACCGACGCCAATGCCAGGCCGTGTCGGAGGTCGTCGTTGACCTGCCGGGACAACGGGGGTGCACCGGGTTGCCGGTGCTGCGCGGTCCACAGGTCCCGTTCGGCGGCATCGTCGGGCACCGTGCGGACCACGAACAGCACCTCGTCGATCAGGCCGGTAGCCCTTGTGGCCTGGACACGACCATGCTTAAATGGCGACGTGACGCGGCGGGATACGAAGCCACGGGACCAGCTGCTTGGGTCTATCCCAACTGAGGTCACGCTCCTGGGCGCGCCCTACAAGGTATGGGTCCACTTCGGAAGGGTGAGAGGGCGAACAGTGTGCGTCGGCCTTGATATCCGTGGTTTCACCAGCGATGACACCATGCGGAAGATCAAGCCACTTCCTGGGTGGGACGAACTCAACAGCCCGCGTCTGCGGGCGCTCGCCATCGCCACTCTTGTGGAGGACATGCGGAAGTTGTTTCTAGACATGAGCCAAGCCGCCCAAGATCGACCAGATCTTTGGGGCCTGAAGGACGAGAGCAGCCGGTCCGCTTTTAAGCGAGCGTCGAAAGCCCTCAAGGCGGGCTCCCCCGTACGCAGTGGCAGACCCCCGATGCTCAGCGACGACGAGCTTAGGGACGTTGTTGCTCCCGCATATCGGGAGGGCGGAAGGAAACCGGTGCAGGCGGTTCGAGAGGCGTTGGAGCGACACCAGATGCCCGGTGCTGGCCGCCAGGGCGAGGTCACGATCGACCAGGCCAGCAAGAACGTGCAGAGAGCCCGGCAACTCGGATTCATTCCGAAGGCAGCCAAGAAAGGCAAACCATGACCAAACCGCGGCGCCGCCGGGCTGGCGAGGGAGGCGTCTACCCATACCAGACCAAAGCCGGCACCCGCCACTTGATCAAGTATCAGGGCTGGCGCGACGACGGAACGTTCGGAACCGTCGTTAGGCGTGGCTTCCAGACGCGCAAGGCAGCATCCGACGAGCTGGGCGACCGACTATCAGCGATCCGCAAGGGTGCGCAGGCGGCAGCCTCCACCAACAAGACTGTGCGCCAGCTCGCCAAGGTGTACCTCGATGGACTACGGCTCGCGCCTTCGACCAGGGCGAGCTACGACCAGAATCTCAGGTTGCACATCCTGCCCGAGATCGGCGATGTCAAGCTCACCCAGCTGACCGGTGCGCGTATCTCGGCGATGTACCGGAAGCTAGAGAAGACTGGCCGCCAAGATCACGCCGCGGGCACTGGGCTATCAGCGCGGACGATTCGATATTGCCATACGATCTTGAAAGCAATGCTCCAGCAGGCAGTCAGCGATGGCTTGCTGGTCGCCAATCCATGCGATCGAGCAAAGCCGCCATCGGCGAAGGAAGCCCGACCGCCAGAGATCCATCCGTGGAGTGCAGGGCAGCTCTCAACCTTCCTCACGTGGGCCGACTCGCACGGCTGCGCGGACGCTACACCGTGGCGACTTTTGGCATTCACCGGTGCGCGACGCGGTGAAGTCCTGGCGGCACGTTGGCGAGACGTCGATCTTGAGAGTCGAAAGTTCAGTATCAGGCGCTCGGTCGGTCTCGTGCGGACAAAAGGGGAGGGCGCTGAGCTGGTCGAGGGCACAACCAAGAGCGGCCGGCAACGGGTCGTTGATCTTGATCTTCAGACGACCGAGGCCCTGCGGCGATGGCGGGTGGCGCGGGCTGGTCTGTCGCTCGACCTAGCGCGGGACGGTGCCCTAATGTTCGGGACGCTCGAAGGTCAATATCCGAATCCGGTGCGATTCTCGCAGCGCTTCACTGAGGCGCTGACTCGTTGTGCACGTGATCTTGGTGATATGGCTCCGCCAGTGATCAGGCTGCACGACCTGCGCCACTGCCACGCTACGATCCTGCTCGGCGCTGGCGTGCCGATCAAGATCATCTCCGAGCGCTTGGGCCACTCAAGCGTGGTGATCACAATGCAGGTCTACGCGCACGCGCTGCCCGGAATGCAGGCAGAGGCCGCGGCCAAGTTCGCTGCACTGGTTGGTGGGAACCCGTGAAGTATCACTGGAGTATCGCGAGCGCTCCATCAGCCCCGAATTACAGGGATGACATCGCCGCGACTAGGGATGATACCGGGACGGATGCCAGCTCCGGACATGACAAGCAGTCCCACCATGACGGCGGCGTAGTGCTGGACCTTCATGGATTTCCTTTCGGGGGGCAGACTTCATGATCATGAAGCCCTGGGGGATGGTGCGACCGCGAGGGGCATTGCTCGCGGCGGGTCTGGAATGATCATCGAACGAGCACCTGGAGCTCTCCGACCGGGAGTTCGGTGGTAGCAACGACGGGGACGTTGATCACTCCCGATTGGCCGTTGCTGGTCCAGGTCACAGCCCAGTTGGCGATGGCTGCCACCGTGTAGACGTTGTCCGGCAATGAGGGTTTGGCGTAGGAATAGCCGCAACTCGGAGATTTGGTGCCGGGCTGGACCGCCGTTGTCCAGGGGTGGCCCGACGCCGGGGCATGTGACGGTGTGGCCGTCGCCCATTCGGAAGGTCAAGCTGCTCACCTCGGCATCGAGCGATACGGATAGGCCGGCGACCGAGTCGGAAATCGGACCGACATGGGTGGGACCGTCCGCCCATAGCCATAGGGGGTAGCCGACCGCAGCCATGTTCCACGGGTTGATGTCCGGCGACGGGCCGATGCCGGGAGGGATCCTCGGCAGTTGCAGGCGAGCGACAGCGACTGCAGCTGCCTGAACGGCCGTCGGCTGGTTTCCACGGCCAGTGAAGGTACCGGAGCTAAACTCCGGCGAGCTTGGTGGGGTAGGTGCGCTGCCGCAGCGTGGGTTGCTCAAACTTGGACCGAAGATCAGCATGCAGCGGTTGTAGCTGGCGAGCCGGCGGTCATATTCAGCGAATGCGGCGGAGAATTCCTTGCGTGACTCGAGGACCATTTGGCTCTCGGCATCCCGACGGTCGGCGATCCTCACGGCAGTTGACTTCGTCTGCGCCGACTCGCTCTCGCCGTCCGCTGGCCTCTCGGGCGGTGACGGTGCAGGACCGGCGTTCGCGTGCAGGTGACCTGGTTTCGTCAGCCGCGCACATGGCCCTGAGCCAGCGATGGCGAGCCCGCGACCGCGATCCCGAACGCAATGCCTGACTTCAGACGACGCACGGCTGGCCCTCGAAGGTCTTGACCTTCGTTGTCACCGCCGTCGATACCTTCCAACGTCCGCCTGATCCTGACGACGGTGAGCGCTTGGACATAGACGCGCTAGGTCCTTCGGAGTAACATCCTCTCCTGATTTGTCCACAAATCTGCACGTCGTCGCTGTCTTCACAGCTCGTCAGCCCAACTCGGTTATCCTTCCAACCGCCGTCTCGCACGACCCCCAAGATTCGGGTTCCGGCGGTCGCATGCCAGCCAGCCTCGTGGACATCGCGAAGCGACTTGAGACTGATCCGCAGATAGGAGCCCGTTGCGGTTGCCTCGAGTGCGGACTGGCCTCGATGCGCCGCCCGCCTGATACAGGCGGTCCTGTTCCGCACATGTTGCCCGATATGCCTTCTCGGCTGCCTCGTAGTCAAGTCTCATCTCGCGCTCGATTTGCGACTCGGCGGGCGTCGTCGCGGCCGGCGTCGGTGACGGTGGGCTGATTGGCGCTGGTTCCTGAGTACACGCGGCGGCGAGCGCGCAGCAGGCGATGACGGCTCCGACACTCACGAAGCCCCGTCCCCTGAGCGCCACCCGATCTCCTCAGTTCGAAAGCCATGACACTCGCAGACCCCGCGCTGGAGCGCTATGCGCAGTTCAATCCGTGGGACAGACACTGCAAGCGCCTGAGATAGCCGGGTCAACGCGCAGCAAAGCCGCGCTGGATCGGAATCGCGCGAACCGACCCCTCCGTACACCGTGAATCTCGGGTCAGTTGAGTTGTCCATGGATGGCGCCTCCGACGTCGTCTGCCGCGGCTCAATCTGTCAATCAGGTGTTGTCCAGGGTGTTGGCCGCCGCGCCGGAGGTGTTGTCCGCAACGCGCACGTGTTGTCAGTTTCCAGGGCAGCAGCCTGCGGCTTCGCTACGCGGCTTGTTGATCAAGATCCGCGGTCGGCCCGGGGAGTCTGATGGTGAACAGGGTTTGGACGCAGGCGTGGAGGTCGAAGGGTTCTCCGGCCCAGCGGGGCCGGATGGTTCGAGCGTCGGGATGGTGGAAGCTGTCCACTCCAGCCAGCCGATGACGCACGTGCTGTGCCTGCTGGGCGGCATTGCGGCGAAGCGCGAAGTCGAGGTGGCGGGCCAGGTTGTCATCACTCACCCACCGATCGCAGGGTCGCCCATCCGGTTTAGTGAACAGCCAGCCATCGGTATCAGCGGTGATGGTGACGCCTCCTTCATGGACGGCGGTGTGATGCCACTGACACAACAAGATCAAATTATCCAGATCGCTGCGCCCCCCGGCAGCCCACGGGACCACATGATGAGCCTTCAAATGCCGAGTGGAATGACAACCTGGATAGCGGCACATCTTGTCCCTGATCAGCAACGCCCTGCGCTGCGCCTTGCTCACCAGCCGTCTAGTGCGGCCCAAGACCAAGACCTTGCTGTGCTTGTCAACGACCGCGCCGAGCAACGAACCGTCGCAGGCGTGCTTTTGCGCGGTGGCGGGCTCAACCGACCCGACGCCTGCGATGTGAGACGCCGCAGCAGCTGGCTCAGACGTTCCCGCGGGAACGTTTCCGTCTGGCTGCGCGCGCATCTGACTGAGGCTCTGCTCGTTGCGGACGTTCCTGCGGGAACGTTTCCGGCCAGCTGCTCCGCTGAGACCTGGACCACCACCACGGTGCTGTCCTCACCGGAACGATCCTCCGGTGCGGTGTCTAGGAAGACCCGGGCCACATCCAGCAAGGCATCCGCATTTCCATAGGCCCTGACACCTGGTGCCGCCACCTGCTCTGCATCCCCGTACGGATCGGGTTTCGCTGGTGGCGGCCCGAACTGATCCTTCGCTGTATCAATCGCCGCAATCAACAGAGCGGCTTCGTCTTTCGGGAGCCGGGCCCGGAAATCGATCATGCCGTCCTCACGCTCATGCCACCACACAGCCCGTTTCGTTTGTTGGCTGATCCGCACACCATCAGCAGCCCGGAACCCACTGATCAAGCGGGTCCTGGGAAGCGGTTGCAGTCAACGCCAATCCGGCGAGCCGCTGCTCATCAACCACATCGACGACGCGAGTGACCTCCCGCACCTTCGAATACGACAACCGACCCTCCCGAAACAAGCCCGCGATCGTCGGCATGCGCCGCAAAGCACGAGCGACCCGTACATGCTCTCTTGCCACCCCCGGTGCCATGGAGCACGGCCCATGACAACCAGTGCGCCAAGGATTTGAATCACTCCAATGCTTGATACCTCCGAGGGCGTCGAACTCCCCGAGCAGCTCCAACAAAGTGCAAGTGCGAGCGTGCGGCGTCGGCCGCGGCGGCGCAAATCCGCCCCGCCAACCCATCCGCGTACACCCGCCGCTCGACCTGCTCAACCTGTTGGGGTGTTGGGCCATTATGGATCGGGATCGCCTCCCCGGCGTACCGCCCCGGCACCACACCCGGCCCCTCATGATCACCCATGATCAACGGCCCATACTTCCCCGGAAACCCAACCAGACAAGGAAAAACTAGCCGTGACCACTGACATTTTGGCTGTGCGTGCTCGCCTGTGGGACGCCTGGGCTAGGGGTGGAGCGACTGATCGGACTGAACAATCACGCAGCTTGACAGGTTGTTGTCGAGGCAGAGTTCGCACCTCAGCAGATCCAGTTAGGCCGCATCGGACAATCCCGCCGCATCGGCTAGCTCAACTGCATGCGTAGCCAGCTCTCGGACCACCTTGCTGCACCGCACGCGGACCACGCCCGCGCTGGTATGGAACCGCCGAGCAGCTTGGGTACCGCTCATGCCCTCGACATAGACGCTCTGCAGCAGGGCGGCGGTCGAATCGTCGATCAACCTCAAAAGCCTGCCAGCCTCGACTACCCGGCGCACTTCCAGGTCGACGGGCTGCTGCGAGTCGCAACGACTTCCATCAGGACCGGCCGGTTCCAGCAACTCCTCGAGCGATTCGCTCGATGACCAGAGCGTGACATCGCCTCGTCCCATCCACCGGTGTTCTCGCGAGACTGCCTTGAGGGTGTCCATCGAAAGGTTTGCCGCGATCCGCGCGGGACGCCTGCTCAGCGGATAGCTGTTGATCCCACACCACAACCATGCGAGGTAATCATCGATGCCGGCACGTGGATCCCGTTGCGCCATCCGTACCATCCGTCCGATCAGCGCTTGGAGGACGACGCGGCCCGCGAGTTGATCTCCAATGGCGACCTCAGTCAGCAGTGCGGCCAGGACGGGATCGGAGTTCAGCCTGGCCGCCGATAGGACGTCATCGAAGGTGCCGCACGACGCAAGCACATCATGTCGATCAGCCCAGCGACTGACGGTTCCCGGGTGCCTTCGGCCGAGCTCGCACCACTCTCGATCGAGCGCCTCGACGAGGCTGAACCCACGCCGCCTGCGGGATGGGCTCGTCATGGGACGACTTTGCCCAGCGGGTGTTGTCAGACGTGTTGGTCGACACGCACCGGCTGTTGCCCATCCCAGCTGAGTGTTGTCAGTGGCTAGGGTGAGCCAGTGGCCCAAGGACCTGGAGTAAAGGAGTTCACATGCCAGCAGTTCCGTCGTTGAGGATGAACAACGGCCTGGAGATCCCACAGCTTGGGTTCGGGGTGTTCCGAGTCCCGCCGGAGGAAACCAAGCAAGCCGTTGCCGAAGCGCTCAAGGCCGGATATCGGCTGATCGACACCGCCCAGGGCTACCGGAACGAGGAAGGTGTCGGCGCTGCGATGGCCGAGAGCGACGTGCCTCGGGACGAGTTGTTCATCACCACGAAGCTGACGAACAGCGAGCACGGCTACGACAAAACGCTCACCGCCTTTGACGGCAGCATGCAGAAGCTAGGCCTCGACGTACTCGATCTATTCCTCATCCACTGGCCGCTGCCGATGTTCGACCAGTACGTCGAAACTTGGCGGGCCTTCGAGAGGCTGCTGGCGGACGGGCGGGTGCGCTCGATCGGCGTGTCCAACTTCGAGATCCCACACCTACAACGACTCCTCGCCGAAACGGACGTCACGCCTGCGGTCAACCAGGTCGAGCTGCACCCCGAGTTCCCGCAAGAGGAGCTTCGTACGTTCCACGACGCGCATGGGATCCGCACCGAGTCGTGGGGTCCGCTCGGTCAGGGCAAGGGGCTGCTGGAGAACCCCGAGATCGTCGAGGTGGCGCGACGCAAGGACCGTACGCCGGCGCAGGTCGTGCTGCGTTGGCATGTGCAGCTTGGCTGTGTCGTCATCCCGAAGTCAGTGCACCCCGATCGGATGCGAGAGAACATCGACCTGTTTGATTTCGAACTCGACGATGGGGACATGGCCGAGATCGCAGGAGTACGGACCGGCCAGCGTCTCGGCGCCGACCCGAACAAGTTCGCGATGCGATAAGTGTCAGCTGCGAGCGTCGGAAAATCGCGCGCCGCCGTGGTGAGGAGGAGCGAGCGGAGGCGTTCTATCGTCTTCGCGAGCGACGACGAAGTAGGCGGATTCCACGCGCGATTGCGCGAGCAGCTAAGAAACAATTTGGAGCGACTCGGTGCCCTCGTTCATGCTGACGCCACGGCTGACGAGCGCGAAGCCCAGCCCGATCAGCAGGTAGCAGACGGCCATCAGGACCAGGATGATCACCGATTTGCCGTTAGCGGGCAGGATCGCCGCGCCGATCACCGCAGCCACCACAAGCGTGACATTGAAGATCATGTCGTAGAGCACGAAGACCCGGCCCTTGAACTCGTCAGCCACATGTGCCTGGACCAGGGTGTCGACGCAGATCTTGATGCACTGCGCAGTGAGGCCCAGCAAGAAGGCGGCCACCATCAGCGGCACCCAGGAATAGATCGCGCCGGGCACCAGCTGGAAGACCGCGGCGGCGAGCAGGGAGATGATCATCGTGCTCCGCAGGCCCAGCCGGGCACTCATCGGCGGGGTCACCACTGAGGCGAAGACGAAGCCGGCACCGGTGATGATCACGAGCAGGCCGAGGTCAGCAATGGCAGCGTTGACCTGGTCGAGGCTGTGGAAGTAGTTGCGAAACACCAAGATCGTCGCCACCGTGACAATGCCGTAGACGAGCCGCTGTGCTGCGATGGTCAGCAGTCCGATCCCCGCAGCACGCCGGTCTCGTAGGTGCGCAAGCGCCTCGATCAGAGCGCTGACGACCTCGCGTGCTTTCGTCGTCGCTGTGCCGTCCGGGCCAAGCTGGCGCCGTGGAATCAGCATCGCGAGGCCCGCGCTCCCCACAAACCCGACTGCGGCGATGATGAACAAGATCGCATTGGCCCGGTAGTCGGGCATCACCTGGCCCAAGATCAGGCGCAGGCTGGTGGCAACCCCAACCCCGAGCAGCGCCCCCGCCGGACCGACGACAGGTACCACCGAATTGGCGACCATGTACTCGCCGGCGTCGATGGTGTGAGGAAGTGATGCGGAGAGCGCCGCCAGCAGGAACCGGTTGAGGCTCATCGCCAGCAGCACGCCGCCATAGAGGAGGGTCTCGACGCCTGTTGTCCGTAGCCCGGTCGCGACCAGCACTGCGAGGCCGACCGTCACGGCTGCTCGGGCGAGATTGCACACGACGAGAACCTGGCGGCGGGACACCCGGTCGATCACCACCGCGGCGAATGGTCCCAAGATCGAGAACGGCAACAAGCGTGATGGCGAGCACGACCGCAATCGAAGCTGCGTCCGGCTGCCGCTCGGGTGAGAAGAGTACGTAGGACGCGAGCGCTACCTGGAGCACTCCATCGCACGACTGGACGGCGACGCGAACCGCCAGCAGACGCCGGAAGTATCGGTGCCGCCACAGCTGCCGAAGGCTCCGAGCGAACTCCATCCTCAACCCTGCGGATATTTCTTCACATACTCCGAGAGCTTGTCCTTCTTCATGGCCTGGGCCAGCTCGGCCATCTTGGCCGTGTCCACAACGTCGATGCTCTGCCCGTCGCCCGTCGTGTCAAAACCCGAGATGGGCGCCTGCAGCAGCTCGATGTCCTTGCCGGTCAGTCGCAGCGAGAGAGCGGTACGCCTGATTTCGCCGTCGCTGAGGTCGTTGTCGACCGTAAGGTGCTTCGCCACGTTCCCGATGAAGGTGATGAACGTCCCCGGATCGGAGAGCACCTGTACGCTCAGGCCCTTCTGCACGATCGCCTTGATCACATTGCGCTGGTTCTCCGCACGATCTAGATCGCCTCCGGGCAGCTGCTTGCGCTCCCGGACGAACCAGAGCGCTTCCTCACCCGCGATCGTGACCTTCCCCTCGGGGTAGTCGAAACCGTGCGCGCTGAAGGCGGTCTTGTTCGTGACCGTCACGCCGCGCAGATCCTCGGTGAGCCTGATGAAACCCTCGAAGTCGATCAGCACCACATGATCCATGCGGACGTCGGTGAGCTCCTCCAGCGTACGGACGGCCAGCGGCGCGCCTCCGAACGCGAATGCCGCATTGATCTTGTTCCTGCCGTAGCCAGGGACATTGACCCACATGTCACGCGGGAAGGAGATGATGTACGCCTTGTCCCGCTTTGCGTTCAGGTGGACCACCAAGATCGTGTCGCTGCGACCATTGCCTTCGTTCTCGGGATCGCGGCTGTCCGAACCGAGCAGCACGTAGTTGAGCGTGCCTGTTTCCCCCGCCTCCTTGGGAGGACGTGAAGCGGATTCATCGGTGGGCAACTCGACGCCTCGGTTGAGATTCTTGGTCAGGCTGCGGTCGATTGTCGCGGCGTAAAGCATCCCGGCGCCGATGGCCACGACGAGCAACACGGCCACGCCAATCAAGATCTTTGGCAGCAGCCGGCGCCTTTTGGGCGTGGGGGCATCGTCGTCTGGTCCGGACTCGCGCGTCACGGTGGCCTGGGTCATTGGCTTCCTTTTTCGGGGGAAGAGCACCGGCAGTCTATGCGGCCGGCCAATTCTGTCCGGGCATTCGGGATCGATCGTTACGTGACCTCTCGCCCAGTCGCTTCCCTGGTAGTGACCGTTACGATCCCTATATGTCACGCGCCGAGGAAGCAGCCCGGCGGGCCGAACTAGCGGCAGCTCAGGAGCGCGCCGAATCACGCCAGGCGCAGAAGCTCATCGACGAGTTCGTCGCAACGGCGAAGGCCAACAGCGTCGCTCCCGGTCCGCTGCGCGCGACGCTGTATACCGGCCAGTCGGTGAAGACGGACAAGGTCGGCTGGTACCTCCGCAAGAACGAAAGCCTCGCGATCGGCGAGGACGGTTCGTATTACGTGCTGACCGTTCCGGGTGGTCTGCGGGAGCGGTTCTCCGGTGTGAAGCTGAAGGCCACGCCGCCGCCGCTGATCGTCGGCAAGGGTGGCCGCGATGGCGAGTCCGGTGACTTGGCGGACTTCCTCAAGTGGCGGCTCGAGGCCGGTTAGCTCCAGGCTGATACCCCGGCTCGGACGTACGTTTTCACGCCTGTGATGGGAAAGGTACGCATTCAGGGCAGCTCACCCGCCCGTCTTCACGGCTGTGATGGGAAACGTACGGGGAGGTCGAGTCAGCGCAGTTCCTCTGTCGATATCGCGAAATAGGCGAATTGTGCCGGCGAATGCCCGCATGTAAGTGGTAATGAGCCTGATGTCGCGGTGTATGACGCTACTGTCGATGCGGTCACAAGCCCCCGAGCGTAGCAGCGGTCATAGATGCTATTCGCCCCTTTGGGTCAGCGCTCCCACAAAAGGTCGTACGCAGCGGACCCACAGTAGGTTCAAAGGTCTTTAGGCAAAAAGACGCGATAAATGACGTCCGACTCGACCGTCGGCTACGCAGCCGTCTTGACGCCTGTGATGAGAAACGCTCGCCATGGCCAGGAGCTACATGTCCTCGACTGCCGACTCCGACTTCTTCACCTTCACGAACTTCATGTAGGCGTTCGCGACCTCACCCGGCTCGCCACGCATCATCAGCTTGCCGCGATCCAGCCACATCGCCTCGTTGCACATCTCCTTGATGCTGCCCAGCCCATGGCTGACCAGGAACATAGCCCGCGCGCTCTCCCGCAACTCCGCCATCTTCGCGCTCGCCTTCTCCCGAAAATGGGCATCGCCGGTAGACAGCGCCTCGTCGATCATCAAGATGTCGGGCTTCATGTGAACGGCAACCGAGAACCCCACCCTTGCGTTCATGCCAGAGGAGTACGTCCGCATGGGCATGTCGATGAAGTCGCCAAGCTCGGTCCACTCGGCAACCTCGGCGGCCCGCTCCTCCACTTCACTGCGGGATAGGCCGGCAGCCAGCCCACCGAGGATGATGTTCTCCCGCCCCGACAGGCTGTGGTTGAAACCCACGCCAAGTGCCAGCAGGGTGCTGGCGCGTCCCCAGACCTCGATGGAACCGCTGGTGGGCGGCAGGATGCCAGCCATCGCCCGCAGCAAAGTGGACTTGCCGGCGCCGTTGCTCCCGATGATGCCCATCGCAGTCCCGTTGCGCACGTCAAAGGAAACGTTCTTGATCGCCTCGACTTCCTTGACGGCGCGCTGCCCGCGCCCGAAGCGGACCAGTGCCTGCTTCAACGTCGGTTTGCGTTCGAAGGTCGTGCGATAGGTGATCGACACGTCATCGACCTTGACCGCCAGCGGGACCTCACCGTTAGACAACACGGACAGCAAACTCACGCTCCCTCGAGATGAAGTACAGGAAGCCGATCACCGCGGCCGCGAGCGCCCATACCGCTGCTGATATCCACATGTAGGGAGGCGGGAATGAAGTGTTCTGCAACAGCTCGGTATAGCCGCCGATCATTGAATACATTGGGTTGAGCTCGATGAGTGTCATGAGCGGCTCGGGGAATCGGCCGACAATGTGTTCTGGCGCCCACAAGATCGGTGACAGGTACAACCAGATCCGCACGAAGAACGGCAGGAAGCTCGACGTGTCGCGGAAGTAGACCTGAAGTGCGGCGAAAAAGGCCGCCAACCCCATACCGAATACGACCATCGTCGCCAGAAAGTACAGCGACAGCAGCATCTTCGGCGACCATACATGGGTCAGAAAGATCGCGTGGAAGACGAAGTAGACCGGCACAGTGGGCAGGAAGCGGAAGAACGCCGTACGCACCGCCGACAAGGGAATCAGGAGCCGAGGAAAGGGCGTATTCAGCAGCAGCTTGCCGGAGCTGGTCACCGAAGTCGCGCCGCTGGTGACCGAGGTGCCCACCAGCTGGAACGCGAACAACCCCAACGTCAGGTGAGCGAAGAAGGCCGGATCGTTCTCACGGCGGATGATCGTTACGAGTATGTAGTACACGCCGGCCAGCAGCAGCGGGTTGAGTATCAGCCACGCCTGGCCGAAAAATGTTGAAGTGTTGGCCCCACGCATGGTGGCCTTGCTCATCTCGGCCGCAAAGCCCCGTCGACGCCACAGCTCGCGGAAGTAGGGAATCAGCGGCGGCAAACCGGCCCGGTGTGGTCCGTAGAAGTGGTAGACGGGCTCGAATTCGGCGTCTCGCGCACGGCCCTGGCGCGCTCGGCCCTCTCCGGCGCGGCCGGCTGCCGTCATAGCGGCATCGCCTTCTCGCTGCCCATGGCGCTTGATCTCTCGTACCTTCACCTAAGTCGTCTTCCGGTCCTACGCGTATCTGGGCACACCGTACTTTGGCCTTTCGCGCATCGCGCGTGGAATCCGCCTACTTCGTCGTCACTCGCAGACGAAGAGCGTGTCTGCTCGTTCCTCCTTAGCACGGCGGAGCACGATTACCGACGCTCACGCCCGGAGACCACGAAGGAATAGTCTGCCATGCGCGGGCCCAGCCAACGGGTGCCAAACCGACTTCGTGGGTGGGGTGCGCACGGGTGCGCGACGAAGCCTAGATGACATTTCGGAGAATGTGTCCTGCTGCTGTCGATTCCGAGGGCGGCCGCACGTCGAGAGGTGTCAGACCTCACCTCCCGTACCACGAGGAGCAGCACCATGAAGTATGTCTTGATGTACACAAACCGTCCGGATCTTGATGCCGCCGTACCCGAGGAGCGGCAGGCAGAGGTCTATCAGGCCATTTACGCCTGGTTCGACAAGCACGGCCACGTCATGAGTGACAGCGGCGCCGAGCTCCAGGGCCCAGAGACCGCCACGACCGTCAAGTATGGGCCGAACGGCGGCGAACCGGTGGTCGTGGACGGCCCGTTTTCCGAGGCCAAGGAGAACGTCGGCGGGTTCAGCATCATCGACGTTCCCGACCTTGACGCCGCAATCGCCATCGTCAAGGAGTGGCCGTCCCTGCAGTATCCCGGCATTGCGGTGGAGATCCGACCGGTCGTGGACCACAGCGGCGGTATGTGAACACCGAAGATGCGGTATTAGCCCGCATTGTCCGGCGGGAGGCCGGTTTGATCGTTGCCCAGCTGCAGCGCCGCCTTGGCAACTTCGATATTGCCGAGGAGGCCGTGCAGGAAGCGATCGTGATCGCGCTTCGGACCTGGCGGCGGGACGGCGTACCGGCCAATCCTGGAGGCTGGCTGTCTCTGGCGGCTCGGCGGCGAGCCATCGACCTGTTGCGGAAGCGCTCCCGCGAAGTTCCCCTGGCCGATGAGTGGGACGCCGATCCCTCAGCTGGGGCGAGGTCCGGGCATCGTGCGGGCGATGAGCGGTTGCCGATGCTCTTCGGCTGTTGCCACCCAGCGTTGAGTGTCGAGGCCCGCCTGGCCCTGACGCTACGAGCTGTGGTCGGCATGACAACGCAGCAGATCGCTAGCGCGTTCTTGGTGCCCGAGACGACGATGGCGCAGCGTCTGGTACGCGCCAAGCGGAAGATCACCAGCGCCGGCATCCCCTTCACCATCCCGGCAGCAGCTGATCTTGCTCCGAGGCTGGATGACGTGCTGACGGTCATCTACCTGAACTACAACGCCGGGTATCTGGAACCTTCGGTCTCCGGTCGGGAGCTGAGCGATGACGCCATCTGGCTGTCGGAGCTGGTGGCCCGAGCCATGCCGGATCAAGCAGAGGCCTGGGGGCTGCTTGCCCTACTGACGTTTCTGTCCTCGCGTACCCAGTCGCGGTTCGATGATCAAGGTCGCCTGGTGCTGCTGGAAGATCAAGATCGGTCCCGGTGGGACGAGGTGGCGATCAGTCGCGCTGACGGCTATCTGGCGACTGCTGCCGCTCTCGGCCACCCGGGTCGGTTTCAGCTACAGGCGGCGATTGCCGGCTGTCATGCGAACGCCACATCGTGGGTCGAGACGGATTGGCTCCAGATCTTGACCCTTTACGACCTGCTGCTGCGCTTCGACTCTTCCCCGGTGATTCGGCTCAACCATGCCATCGCGCTCAGCCATCTGCGCGGCCCAGGGGCGGCCTTGGCGGAAGTTGACGAAGTTGCCGAGCGGCTCAGCGGCTATCACCTCCTGCATGCCACACGTGCCCAGTTGCTCACCGCGCTGGGTGACCATTCGGCGGCGCGTGTCGCCAACGAGCGGGCCCTCGCCCTGACGCACAATCCGGCGGAACAGCACCTGCTGCGATCGCGGCTCGAGGTCTCAGGTCTCAGCTGAGGATTCGGGGGCGCGCGGCGGTTCCCTGAAAACCTCACTCCAGCGGAGCCTTCGGTCCTCGACTTAGGCGTAAACGTCCGGAGAAGCGTCTAGCTAGGGTGAAGTGTTCAGGGCGGCGCGAGGCCAGGCTTAGTTGCCAGCCGCCCTATAGCGCTCGACGACCTCGGCTGGGATGCGTCCGCGCGCATTGACCTCGATGCCGTTGGCTGCAGCCCACTCCCGGATGGCCTTGGAGTCAGTCTGGCCGGATGACGCTGGCTTGCGCCCACGCCTGCCGCCTACTTTGCGGCCGTGTGCCATGAAGTCACTGAGGCTGTTCCGAAGCCTGTTGGCGTTGCGCTCGGAGAGATCTATTTCCCACTCAACCCCGTCCAGAGCGAAGCGGACGGTCTCGGCCGCGTCCGAGCCGTCGATGTCGTCTTGCAGAGTGGTCAAAATCTTGGTCGCCATAGCGTGTCCTGCTTCCCGAGTCTGCTGGATGAGGAGACTACAGCTCGGACACCCAGGGATGGGTCGTTTGCGATCACAAGCACCCAAACGTGAGAGCAGTGGCTACGAGCTCAGGAGTGCTGGTCAGCCCACCAGGCAAGCAGCTCCTCGCCGGCGCGTTCCTCGCCGAGCGGACCGTACTCCAGTCGCCGCTCCAGCAGAAACGCGTACGCGCGGCCGACGTCGCGGCCCTCGGGGATGCCCAAGATCTCCATGATCTGGGTCCCGTTCAGATCCGGCCGGATCGCGTTCAGCTCCTCCTGCGCGGCCAGTTCTGCGATACGCCGCTCCAAGTCGTCGTACGCGGCCCGCAACTTTTCCGCTTTGACCGCGTCCCGCGTCGTGCAGTCCGCTCTGGTCAAGACGTGCAGCCGAGCCAACTGGTCGCCGGCATCGCGGACATAGCGACGAACCGCCGAATCGGTCCACACCCCTTCGCGGCCTTCGCCGCCGCTGTAGCCGTGGAAACGCAAATGCAACGCGACCAGGTCGGAGACAGCCCGGATCTCCTCGCCACTGAACCGCAGCGCCGCCAAGCGCTTCCGAACGAGCTTGGCGCCGACCGCGTCATGGTGGTGAAACGACACTTTCCCGCCCGGTTCGAACCGCCGGGTCGCCGGCTTGCCGATGTCATGCAACAGCGCGGCGAGACGGATGATCAGATCGGGCCGCTCGGGCAGCCGATCCTCCAGGCCAATCGCCTGTTCCAGGACCGTGAGACTGTGCTGATAGACATCCTTGTGCCGGTGATGTTCATCCCGTTCCAGCCGCAGGGCCGGCAGCTCAGGCAGCACCTTCGCCGCCAGTTCAGTCGAGACGAGCAGGTCGATGCCGGGGCGCGGCCGGTCGGTCAGCAAGAGCTTGCTCAGCTCGTCGCGAATGCGCTCGGCCGAGATGATCGAGATGCGCTCGGCCATGCCTTTCATTGCCGCGACCACCTCAGGGGCTGGACGGACCCCCAGCTGAGCGACGAACCGTGCCGCGCGCATCATCCGCAGCGGGTCATCACTGAAAGAGCTCTCCGGCGTCGCGGGGGTCCGGAGCACCCGACGTGTCAGATCGTTCAATCCTCCGTACGGGTCGACGAACCTTTTGTCGGGGATCGACACCGCCATTGCGTTGATGGTGAAATCTCGGCGATGCAGATCACCGTCCAGCGTGTCGCCGAATGCGACAGCCGGCTTCCGGCTGTCGCCGGCATAGACGTCGGAACGGTAAGTCGTGACTTCGATGATCCAGCTGGCGTCGCCGGCGTCAACCTTGCAGCCGATGGTGCCGAACTCCTTGCCGATGGTCCAGACCGCAGGGGAGAACTTCCGAAGCAGCTTCTCGACCGCGTCGGGACGCGCCGAAGTCGCAAAGTCAAGATCGTGTCCCAGCCCGCCCAGCAGAGCGTCGCGTACGCTGCCGCCGACCAGATAGAGCTCGTGTCCGCCATTGCTGAACAGCTCGCCCAGCCGGTCAGCGACTGGCGCGATTTTCAGCAACTCGGCGACCGCCGCCGCCTGGACTGCGCTCAGCTGGAAAGTAGACACGCTGAGCGATTCTAGCCTTTTGGGGCGTTCGCGCATCGCGCCGGAATCCGCCCTACCTCGTCGGCGCTCGCAGACGAAAAGCGCGTCCGCTCGTCCCTCCTCACCACGGCGGAGCGCGCTACCGACGCTCACGCCCGTGAGGGGAATTAAGATGACGAGGTGAGGAGGAGGTGCGCGGTGCGTACGGCCCGCGCACTGCCGACAGTCGCGGTTTCGGGGGTCTGCTTACTACTGGGCTCATTGTTGGGCTTGCTGCTGACGCCGTCGCCAGCCGCCGCGACTGAGCCAGTAGCCTCCGTCGCCATCACCCTGACATCGCTGAGGCCCGAGCTGCCCACTCGCGGTGACGAGATCACCGTCACCGGCCAGGTTACGAACATCACCAACGAGAGGCTCTATCGCTTGAGGGCTCTCTTCTGGAGAAACCAGGCGCCCATCATCGGCCACGACGGGTTGGAACAGGCGCTGGCGTCTGAGTCCAACGACCCACTCGGCGCCCGTCACACCGGCACCTTCCAAGATCTGTTCACAGCCGCAGAGCCCTTCCTCGAGCCGAATGCCTCCGTCAACTTCAATCTGCGCGTCAGAGTCTCCGATCTTGAGCTCTCGCCGACCGATGGCGTCTATCTGATGGGCGTACACGTCTTGCAGCGGGGCAATAACGTCGCCATCGGTCGCGCCCGGACGTTTGTGCCCGTGCTGGCAGCCAAACCCAGCACGTCTCTGACGATGACATCGCTGGTGATCTTCAACTCGCGTCCTTCACTCGTGCGGAAAGGCGCGCTGTCCGATGATCATCTGGCAGCTGAGGTAGGCCAGAACGGACGGCTGACGGCTCTGCTCAAGGCTGCGGAAACTCCCACTGCAAGCTTCGCAGTGGACCCAGCGCTCATCCGGGAACTCCAAACCATGGCAGGCGGCTATCAAGTTCTGGACTCCGAGGGCACGACGTCGGCGGGCACCGGTCAAGCCGATGCCGCCAGATGGCTCGAGGGCTTCGGGACACTTACGCCGTCCCACGACGGCTATCGACTCCTGTACGGCTCGCCTGACATAGCTGCCCTGGTGCACGACGGCCAGGAGAACGTGCTCAGTGATGCGGCTAACGCCAACAACCTTGTGGAATCCACCCGATCTCTGCCACTTCTGGTGCTCCCTCACGCAGGCGCCGCTGATGCAGCAGTTGCCAAAGCCGCCGCCGCGCTGCACCCCGCGGCGATCTTGCTTGCTGACACCTCGGCCAAAGGCCCAACTCCGCTGCTCGCCGGGCCGGACCAGGTGCCGATCATCAGATTCGCAGCGAGTGCCACTGACGGGGGACCCGGGCCGGATCCGCACCACACGCCGATCCATCTTCGCCAGCGGATGCTGGCCGAAAGCTGGATTGATGCGATCGCCGCGCGAGATAGCCTGAGCCGGGGAAAGGTTCGGCTCATTTCCACAGCAGCGCAGGCCGCAAGTGGTGATCGTCGCCTCGAGGCCCCTTGGCTGGCGCAGCGCCCCCTGAGTGAGCTGCTCAAATCCACGCCTGCGGCTTGGTCGCTGAAGTACCACTACAGCTCGGCGGCAGAGGAGGCCGAGCTCACCGACGGCCAGCTCCGCAGCCTCAGGAAGTTCGACTGGAGCAACGACACCTACGCCGATCTGCTGGTGGATGCGACGACCGCACGGGCCGAGGGAAGTGCCGCGATCGCCCAGGCGGCAAGCGTCAAGTGGCGTAGGCAGGACACTGCGCGCCGAGCTTTCCTCGGTCCGCAGCAGGCAGCACTCAACGAGATCTTGCTGGACAGAATCCAGATCCGCAGCAGTGCACGCGTCCAGACCGTGGCACGGGAGGGCGTCGAGTTCCCGATCACGATCACAAACACCCTGGAAGCCGACGGATCAGGCCCGAACGCGGGGGCTGTCAAGGTAAGGCTGGTGTTCACCTCCGAGAACCGCCAACGACTCACGATCAAAACGATCAAGGCTCCCCAGATCGGCGCGCAGGACAGCTTCACGGGCAATGCCAACGTCACCGCCAAAGCCAACGGCGTGGTCCCGGTGACCGCGCAGTTGATGACCGAATCTGGTCGGCCGATCGGGCGGCCCTTCGACATTGAGGTGCAGGTGACCCAGAACGGTACGACAGGCTGGGCTATCGCCATTGCCGCCGGCCTCGTTCTTGTGGGCAGCACATCCTTGCGCATTCGCCAGGTGGCCAAGGACCGCGCCAAAGCAGCCAGCGGTGAGCCGGCCGAGCCCTCAGGAGGCGACGGCACGCCTCCAGATCCGCTCCCGGCGCTGAGCTCCGCGCCGGCAGAGAGACTCGATGTCTGAGGCCTCGACGCCGAAGGTAGGTCCACCGGAAGCAGACCGGGACGAGCCGTCGACGGAGGAGCGCCGACACACGCGGCGGCTGGTCTCGGCGAGCGCGCTGATGGCCGGGGGGACCGCAACCTCTCGAGTGCTCGGCTACTTCCGGCTCGTGTTGCTGGTGTATCTGTTCGGGAACGGCACCCGTCAGGCGGAGATGTTCACCATCGCCACAACCGTGCCGAACAGCATGTACATCTTGCTCGCGGGCGGTGTGCTGAACACCGTCCTGGTGCCCCAGATCGTGCGCGCTATCCGGGGTGACGCCGACCGCGGTGAGGCCTACACCAACCGGATCATGACTGCCGGGCTGATCGCGCTCGGATCGATCACGCTGCTCCTGACACTCGCTGTGCCGGCAATCGTGTCGATCTACTCAGCTGCCGGCTGGAAGTCCCCAGAGCTGTCCGCGCAGTACCAGTCGATGATCATGCTCGCCTACTACTGCATGCCGCAGGTCTTCTTTTACGGCGTGCATGTGATGGCCGGGCAGGTGCTCAACGCGCGCGACAGGTTCGGGCCGATGATGTGGGCTCCGATCGCCAACAACGTGGTGTCGATCATGGTGCTGCTGTTGTACTTGATCGTCTTCGAACGCACCAGCACGGGCGCACCGTTCACCGCAGGTCAGGAGCTGCTGCTGGGGCTGGGCTCCACGCTGGGCATCGCCGCGCAGGCCGCTTTCCTGATCCCGTTCCTGCGAGCCAGCGGCTATCACTTCCGGCCGCGCTTCGACTTCAAGAACACCGGGCTAGGCAAGACGTTCCGGCTAGCCAAGTGGACTCTGGCTTTCGTCTTGGTGACACAGGCCGCATTCGTCGTGGTGAGCAAGCTCGCCAGCGGTGCCACCGTCGGCGGCGAGGGCGCCGGGCTCACCGCATACTCCAACGCCTACGCGGTGTGGATCCTGCCCCACTCGTTGATTACGGTCTCGTTGGCCACTGCGATGCTGCCGGCTGCCTCGCGGCTCGCTGCCGCTGGCGACCGACCGGGCGTCGCTGCGGAAACCATGCGGGCGATACGACTGGCGATGACCGCGCTGCTCCCGGCGTCGGTCGCCTTCTTGGTCTTGGGGCTGCCATTCGCCCATCTGGCTTTCGGTTTCGGCCAGGGCGCCAAGGACGCCTCATACGTCGGCGGGGCGCTTATCGCGCTGGCGATCGGGCTGGTGCCATTCACAGTGCAATACATCTGCCTGCGCTCTTTTTACGCGCTGGAGGACACACGGACGACCTTCTTCTTGCAATGCCTGATCGCCGGCACCAATGTCGTGCTCGGCGTGGCCGCGGTGCTACTCCTCGACGATCCAGCGCTGGTGGCAACTGGCCTGGCCTTGTCTTATTCGGCGGCGTACCTGATCGGCCTACCCATCTCCTTCGCGAGGCTGCGGCGCAAGCTTCCCGATCTTGATGGCGATGTGCTGGTGAGGCATTGCGTACGCTTGCTGCTGGCCGTGGCACCTGCGGCAATCGCGGCTTGGCTGATCTCGTGGGTGTTCCTGAGTCAGTTTGGTTCCAAGCTGGCGCTCGGACTCGGACTGCTGGTCGCCGGTGTGGTAGCGGTCGGCTTGTTCCTGGTGACGGCCCGGTTGATGCGGATCCACGAGGTAAGCGAGATCGTGGCAACCCTGCGGCGGCGGGGTGGGGATTCGGAACCCGAGACGTTGGAGACACGTGAGGAGGCCGTAATCGAGGCCAGCGGTGATCGACTTGCCGAGTTCCGGCCGTCCGGCGATTCGCCCACGGTGATCCGGCCGCCGTCTCCTAGCATCGAAGAAGCTGGTGAGGAGGGCGCAAGAGCCATGGCTCAGGCGACAGCGGCCCAGGGTGTCGAGGAAGGCGGGGACGGGCTACGAGCTGCCACTCTGCCCGCAGGGACCGTACTGGCCTCACGCTATCGCCTTGAGGAATTGATCGGGGAGTCCCAGCCGACCGTGACCTGGCGAGCCTTCGACCAGGTGTTGTCGCGATCGGTGCTCGTGCACCTGCTGGCCCCGGGAGACCCCGACGAGGATGAGCTGCTTACCGCGGCCCGCAAGGCGTCGGTAGCCACGGATTCTCGGTATCTTCGGGTGCTCGATGCCGTCCATAGCAGCGATCCGGCGGTGGGTTCCTACATCGTCTGCGAGTATGCGACCGGGCAATCGCTCGAGGTGATCTTGAGCGACGGCCCGCTCTCCGCTCTCGAGGCCGCGTGGATCACTCGCGAGCTCGCGGATGCGCTCGCCGGCGTGCACGGTCTCGGTCTTTACCATCGCCGTATCAGCCCTGAAACAGTGATCATCACCGCGAGCGGGAACGTCAAGATCGTGGGTCTGCTGATCGAGGCAGCTCTTCGGCCGGCCGCGACTGAAGTGGTGCATGGCGCCGACACCCCAGAGCTGGTTGACGTCATGGACCTGGGTCGACTGCTTTATGCCTCGCTGGTGTGTCGCTGGCCCGGCGGCCCCGCGTTCGGCCTGCCCAGCGCACCAACGATGGGGCGGCGCTGGATGACGCCGCGGCAGATCCGGGCCGGAGTTTCCCCGGCGCTGGACAACGTATCCGACCAGATTCTTGGCGATCCACCCCGCCATCACGCGGCAGCCATCACCACAGCCGGAGGCATCGTGACTGCGCTGACCAAGGTCCTTGGCAGCGCTGACGCCGCGCCAGATCTGGAGCGACGGTTACGCCAGCCGATCCCCACCGTGACCGGCGACGCCCAAGCCACCGATCCCAGCAGCAAGCGTCCAGCCCGTCTCCTCGCTGCTCGACCAGACGACCAATCGCCAGGAGGCGATACGGACCCGGACAATTCCGGCGGCCAGCGCCCCACCCACCAGTCAACACACACGCGTGTCAGCTGGCAGGCCACCGTCACGACCTGTAACGGCCAGCCGGCCGCCACGAACCGCGCCCCCGGCACCACCCCCCGCTACTCAGCAGCGCAAGAGGCGCTGGATCGGCTTGCTCCTGGTGCTCGCAGTGCTGCTGATCGCGGCGGGAATCATCTCCGCCCTCGTTGTGGACCGGCGCCTGTCTGGCGCATCCGAATCGAACGCATCAAGCGATCAATCTGAGACGTCTGAGCCCTCCCCGGCACAGCTGAAGAAGCTGACCATCGCCCAGGCGCGGGATTTTGATCCACAGGGCGAGGACAAGACGGAGAATCCCGACGAGGTGAGTCTCGCCTACGATGGCGACCCGGCTACGCGCTGGCGTACGGTTCAGTACTTTGGCAACCCGAAACTGGGCAACATCAAGCGCGGCGTAGGCCTGGTCCTCGACCTCGAGACTCCCCAACCCGTGAGTTCGCTGCAACTCAAGCTGAGCGGCAGCAGCACCGCTGTCGAGTTCCGGGTGCCGGAGTCCGATCCTTCTCAGACCACAAAGCCTCCAATGAGCTCGGACAAACTGTGGCGTACGGTGGCCGCGGAATCGAATGCCGGCCAATCGGCCACGCTGACAGCGGAGCAAGGTGTGACCACCCGATATGTCCTGGTGTACCTGACCTCATTGCCGAAGGAAGGGAATGGCTACCGCGGCGGTATTTACGAGGTCGAGGTATTGCAATGATCGAGAGTGGAATTCCGCATACGTCTGCCTGCGAAAGGGACAGCGCGACACGATAAGGAGCCCCGACTGAATCGCGGTCGAGGCTCTTTATCACACCCGGCGAAGCCGGCTCGTCACGCTATACCTGCTCTTTGCGCCAATCCTGGAAGTCCAGCACATCATCGACAATCACGCCGTATGGCTCAAGTGCGGTCATCTGTAAGTAGTCCTCATGGTCATTCCCGTCCAGAGAATCACCCTGATGCCCCTATCTTTGTAGACGTTCATTTGACCCTCGGAAATCGACTTGCTGGCGTACAGGTAGGTGCCGAAACTCTTCACACGGTCGACCGACGGCCACCCGCCCGCCCCATCCGTCGACAGGGCATAGTTGATGCTGCGGCTGGAGTCGGCCCTGTCCTGGTCCCTGACCTTGTAGAGCGCAGCCCGGTTAGACCAGGACGCATGCAGGTGGACCTTGGAGTTCTTGAGGTGGCCCCATAACTGCTTGGCTTGCGCGGTGGTGATGGTGGAGTTCTTGAGGTTAATGGCGAGCGTCTTCCCGAGGGGGGTTGCGTACGCGACCAGGTCGTTGATTCGGATGAGTCGAGGCGGAGGGTTAACGCCCTTAACGCCAACGTTGACGTAGCACTTGTCACGGATTGAAGTCCAGAGCCAGGAGGAGACGCTACCCGAGCAGTTCGTGATCCGGTCGAGCGTGGAGTCATGGATGATGACTATGGAGCCGACCGTGTCTGAATCGTTGCTGTCCTTTGTCCAGTGGATATCGCCTTCGAGGATGTTGGCGTTGTTCTTCACCGCGTCTTGGTAGGAGAGCATCGTGCCTTCGCCAAATCGGGTCACCGCTCCACCGCGGTGAGCGACGACAATCTGGTCCAGGAGTTCCTCGGCTTCCGCGGCAGGCGCTAGCAGGGTTAGGGCAGCCCCAACGGCGACCATCGCCTTCAGAGCACGTACGAAATTCTTCATGACTCTCCTGAATTAGGCAGACGGCGCAAGGAATGTAACTTGGGGCGCCGAGGCGTTGAGGCCGGCAGAGCCGACCGTCTCCGGGCTGTTACTGGCCCGCATTAATTCGAGTCAGGAGCTGGTCGGAACGTGATCAAACCGTTGTGAGCCACCGAGCCGCGCATTGTTCTGCATTGATCGATCGCGCAAGATGGGCATCATCACCAATGACCCCGTGGGGATCGAGGAGCAGCGCAGCGTCGTCGCCGCCACGTTGCGCGACACTCTGAACGCTGACCAGCGAGCGGCCCTGGTCCTGGTGGACATGGCGGGCCACTCCGTCGACTGACCTGGTGGCGGTCAGCGAGTTCTTCACGCCGAACGGCCCTAGCTACCGGCTCACCGTTCATAGTCCCGACGGGAGCGTACTCGTGTCGTCGCCCTGTGGCACTGCTGCGTGACGGGCATTCGGCCCTCTTCACGTGGATCCTGACTCGAGCACCTCAGGCAACCCTTGACAAGGGTTCCCTGAAGACCGTGGGAAAGCTGCAGACCCGAGGACTGATCCGATGAGTGCGCGGCATCCATCGACCGACGGGCTGGGGATGCCGGCCGAGGTTCGTTCGACCCTTCGCGGGGACTTCCTCTTCGGAATAGCTGGCGGGCCAAGGCCGTTTCGCGGATAGGGTTACAGCCCAAATAGCACACTGACGAAGGGCACTATGAGCAGCGAAACCGTACGGGACGTCATCATCGTCGGTAGTGGCCCAGCGGGCTACACCGCCGCGATTTATGCCGCCCGGGCCGATCTGAAACCGCTCGTTTTCGAGAGCGAGATCGACGCTGGCGGCGCCCTGATGACCACCACCGAGGTGGAGAACTTTCCCGGCTTCCGCGACGCCATCATGGGGCCTGAGCTGATGGACAGCATGCGTGCTCAGGCCCAGCGATTCGGTGCCGAGATAGTCACCGAGGATGTCGTCGAGATGGATCTGACCGGCGACATCAAGATCGTCAAGGACGGCTACGGCAACACCTTCTCGGCGCATACGGTGATCTTGGCCATGGGTTCGGGCTACCGCAAGCTCGGTCTCAAGGGAGAGGACCGGCTGTCCGGGCATGGTGTGTCGTGGTGTGCCACGTGTGACGGCTTTTTCTTCCGTGACAAAGACATCGCCGTCGTTGGCGGCGGCGACTCAGCCGTTGAGGAGGCGACCTTCCTGACCCGATTCGCCAAGTCCGTGACCATCGTGCACCGGCGTGACGAGCTGCGGGCCAGCAAGATCATGGCTGCCCGGGCGCTCAAGAATCCCAAGGTCAAGTTCGCCTGGAACTCAGTCGTCACCGAGATTCATGGCGACAAGACTCTGACAGGGATCACCTTGCAGGACACCATCACCGGTGCCGAGCGTGAGCTGCCGGTTTCCGGCCTGTTCATCGCCATTGGCCACGATCCACGGTCGGAGCTGGTGAAGGGCCAGGTGGATTTGGATGCCGACGGCTATGTGATCACCGACGGCAGGTCCACCAAAACCAACCTGCCCGGCGTCTTCGCGTCCGGGGACCTGGTTGACCGCACCTACCGGCAAGCAGTCACCGCTGCCGGTACCGGCTCCGCTGCCGCCCTCGACGCGGAGCGGTACCTGACGGCACTGCACCACGGTGACCACTCGCCAGTGGCAGCGGAAGGCTGAACGGCGCCATGTTCGATCCGGCGCCGGCACAGTCCTGCGCGATCGGCTAGTGCGTCGTGATGCATCGCAAGGCCGACGAGGGAGGGATACCGGGTCGTAGTCGACCGAGGAACGCCGGGCGCCGCATGGAGGCGACATCTGTGCCGGATCCCGGCGCAGGACACTTGGGGCGCCGAGAGGAGTTTTGATGGGTGCAGTAGCCGAAGTGACCGACGCCACGTTCGCTGATCTCGTCCTGAAGTCCGAAAAGCCAGTTGTGGTGGACTTCTGGGCAGATTGGTGCGGGCCGTGCAAGCAGGTGTCGCCGATCATCGAGGAGCTCGCGAATGCGCACGGTGACAAGGTGCGTTTCGTCAAGATGGACACCAACACCAATCCAGTGACACCGGCCAACAACTACGTGCTCGGCCTGCCGACGATCCAGGTCTATGTCGATGGCGAGCTGGTGAAGGCGTTCAAGGGCGCGAAGTCCAAGTCGGTGCTGCTCGGGGCCATCGAGGAATATCTGTAATCAGGCCTGCTGCGATGCTGCCTGTTGCTGAGCAGCTACCGCTGCCGAGCAGCTACGGGTCTCCCAACCGGCTCCTGGACTGGACATCGGTTGAGCAGCGGTTGGTCGACTCGATGCATTACTGGCTCGCCACCGTTCGCAGCGACGGTAGGCCGCATGTGGTGCCCGTGGACGGGATCTGGCTCGACGGCGGCTGTTACTTCGGCGGCGACCCGGCCACCGTGCACATTCGGAACCTGCGCCGCGATCGCCACGCGAGCCTTCACCTAGACGATGGGGACTCGGCAGTCATCGTCGAAGGCGCCGCCGAGTGGATAAGGCCATCGAAGACAGTTGCGCAGCGGCTCGCCGCGGCGGGCAAAGCGAAGTACGGCTACGCGCAGTCGGCTGCCTCGTACCAGGAAGGGGTCTGGCGGCTGCAGCCCGTCAAGGTTCTGGCCTGGACCACGCTGTACGTCGACGCGACGCGCTTCCGCTTCGAAGCAGCGGATTAACGAGTTAGACGGTGACTGTGTGTCCGAGGCTTCCGACGAACCTGGTGATCGCGTCTTCCGCGGTCGGCACCTGGCCGAAAACCTCGCGCTGGCGAGTTGGATCGGCGACGTACCCACCGGTCTGGAACCAGCGCATCATCGCGTCCAAATCCTTGACCATCGGACTGAACCGGCCCACCACCGCCGCGGCAGCGTTGATCAGGCCAGCCGGGATGGTGCGCACCCGCATCTGTTGACCGATCAGTCGCCCCGAGATCTGGGCGATCTCCTGCATGCTCACCGGCCGATCCCAGCCGATGTCAATGCGCTGCCCGTCCACCCCTGGCGCGTCGACCGCATCGGCCAGGTAGCCGGCCAGGTCGGAGGTGAGCACGTAGGTAAGCGGTATCGTCGGGGAGCCGAACCACATGAGCCGCCGCTTGTCGAACGGGTCACCGCCGAATGCTGTGATCTGGTCGAGGAACGCGCCTGGCCGCAGCGACACGAACGGGATGCCCAGTTCCTCCAGTCGATCCTCTGCGAGCTTCTTGTGCCAGAAGTGCGGTACCTCCGGCGTTTGGTCACAGGTCAGAATGCTGGTCAACACGAACCGGCGGACGCCGGCCTGGCTCGCCGCGTCGGCGAGGTTGCGGTTGCCGGTCCGGTCGATCTCAGGGGTATCACCCTTGCTGTGCCGGGTATAGCCGGCCGCCGTCGTGACTACTGCGTCCGCGCCGTCCATTGCGCGCAACAGCGACGCCGGGTCCATCATGTCGCCGCGCGCGATCTCCACCCCGGCCCGTTCCAAGCGCGCCGCGTCTGACTTGGGCCGCACCAGCGCGCGCACCGGCTTGCCGCGGGCGAGCAACGCCGTGACTACCTGGCCGCCGAGCATTCCGGTACCACCAACAACGACCACCGGTCCGTCACCGGCCATGGTGGGCTCCTCTCTTCGGGCGAAACGACGCACATACAACCGCAATTATGTTAATAGGACATACTGTACGTGCTATTAACTATCTCTGCCATGTACCGTAGTCGTGTGGACGACAGCGCACAAGCGACCGCGGCTTTCGCGGCCGCCGCCGGCCAGCGGCGCGGAGCTGACGGACAGCACAGCGGCACGGACGCCAGGCATGCCGATGCCGGCACTGGACTTTTCCAGCTTTCTTGCCTGGTGCAGGGCATCTATGCGCGCATCTCCGAACGCCATGACCTGACTCCGGTCCAGGCCAGGCTCCTGTGCACGCTGGACGCCGGCCCCAGGGGAATGGCCGAACTGGCGCGCTGCTTCGGCGTGGAGAAAGCCGCGCTCACCGGCCTGATCGACCGGGTCGAGCGCCGCGGCCTGGCCAAGCGATCGCCGGTCCCCGGTGACCGGCGTGCCCTCCGAGTGACGTCGACCGACATCGGCCGGCGGGCTGCGGCCGCCTTCCATGCCGAGGTCAATGCGGAACTCAGTCATCTCCTCGCGCCGCTCGCACCGCAAGACCGCGAACATTTCCGCAACACGATGGTGGAGATCCTCGAGCAGAGCGGAACGTGGTCCGAGCAGATTCCGCGAGTGGCTGAGCAAACCAGGTAATTGTCGGCAACCATCCACTCAATCTCGAGAGATTTGACGGTTCTTTGCCCAACGAGGGACAAATTATCTGTATCTGTGGAAAACTAGCCTGATGAGAAGGCTCAGACCTGTGGACAACTCCATGTCGAGCGACTCAGATCGGTTTCTGGCGGTCGGGGCGGTCTCCCAATCCGATCAGCTTGCCATCGAACTGGTCCAGCCACCCGACACGCCCCCCGCGATACTCATCAAGTGGCCGCCCCAGCCGACTGTCACCGATCCGGCGAAGCTTACGGCGACGATTGCCGCCATCGTGCGCGTCTTGGGCACGGCGCAGATCGAGCTGGCCGCGCGGCGCGCGGCCGGGCGGTAATTCCGGGATGCCATCGCGCGCAGCGCACAAAATTAAAAGAAATCTGGGCAGAACGGTGGCTGGGACCAGCCGAAGGCGGCGCTCGTGGCTGCCGCGGCGCCTTTGGTCCGCTCAGTCACCAGGCCAGCGCGGGCAAGCGCGGCAAGTGAGGTTCCGCCGAGGTAGATGGCGCCGAGGTCCAGTACGTTCATCGCGAGATCAGGCCTTCTGCGGCCACGGGTGACGCGGGTCACCGAGGCGCCATCACGACTGGCCTCCAGCCGGATGGTGCCGGTGTTATATGTGAGCAGCGGGTCCTCGACTCGGATGGTCACATCTAAATCCCTGAGGTAGCGACGCGCCTCGAGAGCGCGCGGTACATCCACCAAGCGGGCGTACGTCCCGTCCTGATCCTCGGCCTTAACAGATCGAAGATCGGCGACCAGGTAGCGCACCGAGTCATCCAGGGGCGCATTCGGCCTGACGAATCTGCGTACCAAGTCAAGATCAAGAACGAATCGCCACAAGGCAGCGCGTGCGACTGCGCTGTCCGCGTCAAGTTCATCGACGCTGACCTCTGCGCCCGACTCAGACCAATCGTTCTTGACTCGAAACGCCACGTAACCGTCCGGCTGGCCGCGGTGGTTGTAATGCAGCGCAAATCGGTACGCCGACGAGCCATGTCGCCACTGTTCGGGGTCGTGCCACTTGACGACCCACCAGTCGTAGTTGCGATTGAGCGCCCCCACACGCCTTGGTAGCAGGTTTTGATGGAGACGTTTGATGATCGGAATCGCCTGGTCGCGCTCCACCTCACCGACCGAACCGGAGCCAAGATCGACATCGGGACGGAATCCAGTCGTTTTGGTTTTGCCAGACAGCCGCACCTGCGGAGAGCCCTGGCCGTAGCCGAAACGGCCGTAAATGGAAGATTCGGATGCCCAGAGCAGGGCAACTGGCTCCTCGCCTCGCTCGCGAATGTCGTCCAGCTGATGCTTCATCATCTCGGTGAGCAGGCCTTTGCGGCGGTAGGACGGTTGCACCGTGACAAGGGTGACCGCGGCGACCGGCACCGTTCCACCGGGAACCGTCAGCTTCCTGCTGTACGCGCCGCAGGTGGAGATCCAGCGCCCGTCGACCTGGAAACCGAAGCTGCGCTCGGGCTCAAAGACCTTGCGATGGGGTTCCCATTTCGCTGCCACGTAGTCGTCATGGAAGCCGCGTACGACTGCCGCGAAGAACTCGTCCAGTCGCTCGGGTGTGACATACACCAGGTCGCGCTGAGCCAAGTGCGGTGCGGATCCGCGTCGGATCTCACGCCCGGCCATCAGACCGGTGATCCAGCCTGCAGCACTGACTCACCCCGCAGCCGAGCGTCGACAGGAGTCTCCAGCTCGACCGTACGAGTGACGGTGCACAGCCGATCATGAGACTTTCGAATCGCTATCTCCAGAACGTCTCTAGCGGCTTGCCCGCCCTCGTTATCAGGGAACTCGACATCGAAGTCGACTTGGATATCGGTGACCTGGTTGCCGTGCGCGCTCTTCGTGCTGTGGCCGGAGCAGCTGACATGGAAGCGAACGGGTTCGGACCGCTTGACCGTGATGGCGTCGACGTCCATAGCTGTGCATCCGGCGATGGCGGCAAGCAGCAACTCGACAGGGGTGAACTCACCGGCCTGCTTTCTCCCGAACGACAGTGTGCCGCCGCGGGAGTTCATGGCCTCGAAGTGATGCTGGCTCAGCCGAGTGAGATTGACTGTGGGCATGCGCCAACTCTCGCACCTGCGAGCGCCTCAGCCGACTAGAGGCCGTTGAGATCTTGAGATCTCGGTGAGTCCCAGGGTGAGGCCGGTGGCTAGCCAACCTCTCGGTGGGTGTATGTGGCAGGTTCGGGGGATTGGGGCTGCCGCACCAGACCGGTCAGGCGGTTCCAGGCTGCGCCGAAACCAGGCCGCCAGCGCGCGGCGTTCTGTAGGTCCATCCGCAGCCGCGGAGTGATCGGGTGAGGGCGTACGACCTCGAAGCCCACCGCCTGCAGCCATCCGACCGGCAACATGCACGAAGGGCCATCGTTGTATGTGCCAACCGCCTCGAGCGCCCGAATGTCGCGACGTGCAACGAGTCCCGCTGCCGAATGCACCAGTTGCTTGCCGAGGCCCTTGCCGCGAAGTTCGGCTGCCACGTGCGCTGACATGACGACCGCGGCGTCAGGCCCAACCGGGGTCGTCGCAAAGGCACCCAGCCGTGGTACGTACATGGCTGGCGCCAACGTCAGATGAGCAATCGGCTGGTCATCGGCAAACGCCATCACTCCGCAATAGCCCCAGTACCGGGTCACGGCCTCAGCCCACTCCGCCTTGACAACTCCCCGATCAACATGGTCCGTCGGCGCCGCAAGATCGCTGAGACTTGCCTCCCAAAAGGCACACTGCGCGCAAGGTTCCGGCAGCAAGTGCAGATCGGCTGCAGTCATCGGGCGCAGGCGGCGGGATCCCATGCGGCTAGTTCCTGACGCGTGGCCTGGCTAGCCCGAACACAAAACCGATGGCCAGACCGAACAACACCCCGGCGGCAAGCCAAAGTGACCACCGCACCCGTTTCTTGCCATCGGCCTCTGCCATGGATTCATCGTAGGCGGCCGAGCCGCCCGCTGGAAATTGCCGTCTGATGCTCAGCTGCGAGCGTCGGAAATCGCGCGCCCGCCGTGCTGAGGAGGAGCGAGCGGACACGCCTTTCGTCTGCGAGCGACGACGAAGTCGGCGGATCCAAAGCGCGCGATGCGCGAGCAGCTACAAAAATGAGGCACGCTTGTGCTGTGAGCCAGACTTCCCCACCCGAGCCCGAAGAACCGGTGCTGGAGCGGCTGCGACGCCAAGACACGCGCCTTGATGACTACATCGATCGATACGCGGCCCGGGCACACGGCATGACGGCGTCGGCGATCCGAGCCCTCTTCGCCGTTGCCAACCGCCCGGAAGTCGTCTCGCTCGCCGGCGGAATGCCCAACATCACCGACCTGCCCTTGGATGTGGTCGGTGCAGCGCTCAACGATCTGGTGCTGCACGACGGGCGGCGGGCCATGCAGTACGGCTCAGGACAGGGCGAGCCAGCCATTCGTGAAGCGATCTGTGAAGTGATGAAGCTGGAGAACATCTCGGCTCATCCAGACGATGTGATGGTCTCCGTCGGATCGCAGCAAGGCCTCGATCTCCTCACACGGATCTTCTGCAATCCGGGCGATGTGGTGGTGTGCGAGGCACCCAGCTACGTCGGCGCACTCGGAGTCTTCCGCTCCTATCAATGTGAGGTCGTCCACGTCGCCATGGACGAACAAGGCCTCAATCCCAGCGCGCTCGCCGATGCACTCAAGGCGTTGCGCCGCGCGGGGCGTACGGTCAAGTTCCTGTACACCATTCCGAACTATCACAATCCCGCCGGGATCACTCAGTCGCTCGATCGACGGCTGGAGCTCTTGCACCTCGCCGAGCGAGCGGACCTGCTGGTGGTCGAGGACAACCCGTACGGGCTGCTGGGATTCGACGGCGAGCCTATCCCCGCCCTGAGATCGCTGAACGAAGATCAGGTGATCTATCTCGGCTCGTTCTCCAAGACCTTCGCACCCGGCTTCCGGGTGGGCTGGGTGCTTGCGCCGCATGCGGTGCGCGAGAAGCTGGTGCTCGCTCAAGAGGCGGCGACGTTATGCCCGCCGGTGTTCTCGCAGTATGCGGTTGCCGCCTACCTGGCGAACCACGACTGGCGTGGTCAGATCAAGATCTTCCGGGAGATGTATCGGGAGCGGCGCGATGCGATGATCACCGGACTGACCAGTCACATGCCCGCCGGCACAACCTGGACAAGACCGGAAGGCGGCTTCTTCGTCTGGTTGAGCCTGCCTCCGGGGATTGACTCGCACGCCATGTTGCCCCGCGCGGTCACCGCTCGCGTCGCGTACGTGCCCGGGACCGCGTTTTATGCCGACGGCCTGGGCAGCCGGCACATGCGGTTGTCGTACTGTTTCCCAACGCCAGAGCGCATCATCGAAGGCACCCGCCGGCTCGGTGAGGTGCTGGAGTACGAGGCGCGAATGCTCGAGATCTTCGGTACCGCCGTTGAGTCTGAGAGTGGCCGCCTGGCACTCGGACCCCGTGAGGCGCCAGGTCCGGATCAGGCCTGATGATCATGGTGCCCGACTAGAAGTTGATCTTGATCGATGTTGATCATGATCCGATGATCATGGAAGAAGGAGTGGGGTGGCCGACAACGGATACCTGCCGACAGTGATCGTGCTCTCGGGAGGTCTGTCACACGAGCGCGATGTGTCGTTGCGCTCCGGGCGCCGGGTGAGTCAGGCGCTGCGCTCTCGGGGTTACGAGGTCGTGGAGTCCGATGTTGACTCCGATTTGGTCTCCCGGCTCGCAGGGCTTACCGGTTCGGTGGTCTTTCCTGTCTTGCACGGTGAAGCTGGTGAAGACGGCGCACTGCGGGAGGTGTTCGACCTGCTGGGCGTGCCATTCGTCGGCTCCATCGGTTCGGCCTGCCGGCTGGCGTTCGACAAGTCGATCGCCACGACGGTCGTCGGTGCCGCAGGCATCCGAACACCGACCCAGGTGGCGCTGCCATACGAGACCCTCCGGGAGCTGGGCGCTCAGGTTCTGGTCAAGGCCCTCGGCGACCAGGTCGGCTTCCCGATGATGGTCAAGCCGTCACGCTGTGGCTCCGCGCTCGGGTGCAGCAAGGTCACCCGAGCCGAAGAGCTTCCGCCGGCCATGGTCGGCGCGTACGCGTACGGCTCAGTGGCGGTGATCGAGGAGTTCGTCGAGGGAACCGAAGTGACCGTGGCGGTGGTGGACCGGGGACGAGGTCCGATCGCGCTTCCTGCCGTGGAGATCCGTCCCGAGTCTGGCGTCTACGACTACACAGCCCGCTACACCGCCGGGGCAACCCGCTTCCTGTGCCCGGCTGAGCTCGAGTCCGACGTGGCGAACCGGTGCGCCGACGTGGCCTTGCGAGTACATGCGGCGCTTGGCTTGCGGGACCTGTCGCGAACCGATCTCATCCTCACCTCCGATGGCGAGCCGGTCTTCCTGGAGGTCAACGTGTCACCCGGTATGACCGAGACGTCGGCGGTGCCGTTGGCGATCGAAACCGCCGGCTGGAGCCTCGGGAAGATGTGCGCCGACCTGGTCCATGCGGCTGCAGCCCGCGAGCAAAGAACTACTCCGATCTCGCTGGCGGCTCACTGAGACCTAGTGTCGATGCCGACCCGTCTCAAGCAGGCTCTGGTCATCGTCCTCGGCATTTCGCTGGCGGGGGCCATGGTGGGGCTTGGCTTCTGGCAGCTTTCGGTCTCCGAGGCCCAGGGAGCAGAGGCCGCGGCCCGCCGGGCGGCAGCCCCGCCGGTCCCCCTTGGCTCAGTGGCTCGCGCAGGAGAGCCCGCGACGGACGGGTATGGGCGGTCGGTGACATTCCAAGGCACCTACGATCCGGCGCTGCAGTTGCTGGTGCCCATGGATGGCGGGCAGTTTCGAGTGCTAACGGGCCTGCGGCAGGCCGACGGCAGTGTGCTGGCGGTGGTACGTGGCGTCGTTCCAGAGTCGAGTGCTCCATCGCCGCCCAGCGGTCTGGTCCAACAGGTCGGCGTGCTGCTGCCTACCGAAGAGCATCTGGCCGGAGCTGATTTGCCGACCGGCCAGATTGCCTCCGTCCGCTTGCCCGCCTTGGCGCAACAGTGGCCGGGGCCGCTGATCGGCGGCTACGTCAATCTGTCCAGCACCGACGCCACCAGCCAGGGATTGACTCCAGCCGCACTGCTACTGCCCGAGTCGCCTGGCCGATTGCGTAATGGGGCGTACTCGATTCAGTGGTGGCTGTTCGCCGCGTTCACCCTCTTCATGGCCTTCCGAATGGCCCGCGACATAGGGCTGACGTGTCGCCCGAGGTGGTGGAGATCACACCGGACCACCCAGTTGAGCCGACATAGGCTTCAGCCCATGCGCAATGCCTGGATCCGGTACCGGATCATGGCGTACGTCGTGGGCACCCTGCTGGTCGTTTTGGTGTGCGTCGGCCTGCCGTTGAAGTATTTGGGTGGCAATCCCACTGTGGTGACGTGGACCGCGATCCCGCATGGCTATCTCTACATGATCTTGCTGATCACCGCCGTCGATCTCGGCCTGAAGGCGAAGTGGAGCTGGAAGCGGCTGATTCTCATTGCGCTGGCTGGCACGGTGCCGTTTCTGTCCTTCGTCGCCGAGCGCTCAGCCACCAAGGACGTCAGAGCCAAGCTCGCTCAAGCCGAGGCCGCCGAGCCGGCCCCGACCTCCTCTTGAAGGCCTCCCGATGCTTGGCATGTCGATTTGTCGATATTCTTCGCGAGCATCGGTTTGCCTGTCGATGAGGGCGACGATGCGCTCTAAGTCGTCGACCGTGGCGAACTCGATGACGATCTTGCCCTTGGTTCTGCCCAGCTCGACCCGAACCCGAGTGTCGAAGTGATCGGAGAGCCGATCGGCGAGATCTTTGACCTTCGGCGCCACCATCTTCGGATGGCGCTGCCGGCGAGCAGGCCGATCCGCGGGCTCCCCTAAGGTCACCAGTTCCTCGACAGCCCGCACCGACAGCCCTTCCGCGACCACTCGCTCGGCCAGCCGCTCTTGGCTGGCCGGATCCTCGATGGCCAGCAGAGCCCGGGCGTGCCCAGCACTGATCACACCAGCGGCAATGCGCCGTTGCACGGTAGGCGGCAGCCGAAGCAGGCGGATCGTGTTGGAAATCTGCGGTCGGGAGCGTTTGATCCGATTGGCGAGCTCCTCCTGGGTGCAGCCGAAGTCGTCGAGCATCTGCCGGTACGCGGCGGCCTCTTCCAGCGGGTTCAGCTGAGCGCGATGCAGGTTCTCCAATAAGGCGTCGCGAAGCAGTTCATGATCGGCCGTCTCGCGTACGATCGCCGGGATCGTCTCGACGCCGGCGTGTTGCGCGGCTCGCCACCGACGCTCGCCCATGACAAGTTCAAATCTCGCGCCGCCCATCGGCCGCACCACGATCGGTTGCAGCATGCCGACTTCGCGGATGGACTCCACCAGCTCGTTCATCGCCTCCTCATCGAAGGCGGTCCTGGGCTGCCGAGGGTTGGGAGAGATCGAGTCCAGTGGGAGGTCGGCGAAATAGGAACCGTCCGGGACCGGCGCCATCGGCGCCGGCTCCGGCTCGGCCGTTGGCCGACACCGAAATCGGCTGCGGCTCCGTTCGCTGGAACAGCTCACCCAAGCCCCGGCCGAGGCCGCGGCGCTCCGTACGAATGTTCATGCGCTCTCCTCCACGCCCCGACGGGCGATCTCATGTGCGGCTTCAACGTAAGAAATGGCACCCACCGAGTTGGGCTGGTAAGTCAGAACGGTCTGGCCGTAGCTGGGCGCCTCTGAGATGCGCACCGAACGTGGGATGACCGTTGGGAGCGTCTCCGCAGGGAAGTGCTTTCGAACCTCGTCGGCGACCTGGGAGGCGAGCTTGGTGCGTCCGTCGAACATCGTGAGCAGGACGATGGTGAGCCGGAGCTCGTCGTTGAGCTCCCCCTTGACCAGATCGATCGTGCGCATCAACTGTGTGACGCCCTCCAGGGCGTAGTACTCGCACTGGATCGGAACCAGGATTTCGTTGGCGGCCACGAGGGCGTTGAGTGTCAGCAGACCGAGCGAGGGCGGGCAGTCGAGGAAAACATAGTCGGCATGATGGTCCTGCAGGTAGGCGCGCAACGATCGCTTGAGCCGGTTTTCGCGGGCGACGATGGAAACCAGCTCGATTTCGGCACCGGCGAGATCGATCGTGGCAGGGAGGACCTTGAGGTTGGGCGCCTCAGGGGAGTCGACCACATGATCGGACAGCGCGGCGCCATTCATCAGCACCTCGTACGTGCCGGGCGTCCCCGATGGATGGTCGACTCCGAGTGCAGTCGTGGCGTTCCCCTGGGGATCGAGATCCACGAGGAGCACCGACAGTCCGCCGAGCGCGAGAGCGGCCGCCAGGTTGACACTCGTTGTGGTCTTCCCAACGCCACCCTTCTGGTTCGCGACGACGAAGATGCGGGGGAGTGGTGGCGCAGGCAAGGCGGCGGTTGCCGGACGCTCTGTTGCCGAAGTGGCCGGCGGGTCGTCCTCCACCGGAGGTGAGCCGAACTCATCCTCGTCAAAGCGTGCGCGTCTCGGACCGGGCGGCAGCTCTATCGAGGGAGGCGCTGCAGTCGTCGTTGCAGCAGGGTTGCTGGCATTCACTCCCGCAGAGGCTGTCTTGGTCCAATCAAGCGTTTCACGTGGAACGGTGGGCCAACCGATCCGCGGATCGACCTCAACATTCCTTGGCCAGCCGAGCCCGGGCGTGACCCGATTCTCCGCCACGGGCGGTGCGATCATTCAACCCCTTCCTGACCGTTCCGCCACAACGTAACAATCAGAAAGTCGTTCCGTTGGCCGCCGCGCCAAATGGAGATTCATATTCGCGGGGTCGCGGTGGGCGCCGTTCGGGCGGCCTAGACAACATTGTGGGCGGCTAGGGCGGCACGCTTGCCAAGAGCTCGCGTAGGTTTCAGGCATCTTAGGTTGTTACGGCCGCCCGAACGGCGCCCACCGCTCCTCGATCAGACCAGCAGCGCGGCGGCCTAGCAACGTGGGGGTCAACTACAGCGGCACGTTTGGGTTGGGCGCTACAAAGGTCTTGGAATCTTGCGTTAGGGCGGCGGCAAATACTCGCTGAGGCGTACGACGGTGGCGGGGTCGGCGTTTGGATGGGCTCGGACCGTGAGGATTTCGGCTTTGAGGTGGGCGGCGTGCAACTGCGGCTTGGCGGCTGCTACCTCATTCGGCGCAGATTTGCCCTTGAGCGCGAGGATTACGCCGCGGTTGGCACGCAGTGGATTGCACCAGCCGATCAGGCGGTCGAGGGGGGCGACGGCTCGCGCGACCACTGCATCGTAGGACTGATGGTGATCTTCGGCGCGTGATCGAACCAGCTGAACCCGGTCTGCGATTCCCAGCTTCTCGATGGTCTCGGTCAGAAAGGTGCAGCGTCGGAGGAGCGGCTCGATCAGTGTCACCCGAAGGTCGGGCCGCAATAACGCCAAGGGAATGCCGGGTAGACCCGCGCCGCTGCCCACGTCTCCGACCGAACTGCCCACGGCGATCAGCCCAGTCAAGGCGGCGCTGTTCAAAATGTGGCGCTCCCACACTCCGTCCGCCTCGCGAGGCCCCAGTAGACCCCATTCGACTCCTGTCGACGTCAGAATGTCGACATATCTACTTATTAGTGGATATTGAGCGCCGTAAACCTCCCGTGCGGTGTCCACTGGTTCAGATGTCGTGTTCCGGCGTCACGTTGTTGAGAAGACTTCGGAGAGCACGTCGAGTCCTTCGTTCAGCAAGTCGTCGCTAATGGTCAGCGGTGGCAAGAACCGCAGCACATTCCCGTAGGTGCCGCAGGTCAGGACGATGACCCCTTGCTCGCGGGCGGCTGTGGCAACCGCGGCTGTAAAGCCGGGATCCGGGTCGGAGCTGTTCTGATGCACCAGCTCGATGGCGATCATTGCCCCGCGGCCCCGGACATCGCCAATGCGGTTGTCCTCGGCCTGCATGCGGTGCAGCCGGCTGAGCATGATCCGCTCGATCTCAGCCGCGCGGGCGACGAGGTTCTCTGCCTTGATCGTCTCGATCGCCGCGAGCGACGCAGCACAGGCGACCGGATTGCCGCCGTAGGTCCCGCCGAGGCCACCCACATGAGCCGCGTCCATGATCTCTGCCCGCCCGGTGACCGCGGCGAGCGGCAATCCGCCGGCAATGCCCTTGGCGGTGACGATCAGGTCGGGGACGACGTCGAACAACTCGCAGGCGAACATGGCGCCCGTACGGGCAAACCCGGTCTGAATCTCGTCGGCAATGAACACCACATCGTTGGACCGGCACCAGTCCGCCAATGCCGCGAGGAATCCGTCGGCCGGAACGACAAACCCGCCCTCACCCTGGATCGGTTCGATGATCACCGCGGCCAGATTGGCCGGGCCGACCTGCTTGTCGATCAGATCAGTAGCGCGATGAGCGGCGAGCTCGCCGTCCATGAGCTTGTCGTCGCGGTACGGGTAGGACATCGGAGCGCGGTAAACCTCCGGAGCGAACGGCCCGAAACCGTGCTTGTAGGGCATGCTCTTGGCGGTCAGCGCCATGGCGAGGTTGGTCCGGCCGTGATAGGCGTGATCAAACGCGACAACTGCCTGCTTCTTGGTGTAGGCCCGAGCGATCTTCACCGAGTTTTCGACCGCTTCCGCGCCGGAGTTGAACAGGACGCTGCGCTTCTCATAGTCGCCGGGGGTGAGCTGGTTGAGCTGCTCGGCAACAGCGACGTAGCCCTCGTACGGAGTGATCATGAAGCAGGTGTGGGTGAACAGCTCCACCTGATCTCGCACGGCCGCCACCACGCGAGGTGCACTGTTCCCGATCGTGGTCACCGCGATCCCAGAGCCGAAATCGATCAGGCTATTGCCGTCGACATCGACGACCACACCGCCCCCAGCTTCGACAGCGAAGACTGGCATGGTCGTCCCGATGCCTCTCGCTACCGCATCGGTCTTCCGCGCCATCAGTTCCAACGAGCGCGGCCCGGGAATCGCGGTTTTGAGGATGCGGCGTTGCTCCAGTCCAGTCATGGCGGCATTCTCCACCATCAGGAAAGTGCCGACCGACTAACATCTGCCTTCCAAACGATTGTCGGTCAGCTCAGGGGAGTGTCATGTCGAATGGACTGGTTCCGGATCAAGCGCGTGGATCATGGGAAGGCTCGAACAGCTTCAGGTTGATGCCAGGCGATCCTTTCAGCGAGGCTCCCGCAGCCGGCACCCTCGCATTGGCGGCCGGCGGGTGCCTTGCCACATTCGGCTACACCTGGACCCATCCCGAGGACGGCGACCAAGACGGCCTGCTTGCATTCGGCCTCGCTGGCGGGGACAACGCGATCGTGGCGCTGTGGAGCGACTCCTGGCATCAACACCCTGACGTCAAGGTGTGCGAAGGCAGCCGGGACGAGACGGGTGTGATCAGCGTCGGTCTCGAGTACGGCGACGGCTGGGGTTGGCAAATCACGCTCGATGCAACCGGGGCCGATGTCCTGTCGCTACGGATGGACAATGTGATCCCGCCTGCGGTGGCAACCGAGGAGATCTCAGCCGGTCCATACGTGGTGATGTCGATGGAACTACGCCGGACCCCGTAGGGGCCACCAGCGAGCAATCACCAAATCAAGCGGGCAGCACGATCACGTGGCGGTCTGGCTCTTCGCCTTCTGATTCACTCGTCAGCCCGGCCGCCGCGACGGCATCGTGTACGACCTTGCGCTCGAACGGATTCATGGGCGCCAGCGGTACCGGCTCATTTGATTCCTTGGCCTCGCCCACGGCGTCTGCGGCAAGCGCCATCAACTCTTTACGTCGCCGCTCGCGATATCCGGCCACATCCAGCATCAGCCGGCTGCGTTCGCCTGTCTCAGTCATCACTGCCAGCCGGGTCAGCTCCTGGAGCGCGTCGAGCACCTCACCGTCGGCACCGACCAGCACGGTGGACTCGCTGATGACCGACACGTGGGCCCGGTCGCCCTCGATGTAGGTGTCGATATCTCCGTCCAGGTCGGCAATGTCGAGCAACTCTTCGAGGTAGTCAGCGGCGATTTCCGCCTCGAAGTCGAGAGGATTCTCCGCCGCTTCGCTCGACTCGGGCTCAGTGAGACTCGTCTCGCTCGACTCAGGCCCTATCTGATGCGACTCTGTCTGATCCGTCTCGACGGCTGCCTCGGTTTCAGTTTGCGGCTCGTCGGCCACCTAATGCCCTCCGTACTATGTGCGGTTTCAGCGTTTGCGCTGTGATCGTGTTTGCTTTCTTGGCTGCTGTCTAGCCACCTTGGACGTATTAGGTATGGCCGTTTCGGGCGCCGGCTCAGGATCGGCGACCGCCGCCAAAGCCACGTTAGCCTTGCCCTTTGACTTGCGTCGCGCCTCCCAGGCGTCGTACGCGGGCGTGCCAGGTGCCGGGTTGCGGCGGATCACGTAGAACTGCTGTCCCATGGTCCACAGGTTGGAGGTGAACCAGTAGATCAGCACACCGACCGGGAAGTTGATGCCGCCGACCGCGAAAACCAGCGGGAAGACGTACAGCATGATCTTCTGCTGCTGCGCGAAGGGACCCGTCAGCGCTTCCGGTGGCATGTTCTTGCGCATCAGCTGCAGCTGGGTAATGAACAAGGTGACCGTCATGGCGATGATCAGTATCAACGTGACGATGTGCACGCTGGTGATGCCGTCGGCGATGCCGACCTTCAAGAAGGTGTCGGAGATGCGAGCGCCGAAGATCGTGGCTTCGTTGAGCGAGTCCAGCAGGTCCGGATTGACCTTCAGCCAATGCCCGCGGGGGATGTCACGGGCGGCGCCGTCGAGCACTCGAAACAGCGCCAGGAAGATCGGAATCTGTAGCAGCAGTGGCAGGCAGGACGACAGTGGGTTGGCGTTGTTCTCCCGGTAAAGCTTCATGGTCTCCTGACCGAGCTTCTCCCGGTCGTGACCGTGCTTCTTCTGGAGCTCGCGCACTTTCGGCTGCAGCAGCTGCATGTTGCGAGACGACTTGATCTGCTTGACGAACAGCGGGATCAAGGCAACCCGGATGACCACGGTGAGGAACATGATGGACAGCACCCAGGTCCAGCCGCTGTCGCTGCCCAGCAGCGGCGAAAAGATGTCGTGAGCCACTACGAGGATGCCTGAGACCACCCAGTAGAGCGGCTGCATGATCGCGCTGCCGAACGCGATAAAGGGATCCCAGATCGACAGCGGAATCAGCATCAGTATTTCCATCAACTCACACCTCGTTGTGGCGCCAGCTCAGCGCTCTCACCCATTCTTGCTGCCCGCCGCGCTTGATCCTGCATCTCTTCGTCAAATTCAGGGGTTCCCGGTACGGGGTCATACCCACCCCGCGCCCAGGGGTGGCAACGCAGCAGGCGTCGAGCTGCCAGCCAACTGCCACGTGCGGCTCCGTGTACCTCAACCGCCCGAAGCGCGTACGCCGAACAGCTCGGGTAATAGCGGCACACGTTCCCGTAAAGCGGGCTGATCAACAGCCGATAGAGCTTGAGCAGACCAATCAGCACGTACTTCATCAGGCACCGCCGTCCTTCTCAGACCGCCGTCTGGCCAGCCGAGAAACCACCTCATGCCAGGCGGATCCCAGATCTGCTGGCACCTCCGCAGGAGCCGTCGTGGCCCGCGGCAACGCCCGTACCACGAGGTCAATTCCAACCGGGGTTTCAGCTACGTGTGCGCGAGCGAGATGCCGCAGCCGGCGCTTGACGCGATTGCGAGTGACGGCGTTTCCGAGCGCCCCACTGACAACGAACCCAATGCGCGGCCCGGAGCGCCCCACACCAATCGCCTCGGAAACAACATCATCAGACACGTGCGCTGCATGGACAACCAGCGTGGGCCGACTCACTCGAAGACCGCGCCTAGTCGTCCGCCGGAAGTCCTTCGAGTTGTGCATTCTCAATAATCGCGGCAACACCGTAATCGCTCAGGCACAGAGGTCAAGCCGACAGGCGGGCGCGGCCCTTGCGGCGCCGGGCGGAAATGATGGCACGGCCGGCACGGGTCCGCATCCGCAGCCGAAAGCCATGGGTGCGGCTGCGACGCCGATTGCTCGGCTGAAATGTGCGCTTGCTCACGGGAAAACTCCCACCATCTTCGGGGTGCTCGACAAACAGGTACGGTGCTCACGCGGCACGCATCGCAGGCGGAACGGGCAGGTGGCAGCGGTCGCGTAAGCGACCTTCTAACGGTACGGGGCGGCGCCAAACCGGTCAAACCGACGCGAACTCGTGGGGATTGAGGAATAGTGGTCGCCGATGTCCAGTCGACACGCCGAACATCTTGGCGAATATCCCCGACTCGCTTGCGGTGCCACGCGGCGATTGCTAGCGTCGCGCTTCGCCTCACAGTTTCAAGCAACTACCACCGCTGGCAGCGTTGACTCGTTAACCTCGATGCCGGGGGGAACCGTGGTAGGTGTGACGGGTCGCAGGTGCTTTTGTGCACAGTCTGTGGATATCTATGTGGATGCAAGAGAAGTTGTAGTCCCCCACGCACGCAAGCCGTATCGCGAAAGTGCAGACAACATCAGATTCTTGCTTCGCGCATCTGGATCGAGGACGGATGCACGAAGAGCAGCGGAGTACGAGTGAGCGAATCTTCAGAGAGCGCCGCCGAATCGACGAGTCTGGCCTGGGACCATCTTTACTCCTCCTCGTCGCCGGGCTTGCGGCGCTGGCTGACCACGGGTCAACCGGTTGCTCTGCACCACGACATGTTGATGGTCGCCGTGCCGAACACCTTCACCCGCAACCAGCTTGAGAACCGTTTCCGCTCTGACATCGAGCGCCTGCTCTCCGGATATTTCGGCCGGAACATCCAGTTGGCCGTGATCGTCGACGAGTCGCTGAAACCGGACGAGGCATCACTGGGGGAGGAGCCCACTTATGACAGTGGACTCGGGCAAGGTCTCCCGGCACAGTTCTCAGAGCCAGGCGCCAACCGCGCTGAACCCCGCGAGGATTACGGTGCCGGCAACTATGCTGCGCCGGAGTTTCAGGCCGAAGGTTTTCCCAGCGCCGAGGAGTATGCCGCCAGGCGCGCCCTGTCAGATGAAGGCGCCACCCAGCCCCCGGCAGCTCGGCCGGAGGTCTCCGAGACCGAACCTGGATACCGAAATCGAGACGCGTACCGGGATCTGGAGGGATTCCGGTCGCGTCGCGAGAGTGACTCGCGACTCAATCCCAAGTACACCTTCGAGACCTTTGTCATCGGCGGCTCGAACCGCTTCGCCCACGCCGCTGCGATCGCCGTGGCAGAGAATCCTGGCAAGTCGTACAACCCGCTGACCATCTACGGGGACTCCGGGCTCGGCAAGACGCACCTGCTGCATGCGCTCGGCCACTATGTGCGCAACTACTTCGATCGGGTTCGGGTTCGTTATGTCTCCACTGAGGAACTGACCAATGACTTCATCAACGCGATCAGCCAGAACAAGGGAGCGGACTTCCGGCGCCGGTATCGCGATGTAGATGTGTTGCTGATCGACGACATCCAGTTCCTGGAAGGCAAGGAACAGACCCAGGAAGAGTTCTTCCATACCTTTAATACGCTGCACAATGCGCAGAAGCAGATCGTCATGACCTCCGACCGTCCGCCGAAGCTGCTGGAGAACCTGGAACCGCGGCTGCGCAGCCGGTTCGGCTGGGGATTGATTACCGACGTGCAGCCCCCAGATCTGGAGACCCGGATCGCGATCCTGCGTAAGAAGGCGGCGCAGGAGCGTCTGGTGGCAGGTCCGGAGGTGTTGGAATTCATCGCAAGCCGAATTCAGACCAACATCCGCGAGCTGGAAGGCGCACTCATCCGGGTGACCGCGTTTGCCAGCCTCAATCGCCAGCAGGTCGATTTGGCGTTGGCCGAGATCGTGCTGAAAGACCTGATTCCTGAGGGCGGCGAGGCACAGATCACTACCGGGATGATCATGGCCCAGACCGCGTCATACTTCGACATCACCATTGATGATCTGTGTGGCCAGAGTCGGACCCATGTACTGGTGACCGCACGTCAGATCGCGATGTATCTCTGCCGTGAACTCACCGACCTGTCGCTGCCCAAGATCGGGCAGCAGTTCGGTGGCCGGGACCACACGACAGTAATGCACGCTGATCGAAAGATCCGTACCCTCATGGCCGAACGCCGCAGCGTTTTCAACCAGGTAACAGAGCTGACGAACCGGATCAAGCAGCAGGCTTCCGGCCGCTGAGTCCAACTCCTTTCGTTTCTGATCACAAGCGCCGAGTCATCGCCTCAGGACCGCTCTCGAATGTCGTCTTTGATCACAAGCTTCTGAACGATCTTCAACCGGCCGGCGCAGCGTCGTTAGCACGAATTTGGCGACATCCACACAGGTGGGGAAAACATTGTGGACAACGGTGATCTTGGGCTTGACCGCTTGGGGATGATCAGGGGACGAGCGGGATCATCCGGTAGCCCGTCCCAAGATCCTCCCCGTGTGATTTTCTGTTCTGCACAGCGGTCGGCGCCCCGTCAAATCGTCTCTGACGGGGCGAAAGACACGTTGTCCACAGCATCCACATCAGCTACGACTACGACTATGAGATACATAAGGTGAAGAGGGTCTAAGTCAGCGTGGCTGAGCCCTGTGAAAAGCACCAGGCGCAAGCCGCCACGAAGGAGGAACCGGTGAGCTTTCTGCGCAAGCTGTTCAGCCGGGAGGAACCAACCGACGTTCCGGTCACGCTGGATCTCGACCGCCGCAAGGAGCAGCTGCTCAGGCTGGAACGGGCGCTTGACGCGCTCGCCGCTGAGATGCGTGCCGATCACACGACGAACGATCCCGCGTGGCGCGAGCGGGTCAACGAATACAGCCGGCTGGCTGGCCAAGCGATGGACGAGCGGCGCGGCACTCCTACCAGGGAGAGCGTGCTGGATCTGGTGTTCGAGGTCCGTCCGTTGTTCACAGGGCCGATTCCGGTAGGTATGGAGAAGTGCGGGCCGCTGCAGGATGAAGTGATGGCGGCCGCTGCCGACCTGCGTGAACTGTTGCCCGGCGAGAAGGGCACCAAGTAATCGAATGAAGCGACGCGGACCGTGGGTGCGGCCTCCTTGCCGTGCCGCCCTCACAGGCCGCAAGCCATCGGTATCATCACCGGTGTCCTGGGCCGGATGACCTCATCATTTGAGGTCACAGAGGAGGTAGCGTGAAAATCCGACTCGAGCGTGACGTCTTGGCTGAGGCCGTGCAATGGGCGGCACGCAGCCTGCCGCTACGCCCGAGCGTGCCGATCCTGGCCGGCCTGCTGGTACGTGCCGACGCCGAAGGCGTAACGTTTTCAAGTTTCGACTACGAGACCTCGGCGCAGATCCATGTAACGGCCGCAGTCGCCGATGAGGGTGTTGCGTTGGTTTCCGGGCGGCTGCTGGCTGACATCTCGCGTAGCCTGCCGCCGAAACCAGTCGATATCACCTCCGACGAAACCAGAATGGAGCTGATCTGCGGCAGCGCCCGATTCACCCTGCAGACCCTCCCGGTCGCGGATTACCCGTCTTTGCCCAAGATGCCCGAGGCCACCGGGACGGTACCCAGTGCCACATTTGCCCAGGCTGTTGCCCAGGTCGTGGTCGCCGCTGGCCGAGATGAGCTGCTGCCGGTTTTCACCGGCGTACGGGTGGAGATTGATGGCGACACCATTTCTCTTCTCGCCACCGACCGCTACCGGATGGCGCTGCGGGAACTGACCTGGAATCCGAGCTCAACCCAGATCTCGGCGACTGCGCTGGTCCCGGCGAGGGTGCTGAATGACACCGCGCGCTCGATGACTGCCGGTGAGGAAGTGACGTTGAGCCTGTCCGATGGTGGCGCCGGCGACGGGATCATCGGGTTCGAAGGTCACGGTCCGGCGGGGGAGCGGCAAACCACGACCCGGCTCTTGGACGGGGAGTTCCCGAAGGTCCGCCACATCATGAACACGGCTGCGCTAATGAATGTTCGGGTGAACACGGCCGAGGCGATTGCGGCCGCCAAGCGTGTTGCCCTGGTCGCCGAGCGCAACACTTCACTTCGCATGCTGGTCGGTGAGGGTTTCGTCACGCTGGAGGCCGCGACCGGTGACCAGGCTCAGGCATCGGAGGCCGTAGAGGCAACCGTCGACCAGCCGGGTGGTGGAGATCCAGCGGTCACCGCGGTCGGCTTCAATCCGACCTACTTGCTCGATGGGCTCGGGGCCCTCGACGCCCCGTACGTGAACTTCGGTTTCACCGCACCGAGCAAACCCTGCCAGCTCACCGGCCTGGACACCCTCGATGGCGATCCGATCACCGACTATCGCCACGTGATCATGCTCATGAGGCTGCCGACGTGAGGGGTAATCAACGTCACCGCTCCGAATACGCATCATCGATGACGCCGAAATGACCGGGATCCAGGGGTTCTGCACCCAATGCGTGATGCAAAACCAGGGTGCTCGGCTCGGCTCTATCGTGCGCTGATCAACCTCTGTTATGTTGACGAAACCATCGAGCGTAAGGGGTTTCCATGCAGCTGGGAATGGTCGGTCTGGGCCGGATGGGTGCGAACATTGTTCGCCGTTTGATGCGCGACGGGCACGAATGTGTCGTCTTCGACGTGAATCCCGATTCCATCAAACAGCTCGAGGGTGAGGGAGCGACCGGCGGCTTCACGCTGGAGGAATTTGTCAACAAGCTCGAGCGGCCGCGTGCGGTTTGGGTGATGATCCCCGCTGGCATCACGGGAAAGACCGTCGACGAGTTGGCTGGGTTACTCGACCAGGGCGACATCATCATTGACGGCGGCAACTCCAACTACCGCGACGATGTACGGCGCGCTGGCAGGCTTCGGGAGCAGGGCCTTCATTACGTCGACGTCGGTACCAGCGGAGGCGTCTTCGGCCTCGAACGCGGTTATTGCCTGATGGTGGGTGGTTCCGATGAAGCGATCAAGGTCATCGATCCGATTTTGAAGACCATCGCCCCAGGTGTCGGCGATATCGCGCGTACGCCGGGTCGTACCGGTGAGTTGGCGCCGGAGGAGCAGGGTTATCTGCACTGCGGATCGTCTGGTGCGGGCCATTTCGTGAAGATGGTTCACAACGGCATCGAGTACGGGATCATGGCCGCCTTCGCTGAGGGCCTCAATATCCTGAACAACGCCGACGTCGGAATCCAGGCCGGCGAGCACTCGGCCGAGGTGGCGCCGATGGAAGAGCCGGAGTTTTACCAGTTCCAGATCGACACGGCCAAGGTTGCCGAGCTGTGGCGGCGCGGATCGGTGGTCTCCTCATGGTTGCTTGATCTGACGGCCGCAGCGTTGCAGGCCAACCCCAATCTGGATGGCCTGGCCGGACGGGTATCAGACTCCGGCGAGGGTCGCTGGACAGTGAAGGCCGCTGTCGACATCGGGGTTCCGGCGCCGGTGCTCGCGGCTTCGCTCTTCGAGCGTTTCGCCTCCCGCGGCGAGGACCACTTCGCCAACCAGGTGCTCTCCGCGATGCGGCAACAGTTTGGCGGCCACCAGGAGCTTCCGGCCGGTTCCGAGCTCGAGGCGGGCGGCGAGAAGGCAGACAAAGTCGGCGACCCGAGCAGTTAAGCGGTCGCTGGTCTCGTCAGGCGCCGATCGTGGCGCGCAGCTGGTCCAGCATGTTTTGCTCGCCTTGACTGACCTGTGTCGCGCCGAAGCCCATGAAGCCGCCTTCCTTGGCAGCGTCCGCAGCCGCCTGCGCAGTCGTGAGGAGCCATTGCTTAAATGCAGCTGCCTCTTCCGCGCTCGCCTTTGAGCTCACGAGGTCAGTCACCACCTTCAGCTCCTCCTGGATTTGTTGAGGTGCCTGCGGCTTGAAGTCGCCGAGCGGGTTCTGTCGCTGCTGGGTCATCGACTGCAGATCCAAAGCGACCTCGGTGAGCAGCTGCTCACGGGTGGGCGGATTCGTCGCGGACTTCACGGTCCCCACTGACTCTTTGGTCATCTCTATAGGACCGCCAGGGTCGGCGATTGAGATCGCCATCCCGGCTACGAACGGGGCGCGCCGAACCCGGATCCATTCCTCTTCGGTGAAGTCATTTTTCGTCGTCATGACATGTCCTCCTGGCCTGAGTCGTTCCCGCCACGTTAGCGTGGCAGGTCGTTCCACAGCAGGCACGCCTTGGTGTCTTCAGGCGAGCAGCTCCACAAAACGGTCGGACAGATAGGCTTCCGAAGGTGCACGTCGACCACCTTCAGTTGATCGATTTTCGGTCATACGAGTCGGTCGACCTACCGCTCGAGTCGGGAGTGACCACCTTCGTCGGGGCCAACGGTCAGGGGAAAACCAACCTGGTCGAGGCGATCGAGTATCTCTCCACGATGAGTTCGCATCGGGTGGCTTCCGACGTTCCGTTGGTGCGGTCAGGTGCTGAACGTGCCGTGGTGCGAGCCAGGGTGCAAGCCGGTCTCGACGATCCGCGCCAGCTGACGCTGGAGCTCGAGATCAATCCTGGAAAGGCCAACCGAGCAAGACTCAACCGCGCGCCGCTCCGCCACGCTCGCGAAATCATTGGGGTCGTCCGCACGGTCGTGTTCTCGCCGGTGGACATCGCGATCGTCAAGGGAGATCCCAGTGAACGGCGGCGCTTCATCGATGACCTCATCGTTGCGCGGTGGCCGCGCATGGCCGGCGTACGCGCGGACTACGAGCGGGTATTGCGGCAGCGCAACACGCTGCTCAAATCCCTCGGCGGTCGGCTGCGGGACGGTCAGCCGCTGGGCGACGCCTCTGCCACCCTCGATGTGTGGGACACCCATCTCGCACGGGCGGGTGGTGAGTTGCTCGAGGCGCGGCTCACGACGCTCGCCGACCTGGCGCCGCATGTCAGCAAGGCGTACGCCGATATTGCACCGACCAACAACGACGCTGCGGCTGAGTATCGCGCGTCGGTAGACCTTGAGGTCCCCCAGCAGGCCGACGATGGATCGGTGCACGGCGCCCTTCGAGCCAACCTCAGCGCTGCGCTGGCCGCTGGGATGGCCGAGCGGCGGGCGGAGGAGATCCAGCGCGGAGTCTCGCTGGTGGGACCACACCGCGACGACATTGCGCTTTCGTTGGGGATGCTGCCAGCAAAGGGCTACGCCAGTCACGGTGAGTCGTGGTCATTCGCCCTTGCCCTCCGGCTCGGCAGCTTCCATCTGCTGCAAGCCGATGGTGTCGAGCCGGTCCTGGTGCTTGATGATGTGTTCGCGGAGCTGGATTCCGTGCGGCGGGAGCGACTGGCTTCCGGAGTGCGGGTTGCGGAGCAGGTCCTGGTCACCGCTGCTGTGGGCGCTGATGTTCCCGAGCTGCTGGCCGGTCGCCGCTTCCGGGTCGCTGATGGTGAGGTAGTGCCCGATGCCTGACGAACAGCGTGGCCGGGGCACCCCCGACGGCCAGGTTGAGCACGATCCAACAGGCCTGGAGCTAGCGCAGAATGTCGCCCGATCACTCGGTGCTCAGGTGCGCCGCAAGCGCCGCAGGCCGCCGCGGCCCGTTGGGCCTCAAGTTTCCGGAGCTCGAGCCGACGATCGTGATCCGAAGCCGCTGTCTGATGCGGTCGAGCGACTGGTGGAGAGCAAAGGATGGACCACCGAGATCAACGTGCACACTTTGCTGGCGCGCTGGGGACTGCTGGTGGGCGCCTCCAACGCAGCTCATTCGTCTCCCGAGGGGTATGCGGACACCGTTCTGACGGTTCGCGCCGACTCGACCGCATGGGCCACCCAGTTGCGTTACCTGGCACCTCAGCTGGTGGCCATGTTGAACGAACAATTGGGGGACGGCACCATCACACGGATCAGGGTGCTCGGTCCCGACGCTCCCTCCTGGAAGAAAGGTCGCCGCTCAGTTCGTGATGGTCGCGGCCCTCGCGACACCTACGGCTGAGGAATCCCTCAAGAACTGACGCTGGTTCGCCGCGGATCGCCTCCTGAGGGCGTGTCGCGCAAACCAGTGGCAGATTTTGAGAGGCGGGCGGTGGAGGGCGTGTACCGGGACTCATCGGGTGGCCCGCACAGCCGCAAATTGGCCACGCAGACCTTGCCAGGCGCACTTTTATGCTGGCGGAGGTCCGCTGGAACGCCCCAATTCGTTATGCCAGCGCGGTAAACTAGACAGGGTCGCAAGGGCGGGTTGAACGCCTCGTACGGCCGCTCAGAAAGGGCCATCGAATCCGTCGACGTGACTATCAAGAACCTTCAGAACCAGAGCCTTGGCGTGCCGCCTGCCTCACCTTTTCACGAGGTGAAGTCCGGGCGGCGCACGTCTGACAGGAGCCCCTAGCCGGTGCCGCATTTCGACCAGCCCGACGACGTTAACCCGACCCAACCCGAGCCCAGCATCGTGAACTCGAGGCCCCACCCGGCGGCAAACGGTGTCATCAACCACATCGAGCCGGGTGCCTACGACTCGGAGTCGATTACCGTCCTCGAAGGCCTGGAGGCAGTACGGAAGCGGCCAGGGATGTACATCGGCTCCACAGGGGAGCGCGGCCTGCACCACCTGGTTTACGAGGTGGTGGACAACGCCGTCGACGAGGCCTTGGCCGGATACTGCGACCTGATCGTCGTCCGCATCCTGCCCGAGGGTGGGATCCAGGTAATCGACAACGGTCGCGGCATCCCGGTCAAGGAGCATCCGAAGGAGAAGATCCCGGCCATCACCCTGGCTCTGACGGTGCTGCATGCGGGCGGCAAGTTCGGTGACGGCGGTTACAAGGTCTCCGGCGGCCTGCATGGTGTCGGGGTTTCGGTGGTCAATGCGTTGTCGGCCCGGCTGGTCGCCGAAGTCAAACGCGACGGCTACCGGTGGACGCAAAGCTTCTCCCTCGGTGAGCCGGATGGGCCGCTGCAGCGACTGGAGCCCAGCGAGGAGACGGGCACCACGGTCACCTTCTACCCCAGTCCGGACATCTTCGAGACGACGCACTACACCTACGACACGCTCGCGGCACGGTGCCGGGAAATGGCGTTCCTCAACAAGGGCCTGACGATCACCATCGTCGACGAGCGTCCCGACCGCACAGATGAGGACGGCAACGCGTACGCCGACACGTTCCGCTACGACGAGGGCCTGATCGACTACGTCCGATACCTGACCGGCAGCAAGGAGCCGGTGCACTCTTCGGTGATCGCCTTCGAGGCCGACCGCCCGGACCGAGGCATCAGCCTTGAGGTCGCCATGCAGTGGAACAACTCCTACACCGAGTCGGTGCACACCTTTGCCAACACGATCAACACCCATGAGGGTGGAACCCATGAGGAGGGCTTCCGCGCGGCACTCACCAACACCGCCAACAAATGGGGCGAGAACTGGGGACTGATCAAGAAGCCAGAGGACCGGCTGTCCGGGGACGACATTCGGGAGGGCCTCACCGCGATCATCTCGGTGAAGCTTGCCGAACCACAGTTCGAGGGTCAAACCAAGACCAAGCTCGGCAACACCGAGGCGCGGTCATTCGTCCAGCACGTGGTCAACACCCAGCTCGGCGATTGGTTCGAGAAGAACCCCGGCGAGGGGAAGTTGATCATCCGCAAGGGTCAGGCGGCTGCCATCGCGCGCATCGCCGCCAGGAAGGCGCGCGACGCGGCCCGTGATCGCAAAGGATTGCTGGGTCGCAGTGGGCTGCCGGGCAAGCTGTCGGACTGCCAGTCGACCGATCCGGAGGAGTGCGAGGTCTTCATCGTCGAGGGCGACTCCGCCGGCGGGTCGGCCAAGGGTGGTCGCGATCCGCGGATTCAGGCGATCTTGCCCATTCGCGGCAAGATCCTCAACGTTGAGAAGGCCCGGATCGATCGGATCCTGCAGAACACCGAGGTGCAGGCGATCATCTCAGCGCTCGGCACTGGTGTTCATGAGGACTTCGACATCGCCAAACTCCGGTACCACAAGATCATCTTGATGGCCGATGCCGACGTGGACGGGGCACACATCCGTACGCTGCTGCTCACGTTGATGTTCCGCTTCATGCGGCCGTTGATCGAGGCCGGGCATGTCTTCCTTGCCCAACCACCGCTGTTCCGGATCGGCTGGACCAACGCGCCGCATGAGCTGGCCTACACCGATGCCGAGCGGGACGCGCTGCTGCGCCTTGGGGCCGAGGAAGGCAAGCGGCTGCCGAAGGAGAACGCGATCCAGCGCTACAAGGGTCTCGGCGAGATGAATCCTGATCAACTGTGGGATACCACCATGGATCCGGACAACCGCATCCTGCTGCAGGTAACCCTTGACGACGCCGCCCAGGCCGACGAGATGTTCTCGATCTTGATGGGTGAAGACGTAGAGCAGCGCCGCTCATTCATCCAGCGCAACGCGAAAGATGTGCGCTTCCTTGACATCTGATGCTCGGCCGGTGGCCCGAGGCGCGCGGCGGGAAACCATCCGCACCTCCGCTACGCTCCGGTGCTCCCGCCAGGCCCATCCAAACCCGCCGCGCACCTCGGCTCCCCCGACCTCGCGTCAACCCAGGACCACAGCATCCTTCGCGTTGCACTCAATTCCCTCGCCCGCACCTGAAAGCGATAACGCATGACTGACTTACCCCGGGAGCCGATGACTGATCGGCGGGAGCCGGTGGATCTGCAGGACGAGATCCAGAAGTCCTACCTCGATTACGCCATGAGCGTGATCGTGGGCCGCGCACTGCCGGATGTTCGTGACGGGCTCAAGCCGGTGCACCGGCGGATCCTCTATGCGATGTACGACGGCGGCTACCGGCCGGATCGCGGTTGGAACAAGTGCGCCCGCGTGGTCGGCGAGGTCATGGGCCAGTACCACCCCCACGGCGACACCGCGATCTACGACACCCTCGTGCGGCTCGCGCAGCCGTGGGTGATGCGCTATCGGCTGGTTTCCGGGCAGGGCAACTTCGGCTCACCGGGCAATGACAAGGCCGCCGCAATGCGCTACACCGAGTGCAAGATGGCGCCGCTGGCCATGGAGATGGTGCGCGACATCACCGAGAACGCGGTGGATTTCAAGCCCAACTACGACGGCAAGGAGTCCGAGCCGGTCGTCCTGCCGAGCCGCTTCCCGAACCTGCTGGTCAACGGGTCCACCGGTATCGCCGTGGGCATGGCGACCAACATCCCGGCCCAGAACCTGCGTGAGGTCGCAGCGGCGGTGCAGTGGTCGCTGGAGCATCCAGATGCTCGGCCCGAGCAGCTGCTGGAGGCGGCACTCGAGCGCGTCCAGGGCCCCGACTTCCCGAATGGCGCACTGATCGTCGGTCGCAGAGGCATCGAGGACGCGTATCGGACCGGGCGCGGCTCGGTGATCATGCGCGCTGTCGTCGACATCGAAGAGGACCGGGCCGGCCGCACCTCGCTTGTGGTCACCGAGCTGCCACACATGGTCAACCCCGACAACTTGGCGCTCAAGATCGCTGAGCTGGTCACCACCGGCAAGCTCAATGGCATCGCCGACATCCGCGACGACTCCTCGGCGCGTACCGGGCAGCGGCTGGTGATCGTGCTCAAGCGGGACGCTCAGCCGCGGGTGGTGTTGAACAACCTCTACAAGCACACCCAGCTGCAGGACACCTTCGGCTGCAACATGCTGGCGTTGGTCGACGATGTGCCGCGTACGCTCCGGCTGGACCAGTTCATCAGCTACTGGATCGGCCACCAGATTGAGGTCATCCAACGGCGCACTCAGCACCGTCTGGATGACGCCCAGGCTCGCGCGCACATCTACCGCGGGCTGGTCATCGCACTGGACGCGTTGGACGAGGTGATCGCGCTGATCCGGCGCAGCCCGAGCACTGATGACGCGCGGGCCGGCCTCATCACCCTGCTGGAGATCGACGAGCTGCAGGCCAACGCGATCTTGGACATGCAGCTGCGCAGGCTTGCTGCATTGGAACGGCAACGGATCATCGACCAGCTGGCCGAATATGAGCGAATCATCGCCGATCTGATCGACATCCTGGCCAAGCCGGAGCGGCAGCGCAAGATCATCAGCGACGAGCTGGCTGAGATCGTCGAGAAGTACGGGGACGAGCGGCGTACCAAGATCATTGCCGCCGATGGTGATCTTTCGAACGAGGACCTCATCCCCGACTCTGAGGTCGTGGTGACGATTACTCGAGGCGGTTACGCCAAGCGCACCAACACTGATCTTTATCGGGTGCAAAAGCGCGGCGGCAAAGGCGTACGCGGGGCAACGTTGCGCACCGACGATGAGGTCGAGCATCTCTTCGTCACCACCAACCACCGCTGGATCTTGTTCTTCACCAACAAAGGCCGGGTGTATCGCGCCAAGGTCTGGCAGCTGCCTGAGGCCGGCCGGGACGCGCGCGGCGGGCATGTCGCCGGCCTGCTGTCCTTCATGCCGGACGAAGAGATCGCGCAGGTGCTGGCAATTCGGGACTATTCCGCGGCGCCGTACCTGCTGCTGGCCACCAAGCGCGGCCTGGTGAAGAAGTCGGCCTTGGCTGCATACGACTCACCTCGCCAAGCCGGAATCATCGCGGTCAACTTCCGTGACGAGGACGACGAGCTGATCGGTGCCGAACTAGGCGGTCCGGACGACGAGGTGTTGTTGATCTCTCGGAAAGGTCAGTCGATTCGCTTCCCTGCACACGATTCCGAGCTCCGGCCGATGGGTCGTGCCACCTCCGGAGTGACCGGAATGAGGTTCCGTCCAGGCGATGAGCTGCTGTCGATGTCGATCATCCGAAGTGGTGTTGCCGCTGACGAACGTTACGTGTTCACCGTCACCGACGGCGGCTTCGCGAAGCGGACCCAGGTCTTTGAGTACCGCCAGCAGGGTCGCGGCGGCCTGGGGATCAAGGCGATGAAACTCAACGAAGATCGCGGATCTTTGGTCGGAGGGCTGGTTGTGACCGACAATGATGAAGTCGTCGCCATCAAGGCAAGTGGTCAGATCACTCGCAGCGCTGTTGCCGAGGTTCCGGTCAAGGGGCGTGACACGATGGGGGTCAGGTTCGTCGGGGTGGGTGAGAACGACTCCGTCGTCGTGATTGCTCTCAACCCCGAAACAACTGCAGAAGCAGCACGACTTGCAGACGAGGCTCCTGCGGGTGATGATTCCAATTCGACCTCGGGCGTGGTCGAGGACGATTCCTCGCTCGGGTCGGGACCGGAAGTGTGGCCCGTGACCCCGGACGGGGCTTCTGAAGACGCGGTCCAGGAGGATGACAGTGAGTGATGGCAATGCGGAACAGCCCGACGCCCAGACTCCGAGAGGTGCCAGCTCCCCCAATCGCGTCGAGGTGAGTGGGGAGGCGCGTCAAGATGCGCCGGCACCGAATGCTCAGGGCCAAGAGAGTTCGAACGGCCAGAGCAAAGAACCCCGTGAAGAGCAGCTAGCGACTACCCGTGCGGGTGCAGCAGCTGCTCGCGCTGGAGCGGCTGGTGGAGGCACCTCGCCGCATTCACCTGGGACCGCCGTCCGTCCGCAGCCGACCTCCGGTGCTCATTCGAGTGCGTCTCCGAGCACTCAGCCGCTCCACCAGAAACAGCAACCGGCGCAGCAGAGTCCGCAGAAGCAGGCACCGCCGCCACCCCCCCCGCCGCCAACGCAACAGAGCCAGGCTCCGTCACCGACTACTCAGCCGCGGCAAGTGCAGTCGCCGCCGGCCCAACCACGACCGCAACCGCAGACCGGGGGTCAAGCCGCGAGCGCCGCCGCTCAGCCGCAGCCGCGTCCTCCAGCGCCGCCGACCCCACGGGCTCCCAATGCACCGACTGGTGTCGTACCCGTATGGGATCCGCCGCCGCCACCAGCACCTAAACAGGGCCTGTTGACGCGGCTGGGGTTTGGCAGGAGGGCCGAGCCGCCTGAGGGCAACGTGGCCGCTCCGCCTGCACAGCAGCCTCCGGCTCCTGTGACGCAGCCAGCGCCCACCACACCTGGTGGGACGACTGCCCCGATTCGCCGGCAGGTCCGATCGCTCCGGGCGGGCAGCAGGGTGGCGCGCCTGTGCGGTCGCGCCCGACGCCTGGAGCCCAGCCCGGTGACTCAGCCCGGGGCCCGTCCGGGAGCTCAGCCTGGTGCTCCCATTGGTCCAGGCGCCGCAGCAGCTGCGGGTGCGGCGGCCGCAGCCACGACCCAGGTCCGCCCGCAGCCACCGACTGGTCAGCCTGGCATGCCACAGGGACCGGTCCGCCCGGGCGAGCCTCCCGGCCGTACGCCCGCGGTCCAGGGCAGTGCGCCTGGTTCGCCGGTCGCCCCTCCTTCCGGACCCCAAGCCCGCATGCCCGCCGTACCGGCTGGTCCTGCCATGCGGATACCGGGCACCGTCGCAGCCTGTTCCTCCGGGCGTAATCCCGGCACCGGGCCAGGAGACGGACACAGTAAGAAACCAGCGGGTCGACGCAGGTGCCGAAGGGGCCGCGCTTGATCCCCATCTCGCGGCGAAGCCCAAGGTGGGCCTGGCTCGTCGGACTCGCAAGGCGAGGCTGCGTTTGTCGCGGCTCGATCCGTGGTCGGTGATGAAGACGTCGTTCCTCTTCTCGATTGCCGCTGGCATCATGCTCGTCGCCGCCGTGTACTCGGTCTGGACGGTGCTCAGCACCTCGCAGCTCTTCGACTCGATCAACGAGATCATCCGTAGTGTGGTCTCGACACCCGGCGACACCACGCCGTTCCGGATCGAGGAGTACATCGACACCCAGAAGGTGATGGGCGTGACGGCCCTGATCGCCTGCGTGGACGTAGTGATCTTCACCGCGCTGGCAACACTGGGTTCGTTCCTATACAACCTTGCCGCCACCATGCTCGGCGGCCTCGAGATCACCCTCGCCGAGGACTGATCTTCCACGGCCAGTCTGCGGTTGCCTGCGTTCACGTGCGTTGCGGTCGGTTTGCACATGTTGCAACGTGTGAAGGCGTGTGGAACCTATGCTGAGCAGGGTATGGATGCCCTTGATCGCGTACGCCGGAACAGATTTTGGGGGTCGCTGGGGATCGGATAGCCTTTCGGTTTGTGCCCATACGGGCGCTTCACCACCATGCGGGCCTATAGCTCAGTCGGTTAGAGCGCTGCCCTGATAAGGCAGAGGTCAGTGGTTCAAGTCCACTTAGGCCCACCCTCGCAAGATGCCTCTGACTAGCCTAAATGCTTCTTCGGAGTGCTTATGTCGATCCGGCCTAGCCGTAAGAATCGGCTCGGGGACTCTTTCGGGACTCACCTCAGTTTCCGCGTGTCCATCTGAAGTACGTTGTCTGAGTCCTTCGAGCCGCCTCCCAGCAGCGTGTCCAGACGGTCCACCGCCGCCTCCGAACCATCCTCGAAGAGGCCGCCGTAGCGGGTCAGCGTGAAAGCGACGCTGTTGTGGCCGGCCCACTCCGAAACCTCCCGGACGTTACAGCCAGCCGCGACCAGGATTGCCACAAAGCTGTGCCGCAGGCCGTGGAAGGTGATGCTGGGGATCCCGGCACGGATGACGGCCGGCCTCCAGACCCGTCGACTGAACAGGCTGCGTGGCAAGGGGCCGCCCCGCGGGGCCGTGAAGACCAACGCGTCGGGCTCCGGACCGACGAAGTTCGCGAGGTGCTTCTCCAGTCGACGCATCACCGAACGGGCTACCGGGACGGTGCGCTTGGAGCGGGAGGTCTTCGGCTCGTTACCGAGGGTCACGTGACCGCGCACCTCAACCGCTGTGCTGGTGATTGTGATACGAGACCGCAAGACGTCGATGCTGGCCCTGGTCAGGCCGGCCGCCTCACCCCAGCGCAGGCCAGCAAAAGCACCAGACAACACCATGGCCTTGTACTGGTCGGGCATGGCGTCGACCAGCTGCTCCACTTCGGACTGGGAAAGGAATCGCGGCGGTTTGAGTGGTTCCGAAGGTAGCGGCACGCTGATCGCTGGGTTGATCGCGATTCGGTTGTCCGCGATCGCTGCGTCGAGACATTGGCGAAGCGCGAAGACGGCTTTGCGGATAGTCGAGGGGGAGAGGCCGGCGGCGAGCATCTCAGCTACCCAACTGCGTACGGCAGCGTTGGTGATTCTGACCAGTGGGGTGCTGCCGAACCTGGGCAACACCTGGACCTTCAGCGTGATCTCGAGTCGCGTGCGGGTGGTCAGCCTGAGGTCGTGCCGGGTCTGGATCCAGTCGGCGGCCCACTTCTCAAGTCGGATCTCACCGCGACGGGGATCGCGCCATAGTCCGTTGCCGACGTCGAGCTCGATCTCAGCTTTTCGGCGTTCCGCGTCGACCAGGCGCCGCTTTGTCTCGCTGTGCGGTTTGCCGGCTGCGTCGCGGTAGCGCACCTTGTAGCGGACGACCGATCTCGTGCGCCCGGACTTGTCTCGCTGCTCAAGCTGGCGGCGTTCGATGTACGCCACGGTCTTACCAACCCATCTGGTCGCGACGGTCGGCTTGCGTCTCCAGCCATTCCTCAACTGCCGCGCGGCGGTAGCGGACGTGACGGCCGATCCGATACCCGACCGGTCCTTCGCCTCGGTGTCGCCACCCATACAGCGTTTCGATCGGAACACCGAGCATCTCGGACAACTCTGGCAGAGTCATCAGCCGCTCGATCGATTTCTTGCCCATGATCATCTTCCTTTCTCATCCGGATGCGTCGGTGGTCCGCCGGTCGAAGCAGCGATCGAACCTTTCCTTCTCAGGCACTGGACAGCTCCTATCTAGCCACGCCGGACGGACAGGTGGCTGGTTCACGCCGAGCCTGTGGATAACCGGTGCCGCTGCAAACCCCTGCAGACTTCCAAAGGTGGGCAACCGTTGCTGGCGGTCACTCTCTGGAGAAATTTGTTGCAGAGGGGACTCCGTGGGCCCGTCGGCGCTCAAGCGATCTCCTTCCCACCGCGGTCACCCAGGCTGCAGTCGCATCGCTCGTCGGCAAATCCGCCGTCCGCATCGGCGCTGCGATGCGTTTAGCCGAGCCGCGATCCGCGACCGCGGACTAAAGGCCGCGGGCATGGCGTCCGCACAGATCCATGCACGGCCGGGAACGTCCTCTGCTAGTCACCGAGGTTCGCGTTAATGTGGCGCGGTTGCAGTCGGCGCTGCCGTCC
>CAVRQV010000008.1:0-23042 GCA_963723475.1 uncultured Actinomycetota bacterium
GCTGGGCCACAATGTCGCGGAAGGACTCGCGGCCGCTGCGTGATCCCAGCCGCAGTCACGCCAGGTGTGGTGGCTTAGGCTGCTTGACCGAACCGCCGATCGCTCAAGATCAGTCCGGCACGCTCCAACTCCGCTTCGACCCGAATCCTTTCGATGTCGCGTTCGAAGCCAATGGAGTCGCGCTCCAGATCATGTTCGATCTCGAGCATCTCGCACACCTGCATGAGCAGTTTGTCGTACGCGAGCCGGTTGCCCATCTGGTGGGCGGCGGAACGATGGGCGTCGGTACCGAGAATCGCCCGCAACCGCCGCAGGTCAGCGGCAAGCTGCTCGATCGGTACACCTTGCTGGTGACGCAGTTCACGTACGGCCCGCCGATGCTCGGCCGCTGAGGAGCGCCGCTCTCGCCACCGTCCGATGCCCTCATCCCACCTACCGACCAGCAGATCATAGAAAAGCACACTCAGAATTGGGACGAGCACCATGATGGCGACTGCAATACCACCAAGAATCACTTGGTACAAGTCCACCGCCATGAAATAACACTAAGTCCGGCTCCGAGGGTTCACAAGCTGCGGCCGTACGGTGACACAAGCCGTTATATTCCGGCCCCTACCTCACCGACTAGGCGGTGCCGCTGTTGCCGTAGACCGACACGTGCACGTGGTCCATGTGGTTGGCCGTCGGCGAGCCTCGGTCCTCCATCGAACGCCAGCCGTCGGAGCTGCGCTGCACCGTCCAGATCTGCTGCTGGTAGATGACCTCCATCACTCCCAGGCTCTTGGCATTGGCCCGGAGCCACCTCGCAGCGTCCCACCCGACCGTCGAGTCGGAGATCATGCAGTCCAGAGCCCGACCCTCTCCGTGGTAACCGCTCGAAGACCGGAGACCGAGGAAGCTTGTGAACTGGGGGTAGCGATGACAGACGGCACGATGGACCCGGATCGCGTCTGGCGTGAGCCCGGACTCGACAGAGGACCCTCCCGGGCAGGGGCTTGAGATATACCGCCGCTACCGCTGCTCGACGTGGTGGACTTTGGCTTTGTGTCGGTGAGGTACTGGTTCTTCACCCAGCGACCTTTGCCGTGGTAGGAGACATACCGGAATCCGTCGATGATGGTTTTGGTGACCGAAAGCTTGGTTCCCTTCTTTACGACCGCCACCACCGATGAATCAGCGCTCGCCTGGGTCCGAACGTTCAGCTCTGTCGTGGCGTACTTGGTATCGACCACCTTGAGGGACAGGGTCGGAGTCATCGTCTCTGAGCTGGAACTCTTGGGCTTCGGCACCGAGGCGATGTTGAGTGGCTTTCGGCTGTTGAGCCGGCTGGGCTGCTGGGATCGTTCACTCGTCTCGCTCGGAGACGACTCGACCGATGCCGTTGAGGCCGGCGCTGGATATGCGACCTTTGGCTCCTCGCCCGGCAGAACAGCAGCAGCTACACCCACGCCCAACGCCGTTATCACGACTGTCGGAATCGCCATTCGTGCTACCCGTACCGCCAGAGGCGGCCGCATCGCCCTTCGTGGGCGCGGTCTGGACACGCGTTCTCACTCCCCCGATAAAAATGAGACCAAAGCGTTATCTCCCGGAGGAGTCTAAACACTTAGATCACGTTTGCCCAGCCAGACCCGAGGTTTGGACCGACTTTTTTCCTCCTGGCAGACGAGATTTGGCCCAGAATCGCCTGACTCAGGCGGGTGAAGGCGTGCTGCCACTGACCAAAGCGACCATTTCGTTACCTTGTTCGGCCTCGTCGTCGTAACGGCAACCTGACTCAGGGCTCCCACCGTCGCGCGATCGGTGCGCCGGTCACCGCCCGGGGCGCCCGCGGGCTGCGCTTGTAATCCGACACGAAAGGGTTGTCGCCAATCCAGAATCTCCAGGGCCGATCCGCCTCAACCGAAACGCCGACCCGTGGCCCAACCATGATCATCTCCGCTTCGCTTGTTGGAATCTCAAGCGTCACCGGTCCGTCGCCAAGCAGGTCGCAGCCCTTGTACTCAGCGTGCAGACCAAGTGCCTGGCAGAGCCGGCCCGGACCGCGAGCAAGATCACGGTCGGTTGACCGTCCCCGTCGCGACCTGGCGACTTCGAGGCCCTCGACCACCTCACCGGCCCGCATCAACACTCCGCAGCCGAGCCCCTCCGGCCCGCAGCTGATGTTCCCGGCCCAGTGCATCCCGTAGGTGAAGTAGAGGTAGAGGTGGCCAGGAGGACCGAACATCACCGCATTGCGCGCGGTAAGGCCGCGATAGGCATGCGAAGCGGGATCCGTGGCGCCGTCGTACGCCTCCAGTTCGCTCAGCCGGACCGCAACCGGTCCGTGCCGTATCACCGCGCCCAGCAGCCGTGGCGCCACCTGCTGGACCGGCTGGCACAGGTCTGTCACATCAGCACCTCGACGGTTCCGGCCGTACCGTCTACCCGTACCCGATCACCTGTCTTGAGCCGCATGGTGGCGTTGCCGCAGCCCACGACCGCCGGAATGCCGAGCTCGCGCGCCACGATCGCGGCGTGCGAGAGCGGCGCGCCGACGTCGGTGATCACCGCCGCGGCGCGCGGAAACAGTGGCGTCCAGCCAACGTTGGTAACGGTGGTGACCAGCACCTCCCCGGGCTGCAGTTCGGCCCCGTCCGCCACATCGCCGAGCACCCGCACCGGCGCCTCGACGACTCCTGCCGATCCTGGGAAACCGCGTATCGCGACCCTGCCCTCGCTCACCCGCCCTCGCTCACCCTGCCTTCGCTGACGCTCCCCTCGATGAAGATGTCCGATCTCCGGTGAGGATCAGCCGCCCATGCGAAGGGGTTGAAAGTGCCGCGGATCAGCGCTGGGTACTTCGGCAGCACCGAGTAAGCCTGGTACGCGGCACGACGACCGTTGATCAAGGTCGAGCTGATCGTCTCGCCCTGCAGCACGCGTACGATCTCGGTCTTGTCGAGAAAGAAGATGTCATCGCCCAACCCGGTGAGTTCCCCGGCCCGAAGGGCGTACCCGCGCAGCACCCAGAAGTATCTGATCACTTCCGACCGAGCCCGCTCCCGGTCTCGAGAGATCTTGGCCCAAACCCGCAGTTGGTGCCTCAGAATCCTGGCATGGACCGGGTGGCGCTGCTCCAACTCAACCGAGGCGTCGTGGCGCTTCTGCTCCTGAACTCCGAGCATGTCCCGATAGCTTGTCGCCGATGTCGCGCGGGCGGCGAGCTGCATGTCGATCCACTCTGGATCCTCGCCAGACCGTGGCAGTGAGATCTCAAACTCATGTGGTCCGCGGTGACCGTAGCGGCGATTGAACGTCTCACGATCGATCTCGCCGGCGACCAGTTGCTCGAGGCCATCCAGCAGCCCGAGACTCGCCAGCTGCCCAGCCTGCGCTCCTAACCCAGCGGTCAGCGCGTTGGCCGCGGCGTCGCCCACTAGGCTCTGCAGTCGCTTTCGGGTGGTGATGAACGAAGCTCCACTGGAGCGGGTGGCCGCGGACAGCATCCAGCTCACGCGATGGAACTCTGGACTGAGGACTTCGATCCACAGGTCCGCGAGCTCGACCGGCGAGGCAACCGCCGCGATGTCGGCCCGTCGGCGATCACACAGCGCCGGATGCTCGGCCAGGTAGGCATCCAACCGTCTTGCGTCGCGGCGGGCCTCACCGATCACATGCAAGGCCATCGGAAACACCGCACGAATGATCTCTCGCCTGCGTGCCTTGACCCGCGGGATTTCAAGATCATCGGGTAGCCTCCCGAAGACCTCTTCGGTCAGGCTGCGATAGCTCTGCTGATTGACCCCGACGGCGGCCGACAACGTCACCAAGACGCTGAGGTTGAGATAGATGCGCCCACCGATCCGGCCGTAGCCGACGTACGGCGGGATGGAGGCGGTCGCCATCGCGTCGGTCAGAAACACCTGCACCATCGACCACGTCGCCGGTGTCATGACGTCCGGAATGGCCTCACCCACGTTGGTATTGGTCCACAAGAAGTCGCCGGAGCGGCTGTCGTTCCAGGGATCAGGGTGAATCACCTCTGCGTCGATGCGCTCCTGCACCACGACGGCAATGCCGATCTCGTCGGTCGTGATCTTAGTGTCGCGTCATTCTCCGACGCTGACCCACTCTCCGCTCGCCGCTGACCGCAGCATTGCGTCGCAGATTTCTGCTGCCCGGGCTCCGTCCGCGAAGGTGGGCAGGCCCTCAGGGACCTGCCCAGTGCCGTCATGGGCGTCCACTGCGGCGTAGGAGTCGGCGACATAGTTCTCGAAGCATTGGGCGTAGCCCTGGGCATGACCTGCGGGCAGCTTGGAGAGCCGTCGCTGCTCGGCGGAGCCCTGGTTGGGATCACGCACCAGCAGCTGAGAGCCCGCCTCCTGGCCAATCCACAGCTGCTCGGCGAGCTCTTGATCGAAGACTGCGCTCTGGTACATGCCGTCCACTTCGATCCAGAGGCGATTCTTGCGGCCGGCACTGAGCTGGCTGATCACCGCGGAACCGGCGACGTCGTTCGCCGTACGGAACATGATCAAGGCGCTGTCTTCGGTCTGCACGTCTACCAGCGGCGCGCCGCTCTCCACTGCGCTAAAGGTGGCGGCGGTCGCGGCTGGGCGCTGTTTGATGGTGATAGAGGTGGTGGCGACGAGTCGGGCGATCCGGTCACCCGTCACCCACTCCATGAGATCGCACCAATGCGAGCCGATGTCGCCAAAAGCGCGAGACGGTCCGCCGGCCTTGGGATCGACCCGCCAGCTAGTGGCCCTGGGATTGAGTAGCCAGTCCTGCAGATAACTACCGTGAATCAGGTTGATCCCGCCGAACTCATCAGACCCCGCCCGAGCTCGCATCTCGCGCACCATCGGATGGAACCGGTAGGCGAACGGGATCGTGTTGACGACACCCGCATCCTCGGCAGCCTTGGCCGCGAGCCGCGCATCCGCCAGGCTGACCCCGAGAGGCTTCTCGCAGAGCACATGCTTGCCGGCCCCCATCAGAGCCACCGCGTAGGGAACGTGGGAGGCGTTCGGCGTACAGACGTGCACAACCTCTGCTTCACTCTCCGCGACTTCGGAGATGCTGCTGTACGCCTGTTCGACTCCCCAGGCCTCGGCGACTTCCCGGGAGCGCTCTGGAGTGGAGGCCATCACCCCGAGAACCTCGGCCCCTGCCAGCACCGCAGCCCGTCGGTGCACTTCGCCGATCATGCCGGCACCCAGAATCGCCACTTGCTTCGCCTTCTCAGCCACCATGCCGAAAAGATTAGTTCCGGCCATTCGCGTGCTCCCAAGCACCGTGCAAAATGACCCTGTGACCGCGGCTCGAATCCTGGTGGTGGAAGACAGCAACGCCATTCGGGTGCCCGTCGTCACTGCGTTATCCGCCCAGGGGTTCGAACTCGCCTCGGCAGCTGACGGAGACGACCTTGAACTATTCCTGCCATCCTTCGCGCCCGACCTAGTGATCTTGGATGTGATGCTGCCCGGCCGCGACGGCTTCGAGTTGCTCCAGGTGGTACGCCGCACCAGCACCGCGGCGGTGTTGATGTTGACGGCCCGGGACAGCCTCACCGACCGGCTGCAGGGCCTGACGGGCGGCGCCGACGACTATTTGATCAAGCCGTTCGCCATGGCGGAGCTCGTGGCGAGGATCCACGCGGTGCTCCGGCGCAGTCGGCCCGGCGGCAGCTCGATCTCCATCGGCGACCTCGTGATCAACGATGACGCCACACTGGTGCAGCGGTGCGGGGAGTCGCTCGACCTGACCGATACCGAGCGACGGCTGCTCGGCTACCTGGCCGCGCATCGAGACAGAGTGGTGAGCAAAACCCAGATCCTGACAGCAGTCTGGGGTTATGACGGTTTCGACGAGAACGTGGTCGAGGTGCACGTCTCCTCACTGCGTCGCAAGCTCGAGGCGGGCGGCCGCTCGCGACTCGTGCACACCGTACGGGGGCGCGGCTACCTCATCGGAACGACAGCGTGATCGAAGGCGAGCGTCCGGCGGCAGTCGCCAAGAACCGGCTGAGTACTGTCTCGCTCAGGCTCCGCGTCACTGCTGCGGTGATGATCGTTCTCGCGGTGATGTTGATCCTGCTCAGCATCGCGGTGAACGCGATCTTCATCGCGCAGTCCAATCGAAACCTCGATGCCCTGCTCGCCGGTCAGGCGCAGCTCGCAAGACAATTGGCCCGCTCGGGGGCCGGGCCACAACAGATCGTGAACCGGGTGCAAGCCGGCGGGGTACAGGCCTATCTGGTGTTGCGGAACGGGGCTGAGTTCGGCACGCCGATCACCAGCGGAGCCACGATCAAAACGACCACCATTACGCTCAATGCTCCCACGCGAGCAGATGGCGCGAGCCTCACCCTGGCCGTTGACGCAGCACTTGTCTCAGCAGCGCGACGTACCCTGCGCCGAGTACTGATGATCACTGCAGTGATCGCGCTAGGGGTCAGCGCTGTGCTCGTCGCAGCCGCAGTCCGGGTCGCCTTGCGGCCGCTCGACTCCATGGCTGCGCTCGCCAAGACCATCAGCCAGGGCAACCGTGGCTACCGGCTGTCGCCGACCCGTACCGACACCGAACTCGGCCAGACGGCGCAGGCGTTCGACGAAATGCTGGACGAGCTCGAAGGCGCGGAGACACGGGCCCAACAAGCGGAGGAACGCACTCGGGCATTTCTGGCAGATGCGGCGCACGAGCTGCGGACACCGATCGCCGGCGTTCAGGCCGCGGCCGAAACGATGCTGCACCACGATGATCAGCTCACTCGTGAGGAGCGCCAGCATCTGCAGGCGTTGCTGGTGCGGGAGGCTGAGCGCGCCGGCGCTCTCATCTCCGACCTGCTTACTGCTGCCCGGCTAGACGCCGGGATCGATCTTGATCTGGCTCCGATCTCGCTGCGGACACTGGTGCAGAGCGAGATCGATCGGGTGCGGCTCTTGCATCCTGAGGCGACCGTGACAATGAGCGGACCGGACGTTATCGCCCGTGCCGACGCCGCCAAGGTCAGCAGCATCCTGCGCAACGTGATCGACAACGCCATGCGGGCGGGCGGACCCCAGGGCAAGGTGCACGTGGTGGTACGCGAGCAGGAGCGGTTCGCGATCGCCGAAATCTGGGACTCCGGGCCCGGCGTCCCGCCATCCGAGCGAGAACGGATCTTCCAGCGGCTGGTACGACTTGATCATGGTCGGGCAGGAGATGCCGGCGGCTCCGGTCTGGGTCTGGCGATCGCGCGCGGCTATGCCCGGGCACACGGAGGTGAGCTGACTTGCGAGGACCCACATGGCATCGGCGCTATGTTCCGGCTCGTGCTCCCGCTGGAACCGCGCGAGGCGGCCGTTCCCGAGGAGGGCCGCACCTCGTGACCCTCGGTCACTAGTGTCGTGCCTCCTAAGTTCCTTTGCGGTTGGCGTCGTTCAGGTGCGTGCATCGCAAGGCCGACGAGGGAGGGATACCGGGTCGTATGTCGACCGAGGAGAACGCCGCGAGGTGCGTGCCTGGGCGGCGCGAACCGTAAAGAGACTTAGGAGGCACGGCACTGGCGTCACTTTTGATCACGTCGACCAGACCGGACGACCACTGGCAGCGCCGCAAGGATGATCAAGACAAGTAGCGTCACGCCAGCGACGACGAGCGCAGCGCGCCGGTCGACCACAAGATCGAAGATCAACAGCACGGTGCCGATCAACATGACCGCGACGCCGACGAGCATGATCCGCAGGATGACGTGTGCTGTTTGGACGATGATCATCTTGGCGCCCTCGCGGAACAAGCTGCGGTGCAGGCTGACCGGGGCCAATCCGAGTGCGGTAGTCAACACAGCAGCCGTGACGAGGATGAGATAGACCCGGACCTGGAAGGTGGTCAGCTCGCTGAACCTTGCCTGAAACGCGATGGTGAGCAGGAACCCCGTGAAGATCTGGGTACCGGTCTGGGTAACCCGCAGCTCCTGCAGGATCTCGTTCCAGTTCCGATCCATCCGTTCGTTCAGAGACTCGTCGCGGCCGTCCGTCTGGTCGGAGTCGTCGCTGACGTCCATGTCTTTGTCGTCGGCCATCTCAGTTCATCACCCCTGCAAGCTGGTTGATGTAATGGGCCCGCTGACCCTGCGAGCTCCCCCTCATGTCATGCTGACCCTTGGCCCATCTGTCCTCGTCAGACCGGTGGGCCGCCACATTTGTCCCTCGGGCAGCGTACGCCTCAGGAGTTACCGGCAATGTGCTCGATGATCGCAGTCGTGGAAACCGAGGGCGTACGCGGTAGGTAGACCACCTGACAGATGTCATTGAGGTAGTCGAACTTGCCTGACCAGTCATCACCCATGACCAGGATGTCGGCCTGGTGCTCCAGCACGTACTCCCGCTTCTGCTCCAGGCTCTCCTCGATGAACACCTCGTCGACAGCCTTGAAATTGCCAACGATCTCGAGGCGTTCTTCCTGACTGAACACCGGATTGCGACCCTTCTTGGCGAAGTTGAGCTTGTCCGATGACACCCCCACCACCAGCCGATTACCAAGGGCCGCCGACCGGTTCAGCACTCGCACGTGGCCGACGTGGAATACGTCGAATGTGCCGAAGGTGATCACGGTCATGCCGGCCACGTCAACTCCTCCTCTTTAGGCTGCGGCGGATTCCTTCCGCCAACCCTAAGGTCTCGACCACCAATCACCGTAAGTCCGAGGGGCGAGTGAAGACGGCTCGCCAGTGACGCATTCCGGGCGGCTCCCGGACCAATTCCAGGCTCGCTATATCCAGACCTTCTACGGCGAATGAGTCGATGTCAGCGCGGCTGAGTGGCCACGGCGGCCCATCGACCGGTCCGTCAACGTCGCGCGCGACGGCGAGGACCAGCAACTTGCCCGCCGGTGCCACGAAGCGGCCGATATGGCGGGCGACGGTTGGGCGCAGCCGCACCGGGAGGGCCTGCGTGGTGTAGGTCTCCACCACAAGATCGAAACGCTGCCGCCACTCGGCCGGCGGATTCATTAGATCGGCAACCCGGAAGTCCACCGGGCTGGTCGGGAAACGGCGCCGCGCGGACTCGATCGCGGATTTCGAGATGTCGAAGGCGATGACGCGATATCCCTGCGCCGCTAAGAACGCCGCATCGTCGCCGAGCCCCGAGCCCACCACCAGGGTGCGGCACGCCGAGCCGGCCGGGTGCTGCTCGATCCACTCGACCAGCAGCGGGTGGGGTGCCTGGCGGTCCCAGGGCACCGTCGCCTGCCCTCGAGCCGCGTCGGCGTAAAGACGCTCGAACCACCCGGTCGGGTCGTCTTCCTCGAGGGCTTCCCCCGACCTTCGACGCGCGTCCTCGTCCGGATCCTGTGCGGTCATGCCCCTATCCTGACCGACTGCGCAGGTGACTAGCTGCGAGCGTCGGAAATCGCGCGGCGGATCCCAAGCGCGATGCGCGAGCAGCTCAAGAAGACAGCTGCGAGCGTCAGAACTAACTCAGATCAGCTAACGTCAGCTCGAGTTGGTCGAGCCCGTGGTCGAGCTCGGCTTCAGTGATCACAAGAGGCGGGGCCAGGCGGATCGTCGAGCCGTGAGTGTCCTTGGCCAGCACATGCCGCCGGGCCAGCGCCTCGCAGACGTCACGACCGGTGCCGAGACGAGGATCAATGTCAACCCCGGCCCACAAGCCGCGCGCTCGGAACGCGAGCACGCCGCGACCGACCATGCCATCCAGCCGGTCCCGCAGCTGAACGCCGAGCCTGGTTGCCCGCTCCTGGTAGTAGCCGGTCTCCAGCAGTCGGACTACTGCCCGCCCGATAGCGCAGGCGAGCGCGTTGCCACCGAAGGTGCTGCCATGCTGGCCAGGCTTCAGGACACCAAGCACGTCATGATCAGCAACTACCGCGGACAGCGGCACGATGCCACCGCCCAGCGCCTTACCCAGCAGGTAGACATCAGCCGTGACCTTCTCATGCTCCATGGCAAGGGTGCGGCCGGTACGTCCCAACCCCGACTGGATCTCGTCGGCGATGAACAGCATCCGATGCTGGCTGGACAGCTCCCGCACTCCGGCCAGATAGCCCGCTGGTGGGATCCGTACGCCCGACTCACCCTGGATCGGCTCAAGGAGAACCGCGACGACATCATCGGTGATCGCGTTGCGGAGCGCTTCAAGATCACCGTACGGGACAGCGACGAAACCCGGAGTGTACGGCCCGAAATGATCATGCGCCAGCGGATCATCGGAGAAGCCGATGATCGTGGTGGTACGACCATGAAAGTTACCAGTCGCGACGATGATCACTGCCCGCCCATCCGGCACGCCCTTGACTTCGTAACCCCATTTGCGTGCGACCTTGATCGCAGACTCCACCGCTTCGGCACCACTGTTCATCGGCAGCACCATGTCCTTGCCGATCAACCCCGCTAGCCCTTCGGCAAAGGGAGCCAGCTGATCGTGGTGGAACGCTCGCGACGTCAGGGTGAGTCGCTTGAGCTGCTCTGTGGCAGCTGCGACCAGTGCCGGGTGACAGTGCCCGAAGTTCGCGGCCGAATAGGCCGCGAGGAAATCCAGATACTGCTCACCATCGCTATCGGTGAGCAGTGCGCCCGACCCGCTTGATATCACCACATCCAGTGGGTGGTAGTTGTGAGCGACGTGTTCATCCTCGAGCTGCAGCAACTGGCTGGCTTGGGTAAGGATGTGGTCGGTTGTGATCACGATGATGCTCCTGCGAGGAGTTGGGATGGGACTAGTTGTGCAATGCGCGCAGGCCTGATCTCTTGGGTGCAACACTTCACGCTGCCACCGCCTTTGATCAGCTCGCTGAGATCAACTGAGATCGGCCAGTAGCCCGCAGCGGCGAGCAATTCGCGCAGCTGGCGTGCGCCCGCGGGGATGAAGACATGCAACCCGTCGCTGACCGAGTTGAGTCCGAAGGCGTACGCGTCGAGCTCGGTAGCAATGAGAGCATCCGGGAACATTTGACCCAGCAGCCGACGGCTCTCCGTGCTGAACGCCTCGGGGTAGTAGGCAATGTGATCGCGCTCGTCGTCCAGCACGGCCAGCGCAAGATCGAGGTGAAAGAGCCGCGGGTCGACCAGCTCGAGGCTGAGCACCTCACGACCCGTCAGCGTGGCAAGCTCGCGATGAGCCTCGAGCGTTGTCCGGAAGCCGCAACCGGCCAGGATTCTCCTCGACAGCACGGCGAAATCGCCCTCGGCCTCGTTGATCGCAATTGCCGGCTGCACGTCTCCGCCGCCGTACCAGGCGCCGTTGCGTTGATGCCACGCCGTGTGGACGGCGGCCTCCCCATCGCGCTCGGGATTGGCGAATCGAGCCGGCAGCGTACGGCCATCCACCACGGTGGCCCCGTTTGCGGCATAGACCATGTCGGGCAAGTCGGCCCGCGGCTCCAGAAGGTCCACTCGATGGCCCGTTGAGCGGTAGGCGTCAACGAGCCCCGACCACTGCCGGACGGTCAGGTCACGGTCCACATGTCCGCTCGGATCCATCCAGGGGTTGATCGCATAGGTCACGTCGAAGTACGTCGGCGGGCACATCAGATAATGCCGAAGCTTCGCGTGTCGAACGGGGTGTCCGGCGCGCTTCAGCACTGTGCTTGTCACCCTTGAAGCGTAGGGGCCGAGCGAGCGCAAGTCAGATAGTGTGATCGATGAAAGCAGGAGATTGTATTGCGTCTTGACGAAATAGATCACAAGATCCTTGCGCGGCTGACCGACCATGGTCGCGAGAGCTTTGCCATGCTCGGGCATCACATCGGGCTGTCCACAGCGGCCACCAAACGACGCGTTGATCGGCTCCGTCAGGGTGGTGCGATTCGACGCTTCACCGCCGACATCGAGCCTGCAGCGCTGGGCTGGACGATCGAGGCCTTTGTCGAGGTCTATTGCGAGGGTCGAGTCCCGCCTGACCGCATGCGGGAGATGGTGCGCACGATCCCAGAGGTTGCCGAGGCGTACACAGTCACCGGCGATGCAGACGGAATCCTCCGCGTCCGGGCTGCCGACGCGGGTCACTTTGAGAAGGTGCTCGGGATCATCCGCAACCATCCGGGCGTCTCTCGTACCCGATCATCGCTGGTTCTTTCCCGACTCTGACGTTCAAGCGCCGAGCTTGTCCGGGACGTGGCCCGCCATGCTGAGTCATGCGTTAAGTTCTCCAGAGTGAGGCTCCAGCAGTGACCGAAACCGGTCCTCCCCCGGTGCGCAGGATCCGCATCACCGACTTCTATACCGCTAAGCGTCAACACGAACGTTGGGCCATGCTGACCAGCTACGACCAGTACACCGCCGAGCTGTTCGACGAGGCCGGCGTCTGGGCGCTGCTGGTCGGAGACTCCGCAGCCAACAATGTCTACGCCTACGAGACCACGCTGCCGGTCACTGTGGAGGAGCTCCTGCCATTGGTGCGCGCCGTGGTGAAGTCCACCAAGCGAGCCTTCGTCATCGCCGACCTGCCCTTCGGCTCGTACGAGGATGGGCCCTCGCAGGCATTGGAGACCTCGATCCGCTTTATGAAGGAGGGCGGCTGCCACGCCGTGAAGTTCGAGGGTGGCGTACGGGTGGCTGAGCAGATCCGCAAGGTCGCTGATGCTGGCATCCCGGTCATGGGACACATCGGCTTCACCCCTCAGAGCGAGCACCAGCTGGGCGGTTACCGAGTGCAGGGCCGCGGCGATGACGCGGTACGACTGCTCACCGACGCACACGCTGTGGCGGAGGCGGGTGCCTTCGCCGTGGTCATGGAGATGGTCCCTGGTGACCTGGCGCGTCAGGTGACCGCTGAGCTCGACATCCCCACTGTCGGCATCGGTGCCGGCCCGGACTGTGACGCGCAGGTCCTCGTCTGGCAGGACATGGCCGGGCTCCGGCGCGGCAGGATGCAGCGCTTTGTCAAGCAGTACGCCAACCTGGCCACGATCATCGGCGACGCAGCCGCCGCGTATGTCGAGGATGTCAGGAGCGGTACCTTCCCAAGTGAGCAGCACACATTCGCGTCGACGATTCCTAGTTCAGAGGCAAGGTCATGAAGATCGCTCATAGCACTGCCGAGTACGCCGCACTCCACAGCGCGCTGGAAGGGCCCGCTGCCCCACGGATCGCCTACGTGCCCACAATGGGCGCCTTGCACGAGGGGCATCGCTCCCTCATCAAGTTGGCCAAGACACGTGGCGAGGTGCTTGTGGTCAGCATCTTCGTCAACCCGCTGCAGTTCGGTCCTGGCGAGGACTACGCCCGGTACCCGCGGCCTCTGGAAGATGATCTCCAGATCTGCGAAGCCGACGGGGTCGACATCGTCCTCGTCCCGACCGTTAGCGACCTCTACCCCGCGGGGCGCCAGGTCACTGTGCACGCCGGCAACCTTGGTTCCATCCTCGAGGGAAACTCCCGGCCCGGTCACTTCAACGGAGTGCTCACCGTTGTGCTGAAGTTGTTCAACATCGTCCGACCGCAGGTCGCCGTCTTCGGCGAGAAGGACGCACAGCAACTTGCCTGCATCCAGCGAATGATGATCGACTTGAACCTCGCGGTTGAGATCGTCGGCGCTCCTATTGTCCGGGAGCCCGATGGGCTGGCATTGTCCAGCCGCAACATCTTCCTCTCCGCCAGCGAACGTGCCGTGGCGCGAAGTCTTTCGGCGGCGCTGGAGAAGGCGGCAACCCAAGGCTCGGTCCCCTCAGCCCGAGCGGCAGCGTACGAGGTCTTGGATCGGGCCGAGGCGGAGCCGTGTTTTGAACTCGACTACGCCACGATCGTCAATCCGTCCACGTTCGCCGAAGTGCCAGACGATCATGTCGGGCCTGCCATCTTCGTCGTTGCTGCTCGGGTCGGCGGAACGCGGTTGATCGACAACGCGACGATCCATTTCGCATCCGCACCGTGGGCCTGAGCTTTTAGCGGCCGCCGTGGATCTGGACACTGCAGCCAACGAGCTCTACGCCCTCTCCCCCGACGACTTCATCGAGCGAAGGCAACAGCTCGTCGCGGAGGCCCGACAGGCGCAAGACCGTCAGCTCGCCACCGAGATCGGCCGCCTCCGGCGACCCACCCGCAGCGCCTGGCTGATCAACGTGCTCGCTCGCCAGGAACCGGATGCGTTGCATGCGCTCTTCGAGCTCGGCGCCGCTCTTCAGGATGCCCAACAGCGGATGGCCGGGGATGAGCTGCGCCAACTCTCCGCGGAGCGCCGCAAGACAGTGGACGAACTGGCCCGACGCGCGGTCGAGCTGGGCCGTGAGCACGGCTACAGCGCGCCGGACGGAGCGACGCAGGAAGTCGGGCAAACATTGCAATCAGCGCTGGGCGACCCTGAGATCGCTGAGGTCCTGATCGCTGGACGGCTGACTCAGGCCGTCACGTACGGCGGTTTCGGACCTACTGATCTGGCGTCAGCTCTTGGAGCGTCGCTCCCGACGAAAGCCGGCCAACCCAAGGAGAGGCCGGAGCCGGCCGAGCCGGCCACCGCGCCAGATCCCAAGCGGCGTCGTGAAGCCGAAAAGGCGGCGCAGGAGGCCCGGAAGCGGGCAACCGCAGCCCGTGAGGCTGCGGAGTCGGCGGAGGCAGAGGCTGAGGCAGCCACCAGGAGCGCGGATGAGCTGGCCGACCAGGTCGAGGCGTTGCGCAGCCAGCTTCGCATGGCGGAGGCCGCCGAGCGGGAGGCCCGCGAGGCGGCGCGGGCCGCGAGGAAGCACTATCAGGAGTTACGCCGCGCCGCCGACCGATTGCAGGTGGAGCAGTAGGGCCGAGCCACGACGCGCCGGCGGCAGCGGGATACCGGCCGCACCGAGTGCCTGGCCGGTCAGCACGGGTGTACCGGACGCCCACGCGGGTGTGACGGTCTGAGCCTCGCCGGGGCGGGCGATGACCTCGATCCGGTAGAACGTCGCCGGGTCAAGTCCATCGATGCGTACTCGCCGGCTGGCCAGCGCGCGCTCCAACCAAACCAGAGCAAACAAAGCCTCGTCTCGATCATCGGCCACCACGCCATGGGCCACGAAGCCTCGATCACTCTCGTCCGACCGCACGGTGGTGCCGGAGTGCAGCAACGGTCGGAACCTTTTGTAGAGCGACAACCATCGGTGGATGGAGCGCAGGTTCCCCGGAGCCTGCTTTCTGAGATCGATTCCTAGACCGAGCCGCCCGAAGAATGCAGAGATCGCCCGGTACGCCGACGAGGTGGCGTCGTCGGGCTCATCGAGTGCCGGCTGCCAAACCAGCCCCGGCGGCAGCAGCTGCACCAGGCCGGCAAAGTCGGCGTGCCGTATGGTCGAGTCCGGCGACAGATCCGCCCCGACGGCTCTGGTCGTCATCGTCAAGTCAAGGCTGGTTGTCTGGATCGTGAGGTGGGGGTAGCGCTCACCCAATGCATCGAGCAGCCGGTAGGCCGCAAGCGTGGTGCTGTGCTGGGTTGCGGTGGCCCCCGGCCGGTGCGCACCTTGGGGCGGCGACCAGCTCAGCAGTGACACGTGGTGTCGGTCGAGGAGCTTGGTCAGCCGCTCCCAAACGTGGACCATTGCAGGCCGCATCGACAGGTCCAACACATGCCGGGTCACCCCATCGCGCTCGACAGTCAGCAGCCAGTCTGGATGGTCGCGGACGATCGCGGGGTCCGCCTCGACCAGCTCAAGTTCGATCGCCAACCCGACATCAAGGTCCAAGCTGCGGATCCGCGTAATCAGCCCATCGAGATCGGCCGACGATCCCGTCTCGGTCAGGCCGGCGCTGTCGGCGTACGGGTCAAGGCCGGCGCGCGAGCACCACCCGAGGTCGAGCAGGAACGTCTCAACACCGACCGCCGCGGCGTACTCGGCGAGAGCGAGCATCGCCTGTCGGTCGTGGTGAGCGAATGCGGGCGCGGCGGCGTTGAAGATGACCCGCTTGTCATGCCGCGCCTCCGGACGAACGTGTCGGTGCAGGCGGGCCGCCGCAGCATCCAGCCCGTCGCCCCAGGTCCACACCACCCACGGGGAGTGGTACGCCTCCCCGATGCCGAGCACAATTTCACCGGCCTGCAAGAGCTCTCCACCACCGAGATAGGTCCGTCCATAGACCGTTCGCTCAGCGCGATGCTGGACTGCGCCACTGAAGGCAACATGCACCTGCCAGACCTGACCGCGGCGAAAGCCCGTTCCCCCCACCGCCAACGCTACGTAGGCCGGTCGGTCATCGAATCCCCTATGATCAACAGCCCAGGAGCCCGAGCGCAATGGGACTGTCGACAGGGCCGGTCCGTCGAACTCCACGCGATGCGTGGCCAGGTCGCTCACTGGCATGAAGAGCTCCAAACCCTCCAGCCGGTAGTCAGCGACATTCTTGTTGGAGACGCCGGCACGACAGCGAACCAGCCCATTGCCTGTGAGCTGGAGTGCGAGGTCCAGAGTTAGCCCGTTGACCGGATCCTCTGCTTCGACGATCACGGTATCGGCGCCGACCTCGGTCAGACCTGGCAGTACTGGGGTCTCGCTGATCAGCTGCGAACGGCTCGTGGTAAAGGACGCCGCGGATAGGTGGCCGTCGTGGGATCCAGCCAAGGCCGCCCGTGAGCTCCAGGCCGCAGAGGCTTCCGGTACCAACGAGGACATCATGGACGGCAGCGGATCGAGACCGGTCGGGCCGAATGCAGCAAGAAGTGCCGATGCCGACAAGCCGTCAAGATCACCAAGATCAGCGCCCCAGTGCAAGATCACCGGCAAGCCGGTCCGCTTCAGCTGCACCAGGAGGCTGACGCCCTGGGCTCGCATGTGGAGGAGGGAAGCCGCGGAGTCGTGATCAACTGAGAACACGGTCGCAACATCCCCTACTGACATGGGATCTCCCCCAAGAACAAGATCTCTCCGCTGAGTGCAAAAGCTTATCGGAACGTCGAAAAACCCGCGCATCCATCCCACCCTCGCGCGATCTGCACCATCGTAGATCGCACGCTCGTCAGCCCTGTGCGACGCCGCGCCGCGTGTCGCTCGCTTTTCGCACGCGGTTTCAGTCCCGCCCGCAACATGCTGGTGCCGACAAGTCAATATCCCAAGCACAATTGGGTATTTCGACTGTGATTGGTACATCGTCAGCTCAGATCTGGCGGGAGGAGGCGGCGATGTGAATGAGCATTCAGGGCGTCGCTGTGCGGTCGTCTACAACCCGATCAAAGTGTCCGATGATCTCCGCGACACGATCACTCGGCGCGGGATGGAACAGGGCTGGAGCGACCTGATCTGGCTGGAGACGACCACTGGCCACCCAGCCCGGCCCACGACCGACGAGCTGCTGTCGACGAAGGTGGATCGGGTGATCGCCGCTGGTGGCGACGGAACGGTCCGAATGGTTGCGGACCGGCTGGCGCAATCCGGCATCCCGATGGCCGTGGTGCCCATGGGTACTGGGAACCTATTGGCCCGAAACCTGGAGATCCCACTGCCGGAGCTGGAGGCGCTCGAGGTCGCATTCGGTGAGCACACCTTGGACATCGACTTGATCAAGCTCACCGTTGACGGCGCGCCCGGCGAGCACTTCGCGGTCATCGCGGGCCTGGGAGTCGATGCGTTGATCATGGACGAGACCAGCCCGAAGCTCAAGGATGCCATCGGTGCCGGGGCCTACTTCATCGCGGCCGCCAAGGCGCTCGGGCGTACGCCGATCGATATGCGGATCACCCTTGATGATCATCGTACGCAGCGACGGCACGCCATGATTTGTGCGATCGGCAATGTCGGCAAGCTGGCCGGGAATCTGACGTTGATCCCGGGTGCGCGCCCTGACGACGGCCGCCTCGATGTATATGTGGCGTCGCCGCATCGCCTCTCTCACTGGCTGCGCGCATTCCTCCGGTTGGTCACCAGGCGCCCGATTTCCGACGATCGCGTCGACCAATGGCAGGCCACCCAGGTCGAAGTGCGTCTCAGGCACCCCGACCCTTATCAGCTCGATGGTGACGTGGTAGGCGATTGCCGTACTTTGCGGGCCGAAGTATGCCCTGCTGCGCTGAAAGTCTGCGTCCCCGGCTGAGCAGGCAGCGGGGACGGGGTTACCGCCGCCTGATGGGGTGATCAGACGCGTGGCGGAGAACCGTCGTAGCGATTCTCCTGGACATGCCTGGTCCGACTGCGCTGCGCCTGCATCACCAGCGCCAGAACCAGCGCCAAAGCACCAGCCGCGATGAGGATGATCCCGAGCGTGTCGTCGGACACGTACGGAAGATTGACGTTGAGCGCAAAGAGCCAGATCGCTCCTATCACGATCAAGACGATGCCAACTCCGATACCCATGTGCTCCCAGTTCCTCCCGAGTAGGCCAGATCAACTGGCCTTCTTAGCTGACTTCGCTGTCGTTGCCTTCTTTGTCCCCCCTTCTTAGCCGCGGCCTTCTTGGCCGGGGCCTTCTTCGAGCCGACGCCTTCTTCGCCCTGCCTGCTTGGAGGGGGGCTTGGTCTCCGCCGTCTTCCTGGCAGCGCGGTTCTGTTCGACGCTGCGTCGCAGTGCCTCCATCAGATCGACCACCTCGCCCCGGTCGGGGAGATCTTCGCCTCCTTCACCGAAGGTGGCCGCGGTATCCAAGGCGTCTCCCTGCTCGAGCTTGGCGGCGATGAGCTGTCGTAACTGATCTTGGTACTCGTCGCTGAACTTGTCGGGGGTGAAGTCAGCGGACATGTTGCCGATCAGCGACGACGCCATCCTGAGCTCCTGGGGCGACACCCGCACGTCGGCCTTGAGGTTCGGGAAATCACCCTCGCGCACCTCGTCGTCCCACAGCAGCGACTGGAGCATCAGCACCTTGCCCCGCGAGCGCAGTGCTCCCAGCCGCGTTTTCTGACGCAGTGAGAATTGCACGATCGCTGTGCGATCGGTCTCCTCCAAGGCTCGTCGGAGCAGCGCGTACGCCTTGGTGGCAGATTTCTCCGGCTCCAGGAAGTAGCTCCGGTCGAACCTGATCTCATCGATCTGCTCGGACGGCACGAACTCAACGACCTCGATTTCGTGGCTGCGCTCCTCCGGCAGCGACTTCAGGTCCTCGTCGGTGAGCACGACCGTGGTCTTGCCTTCTGCGTACGCCTTGTCGATGTGGGCGTACTCGACCACCTTGCCGCACACCTCACATCGGCGCTGATAGCGGATGCGCCCACCGTCGGCGTCATGCACCTGATGGAGGCTTATGTCGTGGTCCTCGGTCGCCGGGTAGAGCTTGATCGGCACATTGACCAAACCGAAGGTGATGGCTCCCTTCCAGAGCGCTCTCATACCCCGCTACTACCCACTCCGCTTCGTCAGAATCCGAGTTACCGGGGTTTTGGTGCCTCGACTCAGGAGTCGATACTGGCTCCATGGGCAGGGCATCGCACGACCAAGTGGTGACCGTCGAGGGTCGGGCGATCAAGCTCAGCAACCTTGACAAGGTGCTTTATCCCCAGACTGAGACCACCAAAGCTGACGTCTTGTCCTACTACGCGCAGGTAGGCCCAACCATGCTGCCGCATCTGCGTGATCGGCCGGCGACGCGAACGCTGGCCTGACGGTGTCGGCGAGGTCAACGGAAAGCGGCCAACCGTCTTCTTCAACAAGGATCTGGGCGCCGGCACACCGGATTGGGTGCCGCGTCGGACCATCTCTCACAAAGATCACGACAATGACTACCCAGTGATCAATGATCTTGCGACGCTCACCTGGTTGGCCCAGTTGGCTGCCCTCGAGATTGACGTGCCACAGTGGCGATTCGGTCCCGACGGGCATCCGCAAAATCCTGATCGTCTAGTTCTTGATCTTGATCCCGGTCCGGGTGTGAGCCTGGCTGAGTGTGCCTCGATAGCGATCCTGGTGCGAGACATCTTGCGCGATATCGGACACGATCCGGTCCCGGTCACCAGCGGAAGCAAGGGCATCCATCTGTACGCCCCACTCGACGGCTCGCAAACCCCGGAGCAGGCTACAGAGGTAGCCCGCGAGCTCGCGCTGGCGCTCGAATCTGACCATCCTGACCAGGTCATCAGCACCATGAAACGCTCGCAGCGGACGGCAAAGTGTTCATCGACTGGAGTCAGAACAACGGCGCGAAAACCACCGTTTCGCCATACTCGCTGCGCGGCCGGGACCGGCCCTGGGTTGCCGCGCCGCGGACCTGGGACGAGCTGGACGATCCCGATCTGCGTCAGCTGGAATACCAGGAGGTGGTCACGAGACTGGCTGCCCTCGGCCACCCACTCGCCGCCATGGCGCCCAGCGCAGAGCGGGATCGGCTCACCAGGTACCGCAGCATGCGCGACCCGACCAAGACGCCAGAGCCAGTGCCCGCCGGCCCAACAGGCCAGCATCAAGACGGCTTCAGATTCGTCATCCAGGAACACCATGCGCGCCGACTGCACTATGACGTGCGGTTGGAACGTGACGGAGTGCTGGCCAGCTGGGCGGTCCCCAAAGCGCCGCCGACCGATCCGACGATCAACCACCTCGCGGTGCGGACCGAAGATCATCCGCTCGAGTATCTGACCTTCCATGGCGCCATTCCCAAAGGGAGAGTACGGCGCCGGAAACATGCGGGTCTGGGACACCGGGACGTACCGCCTCCACAAGTGGCGCGAGGGCAAGGAGGTAGTGGTCACTCTTTTCGGGCAGCCCGGCGGCGGGCTGGGGGGTGTTCGCAAGTTCGCTCTGATCCACACCGGTGGCGGTGACTCCCAACCGGAGAAGAACTGGCTCATGCACCTCATGGAGACCGATCCGGAAGAAGAAGGGGCTCCGGACAGCTTCAGCCCGCACGTTCATGGACGCCGGGAGCGCCGTCCACACCTCATCCGCCGCCGACGAAGGGCGCTCCGTCAGAGGTGGACTTTCCCGAGCAGGTGGATCCCATGCTCGTTACCCCGATCGACGCCGGGAGATTCGGCGACGAGACCGGCTGGGCGTTCGAGATGAAGTGGGACGGCGTACGCGCCGTCGCCTATTTGGCCGGTGGGCGCGTGAAACTGCTCAGCAGAAAAGGCCGGGACGATACCGCGGCCTATTTCGAAGTTGCCCGCGGGCTGACCAAGATCAGGGTCGAGACGGCGATCCTGGACGGTGAGGTCGTGGTCGCTGACGCTGCCGGACGACCTAGTTTCGGCCTGCTACAGCACCGAATCAACCTCACCAAGCCGGCTGATATCGAGCGGGCCGCAAGGCGTACCCGGCACAACTCATGCTCTTCGACATTCTCGAGCTGAACGGGAAGTCATTGATCAAGAGGACCTACCAGGAGCGCCGCGCGATCCTGGAAACCCTGGTACTCCGGAGCCGGGATCCCTGATCCAGGTACCGCCGATCTTCGACGGCGATCTGCAGGCAGCACTACAGATCAGCCATCAACTCCGACTCGAGGGCGTGGTCGCGGATGCCGCAGTTCGATCTACCAGCCGGGACGCCGCACCCATACCTGGCTCAAGATCAAACTGCACCGGGGCGCAGGAGGTCGTGATCGGTGGCTGGCGAGAGGGCCAGGGCCGACGTAGTGGCGGGGTGGGGTCGCTGCTGATGGGGATACCGACTGAGGCGGGCCTGCACTACGTCGGCCGCGTGGGATCGGGGCTCAACGACCGCCAACTCGATGAGATCCAAGCCAAACTCGAGAAGCTGAGCCGCAAGACCTCACCGTTCCTCGATGTGCCGCGCGAGGATGCGCGCGATGCGCACTGGGTCACACCGTCACTGGTCGGCGAGGTCACCTACGGCGAGCTCACCCAGCCGGGCCGGCTGCGCCACCCGGTCTGGCGCGGCCTGCGCCCCGACAAGTCGCCCGACGAGGTGGTCTGGGAAGGCCCTGGACTTTAGGCAGAGAGCAGAGTCGGCGTTGGTAAATCACATCGGGACCTCGTGTGCGAAGTACGCGTGTTTGCTTACTCCTCGACCACGCCGGCCAATTCCAGGCCGCGATGCGCGGCCAGCCGCTCCGCTTCCAGTTCCAGCCGCTTGCGTTCCGGCTTCGAGAGGGTGGTCCAAGGATTGAGGCGTAGCGTGAACGCTTTGCCAGCCGTCTTCGGTCTCCAGGTACCAACGATCTCCGAGCCGGAAAGCACCGCGCCGGGCCGGCCAAGAATCGGCCACAGCTCCTTGTGTTTGCTCGTGTCGGGCACGATCAGGTCTCGGTCCTTGCCCTGGAGAAAGAGGTCGAATCCGCCGAGCAGACGGAGCAGTTCCCGATCATCGTCGATGTCGCCCACCTCACCCAGAATCCAACCTTGCCGGCCATCGACACCGACTTCGACGGCGTCCTCGGGCCAATGCGCCTTGATCTCGGCGACGGAGAGTCAAGGAACGCGGCGACATCGTTTGGTGTAGCCGGGCCGAGGAACCTCAGATAATTGCGGATCGGCTGCAGCGACTCGGGCGCGGCCATCGGGTCTCGCGCAGGTCCGGGGGTCCGTTTCGGCCAGCCGGGAATGCGCCGCAGCACAGGCGGTGAGGTACCCGGCTCGAGCTCGAGTCCGGCGTATAGAGCGCTGATGCGGAACGGAACTTCCCACGAGTGCGTCGCTTTGCAGGCCCTGCAATACCGGAGGTAGGGAGGTTCCAGGCGGGCGGTGAGCTGGGTGGAGACTTCGCCCTTCGCCAGCGGCCGTTCCACGACATGCCGCATCTGGGTGGCAACCTCGGTGAGTCCTGCCAGGGTGGGAATACCGGCCTCTTTGAGTGGTTTGTCAGCCCCGATCACCCGTTTGGCTTCATCCCGATCCGACATTGGCGAGGTGGCGACGAGAACCTCCTCCAGATCGACGCGCCGGTAGTAATGCGGCGCGGCCCGCAACGTCCACGCCAACGCCACGTCCGGGCTGGCTTCGAGCTCTGCGGCGTCGCGGACCGGGACACCGCGGTTGGCCAGCGCCCAGCTTGCGCCGTCTCGGCCGGTGTCTTGCACGCCGAAGTCGAAGACAGCTGCATTGACGATCGCTCGCTCAGCCTCGGCTTTATCGAGCTGCTGCGCATGGATCCGCCTGCCTAGCGCCTCAGACCGCTTCATCGCTCTCCTACTCCGACACAAGGAGCTTTACGACCGGATTCACCATAGGCCCACACAACTAACATGCTGCGTTCCCGCAAAACCTCACGTCAGCCGAAAA
>CAVRQV010000009.1:0-12756 GCA_963723475.1 uncultured Actinomycetota bacterium
CGTCACGCTGCACGTGTACGGCGGCAACGGCGGCCACGGCTGCGCCTCCATTCATCGTGAGAAGTTCAAACCGCTCGGCGGCCCGGACGGCGGCAACGGCGGGGACGGTGGCTCGGTGATCCTTCGGGTCGATCACCGGCTGACCACGCTGGTCGACTACCACCGCCAGGGACATCGGCGAGCGACCAGCGGTGAGCCCGGTCGCGGCAATCACGCCAATGGCGCCCGCGGGGAGGACGTCATTCTTACCGTACCTCTCGGAACGGTGGTGACCGATGCTGACACCGGTGAGCTGATCGCCGACCTGACTGCCAACGGCGCCCGAGATTGTCGTCGCGCAGGGTGGCCGTGGCGGACTTGGCAATGCGGCGCTAGCTTCACCGAGTCGAAGGCGCCTGGGTTCGCCCTCCTCGGTGGAAGGGGGAGACCCGGACGATGACTTCGGTGAAGTCGTCGCCGACATCGGATTGGTTGGGTTTCCAGACGCCGGAAAATCCTCGCTGGTAGCCGACGATATTCCGCGCGAGGCCCAAGATCGCCGACTATCCATTCACGACCTTGGTGCCAACCTGGGGTCGTCGTTGCCGGCGATGCAGCTTAACGGTCGCGGACGTAGCCGGGCTGATCGAAGGGGCCAGTGAAGGACGCGGTCTCGGCTCGACTTGCTCGCCACATTGAACGCTGGCCGCCATCGTCCATGTGATCGACTGCGCCACCTATCTACCCGGCCGCGATCCGTCACCGATCTCGATGTCATCGAGGCCGAGCTGAAAGGACACGGGGGACTTGAGGACCGCCCACGGCTCGTCGCCCTGAACAAGATCGACATCCCCAACGCCAGGCAGGTTGCCAAATGGCTCGGGCCCGATTAGCATGATCGAGGGCTGCAGGTTTTCCCGATCTCAACCAGAAGCGGTGAAGGCCTGCGGGAGTTGATCTTCGCCCTGGCTCAGCTGGTCAAGTCTCGTCGCGACTCCGCGTAGCCGCCACCGCCTACTCGGATTGTAATTCGCCCACAGCCGTTGGACAGCCAGGCCGATTTCAGTGTGGAGCGTGAGGGCGGGTTGTGGCACGTTCGTGGCGACAAGCCGGAGCGGTGGGTACAGCAGGCAGATTCGCCAATGCTGAGGCTGTTGGCTTCTCGCCGAGCCGCTGAATCGAGTGGCATCGAAGACCGGCTGCTTGAGCTTCGCGCCCAACACAGCGATGGCGTCGCGATCGGCGGCGCGAATGCTGTGATCTTGACTTCGCCCCCAGATCGACATTGGCGCGGAGATCCTCAGCCGTCGGGGCGAGGACCAGCGGCTCAGCGAAGAACGAGCCGCCGCCCGGCGTCGACGCAGAGGGATCAGGCCTCCACGCGGCCGACGAGGTCTTGACGACCTGGAACTGGGCCAGGTCGTCACGATGCGTCATGAGCTGGCACGCGCGCGGGTGCGTGGTCGAGGCGGTTCATCTTCCGTGACTACGCGAGGGAGGCATCGACCCGCAACGCATCGAGCAGCTGGCCGGAGTAGTCGCCGATGCCAGGCTGACCGGCCGCGATATCGTGCTGGTCTCATCCGGTGCCATCGCCGCCGGGCTCTCTCCCTTGGGATTGAAGACCCGCCCGCGCGATCTCGCAATCAGCAAGCGGCTGCCTCGGTCGGTCAGGGGCTGCTGATGGGTACTACACCCAGCTGTTCGCCGGGTACGGGCTTGGAGTGGGGCAGGTCCTGCTTACTGCCGACGACGTGACACGCCATTCGCACTATCGCAACGCGTACCGGACCTTCGGCCGGCTCCTGGAGCTCGGCGTGGTGCCGATCGTTAATGAGAACGACACGGTTGCTACGCATGAGATCAGATTCGGTGACAATGACCGGCTCGCGGCGTTGGTGGCGCATCTGGTCCATGCCGATGCTCTCGTGCTGCTCAGCGACGTTGAGGCGCTCTACACCACCAATCCCGCCAAGCCTGAGGCGCGGAAGGTTGGCGAGGTATGGAGCGCGGCGGACCTCGTTGATGTCGACTTCCAGACGCGGGGCACTGCCGTCGGAACCGGGGGCATGGTCACCAAGATCGATGCGGCCCGTATTGCGACCTCGGCCGGGATTCCGGTCGTGTTGACTAATGCCGAGCAGGCCGATGCGGCACTCGTGGGTGAGGACGTGGGCACGCTTTTCCATCCGACGGGCCGCCGTCGGCCGACGAGGCTGCTGTGGCTGCGGCACGCTAGCGATGCTCGCGGCACCCTGGTTCTCGACGCCGGCGCGGTCCGGGCGCTCACTCAGCGCAACGCTTCGTTGCTGCCGGCCGGCATCACCGCTGTACGCGGTCAGTTCTCCTCCGGCGAACCGGTCGAGTTGGTTGGACCGGACGGGTTGGTTGTCGCCCGCGGGTTGGTGAACTACGACTCAGATGAATTGCCAGCGCTGCTCGGCCGCACTACCCGCGACCTCGCCGCCGAGCTGGGCGCCGGGTACGACCGTACGGTGGTGCATCGCGACGCGCTCGTGGTCATTGAAAGCGCCGACGCCAGCGCCTGAACGCAGCCGGATCGCTTAGCTGCGAGCGTCGGGAATCGCGCGCCGCCGCACGGAGGAGGAGCGAGTGGAGGCGTTTTTCCTCTGCGAGAGACGACGACGGCGGTGGATCCAAAGCGCGATGCGCGAGCAGCTCCAAAAATTGGTGCGGCACGATGGGTTGCATCATGACCATGCTCTTCTTTGATCAGTTCGACAGCCAGGTGGGTGTGATCGGCGTCCTCGCCGGACCCGCCGGCGTACGTGAGGTCGGGTGGCGTCTGCGACCGCAGGGCGCCTCAACTGAACCGGACGAGACGGTACAAATGGCGCTCGGACAGCTGCGCGAGTACTTCGCGGGGCAGCGGCGAGACTTCACCCTGCCGCTCGATCTACCTCCGATGGAGGCTGTGACCCAAGCGGTGCTCCAGGCACTGACCACCGTCGGTTACGGGGAGACGGTCACTTACGGTGAGCTGGCCGAGCTGAGCGGCACCGGCGTGCCGGCGCGTGCGATCGGGGAGATCATGGCGGCGAATCCGGTGCCGATCATCATTCCGTGCCATCGCGTCGTGGCCAGTGATGGACTCGGCGGCTATTCCGGCGGGGAGCCGGGGCGCCACCTGGAGACCAAGCGCTGGCTGCTGGAGAACGAAGGCGCACTGCCGCCGGCGCTGGTCTAGCCCTCAGGCCGCCGGATAATTCATCACATGACGACTTCCCCGGCCCGGACAGGCTGCTGTGTGGTCGGTGGCGGCCCCGCAGGTCTCGTGCTCGGCCTCATCCTGGCCCGTGCGGGCGTACGAACAACCGTGCTTGAGAAGCACGCGGACTTTCTACGTGACTTCCGGGGCGACACCGTACATGCCTCGACGCTGACTCTGCTGGACGAGCTCGGACTGGGGGAGCAGTTCGCCGCTCTTCCCCCTCGTTGGGTGGACAAACTCAGAGTCGTACTCGATTCCGGTACGTACGGAGTCGCCGACCTGACCCGCCTGCCCGGCCGTCATCAGCACATTGCACTGGTACCTCAGTGGGATTTCCTCAACGTGGTCGCGGATGCCAGCCGCCAGGAACCCTGCTACGAGTTGATCATGAGCGCTGAGGTCACTGACCTGCTGTGGGACGGCCCACGGATCGTTGGCGTGAGATACCGCCAGGCTGGCCAGAGCCATTCATTGGAGGCTGATCTTGTCGTCGGATGCGACGGCCGATCTTCTGTGGTACGCGAGCGAGCCGGACTGAAGCTGCGCGCATTCGGTGTGCCCATGGATGTGCTGTGGTTCCGGCTGCCGCGCGTTGCCGCCGATCCCGAAGGAGTCGTTGGCCGAATCTCCAGATCGAACTTGATGATCATGATCGATCGGGGGGACTACTTCCAGATCGGTGTGGTGATCAGGAAAGGCTCGATTGCGGCGCTCCGCGACAATGGCATCGAGATGTTCCAACAGCGGCTACGTGAGGCCGCACCTTGGCTGGGAGATCGTCTGGAGCTGCTGAGGTCCTTCGATGACATCAGGTTGCTCAATGTGGTACTCAGCCGGCTGCCACGCTGGTATCGCGATGGACTGCTGTGCATTGGTGACGCTGCCCATGCGATGTCACCCGTCGGCGGGGTGGGAATCAACCTTGCCGTCCAGGATGCGGTGGCCGCGGGTCGGATTCTTGCTTCTTCGCTGCGTACCGGGCAGGTGCCCACGGAAAGGCTCCGCGCGGTCCAGCGTCGCCGCTGGCTGCCGACGGCACTCACCCAGGCGTTCCAGCGGCTGGCGCATCGGGTGATCGTGGAGACCAGCATTGCCGACGATGAAGCGGAGCTGCAATCAGCTTCGGCTCCCGGCCCATTGAGACTGATGCAGCGCTTTCCTTTGTTGCAAGCAATTCCTGCCTATTTCGTTGGCATCGGCCTATTGCCGGAGCATGCACCCGATTTCGCTCGCCGACGTGACGAAACCGGTCACCTCCAACCCGCATCTGGCCCATTTTGAGGTTGCGAGTGACCGGTTTCGCCAGGGAGGCTAGCAATCCCGAGGAAAGGGAGTACTTGTGACCGAGATCAATTCCACCGACCAGACGAACACCGAGATCCGGCCCTTCCGCATTGACATTCCTCAGGCTGACCTGGACGACTTGCGCGACCGGCTCGCGCGGACCCGCTGGACCAACGAGCTCCCGCTCGACTTTGGCGCCCCGCAGACGGGCCCGGTCCCGCCTGGCTGGGAGTACGGGGTTCCGGTTCGCTACGTGAAGGACCTGGTGGACCACTGGCGGCTCCGCTACGACTGGCGTACGTGGGAGGCCAGGCTGAACGGCTATCCGCAATTCACGACCATGATCGACGGGCAGAACATCCACTTCCTGCACACCCGCTCACCCGAACCCGACGCCACCCCGCTGATCCTGACTCATGGCTGGCCCAACACCTTTCTGGAGTACGTCGACCTGATTGGGCCGCTCACCGACCCGCGTGCGTACGGGGGCGACCCGGCCGATGCCTTCCATGTAGTCGTTCCATCGCTGCCCGGCTTCGCCTTCTCCGGGCCGACCGCCGAGCCCGGCTGGGACGCCCGGCGCACCGCACAGGCGTGGGCGGAGCTGATGCGACGGCTCGGCTATGACCGGTACGGCGCGCATGGCAACGACGCCGGCGCGATCGTGGCACCACTCCAGGGCCAGGTCGACCCCGAGCATGTGCTCGGGGTGCACGTCACCCAGATCTTCTCCTTCCCCTCAGGAGACCCAGCCGAGTTCGAGGGCCTGACCCCCGAAGAGCTGCAGCTACCTCGGCTTCCTGCAGGGGTTCGTGGACCATGCGGTCCATGACAAAGTGCAGTCGGCTCAGCCTCAGACCGTCGCCCACGCGCTGGCCGATTCACCCGCCGGGCAGATCGCCTGGAGCGGCCAGCTCTTTGGCAACGCCCTGAGCCAGGACCACATCATCACCAACGTGGCCATCTACTGGCTGACCAACACCGCGGCGTCGGCCGGCCGCTTCTATTACGAGAACAAGCACGCCGACCACCCGACGGAGCCGACAACGGTTCCCCTGGGCCTGGCCAGCTTTGCCTTCGACTTCCGACCGATCCGCAGGTTCGCCGAGCGCGACCACGCCAACATCGTCTCCTGGAGCGAGTTCGACCGCGGCAGCCACTGGGCCACCCACGACGCCCCGGACCTGCTGATTGGTGACATCCGCCAGTTCTTCCACGGACTTCGCTGACCGCGCGCCGGGGGTCGGTGATGTGCGGAAGTTCACGCCGCTTCCGGTGAGGCATCAGCGTTAGATTTGACCGGTGACTGTACAGGAGCAGGCCCAGAAGGCGCGAACCGCCGCCTTGACATTGAGCAGCCTCACGAGGGCAACCAAGGACGCGGCTCTGCTTGCGATGGCCGATTCCCTCGCCAAGTCCGAAACCGCGATCTTGGAAGCCAACGCGCGCGACGTCGCCCGCGCCGAGGCGAGTGGGACGAGTGCAGCCTTGATCGACAGGCTGCGATTGACCCCGGACAGGATCGCGGGCATGGTCGAGGGGCTACGCGAGCTGGCTACGCTACCGGACCCGGTCGGGGACGTCGTACGCGGCTGGACCAACGCCAACGGAGTCCAGGTCCGCCAGGTTCGGGTGCCGTTCGGGGTCGTGGGCATCATCTACGAAGCGCGCCCCAACGTGACCGCCGACGCTGGCGGCATCTGCCTCAAGTCGGGCAACGCCGCGCTGCTGAGGGGCTCGTCTTCGGCTGCCGAGTCGAACGCAGCCGTCGTCGAGGCGCTACAAGCTGGTCTGGTCGATGCCGGACTCCCGGCCGAGGCAATCCAGCTCGTGCCCGGTCCGCGGGAGGTCACGAATGAGTTGATGGCTGCGCGCGGATTGGTCGATGTGTTGATTCCGCGCGGCGGTGCGGGCTTGATCGACAACGTGGTCCGCCACAGCCAGGTGCCGGTCATTGAGACAGGGGTCGGCAACTGTCACGTCTTCGTCGACGCCGCAGCCGACGAACAGATGGCGCTCGACATCTTGATCAACGCCAAGACCCAGCGGCCTTCGGTTTGCAATGCCGCGGAGACGCTTCTGGTGCACGCTGCCATTGCCGAGTCCTTCGTGCCGAAGGCACTCCAGGCCCTCGCCGCGCACGGGGTGACGGTGCACGGTGACTCGCAGGTTGCGGCGTACGGTGACGTCGTCCCGGCGGAGGAGAAGGACTTTGCTGAGGAGTATCTGTCGCTGGACCTCGCCGTCGCCATCGTGGACTCGCTGGACTCTGCGTTGCAGCACATCCGCCGCTACAGCACCGGCCATACGGAGACGATCGTTACCGAATCGCAGACCTCTGCTGCTCGATTCACCGCGGAGGTGGATGCGGCTGCGGTGCTGGTCAACGCTTCGGGTCGGTTTGTCGATGGAGGTGAGTTCGGGTTCGGAGCCGAGATCGGAATCTCCACGCAGAAGCTGCACGCTCGCGGGCCGATGGGTCTGCCTGAAATGACCTCGACCAAGTACGTGGTGACCGGGTCCGGTCAAGTCAGGCAGTAGCGGACGCACGAGTTGAGCCACCCACCAAGTGCCCTGAACCGCTACGCTGCGGTTATGACCCTGGGACTGACGCTCCTCGAGACCGAGGCGACCCGAGAGCTGCCGATTCCCGCCCCTGCGTTCGGCGCCCTCGCTTTCGGCATACTCGTCATCCTCCTGCTGATCACCTGGTCGATCGGCAAGGGCCGCCCGCACAGTTAGAGGATGGTCACCCCGCCACCTCGCGCAACAGGACTGGCGCGGCAGCGCGGTACTGAGCCGCACAAGCGCCATCGGCTCGGCGTCATGGGCGGCACGTTTGATCCAATTCATCACGGACACCTGGTCGCGGCCAGCGAAGTCGCCGGTCGCTTCCGCCTTGACGAAGTCGTCTTCGTTCCCACTGGGCAGCCCTGGCAGAAGGCTGACCGGCAGGTGTCATCGGCGGAGGACCGTTATCTGATGACCGTCATTGCGACCGCATCCAACCCGAGATTCTCTGTCAGCCGCGTCGATATCGATCGACCCGGGCCCACCTATACCGCGGATACGCTGCGCGATCTACGCGTCGAGCGCGGTGATGACGTGGACCTGTACTTCATCACCGGTGCCGATGCGCTGGCTCAGATTCTCACCTGGCACGAGGTCGATTCGATTTTCGATCTTGCTCACTTCGTCGGCTGTACTCGGCCGGGAGTTGAGTTTGATTCACCAGTCATCGCCCAGCTGCCCAAAGACAAAGTCGCCCTGATCGAGATCCCGGCGCTGGCGATCTCCTCCTCCGCATGCCGGCTCCGGGTGCAGCAACATGAGCCGATCTGGTACCTGGTGCCGGACGGCATCGTGCAGTACATCGCCAAGCGAGGCCTCTATCGAGACTGACCAAGCGGGTGGCCCTCCCTCACCCGGTAGTTGTACAGCCAGTCGTTGGATCGGTCGCTGGCAGCGCGCTTGAGAAACAGCGGGAGCATCGCATCACGGATGGCTACCGCAATCCGACTTTTGCTCACCCGTTTCTGGCTGTTGATCTTCCGCGCATACTCGACAACTTTGTCGGCTCGAGGCTGGCGTAAGGCCTGGTAATTGGCGAATGCGGCTTCATGATCCGCTTCTACGCGCAGGCACATTGCGAGGGTCTGCGCGTCCTCGAGCGCGAGCGAGGCTCCTTGGCCCGCGCTCGGGCTGGTGGCGTGCACTGCGTCGCCCACGGCGACCACGCGTCCGCGGCTCCAGTGGGGGACTCCGCTGAGGTCGTATATCGGGTAGGCGCCGAGATCGCCGTCGTGGCCGTCGAGTATCTGCGGCACCGGATACGGGTCGTCGTGGTGCAGGTCGCGGAGCCGGTCCAGCCACTCAGCTGCCGACACATCACGGAGCGAGCCGCGGGCCGGTTCGGGTGCGGTGATGTTGGCGAACCAGTAGATCGTGCCGTCGGCGCGTACCAGATATCCGAAGAACGAGCGCCGGCCGAAAACGAAGTGCTGGGTGGCTGGCGTCGGCGAGAGCCCGGCGACCCGAGCGAAGCCGCCGAGACCCACCAAACCGCTGTAGCGCGGCTTCGGCGCGTGTGCATCGATGTGGGTGCGCGTCGGTGAGCCGATGCCGTCACATCCGATCAGGATGTCGGTCGTTGCCTTGCGGCCATCGGCGAACGTCGCGTGAACCGCGTCGGGCTCGGCGGTGATATCGGTGAGGCGCGCGCCGAAACGGATCGGAATTCCGCGATCTTCGGCACCCTCACGCAGCACACGGTGTAGCCAGCCTCGGCGGACAACGGCACTGCCGCGGGCAGGGTCACCCGCGGGGCCGTTCGGCACTGACCCGAGTTGCTTGCCCGTGCTGCTCCACATGATCATGTGCGGAGCGGGATGCGCGTCGGAGAGCAGATGCTCGCGGATGCCGAGAGCGTCCAGCACGGTGAGGCCGTTGGTCGCTACGTTGAGAAAAGCGCCCGCATAGTCGTCGGGGTTCGCAGCGGCTTCGAAGATCTCGACGTCCCAGCCGTCGGCGGCCAAGAACATGGCCGCAGCCGGGCCGGCAACCCCGCCGCCGATGACAAGTGCGCGTGGCATTGACAACTCCTGTCTATGATTCTTGAGTACAGTTCAGAGACTCTCGCTGATAGAGTCTCTCGATATACGAGAGAATAGCACCATGGCTGAAGCTTCGTCAACAACTGCGCAGCGCGATGCATTGATCGAGCACGTCGGCTACACGATGCAGGTGTTCATGGCACGTGCGGTGCTGTTCCAGGACGCGGTGGCCAAGAGGGCCGGCCTGAACAGCACCGATCTTCAGCTGACCAGCCTGCTGATGCTTTTCGGGCCGGCGACACCCGGCGAACTCGCGGAGCGATCCGGGCTTACGGCAGGCGGTGCCATCACTGCTGCCATCGACCGTTTGGAGCAGGCTGGAATCGTGGTCCGGTCCAGGGATCCACATGATCGCCGGCGGGTCATCGTGACAGTCAATGTTGATGCGGTGCTCGCGAATGTGGGTGCGGTGTATGGCGCAGTGGGGCAGCGTTGGGCTGAGTACCTGAACACCCTGACCGACGAACAGATCGCCTTCGCCGACGAGCTGTTCACGCAAGCGGCGGAGTTCAACCAGGACGAGACAATGCGGCTGCGCGGGCGGTGACTGGCTAAGAGCGATAGGAGCAAGGCGTGACGAATGTGCAGGTAGGCAGCTTCTCGGCGAAAGCGACCGGGTTCTTCGCAGGTCTGGAGCGCGACAATTCGAAGGACTACTGGACGGCGAACAAGGCGGTCTTCGAGAAAGAGGTCAGGGAGCCGATGGTTGCGCTGCTGGACTCGCTGCCAGAACAGTGGCAACCGTTCAAGGTCTTCCGAGTTAACCGTGACATTCGATTCTCACCTGACAAGTCGCCGTACAAGACGCAGCATGGCGCCGCACACGAGGCCGACGGCACGGTCTATTACGTGCATCTGGATGCGCGCGGGCTGATGGCAGCGTGTGGTGCCTACATGATGGCGCCTGATCAGCTGGATCGGTATCGGGGTGCGGTGGCGGCCGACGCTACGGGTCGCGCGTTGCAGGACATGCTGGGCGACTTACGCGAGCGTGGCTTCGAGGTCGGGCATGGGCATGGCATGGGCGAGCCACTCAAGACCGCGCCTCGCGGCTATCCCAAGGATCACCCCCGCGTCGACCTGCTACGACAGAAGGCGGTGAGCGCTCATCGTGGGTTGACGGGCGGTCCACTGCGCGACGCCGCTGCCGTACGCCAGTTCGTCGTGGATACATTCGACGCGTGCGAGCCGATGAATGACTGGATCAAGTCCAACGTCGGCCCCACTCGGACAGGTTCCGGCCGGCACTGACTGTCGGCACGCGCCGTGAGGGCGATGTTGATCACAGCATGTGTGGCCCAGGTCCCCAGCGTTATTGTCAGCAGGCATGAACCAGCCGCGGTGGCGCGAGAGGTTGCTGCGCGGCTGGGGAGCCGCGTTCGCCAGCAATGCGGTGAACAGCAATTTGCGCCGTGCTCAGCTGAGCTTCCTGGGGGCGTGGACGGCTGAGTGGGCCTTCACAGTTGCGCTGGGAATCGTCGCCTACCGGGACGGCGGCGCGACGGCGGTCGGGCTGGTCGGACTGCTGCGCATGGTGCCGTCTGCGGTAGTAGCACCCTTCGCCGCGACGCTGGCCGACCGGGGACGCCGGGAACGAGTCCTGGTCCTGGTGTCCACGATCCGCGGGGTTGCAACCGGGGTGGCAGGAATCGTCGTTGCCCTCAATGGCCCGGTGCTGATCGTCTATGGCCTCGCCGTGTTATCAACCATCGCGGCGACTCTCTACCGACCCGCACATTCGGCATTGCTGCCGTCACTGTGCCGGACTGGGCACGAGCTGGCCAGCGCGAACGTCGTACGGGGGATGCTGGATTCGATCGCTACGCTCGCAGGTCCCTTGCTGGCGGCTGTGCTCTTGAAGTTCACAGACGTCGCCGTTGTGTTCGCATTCGCCTCCGGTGCTTCGCTGGCCGCGGCAGCCTTGGTGCTGCGATTGCGTTACGACGCTCCGCCGAGACCTGCGGCGCCACGAGGCCGCCTGCTGGCTGACGCAGCAGAAGGTATCCGCGCCGTCGTGCGGAACCGCGACTTGGCGCTGTTCCTTGGTTTAGCTCTAGCCCAGACATTTAGCCGTGGTGCGCTGACCGTCTTCACTGTTGTCGTAGCACTAGATCTGCTACGCACTGGCGAGCCGGGTGTTGCAACTCTTACCGCTGCCATCGGTGCAGGTGCCGTGATCGGCTCCGTCGGCGCTTCCCTGCTGGTGGATCTCGGCGGCTGGCGCAGTGGTTCGGCATCGGCGTTGCGTTGTGGGGACTGCCGATCGCGCTCATTCCGCTCTTCCCCCGGCAGGGAACCGCCCTCACCCTGTTGGCTTGTGTCGGCATCGGTAACGCCCTCGTCGATGTCGGCCTGTTCACGTTGATGGCCAGGTTGGCCCCGGATGAGGTCCTTGCCCGAGTGTTCGGCCTGCTGGAGAGCATGGTTGCGCTCGGCGTCGGGCTGGGTGCTCTTGTTGCCTCACTTTTGGTTGATTGGACCAATGTGAGCGTGGCGCTGGTCGTGGTCGGCGCGCTCTGTCCGATCCTGGTGGCGGCGGCCTGGCGCCGCTTGAGGCACCTCGACCGCGACATCGGAGTCATGGACGAAGAGATCGGGCTGCTCCACGGCGTACCCATGCTCAAGCCGTTGCCGCTGCCTGCCATCGAACAGCTCGCGCGCGGCCTGGAACCAGTCCACGTGCCCGCCGGGCAGGCGGTATTCCGCCAGGGTGATCCGGCCGACCGCTTCTACGTGATCGAAAAGGGCGCCGCCGATGTGGTCGGAGACGGTCGCCTGGTCACGACGCTCGGTCCGGGGGACGGGTTCGGCGAGATCGCGCTGCTGCGCAGGGTGCCCCGTACGGCCACTGGTTCGGGCGGCCAGGTGATCTCGAGTTGCAGGCACTGACATGCAACCGCTTCCTGCCGGTCGTCACGGGGTTTCCGCCGAGCGCGCGGGAGGCGGGGACCAGGTCGAGGAGATGCTCGACCGATTCAGCGCCGGGTGAACCGACTGACGACCAAAGCGAGCCGCCATGACATTGACGCAAAATCCGTTTAGTGTGGACTTCGTTCCTATAGCACGAAGCGTCCTCGGGGAAGGATATAATGACGCCCAAACAATCGCTGACACGCAAACAATCGCTGATTCGACGTTCGCTCGCCGTGCTGAGCGCCGCCTTGATGACTGCGGCGCGGGCGGTCGGGATCTCGATTCCCGCCAGCGCCGCACCGGCCAAGGGTTCGCTGGAGATCGTGTCTATTACCGATACGGCGTCGGGGCTGGGCGCACCCGTTCAGGACCGGCCCTTCGACGTCGTTGTCAGAGTCCTCGATACCGCCGGGCAGCCAACGACCGTGAACCAAAGAACCACGATCGTGCTGGAAGAGGTGTCCGGCCCTGGCAGTCTCGGGGGGGCGACAACTGGGGTGATCCCGCGCAACGGCTCCGGCGCCACCATCTCGGGCGCGACATACACACAGTTCGCAAACGGGGTCGAGCTGCGTGTCAGAGCGACAACCGGAGTGGAGCTTGCGCCCGCCGAGGTAACCGTGAATCGCCCTCAAGGCGGTCGGCGCTAATGCCAACCCGCGAACGACCCGTTGAATCTTACCGATCCGGGCTGTGCCGCCCCAACACCGGAGGTGCCAACCTGCGGTCAACTCC
>CAVRQV010000010.1:0-33472 GCA_963723475.1 uncultured Actinomycetota bacterium
CAAAGTTTGGGAAATGACCGATGATCACCAGCGCTTTGGCCCGAGATGCAACTACGTCGTTCCGCTGAGCGCGCGAAGACATAGGGCCGTTACCCACCCCCACCCAAGCGCGACAGCAACCGTGAAGGCGATGTTGATCACAGGATTGCCGGCTCCCGAAGCGATACCGGCGAACGCGACGAGATAGTAGACGCCGATCACCGCGGAGCACGCGGCCCAGGCACGATCGCCGGCTTTTGCTGACCTGCGGGCGCACGCGAGGCATGCCACAATCAATCCGAGAAAGCCGAGTCCACCTGCCACCAAGTGACCGATTCCGCTGGCGGTCACCACGACAGAGGGCCCAGGTGGGGTGCCGATCGGAAATCCCTCGGCAGGGTCCGCGCGCAGCACGCCAGCTGTTGCGACACCGAGCCCGTACACCGCCAGACCGATGATCATGGCGTACGAACGCCGTCCGGTCCGCTGCTGCGCGCTGGCGAGTCCGAGCGCTCCGATGAGGGTGAGCAGTCCGCTGACAATCAGCAGCATTGAGTGGATCCAGCCGCCGGGACCGTTGGCCAGCAGGCTCAGGGAATGGATGCGAATGTCGAAGCCGCGACGGAGCACCGCCTCGAGGGTGCCAACGCAGACGTAGAGCGGCCCGGCGACTGCGCCGGCGATCAGCGCCAAGCGCATCTGCGGCGATGTCCTTACCTGAACCTGGAGATTCTGAGACATGAGTAGTGTTCCTTCCTGATCGGGATGTTACCTTCGCAGAACTGACCGTCCAGTACCGAGAAATTCATCGGCCTCTTCCGTAGAATCGTTCCTTGTGGCTTCACGAATGTCGGAGCGAAGTATTCGCAAGCGTGCGACGATCCTCGAGGTGGCAACCGAGTTGTTCTTGGCCCATGAGTACGCCGGCACCTCCATGGACGACATCGCAGCGGCGGCGTCGGTATCAAAACAGACCGTCTACAAGAATTTCAGCGACAAGCGGACGCTCTTTCGTGAGGTCGCGCTGGGAAGTGTGGAACAAGTCGGCAGTACGTTCCAGGCAGAGGTGGCCGCTGCTGCAGATGCGGCCGATGTGCCGGCGGCGCTTCTCAACTTGGCGCGGAACTACATCAATGCGGTCATGAATCCAATGGTGCTTCGGCGCCGCCAGCTGGTTCTGCGCGAGGCGGGTCGGTTTCCCGATCTTGCGCGCAAGTATCACGAGATAGGGCCACGCCGCACGATCGACGTCTTGACGACCGCATTTGCCCGGCTGGCCGAGCGCCGGGAACTGGTCATTGACGATCCGCGGGTTGCTGCGACCCAATTCGCGTTTCTGGTGATCGGCGAGCCGCTCGACACCGCGATGTTCCGCGGTGTCAGCCGGCGGCGTACGCGTCGCGAGCTTCAAGCCTTGGCCGACAGTGCCGTGGAGGTTTTTCTTGCTGCCTATGGAAGCAACGCTCGCAGCCAGCCGCGCGACCCCGCAGGGTAAAAGCTAGCCTGGATTCGCGTTGTGCAGACGACGCGAGCAGTATCGTCCGACAGATTGAGAGATCTTGACTGCAACCACGCGCGCGTTGGAACTGACCCGCGCGGCCGCGACTGCGGCCGTCGACAAGCTTGGCACCGATCTGGTCGCCTACGACGTCTCCGAGCAACTGGCCATTACCGATGTGTTCCTGGTGATCACCGCCTCCAACGAGCGCCAGGTCGGCGCGGTCGTCGATGGGATCGAGGAGTTGCTCCGGAGTCATCATGCGAAGCCGGTGCGCCGTGAGGGGTATCGGGAGCAGCGCTGGGTGCTGCTGGACTACCTCGACATCGTCGTTCACGTCCAACACACCGACGAGCGGCGGTTCTACGCGCTGGAGCGGTTGTGGCGGGACTGTCCGGAGATCGAGCTCGGCGTGGACGAGCGGCGATGACGGCGGCGCGGATCATCATCTGGCGCCACGGTCGCACTGAATGGAACGTGGTCGATCGCTTTCAAGGTCAAGCCGACATTCCGCTCGACGAGGTTGGTCGCGAGCAGGCGGTCCGAGCGGCCCAGGTGCTTGCTGCCTATCGGCCGTCCGCCTTGTACTCCAGCGACTTGTCGCGGTCTTATCAGACTGCCGCGGTGCTTGCCGAGCGCACCGGGCTGGAGATCATCACTGACAAGCGGCTGCGAGAGATCCACGTCGGCTCGTGGGAGGGCTTGCTCGGCGAGGAGATCAGGGCGGCGGACCCCGAGCTGGCGCGCCGCCTCTGGGCCGGCGAAGACGTACGCCGATCACCGGCCGGCGAGAGCCCGAGCGAGGTCGCTGAGCGAATGCTGGAGGTTCTGACCGAGATCGCCGAAGCCGCTGAGGATCATTCCACCGTCGTCATTGCTACCCACGGGCTCGCCGGCCGGGTTGGCGCATGCCGGTTTGTGGGCCTGCCGTTGGAACACTGGCGACTCTTCGGTGGGCTCTCGAACTGCGCCTGGGTGAGCATTGATCGGCACCGCTCAGGGGCGTACTGGCGGATCGAGGGCTATAACTTGACCGCGAACACTGATCTCGATATCGGCTGAGGGGGCCGGCTCAGGCTGGCGGGCGGTGAATCGGTGACCCCAACCAGGGGTCAATGGCATGCTGGTCGGGTGGCGACCGCACCGGTGGACACCGCAGTCGAGGCGCCGCCGAAGTTCTCCTGGGCTCTCGTGCCGGCCTTCGGCGTGTCGTTCGCAGGCTTTCTGCTCTTCGGGCTGCAACACGAGCCGTCGGGCTATGTCGTGCTGACCGTCAGCGTGGTCCTGGGATTCATCGTCGATCGTGATCTTGGCAAGAGTCTGCTGCTCATCGGTTTCAGCTTGGGCGTCATCGGGACGATCTCGCTCGAGGCGGACATCAGCTACGGCAACATCATGCTGATGGGAAGTGTGCTGCTGCTCGCCGTCGTCGTCCCGTACGTGGTTGACCGCTTCGTCTTCAAGCGTCACATCGTGCGGTTCCCGATCAACACTGGGCGGCGATGGACGACCGGCGAGAAGTGGTATCTGGCAAGTGTTGTGGGGCTTGCCTGGGTGATCATGCCGTTCTACTTCATCAACTCCGGGACATATCTGAACTGGCCAGCTGTACGTGAGCCCACTGAGATCATCAGGCTCTTCATCGCCGTCAATGCAGTCGGTCTCTGGGATGAACTCTTCTTCATCTGCACGGCGTTCGCGCTGCTGCGACACCACTTCCGGATGTGGCAAGCGAACATTTTGCAGGCGATCATCTTCGTGTCGTTCCTCTGGGAGCTGGGGTACACGAGCTGGGGACCGTTCCTGACAACGCCGTTTGCGCTGATCCAGGGTTACATCTTCAACCGGACCCGATCGCTGCCGTACGTGGTCAGCGTGCACCTGATCTTCGACTGCGTGCTTTGGGCCATACTCCTGCACGCTCACAACCCCGGCTGGCTGCCGATCTTCTTCTACTGATCTCGAGCGACAGACAAGGCGTCGCCGCTCTTAAGATTCCGAGCCGTTCCTTGCGCGTACGAGGCCATTCGATTGGCCCGCCGCGGAGCCTCGAATGTAGGATCGGTCAGGTTGTGGACGGGCCGACTCGTCCACGCTCAAGGGGCTTTGGCGCAGTTGGTAGCGCGCTTCCATGGCATGGAAGAGGTCAGGGGTTCGAGTCCCCTAAGCTCCACCCAACCAGATAAGGGAATCCGGCCCGTCCTGAGCCTCGCACCCCGGGTGCTGAGTGACAGACTGAGTGACGCGACACACGGCTACGCGCTTTCGTCGCGGTGATTGAACAGCTGATCCATCACCGTGGCACCGGTCTGAAGCACAGGCCGCAGCTGGTGCCGGTATACGAGCTCGGTGACTGTCGTACCGCTGTGGCCGACCAACTGTGATATCTGCTCGACCGGCACACCAGCGTCCGACAACACGGAGACGAAGGAGTGTCGCAACTCGCGCGGCGTCCACTCCAACGGGTCCAGGCTGGGCACCAGGGCAAGGGCCCGCCGGAAGTCCCGTCGAACATTGGCGGCGTCCATCTTGGAACCGAGCGCGGTTGTGAACACAAGCCCTGTGTCCTGCCACCGCTCACCGGCCGCCAGCCGATCGGCGGATTGCTGCGCCCACTGCTTTCGGAGGGCTTCAACGCACCGGGCCGGGACTGCAAGGGTGCGGCGCGACTTCTTGGTCTTGGTGTCGCCGCCTTCGCGGACCGAGCGCCAAACCTCGATGTGCGGCGGAACCGGTCTATCGGTGTCGGGCCGTCCGTCGATATGAACGTGTTCCCAACGCAGTGCCCGGAGTTCCTCGGTCCGTGCGCCGGTCAGTAGTGACAGCACGATGTAATGGTGCAGCCGGTCGGAAGCCGTCCTACTCAACACGTCGTCAACATCCTGGGGCGTTAGGGACCTAGAGGGCCGCCCCCGACGACCAGTGGGAACGCTCACCAGCTCGACGACGTTGCGCCGGACCAAGTCACGCGCCATTGCCCGTCGAACCGACCGGTTGAGGCATCCGTAGAGACTTCGGAGACTGCTTGTGCTCAAGGACTCAGCCCGGCTGGCCAGCCAGCGATCCACCTCCGCCGCCTTTAGGTCGCGTAGTTTGCGTTCGCCCAGGAGCGGCAGGATGTGCTTGCCGCACAGGTGCCGATACTTATCGATCGTGTTTGAGCTCTGATGGCCCAACCCGTACCCCAGCCAATCTTCCACAGCATCACGAACGGTGTAACCGTTCCCACTAAGCCCGTCATCGCGGTCCCGGACCAATTCACGGAGTTTCGTCTTCGCCTCGGTCTTGGTTCGACCAGATGCCTTCCGCACCATCCGCTTGCCGCGGCCGTCGTAGCCGACAGTCACTGTAGCTATCCAGCGTTCCCGCCGCTCGTCCCAGTGCAGACCGCCCTCACCCTGCGCGCGCCTGCTCATGCGGCCGTCTCCAGCGACGCCACATATTCGGCCAGAGCCGCGACCGGGACCAGCCGGCGCCGACCAGACTTGACGGACCGGAGCCGTCCTGAGCGGATGAGCTCATACAGTGCCGAGCGGCTGAGCCGCAGCGCTTCGGCCGCCTCGTCCACTCGGTACAGCACCGCCGGAACGGGCGAACCGGCCTTTACAACAGTCATGATCATCTCCCTTTCCTGTTAGTGGTTGAGACCGGCCTGCGTCGGTCGGTGGCTGGGTCTCGGCCTCACCCAGCGGGGACTGTGTGGTCTTCGTGCCGGCGTCAAGGGCACTCGCTGCGCTCCTGTTTTGCGGGTTCGCGTCGCTCACACTTGACGGCCGCTCCTCGCTCCAAGATGCGGGTTGACTAGACGTACTGGCGGCCGTTGCTTTCACCTTCGCCGTTCGCTCGTTGTTGGATTTATGGCATGAGGCCTCTCCCTGTCGGCGTGCTCCATTGAGCCAGATCTCGTAGGCGGCAGTCGTTTGCGCTCGACACCTGTGGACAACCGCGCGATGCCGATCGAAACCTGCGCTATCGGAAGCCCTAAGGCACACGGGTCGCGTGGACGGTCACGTCAGGAGTCATTCCGTAAGTGAGGACCAGATTGTGATCGAATGCCGATTGCAAACGGAGACCGAGAGCGAGCCAAGCCTTGAGAAGGCGCGGTGTGCGTTACCGCGACACCGCCACGCGAGCATCATGGGTTCCATGGACATCGAGCTGCTGGTCGTGCCCGACTGCCCCCATCAGTCAGCCGCCGAGGCCTTGTTGCGCACAGCCATCGCCGACGTCGGCCTCCCTGCTGGCTTCCGTGTCCTGACCACCACGGACGCCGACGACGCGGCCCTGCACGGTTTCGCCGGGTCCCGCACCTTCCGAGCCGATGGGTTGGACCTGTTCCCGGAAAAGGTCAATCGACCGGATTGACCTGTCGCATCTACCGCAGCGGATCCAGCATGGGCGGGCTTCCCGACCTTCACGTTGTCCGGGAGGCGTTGAAACGCGGCGCCGACCAGGCACGCATCGCTACGGTCAGCTGAGCCTCCGCCGCCTCTAGCGTTGCCGAGGGCAGGAGACGACGATGCCCGACCAGCTCGCCGAGAGGCCATCCGATGGGTCGCCCGCGCGGTCGGTGCGGGCAGGCGGATCGACACCATTGCCCGGCTTCCGCTGGGCGGGTGGCACAGCAATCACCTGGTTACCATCGTCGATTTGCAGCGCGTGGTGCTGCGGCGCTGGCCTCGTCTCGGCTGGCACGTCGACGACCCCGACTACACCGCGGCCCGCGAAGCCCGCGAGCTGGGCCTGCTCGCCGCAACGCCAGTCCCTGCTCCTTAGGTGATCGACGCCGACCTCGACGGAGCCGATTGCGACGTTCCCGCTCTCCTGCTCACCTGCCTCCCCGGCCGTCCACCCACCCGCACGACCATGAGCGACGACCGGTTCTGCCAGGACCGAGCCGAGACCCTCGCCCAGATCCATGCCACCGGAGCCGAGGGACAGGGCCACCTGCAGTCGTACCGCCTCTACTACGACCGCGCCCTAGCCGTCCCGCCCCGATCGCTGCCGAAGTTGGCCGCGTGGGAACAGGCGAGCGGGATCGTCCGGGCAACACCCCCAGAACCGACTCCGACCCTGATCCACCGACTTCCACCCGGAGAGCACGCTGTGGTCACTGAACCGCCTGACCGGCGTGGCGACTGGACCCAAGCGTCCTGGGGCCCAGCCGCTCTCGACCTCGGCCAGATGCGTTGGAGCCTCGTCCTGGACAGCGGGCTCCAGCTCGCGGACCGATTCCTCACCAGCTACCAGACGATCACGGGACACTCGACGAACGACCAGCGCTACTGGGACCTTGTCAGCCTGTTCGGCCTGCTGCTCGACGGCAACTCCGTGCTCCCCGGCGACCTCGACACCCAAGACCAGCAACGTCTCACCCGATATATCGAGACACTGATCACCCGCTCGAATAGGGAACACGCTCAGCCCGCCCAGTGGTCAGCTTCCCGTCGCAAATGCGTCGACGTACCCCCGACTAACCTCAACAATCATGTCCGACACACCCGATGCACCGTCGGAAGAACTCGGGTCGGCTTGACCGCCCCGGCGGCATGTACCCCCTTCGGGTGGGTGTGACGATGAGCCTCCACAAGCTCACAGCGGGATCAGGTTATGACTACCTGACCCGGCAGGTCGCGGCCTTGGACGCAACCGCGAAAGGTCACACCGGGCTGGCGTCCTACTACACCGAACGGGGTGAGACGCCGGGGGTGTGGACCGGCTCCGGCCTGGACGGAATCGACGGCCTCACCGCCGGCGACCCGGTGACCGCCGAGCAGATGCGAGCATTGTTCGGCTGCGGTCTGCACCCGTTAGCCGACCTGCGCCAGCAGCTGGAAGGACCGGACCTCTCCCGACGTGACTTGCAGGATGCGGCCCGTCTGGGCGCTCCGTTCAAGATCGTCGATGGTGTCGTCAGCCCGTTCCGCCTCGAGGTCGCCAAACGCATCGCGGCGATCAATACCGCGGCCGGCCTGCCGGCGGGTGCGCGGATGCCGGCCGCTGATCGGGCCCGGGTGCGGACCGCGGTGGCCCGGGAGTTCTTCCTGGCCGAGCATGGCCGGGAGCCGGTCGATGCGCGGGAGCTGGCGGGACAGATCGCGAAAGACTCCCGGCCGCGGGCGCAGACAGTCGCCGGGTATGACTTGACGTTCTCGCCGGTGAAGTCGGTGTCGACCTTGTGGGCGGTTGCCGATCCGGCGGTGGCGGCGGTGATCGAACAGGCCCATCAGGCCGCGGTCCAGGACGCGTTGGCGTTCATTGAGACGCATGCCTTGTTCACCCGAACCGGGCCGCAAGGGATCCGGCAGGTCAATGTCCGTGGCTTGGTCGGCACGGCGTTCACCCATCGGGACAGCCGGGCCAGGGACCCGGACCTGCACACTCACGTGGCGGTGGCGAACAAGGTACAGACCCTCGACGGAGGCTGGCTGTCGATCGATGGGCGGGTGCTGTTCAAGGCCAATGTCGCCGCGTCGGAAACCTACAACACCGCGCTCGAGCAGCATCTCCGCGACACGTTGGGTGTGCGGTTTGCGGAACGGCCGGGCACCGATCCGGCGAAGCGGCCGATCCGGGAGATCGTCGGCGTCGACCCCCGACTGAACCAGCGCTGGTCGACCCGCCGCGCCCACATCAACACTCGCCGCGGCGAGCTGGCGATCCAATTCCAACAAGATCATGGCCGGCCGCCGACCCCGGTCGAAGCGTTGCATCTGGCCCAGCAGGCGACGTTGGAGACCCGCGACGCCAAACACGAACCCCGGTCCCTGGCTGAGCAACGCGCGACGTGGCTTAGCGAGGCCGCGACCGTGCTGGGCGGACACCGCGCTGTCGCGTCGATGGTGCAGACGGCGCTGGCACCGCCCGTCGGGACCTCCAGGATTGCCGACTCCTACTGGGTCGCAAGACGGCTGATCACATCCTGGCCGTGATGGAGGCAAGCCGGTCGACCTGGCAGATGTGGCATGTCCGGGCCGAAGCACAGCGGCAGGTCCGCACGACCGCCGTGACGGCAGAGCGGGCGAGCGCCTTGGTGGACCTGCTGGTCGATGAGGTGCTCGATCGCCGATCCGTTGCCCTGGCCGCGCCGCGCGGCGGCATCGAGGAACCGGAGGTGTTGCGGCGGCTCGACGGGTCCTCGGTCTACACCGTCGCCGGCGCCGACCTCTACACCTCGCAGCGGATCCTCGACGCCGAGGCCCGTCTCGTCGCGGCGGCGGGACATGACGGCGGTGCGTCCGTCGAGCACGCGGCGGTCGATCTGGCCCTGCTCGAAATGGCGGCGAACGGCACCGCACTCGATGCTGGGCAAGCGGCACTGGTCCGCCAGATGTGCACCTCCGGGGCACGTCTGCAGCTCGCGATCGCCCCCGCCGGCGCCGGGAAAACAACCGCTATGCGTGCCCTCACTCTCGCCTGGACCCAAGATGGCGGTCAGGTGGTCGGCCTGGCCCCGTCGGCTGCCGCGGCCGCCGTCCTCGCAGAGCAAACCGGTATCCGCACTGACACCCTGGCCAAGCTCATCTGGTCCCTTGACCATGGAGACCTACCCGAATGGACAACTCAGATCGGGCCGTCAACCTTGGTGATCATCGACGAAGCCGGAATGGCCGACACTGTCTCCCTCGACACCGCCGTCCAGTTCGCGATCGGTCGCGGTGGCAGCGTGCGGTTGGTTGGTGATGATCAACAGCTTACTGCGATCGGCGCCGGCGGCATCCTCCGCGACATCAAACACACTCACGGTGCCTTGCAGCTCACCGAGCTGCACCGCTTCACCGACCCCGCCGAAGCGCACGCGACGCTCGCGCTCCGCGACGGTGACCCGCGCTCGCTCGACTTCTACCTCAACAACGGGCGGATCCACGTCGGCGAGCTCGCCACCACTACCAACGACGCCTTCAACGCGTGGACGGCCGACCGCGCGGCGGGGCTCGACGCGATCATGCTCGCCCCCACCCGGGACCTCGTCGCCAAGCTCAACCAGCGCGCCCGCAACCACCGCCTCGCCGGGGCCGCACTGGGTGCAGCGGTGCGCCTAGCTGATGGCAATCAGGCCAGTGTTGGCGACGTCATCATCACCCGGGCTAACGACCGACGGCTGCGCCTGACCGCCACCGACTGGGTGAAGAACGGTGACCGGTGGACCATCACCGGAATCGGCAGGAACGGCGACCTCAAAGTCCGACATAACCGGAGCCGGCTCACCGTGCGGCTGCCCGCCGGCTACGTCCAGACCTCAACCGGTCTCGGCTACGCCACCACCATCCACGCCGCCCAAGGTGTTTCGGCCGACACCATGCATGGACTCGTCTGCGGCCAGGAATCACGGCAGCAGCTGTACACCATGGTCACCCGCGGCCGGGCCGCCAACCACCTCTACCTACAAGTCGTCGGCGACGGCGACCCGCATACGATCATTCGACCCGAAACCGTCGCAACCCGTACGCCGACCGAGATCCTGCAGCAGATCCTCGCCCGCGACGACACCCCCGCCTCAGCCACCACGCTGCAGCAAGAGCTCCGCGACCCAGCTGCCCGGCTGTTCGATGCCGTCCAGCGCTACACCGACGGGCTCCATGTCGCGGCAGAGCAGCTGGTTGGCCCCCAGATCGTTCAGATGCTCGACGGCCAAGCCGACCAGATCGTCCCCGAACTCACCAACGAGCCCTCCTGGCCGACGCTCAGAGCACACCTGCTCGCTTTGGCGGCGGAGAGCGGTGAGCACCCACTCCTCCACCTGCAGGCATCCGCCGCCGGACGCGAACTCCACACCGCCGGCGACATGGCCGCCGTACTCGACTGGCGCCTCCCAGAGCCTGCACCTACAGACCCAGGACCGCTGCCATGGCTTCCCGGTGTTCCGGAAGCACTTCATGATCATCCCGTTTGGAGCCAATATCTGGCGAAGCGGTCCCAACTAGTGACCGTGCTCGCCAACCAGGTCCGAGGTCACGCCGGCCAAGACGAAGCCCAGCCTGTCTGGGCACCGCCGGGCAGCCACCCGACCGCCGGCCTCATCGGTGAAGTCGAGGTCTGGCGGGCCGCCAACGGCATCGACCCCCGAGACCCGCGACCAACAGGAGGAGCCCAACTCGAAACGCTCCCGGCCTTGTGGAAACAACGTCTCAACCGGGATATCGCGCGTGCCACCGACCCGCCAGCAGATGCGAGAGCTGACGAGCGACAGGCAGGACGCACGGCACTCCGTCGAAACGACGACAGGCCGCACCCGCACCAAGCTCCCAAACAGCGTCCGAATGTGCCAGCCGCACCCGGCCGCTAGCCCCACGTCGAGTTGCTGCGCAAGGTCGTGTGGTTGCCCGATGTAGTCATGGCACGCAGCTTTTCATCGGCGACGAGCTCGACAGCGTTCCCTTCGCCCCGTCGAATGGGGCGAACGACGACACGCTGCTGGGCGGTCCTGGAGACGATACGCTGGCTGGCCTGGGCGGCGACGACACCTTGGACGGCGGACCCGGAGACGACCAGCTCATCGGGTTTGGCGGTGTCGACCGCATCGCCGGCGGCCCCGGCGACGACACCGCGTTCGGTGGTCCCCTCGATGACCAGATCTCTGGTGGTCCGGACAGCGACACGCTATTTGGCAACTTCGGCAGCGATGTGATCAGCGGCGGCACCGGCGATGACTTCATCGACGGCGACAACCCCTCCCCACCGCCGCCTGGTGGCCCGCCGTTCCCGCCCGGTGGAAACAACGACACGTGCAGCGGCGGTCCTGGCACCAACACCGTGCAGAACTGTGAGGCAGCTGCCTAGCTGATACGTATACGGTGGTGGCCGACGGCGGGCTCGGTCACCACCGCGTTCGCATGTGGCCACCACTCGAAGGGGCGGCCAGTCGATCACGCCCCCACCCTTCACGCGTTGCTGCCGAGCTTGCGTTCGCAGGCCAACCTTGATACCAGTGCCCCTCGCGGGGCGATGGCAACGGCACTGGCCAGCGCTCAGTCGAGCGCCTCGGCTCGGTAGAGAATCGCATGCTCGGGATGCATGTCGGCGGCCATCACACCGGTTGAGGCGAGGGCGGCACCGGAGAGCACGAGGCCGACGCCGCCATCAGCGGGCAGCCCCCAACCGAGCGCCCGGTGTTCGCCATACGGCTCAAATTCCGACGTGATCGCACCCCACCACGGCGGTGGGTTCAGGCCCGACGGCGGGCGTCCGGCCACGATCGGGCGGACACGGTACCGGCGATGCGGATCGAGCCCTGGGAGTCGCAGTCGGCCAGGCAGCCTGACCTCAGATCGACCAATGAATGCAACGGTGTAGATCGCGTTGGAGCGATCCCGAGCGAGGATGCCGTAGGCGACGACAGTCGGATCTGGAAAGTCGACGCGCACTGAGTCACCGCCCATTAGGAGCCGACGGTTGGCCTTGTAGAAGCTGATCCACTCCCGGAGGTCGGCCAACTCCTGCGCAGTGGCTGCTGTGAGGTCCCATTCGATGCCGAAGTGCCCGAAGATCGCCGTCGCGGCACGGAACGACAGGTCATGCACCCGGCCGGTGGTATGCGAGCGGCCCGACGCGATGTGCGAGCCCAGCAACTCCGGCGGCACGAGCTGGGAAGTCCAGCGGATCATCTGCTGCCGCTCCAGTGGATCGATGCAGTCACTCACCCAGATCCGGTCAGTGCGTTCCAATACACCAAGATCAACACGAGCACCGCCGGAAGAGCAGCTCTCGATCTCCAGTCCTGGGTGGGAGGCCTTTATCTCGTCAACGAGCCGATAGAACGCCAAGGTCTGCTCATGAACGCCCGGCCGACCGTCGGGCTGAGTACCGGCATCGATCAAGTCCCGATTGTGATCCCATTTGATGTAGCTGATCTTGTACTCGGCAAGGATGTCGAAGATCGCATCCCGGACATACGCATAGCACTCCGGGATTCCCAGGTTGATCACTTGTTGATGACGCGACTCCACAGGCAAGCGGTCGCCGGTGGCCATGATCCAATCCGGATGCTCGCGCGCCGTATTGGAGTCGAGGTTGATCATCTCAGGCTCGAACCAGAGTCCGAACTCCATGCCCAGGCCAGTCACCTTGTCCACCAGCGGATGCAGCCCATGCGGCCAAGCCTCTGGCGAGACGGTCCAGTCACCGAGCCCGGCACGATCATTGCGGCGTGCCCCGAACCAGCCATCATCCAGCACGTACCGCTCAACACCAATGGCCGCCGCCACCTCGGCGAGCTCAGCGAGATGATCTAGATCATGATTGAAATAGACCGCTTCCCAGACATTGAGAGTTACCGGGCGCGTGGCGGAGGGGTGGGTGTCCCGTGCCCGCAGGAACCGATGGAAGCGACCAGCGACCGAATCGAGTCCACGCCCGTACGCCCCGTAGATCCATGGCGTGGCGTACGTCTGCCCGCTCTGCAAGATCACCTCTCCCGGCAGCAGAAGTTCGCCACCGCCGATCACTTGTAGGCCAGTGAAGACACGCTCGGCGTAGTGTGTGTGGTTTCCGCTCCACGCCGTATGCACGGCCCAGATCTCCCCTTCAGCAAAAGAAAATCCCGGCACTCCAACGTGGAGCAAAGTTGCGGCATCTGGTCCAGTGCGGCCCTTCCGCCCCTCCCGTAGGTGCACGCCAACGGTCAACGGGCGCCGCTGTGGTACCCGTTCCTTACCCCAATGCCCGGCAAAGTCCAAGATCTCCCGGGCATTCTGGGGGATGGGAATCGCGATCACGCAGTCGTTGACGGCGTACGGATCCTCACCTTTGTTGATCACGTCGACGCGTGCCCTGATGAGGCCACCAGCGGTCAGCTCGATAGCGATCAATAACTTGAGTTGGGCCACCTCGTCGACCGCCTCCACTTCCACGGAGGCGAGCCCGGCGTTGATCAAGGTCGCTCGGTGCTCTGTGCTAATCACCGGCTGGCCGTCGACGCGAACCTCCGTAGCCGTGAACTTGGGCGACCACGCCCGACCGGCTCGGGAGCCGCTTAGCCCGGGGCGCCCCACCCAGCCCGTCCAGTGCTCAGGCAGGATGGCGAGACGGATCGGCTCATCGATGAGGTTCGGTCCGCCAGGATCAATGTTGGAAAGGATCAGCGCTTCGACATCCGCGAGCTCGAGTGCTCCCAAATCGGCGCCCCAATGCACGATCGCGGGAAGCTGACCGCGCATGACATCGAGCACGAGTGAGACGCCGTCGGACCGGAGGACGATCACGCAATTGGCACGTCCGTCCATGGTGTCTCCTTCCGCCGGGACCCATTTCCAAACGATTTGCCCTACTGAGCGCTCACGAACGCATTTGCGAGTGGAACCGGTCACAGTAGACAAAACGAGTGCTGCGCCCGGTGTGTGAGGGCGGCGATAAGGCAACTCATTGAGGTCTGAGGTGTCCTCAGCTAAATCTAGATGATCTTGGATTGAGCCTGTGGAGGGGCGCTAGCCTGACCCAGTGCCTGGATGGCGCCCCTCGCTGACGGCCTAGCCGAATAGCTGGTTGACCTGGTTGTTGGCCTCAGTCAGCGACTCCGGAGGAGCCTTGCCTGTCAGGACGTTGTCCATGGCCGGCGTCATGATTCCGGTGATCTGGGAGGCATAGTCGGTGATCGGGAACAGGAAGGTGGTCTTTTCGTCCACCTGGATGGTGAACGGGGTGGTATCGACTCCCTTGGCCTTCCACGCCGCCTCGGCCTTCTCAGTTGCTTCCGGGATCGCGGGGAAGACGACGGCCTTCTCGCCGACGATGTTCTGGCACTCCGGCGAGCCGAGGAACTCGACCCACTTGACCGCTGCTGGCTTGTTCTGCGAGCCGACCCAAACGGAATCGGCCAAACCGTTGTACATGCTGGCCCGCTTACCGGTCGGGCCGACCGGGGTCGGCGCCAGCCCGGTCTCAACGCCCTTTGCGCCGAACATGAGGTTGGTCATCCACGAGCCGTTGGTAATCATGGCGTACTTCCCGGCGGCGTAGATGTCCGACGAGCCCTGACCGGTTACCGCTTCAACGGATGGCATGTAGCCCTTCTCGATGAGTGTGCGGAACCAGCCGATGGTCTGCTGGAAAGCGGGCTGGTCGTAGTTGTAGTGGGTGCCCCAGGGATTCTTGTCGGTGAATTGCCAGTTGTTGGAGCCGGTGTACATGCTCCACTGAGTCTGTCCGTTTCCGCCGCCCGAACCGCCGTCGAGGCCTAGGCCATAGACCTTGACCTTGGACTTGTCGAAGCCAGGTTCGTCTCCGCGCTTTCCGCTTTCATCTACCGTCAGATGTGCGATGGTCTTCTCATATGTTCCGCCGTCGGTGGGGTTCCAGGTGAGATTTTGGAGATCGGCTTCCTTAACGCCGGCGTCGGCGACCAGCTTCTTGTTGTAGAAGATCGCGACGGTGTCGAAATCCTTCGGTAGGCCGTAGCGCTTGCCGTCTTGGCCCTTCCACAGATCCGCTAGGCCTGGCTGGTACTGGTCGACGTTGAAGCCATCTTTGGTGAGCGTCTCGTCCAGCGCGAGCAGCTGCTGCTGGCTGACGAACTCCGGGTACTTCGACAGGTGGTCAGTAAAGACGTCGGGCGCATCGCCGGCGATGAAGCCATTGGTGAGCTTGGACCAGTACTCGTCCCAACCAAACTGGGTGATCTTAACTGTGACGTTGGGGTTGGCCGTCTTGAAGGCGTCGGCACAGGCTTGGTACGCGGGCAGCTGGTTAGAATCCCACAGCCAATAGGCGACGTCGCCAGTGGCGGTGCTGGTGTCGATCACTTCGCCTGCGCCGCCACCGCCGCTTTCCGACTCGCCTCCGCCTCCGCCACATGCGGTAAGGGTCAGGCTTAGGGCCGCCGCGCCGACCAGCACGGCTCCTAGCTTCTTGCGCATTCTTGCCATCGTTGGCAGATCCTTTCGAGTTTCACCTCGGCTAGGTCACCGGGGCGGGTGGTGGGGATCCAAGCGGCATACCGGTATCACTTCAGGCCGGAGAATCCGATGGAGTTGACGATCTTCTTCGCAAACGCGAAGAACAAGATCAGGATGGGGAGCGCTGCGACGAGGACTGCGGCCATCAGGCCGGCCCAGTCCGGGCTGCCCTGCGGGGTCTGGGATCGGAATATCCCGATCGCCAGGGTCAGCACCCGCGTGTTCTCGGCGCCACCGACCAGGAGGGGCCAGAAGTACTCGTTCCACATGTTGATGAAGGTCAGGATGAACAGCGTGACGATCGGCGCTGTGCTCATCGGCAGGATGATTCTGAAGAAGATCCGGAAGTGTCCGGCGCCGTCGATTTTGGCCGCTTCCTCGATCTCTTTGCTGATGCCGAGGAAGAACTGCCGCAGGAAGAAGATCGCAAACGGCGTCATCAAGAAGTAGGGCAAGATCAGGCCGGGGAAAGTGTTGATCAGTCCCAGGTTCTTGATCAGGATGAAGTTCGGCAGCATCGTGAAGATCGGCGGGACCATCAGCGCGGTCAGGAACACAAAGAAAACTATGTCCCGACCCGGCCAGCGCAGCCGCGCAAATGCGTACGCCGCCAGAGCGCTGAAGAACACCTGCCCAGCAGTGGCGAGCGTGGCGAAAATTACTGAGTTGCGTAGGTAGAGCCCGATGTTGACTGCTGCCCCGGAGCCACCCTCAGCTTGCGCCTCCTCCGGCGTCGCGATCCCAAGGACGCGCTGGAACGCGCCGGTGGTGAAATCCACCGGAAGCAGCGAAGCCGGGTCGGTGAACAGCGACTTCGAGGTCGAAAACGCGGTGCGCACCATCCAGTAGAACGGGAACAGCGTGATCAAGATGAGGATGATCATTGCGGTCCACGCGGCTACCCGGCCAAGATTGATCCGCCTACCTTTGGTCTCGGGTTCGGTTGCAGCTGCGGCGCGGGAGGGAGCGGTTGTGGTTGCCATGACAGATTCCTCTCAGGCCAGGTCTGATTCGCCGGCCCGCAGCATCCGTAGCTGAATGAGCGCAACGGTGGCGAGGATGAGGAACAGGATCACCGACAGGGCGCTGGCGTAGCCGAACTGACCCTCCGTGAAGCCTTTTTGGTAGATGTAGAACTGAATGACGCGGCTGGCATTGCCCGGCCCGCCCCTCGTGGTCACTGCCACGGTGTCGAACACCTGGAACGAGCCGGTAACCGTGATCACCAACACCAGCGCCAGGACTGGCCTCAGCAGCGGCATGGTGATCCGCCAGAACGACTTCCACTCTGTGCTGCCATCGACCGATGCCGCCTCATAGACGTAGGTGGGGATCATCTGCAGCCCGGCAAAGACCAGCAGCGCTGTATAACCCATGTGCCGCCACACATTGACCGCGGCGATCGTCGGGATCGCCCATGCGGAATCGCCGAAGAAGGCTATCCGGTCCAGGCCGACGAACGCGAGGAACTCATTGACCAGGCCGATCTGAAAGTCCAGCAGCCAGAGCCACAACATCGCCGCGATGACGTTGGAGATCAAGAACGGCAGCAAGATCAGGCCGCGAACCACCGTCGACTGCGTCAGTCGGTGCATCAGCACTGCGATTACGACCGCCAATACGGTCTGGAACACGATGTTGAGTACGACGTACTCGACGGTCACCAGGATTGCGTTCCAAAACAGCGGATCCTGAAAGAGCCGGGTGAAATTGTCCAAGCCGATGAAGGTCGGTGTCCCCAGCAGGTTGTACCGGGTCAAGCTGAAGTAGAAACCGCGGATGAAGGGATAGAGGTAGAACACCAAGAAGCCGATCAACGCCGGCAGGATGAAGATGAAGGCCACGGCCAGGTCACCCCGACCGGGCGGCTTGTCAGTCCCCCGTACGTCGCCGGGCTTGAAGTCTGCTGCAACGATCGGTTCGGCGGTCTCGACTGCGCCGGTACTCATGCGCCTGCTCCGTCGACAGTGGGAGTCTGAGGAGTTTGGGGAGGCGGCATCATCTCAGACGTCATTGTCAGTTCCTCTCGGGCTCGAATGCGCTGGTCAGTGCGACGCCGATGGCGCCCCGCAAACAGTTGCGATGGGCCGGAAGTTACACCTGTAGATAGCGGGGTAGCAAGGGTTTCCGTAGAGTTGTGTCCAATTATTTGCGCGGGTTCGGCACGCCTTCTCCGAATCTCTCGCGGTATGGAACGTCCTCGCACGTCCGGGAAGCAACCTGAGCGGCGACGGAGAGCCTGCCTAGCCTCACTCGCGATCTACTCGTCCCCGACCGATGTTCTTTTGACGACGTATGGCTAAATCGCCTAAGTGCGCTGCTTCAGGATTGCTGAGAAGCAGCCACCGGCAGCAAGAGTGCCTGTCCGATTTCGGGGCTGACTAGTGCCTTTTCAGGTCAGCAGGCCTTAACACAGCCGGTCGAGGCCACCGTTGGGGAAGCACCTTAATGATGACGAACGGGCACGCTCATCTGGGATGGTTGTCATACCTCATCTACACCTGTAGATTCTGCAGCACCCAATCGACAACGACGCGAGGGATCGTGGACATGGTCGCAAGTCGTCTACGCCGCGCATCCGGCCCGAACTCCCAGCGTGTCCTCTGACGCTCCTGGACTGCTTGAGCCGGTCCGTCCAGCCACGAGAGCTGACGTCGCCCGCTACGCCGGGGTGAGCACAGCCGTAGTGAGCTATGTGGTCAACGACGGCCCCCGGCGCGTTGCACCTGAGACGGCGGCGCGGGTACGCGCTGCAATCGAGATCCTGAAGTATCGGCCGAACGCCAACGCCCGCGCGCTCAAGAAAGGCTCGACGGAGATGCTCGGGGTGGTGCTTCCTGACATCACCAACCCTTTCTTCGCCGAGTATGCACGTGCCTTGGAGGTAGCGGCAGCGGCTCACGGCTACGTTCTGGTCGTCGCTACTTCAGCCACAAACGAGGCTCAGGAAAGCCGGATCATAAGTGATCTGGGCAACAGGCACGTCGACGGTCTGCTCATCTCCACCGTGTTACCGCCCTCTGGTTTCCGTGCCATTACGTACCCGGACCGTCCCACTGTGCTGATCAACTGCTCGACGCCTTTTACCGGTTATGTCGCAATAGGCCCCGACTCGCGGGCGGGTGCGCGAGCTCTCGTCGACCATCTCATCACCGTCCACGGCCACCAATCGATAGCGTTGATCATGGGCGAGTCGAGCGAGCCGGTCCCCGAACCCCGCGAGCGCGGGTGGAGTGACGCATTCCAGGCACACGATCTGCCGCCCGGGCCAATCATCCGGACCAGCTTCAGCCGCCACGGCGGCTACCAAGCCGCGGTGCAACTCCTGAACTGGCAGACGCGGCCAAGCGCGATCTTCGCGTCCTCAGATCAACTGTCCTCCGGTGCGCTCAAGGCAATCCGCGAAGCGGGATTACGCTGCCCCGACGACATCGCACTCGTCTCCTACGACGGCACATCTGAGTCGGAGTATTGCTGGCCACCGCTCACTGTTGCTCGGCAGCCGATCCAGATAATGGCGGAAGCAGCTATCTCGGCCGTTCTCAATCTCAGTTCTTCGGCTGCCTACCAGCGCTTCGAGACAGAGCTCGTCATTCGCGAGTCATGCGGATGCAGCAGAACGACTGCAACATCCTGAGCTCTTGCCACCTGAGCTTGCCCATACCGGGCTGCGACAGACTCAGCCCGTATCCGTACCACGATCAGTTCGCCCTCTTCCCCTGCCACACGCTTGTCACCGCTAGCTTCGGTTCGTCCGTCTGGCGGTGCGCCCGAAGCCGGTCTCTTCGCCATGGATCCGATCAGTTTCGCCAGTCACGAGGAGCCGCCCTCGAGGGACTGAGTCCACGCTCAATTCTCCACCTCGACGACTCACCGACCGTGCTTTGGGACGAAGCAGTCAGGAGCACGAACTGACAGCAACCCAGCCGAGACGAGCGGCATCACCTGGACTATCACGCGCAGCTTCAGGCTTTGGGCCGGACGGGGACGGATGTCCTCGGACCGTCTGCCCGGACCTCCGGATCAGGTGGTCTACGCCGCTCACGCTCGGTGTGCAAGTACACGGACAGGTTGAATAGAGCGAGGGTCGCTGCCGCGATGGCGCCCGCCCACCAGTACCAGCCGCCCTCCGTCACGGCGGCCACGATCAAGCCGGCGCCAGCACGACTTCCGTACTGGCGATCCCAAGTCGCCACCACCGGGGAACCCTGAACTCATGCCTTCGAGCGTATTCGGGCCAAGCGTCACGAGGTAAGGCGCGGCATGGAGAGGTGGCATCGGCGCAGCCATGTCACCCGGCCGCATAATCGAACACCGTGACCGCGTGCCCCGAGCATCGGTCAACAGCGGTCAACAGCAGTTAGAGAGACAGTTCCGGCATGGCCTGTTGACCGCCCTGGAGGCATTCCCAAGCTGATACTGCCGTGTCCCCAGTCTGTCCCTGCACGCCACGATGCGACCGCACCTAGTCATCGCCAGCGGGGCCGTCGCCAGTGGCGTCTCGCAGCAGCCGTTACGTGCCGTGAACCACCGGACTCGCTCGTAATGCGTAGGGCCGGGGGGGGGTCAATTCCCCGAGGCGGCTCCACCTTTGGGAGCAGCCCGGTAAGCGCCAGGCGGTGTGAGGGACTGAGAGCAGCCAATCGAGCAGCCTAGCCCTGGTCGCCAGAGTCATCCTGCGAGCAGTTGAGCGCATCCTCGACGAGCGCTAGACGTCGACGAGCCGAACCAGTGGGGATATGGTCAGGTCGACTGCGTGGCGGTCGGTGTTGTGGCCGCGCCGACGCGGGGTGATACCGGGGGAAGCGGAGGACGCAATGGGCCGACGATGGGGGACGCAGCTGATTGTGATCGCGTTTCTCGCCGGCCTGCTGCTGTACGGATTCTTCTGCTACAGAGTGCTCACGGCCGGCGGATTGTCGGCCACGAGCATCAGGCCGACCTGCTCCAAAGCCGCGATCGGATCTGAGACTCGCGATTACCGGGCCGACGAATCAGTCCACATCAGACGGTCCTACATGCCGCCGACCGCACTTTGTCAATGGTCGGGCGGCACAACCGCAGCACTCGTCCCGGCAAATGCCCTTAGCTGGGCCGGACCGGTACTCATCGCAGCGTCGGTCCTTACGGCGCTTTCGATAAAGGCTGGCGATGGAGTCCGGAAGCGGAACCGGCGGAAACAGTTGCCGTGATGTGAAGACTCTCCGGTTCGCCAGGCGGCGTTTGCAAGGGCGATTTGGTCTGACGGACACCAGCGCAGCTTCCGTACCCGTCGAGCGTCCAGACGGGCTGAGACGTCCGGTGAGCGACTCCTGATGGTCGGTCTCTGGCGCAAATCGCATGGCGTCCTGGCCGTGCCCGGGGTGCCCACAAGTACGGTCGGCCGGTCACTCGCTGGGTCAGCGCGGAGCGTGATCCAGAGCTGGACGCGCCAGCAATCAAAGATGCATCAATCACTGGGCTCTGAGCTTCACTGCAGGACGGGGGCGAGCACCTCGTTGATCATGCGGCTCAGGTCTTCGGCGGCGATTTGGCTGTCCACGTGCGTGGAGGCCAAGATGACGACCACCGCTCGCGACTTCGGGAGCACGAAGATGCGTTGCCCGCCTGCCCCCTGGGCAGCGAACGTCGGCTGCTCTCCCTCGCCGCCGACCCACCACAGCAGACCGTACTCGGGAGTGAGGTCGGACGGTGTGGTGGCTAGCTGAATCCACGCGGCCGGCACGATCTGCGTCCCCTCCCAGACCCCGTCATGCCGGTAGAGCTCGCCAAGCTTGACCATGTCGGGCGCCCTGAGCCTCAAACCGTACCCGCCGACTTCGATTCCGTTGGGGTCTGTGCCCCAGCCGAACCCCGACTTGGCGAACGCGGCCGAATACGGGTCGATCAGAACGCCAGAGAAAGCCGGACGGGTGGCGATACCCAGCGGGTCGAAGAGCTTTGCCTGGGCATAGTCCAGCACCGTCCGCGGGTGGTCGCTGTCGGCCCGCTCCAAGGCAGCGGCGAGCACAGCGGCCACCAGGTGAGCACTGATATTGGAGTACAAGAAGTTCTTGCCGGGTTCCAACGACAACCGGCGCTCGAGCAGGAGATCGACGAAGTCACTGTGCTCGGCCGCGACTTTCTCCCAAGTGGGCCGGGATGGGTCATCGGGACTAAAGCCGGCCGTCATCGACATCAGCTGGCGCAGGGTCACTGCGGCTACATCGGGACTCATGGCTTTCCGGTGCTTTGGCAGCAAGTCACGCAGCGGCTGGTCGACGTCGGCGATCAGGCGGTCGGCGATGGCAATCCCGACCAGGGTGGATAGCACGCTCTTCGTTACCGACCAGACGTGCTCGTGGTCCTCGTCGGTGAAGCCGTGCCGGTAGTGGGTGATCTTGGCCTGGTCATCGACGTCGATCAGCACCGCACGTATGTTGTCCAGCGTCGCCGGTCCGGTCGTGATCGCATTCTCGATCGCCGCGTCCAGTGCGGCGTAGTCGACCGGGGACCTGCTCGGCGTCGGCGACGGCTGAGGAGCGGCCGGGCTGCAGGCCAGCACCGTCGCCAACACGGTGACCGTGACTGGTAGCCAGCGCGCGGATCGCAAGTTCATGATCGTCTCGCTCAATGGTCGAGGGCCGGGAGGATAATGACGCTCAACACGTACGACACGCCCGAGATCACCGAGCCTGCAGCCTTTCGGAGTTTGGACGGAGCCTACAGCGACCACGAGACCTTGTGCCCCGGCACAGCAGTGCTATTGACCGTGGGCGGGTGATTCCGCGATGGCTAACACCGCGCCGCAGCGCAGCACTCCGCGAGGCTCTGTCCCGTGGGCGGGCGGCCATGGAAGCGTTAGGCGTCGTCGCCTTGGCCCGTCTTGGAGCTCGCGAACCACACACGGCCGCGACGGTGGTCGCCGGCTGCTTCGAGCAACAGCGCGCGAACGCATCCGGTGGGTGGGTCAGGGCAAAAAAGGCTAAAGGCGGCGATCCGCGGTGAGTGTGTGCTCGTCCATCCTCGTCGGCTTACGCTCGGATGACGCCTCGAGAGCCTTCGCCGCGGAGTTCGGGACGAAGAGGTTATAGGTCAGTGGTCGAGACTTGCCAGGCCTCTCGACGCACCCGCGTGCCATCAAGTTGATCAATCACCCGAGTGACAGTTTGGGTGACCGCACGACCGACGTCGACCGGACGGACCTGGATCTTGACAGACGATTCCGCCGCTGCATGTTCATCCTCGTCGGCGCATTGGTCCAGATGGCATGGAAGAGGTCAGGGGTTCGAGTCCCCTAAGCTCCACGCACTATTTCTCCTGATCAGGCCTCAATCGCATCGGTGTCATTTCAGCGCTCTGTTTGGTTCTCAGTCGAAGCGGGGGCAGAGTGGGGGGCTCGTTGGCCGTGCGGTGGGCATTGAAGAGGTCATCATCGCCTTCGCGCCGCGCCTTAACACCGGGCGCAATTCCTTCCGATACACCTTCTCCGTCGTACGGGTGTTCGCGTGGCCGACCAGATGTGCGATGTCCTCGATCGGGATCCCCGCGCTCGACAGCAGCGAGACGAAACTGTGCCGCAGCTCTCGGGGTGTCCATTCCTCTGCTCGGAGCCCAGCGTCCTCCGCCATCTGGCGGAAGGCACGCCGAACGTTGGCCGCGTCGAGAGGGGTGCCAAGTTGCGTCGTGAAGACGAGATCATTGTCGGGCCATCGTGCCGCGTTTCGCATGCGACTCTGGGTCTGCCAGCGTCTGTGCGCTCGAAATGCGACTAACGCAATCGTCCGGGAGCTCAAGGGTGCGTCGCGACAGTCGTGTCTTGGTGTCCCCGCCTTCTCGCACTGATCGCCATAACTGCACGCTCGCCGGCTCGCCATCGAGGTCCATATGGCTCCAGGTGAGCGCCCGCAATTCCTCCGTTGGTCCGCCGTGAGCAACGACAACCACGATGTAGGCATGCATGGCCGGGTGATTCTCCGCGGCCGTTAGCAAGTCCGATGCCTGCGCCATCGTGAGCGACTTCGACGGGCGGCCAGCGGTACCGCGAGGAACATCACAAAGCAGGGCGACATTCCGCTTCACCAGGTCGCGCGCCTGCGCACGGCGGATGGACTGGCGCAAGATCGATAGGAGGCGGTGCAGGGTGTCGGTACTCAGCGTCTTGGCCTTCGTGGCTAGCCACTCGTTAACCTCTTCGGCCGAGAGCTGCGCCAGCTTCCGTGCTCCCAGCGCCGGGATTACGTGTGTGCGGGCGAGGATGGTCCGATTGACCACCGTCGAGTCCTGGCGTCCGGTGAGGCCATGAGCGAGCCATGACTCGACGGCGTCTCGCACGGTGTAGGTCCGACCACCGAGGACATGCCCGTCGTTTCGGTCGCGGAGCAGCTGCTGGAGCTTCGCCTTCGCCTCCGTCTTGGTGCGGGCGCTGACCTTGATCTTGCGGCGCTTCCCGTTGGGGGCGTACCCGAGATATACAGTCGCGAACCAGCGCTGCCGCGACTCTTCCCAGTGCAGGCCCCCCTCGCCCGGGTTACGCCGCGTCGCCACCACTATCTGCCTTAGCCTCGACCGTCAACAGCGACACGTAGGCGTCGATCGCCGCGGCTGGGATGAGCCGAACGCGGCCTTCTGTCACAGTCTGCAGCCTGCCCGATCGTATGAGTTCGTACAGTTGGCTACGGCTAAGGCCCAGCAGGACGACCGCCTCTTCCACTCGGTACAAGACACGCCGCGGAATCTCGGCGCTAACCAACTTCTGAGTCATACGTACGCCTTCCTGCCAGTGTTGAGGTTTTCGACCTCCACTCACTCTTGATCAACTGTGGTTCGGGACGTTCCGCAGGCATTCCAACAACTAGGGGGGCGCCCGCCGTCACTACCGTGAGCCATCGGTTGCTCCGTCGCATGTCTATCAACGCTCGTCGATGAATTGCCATGTATTCACTTTCAGTGATTTGCCGCCATTGGTGTGCCGCCCTGTGGATAACCAGCCGCGATTTCTAGGGACGAGCCTGTCTTGCCAGCGTGTGTCTACCGACCATAAGGCGAGAAAGCCGAATGCAGGCGGTCAGTCTCTCAGGAGTTTTAGCTCGTGAGTAAGGCAAAGTCCGCCGAACGGTTCAGCCTTCGGCGTGGGGGTTGACGGCCTGACCGTACCGTGGCGACCACTGGGTTGATTGCTTAGTTGCTGATCGCTGGTGCGGCGTTGGCGTAGCGCTGGTCGTGGAGCTGACCGGTGAGGAAGTGGGCGATGTCGGCCCGGGTGATGGTCCAGCCGATCTTGTCGGTGCCGAAGGAGCCACTTCGAAGGCGTTTTCGCGGCTCCATCGCGAGGGGCGAGGAAGCGGATGATGGTCCAGGTGCGGTCGGAGCTCATGATGATCTTGGACATGGCGACGATCTCGTCGTAGGCACGGGGCAGGAAGGTGCGGGCCAGCAGGGTGCTCACCCGCGGCTGCAGGGTGCGCCGGTCGCGGGGTCGAGCACGCTGGGGGTGGCCATGCCGATGGAGCGTTGGAGGTGGTGGCGCTGCATGGGGTCAGGATCAGCCGGGTTCCTTCGACGAGGGGCAGGCCGGTGGTCTGCGGCTCAGTCCGGTCCGAGCGCGCTGATCACCGCAGGCCCGCGGCGGATGGCATTATCGACTGCGGCCGGGTCGGTGATGGTTCCGACGACGATGTCGAGGTGGTCGGTCGGCCAGTGCGGCGGCACCTTGTCGGGGTGCAGAGGTGGGCGCCGGTGGCGCCGAAGACGGTGACTTCACGAGGAGGCTCCCGCTGTCGTGGCTACGGTGGTGTGGCGGACGACGGGGCGATTTCACCGGCGAGCCGTCCATGCTCGGCGCCTGCCTCAGGCCTGATCGACGACGATCACGATCTTGCCGACGGTGCCACCAGCGAAGGCGGCGAAAGCGTCGTTGACCTGATCCAGGCGGTGGGTCTGCTGGATCACGGTGCGGGTATGCCCGGCGACCTGAGCGTCGGCGATCGCAGCCAGCAGCTGCGGGGTGGGGTTCGCCATCACCGGAGCCAGCGTGACCGTGCTGCTCGGGACCTGGGCGGGGTCGAACACGATCGTCGACACCAGCGCCCCGCCATCGCGTGCGGCGGCGGCGACCTTCGGGTCACCGGCCAGGTGGATGATCACATCGGCCCCGTCCGGGAACACCTCGCGGGCCTGCTCGACGACATCGCCGGTGCGGTCGATGACCGTGGTGGCCCCGAGGTCCCTCAGCAGCTCCGCCTCGGCCTCGGTGCCTGAGGTGGCGGCGACCGTCGCGCCGGCGGCGGCGGTGAGCTGGACCACCTGGACACCCACCCCGCCGGTGGCTCCCACCACTAGCACCGAAGTGTCGGCATCGATGCGCGCGGCGTCCACTGCGCCGTATGCGGCTGCCCCGGCCAGGCCGAGCGCGGCTCCGTCGACGAAGCTGACCGTCTCCGGCAGGTGTGCGATGCCGAGCTGTGCCGGCACGGTGACGTACTCGGCGAACGACCCGTCGCCCAGGAAGTCTTTGGTGATCGTGCCGAACACCCGGTCGCCAACGGCAAACCCTGCGGTGTCTGGGCCGACCGCGTCGACTGTGCCGGCGAAGTCCTTGCCCAGCACCAGCGGATACCGGTGCTCCATATACGCCTTGGTGTGGCCGGCGGCCACCGACAGGTCGAATCCGTTGACCGAAGCGGCGGCCACCTTGACCCGGACCTCGCCCGCCTGGGGCTCCGGCAGCGGCAGGTCCACCAGCTCCGGGCTCGTGGACTCGGCCGAGGTGAGCACAACAGCGCGCATGGCGCACTCCTTCTCCATGGTGGCCGTGTGATCGATCGGTTTGGTGGTCGATCGCGATGGACGGCACGGTGACACATAACTGGACCGGTCGATCCAATTCCAGAGTACATGATATGGACCGGTCGTTCCACTTGACACTAGGATCGGTGACATGAAGCCGAACCACGCCAGCGACAGCGGTGGGGAGGACCTGCGCGCTGACGCCGAACGCAACCGGCAGCTGCTCCTGCAGGCCGCGCGGGAGGCCTTCGCTGAGCAAGGGCTGGACGTTTCCTCCAAGGAGATCGCCCGCCGGGCTGGCGTTGGCATCGCCACCTTGTTCCGCCGCTTCCCGACCCGGCAGGACCTGTTGGTCGCCACCTTCGGACCTAAGCTCGCCGCGTATACCGAAGCGACCGACCGCTCGCTCAAGGACCCGGATCCTTGGCGTGGCTTTTGCCACTACCTCATCACCATCACCGCCATGCAGCGGGGCGATCGCGGGTTTCGGGACATCTTGACCCAGGCCTTCCCCGCCGCCCCCGAGCTCCGGGCGCAGCGAGACCGCGTCTACCGCGGTGTCGCGGAGCTGATCGAGAAGGCCAAGGCCACCGGGCGGCTGCGAGCAGACTTCGTGCCCGAAGACGTCCCGCTGGTCTTGATGGCCAACGCCGGAGTCGTCGCCGCCACTGCCGACCACGCACCAGAAAGTTCCGACCGGCTGGTCGGCTACCTCCTGCAAGCCTTCGCTGCCTCCGCGGCCGACGAACTCCCACCGCCGGCCACGCCACGACGCATGTACCGCGCACTCACCCGGCACCGCCTGGCTGATCCGGTAGCCGGCCGACCAACCTGGGTCGAGCCGGTCGATTCCTGATCCGGATCGACGGGCTACCTCGACGACACGCAGCTGATAGACACGCACCGCAGTCAAGACCGACATTGGCCACCCGGTAAGGGGTCGGCTTCCGGGCAGCGAGATGCCGGACTCCCGTGATGTGACCGGCGACCCGCCGCCGGACTCTCCAAGTCGCTGCCGGCCTCCTGGCCGAGGTGGGCCCAACAGTGGCGGCTTGGGCAGTGATCAGCTCCCACCCGGCGGGACGGCACAGGCTGACCGGAGTGGCCACGGTCCCTTGCGGCTTGTGGCCGGGATGCCCGACGTCAGCGTCGAGGGCGAGGGTCCGGAACTGCTCGGCGACTCAACTGGGCGATGTGGCGGCCGGCTTCGGACGGGTCCCATCTGCGTACCCAGGCTGCGGCGCGGGCAGTGTCGCGTAGCGGTGCGAGCGCCGTACTCCAGGCCACGACCTGGTCGAGCATGGTGTTCAGTGCGGGAAGTAGCTCTCCGCGACGAGTCGGAAGTACTCAACAGCTCGGGCCCCACCGACGCGCCGTAGGAGACTGCGCGATCCGGGTTGCCCAGTCAGTTTGAGTGTCGCGGTCCTGAGTGCGTGAGTAGATCCGTGCGAGCGTCTGCTGACCGGCTGCCAGGCTCGCTGTTGAGTGCGTGAAGAACACGCTGAGGTATTCCTCTCCGGATGTCTGCGGTTTGCCGACTGCCTCAATGACGGCGGCGGCCCAGCCGTGCATGCCTCGTGCGCCCTCTGGCGCGGTCGAGGCGAGGACGACCTTGCCAATTGCGTCCGGGCGAGCAAGGGCGACGCGTTGGGCCACGAAGCTGCCAATGCTGAACCCGAGCAGGTCGTAGCTGTCGAGCTCGATTGCCGTCGTGAAGGCGAGCACCTCTCGCGCCAGCGCTCGATCGTGTCTGCGGTCCGACCAGAGCTTCCGTCGACACCCTGGTAGTCAACGGTGATTATTACCCGCCGATGCCGGGCGAGCTCGTCGACTAGCGCCGGGTCCCAGTTGTCGAGGTTGCCGCGAAAGCGCTGCAGCAGCACCAGTGCGGGACACGTCGCGTCGCCAACGTCGCGGTATGCATACTCAACGCCATCGGCTGCCAATACGCGCAGATTCGGTGCCGCGGCGTAAGCCGTCCGCCGCTGACCTCGGCTCGCTCACTTTCGCTCCTCGTTGCTTGCTCAACGCGGCTGTGCCGCCGGCCACGACGACTGTCGACGCGGCGCGTGTCGCGATCCTGCTTCAGTCTCGCCCGACGAGGACTCGTGTCTCCTACGCGGGCGCTGAGGAGGGTGGCGGCAGCCGTGGAGCCGTACCCTCGTCAGGTGTCGAGCGACCGTTAGAGCCAGCCGCCGGCGATGAACTGGACTGGGTCCTCTCCTGGGTGTTCGCGAATGCCGAACACCGCCTGTGCTGTCGCCCAGAGGACGGTGCGTCCGAGCCGATCCGGGTAGCGGTCGACCATCGCATTGAAGTAGCCAACGGCAGTCTCCTGGGTGTTGAACAGCTCCTCGGCGACGTCGAGGTACTCGCGCGTCTCCGCGATCAAGCGCGCAGCGTTGTCATCGAGGTTGGAGTTTTGATGACCGGCCACGATCGCGCGAGCACCAAGAGCATCGACGCGGTCAACGGCCTGCCGCCAAGCGTCGAGTCCCGCGAGCGAGGTCTCGCTGAGATACAGGTGCGCGCCGTTGTAGATGACGTCGCCGGCTACCACGAGTCCGAGATCGGGAACGTGGAGCACGCTGGAGGCATCTGTGTCGGTGTACCCGGCCTCGACGATGACGAGATCCTTGCCTTCGAGAGTGAACCGATTGTCCTGCACAGTCACTGCGGTCACCGGGGAGTCTGGAATGCCCGGGTAGACCTTGTCCCAGACGAACGGCCGGGCAGCGACGTTCCCGTGCATCTGCTTGATCGTGCCCTCGGTAGCTACGACGCGTGCCCCGAACCGCTGTGCCAGCAGGTCAGTGTTGAACCAGTGGTCGCCGTGGCCGTGGGTGATGAAGATGTCGGTCAGGTTGCGGTTCTTGCTCGCGACCCAGTCGCCCAGCGCCCGCGCCTGGTCCGTCGTGAAGCCCGGATCGACGAGCACGGCGTCTTCGGCACCGGAGATCAGAGTGCTCGCGAGAGGCGGGAACAGCCTCGCTTCCCCGTTCGGGAGGTCGCCGTTGTCCTGCTTCGGCGGCTCGTTGATGAATACCTCGTAGGTGAGGCCGTTGTCTGAGCTCATGCTCGTCGTTCCTTTCCGCGCGCTCGTAGGGCGGGTCGTTCGAGGCGTCAAAGGGAGGGTGTCGGTGTGCTTCCCGGGCACCGTTCGTCAAGACGCCAGGTAAAGCGATCGCTATACCTGGCTACGAAGCTACATGCTGCATCGACAAATGTAAAGCGATCACTATACTTACGAGCATGGGTACGCCGACAGCGAACACGCGGGTCACCCGAGGCGGCCGCGGCGCACGCGAGCGGATCTTGCGGGCAGCGGATCGGCTCTTCTACCAGAACGGGATTCACGCGACCGGGGTCGCGGCCCTCACTGCGGAAGCGCACGTATCCACGCGCACCTTCTACCAGCACTTCGAGACCAAGAACGCGCTCGTCGAGGCGTACCTGCGTCGGCACGAGGACGAGGCGCCGATCCCGTCAGAGATGGAGCTGGAGCGCGCCGAGCTCACCGCGGCCGAACGACTACTGGCGATTTTCAAACCACTCGACGCAGGCGGCGGGGTCCTGCGCGGCTGCCCGTTCCACAACGCCGCGGTCGAATCCGCGGGTGAGCTGCCCGGCGTCACGCATCTGGTCGAGAAGCATAAGAAGCGGTTCTTGAACCGCATCATCGCCATCGCGCGCGAAGCTGGCGCAGCCAACCCGCAGAGCCTCGGTAGACAGCTTGCCGTCCTCTACGAAGGCGCAAACGCGCTCGCAGCCTCCCGCAACGACAACGCCGTGTTCGCGGACGCGCGGAAGGCCGCCGAAACGCTCGTCCATGCAGAGCTTGGCTCTGGACGCAGCACACGCACCTCTGCAGCGCGCCGGACCCGGCGGAAACCTGTTTGAGCGGCCATGGAGTCCCTCGCGTCGGGACTGAGTTCAGTCACGTAGCGCTGCGCGAGCGTCGTCAGCCGCAGGGGTTGTACGCTCACTACGCGGTCCGGGCGAAAAGCCTGACGCTAATATCCAATCTGCCCGAACAGACAAACAGAATTCGAATTTGCTGTCAATCGGGCAACTTTAGTCGCCCACGTCGCGACCGCATGACCACTCCGGCAAGAAGCAGGTAGCGCCGTACCGTCATGTCGTTGACGCTATATCGATCTGCTAGGCGAGCCAGCGACCAGCCCTCAGGGTAGAGCCGGCAAGCCTCGGCCACCTGCGCATTGGATAGTCCAGTTAGGCGCAGCTCGACGCCACGGCGCTCCAGAATTGCTGTGACGGTTGTGCGATGTACGCCGAAATTCCTGGCCAGGTCCTTGATCGCCTTGCCCTCGCGATACGCCACCGCCAGCGCATTTGATCTGGTCCGGCTCTAGCCGAACCTGGGCCTGTCTCGGTGCGGGCCGCTCCGTGGGCGCGGTGCCGAAGTGGCCTTGACTAGGAGATGGGGCAAGGTCTCAAGCGCTGCTCGAGGGTCGAGCAAAGACGCACAAACTCACCAAATTAGAATGGTTGTTCGATAAAGCCAAAAGGTGGCATAAGCGGTTTCGCACCAACTATGCGCCTTTTGCTTCTATTTGCTTCATATAAACAAGAGTAAGGTTCGAGTTCCTGAAGGTGACCTATTATCCGGACTCAAAGAGACTCCCGCGTGCGGTACGGTGTCTGTGCCGTTAAGCTAATGGTATTGCCACCAAGTAATTAAACGCCGTACCATATATTTAAATTTAGCGAGCATCGTTTGTGGGAAACCCTGAATCGGCCGATGGTGATACACCAGCCGAAACCAATACCGGGCAGGAAAATACCGTCAACTTCGGCAAGAGTCGACTGCAAGCGCAGGTGCCTCGACTGACCCAGCCATCGAGGCTGAATCAAATACTCACAGGTTACCCGATGTGACAACAAGGTTTGATGCGGCAAAAAGGGCTGCCGCAGAGGAGGAGGCTGCCCGTTGGCGGGATCACCCGGACGAGGGGCCTCCTTATTCCGTCCGTCGCCCAGACAAGTTCGAATACTAGGATCGATATTTACAGAAGGACAGGCTCGTTGGTTTTTATATCGCGCCTTCTTATCCTTTCTTGCGCTCGTGAGGCGATCGCATGACTACACCAGCACGGAGTAGATATCGCCGCACGGTCATGTCCGTGACGTTGTATCGCTCCGCGAGTCGCGCGAGCGACCAGCCATCGCGATAGAGCCGGCAAGCCTCAGCCACCTTCTCATCTGTCAAGCCGCGCTGACGTAGATCAACGCCCAGTCGATGGAGGATGGCTGTGACAGTGGCGCGATGGATGCCAAATCGCGCAGCCAGTTGATTGGTCGCATTGCCGTCGAGGTACGCCGCTGCGAGTTCTTTGGACTGGTGAGGGTCGAGCCGCACTTGGGTCTGCCACGAGGTGGGCTCGCGGGCCGCTCACCTCTTGCCAGGTCAGGCCGACGACACGCTCCCAGAGGGGTAGCTGAGCAAGAACTTCGCAGGCACGCTCATGATGATGCTCGCCAAGCAGAGCCTGCTCGACTTGCACCGGCATCGCCGGCTGGTTGTCCAAGGCGCCGCCGTGATGGCATGCCATCGGGCGATAGTCCGGATAAGCCTCGCCGCCCAATGCAAGGCCGTCTCGGGTCAGCTCAAGTAGCCGATGTGGGTTTTGGCCCGCTACGCGCGTTGATCGTGCTGCGTAGCGACGTGACCCCTGCCCGAATGCGCTCCAGATCGGTGGGGCGTGGTATCGATCGTTCGGCGTCTGCGAGGGCTGCGGTGGCGGCCTCATCCAAAACGGCAAGGCGGTCTGAACCGGCGGGCAGCACCTCGACGCAGTTTTGGAAGAGGCGAAGCAACGCCAACATCACGATGACATCACTCGAGCCGTAGCGTCCGAACGCCGCACTGAGGAAGCGAACATAATCGGCGAAGGTGCCTCCGGGCACGATCACACATCCCTTGCCTGCCGGGCCGGTGAGAACCTTGGCACCGAGCGGCCGGACTGCGAGGTCGCAGTAGATGACGGAGAGATGATCGAGGGCCTGCACCGCGGTGTAAGGATCGTTGACCGCTGGCGAGAGCGCCTTGCAGGCAATGTCGGTCTGCTGCCGGATGCCAAACCCGATGTCTTGCTCGACGGTGCGCTCGAAGCCAATTCGGACGTCGGAGAGGACTGCGGCCTCAAAGGACTCGGTGTTCGGCCGCGGCTCGTCCGGCGATGGCGTCCAGACCCAGCCAAGGACTGTTCCTGCGACCAGGTGTTGCCCGATCCGGTGGCGAAGGCCAATGGTGACCCGGTGTTCCGCGGCCAGCGGGAGCAGTAACTGCGGGTGGACGGTCTGGATGTAGCCGGAGTTCTTGCCAAGCAGCGGTACCGCCCATTCGGGGACCTCAGGCGGGACCTCCTCGATGGGCACCCCCTCCTCCTGGATGATCGTGCGGCGGGTGTTGCGCTCGATCAGGCGGTTGATCGCGTCGATCTGGATCGAATGCGCCAAGTGGTCGGCGAAGTAGACCACCATGCCCAGACTGACAAAAAGCAGGAGGATCGACCCGCTGACGGCGAGCCGGGGGAAGTCCTCGGTGCGGGCGCCGGATGCCAAGCCGACGGTAAACAGGCCGGCCGCGCTGTAGACGAAGGTTGCGATGAATGCGCTCAGCACCACTTGGGTCCCACGATCGCGTAGGAAGTTGCGCAGTAGCCGAGGTGAGAACTGGGTCGAGGAGAGCTGGAGCGCGACCACGGTCAGACCGAGGACGAGAGCGATGACGGTTACAACTGTGCTGCTGACGGTGATGAGCAGTGCACGGGCATCGTCGGCGGTTCCCTGGAAGGCCAGGCGATTCAGCGGCGAATCCGGGGCTACGGTGACCTGGGACATCGCAAAGCCCACTGCGAGCGCCGCCAGTCCGGCCACACCGGGCAGCACCCACAATGCGCCGTTGACGTATTCCTTCAGGGTGTACCAGGCCACAGACAGGCGTACGCGACGGACAAAACCGTCGGAACTGGAGTTGGGTTTCATGAATCAAGCTATCGCTGGCGAACCGGGCCAGTCATCCACGGCCTTTTTGGCAGCTTCGCCTGGGCCGCGGCTGGACCGTTACCGGCTTCGTCGCGCTTGAGCATTGACGACATGGTCAACATCCAGCAGACCCTGATGCGTGCCTGCACTGCGCTGAGCAACAGCCTGTATCTTGCGTCCGGCCGTCGAGTGATGCGCAAGGTTCGCAGCAGGCCTGCGTTGCTGATCACTGTGACTGGCCACCATCTACGCCGCCCGGGCTGCGCCCTCCTCGGCCACGCGCCGCAGCGCTTGCTCAGGCGGTGACCAGCAGGCCGGTGAAGTACATAAT
>CAVRQV010000011.1:0-16486 GCA_963723475.1 uncultured Actinomycetota bacterium
ACTTCGGCTTCATGCTGGGAGTGGCTGGCGTTCGGCGGTGGCGCAGGCGGAGGTACCGCCCCACGGGTGGGAGCGAGATCTTCGGATGAATGATGGCCGCCCGATGGCCGTCATCCGGTACCACGTAGCACCGTCCGAAGGTATTCGGCGCTAGCCGCGACGTCCTTGACGGGCCCATGGTGCGTGGACTCCTCGGTGAGAATGGTGTCCTGCTCCAGCGTGTACCAGCCGTCGTACCCCTGCGCTAACACGTGTCCGACGATCGCCGGGACGTCGACATCTCCGGTTCCCAGTGGTCGGTACATTCCTTGCCCGACCGCCTCGCTATAGGTGAGCAGGCCCGACTGCACCTTCGCGGCGATCCTCGAATCCACGTCCTTCAGGTGCAGGTGCGCGATCCGGTCAGGAGCCTGCCGTGCCAGCTCGGCAGGGTCGGTGCCCCCGATGAGCAGGTGACCGGTGTCCAAGCACAACGAGATCCACGACCCGTCGAGAACCTGTTGCACCTCGTGCCCCTTCTCGATCATCGTGCCAACATGCGGGTGCAGAACGGCTCGCATTCCCCGGCTGGCGGCCAGGTCCGCCACCCGATCCAGGTTGGACAACAGGGTGTCCCAGCCGGCGCCGTCCAGTTCGGGGCGGGCGTCATAGCCGGTGAGACCGCTGTCGGCAGACAGGACGAGGACCTTGGCGCCGGCGGCGGCGTAGCCGTCCAGAATGCGGTCGACCTCGGGGACGGGGTCGTGATCCCGGAGCGTGCAGCAATAAGGGCGTGAATCCACCGACGGCCTGCAGTCCGTGCTGGGACAACACACCCGCCATCGCTGAGGGCTCGGTTGGGAGAAAACCTTCCGGGCCAAGCTCGGTGGCGAGCAGGCCGATCTCGCGCATCTCGCTCAGCACTCTGTCGGTGCCCAACTGGTAACCCCAGCCAGGCACCTCGCAGACACCCCATGAGATCGGCGCGCCGGCGATCTTGTCCGTGAGAGTGGTGGTCGTGGCGGTACTCATGTGCTGCGCACCTCTTCGACCCGCACCGGGCCGTCCAACCATCCGGGGTTTGCCACCGCAGCCGGTCGGCGACCCGCGAGCACATCGACGACGCCGCGCGCCGCGTCCGCGAAGGTGGCAGCCGTGGCACGACGCGTCAGTCCCATCAGATGTGGTGTGAGTACCACGTTGGGGTGGTCGAACAGGGGGTGGTGCTCAGGCGGTTCGGGCTCGAACACATCAAGACCCACGCCGGCGAGCCGCCCGGATTCAAGCCCTGCGAGGGCTGCGTTGAGGTCAACCAACCCGCCGCGACCGCAGTTGATCAGGATTGTTCCTAGCCGTACGCGATCCAGAAATGCCTCGTCGACCAGATGGTGGGTTTCTTCGGTCAGGGGTACGTGCAGCGTCAAGACATCGCTCGCCGAGGCGAGCTCCGACACCTCGGGAGTTGCAATGTCCGCCGGCGGCGCACTGAATGGGTCGTACGCCAACACATGCATTCCGAACGCTGTGGCGAGCTCGCCGACCCGCCGCCCGATCCGCCCGTAGCCGATGATGCCGATCGTCGCGCCGTCCAGGTCACCCATGGAAAGATGGCCGCGATCCGCCCAGCGGCCATGCCGGACGAGATCGGTCGACGGCCCCAATCGCTTGACGAGATGCAGGGCCAGCGCGAACACACCCTCGGCTACAGCTCTCGTTCCACTGCCAGGCGTGATGACGACCGGAATGCCTCGTGCCGTGGCCGCCGGGAGATCGACGTGATCGACACCAACACCGGTGCGTGCGATGACGCGCAGCCGTGGGGCGCGCGCGAGAAACCCGGCATCGACGACGGCGTCGGCACGGACGATCGCCCCGACGGCGTCGGCGATGTCGCGTGCGCTTGGTTCGGCGACGAACGAAACCTCTTCGCCGAGGACCCCGGTGACCAGCGCCGGATCGACGGTGCCAAGTGCCACAACCACCGGACGGTCGACAGCCACGCCGTCACCCACTCGCCGCAGCGGTTGTCGCCTGGTCTTCGCCGAATGTCGCACGCGGCACCGCTGGGACTTGCTGCCACGTGCCACGTTCGGACGAAGTGGCGGCGGCGGCGATGACCTCAGCTACGTGATGCGCGTCGTCGACAGTGGAGTTACGACGCTCGCCACCGGTCACCGCGGCGAGGAACTTCTTCGCCTCGATGACCTTCAGATCGTCGTAGCCCATGCTGTTGGCAGGACCCGGCTGAAAGTGTGCGTAGTCGCCGAGGTAGGCGTTGCCGAGCACGGTCGTGTAGCCGAGGTCCGGGCCACCGCGCCCGAGGCAAACCCGCAATTCGTTCATCTGCTCGAAGTTCCACGTCACTGAGCCTTCGGTGCCATATATCTCGAAGCCGAGGTCGCACTGAGGCCCGACGATGACCCGGGAAGCCTCCAGCGTGCCCACCGCTCCCGCAGCCCGAGAGTCAGGTGCGAAACGCACCAGCGCCGCGACATAGTCATCGTTTTCCACCGTCCCCATCACGCCGTCCTCGATGACTGCGAAGTGCGTGCCAGAACCCATGGAAGAATCGGCCGCTCGGTGTAGACCGTGCTGGTGAGGGCACTCACCTCGCTGATCGGCCCGAGCAGGTACTGCACGAGGTCGACGACGTGGCTCAACAAGTCACCGAGGGCCCCAGAGCCGGCGAGGTCTCTGATGAACCGCCACGATAAAGCGCCTTTCGGCTCGGAGGCGTAGCTGTTGAAGAAGACCGCGCGGACATTAGTGATCCGGCCGAGCTCGCCGTTGATGAGGAGTTCGCGTACGCGTTCCACCGCCGGGGCATGGCGGTAGTTGTACCCGACCGAGGTGACGACGCCGCTCCTGTTGGCGGCCGCGGCCACCTCGGCCGCCTCCTTCGCGTCACGTCCGACCGGCTTCTCGATCCAGAACGGCTTGCCGGCCTCGGCAGCTGCGACGCCGATTTCCCGGTGGAGACCGGTGGGCGCACAGATGGAGACCACGTCGACATCCGGGTCAGCGAGTACGTCGCGATAGTCCGTGCTCGCTTTGGCATAGCCGAGCACGTTCCGCGCGTATTCAGCCCTGTCCGGCGCGGTATCCACCGCATGGACCAGACGAGGCCGCAAACGCAATTCCGGGTAGACCGTTGGAAGGGCCTGATACGCCCGCGTGTGCAGTTTGCCCATCCAGCCGACGCTGATCAGGCCGACGCCGATCTCGCGGATGGTGCCGCCGTTGGTACTGGTCATGGCTGACCTCCTTTGCGCGTGCGGGTGAGCTCCGCGGTGAGGGCGGTGGCCAACAGGCTGGAGTCGGAACCAACCGCTACAAACGTCCAACCCTGGGAGTGCTTCTCGGCCGCTGCTGCCCCGTCTGGGACCAACAGCCCACAGCTCCTACCGAACCGCTGTGCCGCGGTACGCACCCGGTCGAGAGCTTCCAGGTAGCTGGGTGCCTGCGTGTCTCCGGGCACCCCGAGGTCGTGGCTCAGGTCTCGGGGGCCGACGAACAAGACATCGACGCCGTCCAATGCGGCAATCTCGTCAACCTGCTCGACCGCCCGGGCCGACTCAATCTGCACAACCGTGAGGATCTCGGCGTTCGCGCGGTCCAAGGCTCCCGGGTCCAAGCCGAAGCGGCACGCTCGGTTGTAGGTCGCCACACCGCGATCCCCTTCCGGGGGGTAGTGCAGGTGCGGTAACGCCGCGGCAACCTCGGCTGCGGTGTCCAGCCGTGGCAGCATGACACCGGCCACGCCGAGGTCGAGCACTCGGCCAAGCCGAATCCTCGCCGCGGACTCGACTCGGACCACGGTCGGCACGCCATATGCGGCGGCCGCGACGACCACTGGACCGACCTGCTCCTCGCCGCCGGCACCGTGTTCGAGGTCAAGCAACACCCAGTCGACGCCTGCCGCGGCACACACCTCTGCAGTGACCGCCGAGGCAGCTCCCAGGAACGTGCCCACCGTGGGCTCGCCTGCAGCGAGGCTGCTGCGCAACCCGCCGCGATTCAACGGGGACGCGACCCGACCAGCGGTATCCAGGGCGGTGGTCATCCGAACCACCGTTGCGAGGCCAGCCCGGCTTCGTACTCGGCTCGTAGTTCGGCAACAACCTCCTGGTCGGACACCTCAGCGGGGGCCACATCCCACCAGACACCGGCACCAGGCAGCTCGGCATGCGGGATGGCGGGAATCACAATGACGACCGGCCCGTCATGGTCGCGGGTGTCAGTCAGCGCGTCGCGGACCTCTGCAGCCGAGGTTGCGCGGACCGCGCGCGCTCCCAAGCCGCTGGCAATCTGAGCGAGATCTACCCGCAAGTATTCGCCCTCTAGTCGGGCCGGGTTGCCTGATGATTGCCCATCACCGAGGGTGAGCGCGTCGTCTCGATAGCGGAACTCGTTGCCGAACTCCTGCCCGTTGCGAAGCATCTGCAGCCGGTGAATTGCCTGGTAGCCGTGATTCTCCGAGATCACGACAGTGACTGGCAACCGCTCTTGGGCGGCGGTAACGAGCTCGGTCGGAGCCATCAGAAATGTGCCGTCTCCGATGAACGACAGCACCCGCTTGCTTCGGTCCGGAACCGCCAGCCGGACTCCAAGCGCCGCCGGGATTTCATAGCCCATGCAGGAGAAACCGAATTCCAGGTGGCAGTAGCGGCGCTCGGTGGCGTCCCATACCTTTTGGAGATCGCCCGGCGGCCCACCCGCTGCCGCGATGATCGTGTCCCCCGGCCGCGCGTGCTCCTGTAGCAAACCGATGATCTGGCCCTGCGTGAGCCCTGCTTCTGTGCTGGTCACCACATCCGACTCAGCTGGAACAGTTGTCTTGTCGAACGCTGTGTCAGGATTCAGAGCGGCTGCGCGCTCAAGCAGCCACTGATCGTTACGGGCGGCTACCCGACGTTGCCATTCGGTCGGGGCTGCTGACCCCCGAATCCTCGACGGCTTGAGTCAGCGCGACCAAGGCCCGCTTCGCATCTGCCACGATCGCGGTCGCTCCCAGCCTCCCAGCGTCCCGCACATCCACATTGATGCTGGCGAACCGAACGTCGGGATTGGCGAACAACGATTGGGAGGCTGTTGCGAAGTCGGTCAACCGGGATCCCACGGTAAGGACAACGTCGGCTTCGGCGGCCAGCTCGTTGGTGGCCGGTGTGCCCTCCAACCCGATCCCACCCAACTGCCACCAGGCCCGCTGTTGCACCGCACCTTTGCCGGCGAACGTCTCTGCGACCGGGATCCCCGCAGCGCCCGCCAGCTTGCCCAACTCGGAGGTAGCCCCGGAGTAGATGACCCCGCCCCCGGCGATGATCAACGGCTTCTCCGCAGCGGCCAACAACCTGGCGACGGCGTCGACCTCCTCGGGGTCCGGCACCGGCCGCCGGATCACCCAGTCACGTTCGGCGAACAACTCCGCCGGCCAGTCGTAGGCGTGCGACTGCACATCCTGCGGAAGCGACAGCACCACCGCGCCGGTGTCCGTGGGATCTGTGAGCATCCGCATGGCCGCCGGCAACGCTGTCAACAACGCCTCGGGCCGACTAATCCGATCGAAGAACCGCGACACCGGCCGGAGTGCATCGTTCACCGACGTATCTGCCTCGACGGGGTGCTGCAGCTGTTGCAATACCGGGCCCTGCCGGCGGGTCGCGTAGGTGTCTCCAGGCAACAACAAGACTGGGAGCCGGTTGACCGTCGCCAAGGCAGCTCCGGTCACCAGGTTCATAGCTCCGGGGCCGATCGACGCCGTCACAGCCAATGTCGCGTGCCGTCGCGTCGCCTTGGCATAGCCGGATGCCATGTGTACGAGTGCTTGCTCATTGCGGCCCTGGATGAACGGCAGCGCGTCGCTGAGCTGATCCAATGCTTGGCCGAGTCCGGCCACATTGCCGTGGCCGAAGATCCCCAGCGCGGCCGGGATCAGCCGGCGACGGTGCCCATCCGCCACCGAATACTGCCGGGACAGGTACGTAACGAGGGCTTGTGCAACGGTGAGCCGCACCGTGCCTCGGGATGTGTTGCCCATGATCGAACTCCTTTGCTTACCAGGGCCGGCCGTGCAGGATGACCGTCTTGAGCTCCGTCATCTCCTCGACGGCCCATCGCGGTCCTTCTTTGCCGATTCCGCTTCCCTTGAGCCCGCCGTACGGCATGAGATCCGCGCGCCACAGCGGGGTCCAGTTGATGTGAATACTGCCTGCGTCGATCTCCCGCATGGCACGGACAGCGCCGGCGACGTCGGAGGTAAAGATTCCCGCGGCCAGCCCGTACGCCGTCCCGTTGGCCTGCCTAACCGCGGACTCCCAGTCTTCAGCCGTAGTCACTGCCACGGCCGGTCCGAACAGCTCGTCCTGAGCGAACGGAGACGACGGGTCCACATCGGCGACCACAGTGGGCGACACCATGCTGCCGTCTCGGTCCCCGCCGGTGAGGACGCGCGCTCCGGCTGCGGCTGCCGCTGCAATCGACTGCCGAACCCGTTCGGCTTCGCCGGTGCGTGATCAGTGTCCCCATGCCGGTCTGGGGCGAGGACGGGTCGCCCACTCGGATGGCCTCGACCTTGGGCACCAGCGCGTCGAGGAAGTTGCCGCTCACCGCCGGGTGGGCAATGACTCGTTGAACAGAGATGCAGACCTGGCCGGCATTGACGTAGCCGCCGGCGGCAACCGCGCTAGATGCCAACTCGAGGTCGGCGTCCGGCATGATGATCACGGGGCAAGAGGCCCCGAGCTCGAGGGATAGCTTCTTGATCCCAGCCAGCCGCGTGATGCGCTCGCCAATTGCTGTCGACCCGGTGAACGAGATCTTGCGCACCCGCGGGTCGCTGACCAACAGGTCGCCCAACTCCCCGCCGGGCCCAGTAAGTACGGAGAGCACGCCCTCAGGCAAGCCCGCGTCCACGAAGCATGCCGCCAGCGCGAGCGCGGTCAATGGGGTGGTGCGCGCCGGCTTGAGGACAACCGCATTGCCTGCCGCCAATGCCGGGGCGAGCTTGTGCAGAACCAGCAAGGCCGGGTAGTTGAACGGCGAGATCGCGACAACGACACCGCACGGCTGGCGCAGCGTGAAGCCGATCTTGTCTGGGCCGGTTCCAGGATTGGCATCAAGCGGAAGCGTGTCGCCGTAAAGCTGGGTACCCTCGAATGCCGCCAGCCGGATGATCTCCCCGGAGCGAGACGCCTCCCCGGTTGCTTCGGTGATCGTCTTGCCGGCTTCCGAGCTGATGGTCCGCGCAATGTCGGCGGCTCGCTCGTCCGCGAGTTCCGCCGCCCGGAGCAAGATCTTCATCCGTGCGTGCGCCGGAGTATGACGCCACCGTACGGCTCCCGCCTCCGCTGCCGTCAGCGCAGCCTCGACGTCATCACTTCCAGCAACCGGTACGGTGCCGACGATGGAGCCGTCGTAGGGCGATGTGACGTTCTCCGTCGGCCCGGTTCCGACAGCCGAGCGCCAGTCCCCACCAATCAGCATGCTTGTCGAGATCCATGAAGCGTTCCTCCAACACGATCTAGGGGTCGTGCGGTCTTGGTCGATGGATGTCATCCTAAAATGGCAAACCGCCGAGTCGACGCCATGAAACCGCCAAAAATCCGCCAGGAGTAGCCGTGGCGCACCCGTACCGGATCCGCGAGATAGCCGTGCAGGCCGGACTGAGTGAACGCACCGTGGACCGGGTGCTGAACAACCGGGGCCAAGTGCGCGAGAGCACGGCCGCGAGGTGCAGCAAGCGATCGCCGATCTCGACCGGCAGCGGTCGCAGCTCCGCCTCAGTGGCCGCACATTCATGATCGACGTAGTGATGCAGGCACCACGAACGGTTCTCCTCCGCGGTCCGCAACGCCCTCGAAGCGGAGCTGCCCTCGCTGCGACCGGCTGCCGTGCGGTCTCGCTTTCACTTCCGCGAAACCGGTCCTGTCGAGACCTCGTCGCAACGCTGGACCGCATTCGGTCGCGGCGGCTCGCACGGAGTCGATCCTGAAGGCACCCGACGTACCGGAGATCATCACCGCCTGCTGGCGGCTCGATCCGGGCCGGAATCCCGGTCGTGACACTCGTGACCGACCTTCCCGGCAGCCAGCGGCTGGCCTACATCGGAATGGACAACCGAGCGGCGGGTGCGACCGCCGCCTATCTCATGGGCCAGTGGCTCGGTGACCGGCCGGGAGACGTGCTGGTCACCTTGAGCCGCGGGTTCTTCCGCGGCGAGGAGGAACGAGAGATGGGGTTCCAGGGCGCGATGCGAACTCGTTAGCCGCGACCGTGCCATGATCGAGATCGACAACAGCGACGGCCTCGACGAGACAATGCGCGGCCTCGTCTCGCTGCCTTGGACACGCAACCCCAATATCAATGCGGTGTACTCCATCGGCGGCGGCAACCTGGCGATCATCGAAGCCTTTGCCTCTCGGCAGCGGACGTACTCGGTCTTCATCGCCCACGACCTCGACCACGACAACACGCGGCTGCTCCGCGACGGCCGGATTTCCGCCGTCTTCCACCACGACCTCAAGCAAGACATGCGCCAGGCCTGCTACACGATCATGCAGGCGCACAAGGCGCTGCCCGGTGCCGTCTACTCCTGGCCGTCGAATATCCACATCATCACGCCGTACAACATGCCCGCACCTGCTCTCTCCTATCCCTAAGGCTGATCAATGACCCAGTTCAGCTCGTCGCCGACCGGTGGCTCCGTCCATGACGGCGTCAATCTTCGCCTCATCTGGCCCCAGTGGCAGGGCGGCGGCACATCAAGTGTCAAGGAGTTCGCTTCCGAATTCCCGCTTGATGTCGCCCGCCGTGGGTATGCGGTGGGCTCGGCAGTCCTTGAAGCGGTCCTTCCGCCACACGACGGGCCAACGGCGACGGTGCCGATCACGATGTCCGACGCCGGCCTCGAGGAACGCGACGGTGTCGAAGCCAAGACGATCATCCTCGAGCAGCTGGCAGCCGCTCTGGAGGTCATCGGCCAGCACGACCCGGCGCGGATCACGACAATCGGAGGCGAGTGCTCGGAAGCGTGGCGCCGTTCTCTGAGCTTGCTCACCGGTACGGCGACGATCTGGCGATCTTGTGGATCGACTCGCATCCCGACGTCGGCACGCAGAAGTGAGTACCCGGGTACCACGCGATGGCCGTCGCTGCGCTCACCGGTCACGGTGACCCAGACATCCTGGAGTTGCTTCCGGCGACCGTCTCGCCAGTACGGGTCGCCTTCGTGGGAGTGCACTCGTGGAGCGATGACGACTTCTCCAATGTGGCGGACTGGGGCATCCAGTCGTTCAGCCCAGAGGACCTTCGCGAATCCACCCGGCCCCTGCTCGACTGGATCGCAGCCAGCGCCTGCTCACGCGTTGCCATCCACTTCGACGTCGACACGATCGACAGCAACGAAATCGTGCTCGGTCTTGGCGCCGAACCGGACGGGCTCACAAGCGCCGAGGTGCGGCGCATCATCACCGACGTCGAGGGGGCTGTGGACATCGTCGGGTTCACCATCGCCGAGTTCATTCCGCGACAAGTGATGCACCTGCAACAACTCCTAGCGGCTTCCCGCTGATCTCCTGAGCGACAGCGGGCTTACGCCGGAAGCGGCATTAAGCAGCCGGAGCCGCATCACCATCGACCGCAGTCAGTGCTGGCGAGCCGGGTCCACCTTTGACGGTCCGCGCCGCCAGTATGGCCGCCGGACTGCCTCCAAGGACGATCCCGCCTGCTTGAACGCGTGAGCCAACTGGGCCGGTTCGGTCAGGTTGGAGGTCGACACATTGAGCTCCGACAGTTTGACGCCCAAGTTGCTGGCGCGCTGTTGCAGCGATTCGTCGGCCAGGACACGAGCTGAGATCTCATCGTCGCTGAAGGTTGTCTCGTTAACGAGGCGCCGAACTACCGCGGCGCAACTGTTGACGAGCGAACCCCTGTAGTCGGCGACACCAACCAGCGCCCTCTCCAGGTCGACGACCTGGAAATTGATCTGGGAGGCAAATTCACGCAAGGGCTGCAGCCGGATCATCGGCGGCAAGTTCAGGAATTGCTCGTTCACCGATTCGATCATGACGTTGTGCACGAAAGGGATGCCGATGACGAGGCCCGCATCAGCCACTTTGGCCTCACCGCGGCCGTGGATTGTGTAGCCCAGACGGTCGTACGCATCGCGGCGGTAATGGACGACTTTGTTGAAGCGGGTTCGGAGCGCCTTGCTTCCCAGGGCACTTTGTACATGCCTTTGATGACGAACAGCACCACGAGGGCAATCAGCCCCAGGGCCGCAAGAGTGTCGCCCACCACGGATCATTATCTCGGAACCACAGGTACTCGAGTACACCAGCGGGCATGGTAACCACACTCCTGCTCGTGGGCGGCACCACTACCTGACAAGGAAGTGAAACCTTGGCTGTACCTTATTGGCATTGTCTGGTCGCTGTAAATATGTAGCTGGCTTCGGCTTGGCGATCGTGGCCTGGGGTCAAGTGATCACCTTGTAACGTCTCGAGGGTGACGAGCAACGGAAGACTGACCGGTCGGACAGCGATCGTCTTCGGTGGCGGCCATGCAGGCGCCGGACCGCGCGACGTCGTCGGCATCGGTTTCGCCTGCGCGGCCACTTTGCCGTCACGGGGCGAACGTTGTGGTGGTGGACCGTGACCGAGCTCGGCTCAGCGGAGCGCGGATGCGACTACGGCGGCTGGCGGCCGGTCGCTCGCCGTGGTTGCCGACATGCTCGACGAGGCGCAGGTGATGACTGCGGTGGATACCGCCCTAGAGGCGTTCGGTCGGCTCGACGTGGTGCAGAACAATGTGGGAAGTGTCCGCCTTGGCGGCCCGGAGGAGCTGGTCTTGCCCAGTGGCGCGAGGCCGTGTCGGTTAACCTCGATAGCGCTTTTGCCGGAGCGAAGGCTACTCTGCCGCACCTCGTGCAGACCCGTGGCTCGATGGTCAACTTTTCGTCGACGGCTCAATCCGCTGGACCGGTATGCTATCCCGCCTATGCGGCATCGAAGGCCGCTGTGAATAGCTGACCCGAAGTTTGGCTATGCAGTACGCCGACCGCGGTGTTCGCGTCAATGCCATTTTGGCCGGCCATCGACACACCGCTCGTCTACCGCGAGCTGACCGAGGCGAAGACGAGTCGACCGTGCGAGCCGAGCGCGCCGCGAAGAGTCCAACGGCGCGATGGGTACGGCCCAGGACATCGCCAACGCTGCGTTGTTCCTGGCCTGCGACGAGTCTGCTTACGTGACTCGCACCCTGCTCCCCGTGGACGGCGGTTTGCACGTCCGGCTATCTGAACTCCCAGGCGTCGTCGCTGACACTGTGCCCAATCCAGCTACCGAAACAGCAGATCTGGCCCAGCCGCTGCGTTGCGGCTGCGCCAGATCTGTCGGCTGGTGGTTCGGTAATGCTACTTGACGCCACCTGCGGTGAGGCGGAAACAATGCGGCGCTCAAAGATGAGCACCACGACGAGCAGCGGAACGGTCACGACCACACCCGCCGCCATGATGGTGCCGTACGGCGTGTCGAAGCGGCGTACCGGTGAACTTGCTGATCGCCACAGTAGCGGTCTGCATGTTCTTATCCTGCAGGAAGGTCAGGGCTAGCAGGAATTCGTTCCAGGCACGATGAACACGATGATCGCCGTCGTGAAGATGCCCGGAGCTGCCAGCGGCAGGATCACCTTGCGAATGCCGCCCCTGGCGTGCAGCTCGACCATCGCGCCTGCTCCAACTCGACCGGGAGTTGCTTGAAGAAGGCTGTCAGATTCCACACCGCAGCGGGAGGCCGAAGCTCAACCCGGGATGATGACGGACTGAAGGTGTTAATCTAATCGGGGAACCAGGTGAATGGCGCCGTCGAGGAGAACATCTTCAGCAGCGGCGGCAGCAAATACGACCAGCGGGAGCATCGGAGGCCATGATCAGCCAGAGCACCCACCTTCCATGAACCTCAACCGAGCGAGCGCGTACGCTCCGATGATGCCAAACAGCAAGACCAGGATCGTCGTGCTGCCGGCCACAATGACCGAGTTGATCAGTAACGGCCGAAGTTGTCACTGGCGAGAACACGGCCTGGTAGTTCTCGAGCGACGACAGGCGATGGGATGAACTCGGTGCTCCGACCTTCGCCGGGCAGCCGCAGCGAGGAAACAACCATCGAGAAGAACGGGATGATGCAGTAAAGGACGATAGCGGCCATCCCGACATAGGACATGACTACGCCGACGCGCTGGCGAAGGGGTCTCTTCGGATGGGCGAGCTTCTCGACCTCCTCTTTGCTGAGGTGTTCCTTGCATACTTCAGCAGTTGTGGTGGACATCAGTGCGCACCTCCCGCCATCTCCAGAGCTGTCGCCGGCGGGCCCGCCGGTTCGTCATCGCCTTTCTTTTTCTTTTCTTCTTGACATCGGCGTCACCGATCACGTCGGCCTAGAATCCTGACGAACAGGAAGGCGACGAGAAGCACGTAAATGAACAAGACGATGGCGTACGCGCAGCGGACCGTACCGGGTCTCGACGCTTCCGGGTAGGCGAGAGATCGACAGTCCAACCGGTGGCTTCAGGTCCGATTATGCCGTATGGCAGATCGAACATGCGAAGCGTGTCGACTGTGCGGAAGAGAAACGGCCACAAGAGCGTCGATTGACCATCGGGGCGTGATCCGGACGAACGGCTGCCAGGTGGTTGCCCGTCGACCTGGCCGCCTCGTAGACCTGGCCGGAATGGTCCCCAGCCCGGCGAGGTTCAGCAGGCCGATCAACGCAGCTGTCTTCCAGGTATCAGCAATAACGATCGCCCGGAACGAGGCCCCCCATGAGCAGCCAGAGGATATCGCTACCAGAAACCGGTCCATCGCCACTGTTCGAGTTGAAGATGAATTTCCACATTCAGCGCCGAAACGATGGTCGGGATCGCCCATGGCACCAAGATGCCACCCGACAGGCCAGGGCCCCGAAGGCCTTGGCCATTATTAAGGCCATCGCCACGCCAATAACAGTCTAAGATGACGCGACAATGGTGAGGAAGATGGTATTGAGGAAGGCGTTCCAGAAGCGGTCCATGGTGCCGTAGGAACCATATGGGGTTAAGAGCCGGCGAAGAACATCGTGAAGCTCTCTAGACCGAGAACGGCTCACCACGGCGATCAGTCCTGTGTTCGGATCGAAGCCGGCGTTGGGCTGAAGAGGGCCTCTCGGATGGGACAAGACGACCGGGAGGCCGGCCACCACGGCGATGATGATCAGGTAGGCGCCAGCATGACCCAGGCCAGCCGGGCCTGCCCATCGGGAGCGCGTCTTCTATGTGCTTATGGCCATCGCCCTAGGGGGGCAGCAGACTGGATGGTTGGCCTGTGGCTGTCGTGATGCTGCTCCACCTTCCAGAAGGCGCCTGAGCTCCCGCGCAGCGCCTCGCTGCGCCAGGGCCTTGTGGACACAATAATTGATGAGAGTCTCAGCTGGACTAAGTGCTTGCAAGGCCGCCGCGGGCTCAGTTTGAACTTGGATTGCGCCATACGCGGCGTCTTCGATCCCAGGGTCGCGTCACGATATTTCACGGCCTTCGGACGTGGCTCAGCGGTTTGGATCGACTTGAGCAGGCTTCGGGGATCCGGTTCCTTCTCCACGGGTCCCGGATCGGCGTCGAGCGCCCGGAGATCGGCGACCGAGCTGGCGAGCATGTTCTGCTTCTGCTGCTCCTCGGACGACTAACTTCAAGAAGTCGGCGGCCCTGCCCTTGTTTTCCGGAGACTCCCCGGATCGCGTCCTTGTCACCACCGCGGCTGGACACACCACCACGCGGGATGCCAGGAGCGGGAGACGTCGAATTGCATTGATCGTCGACGAGCCGTCTTCCTTCGGAAGCCGGCCCGTACACGTAGCCCCGCCCGATGGAAGATCAGGTCGCCCCCCCTTCAATTGGCCGCCCCTGGCTCTTCGTGCAGGTCATGGCGGCTTTCGGAATCGTGCACTGTCCTCCAACCAGTCGATCAGAGCTTAGGCCCTTTTGTCGCCTACTGCGTGGCCATGTTCGGCTCGCCTCCGGCGACCAACGATCACGCCGCCAGCGCCGTGACCGCTCAGCGAAGTTCACAGATCAAGCCCTAGACCTGCTGAAATAACCGGCGTAGCAGCTCGAGCTTGGCGTCCTGCTTCAGCACCTGGATCTCTGGCAGGTCGCCCGCACTCTCATCGAAAGGCACGGCGGGTGCAGGCTGGGCTTTCTAAGCAGGGCCTGTGTGGTAGAAGAGTAGATGCCCCCGCTGGAGGTGGAAGGGTAGGCGAACAGCTTGCCAAAGTAGGTTGTGGAGTCAACCGCCGCCTTTATACATTCCTCGGTCTTGAGGTTGTCTGGTGGTATAGCTCTCTGCACTGAGGCCCTTGGTAGCGGTTTACTCTGCTTTCTGAGACCACGGTCCGATTCCCATGAATGCCCACCTTGGGGCTCTTGATATGGGTGTTCTGCAAATCACCTGTTGCCGCTGCTGATCTGCTCGATCGGGGTAGCTCTACGAACCCAACGCCGCCGTTGGGGCGCCGCGTCGTTGAAAACTCGTCGACGAGCGTCTTGGTTGTTACCGGGAGAGGTCCTTGCCAGTCGACCTTTATTCGGTGTCACCCTGCTTGGTGAAATCAGCTGCCGCGGGCTCGACGCACCACCGCCTTTGGGCGCTGCAGCCGACCACCGCCACCACCACCGACACGCCGTGGCGATGAACAGGGGCATGAGTGATGCGGCCGCGACGAGAACGCGGCGCGCGGGATGAGACGAAAACTGATACAGGCCTCACTCCGCTGGGGTAGAGCGGCATACTCATTCGTCGGTGCCACCTCAAAACACTAGAGGGAACTCGGACACAAAAAAGCGCGACAACTTTAATGATGGATGTTTAAATCTGTTATAGTAGGCGCATAGCACACGTGGCTCCCCGTGGGAAGAGTGACTCATAGGTAGAGGCCGGTTTTCCGCTCCTGGAGTCTGTGGGCGGTGAGAGTACTGTAGGTTCTGCTCCTGGAGCAACACGTAGTCCTTGCCTCTGACCTCAACCTCGGCTCGGTCTTCGGGGTCGAACAGCACGCGATCTTCTGGCTTGACCGTTCTGACATGGGTTCCCACCGCAACGACCTCGCCCCAGGCGAGCCGGCGTCCGATGGCCACTGTCGCCGGGATCAGGATCCCGCCGCTACTGCGCCGCTCCCCGGGCTCGTTGTCGGTCGAGACCAGCACCCGATCGTGCAGCATGCGGATCGGCAGCGCCACCCTCGTCCAGACCGCCGACGTTCTCGCGGCCGCTTAGGTCGGCCACCACTCAGTCGCTCCTCCCACGTCGCACGATGGCGCGGATGATCAACAAGAATCCAACAACGCCGGCGGCGGCGGCAGCCACGACCGCCACTCGACCGATGCGTAGATCGCCACGGGCAGTGAAGACCTTGGACTTGGCATTCTCCAGTTCGGTATTCGCGAAACGCTTCACGTTGTCGATCTGGCGCTGTTTGATCCGGTTGGGATGCACCTGGTCGATCAGCGCCTCGACCGAGGCAGACCAGCCGATCCCGGGTGGCACCCAGATCGGCCTCGATCTGGGACGGCGTACGGGTGGGCGGAGAAGCGGGCTGCGAAGCGTTGCTGGACACGTACCCTCCCTAGCACAGTTCTGCGCACCGACCGGCGGCCGAGGCGTCCCGAATCCACAGCGTATTGCAGGCCAACCGTTACCAGCGCAGCGGCAGCGACTCAAGGCTGCTCGGGTGGACCGCTAGGGTTCTTGCATGACCACTCGGCTCAGCGACGGCGACGCCGCGCCCGCCTTCACCCTGCCCGACGCCGACGGCAAGAACGTGTCGCTCGCGGACTTCCGAGGACAGCGTGTGATCGTCTACTTCTATCCCGCCGCCATGACGCCGGGCTGCACAACACAGGCAATCGACTTCACTGCGGCGATGGACGAGCTCGACGCCGCTGGGCTGCGCGTGATCGGAATCTCGCCGGACGCTCAGGAGAAACTCATCCAGTTCCGCGAGCTGGAGTCGGTCGGTTTTCCCCTCCTGTCAGACCCGGACAGGTCGACGCTCAACGCCTACGGCGCGTACGGGGAGAAGCTGCTCTACGGCAAGCTCATCCAAGGGGTGATCCGCTCGACCTTCGTCATCGATGTCGACCAGAAGGGCCACGGCACCATCGCGGTCGCTCAGTACAACGTCAAGGCAACGGGCCATGTCGACAAGCTCAAGCGGGACCTGCATCTGTAAACTTCGTCGCCGACTTGTCAGAATCTGAGCACATATTTGGTGTTGAGATTCTGACGGCAGCGATTGCCTCGGGTCGCGCGCCGCCGTGCTGAGGAGGAGTGAGCGGACTGGCTTTTCCTCTGCGAACGACGACGGAGTTGGCGCGCTCCAAAGCGCGATCCGCGCTGAGCGGAGCGAAGCAATTAAATATTGCCGGAGTGGTGGAATTGGTAGACACGCAGGATTTAGGTTCCTGTGCCTTCGGGTGTGAGGGT
>CAVRQV010000012.1:0-11890 GCA_963723475.1 uncultured Actinomycetota bacterium
CAGCGATGACTGGGCGCTTCGGGGCCGGGCCCTTGCGAGGCATTACTTCTCCTTCTTTGCGCCGTAGCGGCTACGCGCCTGCTTACGGTTCTTCACACCCTGAGTGTCCAGCGAGCCACGGATGATCTTGTAACGAACACCGGGCAGATCCTTCACCCGCCCTCCGCGGACCAGCACCATCGAGTGCTCCTGCAAGTTGTGGCCAACACCTGGGATATACGCGGTGACCTCGACCCCAGAGGACAGCCGGACACGAGCGACCTTCCGCAGGGCAGAGTTCGGCTTCTTCGGCGTCGTCGTGTACACGCGAGTGCACACGCCGCGACGCTGAGGCGAACCCTTGAGCGCAGGCGTCTTGGTTTTGCTCACCTTGTCCTCGCGACCCTTGCGGATCAGCTGCTGAATTGTGGGCACCGCGTTATATCTCTTTTCTTTCGTGTTGAGTGGCTGCGACCCGTCGGATCTTCCCGGCAAGTCAGCGTGCGAACACCGCCGGCACAAGACATTCGGGCACGCACAAAGTGTCGGGCTAGCCCGAACACCAAGGATCAAGGCTATCCGTTGCCCATCCCAGGGTCAAAAACCTCCGGGGTGCAGCAAACTAGCCTCCGGAAACAGCGCTGTAGAAGTGGCTTCTATTCCCGGTTTTGACGACGTCGAAGATCGAGCTCTCTCACGCTGCGGCTAATCCAGCATGAAGACTTCCCGCCTGCGTACCATCTCGATCGTTTCATCATCGAGGTACGCCTTAGCAGCCAGCAGCCGCGGTAGCAGATCGCGCTCAGTTGTCGTGGCGCGGAAGGCCAAAGAGATCGTCACATCATGATCAGGCCGGCGTACCACCTCGATAGAGTCACCAGCTCGGATCGCGCCAGGTGTGATCACGCTCAGGTATGCCCCGGGCCGTCCGGCTGCCGTGAAGATCCTCGCCCAGCCCTTCTGGCCCATCCAGCCGCGGAATGTAGCGCACGGAATGCGTGGGTTTGTCACCTGAAGGACCACGTCGCTGCCCACGCGCCAACGCTCACCCAGCCGGGCGTCGTTGACCTCAAGTCCGACGGTGGTGAGGTTCTCACCGAAGAAGCCGTTGGGTAGCCGGCGTCCAAGCCGGCGCTCCCACTCGTCGAGGTCCTCGCGCTGGAAGGCATAAACGGCCTGCCCGTCGCCGCCGTGATGCTTTCCGTCGCCGATGAAATCCCCGACCAGGCCGCTGCCGAGACCACTCGTCCTCGGCCCGGGTGCACGCACCTCTACCGGTCCATCGGTGGGCTGCTTACCAATGCCCGTCCAGCCCGATTCCTTGTGGGGATTGGGTCTCGGATGGCCAAGGTTGACCGAGTCGAGTCTTGCCACCGAGTCAGGTTACAAGCTGCGAGCGTCGGACAATCGCGCGCCGCCGCACGAAGGAGGAGGGAGCAGGGGCGTTTTTCCCCTGCGAGCGACGACGACGGCGGCGGATTCAAAGCGCGATGCGCGAGCAGCTGGAAGGACAGCCGGGAAAAGCTGAGGGAGGTCCTCAGGCGCGCAGGAAGGCTGTGACGTCACTGAAGAACTCTGGGGCAATGATGAGCGCGTGTCCACGGTTGGGATACATGATCAGCTTTCCTCGCGGCAGCCGAAACGCTGTCTCTGCGAACATCTCTGGTGTCCAGAAGTCGTCCTGGGCGCCGCAGATCACGAGTGTCTCGGTCTGGATGTCGTCGAGCCGATCACGAACGTTGAAAGCGTCCTCGGCGCGCAGCACGGCGATCGTGTCCGTCGGGTTCTCATCCTGACCCGTTGAGCAATTAGCGTCGCGACCGGCGTGAGCAAGGCTCGAATCCACGGCGAGCGGAGCTTGCCCTGCATCGAGTCCAAAACGGCCTGGGCCGGGTAGCGAGCAGTCTCCTCGATTGCATGCAACAGTTCCTCCTGCAACTGCTTGCCACGCGGGCCGAGCGTGTACGCCGCGGCTGCGACCACCGCCTTGCGCACCGCATCAGGGCGGTCGGCGATCAGTTGCAGCGCCAGCGATCCGCCGGTGCTGGCCCCCAGCACGTCCACCGGGCTACCGAAGTGGTCGAGAATCGCCTCGGCATGACGCTCGGCCACGTCTGCGAAGGTGGTGTCGGCGGCCATTCCAGGCCAGCGGTTGGTGAAGTAGACCTGGAAGCCGGCACGAGCCAGGGGGGTCAACGTTCGCAAGGTGAGCGCTCGCTCCAGGCCTGGCCTCGGGTTCCGGTTATTGGTGGTGAAGCCGCAGAGATAGACCAGCGGCTGGCCTGAGCCCAGCATCAGGTACGGGAGCCCGCCGCTGAAGGTTCCTTCCTGTACGTCGATCTTGGCCACAGGCTCATTGTGCTCGGCGACATCTGACAGTCAGGTAGACGAACGGCTGTGTGTGTGCTGTGAGCATCTGTGCTTGCCGTGTGAATGCGCCATTTTGGTCAGGACGAGCCAGATCGCGGCTCTAGCCTTAGACGCAGATCACCAGCGGCTATTGCATACTCCGACTGAGGGAGGAGTTGATCATGATGCGTGTCGACCACCGCGAAACGGATCTGGAGAACCATGATCGTGGCCTGGACTACGACCTACCGCGGCTGCTGCACCGGCGGGGCATGCTCAAGCTGGTTGCCGGCGTTGGACTCGCGGGGGCCGGTCTGATCACACTTGGGGCATGTGGGAGCGACTCAACCGCGGGTGCGGCGAGCTCTCAATCGGGCAGCCAGCCCGGCGGCGGCCCTGGCGGTGCTGCGCCTGAGAGTACCCAGACCAGCGACACCGCGAACGGCGAGCTTCCCGAGGAGACCGGCGGCCCATATCCGGGCGATGGTTCTAATGGCGCGAACGTCCTGAACCAGAGTGGCGTCGTACGCCGCGACATCACCTCGAGCTTTGGTTCCAGCACCACCAAGGCCGAGGGTGTGCCGCTCAGCATCACGATGACCATCAATGACTTCGCCAGCAACGAGGCGCCTCTGGCTGGCGGCGCAGTCTATGTGTGGCACTGCGACCGAGAAGGCAGGTACTCCCTCTACTCCGAGGGCGTTACCGGCGAGAACTACCTGCGCGGCGTCCAGGAAACCGATGGACAAGGCCAGGTTAAGTTCACCACGATCGTTCCGGCGTGTTACTCAGGCCGTTGGCCACACATCCATTTCGAGGTGTACCCCAGCCTGGCCACAGCCACGAACGGCGCAAACAAGATCGCCACATCGCAGATGGCCCTACCCGAGGCGACCTGTCAGGCGGTCTATGCGACCAGCGGATATGAACAGAGCCTCAGCAATATGGCCCGCGTGAGCCTGGACACTGACAACGTCTTCCGCGATGGCTACGACCTGCAGATGCCTACCGTGACTGGCGATCCGTCCAGCGGATATCAGCTCAACTTCAGCTGCGCAGTCTGAGTCGGTAGCTCGCAGGTCAGCTGTTACCAGTCTCAGTGCCCGCTGAATCGTTGGTATGTTCCGCTCAGCACGTCCGCCCAGTCAGTGGCTTGGTCCAGCCGTACGCGAATCCGGTAGCTGAGCAACCCATCGGCAACGGCGAAACGATGCTCGGCGATACCCCGTGGCGTGCTCTTCTCCAAGATCAGTTCATCGGCGTGCCAGCCGCCACGCGCCGGCTCCGGTGGATAGCCCTCGGAGTCAAAGAACCACCAAAGGATGGACGTCTGTGGAGCCCCAGCAGCCCCGTCGGTCGGGTCGATCATGAAGACTCCGTGTCCGGAGAACTCCGCACCGTCAGCTCTCACCCGCCGGTAATCCTGCACGACCACCTGATCGCCGACGTCGAGCTTGAAGACGATCATCGCTCGGGCCGTGGTCGCTGGACCAAGGGGCGACGCCGCCTGCTGTTCCACGCCTGTCCAGTTGCCCAGTACGGGAAGGAAGAGCTCGCGCAAACCCACGCCCTATTCTGAGCTGCTCGCCGAATAGACCTCGATATCTGAGGCCTTGACCGCTGCCCACACCTCGCTGCCGGGCCTTAACTCCAGGTCGGCGACAGCTGACGGCGTGATCTCAGCCAGGATGCTCGACCTGTTGTCGGGTGCCTCAGCGATCTCGACTCGTACGCCTTCGCCGTGCGGCTCGAGCGCGGCGATGCGACCCGCCCAGAGGTTGCGAGGCGATCCGTCAGGACGGTGTACGAAGAGCGAGACGGCGGCGGGTCGGAATGCGACATAGACATCGCCGAACGCTGACTCAGCCAGCTCGACCGATCCTCCAGAAGGCAGCACCACCCGGTGACCTTGGCCGCGTCCAGCCAGCAAGTTGAGACCGACGAGCCTGGCCACATAGTCGGTGCGCGGGCGACGGGCCACTTCCTGCGGCTGGCCCTGCTGTACCACCTTGCCGTGCTCAATCACCACCAGCCGATCGGCGAGCACGGCGGCATCGATCGGGTCATGCGTCACGAGCAGCGTGGCGCCAGGGAAATCACCCAGGTGCCGACGCACCTCGGCGCGGACCAGCAGGTGTGTCTTGGCGTCCAGCGCGGCAAGCGGCTCATCCAACAACAGCAGTTGGGGCTCGGTCGCCAGGGCCCGGGCCAGCGCCACTCGCTGGGCCTGCCCCCCGGAGATGAGCCGAGGCTTCGCCTCCGCCAGGTCAGCAATGCCGACGCGAGCGAGCCAACCGGCGGCTCGCCGCTGCGCCTCCGGCTTGTCAACTCCCCGTACCAGCGGCCCAAACGCAACATTGTCGAGCACGCTGAGGTGCGGAAACAGTAGATAGTCCTGAAAGACCACACCGACAGATCTCTCATGCGGCGCACGGTGGACGCCGAACTCGGTATCCGCGACAACCTTCCCTGCCACTGTGATCTGTCCGGACGTGATCCTGAGCAGCCCCGCGAGGGCGCGCAGGGCAGTTGATTTGCCGGCGCCGTTCGGGCCGAGCAGCGCGACCACCTCTCCGGCTCCGATCTGGAGCCCGAGGTCTAGCGTGAAGTCGCCGCGGCGCACCCCGAGATCAGCGGACACTTCGGCTACCACTGGCTCACCCAGCGATCCCGAAGCAGAACCAGTACGGCGACCGATACCCCGAGCAATAGCACCGAGAGCAGCAGTGCCGATCCAGGATTGGTTTCGAGCGCGAGATAGACCTCCAATGGCATGGTCCGCGTTGTGCCAGGAAAGTTACCCGCGAACGTGATCGTCGCGCCGAACTCACCGAGCGCCCGGGCCCACGCCAGGACGGCACCGGCTGCGATGCCGGGCGCTATGAGCGGCAACGTGATGCGGCGAAAGATCGTCACCGGCCGCGCCCCGAGAGTCGATGCGGCCTCTTCGTAGCGGCGATCGGCCGCGCGAAGTGCACCTTCCACCGACAGCACCAGAAAGGGCAGCGCAACGAAGACCTGGGCCAAGATCACCGCGTACGGCGTGAAGGGAAACGCGAAACCGGTGAGCTGGTACAGCGGTCGACCGAGGAGTCCTGAGCGACCCAGCACCGTGAACAGGGCGACGCCTCCGACGACCGGCGGCAGCACCAAGGGAATCGTGATCAGAGCGCGCAGCACGAAAGCTCCCCGGAGACCCGGTCGGGCCAGCACCCAGGCAAGTGGGACGCCAATGAGCACCACGATGATCGCTGAGACCGTCGCAGTGATCAGGGACAACTTCAGGGCCTGGAGCGCGTCTTCGCCCGTCAGCACGGCGCCGGCGTCAGCCCAGGGAGCACGCAAAACGAGGCCGGCGAGGGGCAGCACCAGAAACAGCAGAGCTACGGCGGCTGGCGCCGCGAGCAGCAATGGCACGCGGCTCTGCCAGGTTGGTGCATAGTCAGGGCTTAGCAAAGCCTGCCTTGGCGAGCACCGCCTGGCCCTCCGGGGAAAGGACATAGTCCACAAAAGCCTTGGCCAAGGCGGGGTTCTTTGAGTTCTTCACGGTAGCGATCGGATAGGTGTTGATGGCCTGCTGAGCCTCCGCGAACTCGAGTCCATCGACCTGGTCAGCTGCGATGATCACGTCGGTCTTGTAAACCAGCGCCGCGTCGACCTCGTCAGAGGCGACTTTCTGCAGGGCCGCCTTCACGTCCTGCTCCAAGGTGTCCGGCTTGGGGACGATATTCGCCGCTGCGAAAACTTTGATCGCCGCGGCGCCACAAGGGACCTGGGGTGCGCAGAGAGCAGTCCGCTTGCTCGCGTCGGCAAAGTCCTCCAGTCCGGTGATCTTGTGCGGATTGCCCTTCGGTACGGCGATCTCGAGCGTGTTGGAAACAAAGTTGCTCGGTGTATCCACTGCGACGGCAGCAGTCGCCGTCGTCATCGTCGCCGGACTGGCCGCCGCGAAGACGTCAGCCGGGGCGCCTTGCACAATCTGGGCGGCCAGCGTTGCGCTCGACCCGAAACTGAAGGTGACGGTGCTGCCCGCATTCTTGGTCTCGAAGTCCTTGCCGATCTGGGTAAACGCCTCCGTCAGCGAGGCAGCCGCGAGGACTGTGATGTCTCCGCCTCTCGACGACCCCTGTGCACCGGAGCTCGGAGCTGCCGGCTGAGTTGCCGGACTGCAGGCAGCCAGCAGCATGACCATGGCGGCCGTCGCGAGAGCCAGCAGAGTGGGTCGCAGGTTCATCGATCTGCCGGGATCTCTACGACGACATGAGTGGACTTGACCGAGGCCACAGCGAGCACTCCAGGCTCCAGCTGGAGCTCGGTTGCCGCCTCGGCTGACATCAGCGACACGACCCGGAATGGTCCGCACTGCAAGTCGACCTGTGCCATCACGGAGTCCTTGATCACCCGGGTCACCAGACCGGTGAAACGGTTTCGGGCACTCTCGGCGACCGGCCTGCCCAGTTCTGGTGCCGTGGCAATCTCTTGCGCGTGCGCCGCAAGCTCCGCCCCGTCGATCGTGGTTGGGCCGCCAGCACTGCTGGCACGTAGCCGACCGGAGTCGAGCCAGCGGCGTACGGTGTCGTCTGACACCCCGAGCAGTGAAGCGGCCTGGGCAATCCGATAATGCGGCACAAAACGAGAGTCTAGTCCGCTAATGCGGATGCTGCAGCGAGCGATGGTTGCCTATTCGACGACATTCGCCGAAAGGGGATGTCGGTGCTGGCTCTCGCCCCTCTAACGCAACAGACTTCGTTCTGTGATGTCTGCTCGGGGAAGAGTCATCGTGATCACCGGCGCGATGGCAACAGGAAAGTCAACGGTGGCTGATCTCCTGGCAATTCGGCTGCCCAAGTCGGTTCACATCCACGGCGACATGTTCCGCAGGATGGTGGTGAGCGGTCGCGCCGATATGACGCCCAATCCGAGTGCCGACGCGATAGCTCAACTCAATCTGCGCTACGACTTGGCGGCGATGGCTGCCGACCACTGTGCCGAGGAGGGTTTCGACGCCATTGTTCAAGACCTGATCTTGGGCAAAGATCTCGCTGACTTTGTCAAGCGCATTGCCTCACCTGAGCGCTATCTGGTGGTGCTGTCCCCCAGTGTGTCCGCCCTGGAGTGGCGCGAGGAGATGCGTAAGAAGGCCGCGCACCTTCGTTTGTCGGCTGGGGCCCTCGATGAGGTGCTGCGTCGCGAGACGGCACAGATCGGCTACTGGCTCGACTCCAGTACGCAAACCACCGACGAGACAGTGGACGACATCCTCACCAATCTGCAACGAGCAGCGGTCTAGGACTGAGCCCCGCTCAACAGTGCTACGCGCCCGCCCACTGCCACCGGACTGACCGTCAGGCCTGGCTGCCCGGGGCCGAGCGGACTCTTGACACCGGACTCGGGTAGCGATACTGCAGATGGAGATCGCGATTCCCGTCCGAACCGGGATCACATCCCGTGACGCCCGGGAAGGAAAAGTCCGATCGTGACGCCATGACAGCATCCAAGCTCGACCAGGGGGGTTTGCCAGGAGCGACCGAGCTCCCACTCGCCCAGCCGGTGGTCGTCGCCAGATCCCGGTCTCCTGCGCTTTCGCTGCGACTGGCGCTCGCCGGAGTGGCGGTGGCCGCGGCAGTTGTCGGCTGGGTGCTGTTCGAGGACGCCGATCCGGCTCTGTGGACGTACGGCTATTGGCCGGTGCGGGAGCTCATGCCGGCGGCCGTCGCGTTCTCAATCGGGGGCGCGGTGCTGCTCGGCTATCCCAAGGCGCGCTGGCCTGCTGGCATCTTGTTGATCTGCGGACAACTGGCCGGGCTTGCCCTACTGCTGGCCGGGCTCTGGTGGGACGGAATCCTGAAGCACGGGAGCTTCATCCCTAACCCGTTGTTCATCGCAAACGACATCGCGACGGGCCTCTTCCTAGGGCTCTCGTTGACGGTGTTGCCTCAGCTGTACCCCGACGGACCGCTGCCCGGAAGGCTCTGGAAGGCCCTGCTCGGAGTTTCGGCCGGACTGGTCGTGATCGCGACGCTGCAGTACGACTTCCCGACCGTCAACGATTCGTACGAGTGGTACTTCTGGTCGACCGTAGTCGGCCTCGGCTGGCTGATCGCCCTGGCGTCGCTGATCGTCCGCTGGCGCCGCGGCACTGCTCTGCTACGGCGGCAGATCGTCGGGTTCGCCACCGTCACTTTGATCATGATCGCCGTGCTCTTCCTCTCCACCGCGTACGGACCCCTCCCCTTCCTGCAGCCCACCGTGATCGTCGCGCTGTGGCCGCTGGCCGTCGTTATCGCGATCGCGGTCGCGGTGCTGCAATTCCACCTGTACGACGTCCGCCTCGTCATCCGACGCGTGGTGGTGTACGGCGGTCTCACCATCGCGATCACCGCCCTCTTCGTAGGGGTCTATTTCGCCGTACTGGCCGCCCTCTCAGGCCAAGTCGTGGCACCCGCTACCGCTGGGTGGCCGTGGCAGTGGCCACCGCCACGGTCTTGGCCGCCGAGCCGGTGCGCCGGCGCATCCAGGCCCGCATGGAGCGCCGGTTCCTCGGCGAGCGGGGCGACCCATTACGGGTGCTGGCCCAACTCCACGCGACACTGTCGGACGGGGACGAGGACGAGGAATCTGTATACAGCACGATCACCCGCACAGTAGCCACTGCGGTCCGGTCGCCTTCGGTGGCCCTCGCCCTCCATCGCGGACCGCAGATCGAGACCGTGTCGATCACCGGCGCGGAGCAGGACGCTGCGTTGCTGCTGCCGCTGGTGTACCGCGGGGAGCGGCTGGGCGAGATGCGGGTTGGCCCACGTACCCCAGGTGAACCGTACGGCCGGATCGACCGGGCGCTACTCGGCCAGCTCGCTAACGAGACTTCCGCCTTGGTCTACGCGCTGCGTCGCGACAGCGAGTTGCAGTCGACGCGCCGACGAGCCCTCGAGACTGTGGCCGAAGAGCGTGCTCGGCTGGGGCGCGACCTGCATGACGGTATCGCTCCGCTGTTAGCCGGAGCGGGGCTGACGGCCGAGGCTTTGCGCAAGGGGATGACCCCGGGCACCGCCGACGAGCAGGACGCCGAGCGACTCGCCTCCCGCCTCCGGAACGCCGCAACCGAGATCCGACGTCTCGCCCAAGACCTGCAACCCGCGCCAGTGGAGGATCGCGGGCTCGGGGCAGCGCTGGCGGACTACATCGCCACCCTCGACGCACCGCAGATGCCGAGTATCCAGCTCCGCGCCGGGGTGGCTGGATCGTTGCCGGCGGCGGTGGAGCAGGGCGCTTACTTGGTGGTGCTCGAGGCGTTGAACAACGTGGTTCGACATGCTCACGCCGAGCACTGCGACGTGACCGTGACCCTCGCCTCGGGTGAGCTGGCTGTGCGGGTAGCAGACGACGGCGTCGGACTGAACCAACCGTACGTGAGCGGGATTGGCATTACCTCGATGCGCAGCCGAGTCCAGGCCCTCGGCGGTGTATTCGACCTCGGTGCCGGGCCGGATGGCGGGACCTTACTTCAGGCGCGGATCCCGGTAGAACCGTGACGCCGATCCGGCTGGTGGTCGTCGATGACCACATGGTCTTCCGGGAGGGCCTTCGTGCCCTCCTCGGACGGGTCGAGGACATCGAGATCGTCGGGGAAGCGGCCACTACGCAGGAAGCCATCGAGGTCACCGAGGCGGTCCGGCCGGACGTTGTGCTGATGGACCTGCACCTGCCCGGCGGCGGTGGCGAAGTCGCCACAACGACGATCCTCGCCGCCCACCACGAGGTGGCAGTGCTCGTGCTCACTATGCATTCCGACGACACCCACCTGCGCCACGCGTTGCACGCTGGCGCCCGTGGCTACCTACTCAAGGATGCCGAACCGGACGCCATCATCCGCGCGATCGTTGCCGTGAACCAGGGACAGGCGATCTTCGACCCGGGCATCGCCGCACGGGTGATCGCCGCTACCGGAACATCCGATGCCGAACGTCCATTTCCTGTCCTCACCGAGCGCGAGTATGAGATCTTGGACCGGCTCGCCCAAGGGTTGCCCAACAACGCAATCTCAGCCCGAATGGGCATCAGCATCAAGACGGTGCAGAACAATGTGTCGACGATCCTGCTCAAGCTCGGTGCCGCCGACCGCGCCCAGGCCGTAGCCCTCGCCCGTGACGCGGGAATGGGTCGTCGCCCCTAACAGGCCGTCAATCACCACGTGCCGGGGTTCACGCTTCCCGTCACTATCTCCCGATGTCGCGGGAAGGCTGACTCGGGCCGCCCAGGAATCGCGTGGGCGATCGTGAGGTAACGCGCCCAGTCCGGGCGATCCCATCTCAATGCGAGGAGAACCCTGATGTCCACTCACCGCTGGCACTCACTGCTGGCCCTGCTCATGCTGCTGGCCGTGGTGGCCTCCTGCTCGTCGCCGGCTGAACCCCAACCCACGCCCGGCCCTGCGGCGGCGGCGGTCGACTACGCGGCGATGGAGACTGCGATCGAAGACAAGATCAGCTCCGGATCTTGGCTCTGTCCACAATCGATGCGGTCCTGGTCAGTGTCGGCGGCGAAACGAAGGTCGCCCACTACCGGAACGGAAGCAAGCCGGAGGACGCGTTGCATGTCTGGTCGGTCACCAAGAGCGTCGTCTCCGCGCTCATCGGCATTGCCATCGATGAGAAGATCATCAGCGGGCTCGATGCGACCCTGCTCGAACTCTTGCCTCGTTACCAGAAGTATCTAACGGCTGAGGAGCAGTCGATCACGCTGCGTCAACTGATGTCCATGACGGCCGGCTTCCCATCTGACGACATAACGGTGCCGGCCCACACCATCGACCATGTCTTCGGGCAGCGGACCGATCCGATACCGCAAATCCTGACCGTCGGCCGGGACACGCCCGGAGAAGCCTTCAGCTATTCGAGTCGTGGCTCACATCTTGTCTCAGCGGTCCTACGGGAAGCCCTGGTTCGAGCTGATGGTGACAATGATCCGCGCACCGTTCTCGAGTATGCGCGTGAGAAACTCTTTGATCCGCTGGAAATCGACTCCAGTGGTGCTCGGGAGAGACGCGTCTCGCTAGGCGATCCCGCTTACGACGCGCTCACACGCTTTGACTGGGGCACCGACACCGCCGGGCTGCACACTGCCTGCTGCCTGCTGCGACTGCGGCCGGCTGACATGATCAAGTTTGGGGAGCTCTATTCGGAGAAGGCGTCTGGCACGGCAAGCAGATCTTGCCCACCGGTTGGGTTCAACAGACGATGACGCCGAGCGAGTCGAGCTCGCAGTACGGCCTCAATGTGGTGGCTTAACCTCGACGTCCACGGTCACGAAATCTGGGTGGCCCGCGGAGCACTCGGGCAGGTGATCGCCGTCGCGCCCGAGCATCGGCTGGTGGTTGCCATCGGGTCGGTGCCGACGAACGACATGGCGACTGGTTCGGACGAAGTGTGGCCCCTGGTCAACGAGGTGATCTTGCCCATGCTCGGATAACGCTGAGCCTTGTATTGGCGCGCATCTCTTAGAACATAAGAAGACGGGCCCGGCTGATCCGGACCCGCCTCTTTGCGCCTTGAGCTTCAACTAG
>CAVRQV010000013.1:0-59567 GCA_963723475.1 uncultured Actinomycetota bacterium
GCGGGGGTGCCAGTGGCCCTGCGCCTGATGATCGCGGCCCCACAGCGACCATCGACGAGGTGCGGGTTCCTCCCCCGACCGGTCCGACCAACCACGACGCGTCCGTTGACACATGCGAGTCAGCGCAGACCTGCGCAGGGATCGTTGTTCCCTCGGGCCGGAGTCATCCCTAGGTTCAACCAGATGACCGCTTCCGACGACGCCGACTCGGCCCAGCGACCGGCATGTCCAGCCATGTCCTTTCGGGTTGGAGGCTCGGTGGTCGGCTAGGCCTAGGTGGAACTGGTCGAAGCTTGCTTCACCTCATGAGAACTCGACCCTCGCCGCAACGCGGCATTGAGATACACGTCGAGAAGAGCCGGCACGTCCGCGGCGGGGTCGAGGAGACCTTGGAGCTCCAATCCGTGGAGGAGCGCGACGATCACGCACGCCTCCGACTGAGCACGGGCGGGGCTGAGCTCGTCGATTTCGCCGAGGTTGGATGCGTCGACCAAAAGATCGGAGAGCGCTGCTGTCTGACGAGCGTGCCGTTTCGCGACGAAGTCGCGGGCGGGGTGGCTGGTGTAAGTCGACGCTTCAGCGGTGATGACGGCATAGAACTGTCGAGGTTCCTCCAGTTGCTGGCGCCGGGCGACTTGAGCCCGGAGGAGCCCGAGGGGCGTTTGCCCGATGCGATGAGGGTGGATGTGGGTCAGCTCCATGTCGGCTTCCCAGTAGGCCAGGGTGGCCAGCAGCAAGGCGCTCTTGGAGCCGAAGTGCCGCAGCAGGGCGGGCTCAGTTACGCCGACCTCTGCGGCGATCCGTCGTAGTGATCCACCGACATAGCCGTCCCTTCCGAAGACCGTGGTGGTTGCGTTGACGATCTGCAAGCGGCGGGCTTCTCCGGTCTGGTACGGCCCGCGCCGATGAACCAAGTGCAAATCCACCTTTGAACCGACCCTTCAAAGTCAGAACGAACGATCGTTTTACAATACCAAAGACGATCGACCGATCGTAGTTGACGTCGTGTGATTCAGGTCACAATGCTTGGGTCATGGGCCCACCGACATGGGTCAGGAGGTCAGGGAAACCCATCGCGAGCCGCAGGGATACCAGTGGCCGGCGATCGGCACTGGTTCGGCAGTCTCGATGGAGGTCGACCCCTCGCGAGGCGGGACGACGAAGACAACGGTTGGCGCGCCCGAGGTTCCTCGCTGCGAGGGTCCGTCGCTTGCTTAGCACGCCGTTTCGGCAGAGAGCCTCGGTCGTCGGGTCAGGAGTGGCTTAGAGCCGACAACGGGGTGGGCGGGCCGTGGATGAAAGATGCGCTCAGCGATCGCTCGGCGTCGTCCAGCGGCGGATGCACTCGTCCAAGCAGCGGTTGAAGAGACGGGTGAGATCAACGCTGGGGTCGATGAGCCACTGCAGTTCCAGGCCGTCCATCACGGCCATCAGCAGGCGGGCCTCGTAGGCGATCTCATCCTCGGCGAGGTGGACCTCGCCCGATTCTCGAGCCTCGCGCAGGTGTCTCACGAACCCCGCGTACGTATCGGTGTACCGGCGCTGGATGAAGTTGCGAGCCGGATGAACCGGGCTCGAGGCTTCGGCGGTCATGGTGAGGAAGAGCTCGATCAGCCCGCGATGCTTGAGGTGAAAATCCATCACCCTTCGCGCGCCATCGAAGTACGCGAGGCCGTGCATGTCGTCCGGGAAGTGGACCGCAGTCTGCTTGGTCCAGTCCTCGAGCACGGCTTCGAGCAGGCCTTCCTTGCTTCCGAAGTGTTGGATGAGGGTCGCGGGCGAGATGCCAACGCGCGCGGCAATGGTGCGAATAGAGCCGCCGCTGTAACCGAACTCGGCGAACACGTTCGATGCAGACTCGACGATCTGCTCGCGGCGTTTGATGCCGTTGCGATAGGGCCCGCGCGCCGTGGGCCTGGACAGCTCTGCCAAAGCGGCCCTCCCACCAAAAGAGGCCTTCGAACCGGTTGACGAAACTCTAGCAGCCGTTTATGTTTGCCGGAAGATGAACGAACGATCGGTTATCAACTGATAACTTTTCAGGAGGCAACGGTGCCAAGAGGGAAGATCGGCGTAGGGTTCCTCGGCGCCGGACCTGTGACGCAAGCGATCCATCTACCCACGCTGGCCCGGCTCACGGAGACCTTTGCGGTCGTCCATGTCAACGACATCGACGCGACAGTCGCTGCCTCGGTCGCGGCGCGGGTCGGGGCCGCACACTCGACCAGGATCGATGCACTGCTGGATGATCCGCGGGTCGAGGTCGTCGCGATCTGCAGTCCGCACAGGTTCCATGCCGCTCAGGTGATCGCGGCCTGCCGCGCCGGCAAGAAGGCGGTTCTGTGCGAGAAGCCGTTCGCCATGTCCGGTGAGGAAGCGACCGAGATCGCGGCCGTCTCAGCAGAGACAGGTGTGCCGATCATCGTCGGTGCCATGCACACGTTCGATCCGGCCTGGAAGGCGGCGGTCGCCAACTGGGGTGACCTTCCGGCGACCAGCCACACCATCCGCTCGTCGATCGTGTTGCCACCGAACCCACGGTTCGAGGACTTCGCCACCGAGGTGATCACCCGGCCCACCTTCCCCTCGCGAGATCTCGACGACGTCGAGGTTCGAGCCGCGATGGTGCACGGCGGCGTCATGGGTCTCGCGATTCACGACCTGCCGCTGGTCCGCGCTCTCCTCCCGCGGTTCGACGACGTCAAGGTTCTCCGGGCCCACGTCATCGCGCCGCTCGGGTACCAGGTCGTGTTGACCGCAGGGGGCAAGCGGATCCAGTTGCACGCGGCGATGACGGCGACCTGGCGTCCGGACTGGGCTCTCGAGGCGTTCAGCAACGAACTGGCGCTGCACATCGAGTTCCCGCCGTCCTACGTCCACGCCGGCTCCGGGGTGACCACGATCCGCACCGCCCGCCGGGCGTCGGTGTTCGGACCGGAAAGCCACAACGGCTATGAAGGTGAGTGGCGCGATCTCGCGGCCATCGTCCGTGGTGAACAGAAAGCGCCACCCACCCAGGCACTGATCGACGACCTCCGTTTCGCGATCATGCTGGCTGATGCCGCCGCCGAATCAGTCCGGTGCACCGACGCGAAGCAGGCCGTGGCATGACCGCCACGCTCAACATCTTCGCCTCGGAGTCGGTCCGGACAACACGCGCCAGCGACGCTGTGCTCGCCTCGTTGCCGCTCTCCTACGCACCCGCGGCCGATTCACGCGGCCGGAGGTGTCGCCGTGGTCGACGGTTCCGGAGGCTGGCCCGCCGCCGTCGTTCAGGCCCTCCACAACGGAGCCGCCGGTGTCATCGTGGTACAACCCGGACCTGAGGACCTTGGCGGACTGCGCGCCCTCGCCGCCGACCATGGCGTGGTCGTGGTCGATTCGACCTGGGCGTCGAACCCGGTCCTGGCTGCAGCAAGCGAAGCCCTTCACACCGCAATCGGTCCGCAAAGCCGTCTGGAGTGCCGGATCGTGGTTCGCGTAGGCACTGACCTCGACCGTGCATTGCTTGATCAGCTCAGTCTGCTGAGAGCACTGCTTGGACCGGTGGTGGATCTTGAGATCCTGCAGCGCTCTGAGCACGGATATGTCGGCGAAGGACGCGCAAACGGTGTCGCGGTGGACCTCAGTGTGGTCTGCACCAACGCCACACCCGAACACGCCACGGTTCGCCTGCTCACTTCCGACGGCAGCATCGAGGTCGAGATTCCGAGTGGGGAGACGGCGCGACCCGCCCACCTCACCATCATCAGCCCGAGTGGGGCGCAGATCGCTCCCACCCTCTACGAGTCGGGCCACCGAGCCACCTGGCGGCGCCTCCATCGGCTCATCACCGGCGGCGAGCCGGCCAACGATCTTGACGGCCTAGAGACCGACATCGCCACCGCGGCACCACATCAGCAGCGCGACCGGAACTGAGCTCCGATCTCGTGAGGCATTCATTTCACCCCAACCAAGAGTCGGCCTCAATGGCCGCAGAAGGAGCAGCATCATGAGTGGTTTCACCCCTAGCCCGATGAGCCGTCGCGGCTTTTTGGGCCTCGCAGCCGCTGCGGCTGCCGTTCCGACGTTGGCGGCATGCAACGTGTCAGGTTCGAGCAATACCGGCGGTAGCGGCGGATCGGCGGATCCGATCAAGTTCTGGGATCAGCCGTGGGGCGCCACGGCCTACAACGACCTGGGCAAGAAGATCACCGAGGCCTACGCCCCGCCAGCGGGGATGGGCAAGGCGACCTACCAGATCATTCCGTGGAACAACTTCTACCAGACCTACTCCTCCGCGATCGCGTCTGGAACCGGCCCGGCCGTCTCCAGTGGCGGCGGTTTCCAGCCGTTCCAGTTCGCCGAGCAGGGGGCGATCGCCTACGCCGACAAGCTGCTCGAGTCCTGGAAGGCCGATGGGATGTACGACGATTTCCTGCCTGGGATTCTGGAGGCGAACAAGGTCGACGGTGGGTACGCGGCGGTGCCGTGGCAGTTGGATGCGCGCATCGTGTGGTCCAACAAGGCACTGCTGGAGAAGGCCGGCGTCGAAGCGCCCACCGACTTCGACAGCTGGATCAGCGTCGGCAAGGCGCTGAAGAAGATCGGCGTGTTCGGCTACGGCATCGGCACCGGCGCGGGGAACAACCTCGGCTCGCACTCCATGGTCGCACTGATGATCATGAACGGTGGCGGCCTGTTCACCCCGGACGGCAAGGCCGACTGCGTCACCGACCGGAACATCGAGTCGATGGACCTCGTGCGGCAGATGGTCAGCGAGGGCATCATCGACCCGGCTTCGGTCAGCTACACCACCGACAACCTGAACACCCAGTGGGCCAAGGGCAAGGTGGCCCTGGGCTTCAACAGTGCCGCCCTGCAGAGCCAGGCGGCGGCGGTTGCGGACGATCTGGAGGTGGTCAGCCCGATCGCCGGCGCGCACGGCGACAAGGCGACGCTCCACTTCGTCAACAGCATCATGATGTACACCAAGACCCCGTCGCAGGACGCGTCGGAGGCGTTCATGACCTACTACTTCAAGAACATCCACCAGTACTGGGATGCCGGTCTGGTCGGCGGCGTGCCGGTGCTGAAGTCGATCACCGACTCCGAGGCGTTCAAGAAGAGCCCGTCACAGGTCAAGATCGTCAAGGAGTACACACCGATCGCCACCACCTACGCGGCCACGGGCACGAAGCTGTTCGCCGGCCTCGCCTCGGTCGACGGTGGCCAGGCACTCACCCAGTTCGCCCAGACCATGCTGCAGGGCAAGACCGATTCGAAAGAAGCGCTGACCAAGCTCCAGACCGGCATCGAAGAGGCCATCAAATGATCACCGCGGCGTCGTTGTCGACCGGTTGGGGTGGTTGAGATGTCGACCACGGCCGCCTCCGGTTTGCAGAAGGCGAAGGCCGGGGTCGGAGTAGCCGGTTCGGGTCAGCCGTTGCGGCACAACACGAACAAGCAGTTGTCGCGCGGCGTGTTGACCATGGTGGTGCTGGTCGCCCCATCGGTGATCTTGCTGGTGTTGATCAACGCCTACCCGCTGATCTACGCCTTCAACCAGTCCCTGCACAAAGGCACCTTGATCATCACCGGCGAGTTCATCGGTTTCCAGAACTATGTCGATGTCCTGACCAGCGAGTCGTTCTGGAAAGCGGCCCGGTTCACCCTGGTGTTCACCATCGTCGGAGTGTTCGGCTCCTGGCTGATCGGCCTCGGACTGGCGTTGCTGCTGCGGACCAAGATCCCCGGCAACACCGTGTTCAAGGTCCTGCTGATGTTGCCGTGGGTGGTGCCGATCGTGGTGTCCTCCACGGCCTGGAACTGGCTTGTCGCCACCCCCGACAGCCCGGTCCCCAGCCTGGCCCGTGCGCTGGGTATGGGCGAGTTGCTGTTCCTGGCCGATCCGACGCTGGCCGCGATCACCGTGTGCATCTTCAAGGTGTGGGTCAGCTTCCCGTTCATGATGTTGATGATCTCGGCCGCGTTGGCCTCGGTCGACAGCACCGTCTACGAGGCCGCGAACATGGACGGGGCGACGAAGTGGCAGCAACTGACCCAGATCACCTTGCCGATCATCAGCCGTTCCACCTACATCAGCTGGATCCTGATGACGATCTTCTGCGTCAACGACTTCCCCACCATCTACCTGCTCACCGGCGGCGGCCCCGTCGACGCCACCACCTCGCTGGTGGTGCTGGCCTACCGCACCGTGTTCCAGGACTTCCGGACCGGGCCGGGCGTGGCCATCGCGTTCATCATGACGTTCGTGCTGGTGATCATCTCCAGCATCTTGTACCGGCAGATCAGAAAGGGTGAAACCGCATGACCGCTCTCGAAGTCGGCGACCGCCACCCAGTCGAGCTTCCCGTCACCCAACTCACCGTCAAAGCCAGCCAGGAACCGGGGACGAAGGGCCGCTGGGGCCGCTTCAGCCTGATCCTGATCCTCACCGCGATCACCCTGATCCCGATCTACGTCACCTTGTTCCTCTCCATTCGGCCCGGCGCGTTCAGCAGCACCAGCGCCTACTTCACGCTGGAGAACTTCAGCAACATCTTCGCCAACACCGAAGTCCTGACCTGGCTCGGGAACAGCCTCGGCGTCACGGTCGCGACCGTGGTGGTCTCGGTCGCGGTTGCCGCGCCGGCCGGGTACGTCCTGTCCCGCGGACGGAGCAGAGCCGTGTCGGGCTATTCGCTGCTGCTGTTCGTCGTCCAGTCGCTGCCGATCATCACCGCCGTCATCCCGTTGTTCGTGCTGTTCGCCAGGCTAGGCCTGGCCGACAACCTGATCGGTCTGGTCATCGTCTACGTCGGCAGCTCCATGTCGGTCGCGACCTGGATGATGGCGGCCTACTTCGACTCCATCCCGCACACCCTCGAAGAAGCGGCCTGGGTCGACGGATGCTCAGTATTCGGGTCGTTCACGAAGATCGTGCTGCGCAACTCCCTCCCAGGCATCCTCTCCACGGCGATCTTCGCGTTCCTGGTCGCCTGGAACGACTACCTCGTCGCCCTGGTCTTCCTCAAGTCCAGCAACGTGTTCACCCTGCCCATCGGACTGCAAAGCTTCTTCCAGCAAAACGCCACCGACTGGGGGCCGGTGATGGCGGTCTCAGTCGTCATGCTCCTCCCACCGACCATCCTGTTCGCCTTCTTGAACAAGTACTTCAGCGTCGGCGGCATCGGCGGATCCCTCGCCGGTCGCTAACCACCACTGCCCGGGCCTGGAGGCCCCACCAGGCCCGGGCTTCACCTTTGAACGAAAGGACGGCTAGTGCCATGCCCAATTTTGCGCTCGACTGAGCCCCCGCGTAGCTAAACGGAGTCTGCGGGACTCCCTCATGCGCGCGCTCGGCCTTAGGTTCAGTCTCACGGATGCGCAAACGGCGATGTGCAGTCACCACCTCAAGACTGCAGCGTGACTCCAGGCACGACCGTCCCTCACTGACGATCATGGAGGCAATGGTGCCGCAGAAGAAGTCAGGAGTCGGCTTCCTGGGAGCCGGTCCTGTGACTAAGGGCGATTGGGCTTCGGTCATGGCCGTCTCGGTGATCATGATGCTCCCGCAGGCGATCATCTTCGGCGTGCTGAACAAGTACTTCAGCGCCGGCGTATCGGCGGATCGCTCGCCGGTCGGTAGTCCGCATTGGTGATGTGACCCGTTCAGGCGACGCATGCGCGCTCGCACTCCACATTCAGTTCGTTCAGAGAGAGAGGCAGGTACTCATGACCGTCCCCGAGATTTCCGTGCAGTTGTACGCGATCCACCACGAACTCGACGCTGACCTCGACGGTTCGCTCGGCCGGCTGGCCGAAATCGGCTTCCGGAATGTCGAGGCCTTCGACTTCGTCCGTCGGGTCGACGCGCTCAAGACGTCGTTCGAGCGCCACGGGCTGAGCGCACCCACCGCTCATGCCCTCATCCTCACCGACGCGGTCGATACCCCCGACCACCTGCTGAAGGTCGCCACTGCGGCGGAGACCTTCGAGGCGGCCGCCGCCTTGGGGATCAAGCTGGTCATCGACCCGTTCGTCGCCGCCGACCAGTGGACCTCCCGGACAGATGTCGAGCGCACCGCGGGCACCCTCAACGCCCGAGCCGAGGAGGCCGCCGCGTACGGGCTGAAGGTCGGCTACCACAACCACGACCACGAACTGACCAGCGTAATCGACGGCCGGCCGGCGCTCGAAGTGTTCGCCGACCTGCTCGACCCTTCGGTATTGCTGGAGGTCGACCTCTACTGGGCCGCAGCGAGCGGGGTCGATCCGGTCGCGTTGGTGCAGCGGCTGGGCGACCGGGTGCACGCGGTGCACATCAAAGACGGCCCGATGCGCGCGGGCATCTCGACCCGCGAACTGCCGAAGGACCAGTGCCCGGCCGGCAAGGGTGACGTTCCGCTGACCGCAGCGCTCGCCGCCAGCAGTGCGATCGCGTACGCCGTTGTTGAGTTCGACCACTACCAGGGCGACATCTTCGCCGGCATCGCCGAGAGCTACGCCTTCCTCGACACGGCACTGGCAGCAGCCCGATGAGCCGGACCGGGCCAGTCGGCATCGGCCTCATCGGCGCCGGCATGATTAGCGATCAGTACCTGACTAACCTGATTCGCTATCCCGACGTCAGAGTCGTCAGAGTTGGCGATCTAGACCCCGACCGAGCGGCCGCGCAGGCGCAGAAGTACGGCATCCCCCGCTCCGGCACCGCCGAGTCGGTGCTGGCCGACGACGAGGTCGAGATCGTCATCAACCTGACCATCCCGGCCGCCCACGTCGCGGTCTCTACCGCTGCGCTGCAAGCGGGCAAGCACGTCTGGAGTGAAAAGCCGATTGGGATCGAACGCGACTCCGCGGCCGGGCTGGTCGAGTTGGCCCAGCAGCAGGACCTGCTACTGGGCATCGCCCCGGACACCGTGCTCGGCCCGCTGTGGCAGACCGCCAAGCGGGCCATCCAGGCCGGCGTCATCGGCACCCCACTGTCGGCGGTCACCTCCTTCCAGTCGCAGGGCCCGGACTGGTTCCACCCCGGGCCGGAGTTTCTGTTCGCCAAGGGCGCCGGACCGCTTTTCGACATCGGGCCGTACTACCTCTCGGCGCTCGTGCAGCTGCTCGGCCCGGTCGATCAGGTGATCGCGGTCGGGACGAAGGCGCACGAGGTGCGCACCATCCGCACCGGTCCGCGGGCCGGCACCGAGTTTTCTGTCGAGGTACCCACTCACATTTCGGTGATCAGCACTTTGGCGGGCAACATCTCGGCCAGCTCCCTGATGAGCACCGACACCCCGCTGTACCGGCACGGCGTCTTCGAGATCAATGGAACCGAGGGCACCCTTGTCCTGGGCGACCCGAACTACTTCGGCGGCACCCCGATCAAGCTCTACCGGCCCATGCTGGAGATCGTCGACGGCAAGGTCGAGCAACAGCCGGAGATCCTCGCTGAGCAGGGGCCGGTGTCCGGCCGCGGTGTCGGCGCGCTCACGATGGCCCGCACCATTCGCGGCGCAGATCTGCACGTCGCGACCGGCGAGCTCGGCTACCACGTGCTCGACGTCATGGCCAGTATCGAGGAGTCCATCGAGCAGCGCGCGTTCGTCGACATCACCAGCACGGTCGCGCCCATCCCGGCACTGCCGGCCGACTTCGACCCGCATCAGTCGACGATCGCGGTCGGCTGACATGCCGGGCTCCGTCGTCGAACCCGGCTTCACTCCACTCTTCGACGGGGCGAGCCTGGCCGGCGGCATGCCGTGCCGCGCGAGTACGGGCCGGTGTGGCCCGGAGGCCCGCGTGTCGGGGACACGATCCCGAACTTCCCGCCGACTACGACGAACGCACGCGGGCGACTTCTGGCGCGACTGGGCCACCAACGCGGACGACGCGGTCGCGTTGCTCCGCGCCTCGGCGGGACGGGACCCCTACGACCGCCGCCTGACCGACCTGGTCGGTGAGCTGGCCACCCGGAGCGAGGACTTCCGCGTCCGGTGGGCCTCGCATGACGTCCGCACCTACGTCACCGGCGTCAAGCGGATCCACCACCCGCTCGTCGGGGACCTCGAGCTGCCGTTCGAAACGTCGCCGGTGGGTGCCGACCCGGGCCAGTACCTCCTCTTCTATACCGCCGAGCCGGACTCCCGATCGCACGAGGCCCTGAAGATCCTGGCCAGCTGGAGCACGTCCGACCAACTGCTCGACGCCTCCCTCACCGACACCGACACCGTCGGGGGTAGAACGAAAATCCACGATCGGATCGTGAGGCACGGGCCAGGGACCCGCATGGTAGTCACACCAAGAGTGGCCCGAACCGGCCCGGTGCAGCAGGTCGGAGCGACTCCGCAGTAGATCGATGTGCCAGGCAAGACCCGCTGCTAGTAGCAGGCGGGTGCCCGGATCGCGCCCGTCGGGAATCCCACCCTCATCCAGCAGCGTCTCCGGTACCGAGGATGCGGCCATCGACTTCATCGGGACCCGACAGGGGTTTGGCAAGGAAAGTCCGCTGCCTTCAGCAGCCGCTTCGCATCGCTGGCGGCGGCGATGGCTTCGAGGTTCACCGGTAACCGGTGGCTCTTGATCACCACCGCACGTCCGTCTGTCAGCTCGACCCCAAAACGGCATCGATCCGGCCGGCGCGGAAACGGACCGTTGCTATTTCGCTACCGAGGCGAGTCGTAGGTTGTGGGTTCGAGTCCCACGGGGCCCACCAGAGCCCTAGTCAAGGGCCGCTATTTTGGACGGTGATTTAGACCCTCAGCTGTCAAGCTCAAGCTGTAGTGGTTTGGTCAGCGCTGTGATCGCCGCCTTACCGGTGGTTGACGGCGAGCCACTCGGTGAAGGTGGTGGGGCCCAGGCGTGCGTCTGGTCCCGGGGTGAGCGAGGTGTCGGTGAGCTCGGTGCCGAAGTAGCGGGCGTGCGGATCGCCGACCACTGTGCGTGGGTCGTGGTCGGCGTTGAGGACGTCGCGGATGAGGTTGGGGAAGCCGATGGCGGCCGGGCCCGCGATCTCGATGACACCGTTGATCGGGTCGGACATGGCGGCCTCGGTTACCGCTGCGGCGACGTCCTGGGCGGCGATCGGCTGGAGGTTGGCAGTGGGAACTGTGACCGTGTCGCCGTCGGTGGCGGCGTCGGCGATGGCTCTCAGGAACTCGAAGAACTGGGTGGAGCGAATGATGGTGTAGGGCTGACCGGCCGCTTCGATGAGCTGCTCCTGGGCGACCTTGGCCCGCAGGTATCCACTGTCGGGAAGCCGGTCGGCACCGACGATGGAGAGTGCGACGTGATGTTCGACGCCTGCGTTCACCTCGGCCTTGAGCAGGTTCCGTCCGGAGGTCTGGAAGAACTCGAGAACCGCCGCGTCCTCGAAGGACGGCGAGTTGGCCAGGTCGACGACTACCTGGGCGTCGGCGAGTGCTGAGTCAAGGCCCTCGCCGGTGATCGTGTTGACGCCGGTATTCGGGGCGGCCGCGACCGCGTCGTGTCCGCGCTCGCGCAGGTTCTGGATGACTTTGCTGCCGATCAGCCCGGTGCCGCCGATGACTACGATCTTCATGTCTGTCGCCTCTCGCTGCGGGTCCGCGGACGCACGGGGTCTCGTCGGCGGGGTGTCACAGCCACTGTGGCACTGGGGTCGGTCGCTCGAGTCTGTCGAGAGCCCTAGTCGTGCTCCCCGGTGGCACGGCTGGGGAGGCCAGGCAGCGCGTCTCGGAGCTCCTTGCGCGAGATGATGTCGAGCTTGGGGAACACCTTGTGCAGGTGGTACTCAACGGTGCGCGGACTGATGAACAGCCGCGCGCCGATCTCGGAGTTGGTCAGCCCGTCGCGGGCCAGTCGGGCGATCAGCGCTTCCTGCGGTGTGAGCAGGCTGAGGGTGACCGCGGTGCGTCTGCGCGCCGTCTCGCCGGTGGCCGACAGCTCACGGCGGGCCCGCTCGGCGAACCCCTCTGCACCAAACCGATCGAACAGCTCGTAGGCGGCGCTCAATTGCTGGCGGGCGTCGACTCGACGGTTTTCGCGGCGTAGCCACTCGCCGTACACCAGCTGGGCCCGAGCCAGGTGAAGCGCGACATGGCCGCGGCTGAGGCGCGCAATCGCCTCCTGGTAGAAGGCTTCGGCGACCGGGCCGGGGGCCAGCAAGGCGCGCGAGCGGGCCTCGAGCCCAAGAGCCCAGTCGGTGCCACTCGCCTGCGTTCGTTCGATCAGACGCTCGAGCGTCACGGCAGCCGAGTTGGTCGCGCCCGCTCCGCACGGCGGCTTCGATCAGTTCGGGCAGCGCGAGAGCGTACAGACCGAGCCCCTCGTGGGCAGCTGCCGCCTCGGCTGCGACAGTCGCCTCCTCATACCGGGCGAGGCCGTTGAACAAGATGGCGCTCGAGCAGTCGATCATGCTCAGCGCTCGACCCTGCCCGTTGGCGGTCGCCTCGTTGCGGCTGGTCTCGATCAGCGGCACCGCTTCATCCTCATCGCCGCGGTAGGCGGCAAGCATCGGTGGGGGGTAGATCAACGGCGCGGTCGCAGTGCGCTGCGTAATGGAGGCCGATTCGGCGATCAGCGAGGCCGCCGCCGCGAACTCACCCGCGTGCAGGTGTACGCCGGCGCGATAGATCTCTGCGATCGGAAGCAGGCTGAGATTGCCCGACCCGCGAGCTACCCGCACCCCGCGGCTGGCCAGTTCGTGCCACCGCTGGTCATCCCACAACTCCGATGCGAGGTGGCAGGCAAGCCACAGCCATCGATTAACGTCGGCGGAATCGTCTTCAGCTCGGCTGAACGCTTCCAGCGCCAGCCGGAACGGCGCCACACCCGCTTGGTAATCTCTCGACAAGACAGTGGCCATGCCGCACAGGAGGGCGTCGAGGGGATCGACGAGCGAGATCTCGGTGGGCGTGGGCGTGGCAAGCACGGCCGCCGCCGCTTCTCGCACATTGTCAAGGTCGCCCAATCGGCCTGCGAACGCTGCCGCGGTGAACGCTTCGAGATAGGTCTCACGGGATAGACCTGGGTCGAGCCCCGCCAAGCTGTTTGCCGCGTCGAGCAGCAGCGGCACGGCGTCGCTGCCCCGGCTCAGCGAGAACACGATCCGCGCGCGCAGCCTTCGAACGCGGGCCCGCTCATGCCGGTCAAGCGGGCACAGGTCAGCGGACGCGAGCAGCGCTGACGCCGCATCGGGGTCGGCCGCGTCGAGCTTGGCCTCCGCGCCGGCAAGGGCGCGGGCTCCCCGGCGGGCGGGATCTGGAGTCAGCTCGGCCGCCCGTTGCAGGAATGCGGCCGCCGCGGCCGCGCCACCTCGACGCTGCGCCCGCACCGCTGACCGCTGCAACTCGGCGGCCACCGCCTCGTCGAGCCCCAGCGTCGCGTACGCGCGATGCCACGCGCGCCGGTCAGGATCGGCGTCGACATCAGTCGCGTCGGCCAGCGCAGCATGTACCTGGCAGCGGTCGTCCGGCGAGGCTGCTCGGTAGACAGCGGAGCGCACCAGCGGATGCCGGAACCGCACCCGCGTGTCGAACTGGACCAGCCCAGTCGCCTCGGCCGGCGCGGCCGCGGCGGGACCGATCCTCAGCTGCTCAGCCGCGCGCCACAGCAGGGTGACGTCGCCCAAGGGCTCGGCGGCCGCGATCAGCATCAACCGACCCGAGTCCGGAGGAAGCGATTCGACACGTCGAGCAAATGTCTTGTTCGACGCGGGTCGTCAGCGTCCCGAGGCCGGGAAGTCCAAATCCGCCGGCGAGCTGTGCGGGCGTCATTCCGCGCGGCAGCTCCAGCAAGGCGAGCGGATTGCCGTGGGCCTCGGCCAGGATTCGATCCGCAACCCGCTCGTCCAGTCGACCCGGAAGAACGGCGGCCAGGAGCAGGCGGGCGTCAGCGACAGGTAGCCCAGTAACGACAAGATCGGGTAATCCATCGAGTTCGGGTACGTCGCTGGGCTCACGGACCGCGAACACCATCGCGATCCGTTCTGCGAGCAGCCGCCGCGCTACGAACCCCAACGCCTGCGCAGAAGCTCTATCCAGCCACTGCGCGTCATCGATCAAACACACCAGCGGGCTCACCTCGGCCGCCTCAGACAGCAGATTCAAGGCCGCCAGGGCCACCATGAAGTGGTCCGGGGCGCCGCTCTCCGCCAATCCGAGCGCGACCTGCAGCGCATCGCGTTGCGGCCTCGGCAGCCCGGCCGAATCCTCGAGCAGTCCCGCACACAACTGATGCAGGCCGGCGTAGGGGAGCTCCATCTCCGACTGCACGCCGACGACCCGCACGACGCGATACCCCGACGCCTGCTCGGCGACGTACTCGAGCAATGCGGTCTTACCAACGCCCGCCTCGCCGCGCAGAACCTGCACCGAGCTTCGTCCCGCCGCGAGGCCCTGCAACTGTCGGTCCAGGAGTTCGCACTCGTCGCGGCGGCCTCGCAGCAGCGGACGCCAAAGAGAGCGGGACCACGGACCCCGAGCCGGCGGAAGAGGGTGACTCGCCAAAGACCCCACCTCCACGCCTCACATGCGCCCAGACGCCTCCATCAGGGACCGGGCGCCGCGACGAGGGAAACCCAACGCGGAACCTGCCCCGATTCGAGCAACTGCCTCACGGAGGGCAAAGCCACAAGGCAGATGAGCAATAAATCCAGTGCACCACCAATCGGTGCCGACCGCACCCCCCAAAAAGGGGCGGTGTGCCTGCGTCTCCAGTGCAAGACGCACCAGCCGGAAGTGGCAGCAAGGCAACGCAGCGGATATAGCTTGATGCGCGCCCCCACCGCCTTGGTTTACCGTCCCCCGTAGCTGGTGGGCGCTGGCCCACACGTCGCCGACAGAGGTGTGTGAGATCCCCAGCCGCGCCACTGGTGAGCACGACTAGGGCACTAGACAGACTCGAACGACCGCGCCCTGGAGCCATAGTGGCTGTGACGCCCCGCCGGGAGAACAGCGGCCCAGGTGAGACGCCAGACCTGAAAGTCGTAGTCATCGCGGCACCAGACTGATCGGCAGGAAAGCTGTCCAGTCGCCACAGGGAGGAGATCCAGCATGTTGATGATCGCCGAGGGAACACTTCACCATCCGGTCACTGACCAGGAGCACCGCGTGGCAGCCGCGTGGCTGGTGCCGATGCTCGACGCGGGATTCCTCCACGGCGGCTGGATCGATACGACCGAACACCGCCTGTGGCTGGTGATCAGCGCCACGGACCTGGCCGACGCGCAGCAGCGTCTCGACGGTCTACCCTTCGCGCGGGACGGCTCGGCTTCCTTCACCCTCACCCAAGTAAAGGCTCTCCCAATCTCCTGACCGCGCCACCCTCGGCTCCTACCGGTCGCAGGCGCAACACCCAATCACTCAAGAAGCCGCTTCATCTACGCACCCGTGGCGAGAGCCACTTGTATCACACTCACTCATGCCGATAGGAGGACACTATGACTGCCGAGAACACTCCCACCCCGGCCGGTCCGGACACCATCGTGCTGATCCACGGTCTGTGGGTCACCCCCCGAAGCTGGGAGAAGTGGGTCGAGCATTACGAGGGCCGTGGTTACCGTGTGCTCGCCCCTGCCTACCCAGGCTTTGAGGTCGAGGTCGAAGCGCTCAACGAGGATCCAACCCCGATTGAGGCAGTGACTATCCGTGAGGTCGTCGAGCACCTCGAGCGTATCGTCGGCGGGCTAGATAGAGCCCCGATCATCATGGGCCACTCGGCAGGAGGTTGCTTTACCCAGATCCTGCTCGATCATGGTTATGGGGCAGCAGGCGTCGCCATAGACTCCGCGCCGACAGAGGGCGTCAGGGTAACCCCGGTCTCACAGATAAGATCCCTCTTCCCGGTTCTGAAGAACCCCGCAAACCGGCACAGGGCGGTGGGCTTCACCCCAGAGCAGTTTCATTACGCCTTCGCCAACACCCTAAGCCGGGAGGAGTCGGACAAGGTCTACCAGCGCTACCACATCCCAGCGCCGGGCAGCTTCGTGTGGGCCGGGCCCCTGGCCAACTTCACGCCCGGCCACCAGGATCTCTACGTCAACTTCAGGAACGAAGACCGGGCACCTTTGCTGTTCATAGCGGGTGGAGAAGACAACCTCATGCCTCCAGCGGTCAACCAATCGAACGCCAAGCACTACCGCACCAACTCGGTCACTGACTATAAGGAGTTCCCTGGACGCTCGCACTACACAGTGGGACAGGACGGATGGGAGGAGGTAGCAGACTACGCCCTTGAGTGGGCGGTAGAGCACGCGAAGCGTCCAGCGGCTTGAGCGTAGCCTCAGGTCTATTCACCGGAGTGCGTGGAAGGTTCTCGCGTTCGTACTTCGGGTCGCAGAGGTGCTTCTGGACTTCTTATCCGCGGCCCTTCATGAGCTCGGCCGCCTGGCCGCCCGTGCCGGTGCTGATGTCGGTCGGCCGCTTCGACCCTTTGGTCGCAGAGAGGGAGATCACGTGCCGAAGAATCGCCAGGTCCTTGCCGGGCTCGCCGATAGCGAACACCCAGGTCAGCTTGGCGGGCTTAAGCCTGAGGTCCAGCGGGCCGAGCAAAGGCTCCGTCATCTCCGTGGGAACAACGTCAACTTTGTATCTCCCGGCGGGGACGACCTCGTACAGGTACTCCCCGTTCGCGATATTGGCCATGACCACCTTCTTGTCCACCCGCACGTCGATCGGACCGGCCGCAGCCACGTGCCCGAACGCCTCGGCGGCCTTGCCCTTCTGAACGGACTTCAGGTTGTTGTCGAACCGGGTGATCATCGGGTCGCCCGTAGGTGAGGCGGGTAGGTGGACGACGATCTCGGAATTCGAGCCCGCCGGCAGCTTGACCTTGCTGGTCACCAGAGTCTTGCCATCCTCGGAAACGGTCACGGTCCGGGTACCGTGCTTGACCGGGAAGGGTCCCGCCACCTTGCCACCAGCCAGTCCACCAACCACCGAGTTGCCGTCGACGGCGACTGAGATCGTTCGGCTCGGCAGACCTTGCACGATGTAGATGCAAGTCTGGTCGGCGGCCGAACTGGGCGTGAGCCCGGCGGCCAGCAGGGCGAGCAATCCGACGCCCACCACCGCGACCCACATGCTGCGCAGCGTTGGACGACCCATGCTCAGAACCCCGAATCCAGACTGTGGTACGCCACGGACGGACCTGGCCTGGTGATGTCGCAGTCTGGTCCGACTAGCCGGGTAGCAGCCTAGTCATGCAAACTGGGAGCCGACCACCGATCGTCAGAAGTGTCGGACGAAATTTTTCCGCGGTGGCGTCTCGGGGAAGGTGACACATGGCGGGGGCCCGCGCACGCGACCTGCGGCGCTCAGTGGGGGCCTTGACGGTCACCGCTCTGCTTGGCGCGGCCGTCTTGGTCGGCGCGGGGCTTACCTGGCCCAGCTCTGCAGCACCCTCCGCGCGCCAGTCGGAGGGCGCAGGTCTCTCAACACCGAGCCAATCCACGCTCGTCCGTCCCACCCCGTCGCCGGCCCGCACGATCCTGCCGACACCGCGGACGTCGCCGACACCGATGGCGCGTCCCAGCGAGGCCGTCGGCGCGCCCGGCATCGCCATCACCACTCGTCCCGAGTCCGATGGGAGCTTTCTCGTCAGTGAGGTGATAACGCTGCCGGCCCCGGCGACCGAGGCCGTGCTGCGGCCGCCGTCGATCGAGGATGCCGGCACCCGATTCAAGCAGTTGCGGCCGACCGCGATGCAGGTCGAGGTCAGTGCGGGTGGGCAAGCCCTGGCCGTTCCCGACGGCCCGGTACGCACCGAGGTGACGCTTCGCTGGGACTCACCGACCCAGCAGCTACAACTGCGGTACCGCCTGACGCAGGTGAGCGTCGCAAGCCGACCCGCCAAAGCCGGCCGTACCGTGGCCGCGCTCGGCTCATTGCTCGACCGGATGCCTGCCGACCTGCCGGTCAAGGTGGTCGTGACGGGCCGCACCGTGCTGTCTCTCACCTGTCCCCAGCTGCCGCTGGCGAGACTGTCCTGTGGCGCAGGAATAGCTCCGAAGTTCTGGACCTTACGCTCGATTCCGTTCGACCGGTCGCAAGTGCTGGTGCAGTACGACCGGCCGGCGCGGCCATGAGGTCGTAGGGGTCTCGTCCGATGGGTTCCCCCGTGCTCGCCATCCTCGCTGCGTCCGTATCGTTCGTGGTCTACCTCGGCTACGTCCTCCTCGCCGGGACGGGCACCTTCTGGGCGGTCGTCTGGCCGGATGGTCAGGCCGTACGTCGATTGCGCATGATGGCGGTCGTCGGTCTCGCATTGATCGGCCTCGGAACGATCGCCGAGGCTGTTATCAATTGGCTCGCCCCTGGACGAGTCCTGGGCGAAGTCGCGGCTGAGTCCGGAACGTGGCTGCTGGTGCGGCTGGCAGTGCTCGCTGGCGCCGGGTTCTTCGGGGCGGAAGTGCTGCGACTCCCGGTGCGGGGCGTACGACGCGTGACGGTGCTCACGCTGGTTGTCATCCTGACCATCACCTTGGTGGTCGAGTCGACGGCCATGGCGTCACCCCGGGTCGTCGCGCTCACCGCAACGACGGGCCTGTACCTGCTGGCCCTGGCGGCCTGGTTGGGCGGCCTGATGGCCTTCGCCGCGCTGCTCGTCCCGCGCAATCCGCCGGGCGCGCTGGAGCGGGTCTCGCCGCGGTTCTCGCGTTTTGCTGGGCTGAGCGTTCTCGCGCTGACGATCGCCGGCGCTGCGCAACACCTGATCGCCGGGGGAACGGCTACAAGTCGCTCGGGCGTGTTGTTGCTCGTCGAGGTGGTCGCGCTGGTTGCGACGCTGCTGCTGAGCCGCTATGCCGTCGCGTATGGCCGGAGGTTGGCCTTCCGCGAGCGGTATATGCGCGGCTTCCCGGTCGAGCGGCGCGGCCTGCCGATGCTCGGGCGCGCGATCGGCGTCCAGGTGGTCCTCTCCGTTGCGCTGTTGGGCGTAGCGGTGGCCCAGCTCGCCGTGTTGCCAGTGCCAGACGGACCGGTGGCAGTGCCGCTCGGGGATCCGTCCCCGACGACGCCGGTCCCCACCGCCCGCGAGGCGCGATCCGCGGCCGGTGACACGCGGTTCGTTCCGGAGCGAATCGACCTGCCAGGAGGAGCGTATTCGGCTGTCGTTCCGGTGGCGACGGTCGGCAACGAGCTGGTGGTTCCCGAGGATCCCACCAAGGTCGGCTGGTGGGATGGGAGCTCCTATGTCGGCGATCCGTACGGGTCGACCGTGATCGCCGGCCACGTCGACGTATTCGACCGCGGCATCGGGTTCTTCTTCCGGCTGTGGAACATCAAGGTCGGGGAGCGTGTGGTGTTGAGCGCGGGCGATGTGCGTCAGGCGTACCAGATCACCACGGTGCGGCAAGTCCCGCGCACCGATCTGGTCGACGACGCGGAGGCCTTCGACATCGCCGGACCGCCTCGGCTGGTATTGATCACCTGCGCCGGCGAGTTCCGGCCGGATCGTGGGGGGTACAGCCGCAACCTGATCGTGGTCGCGCGCCCGGTCTCATGAGTGCCGCAGCGCCCGCCGAAGGATCACGGGATCTAGCCAGCACCAAGTCTCAAAATCAAGCGATCGCGGCTTTCGCCATCTCCTCAAGCTTCGCCATCAGCGCCCGGTGGGGGTGGGGTCCGTGGCTGATTCGTGCGACACCGGCTTTCGCCCAATCGGCCTTTGGCGGCGCGCCAGGGAAGGAGATCAGGTTCAGCGGTAGCGGCACTTCCTTGACGATCCGCTCAACCTGCCGCGGATCGGTGAGGAGGGGGATGAAGAAACCGCTGGCGCCGGCGTCGGCGAAGGCCTTCCCGCGCTCGATCGCTTCGTCGACCAGGGCCGAGTCATGCGTCTGCGTCTTGATGTACAGGTCGGTGCGGGCGTTTATGAAAAACTGGTCGCCCACGGCGCGACGGATCGCCGCGATGCGCGTCGCCTGCAGCGTTAACGCGTGCAGACCCTTACCGCCGATGACCTGGTCCTCGAAATTGCAGCCGACCGCGCCCGTCGCGGCCAGCCGGACGACATTGTCGGCGCCTTGGTCCGGGTCATCGGAATAGGCGCTTTCTAAGTCGACGGTCAGCGGCAGCTGGGTCGAGTCGGCGATGCGCTTTGCGTTCGCCAACGCGAAATCGAGCGGTACATCCTGCCCGTCGAGCCAGCCGTTGGCGTCGGCAACCGGATGGCTGCCGGTCGCGAGCGCCTTGGCCCCGGCGCGGATGACGGCATGGGCGCTGCCGACATCCCAGATGTTGTAGAGAATCACCGGATCGCCCGGCACGTGCAATGCGGTGAACGCCTCGAATTTTGTCGCCATTGGCTCCCCTATCGAACGCCGTCGAAATTGCGCCTCAGTGGCTCAATCCATCTCAAACTCTGGCCAATTCTCAAACTCTGGCAGCGAGGCGCCAGCCTAACGCGTGTCGCGGTCGTGTTCTTCGGGGGGTCCGCCCGCCTAAGGTCCACGAAGATCACGCGAGGCTCGCGCCAAGGCGAGAGCTGAGCTGATCGAAGCAATAATGGGCCACGCCAAACCCCTCTCGGAGGAGCGCACATGGGGACACTCAGCACGGTCGGCTCAGTGCTTGAGTCGGCTATCGGCCGGGAGCGCCCTGGTTCGATCATCCCCGAGGTGCGACGGATGGATCCCCAATGATGAGAGTTTGGTCCATGAGGCGAGCACTGATACTCCTGGCCGCGGTGTCGGCTCTTGCGGCTGTCGGCTTGGCGGCCTTCGGGATTGAGGCGGCAACTGCCGCGCTGGCCGTCTCCTGGCTCTGCGGCCTCGCCTGGGTGGTGCTCTGGGCTCGAGCGACGTCGACCAAGCTCAGCCAGGTGCTGGTGCAGGAGCGCGCCAGCCGCCGTGGACTGGGGCAGATGCAGACCCGCCTTTCCGAGCAGGGCAGGCTGGAGCGGCAGACGGCGAGCCAGTTGAGCGTGGTGCGCAAGGACCTCTTCAAGGTGCTCCTCTGGGTGCAGCGCACGCCTAGCGTCACTCACGAGCTCGGACGCGTGTACGACCGGCTGGTCGACCATGACCGCCCCATGCCAGAGCTCGGCGACTGGGCGGTATCGCCGGCTACGTTGGTCTGGATGCTCGACCGCCTGGAGGACTCGTCGGTTCGGACGATCCTGGAGTTAGGCTCGGGTAGTTCGACGATCTGGTTCGCCACTGCGTTGGCCAAACGGGGCGGCGAAGGCCGAGTCGTGGCGTTGGAGTCCAGCGCCGACTACGCCGAAAGCACGCGGACCGAGCTCGCCAAGCACGGGCTTCGGGATCGAGCCGAAGTGTTGCACGCACCGTTGGTCGACACGGCCCTCCCTGGCAGAGAAAACCAGCCGTGGTTCGACATCTCGGTGCTGCCCGACCTGCCCCCGATCGATCTGTTGTTCGTCGACGGGCCGCACGGCAAGATCGCTAACGAGGTGCGTTACCCGGCATATCCGCTGCTGGCCGACCGTCTCGCACCGGGCGCGACGGTTGTCCTCGACGACACCGGGCGGCCGGCCGAGGCGGCCATCGTCAAAGCGTGGAAGCAGGAGACCTTCCGCGGCCGGCGGCTTCGAGAGGAGCGGCGCCTCGATTGTGCGACCGCGTTTGTCTTCGAGGACCTATAGCAGGCGGCTCATGGGCGCTGGGCCGTAGGGGTTCCAGTTGATCCTTGACACTCCCCTCTGAGCGAGCTGTGTGTCACGCGGCCAGCAGCCGGCGCAGCCACCGGACGCGCGCAGCCACGGTCTCCCAATCGGCAGCCAAACCTGAAAACTGCCAACATTAGGGCGGGATAGTCGTCGTCCGTGTAACGAGCAGGGGGTCAAGTGATGACAGCATCAGGGCCGGTCGGTGTCGGCTTTATCGGTACCGGGATGATCAGCGACACGTACCTGGAGAACCTGACCAGCTTCCCCGACGTACGCGTCGTGATCTTGGGCGATCTCGATCAGCGGCGCGCGCAGGCTCAGGCCGAGAAGTATGACGTCCCGCAGTGGGGCTCCAGCGACGATGTGCTGACACATCCGGACGTCGAGATCATCGTCAATCTCACCATTCCGGCCGCCCACGCCCAAGTCGCCAGCCAGGCGATCGCGGCAGGCAAGCACGTTTGGTCAGAGAAGCCGATCAGTGTCGACCGCGCCAGTGGAGGCGCACTGCTGGAACAAGCCGAATCGGCCGGTCTTCTGGTCGGTGTCGCGCCCGACACCGTGCTCGGCCCGGGAGTGCAGACCGCCCGCCGGGCGATCGCCAACGGTGACATCGGCGAGCCCCTGTCCGCGCAGACCGTCATGCAGTACCCCGGACCAGACATCTTCCACCCCAACCCGGAGTTCCTCTTCGCCAAAGGCGCCGGCCCGCTCTTCGACATCGGCCCGTACTACATCACGACTCTGGTCCACATCTTCGGACCAGTTGCCACTGTCGCGGCCGTGGGCTCGAGGGGTCGCGCGAGTCGTACCGTCCAAGTCGGAGATCGTCTGGGCACCGAGTTCCCGGTCGAGGTTCCCACCCACGTTTCGTGCATCGCGCAGTTCGAGGGTGGAGGGGTGAGCCAGAGCGTGTTCAGCTTCCAGTCGCCGCTCGCAACGGTGGGCATGGTCGAGATCACCGGAACGGAGGGAACGCTCATCGTCCCCGATCCCAATGCGTTCACCGGCGAGGTGAAGATCACGCGGGCCGTTGACCTCGCTGCGATAGGTAAGGATCCGGAGTGGGAGCTTGTCCCGGTCACGGGCGTGCTCGCAGGGCGGGGCATGGGAGTGCTGGACATGGCGCGATCGATCCGGGCAAACACGCTGCACCTTGCATCAGGTGAACTCGGCTACCACGTGCTCGACACACTCGTCTCCATCGACGAAGCGATCGGATCTCGGAGCACGGTCGAGGTTGCAAGCACGGTCGAGGCCATCCCCCTCTTGTCCGAGGAATGGGACCCGTTCGAGGCCACACTCTAGGGACGGGTGGTGTGCTCGCCATCGCACAGGCTCGACGCGCCGAAGGGAGGAAGATCAGCTGTTCTGTCTTTGAGGCAGGTGCGCTTTCGCATCCTCGTATGTGCCCTCGGGAGTCGATTCCGCCGGCGCGTAAATGAGGTACATAACCCCGGTCGTGAAGGGCTCGGAGGAGACCAGCCGCAACGGGATGTGGGATTCGCCCTCGTCGAACAGCCGCATGCCCTTTCGGATAGCGATCGGGTGGACAAACAGGTGCAATTCGTCGAGGAGGCCGGCGTCCAGCAGCTGCCGGACTACGGAGACGGATCCGCTCATAGCGATATCCGCCGAGCCCGGCTCGTCCTTCAGCGCGGTGACGGCCTCAATGAGGTCGCCCTTCAGCTGCTCAGAATTGCGCCAGGTGAACTGGAGATCCTGGTTGGACACGACGATCTTCCGCTGGTCGCCGAGCACCTTCGCAAGACCGGCGTCCTCGCCGCCCGCGGCTTCGCGGTCCGGCCACGCACCCGCGAAGCTGTCGTATGTCTTGCGGCCGAGCAACAGCGTGTCAGCGGCGCCGATCTGGCCGTCGACGGCCGCACCCATTTCCTCGTTGAAGTACGGAAAGTGCCAATCCCCGGGTTCCTCGACTACTCCGTCGAGCGAGATGAACAAACCAGCGGTAATTCTCCGCATCGACCTACTCCTTGAGTGAAGGTTTCACGATCACCCCTCGGCATTGGGGTGCTCGGCCATCACGCTCCTCACTGTCGTCGGAGTATTAGCTTCCTGGGCAGCTCTGGGTCAGCGTCGAGGAGAGTGCCTGAGTCGCAGTGGCGACTTGCTTCATCGCCGCGGCAATGGCGGGCGCCTTCTGCTTGAGATTGTCGGTGGTCGTGTCGCTTGCGGCCGTCTGCAACTCGGCGAACGCCGTTTTGACCTCCTGGATGCTCGGCTGAAGGGCCTCCGACGCCGAGGCCTCCGCTTTGTCCAGGTTGGTTCTGACGTCGGCGATCGCTGTGGTCAGCGCCGTGAGACCGTCCTGGGCAGGCCTCACCTTTGCGAGGGCCTCGAGCGACGACTTGAGCGCCGCGACGTCCGCACAAGCCGCCGTCGTGGCGGCCGCCGTCGGCGAGGCACTCGTCGGTGCGGCGGTTGTCGCGGATGGGCTGGTCTGGCTAGGCGCGGAGCTTGTGCCGCAGCTCGTCAGTACGCCGAGCAGAGCAACGGAAGCAACTGTGACGAATACGGATCGACGAACACGGTGGAGGCGCATCTGCATGTTCTCCTAAGAGGCGGCCGACAAGTCACGCTACACCCCACTTTTGCGGCAGATCGACGCCTCCGTTCAGGCTGTCACTCGAACTTGCCAGGTGGAACGTGCATGGCGAGCAGCTGACCGCCCTCAACCAGTTCGGGTCCGTTCGGGTAGTGCGCCTGCACATCGAGCAGGTACCAGCCCGAGCCGAGGATTGCTGAGACGTCGATGACGCCGGATGATTCCTCATCCTGATTGAACGGTGCCGGTGTCGGCGGATCGAATCGAGCAGGATCGTGATGGGCGATCTCGGTCAGCTTGTCGGAGGCAATGTCGTACTGCCAGATCCGTGCGAGGTAGGCCTGGTTACCCGTATCTTCCTGCAGCACGAGCTGGCCGTGACGATTGATCGTCATGTTGTCGAGCATGTGATGCTTCTGACCGGTACCGCCGTCCTCATTGCCCTCGAGCAGCATGTCAACCACACCGCCCTCGGCGGGATTGCTGGGGTCGTCGAACCGGAGCCGCCACACCCGGCTATTGCCGTTGAAGTCCGCTGTGGTGTTGAAGTAGAGGTCGCTCGGCCGCTCGGGATCCCAGGCACCGTCCTCGGGTCGGAAGAAATCCGTCACGCCGTTGTCATTGCCCTCGGTCTCGATTTGCGCTGCGGACTTCGCCGATGCGTCGCCGAAGTTGTGCGCCGTGAATCGGGTGCCTGAGGGGATTGGGCCTGTGAGAGGTTCTTCTTCGCTGAAGCCGTCGACCTTGATGCCGTACAGGTTTCCGCCTGTCAGTCCCGCACGAACGACCGGGCTGCCGGCCGATTGCTTATCCCCTGCGTAGAGGTAGACCTGCCCGGGCGTGGTGTCGTCGAATCCAGCGACGACCGTCTTGTCCCCGGTACCTGGGTTGACCAGGATGTTCTCCCAAGCGGCTTTCCCCATCCAAGGGAGCTCATAGCTCGTGCCGTCCAGCACGTGCGCGAAGGCGCGGCCTCCAGCTACTTCCTCACCGTCGAAGAAGATCCGACCGTCGTAGCCCTTGCCGGTTGCCGGGTTGAGGAGGGCGGAGGGCTGCGGAAGATCCGCCGAGCAGAGCCGGGAGATCGCAATGCCCTTGGCCGGTTGGTTATACATCGCCGTCGTCGCGTCCCAGGTGGCAACCTGCTGCATGAGATCCTCTCCTGCGACCACCGAGAGGTCGTCTTTACGGATCGTCCATTTGGATACGAAGGCACCCGTCGCGCCGTGTGCCCGTACAACTCCGGCAGTGCCGCCGAGCTCGTGGTTCATCAGCAGAGTGAAAGTGCCGTCGCCATTATCGAACGCGCCCAGGCCGTCAGGTATCCCGACCATCCGGTATTCACCCACTGCGTCGCCAACCGTGAGGATCGACTTCGTGACCACACCCGGCTGTGATCCAACGACATAAGGGGATTGGGAGCTGGTCGGACCCGTCGCGGCACCCGGTCCCGCTTCGGCTGTGGTTGCTGGTATCACCAGGGTGGTTGTGAGCGCTACACCGCACAGGATGCGCGTCACCGGCCGGGACATAGGCACCTCCATCTGGAGTGATCAAAAGCTCTAGCGGCAGCGAGTCTATGGACGGCCCTGGCCTGCGGTGACCGGCCGCGGGGTCGATCACGTGAAGAAGCAATGACCATTCAATGAACGTCGTCAAACGGCGTCGTTCACCCGGTCGGCCCTTGTTCCTAAGGTGTTTCACCTCCAACGGGTGATGCGCAAGAAGCACAAATGCCGTGCCATGGTGATGTGAAAGCGAACAACACCACCAAGAGTTCCACTTACGTGGCAGCCGCCGGAGTTGCGCGCGCGACACGGCCGGCGGAACAAGTCGAACACCCCCCAGTGACCGAGCGAGCCGCCCGGGGGAAGGCAGAGCGAAAACTGGTTCCCCTGTCGGCGCATGGGGAATGGCAGGCGTCGTCGGACCGGCCAGACCCCGTGAGCCTGCTCGAGCAGCAGGCCGCAAGTCGCGTGCCCGAGCTGGTTCCCATCCGTTATGGCCGAATGTTGGTCTCGCCGTTCACGTTCTACCGTGGCGCTGCCTACTTGATGGCCGCCGACCTGGCGAGCTCGCCTCGTACCGGACTGTCGGTGCAACTGTGCGGCGACGCGCATTTGTCTAACTTCGGCGTCTTCGCCGCCCCGGACCGCCGGCTGATCTTCAGCGTCAACGACTTTGACGAGACATTGCCCGGCCCGTTCGAGTGGGACGTCAAAAGGTTGGTGGCCAGCTTCGCCGTCGCCGGCCGCGATCGTGATTTCGACACCCAGCAGCGCAAGGCAGTCAACCTGGCGGTGGCACGGTCCTACCGCGAGGCGATGCACGACATGGCGCAGAGGAAGAAGCTCGACGTCTGGTATGCCCGCCTGGACATCGAGGAAATCCAGGCTCAGGTAATGGGGAATCTGAAGCCGGCCGAGGTGAAGCGGTTCGAGCAAAATCTGGCAAAGGCCCGGTCCAAGGACAGCATGAAGGCCTTCGACAAACTCGTGCACACGGTCGACGGGCGGCCACGGTTAGTCGGCGATCCACCACTGATTGTTCCGGTCGAGGATCTGTTTCGTGAAATGGAGGCCCGCCAGATCGACGAAGCAATTCACGATCTGCTGCGCTCCTATCGCCGCACCCTCCAAGGCGATCATCGACACCTCCTGGAGGGTTTCCGCTACACGCATGCCGCCCGCAAGGTGGTAGGCGTGGGCAGCGTCGGCACCCGCGCGTGGATCGTGTTGATGCTGGGCAACGACGACAGCGACCCACTGTTCCTCCAGGCCAAAGAGGCCCAGGCCTCGGTATTGGAGCCTTTCTTGGGGAAGAGCAAATATCGGAACCACGGGCAGCGCGTCGTTGAAGGTCAACGGCTCATGCAGTCTGCCAGCGATGTGATGCTCGGCTGGATCCGCAGCAACGGGATCGATGGCGTGTCCCGAGACTTCTACATCCGCCAACTTTGGGACGGCAAAGGATCAGCGATCGTGGAGGCCATGAGGCCATCTGTCATGGGTAGTTATGCCGGCTTCTGCGGCTGGACGCTTGCCCGGGCACACGCACGCTCCGGTGATGCAGCTGCAATCGCGAGCTACCTGGGCAGGAGTGACAAGTTCGACCACTCCATGGCGATGTTTGCCGAAACCTACGCCGACCAGAACGAGCGGGACTACGCGACGCTCAAACAGGCCGTCGACTCCGGGCAGGTCGCAGCCCAGGCCGCGTGATGGTCTTCCTATGAGACGGCGACTGGCGGCGATTCTCGCGCTCGTGGCGGCAGCTGCCACGCTCGCGTTCGCGATCGGAGTCGCGATAAGCCAGTTCCCGCGTGCCCTGATTCTGCCGGGTTGTGTAGTGATCGCCGGACTGTCCGCCTGGTACGGCTTGCGCCGGCGCGGGATCGCGCGCGTGGCAGGGCTCATCGTCGCTGCTCTTGCACTCGCCGGCACCGTCGCCCTGATTGTTGTGGGTGGGGCGCCGCTCGTCGATCTCCTGGTGGTGGCAGGCCTGCTCGTGTCGCTGGCGGCACTGAGTGCCGCCTCTACCATCCATGTGGATTTGCCGAGCGCCACAGCGCCGCGAAACCCCGTGCTGTTCTTTTGGCCGGTGGGGACGGCTCGCAAGCTATTGTCGCCGCGATCGCCTCCGAGCTCGGCTTGCCGTACGCCTGTGTGCCTGCCGGGACCCGCAACCACTTCGCGCTCGATCTCGGCGTTGACCGCGACGATGTCGTCGGCGCCCTCGATGCGTTCTTCGACGGCGGTGAGCGGTTCGTAGACCTCGGCGACGTCAACGGGCGGGTGTTCGTCAACAATGTGTCGTTAGGGCTCTACGCTGAGGCGGTGCAGGACGCCGGCTACCGCGACGCCAAGGTCCGCACCGTGCTGGACACCGTGCCCGACGTGCTCGGCCCGAGCGGCGACGAGCTCGATATGCGATGGCGTGGGCCGGGCGGGCACGAGCACCGCGGAGGGGCTGCGGTGCTCATCTCTAACAACCGCTACCGGTTCGGGCGCGCGGTCGGCTCGGGCACGCGCCCGCGCATCGACGATGGCCTTCTTGGGATCACCGTCGTCGGGGCGATCTCCTGGCAAGACGAGGACGGCCGTTCCTTGCAGCGACCAGGCGAGAGTGTCCGCGCCGACCTTCGAGGTCGACTCCGACCGGCCCGTACCCGCCGGCATCGACGGCGAAGCCCTCGTCCTCGATGCGCCGCTGCAGTTTCGCATTCGGTCCAGGGTCCTACGCGTGCGCATCGCCCGCAAACACCCTGGCGCCTCACCCTCGGCCATAGCTCCCGACGGCATGTGGGCCAGCGTTGTCGAGTTGGTGCGGATCGCCTTCGGCCACCACCAGCAGCCCGCAAAGTCAACACCAGAGAGGCCAGAATGAACAACCAGATGGAGATCACCGAGAGGGAGCGGCTGAGCCGTGAGGACGCCGCGACGCGCCTGCACGCTCTGGCCGATGCTCTCGCCCGGCACAACGAGGTCGAGTTCGACCGTGGCGGGATCACCTTCAAGGTGCATGTGCCCGACGAGGTCGAGTTCAAACTCGAGATCGAGTTCGAGGACGAGGAGCATGAGCTCGAAATCGAACTCAAATGGTGACCGGAACTGCTGACTGATAGGCCGCTGCTGCGCCGCCTGGACAGTTACGACCGTGCCGCGTACCGATCGGTAGCACGGCTGCGCATCCCGCTATTAGACAAGCCGCTGAGACTGGTGTCTGACTTCGCCAACTTCTCCAAGCCGTGGTTTCTCGTCTCGGGTTTCCTCGCGCTCTTCGGAGGAGCTCGCGGCAGGCGTGCCGCGCTCACCGGGATCGCGGCGATAGGCGCGACGTCCCTGGTGGTGAATCAACCCATGAAAATGGCCGGTGAACGCCAGCGCCCCGACCGGGATGGCGTCGGGGTGCCGGAGCAGCGGTGGGTCCGCATGCCGTCGTCGACGTCGTTCCCCTCAGGTCACTCCGCCTCCGCCGCTGCATTCGCAGTTGCCGTCGGAGACCTCGTCCCTGCGCTCCGGCTACCGCTGCGGGCTGCAGCGTCGGTCGTGGCGTTCTCCCGCGTATACACGGGCGTGCACTACCCGGGTGACGTACTCGTCGGAGCGACCGTGGGTAGCCTGATCGGACGGTTGACATCGAGAGTTGCCAAGCTCAAATGTCGGGACGGTTGAACGCTCGGTGAACGTTGGGTTCACGGGGGGGTGGCAACCCGCTGGTGATGAGAGCATTGGACGGTGCGTTTCGTTGCCAATTCACGGCTTGCCGATGGCGTCACACGCCAGCGCGTGCTGCAGTTCTTCGACGAGCACCCGATGGAGTCATCGACGTGGGATCTCGTGCGGCATCGGATCGTGACCGACCACGCGTTCAAGGTCGGTGCTCAGCCGGGAGTCGTGCTGTTCCTCGAGGCAGATTCTTCAGAGGCCGCTGCGGAAATCGTGAACGGGCTGCCGGTTGTCCAGAACGGTTTGTGGGTCTTCGACATCGACCCGGTCAGCCCAGTCGCGCACTTCTGACGAGGTGTCTCTACTCCAGCCACTCTGTGATGAAGCGGGAGTTGGCGTGGATGTGTACCGCTTCATAACCGAGTGGCCCGGTGGAGAACTTGTGCGGGGTCTTTGCGGGTACCACAAGGACCTGCCCGGCATGCCCTCGCAGTTCCTCGGATCCGACGGTGAATGTCGCCCAACCGCGTCGGATAATGAAGGTTTCAGCGTACGGATGCTGGTGCAGCCTTGGCCCGACGCCGGCCTTCGTCGTCGACTCCAAGATGATGGAGATGCCGGCGTCGCCCGGTAGCTCCTCATAGTTATCGGTCCAGTCCTCGCCGTCGGCGCGGCCATCAGCACGATCAATGACGAACCCGTCCATCGAGCGACCGTAACAGCTACGGTCTTGGACCAGCTCGTCGCTGTACTCCGAGAACGCTGTGAGTAGTTCCGCTATGTCACCCGGCAGCAGCGCCAAGCTGTACGTCGACGGCCCGCTCCTCGGCGCCCCGGAGAATGACCAGTTCGATCACACCCTCGGCTGCTGTCTCGAGCGCTTGGAACAGATCATCCATGCCACGGACGGGTTGGCCCGCCGCCCGCACGATCAAGTCGCCGGTTGCCAGCCCGGCACGCGACGCTGGGCTGTCGTCCTCGACAAGGCGAACCAACAGACCTTCAGCATCCGGCAGGCCGACGGCACGCCGCAGACCCCTGGCGACATGCGACGGCGCGACTCCGACACCAAGCCGGACGCGCCCCTTCGACTCGCCCTGAGCCAGCGCGTCGATCCGAGCTCGGAGGGTCCCGTCAGCTGGGATCGCCAGGTAGAACCCTTCCCCCAGACGGTGCGTATTAAGCCCGACCAGTCGCCCCTCGGCCGTGACTATCGGGCCGCCCGAGGAGCCCGGCAGCAGCGGGGCGACGTGTTCGATGCTTCCGGTGATCCGGCGACCCCGAGGCCCTCGGAAACTCCGCTCAACACCCGTCACAAAACCCAACGTCACGCGCAGTCCGCGGCCACCCGGATTCGACAGGGCGAAGATTGGAGCGCCGATTCCCGGCGTACTGTCGGTCGCCCACTCGATAGCTGACAAGTCCCCGGTCTCGACTCCAATGACCGCGATGTCGCCGTCTACGTCCTGTCCCAGGACTTGACCAGTCGCCGTGTGGCCATCGGGGAAAGTGACGCTGACCTCGTCACCGCGCACGTTGTGTGCATTGGTCAGTATCTGACCCTTGCCCAGCACCACGCCGGATCCGACTCCCCAACGCTGCCCGATGCCAACCACAGCGTTGCCGACCTGCTCGGCGATACGCTGGATATCTTCCTGGATTCCGTCGAGCGTTCCCATTTTCTCGCTGCCTCCCTGGTTAGTAGTAACTTGCAAGTTACTACTTTCTTGGAGTGTGTCAATGCCGGGCAGATACGGTTCGTCTATGAGCGAACAGGAATCCGCCGTACGCGAGGGCGCGCCCTCCCCACTCGCCGACGCTCTCATTCGGGTCGGGGACCGCTGGACTTTGCTCGTCGTGCAGGCCCTGCTCGCAGGACCTCGGCGGTTCAACGAATTGCTGGATGAGATCCCGGGGATCGCCGCGAACATCCTGTCGCAGCGGCTCAAGCGTCTCGAACGCGATGCGCTTTTGGTATTACGGCCATACAGCGAGCGGCCGCCCCGTGCGGCTTATGAGCTGACAGCGGAAGGCAGGGAACTTGCGGGGGCGCTTCGCCTGCTCGCCCAGTGGGGGGCCCGTCACACACTCCCTGCCGATGCTCCTCGCCACGCGGCGTGCGGCACCCCGCTCGAGGCCAGGTGGTATTGCCCGACTTGTGACCACTTGGTCGAAGACGAGCCTGAGCTTGAGATGCACTTCCTGTAGCCAAGGCCTCGGCGCACAACCTAGTGTCGTGTCTCCTAGGTTCCTTTGCGGTTGGCGTCGTTCAGGTGCGTGCATCGCAAGGCCGACGAGGGAGGGATACCGGGTCGTATGTCGACCGAGGAGAACGCCGCGAGGTGCGTGCCTGGACGGCGCGAACCGTGAAGAGACCTAGGAGACACAACACAGGTTGCCGGTAGCGGCGCCAGGCTGAAGGTGTCGGCTGAGGCCTCTTTCGACAGGAGCTAAGACGTGAAACGGCTGCTTGTCTCCTCATCGGCGTTGCTGTGGGGATTCCAGTTCGCCTTCCTCACTCCGACCATGGCGCTGATTTTGGTAACGCTCTTCGACGCCACCGCCACAGAGGTCGGCTTGGTGCTTGCGATCTACAACGCCAGCGGGTTCGTCGCCGCCCTCGTCATCCCCTCTTATGCCGATCGCAAGGGGGACTACCTACGGCCCATGTTGGCGTGCGGGGTGCTGACCCTGGCCCTGGCCGTGTTGTTGTTACTGACGACGTCGCTGCCGGTCGCCGTGATCGGTCTCGTGGTCCTTGGCGGCCCGGCCGGTGTCGGGAGTTCGCTCCTCTACGCCCACCTTCGACATTCGGGTGCCAGCCCGTCCGACATAGTGAACACGCGGGCGATCGTCTCCGTCGCGTGGGTCGCCGGGCCACCGCTGGCAACCGTGATCATCGGCTGGTTCGGCAACCAGGCAATCCTGGTCGCGATCGGAGCGATCGCCGTCCTCAGTATCGCCACCACCGCGGCGATGCTGGCCCAGCAGTCAGCGGCTGGTACCGATCAAACTGCACCGACCCAGCGCTCCGGCGACGACCAGGCAATGGCGAAGTTAGGTGTAGCGCTGATCGTGGCCGCGTTCATCGTTCTGCAGGCAACGAACGCAACGGTGGTGTCAATCCTCGCCCTATTCGTCACCGACACGCTGCGCCAAGACGTGATCTGGGCCGGAGTCGCCCTCGGAGCCGCAGCGGCCATCGAAGTTCCTGCCCTGGTCTTGATCGGTCGGATGAGCCGCCGCTATTCCAGCCTTGGCCTTATCGCTTCGGGATGTGTGGCCGGGATCGCTTACTACATCGCCATGGTGTACGTGTCGGGCCCGGTCCTCCTCATCGGCCTGCAGCTGCTCAACGCCTGGTTCTTCGCCGCTGTGGCTGGTATCGGACTGACGTTCTTCCAACAGATCATCCCGCGACCCGGCCTGGCCACCGGTCTGTACATGAACACGCGCCGGATCGGTGCCATCGTGTCCGGACCGATCATCGTCGTCGGCTCGATGACAGCACTCGGCTATCGCGGCATCTTTGCTGTTTGCGCGGCCCTCACCGTCCTGGCATTGATGCTGATCTGGGTGGCCAGCCGAGCAACACGGGCTCCCCAGAACGACAGCGATCCCGCGGGCGTGGTAAGGCCTGAATCGCGTTGAGGGCGCCAGCGAAAAACCACCCCTTGCCCAGTCGAGCACCCGACCCACCATGAGAATCGGACGAGCGAGCGTCCTCGAGTTGCGCCAGTCGGCCAGGTCCCGGGCGCGCCGCTGGTTGCTCATTGCCTCCGCTGTTGTGGGGCTGCTCAGCGCCGGACTCGTCGCCTTCACTGGCCCCGCTCAGGACCACACCTTCGCAGTGATCTCGTTCTACACGCAGAGCGCGATCTCCCTGCCGTTGCCATTCGTCAGCGTCCTGCTCATGACTCAAGAATTCGGGCGTCGAGCCTCTTCGGCGAGCACTATCGGTTTGGGAATGTCACTAGATGCAATCATCGCCGCGAAGCTGCTGGCCAGCGTGATCATTGCGGTGACCGGAGCTGCCTACGGTGTCTTGATCTCGTTTGTCGCGACCAGTGCAGCGGTGCCAGCGGCCGCCGAAGGACAGTGGGACGCGATGGGCATGATCATTCTCGGCAGCGTGCTCGTACAGCTGATCGCGCAATTGTCCGGCGCTGGCTGGGGGCTGCTGCTGAGGTCCAGTGCCCTCGCCATCGCGGCCGACGTCGTAGTCCCTCTGGGACTCTGGATCATTACTGGCGCCATCCCCGCACTGCAAGGCGTTCAGGCATGGCTTGCGCCCTTCGCCAATGTGCGCAATTTGCTATCCGGCCACATGGACGCCGAGCGCTGGGCTCATGTTGGCGTTATCGCGCTGGTGTGGGTGGTTGCGCTTAACGCCGCCGGGATACTCCGGCTGCATCGCCTCAGAGAAAGCGGCGGAGGTTGAAGCCGATCAGCACTGGGTGCGCCGCGCCGGTGATGATCTCGTACGCCAGGAGTTCGCCGGCGATCAACCCGAGCGTGGCACCGCTGTGAGTGAAGGCAACGTAGAGACCGTTCACATCATCGACGCGGCCAAGTACGGGCTCGCCGTCGCCGGGTATTGGCTTGGGGCCGATTCCATGCCAGGCGGCCTTGAGCTCCGGCTTGCCATGCAGGACCTGGGAGGCCTCGGCGAGCAGCGACTCGATGATGACATCGGGCACCCGGTAGCTGCCGTCAGGGGCGCGGGTGATGTGCGCGTTCGTCCAGCCCGAGTCAATCGCCAGCGCACCGTCAGGAGTGGGACGCAGGGAGACACGTGGGGTGTTGAGGACCGCTTCTAGCCAATGGTGCACGGGTCGGCTCGTAACCTGAAATGAGAGCGTCGTGGCATCCGGGATGCTGATTTCAAGATCAGCAACCATGCCCGGCACCGCCGCACCGGTCGCCAAGAGCACAGCGTCTGCAGCAATGAGCTCCCCGCCTTGAATCACCACACCCGTTACCGAGCCCGCGTGGGTTCGGACAGTGCACTTCCCGGCATTGGTGACGAGCTTCCCGCCCCGTTCCAGGAAGTTCTTGATCAAGAACTGGACGAGGCTTGGCAGGTCGACCCATCCCTCGCCCGGGTTCCAGATGGCACCGCCGTCCGGAATGGCTGCCTCGTTGACTCCTGGAGTGTGAGCGCCGACCTCCTCGCGGGCGAGTAAGTGGCTGTCGTATCCGTGGGCCACCTCGTGATCATGACGTCGGCGCAACTCTTCACCCTTGCCTTCGGCGTACCAGGCCAATCCGCCCGCGAAGCGCAGCCAGCGGAGGCCCGGGTGTTGAGCCGACAGAGTGCGATAGCGATCAATGCCGGCCATCCGGAGCCGGTGGTAGGGCTCTCTCCACATACCTGCGGCGTTCAGCCACGACAAGGAACGCCCGGACGCGCCGCTCGTCAGCTCGCCCTCAGTCAGCAAGATCACATCGGCGCCGGCCCGAGCCAGCTGGTGGGCAGTTGACGCGCCGATCACGCCGCCCCCCACTACGGCGACCTTGATCAATGAGGAGTTGCTCATGTATCGGAACCATCCATGGTGTGTGAGTCCCCCGTTACCCCGGGTCGGAGCGAGCAGCGGATCCGCTAGTGATGTGATTGAGGCATCCAGTCTCATTTTCCTGTGGGGAGTTCGTCGTGTCCGATGTCGCAAGCGACTTCACCAATCGACTCTCAGAGCTGACGCTGGAAGAGAAGGCGTCGCTATGCCTAGGTTCACATTTCTGGTATACGGCGGCAGTGGAACGGCTGGGGATCCCGCGGATCATGGTCTCCGACGGTCCGCACGGCCTGCGCGCCCAACCGGGGGAAGGCGACCATGTGGGAATCGGTGGCAGTGCGCCCGCGACGTGCTTCCCTACAGCCTCCGCGGTTGCCTCCTCCTGGAATCCAGAGCTCTTGCGAACGATAGGTGAGGCGCTCGGCAAGGAGGCGAAGAAGCTGGGCGTCTCGGTAGTGCTCGGCCCAGGGATCAACATGAAACGGTCACCACTGTGCGGGCGGAACTTTGAGTATCTCTCCGAAGATCCTTGGCTGGCCGGTGAACTCGCCATCCCAATGGTGCGAGGCACGCAGAGCCAAGGGGTTGGCACCTCGCTGAAGCACTATGCGGCGAATAATCAGGAGGATGATCGACTTCGGGTCAGTGCCGAGGTCGACGAGCGGACCCTCCGCGAGATCTATCTGCCAGCGTTCGAGCGGGTCGTGAAGTCCACGCAACCGTGGACGATCATGTGTGCCTACAACAAGCTGAATGGCACCTACTGCTCTGAGCACCACTGGTTGCTGACCGAGATCTTGCGCGAGGAATGGGGCTTCGAGGGTCTGGTGGTATCCGACTGGGGTGCGGTTCATGATCGGGTTGCGGCCCTGCGCGGCGGTCTTGATCTTGAGATGCCGCCTAATCTCGGGGTCAGCGACGCCGCGATCGTCGCTGCCGTCCGCGATGGGTCCCTGGACGAGTCCATCCTCGACGACTCCGTGAGCCGGGTGCTGCATCTTGTTGATCAATCCCAGCCAGCACTCGCCGAGGACTCCTCCTTCGATCCAGATGATCATCATGCGCTGGCTCGCCGCGCCGCCCAGGAGTCTGCGGTGCTGCTGAAGAACGCCGGCAACGTGCTGCCGCTGCAGCCGGAACCAGGAAGCACGGTCGCAGTGATCGGCGAGTTCGCTCGTACGCCGCGGTTCCAGGGTGCGGGCAGCTCGCAGGTCAACCCCACCAAGGTAGATGTGGCCTTGGAGGAACTTCAGTCGGCGCTTGCCGGGCGCGCAGAGGTTCAGTTTGCCGCTGGCTTCGGCATCGGGACCACTGACAATGACGAGCACCTGCTGCAAAAGGCAGTGGAGCTCGCCAACGGTGCTGACCATGTGCTGGTGTTTGTGGGCCTGCCTGGCGAGGACGAGTCAGAGGGATTCGACCGGACCCATATCGATTTGCCCACCAACCAATTGGTGCTGCTGCACGCGCTGGCTGAGGTACATGATCGACTGATCGTGATCTTGGCGAATGGTGGGGTGGTTCGGGTCTCAACCTGGGAGGACAGGGTCGCCGCGATCTTGGAATGCTGGCTGTCCGGGCAGGCAGCCGGCGGCGCCGCGGTCGATCTGCTGCTGGGCGCCGCAAATCCCTCCGGCAAGCTGGCCGAGACTATTCCGATTCGGTTGCAGGACAACTCGTCCTACCTCAACTTCCCGGGCGAGGAAGGCATCGTCCGATACGGCGAAGGGATCTTCATTGGCTACCGGGCCTACGACAAGCTGATCCAGCCAGTGAGTTACCCGTTTGGGTTCGGGCTGTCGTACACCAGTTTCCGAATCGACGATGTAGACGTGTCGATCGCCGGCTCGGTGGCAGACGGCGATCTTGCCGTGACAGTGAGGGCATCGGTTACCAACACTGGCCGACGAGCAGGCGCAGAAGTGGTTCAGGTCTACGTCGGTGACACTGAGGCGTCCGTGGCGCGTCCGCTGCGCGAGCTGAAAGGGTTCGTCAAGGTGCAACTCGAGCCTGGTGAGACGCAGCAAGTGAGCTGTCAGTTCGACGAGCGGACATTCGCGTTCTGGTCCACGCGCTTCCAGCAGTGGGTCGTCGAGTCCGGTGAGTTCATGATCGCGGTGGGCAGCTCGTCGCGCGACTTGGTCGCGACCGAAATGATCACTCTTGACGCGCCTCGGCTGTCCCTGCCGCTCGGGCCCGACTCGACCCTTCACGAATGGCTCGAGGACGAACGTGGCCGTGAGCTGCTCAGTAAACGGGATATGCGGCTCTTGCAGGATCCGGAATTGATCAAGGTGATTGGCACCATGCCGATGCACACTCTGGCGGCATTCCAAGGCATGGCACTCAGCCACGACGAGTTGGCGGAGTTGGTCGCCGAGCTCTAGGGCCGTGGAGCCTAAGTTCCTTTGCGGTTGGCGTCGTTCAGGTGCGTGCATCGCAAGGCCGACGAGGGAGGGATACCGGGTCGTATGTCGACCGAGGAGAACGCCGCGAGGTGCGTGCCTGGGCGGCGCGAACCGTAAAGAGACTCAGGCTCTGCGGCACTGGGTCCGATTGGCCAGTCCCGCCTCGTAGGCGGCGATCACCAGGTGGGTGCGGTCGCGGGCGTTCAGCTTGGTGAAGAGGCGACGAGTGCTCGTCGTCGACGACCACGACGCGAGATCATCGCGGCCGATCCGAGCCAACGGGCAGACTGGCGAGTCACCAGGAAACCAACCGTCGCTGTGGGGGCCGAGCCATTGCCGAAACCGGTCAGGTGCAACAAGGGGTATGGCTCCGAGCTGGGTGGAACGTGACCGGTTACGTGAGGACGGGGCAGCGCCGCTCACTCCGGCGACTGTCAGCTGCTCAACCGCGGGCCGCCTCCGCGATCCCCTCGGGCGACATGCCATAACGATCAAGCAGGAAGCCGGCTGAGCCAGTCGGCGCAAACTCTGGGACGCCCAGGATCTTGATCTTGATCGGATGGTTCTGGACGACGGTTTCCGCGACGGCACCACCCAGAGCGCCAGCAACAGTGGCTTCCTCGGCGGTGACGATGCCACGCGTTTCCCGGGCCGCCTGCAATACAGCCTCTGTATCCAGCGGCTTCACTGTGGGCATGGAGATCACCCGTGCCGAGATGCCTTCGGTCGCGAGTTGTTCGGCGGCGACCAGGGCGCGCCACAGAACGGTGCCATTGCTGATCAAGGTCACGTCGTCGCCGTCTCGCAGCGTGATCGCTTTGCCGGGAATGAAGGTGTAGTCATCCGGGTAGACCTCTGGCACACTCATCCGGCTCACCCGAATGAACACCGGACCTTCAAACTCAGCTGCCCAGCGCATGGCAGCGGCGGTCTCGATCGGATCGGCCGGCACCACGATCGTGATGTTGTCGATGGCCCGCAGCCAGGCGATGTCTTCGATGGAGTGATGGGTTGCGCCGAGTTCGCCGTACGCCATTCCCGGGCTCATGCCACACAACTTCACGTTGCGATTCGAGTACGCGACGTCGGCCTTGATCTGTTCCAGTGCTCGCGCGGTGAGGAAGCAGGATGCCGCGGAGACGAAGGCGATTCGGCCACCGTTGGCGAGTCCGGCGGCCACGCCAACCATGTCTTGCTCGGCGATCCCGACATTGATCAGCCGATCCGGGAAGGCCCTCTTGAACGCATCGAGCTTGCTGGAGCCGACCGAGTCATTGACGACGCCCACAATGCGGTGGTTTTCGTGGGCCAGCTCCGCAAGGGTCTCCACGTACGCGTTGCGGCAGTCGTAACGTGGGCGGTCGGCTATGGATTGCTGGGGAGCGGAAATATCGGTCATGCTGCACCTGCATTGAGCTCATCGAGCGCCAGCTCGAGCTGTTCGGCTGAGGGGACCTTGTGATGCCACGCCGCGTTGTTGCTCATGAATGAGATCGGGTGGCCCTTGTGCGTGTGCGCGATCACGAAGGTGGGCTTGCCCGGCCGGAACGGCACGGCCGACAGCACGTCGAGCAGCTCGCCATGATCATGACCGTTGACTTCAACGACGGCGAAGCCGAACGCCGTCGCCTTGTGATCAAGTGGTTCCAGGTCGTTGGTCTCCCGAACTGTCGCTCCCTGCTGGAGCCGGTTGCGGTCCACGATCACGGTGAGCCGGTCCAGCTCGTAATGGGACGCAGCCATCATGGCCTCCCAGTTGCTGCCCTCTTGCAGCTCGCCGTCTCCGACGAGTACGTACGTGCGGCGGCGGGAGACGTCCAGCTTTGCCGACAGAGCGTGGCCAACCGCGATCGGTAGGCCATGACCGAGCGGTCCGGTATTGGCCTCGACCCCGCGGACGTAGCTCCGGTTCGGGTGACCGCTGAGCTTGGACAGCGGCTTGAGGAAGGTGGCCAGCTCCTGCACCGGCAAGAACCCGAAGGCAGCCAGTGTGGTGTAGAGAGCGCCGGCAATGTGGCCCTTGGAAAGGATGAACCGGTCTCGATCAGGATCATCGACGGTTTCCGGGGTGATGTTGAGAACAGCGCCGTACAGCGTAGCGAGGATGTCGATGGCGGAGAGATCGCCACCGATATGGCCGGCGCCGGCGTAATGGACCAGCTTCAGATCTTGGATGCGGATTTGGCGCGCCGCCTCGGCGATGTGTGCGATCTGCTCGTCGCGATGGGCATGTGGGTGCAGCCGGTGGAAGACCGGCAGGGTGACGTGCTCTGGAGCTAAGGCGGTCATGCGTTCCTTTCCTAGCTCTCGGTTGTGTCTGCCATGGAACTCAGCAGGACTTGCTGGATCAGCCGCTGGGCGGCGAGGGCATCATGGGAGATCTGCGCCTCCTGAAGCGCCTTCACGTCCAGGGCGTCCAGAGCTCGGTGAAGCGCCTTGAGGAAGCGGATCGCGGCCTTGGCAGCCGCAACACTGTCCTCCCGGAACGGAAACTGGTCGAGCTGCCAGACGCCGTCCCAGTTGTTCTTCCGCAGCGTGTAGAAGAACTCAAAGGTCTCCACCAGGTGCACTGACCCCACGACCATGTCGTCGTCCCAGCCGCGGAAGTTGTCGTTGACATCGATGGCAAACAGCCGGCCCGCGTCGATGCACAGCTGGGCTGCGTCTGCCGGAGTCTCCAGCCCGTAGAGGGAATGGCCGAAGTCCAGCAGGATGCCGAGATTGTCAAGCCCCACCTGCTGGATGCCGAGCAAAGTGCGCGCCGCATTCGGAAAGATGATCTTGTTACGCGGCTCGCGTGGTTTGTATTCGATCACGAACTTGATCTCCGGATGTGCCGAGACGAGTTCCCGCAGCCCGTCCACCGCCAGCTTCCAGATGTCGTGGTAGTCGACCTGGAAGGGATAGTCCCAGCCGTCTTGACCGAACCAGAGCTTGACGTAGTCGCAGTTGAGCTCTGTGGCCAGCTCAGTCGCCTCGTTCAGGAGCTTGAGTGCCTGTGACCGGACCGCCGGGTCAGGGTTGGTGATCGAGCCCTTGACGTAGTCGCGGTTGTAGATCTCTGGGGTAATGGCGACGGCGCGGAGGCGGTTGCGCTCCAGCGCCGCCTTCACGTCGTCCAAGCTGCCGTCGAAGCCGGCGAACGGCCAGTTGAGATCGACAACTGACAGGTCTCCGACGGCGCCGGCTCGGTCGATCTGCTCTAGCAGCCCGACAGGCGGCCCGTAGCCGTCCGTGGCGTAGCGGTCCTTGTATGTGGCGAAATGCCAGATACCAGCGCCGAAAACCGGCAGATCGCTCATGCGAACTCCCATCAGTGACGAGGTTGTGTAGTATTTATTCGCTACTGCATAATCAGTCATTGACGCTGCATTCGTCAAATCGGACTCAGCGTTTCGGCACTGAAGGGACTACACGTTGGCCACACCTGCGACAGGACAATTGATCTTGGCAATCGACCAAGGGACGACGAACTCCAAGGCCGCACTGATCAGTGCCGATGGTCAGGTGATCTCCACCGGTAGCGCGTCGGTTGGGATCTCCTCACCGCGTCCTGGCTGGGTGGAGCAGGATCCTGAGCGGATCTGGTCGAGTGTGCTCGAGGCGGTGGCCGGTTGCCTTGTGGACATACCGGACGCTGAGATCGCCGGCGTCGCGCTGTCATCACAGCGGGAATCCGTCGTTGGTTGGCAAGCCACCACCGGTGCGCCACTCGGCCTCGTGATCGGCTGGCAGGATCGCCGTACGGTGGACTGGTGCAACCAGACGATCAACGACCAAGATCGGCAGCTGGTACGCGCCCGAACGGGCCTCCCGGTTGATCCGATGTTCTCCGCTCCGAAGATGCGCTGGCTGTTGGATCATCTGCCGGACGGCGTGCCGGTTGGTGACGTACGCGTCGGAACGGTCGACTCGTGGCTGATCTGGCAGCTGAACGGTGGTGCCGAGCACCTCTGTGAGGCGGGCAACGCTTCCCGCACGCTCTTGTACGACATCACTGAACTTGATTGGAGCGACGATCTCCTCGACGTCTTCGGCCTGCCTGCCACCGCAATGCCCCACGCCCTGGCGTCCGACCAGGGCTTCGGGATGACCAGCGGCGTGCCGCTCGTACCTGACGGAACCCCGATCCTGGCCGTGCTGGCCGACTCGCACGCCGCGCTGTACGGGCACGGCTGCACCGACGTCGGTACGGCGAAGGCCACGTACGGCACCGGTTCGTCAGTTATGGCGCCGGTCGCGGAGCTATCGACGAGCGAAGCACGCGTACCGACGACACTGGCCTGGGTCATCGATAAGGCACCGACCTACGCCCTCGAGGGAAACATCTTGTCCTCCGGCGCCACGCTGGCCTGGACTGCCGATCTGCTGACTGGCGGCAGCGTTGCCGACCTGATTGCCCTTGCCGAGACGGTGTCCGACAGTGATGACGTCACGCTCGTTCCGGCCTTCTCCGGCCTCGGGGCACCGCATTGGGACCGCGATGCCCATGCGCTCATCTCTGGCATGAGTGTTGCCACCACGAAGGCCCACATTGCTCGCGCTGCTGTCGACTCCATCGCTCACCAGATCTGCGACATTGTGGACGTGATCCAGGAGAGATCAGTGCCGCTGCAGCTCTTCCGTGCCGACGGTGGGGCCACGTCCTCGGCGCTGGTCGTTCAGACCCAAGCCGATCTCCTGGGCCGGGAGGTTCAGGTGGGTGAGGTGGCCGAAGTATCCGCTCTCGGAGCAGCCAAACTCGCGTGGCGAGCGCTCGGCAATGGAGCAGCCTGGCCGACTGCTAGTGGCGGCCGGGTCTACCGCCCGATCCTGGACGCGACCGAACGTGGCCGCCGACGCCGACACTGGGCTGGCGAGATCAGTCGTACTCGATTCACCACCAGCGCATAGGCACCTCAATGGCTCAAGAGATTGCCCCGCAGTGGCGTGAAGTCGAGATCAGCTTCGCCGGTCCGGATGCCGCCAACCCCTACACCGATGTCGAAGCCTGGGTGATCTTCACCCATACGAGCGGCCGGGAGCTGCGGCGCCCGATGTTCTGGGACGGCGAAAACACCTACCGAGTGCGATTTGCTTCCACGCAACCGGGCGGCGAGTGGCGGTGGAGCGTACACACCGCCAGGCCGGCCCACGACTTCAGACCAGCTCAAGGCACCTTGATCGCCGGTCCACCCGTCCAAGATCATCCGCATCGAGCCGTCGCTCGCGGTTTTGCCACCGCACACCCGTCCGGCCGCAGCTTCTGCTACGCAGACGGGTCACCCGCCTTCTGGGTCTTCGACACGGCGTGGGCGATGCCCTTCCGCGCCACCGTCGAGGACGTCGAGACGTACGCGGCAGACCGCCAGTCGAAGGGCTTCAATGCCGTCCTGCTGATGAGTGTCCAGCCGGACATGCACGCGCGCGGACCAGCCGGCCGCAATGTCGACGAGGGCTTCGAGATCGGCTTCCATGACCTATCCGAGGGCCACCTCACCAAGATCAACGTCGACTATTTCCAGTACTTCGACAAGATCATCGATTCCCTTGTCGACCACGGCATCACGCCGGTGCTGCAGCCGGTCTTCCACGGATTCGGCTGGAAAGGACTCGGCGTAGCAGGCCCAGTGGTTCCGCCGGCCGACTACGCCCGCTACTGCCGGTACCTGGTGGCTCGCTTCGGTGCCCGCCCGGCGATATACCTGCCGTGCGGCGACGGCTCCGGTGCGGAACCGCAGGTTGAGGCCGGAGGGAGGGAGATTCAGGCCTGGGACGCGTACGGCCAAGCAACCGGAATCCACTACCGGCCCCATCACCGCAACGACGAGCATCAAGACGCCGACTGGCTGGACTTCCAGTCCTGCCAGACCGGTCACATGGGTGATCACGTGCCTGATCGGCTTGCGACCATGTGGGCGCAGCGACCGCACAAGGCGATCATGAACGGCGAGCCGAGCTATGAGCACACCGGTCGTCACGGAGTCGCAGCGGGATGGTGGCAGGGGCACGAAGCGTGGAGCAACGTCTGCGCGGGCGCTCTTATGGGCGTCGCGTACGGAGCGGCCAGTCTGTGGCCCTGGCGGCTGCACCCCGACGAACCCGGCCACGGTTCGTACTTCCTGGCGGAGGGTGCTGGTTGGAGGGAAGCACTTGACTTCGAGGGCAGTCGTTACGTCGGTCTGGTCGGCAAGATCCTCGACGATCTTCCGATAACTGAGGCGGTCCCCTGCTGGGATGTCTCGTCCAACACCCGCGGCCTGCTGGATCCGGGCGTGCTTTACATCGGCTATGCCGAGCACGGCGGACCATGGATGTTCTTCGACGCGGACGGCCGCGTGCCTTCGAAGTATTGGCTGATCGATCCCCTAACCGGCGAGGTACTGAAGTCCGGTGACCGCCCGCCGAACTACGTGCCTATCGAGTTTGACCGCAACGAACCGTCAATCCTGATCTGTGCTGAAACCACACCGGCGTGGGTGAGCCGGGGTCGGGTTGTGGCATGACCGATCGACTCAGCAACACGCGAGTCCCGACGGACGGGCAACTCCGGCTGATCACCAAAGTGGCCCGGATGTATCACGAACGAGGCGTACGCCAAACCGACATCGCGGAAACCTTGCATCTCTCCCAGGCGCGGGTGTCACGGCTGCTCAAACGGGCTGCTGAACTCGGCATCGTCCGCACCGTTGTCGCAGTGGCGCCGGGAGTACATACCGAAGTTGAGGAAGCGCTCGAGAAGGCCTACGGCCTGGCCGAAGCAGTAGTCGTCGATGTCGATGGCACCGACGAGGAGGTCATTGCCGCGCTCGGATCAGCAGGCGCCGCTTATCTCGAAGCCACCCTGACTGGTCGAGAACGCATTGGGATCTCCAGCTGGAGCCAAACTCTGCTGGCCGTTGTGGATCGGATGCGACCCTTTCGTGTTCCTGGTGCCGAGAGTGTTGTTCAGCTCATGGGAGGCGTCGGGAGCTCATCAGTCCAGACCCAAGGCAACCGGCTGCTCACCGAATTCGCTCGACTGGTTGGTGCCACCGCTACCTTCGTTCCTGCTCCTGCGCTGGTTGGTAACAGGACGATTCGAGAAAGCCTGCTGAACGACCCGGCGATGGCCTCCGTCGCGGAGGAATGGAGGCGCCTCACCATGGTGCTCGCGGGCATTGGCAGCCTGCCACCGTCGCCACTTTTGCGGGCCAGCGGCAATGCGGCCGACCTCGCTGACCAGGACAGACTCCATGCGGCCGGCGCTGTCGGCGATATCTGCCAGCGGTTCTTCGACACCGCAGGCAACCTCGTTCGCAGCGATCTTGATGACCGTGTGGTCGGCATCGACGCCGACACCCTGCGCAAGCTCCCACGTCGCATCGGGATCGCCGGCGGCCAGAGCAAGCACAAAGCCATTCACGCCGCTGTCAGCGGCCGATGGGTCAACGTGCTGATCACCGACACCGGAACTGCCGCCGCGCTGATCCAGCCAGGGATCTCGGCACGGGCCAATCAGACAGAATAGACAAAATGCGGCCTACCCCAACCGGCGAGCAAGTCGTCGTCGAGACCAAGACCGGAGCTGTCCGAGGCTTCTGGCGCACTCAATCGGCAGCTTTCCTCGGCATCCCTTTTGCTGAGCCGCCCTACCGTGATCATCGCTTCTTATCACCTGTGCCGGTGAGGCCCTGGGGCGGCATTCGGGACGCCCTCCGGTACGGGCCGACGCCGCAGCGCAAGGCGCTAGCAGAGATCACCACTATCCCGGAGCCGAGCATTCCGGGTGACGACATCCTCAATCTCAATGTCTTCACTCCCCGCCCGAAAGCCACGAGTGGATCCGAGGCGCCGCTGCCGGTGCTGGTTTACATTCACGGCGGCGGGTATGTCGCCGGATCCCCGGCGAGCCGGTGGTATGACGGTGCAGCGTTCAACCGAGACGGGGTCGTCACGGTAACCGTGTGCTATCGGCTCGGCTTCGACGGCTTCGGGTGGTTGCCAGATGCGCCACCCAATCGCGGGATTCTCGACTGGCTGCTTGCACTGGAGTGGGTGCGCGACAACATCGCCCAGTTTGGTGGGGACCCGGCGCGTGTAACGATCGTCGGCCAGTCTGCCGGTGGGGGTGCCGTGATGACATTGTTGACCCTGCCTCGGGCGCGGGGGCTCTTCACGGCCGCGGCGTCGATCTCTGGAGTGCCCTCTGACATTCCCCTCGAGCGGGCGAAGCGGACGACCGCAGCCTTGGCCGAGCGGCTGGGGGTGACGCCGGACCGATCGGGTTTCCTCCGCGTTTCGGAGAGCGATCTACTGGCGGCGCAGGGCGGCGGATTAAGAACACTGGAGAAGCCGACGGCCGACGACCTGCTCGCGCTGATGCGATCCATGGACGGCTCCTTGCCTCTTGGTCCGGTGGTTGACGGCGAGCTGCATCCCTCGCCGGTCGAGGAAGGCATGCGCGCGGGGGCGGGACAAGACATTCCGCTCCTAGTGGGGTCAACAAGGCAGGAGTTCAGCGCCATTGCGCGGGCCAACCGGCACCTTCTCGAAGGCCATGATGTGGAGCCGATCCTGGAGGAGGTCGGCCTCAGCCCTGAGGCCGCGCAGCGTTTCGCTGCCGCCCTGCCCGACCACCACCCAGCCGACGTCGTCGGTCAATACGTCAGCGACGTGATGTTTCGTCGCCGGATTGTTGATTGGCTCGACCTACGCCGTGAGTCGGCACCGACCTGGGCGTACGACTTCGCCTGGCCGTCGGCCGTTAGTGGCGTGGCTGAGCATTGTTTGGACGTGCCTTTCATCTTCGATCTGCTCGAGGACCCGGACGTGACTCGGGTTGCCGGCCAAGAGCCGCCGCAGGCGCTGGCGGATCGTGTTCACGCAGCATTCGTGGGGTTCGTTCGTGATCAACATCCAGGCTGGCCGGCCTACCACGATTCGAAGTCGATCATGGTTTTCGACACTGAATCAGAGATCGTTTCGGGCGGTTATGAGTCCGCGCGAACGCTCGGCGATGCTGGGGATTGACGATGTCGATCATGAAGGCGGTGGTGCTCGATGCGCCGGGGCCGCCGGAGGCTCTGCAGATCCGCGAGGTTCCGATCCCAACTCCGCGGCTGGGCGAGGTGTTGATCAAGGTCGAGGCGTTTGGCCTCAACCGGTCCGAATTGCACACCCGACTCGGCCTGGCCGTGGGTGTCACGTTCCCCCGCGTCTTGGGGATCGAGGGGACGGGCACGGTGGCGGCATGTCCGGGCGGGGAGTTTGGTGTGGGTCAGCAGGTGGCCACGATGATGGGCGGGATGGGCCGCACCTTCGACGGCGGCTACGCCGAATACACCTGTGTGTCGGCCCGGCAGGTGGTGCCGTTCACCAGCAACCTCGACTGGGCCACGTTGGGCGCGGTCCCCGAGATGCTGCAAACCGCCTATGGCTCGCTGACTATCGGCCTCGACGCCCAGCCAGGGCAGTCGATTCTGATCCGCGGCGGCACGTCGTCGGTGGGCATGGCGACCGCCGTGTTGGCCAGACGCCTCGACATGATCGTGCTGTCCACCACCCGAAACCCAGGCAAGATCGAAGCGCTGAGGAGAATCGGCGCCGACCAGGTCCTGATCGACGACGGCCCGATCGCCGATCGAGTCCGAGACATCCTGCCTGGTGGAGTTGACACCGCCATCGAGCTCATCGGCACCCCTACTCTGCCGGACACACTTGCCGCGACCAGGCTCCACGGAGTCGTGTGCTTTACCGGGATGCTCTCCAACGTGTGGACCGTTTCTGACTTCTACCCGATCGATTACATTCCACGCGGGGTGCGGCTCACCGCCTACACCGGTGAGGCTACCGATCTGTCGGCGACAATCTTGCAGGAGTTCCTCGACGCCGTTGCGGCGGGAGAGGCGGTCGTTCCTGTACACCGCGTTTACCACCTTGATGAGATCCGGCAGGCTCACGCGGAGATGGAGGCAGGCTCCGCCACCGGCAAAATCGTCGTCCTAACAGAGCCCAGCAAAATGCGGACCCCTGAGGGAGACGGCAGCGGTTCAACAACAGAGGAGCAGTCATGACTACCTACCAAGTCGGCTACTTCGTCGGGAGCCTCTCGTCGAAGTCCATCAACCGCATCCTGTCCAAGGCGCTCATCCGGCTGGCGCCCCACGATCTCGAGTTCAGCGAGATACCCATCGGCAACCTTCCGCTGTACAGCCCGGACTACGACGCCAACTTCCCCTCCGAAGCCACCGCCTTGAAGGAAGCAATTGATCGGTCCGACGCCCTGCTCTTCGTCACTCCCGAGTACAACCGATCCATCCCTGGTGCGTTGAAGAACGCGATCGACTGGGCGTCGCGACCCTGGGGCCAAAACTCCTTCGACCACATTCCCGCCGCCGTCATTGGGGCATCCAGTGGCCCGATCGGCACAGCGGTCAGTCAGCAAAGCCTGCGCGGTGTCCTCAGCTTCTGCAATGCCCGTCAGATGACCGCACCGGAGGCCTACATCCGATACACACCGGAGATCTATACCGCTGACGGTGAGGTCACCGACGACGCGGTGGCGGCCTTTCTGAGCAACTTCATGAGCGAGTTCCGTATCCATCTCATGCGAGTGCTGACCGTCATCCCGCGACAGTAGTCCCCTCAGAATCTGACGCTGGTTAGCGCGACACGCCGCCCAGAAGTGCTGCGCCGCGAACCAGCGTCAGATTTTGAGGGATCATGTCCCGAGACCGCCTGCAGCTTGAAGTTGGTCTTCGAGGTTGAAGACCTCCGGGACGATCTCCCAGGCTTCATCGGGAGCGCCCTCGGTCTGGAAGAGTTCGGCCATGGCGGCCTGCCAGCGAGCGTTGACCTCGGTGCGAGCCACCCGCTCCTGCGCAGCGCCCAGGTCGTCTGCTTCGGCGTAACCGATCAGGAGGCCATCGTCGCGTAGGAAGAGCGAGTAGTTGCGCCAGCCGGCGTCGCGCAATGCTTCCAGCAGCTCGGGCCAAACGGCGCGGTGGGCCTCGCGATACTCCCCCAAACGATTGGGATCGACGTGTCCGAGCAGGCAGTACCGCGGCATCACTCACTCCTGTTCACGATGATCACTTCGAGAGTGCGTGGCCCATGCACGCCCTCCACCCGATTCAGCTCGATGTCACTCGTCGCGCTGGGCCCGCTGATCATGGTCAATGGCCGAGTTGGCACGAGTCGGCTCAGTGCTTGGGGGACATCGGCAACGATCTGGTCGGCGAAGACCACGCAAAGGTGGTAGTCGGGGATGAGGGTAAGGATGCGGCGGCCCTGCTCCGGTGAGCCGTCCAAGATCAACGTCCCGGTCTCGGCGATTGCCACGGCGCAGCCCGTGATCACACCATCGACCCGGTCGAGTTCGGCAACGTTGAGTTGACCATCGATGGACGGCCCATCAGTGAGCACGGCGGCGAGGTTTGCCGTCCATGAGGAGTCCAAGCCTGCAGGCACGACCACCGTACGAGCGCCGCACTCGGTGAGCGCAGCAGCGATCGTCGCGTCAAGATCATCGGCCGCGCACTCGCGTACCAGTGCCCGATAGTCCACCAGGCGATCAATCAGCCGCTCGGTCAGCGCCGCAGCTGACGCATCCGAGGTGGTCCGATACTCGCGGGGGATGTCTTCGTAGGGCAGATCCGCGGGCTGTGCGGCGCGGTGAGCGGCCGCGATACGCGCCAACACCTCCTCGCGAGCGTTCACCGGTCACCCCCATGCTCGGCGGCCCACCAGTCGCGGAACGTCTGCCTGGGCGGCCGCGCGAAGTCGCGGGTATCGGTCCACTGCTTCGCCAGCGGCAGCGGCACGTCGCCGATCACACCACGCTTGCGACCGAGCATCCGGCCGAGGCGCCCGCCGCGGAGTGCGCGCGCCCAGCGCTTGGGGTTGCTCATCACCCAGGCGGCTGCCGCCATGGCCGATGCCTCGGCGTTCGGCAACCGGTGCTCCGCTGCGAAGGTCTCAGTGTGCTTGGCACGCAAGTGCACCAAGATCTCCGGGATGTTGATCTTGACCGGGCAGACGTCGTAGCAGGCGCCGCACAGTGATGACGCGTACGGCAACGAGGCGTTGTCCTCGATCCCGGTCAGTTGGGGCGACAAGATGGCACCGATCGGGCCCGGATAGACCGATCCGTAGGCGTGCCCGCCGGTTCGCTCGTAAACCGGGCATACGTTCAGGCAGGCGCTGCACCGGATGCAGTTGAGCGCGTCCCGGCCGTCCGCATCGGCCAGTACAGCGGTCCGGCCGTTGTCAAGCAAGATCAAATGGAACTCCTGCGGCCCGTCACCGGGCGTCACGCCAGTCCACATCGACGTGTAGGGGTTCATCCGCTCACCCGTTGAAGACCTCGGCAGTAGCTGCAGGAAAACCTCGAGGTCCTGCCAGCGCGGTACCAGCTTCTCGATCCCCATGATCGTGATCAAGGTGTCCGGCAAGGTGAGACACATTCGACCGTTGCCCTCTGATTCGACGACCGCGAGGGTCCCGGTCTCGGCAATGCCAAAATTTGCCCCGCTGATGGCCACCTTGGCGGAGAGGAACTTACGCCGCAGGTGCCGGCGGGCCGCAGCAGCAAGTGCGGCCGGCTCATCGGTGAGCGCCGGGTCAACGTCGGCCATCTCCCGTAGGAAGATCTCCCGAATCTCTGCGCGGTTGCGGTGGATCGCGGGCACCAGGATGTGCGAAGGCTTGTCGTGACCCAGCTGCACGATCAGCTCCGCCAGATCAGTTTCGAGCGCGGCAACCCCAGCAGCTTCCAATGCCTCGTTGAGGCCGATCTCCTGGGTGGCCATTGACTTGACCTTGACCACCTCATCCACGCCTTTGCCGCGGACCAGATCAACGACGATCTGGTTGGCCTCCACCGCATCCCGGGCCCAATGCACCACTCCGCCGCGGGCGGTCACAGCGGATTCCAACTGGACAAGGTAATCCGGCAGGTGCGCCATGGTGTGGACCTTGAGCTGGCGACCCGCTTCCCGCAACTCCTCCCAATCCGGCAACTCCGCCACGACCTGAGCGCGCTTGCTTCGGATGGTCATCGTGGCTTGGCCGAGGTTGCGCCGCAACTGGGTGTCGGCGAGGGCTCGCCGGGCGGCGACCGGGAACTTCTCATCGCTCCGCAGGTTGCCCACACCGCGCGGCGCAGTCGGCGGCATCGCTGGCAGACCCAACATCACCGGCGTGTTCACAGCACCTGAGCCTTCTCACGAGTGGCGGCAAGGATCTGCGCCAGGTGCACCGTCTTGGCACCAGCCCGAAGCCGCGACAGGCCGCCACCAATGTGCATCAGGCAGGAACTGTCACCCGCGGTGCAGATCTCTGCGCCCGTGCCGAGCACGTTGCGCATCTTGTCGGACAGCATGGCGGTCGAGGTGTCGGAGTTCTTGATCGCGAACGTGCCACCAAAGCCGCAGCATTGATCAGCTGCCGGCAGCTCGACCAATTCCAACGCCTCCACCGCACGAAGCAGCTGGATCGGCTTGTCGCCGACCCTCAGCATTCGCAGTGAATGACAGGTGGGGTGATAGGTCACCCGGTGCGGGAAGTAGGCGCCGACATCGGTAACGCCCAGCACGTCGACGAGGAACTCCGACAGCTCATACGTCTTGGCCGCCACCGCGTCGACCTGCTCGACCAGGCTCGGTGAGCCGAATCGCTTCGCGATCATCGCATGTTGGTGACGCACTGAGCCGACGCAGGAGCCCGATGGCGCCACGATCGCGTCGTACGGTGCGAAGACCTCCGCGAACCGCGCGACCAGTGGCAGCGCCTGCTTCTGGTATCCGGTGTTGACGTGCATCTGGCCACAGCACGTTTGCTCGGTGGGAAATTCGACGACGTGGCCCAGCCGCTCCAGTACCTGCATCGTGGCCTTTCCCACCTCGGGAAACATGGCATCGGCGAGACAGGTGATGAACAGCGCAGTTCTCATCGGCACCTCACCAGTTCAGTCAGCGCGGCTGGTACTCCGCTGGAGGGAACGTCCTTGCCACCAAGGCACGCAACTCGGAAAGCTCGCCCTGCACGAGCCCGACCGCTCGCCCCTGGACCAGCACATTACCGATGGCAGTCGCCTCCACCGGGCCAGCCAGCACCCGCCGGCCGGTACGGTTCGCTGTCAGCTGGCACAGCAGTGCGTTCTGGCTGCCACCACCAACTATGTGGACGATGTTGATCTTCTGGCTACTGAGCCGTTCGGCATCCGCGATCGCGGTCGCGTACGCCTCGGCGAGGCTCTCCAGGATGCTGCGGGCGAAAACTGCCGGTGAGTCGGGCGCGGCCGCGCCTGCTTCGGCACAGAGTGTGACAATCCGCTTGGGCATGTCGCCAGGCGGCAGCAGGCTCGGATGGTTGGCGTCGAAGATCGGCACCGGCGCGCTGATGCCTGCTGCCTGGTCGAGCAGCGTCGTTAGCTCGACGGATTGACCCTCGCGCTGCCACGTGCGGATGGACTCACTAAGCAGCCACATGCCCATCACGTTGCGCAGGTAGCGGATCTTCCCGTCGACGCCACCTTCGTTGGTGAAGTTGGCCTCTCGACTGTCCTCGGTAAGCACCGGCCGATCAAGCTCCACTCCGACCAGCGACCATGTGCCGGACGACACGTACGCGGCGCCAGCTTCCGTCATCGGCACGCCGACCACCGCCGATGCTGTGTCATGTGACCCGACAGCGATCACATCCACTGTCTGCAACCCACCGATCTCTTGTCTCACGTCGTCGCTTAGGGCGCCGATCCGCGTTCCAGGATCAACCAGTAATGGGAACAGAGAGCGCGGCAGGCTCAACTTGTCGATCAAGGCGGTGTTCCAGCTCCCAGTGCCAATGTCGAGCAGCCCGGTAGTGGAGGCGTTGGTGCGCTCGGCCACTTGTTCACCGGTCAGCCAGAATCCCAAGAGGTCAGGAAGCATGAGCATCCGTGTCTTGTCATCGATCACTCCAGCTTCATGATCGACAGCCAGCTGGTAGATCGAATTGAACGGCTGGAACTGCAGTCCATTCGTCGCATAGAGGCTGGCATGATCGGCGATCTTGTGGACCAGAGCTACACCTCTGGCGGTCCGCTCGTCGCGGTAGTGGAATGGGTTGTTGATCAAGCCGTCACCGCTCACCAACCCGTAGTCGACGGCCCAGGAGTCAATGCCAATGCCGGCCAGGTCCGGCTGCGCGGCGACCGCCTTGCGGAGCCCGATCAGTAAATTCCGGTACAGCTCGAGGATGTTCCAATGCAGGCCGTCTGTGATCCGGACAGGGTCGTTTGAAAAGCGATGGAGCGCCTCAACGCTCAGCTGATCTGGGCCGAGGTGGCCGAGCATGACCCGGCCGCTTGTGGCACCGAGATCAACCGCTGCCACGTACCCCGATTGACTCACCTCAGGAACGCGGCAGCGACGCCGGCGTCGACGGGAATGTGCAGGCCGGTCGTGTGACTGAGATCGGCCGAGCAGAGCACAAAGACGGCATTCGCGACGTTCTCCGGGAGCACCTCGCGCTTAAGCAGCGTGCGGGAGGCGTAGTACTTGCCCAGCTCCTCCTCCGGGACGCCGTAGACCGCGGCGCGCTTGGCCCCCCAGCCACCGGCGAAGATGCCGGAGCCACGGACCACCCCATCAGGGTTGATGCCATTCACCTTGACTCCGTGCTCCCCCAGCTCCGCCGCGAGCAGCCTCACCTGATGCGCCTGGTCGGCCTTCGTGGCTGAGTATGCGATGTTGTTAGGGCCGGCGAAGAGGGAGTTCTTGCTGGAGATGTAGACGATGTCGCCGCCAAGCTTCTGCTCGATCAATGCCTTGGCCGCCGCCCGGGACACCAGGAACGAGCCCTTTGCCATCACGTTGTGTTGCAGGTCCCAGTCAGCAACCGTGGTGTCCAGTAATGACTTGGACAGCGACAGGCCAGCATTGTTGATCACAATGTCGAGGCCGCCGAACGCGAGCAGCGCGGCGTCGACCGCCGCCTGCACAGCCGTCTCATCGGTGACATCGGTGGCTATGCCGACAGCGGCGTCGCTGTTGCCAATCTCGCCAGCTGCGGTCTGAGCCTTCTCTGCATCCAGATCGGCTATGACCACGCACGCGCCTTCTGCGGCGAGGCGAACCGCGATGGCCTTGCCGATGCCGCCTGCGGCACCCGTGACCAGCGCGATTCGCGTGGCGAGCGGCTTAGGCTTCGGCATCCGCTGCAGCTTCGCCTCTTCCAGGGCCCAGTATTCGATCTTGAACTTCTCCGACTCATCGATCGGGGCGTACCTCGACAGGCCCTCAGCGCCCCGCATCACGTTGATCGCATTCAGGTAGAACTCACCGGCAACCCGCGCGGTCTGCTTGTCCTTCCCATACGAGAACATGCCGACTCCCGGCACCAAAATGATCAAGGGGTCGGCGCCCCGAATCGGCGGTGAGTCCGGTGTCGCGTTGCGCTCGTAGTAGGCCTGATAGTCGGCGCGATACGCGTCGTGGAGTTCCCCAAGCCGGGCGATGCAGTCCTCGAGCGGAGCATCCGCATGAAGATCAAGTACCAGCGGTTTGACCTTGGTCCGCAGAAAATGGTCCGGGCAGCTGGTGCCGAGCTCGGCCAGCCGGGGATGCTCGCTCCCGGCGAGGAACTCCAGTACTCGCTCGTCATCGGTGAAGTGCCCGACCATCGGCTTGTCGAACGACGCGATCGACCGCAGCGTCGGCGCGAGTGCCGCCGCCTTGGCGCGACGCTGATCATCCGGCAGCGCAGCGTATCCGTCCAACGCAGCGCCGAACGGCTCAGGTTTCGAGTGCTCGGCAATGTAGGCGGCCGCGGTGTTGATGATCTCCAGCGAGTTGGCCTCCGACTCGCCGGAGGTATTGCCCCAGGCGGTGATGCCGTGGCCGCCGAGCACGCAACCGATCGCCTGTGGGTTGTCGGCCTTGATCTTGGCAATGTCCAAGCCGAGCTGGAAGCCGGGCCGGCGCCACGGCACCCACACCACCCTGTCGCCGAAGATCTTGGCCGTCAGCTCCTCCCCGTCGATAGCTGTGGCGATCGCGATCCCGGAGTCCGGGTGCAGATGGTCAACGTGTGCCGAGTCGACAAGGCCGTGCATCGCAGTGTCGATCGACGGCGCCGCACCGCCTTTGCCATGCAGGCAATAGTCGAAGGCCGCGACCATCTCGTCTTCCCGCTCGACACCTGGATAGACGTTCACCAATGCCCGCATCCGATCCAGCCGCAGCACCGCGAGGCCCGACTCCTTCAGGGTCCCCAGGTCACCGCCGGAACCCTTCACCCAGACCAGTTCGACCGGTTCGCCGGTCACCGGATCGATCTCCGTGCCTTTGGCCGAGGTGTTGCCGCCGGCGTAGTTGGTGTTCTTGGGATCTGATCCCAACCGGTTGGACCGGGCGATCAACTCTGCAACTGCCTGGTTGGTCATGATCATGCTCCCCAGCCGGCTTGGGTTCCGCCGGCTCGCTCGGATTCGATCTTGCTCTGATAGTCCGACTCGGTGTAAGCCGTCATCGGATCGGCCGGCAGGCCACGCGACTCCCGCCACTTCGCCAACGCGGGTCGTACGTCGGTGTAGAAAGCATCCATCAAGATCCCATTGGCGCCGAGCACATCATGTGCTTCCTGCGCGGCCTCCAGGGCCTCGCGGTCCACCAGAAGAGCCCGCGCAGTCATTTCCTGGACGTTCAGCACCGAGCGGATCTGGCCGGGAATCTTGGGCTCGACGTTGTGGCACTGGTCCAACATGAAGGCCACCTCAGAATCCGGGCCGTAGCCGCCACCTCGTACGACCTCATACAAGATCCTGAACAGCTGGAACGGATCGGCGGACCCGACAATCAGATCATCGTCGGCGTAATAGCTGGAGTTGAAGTCGAACGAGCCCAGCTTGCCTAACCGGAGGAGCTGCGCCGCGATGAACTCGATGTTGGTGCCTGGCGCGTGATGCCCGGTATCAAGGCAGACCACGGCCCGCTCGCCCAATGCGGCAACCTGCACGTACGAGGTACCCCAGTCAGGTACGTCGGTGTGGTAGAAGGCCGGTTCAAAGAACTTGTATTCCAACACCAGGCGCTGATCGGGACCAATCCGCTCATAGATCTGCGCGAGACTGTCGGCGAGCCGGTCCTGACGGCCCCGGATGTCACCTTGGCCGGCGTAGTTGGTGCCGTCGGCAAGCCAGATCTTCAAGTCCCGCGACCCGGTCTGGTTCATGATCTCTATGCACTCGAGGTGGTGGTCGATCGCCTTCCGGCGCACGGACTCATCGACGTGGGTCAGGCTGCCGAACTTGTAGATGTCGTCCTGGAAGGTGTTGGAGTTGATCGTGCCGAGCGCTACACCAAGATCAGCGGCATAGTTCCGGAGCGCGCCGTAGTCCTCGACCTTGTCCCACGGGATGTGCAGCGCGACCTTCGGCGCAAGCCCGGTCAGCTCGTTCACCTTGGCCGCGTCTGCGAGTTTTTCCTGGATGGTCCGTGGTGTGCCCGGCGTGCCGAACACCTTGAACCGGGTGCCAGAGTTGCCGAACGCCCAGGAAGGCAACTCGATGGCCTGATAGGTCAGCTGGTCAGAGATGTCGGAGAAGGTTGGCATATGCTCACTCACTTCCAAGAGAGTCTTACAGAGCGGTTATACCGCTGCAATGCACGACCTTGAGCAGCGGGCAGGATCCCCGGGCCCTACTTGAAACGTTCTGATACCCCGCAGGACAGTATCGAGGTGCGGCGGAAGTGTCAACTGTGCTCCCAGCGAGAGGGCAGCCACAACAATAGTCAGGCTGAAGCCCAAAACGGTTGAACCGCTTCAGTCCCTGCGCTGTCTAGGTATAGCCTTCCCGCATGGCGCAGTCGCGAGGTCGGACCCGTCACAGCGATGACGGCCACTCCGGGCCGAGTGCACCGCGCATTCAAGATGTGGCACGGCGTGCCGGGGTGGCAATCGGCACCGTTTCGAATGTGCTCAACAGCCCAGAAATAGTCACCGAACAGACCCGGCTCAAAGTGGAAGCAGCGATTGCCGAACTGGGCTTTGTCCGTAACAGCGCTGCCCGGGCGCTCGCCGCAAGACGAACAGATACTGTCGGCTTGGTCCTGATCGACATCGGGAACTCGCTCTTCGTCGACATCGCGCGCGGGGCCGAGTCAGCGGCAGGACAAGCTCAGCTGAAGCTCCTTCTCGCCAACAGCGACAGCACTCGAACCAAGCAGGACAACTATCTCGAGCTCTTCGACCAAGCCCGAGTCGCGGGCATCTTGCTCACTCCCCTTGAAGAGCCTCTTGACGTGGTGCACGCGGTCCTTGGGCACGGGCGCCCCGTCGTTCTCGTGATCGCGACATCCCCTGACCCGCTCACGTGCAGTGTCATGGTCAACGAGGAACTGGGTGGCTATCTTGCTGCCACCCATCTCCTCGATCGAGGAGCACGCAGGCTCGTCTTCCTCGCCGGCTTTCCGGAGCTGCGCCTGATCCGCCGGCGCTTGACAGGGGTCGAGCGGGCCGTTGCCGAAGCAGGCGCCAGTCTCGAAGTGGTAGAAGCGCCCAACCTTGCAATCAGCGCCGGTCGTGAAGTTGGACGCCAAGTGTTGCTGTCCCATTCAGTGGATGGGGTGGTGTGTCCTTCAGATCTGCTCGCGATCGGCGTTATCCAGACGGCGACCGATCTCGGAATTCGGGTACCCGATGACCTGATGGTCGTCGGCTACGACGACAATCACTTCGCCTCTGAGAGCAGCATCCCGGTGTCCACGGTGAGTCTGCCGGGGTATCGGATGGGTGAGATGGCCATCGAACTGCTCCTCGAGGAGATCCGCCAGGGCCCTGGCCACGTGCACCGATCGGTCACGCTGGATCCTCACCTGATCCCTCGACGCAGCACCTTGCGATCAAACGAACACAACTTGTAGCCGAAAGGAACCAATGTCGCTCACCTGGTCTGCACTCCCCATCGCCCCGAACCAGGACTTCGACGGGGCACCGCTGCTCCGTACGGAGTTCGAGTTGGAAGAGGGTCATGGACCCGTTTCCCGAGCCACCCTGCATGCCACGGCACAGGGAGTTTTCGAGGCATACCTCAACGGCAATCCAGTCTCTGACGACGTGCTAAGCCCTGGGTGGAGCAGTTATGAGTGGCGGCTGCGCTACCGCACGTACGACGTGACCTCACTTCTTCAGCCAAGCTCCGTGCTCGGTATTGCGCTGGGCAATGGTTGGTTTCGCGGACGGCTCGGGTGGAGTGGCGGTAGGGCCCTCTACGGTAAGGAGCTTGCAGCTCTCGCACAGCTCGACATCGAATTTTCTGACGGCACTGTGCAGACCGTTGTCACGGACACGAGCTGGACAGCTGGCCCATCTCCAGCGCTTTCGAACGACCTTTACGACGGTCAGACAATCGATGCCCGCCGTCAGTCGGACGCTTGGCTAAAGCCAGGCTTCTCTGACATGGGTTGGACCGGCGTACACCAGGCCGAACTCGACTTCAGCACTCTGACTCCCTACATCGGTCCCCCCACCAGCCGACAGGAAGAGGTTCAACCGATCAAGATCTGGACCTCCCCAGCAGGCAAGACGCTGGTCGATTTTGGGCAGAACCTGGTGGGGTGGGTGAGAGTCCAGGTTCAGGGCCCGGCCGGGACGACGATCACACTGCGGCATGCCGAAGTGCTCGAGAACGACGAACTGGGCACGCGACCACTCCGATCCGCCAAAGCCACTGACCGCTTCATCCTCAGCGGCCGCGACGACGTGTTCGAGCCAACATTCACCTTCCACGGCTTCCGGTACGTCGAGGTGGACAGGTGGCCTGGCGAGCTCACCTCAAACGCGCTGACCGCAGTTGTGGTTTCGTCCGAGTTGAGGCGGATCGGCGAGTTCGAGTGCTCCAACGAGCTGCTCAACCAGCTGCACCGAAACGTCGTCTGGGGCCTCCGGGGGAATTTCCTCGACCTCCCCACCGACTGCCCTCAGCGAGACGAGCGGCTCGGCTGGACTGGTGACATCGCTGTCTTCGCACCCACCGCGACCTACCTCTTCGATGTTGACAATTTCCTCCGCGACTGGCTTAAGGATCTGGCTGCAGAGCAGGAGGCCGCGAGCGGTCGCGTGCCCCCCGTTGTTCCAGACATGTTGAAGTACGTCGACCGTCCGAAGCAGTGGCCGCTGCCTGACGCAACCGCGATCTGGAGTGACGCCGCCGTTTGGGTGCCGTGGTCGCTTTGGTGGGCATATGGGGATCGGCACGTGCTTGCTGATCAATTCGACTCCATGGTGGCCCATGTCCGACGCATCGAATCGCTGCTCTCCCCGACAGGCCTGTGGGATGGGGGATTCCAATTCGGCGATTGGCTTGATCCCACGGCACCCCCTGAGGAGCCTTTCCTGAGCAAGGCCGACAACGGTGTGGTAGCGACGGCGTGCCTCTACCGAGACGCGCACATCTTGCAAGAGGCCGCAACGCTTCTGGGCCGTCATGAGGATGCTCAGCACTTCGGCAGCCTTGCCGAACGCACGCGAGCCGCATTCAACGAGCACTACGTCAAGCCTGAAGGCGTCATCCACAGTGATGCCGAGACACCGTACGCGCTGGCCATCGTTTTCGGGCTCCTAGATCCCGAAGATGAGCAGCTCGCAGGCAAGCGGCTTGCGGAGCTAGTCGCCAAGAGTGGCTACCACATTCAAACTGGCTTCGCGGGGACACCGTTCATCACCCATGCCTTGACCAATACAGGTCATCTTGACGACGCCTACCGACTGCTGCTCCAAACCGAATGCCCGTCCTGGCTTTATCCGGTCACGATGGGGGCGACAACGATCTGGGAGCGCTGGGATTCGATGTTGCCCGACGGCACCATCAACCCGGGCCAGATGACGAGCTTCAATCACTACGCTTTCGGCGCCGTGGCGCACTGGATGCATCAGGCTATAGGCGGGATCGCGCCGCTCGAGCCGGGGTACTCCCGCGTACTGATCGCGCCCCAGCCAGGTGCCGACATTCGGTGGGCGCGAGCCTCCCTCGAAACGAGGCACGGCAAGATCGCAGTGTCGTGGTCGCAGGAGAGCGGCGGGCCTCTGGAGCTGGACATCACCGTTCCGGAGGGGTTACGGCATTGGTGCGGCTGCCGGGTTCACAGGCGCAGGAGCTCGGCAGCGGTCGACACCGCCTCTCCTCTTGAGAGTCGGTCTGAAACATTTCAATCTGTGGGCGCACTGTGCGCTGCCAATCATGACTTCTCAAAGAAGGGAGCCGTGTGAACACACTCGCGACCGAAGCAGGTAGCACTGGGTCCTTGCGATGGTCCGGTCACTGGATTGGACACCAGCCGCGAGCGGCCACCGGATCTCCCGCGGATTTTCTGACTGGTGGCGATGC
>CAVRQV010000014.1:0-162215 GCA_963723475.1 uncultured Actinomycetota bacterium
CGACAGCGTTTCCGTCCACCCTGGCACTCGCGGCGAGCTTCGATCGAGAGCTCGCGCACCGCTACGGTGCCGCCCTCGGCCGGGGGGTCCTGACCGCCGGCAAGAACGCGATCCTTGCGCCGGCGATGGACATCGCACGCGTGCCGCATGGAGGGCGGGGCGGCGAGAACTTGGGCGAGGATCCGATGCTCGCTGGCGAAATCGGCGGCGCTATCGGTGGTGGCATTCAATCCGAAGGCGTCCTCGCTTTGGCCAAACACTACGTCGCCAATAACTTCGAGTGGTTGCGTACCGGGGAAGGCAGTTTCACGCGCCGATCCCCTGCTGTCGACGTGCGGGTGTCGCAGCGCACGCTGCACGAGATCTATCTGGAGCCGTTCCGACGGGCTCTGGTTCGGTACGGCGTCGCTGGGCTGCTCGGCTCGTACAACCGCCTCAATGGCCGGTACGCCTGCCAGGACCCGGAGCTATTTGAGATTCCGCGCACCCAGTGGGGCTGGGCCGGCTTCACCGTGCCGGACTTCTTGTTCGCGGTTCGCGACCCACGAGCGGCGCTTGAGGCCGGACTGGACCTGCCTGCCCTGGGCAGCGACTCTCAGCTCACCCGAGAGGATCTGCTTGCAAACGAGGGGTCGGCTCGATTCCATCGCCATGCATGTGCTGACGGCGGTCGAGTACGTAGGGCTCAAGCCAATGCGGGAGCCCTCCCCGAGCCGCCGCCAGAGAGCGCATCGGTAGCGAAGACCGTCGCGACCGAAGGCCTGGTGCTCCTGAGGAACGACGGGCAACTGCTCCCGCTGCCTGAGACCCCGAGTCGCAGTTGTCGACGCCGTGAACGTCAGGACGGTGCTCGTGGTCGGAGGCGCAGCTTCCGTCTCCCTCATCGATGAGCGGATCGAGTCGATCCCCGAAGCCCTCGGCAAGGTGCTGGCTTCACCCCACCAGGTGCGAGTAGCGCCGGCCGGTGACGGTGAGCTGCCGCTCCCGGTCATTTCTTCCGATTCCGCGGCCGGTGTAATCGAGGCGGTCATTCGAGATGACATCACCGGGACGGAGATTCGTCGAACGCTGAGCCGCTTCCAGCTACGTGCACCAGAGGGTGTCGGGGCGGACTGGTCAGCAAGGGTGACGACCACCTTGCGGGCTGAGCGACCTGGCACGCATCACTCCACACTCACGTTCGGCGGCCGGGCCACTGTGTATGTTGACGACAAACCCGTCGCCTCCGGATTTCGCGAGGCGTCGCCCTTCGGGACAGGCCCGGACTACCCGCTGCACGCAGTGGTCGATCTCGCAGCCGGGCAAGTGATCACAGTCCGGGTGGAGTACAGCACGAGCGTTGCGATCTCGATCCCCGGAACGCCGGTTCAGCCCCACCTGGAACTCCGTTGGCGTCAGCCAGACGACCGGATCGCAGAGGCGGCAGCGTTTGCAGGCGCATGTGATGTTGCGCTGGTACTGGCCGGGCGCCTTACCGGGGAGTCGATGGACGCCGACAGCCTGACCTTGCCGGGCACCCAAGACGCGCTGATATCCGCCGTCGTGGCAGCGAATCCCCGCACGATCGTGGTCACGCTGGGAGCAGGACCGGTCGTCATGCCGTGGCTGGATGCCGTGCCGGCCGTTATCCACGCCTGGTTCCCTGGTGAACAGTTCGCGCCTGCGCTCGCCGAAGTGCTGGTCGGCCAAGCTGAGCCTGGCGGCCGGCTCCCCATCACATTTCCGACTGACGAGTCGACCACCAATGCGGGAACCCCACCAGTACCCAGGTGTGGACGGCGTCGCCACCTACTCCGAGGAGCTGCTCGTGGGATACCGCTGGTATCAACAGCACGGCGTTGAACCGGCGTTCCCCTTCGGCCACGGCCTGGGTTACACGTCCTTCGAGTTTGCAGATCTACGCGCTGAGGTGACCGAGAAGCTGATCAGTGCGACCTTCAGCATCAGGAATGTCGGTTCTCGACGAGGCAAGGCAGTTCCGCAGCTGTACATAACATTTCCCCCTGACGCCGGCGAGCCGCCGGCCCAGCTAAAGGCGTTCCAAGTCGTGCGCCTGGAGCCAGGCGAGGTCAGCGAAATTGGCATGGAAATTCCTATCGACGACCTGGCCATCTTCGACGACGATTCTCGATCACGCGTGGTGCCGGGAAGGTACGAAATCCAACTTGGCGTCTCGTCGGTGGACCTCAAATTGAAGACCTCCGTCCAAGTCCCATAAGAGCTGCGATGCGCCAGGAACGCGTCGGTGGTCAACGACGCAAGCACCGGCGGTAACTTGAGCCATGACATCGTCCGACCCTTCTGAACCTGGCGGCATGTCATTCGCGTCCACAGACGTCACGCGAATGACTCCGGGAGCGCCGCGACCACCTCAACCGGCGCCGGCAGGTATCCCAACCCCCTGATCTCGGGCTTCTACCCCGACCCAAGCGTGGTCAAGGTCGGCGCGGATTATTACCTCGCGAATTCGACATTCGAGTACCTGCCCGGAATCCCGGTTTTTCACAGCACTGATCTTGCGAGCTGGGAGCTGATCGGTCACGTCGTGGAGCGGCCCGGTCAGTTGGCCTCGCGCGACATCCCCACCAATGGCGGAGCTTGGGCACCCACCATCCGGTTCCGAAACGGCACCTTCTACGTCGTAGTGACCGATGCCATGGGCCGCGGGATGTTGATCTTCACCGCGGCGAGCGCGGAGGGCCCTTGGAGCAACGGCGTCGTGGTTCAAGACATCCACGGGATCGACCCCGATCTCGCCTGGGACGAGGAAGGCGTCGCGTACATCACCTATTCCGGGCTGGATACCACCTCGGGTCGCCCAATGTCAGAGCACGGCGGGATCCTTCAGGTCACCGTTGACCTGGACAGCGGCGTACCCCTGTCCGCCCCGCGCTCGTTGTGGTCTGGCACCGGACTGAAGTTCCCCGAGGCGCCGCACCTGTACTTTCACGACGGCTATTGGTATCTGATGATCGCCGAGGGTGGCACCGAACGCGGCCACGGCATCAGCGTGGCCCGGAGCTCGGCGCCCGACGGCCCGTTCGAGGGCGGTCCCGGCAACCCGGTCGTGTCGGCGCGGAGCACCTCCCGGCCGATCCAGAACACCGGGCACGGCGATCTGGTCCGAGCCCCCGACGGCAGCTGGGCGGTGGTCATGCTCGGTATGCGGCCGGGTGGGGGCACCCAGGCGTTCTCAGCGCTGGGCCGGGAAACCTTCATCACCACCGCACGCTTCGAGGACGGCTGGTTGAAGATCGACCCTGTGGAGCTGGCGCCGGCAGAGCCTGAGATGCGCATCTCCGACGAGTTCGAGACCCCGGCTTTGTCTGGCGAATGGATCTCGATCCGGCGCTACCCGAGGGAGCTGGCAGATCTCAGCACGCCGGGTCGTTTGCGGCTCGTGGGTGATGGCTCAACCCTTGACGACCCGCGTCCGGTTTTCGTGGGCCGCCGGCAACGCCACCGGCAGGCCGAGGTATCTGTAACGGTCGACGCCAGTGAGGGGCTGGGTGGGTTGGGTGTGCGCTTCGACGAGTGGCACCACTATGAGATCGAAGTGGGTGCCGGAACGGTGACCGCCCGAGCTGTTGTCGCCGGCATCCGGCAGGAGTGGAGCTGTCCAGCTCCGGCAGATGTCGTCACCCTCCACCTCGAATGCGTGCCGCCGACGGGGACTCAGCTGCTCGACTTCCTGACCGGCGATGTCGTTGTGCTCAGCGTCAGCAGCTCGCCCGACGCGGAGAAGATCGAACTGGCGCGGGTGGACGGCCGCTACCTGTCACAGGAGACGGCCGCTTCCTTCACCGGCAGGGTCATCGGGCTGTACGCGGTCAACGGCGAGGTGAGCTTCTCGGATTTCCGCTACCGCGGCATCGAAAGCTGAACACATGACTGGCGTGCCACGCGGCGTACGGTTCGGAACGGCCTACTACGCCGAGTATCAGCCGTACGAGCGGCTGGCCGCTGATCTTGATCTGATGGTCGAGGCCAAGATCAATGTGATCCGAGTCGGCGAGTCGGTCTGGTCGACCTGGGAGCCGCGGGAAGGTGAATTTGATCTTGACTGGCTGGCTCCGGTGCTGGACGGCGCGCATCAGCGAGGTATCTCAGCGATCATCGGAACACCGACTTACGCGGTGCCGCCATGGCTGCGGCGCACGTACCCGGAAACCACTGCGCGGAGCGCGACGGGAGTGGAGATCCCGTACGGTGCACGCCAGGACGTCGACTACTCGCATCCGGGTTTCCGTCACCTGGCCGAGCGGCTGATTCGCAAGATCGTCGAACGTTACCGTGATCACCCGGCGGTGATCGGCTGGCAGGTCGACAATGAGCCCGGCCACAAGCTGTTCTACAACCACTCCGTCTTCCAGGGATTTCTCGAATTCCTGCGGAAGCGCTACGGCGATGTGGACAGCCTCAACACCCGATGGGGCCTGACCTACTGGTCGCACCGGCTGAGCGAATGGGCCGATCTGTGGCCGCCCGACGGCAACAGCACTCCCTCTTATGACCTTGCTTGGCGCCGCTACCAGGCTGAGCTCACTCACGACTTCATCGCCTGGCAGGCCGAGCTGGTGCGGGGACTGGTGCCGGCCGAGCACTTTGTGACGACCTGCGTCGCCCTCGGCCAAGTCGGCTTGGACATCACGCAGGTGGGGCTGCAACTTGACGTGGTGGGAACCAATGTCTACTACGCGACCCAGGATGGGCTCGAGCTGCCCGGCCCCGAGGAGCCGTCTGGTGGGCTCTACCCGTTCTTCGTGGGCTGGGGCGGTCCGGCGTGGCTGTATCTGCAGGCCGACCTGTCCCGTGGCACTCGGCAGCAGCCCTTCCTGGTCACTGAGACCAATGCGTCCTCGATCGGGGGATCGGCTGACAACTTTCCCGCGTACGCAGGCCAGCTGCGGCAGGTCGTGTGGGCACTTGTGGCCCGGGGCGCGCGACTCGTGGAGTACTGGCACTGGCACTCGCTGCACTATGGCGCGGAGACCTACTGGGGTGGCATCCTGCCGCACAGCTTGCAGCCCGGCAGGATCTACCGCGAGCTGGCCGAAGTTGGCGCTGAGCTGCAGGCCAACGCCGAGTTGATCAATGATCTCAGCACGGTCAGTGACGTGGGGCTGCTGATCTCAGCCGAGAGCCGTTGGGCGATGGAGTTCATGGGCCCGTTGCGCGGGGCGGGAAGCGGATGGTTCGGCGACCCTCATTCGTACGAGCGAATCGTGGCCGCGTTCTTTCGAGGCTTGTTCGACGCTGGACTTTCGGTCGACGTGCTCGCGCCGCAGCAGTTGCCCGCCGACGCTGACGAGATGGCGCGACGCTGGCCGGTCCTGGTGGTGCCCGGCCTCTACATCGCTGACGACGCGACGCTGGAGGGGCTCAAGGCGTACGCGGCGGCTGGCGGGCATCTCGTGCTGACGCCGCGTACCGGTTATGCGGATGAAGAGGCGGTCGCACGACACGAGGTCATGCCTGGGGCACTCCGAGAGGCCGCCGGGGTGCGCTATGACGAGTTCACGAATCTGACCGAACGCTGTGCAGGTACGGGCGACCGGTGAACCGACCATGACCGGCGCTGCGACCGGTTGGGCGGACGGCCTGATTGCGGAGGGTGCAAGCATTCTCGCGGCCTATGAACATCCGCACCTTCGCCAATTTGCCTCCGTTACCACGAACACCTTCGGCGCCGGGCGGGTCACCTATGTGGGGACCGTTCCGGACCGCGAGCTCTCGCGTTCACTCGCCCTCTGGATCACCACGACATCTGTGTCCGATGACGCCTGGCGCACCGGCTGGCCGTCGCCGGTTCGATGCACCTCTGGCCTCGCGGCGGACGGTCGAGTACTCCGCTTCGTGCACAACTGGAGCTGGGAACCTGCCCAGTTCACCGTTCCTGCCCGAGCGTTCCCAATGGACTCGAGGACGCCGATCGAGGCCGGCGTTGTGCTGTCGCTGGGTCCCTGGGACGTCCAGATCCTCGTAGAAAGCGCCTGAGCACCTCGTGTGACAGGCAATCACGACTGGTGATCAACTCCCGGTCGGATCAGCTGAAGCGCGGTCCAGGAGATCGCAGGCAGGTCGACTGTCAGCAGGCCTTCCTCGATGCGTACCGATCGGTTCGGCATCGGGGCGACGCGCTCTTGGTGCTCGAGGGTGTTGGTGGCGGTCGGGTCGTCGTCCGCCAGTGTCATGCTCTCCGCGAGGCGGACCGGACCGAGCGAGCTGACGTCGATGGACACGGTCGTTGCCGCGTCCTGGCTCCGATGCACCAGGAATACGGCGACCGTCCTGCTGTCGTCGTCGATGGTCGCGACGGCGTCCGACGAGCGGCACGCTCCCGTACGCCGACGTCGTCATATCTCGGGCTTTCGACGGCGAGCCGCAGCACCGTGCCCTGGGCGAGGCGGGCGGTGATGGCGAACGGGAAGAAGATGGTCTGCCGCCAAGCCGGGCCGCCGGGCTCAGTCATGATCGGCGCAATGACGTTGACGAGCTGGGCAAGGCACGCGGCCTTCACCCGGTCGGCGTGCTTCAGCAAACAGATGAGCAGGCTCCCGACCACCACTGCGTCGGTCACGGAGTACTGGTCCTCGAGCAGCCGGGGCGCGTACGGCCACGTGGTCACGTCGGTGATCTTCCCGCTCTCGTGGAAGCGGTCGGAGTACCAGACGTTCCACTCGTCGAAGGAGATGTTGATGGTCCGCTCGCTGCGCTGCGCGGTCTTCACCGAGTCCGCGGTGGCGATGACCGCCTCGATGAACGCGTCCATGTCCACCGCCGAGGCCAGGAAGCTGCCTCGGTCGCCGTCACGCTCCTGGTAGTAGGCATGGCAGGAGATGAAGTCGACATCGTCGTAGGTGTGCTCGAGGACCACACGTTCCCACGCCCCGAAGGTCGGCATCGAGCGGCTCGAGCTGCCGCAGACAACGAGCTCGAGGTCCGGGTCCATCTGGCGCATGGCCTTGGCCACCTGGCTCGCGATCTTGCCGTAGTCCTCGGGGCTGCGATGGCCGAGCTGCCACGGCCCGTCCATCTCGTTGCCGAGGCACCACATGCGCACATTAAACGGCTCGGGCGAGCCGTTGCCGGCCCGCTGCTCGGCCAGCGCGGAGCCCGCACCGATGTTGGCGTACTCGAGCAGGTCGAGCGCCTCGAGCGTGCCGCGGGTGCCGAGGTTGAGGGCGAGCATGAGCTCAGTGCCCACGCTTTCACTCCACCGCGCGAACTCGTGCAGCCCGACCTGGTTGGTCTCGAGCGAGTGCCACGCGAGGTCGAGCCGCTTCGGCCGCCGCTCGCGCGGGCCGACGCCGTCCTCCCACCGGTAGCCGGAGACAAAGTTGCCACCTGGGTAGCGGATGGTGGTCACGCCGAGCTCGCGCACCAGATCCATGACGTCGGTCCGGAATCCGTCCGGGTCCGCGGAAGGATGTCCGGGCTCGTAGATCCCGTCGTAGACGCATCGGCCGAGGTGCTCGACGAAGGAGCCGAACAGGCGGCGGTTCAGCGGGCCGACGGTGTACGCAGGGTCGAGGACGATCCTCGCTGCAGGCATACAAGTCACAGCGCGCGAGGCGGCGCTGTGGAGTCACGAATGACCAGCGTTGCGGCGAGTTCAACGCGAACAGCGGCCGGATCCCGTCCATCCATCTGGTCACTAAGCAGCTGGTAGGCCACTTCACCCATCTGTTCGAACGGCTGCCGCACACTTGTCAGCTGGGGCGACGACGCTGACGCGTACAGGCTGTCGTCAAAGCCCACGACGCTGAGATGGCCGGGCACGCTGAGTCCGCTGCGGCGAGCTGCCTCTATCACTCCAAGCGCCTCGAGATCGTTGGCGGCAAAGAAAGCGGTAGGAGGATTGGTCGAGCCCAAAATCTCCTCGGCCGCCATGACCGCGGGCTGGAAGCGGAAGTTTCCCCGCCTAATCAGGACCTCATCGACGGCAATGCCGTATCCCGAGAGAGCTGCCGCGTAGCCGTGGTAACGAGCGTCATCGACTAGGCACTGGTAGCCGCGAAGCATGGCGATGCGTCGGTGCCCGAGCTCCAGCAGGTGCTCCACGGCGCTCATCGCGCCTTGCCAATTGGTTGCCCCGACACTCGGAAGTGACGGATCGACAGAATTGATGGGATCGATCAGCACCAGCGGTAGGTCCGCCTCCTGCAGCCGCTTGTGTTGCTCTGAGCTGAGGCGTGAGGTCACCATGATCAGTCCAACTCGACCGCTGCGTTCCAGCTCATTCACCCAGTGACGCGGGTTCAGGTTCTCCGGAACCGTGCTCACCGCAACATGGGCACCCTGCTCAACTGCGGCCTCGAGGACTCCCCGCATCATCGCAAGGTTGTTTGGGTTTGTGAGCGCATCGAAGACCAGCTCGATGTGCTTATGGGCCATGGGAAGTGTGCTCGCTCCACGGGGCAAATATTGCTGCTCATGAAGCACTCGGAGTATTCGCTCACGGGTAGCCGGGGCGACATCGGGGCGGCCATTGAGAACCTTCGAGATCGTGGGCGTCGACACCCCCGCACGCTGCGCAATTTGCTGAAGTGTCATGCGCTTGGACCGTGCGTTCACCCCTAACCCTTCCGCGACTCAGTCATCGAATTAAATGCGCAATCTTACCGCTAGCGGTCCGGCCCAGGATAGTGGGGATCCGACTGCAAATGGAATCCGGATCGGCAGGTTGCTGCATCTGCAGGCAGTGTGGAGGGTGCAACCATCGCAAAACGTTACGCAAACTTCTCGACGCGTGCCGTACCCTGACGAGGTGAAATTCACCGACGGCTACTGGCTACTACGTGAAGGCGTTCAGGCGCGCTACCCGGTCCAGGCTTACGACGTCAGCGCGGAAACGGATGCGTTGGTCGTTTATGCACCCACCGCGAGAATCACCCACCGTGGCGACACCCTTAACCAGCCACTGCTCACCCTGCGGTGTTCGTCACCGGCTCCGGATGTCATCGCTGTAAGGGTCGGCCACTTCCTCGGGGAACAGCCAAGCCATCCGCAGTTCCCGCTGAACACTGACCCCTCGGTCCAGGTTCGCACGGATGTAGACGGCAGCCACGCCACGATCACCTCCGGTGCTCTGTCCGCCCGTTTTGAGCGTGGCGAGGGGTGGGCGCTCGAATTCCTCGCCGACGGCAGGGTGCTGACCGCCAGCGGCAGCAAGGCGATGGCCCTGGTTGCCACCGACTCGAATGGGCACTATGTCCGCGAGCAGCTCAGTCTGGGGATTGGCGAAGTCGTGTACGGCCTAGGTGAGCGGTTCGGACCTTTGGTGAAGAACGGCCAAGTGGTCGATATCTGGAACGCCGACGGCGGCACCAGCAGTGAACAGGCGTATAAGAATGTGCCGTTCTACCTGACCAACCGCGGGTACGGGGTGTTCGTCAACCATCCAGGGCTGGTCTCGTTTGAAGTGGGCTCGGAGGCCGTCTCGCGCGTGCAGTTCAGTGTGTCGGGTCAAGCTATGGAATATCTGGTCATCTATGGGCCTACTCCACGAGAGATCCTGCGCAAGTACACCGGGTTGACCGGCAGACCCGCGCTGCCGCCATCGTGGTCGTTCGGGCTGTGGCTGAGCACTTCGTTCACGACCTCTTACGACGAGCAAACCGTGGCCGGCTTTGTCGACGGCATGGCCACCCGTGACCTGCCGTTGTCGGTATTCCATTTCGACTGCTTCTGGATGCGGGAGTTTCAGTGGTGTGACTTCACCTGGGACAACCGAACCTTCCCAGACCCATCCGGCATGTTGTCCCGCCTGAAGGACAAGGGCCTGCGCATCTGCGTCTGGATCAACCCCTACATCGCGCAGCGTTCGCCGCTGTTCGCCGAGGCCGCCGAGCACCACTATCTGGTCCGAAAGCCCGACGGTGACGTATGGCAGACCGACCAGTGGCAGGCGGGAATGGGGATCGTCGACTTCACCAATCCCGACGCTCGCGAGTGGTATGCGGGCAAGCTGCGCGCCCTGTTGGACATGGGGGTGGACTGCTTCAAGACCGACTTCGGCGAGCGGATTCCCACCGACGTGGTGTGGTTTGACGGCGCTGAGCCCGAGCGGATGCACAACTTCTACAGCTACTTGTACAACCAGACCGTCTTCGAGTTGCTGCGGACCCACCGCGGTGCGCAGGAGGCGGTGGTGTTCGCCCGATCCGCAACGGCCGGCGGGCAGTGTTTCCCAGTGCATTGGGGCGGCGACTGTGAGTCGACGTTCGTCTCGATGGCCGAGAGCCTCCGCGGCGGCCTTTCCCTGGCCATGTCGGGCTTCGCGTTCTGGAGCCACGACATCGGCGGCTTCGAAGGACGTCCCGACCCGGCGGTGTTCAAACGCTGGATCCCCTTCGGTCTGCTCTGCACGCACAGCCGACTCCACGGCAGCGACAGCTATCGCGTTCCCTGGCTGTTCGATGAGGAGTCGGTCGAGGTGTTGCGCCGGTTCACCCGGTTGAAGGCGCAGCTGATGCCCTACATCTACGGGGAGGCGGTGGCTGCCGGCCCGAGATGGCATGCCCGTGCTGCGGCCGATGGTCGCAGAGTTTCCGGACGACCCGGCCTGCACCCACTTGGATCGGCAATACATGTTGGGGGATCGGCTGCTCGTGGCGCCCGTATTCACGGCAACCGGTGAGACCTCTTACTACATCCCCGCCGGCGCGTGGACGCACCTGCAGACCGGCGCGACCGTACGCGGGCCCGCCTGGGTCCACGAGGTGTGCGACTTCCAGACAGTGCCGGTCTTCGTGCGCCCTGCATCGGTGCTACCGGTCGGTTCGCGCGATGACCGGCCGGACTATCCGTACGACGAAGACGTCACCCTGCGGGCGTACGAGTTCCCCGACGGCGGTCAGGCCACCGTAACCGTGCCTTGGCGCACCGGCGAGGTCGCCGCAGTCTTCGAAGTGGCCCGGGAGGGTGACACCCTGACGGCCGCAAGGCTGCAAGGCGCCGCGCCCTGGCGACTAGCATCCGTGCCCAGCCGAAACGGGATAGAGATCAGGGTCCCGGCGGGCAAAGACCGGTGTTCGATCGAGCTTTGAGAGTCGTGAGCCTACCGCGCCAATGAAGTCGATCCGGCCCGCCGCCGTGATAGCGCGTCAACCGTGGCAGCCAGGGCCAGAACTGCGCCCGTGATCGCCAGGGTGATACCTGCGGAGAGGCCGAGCAGGCCGAGCCCGTTCGTGATCATTGAAATCAGCAACGCGCCGACCGCCGCCTGAGCCAGGCGGCCTCGACCACCAAAGAGGCTGACACCACCGACCACAGCAGCGGCAACACCGGACAGCACGATGTCTCGGCCGGCAGAGGACTCGACGGTGCCTACCTGGCTGGCCGTGAAGAGACCTGAGATCACAGCAAGGCTGGAACAGAGGATGAATGCCGCCATACGCAGCCGAGCGACGTTGATCCCAGCCCGCCTGGCCGCCTCGGGATTGCCGCCAACCGCGTACAGGTGCAGGCCGAACCGGGTCCGGTCGAGCGTCATCGTGCCGATGAAGAGGATTGTTAAAGCGATCGGCACGACGATCGGGACGCCCCGAATAGGGATCACGCTCGTCGACCTGTTCAGGCTCAGCATAAAGACGACCAATCCGCCGCCAACTGCCCAGGCCGCGACGCGTGCCCACAGCAGGCTCATCGGACGAACGGCCATACCGGAGGCGATTCGTCGGCTCCGGTCGTAGAGCCCAATGACCAGCGAGATCCCGACGATGATGGCGAGCATGAGCCATCCGGCCCAGACCGGCATGGACCTGTTCATGATCGCGGTCACGGCCGCCGCCTCAATGCGGTACGCGCCGGCGTTGCCGAGCAGAACGAGGATCACACCCTGCAGGCCCAAAAACAGGGCCAGGGTAATGACGAACGACGGAACTCCAATCTTGGCGACCATAAAGCCTATGAACGTGCCGATTGTGGCGCCGACAACCAACGCGACGAGCAGCGCTGCGATCCAGTTCCACGCACCGACGTTGGTGAGCAGGATGAAAATCGCCATGGCCAAGCCACCTGTGACGCCGGCCGACAGGTCGATTTCGGCAAGGATGATCACGAACGTCAGCGCCACCGCCAGCATCATCAGCGCGGCGGTCTGAGTCATCAGGTTCGCGATGTTGGTCTTGGTGAGGAAGAACGGAGTCAGGATGAAGAACACCAGGGTGATAATGACGACGCCGGCGAGTGCGGGCAGCATGCCCATCTCACCGCCGCGGACACGCAGCAGGTAGCTGTCAATCTGGTCGCGGACTGTGCCTTCATGCCCGGTCGCGATCGTGTGTGGTGGCGCAGTGGCAGTCGCCGCTGCGATTGTTTCTTCGGCTCTGTTCACCGATGGGTTGCGTCGACTTGTCGGGCGCCGTAGTCACGAGACCACCTCCTCCTCTTCCACTTCCTCCGCAGCCGAGGTGTCGCCCTTGATGCCGGTGATGTAGGCGACGACCTCGTTGTAGTTCGTCTCCTTGGCGCTCAGCTCGGCGACCATGGCGCCGAGGTAGAGCACATTGATGTAGTCCGACACCTCGAACACGTCCGCCAGGTTGTGGCTGATGATAACGACGGCGACGCCAGAATCGGCAAGACGCCGCACAAGTGCCAGCACCTGTTCGGTTTGTGCGACGCCGAGTGCGGCCGTGGGTTCGTCGAGGATGACCACCTTCGCCTTCTGCAGCACGGCGCGGGCGATCGCCACAGTCTGGCGCTGGCCGCCGGAAAGCGAGGAGACCTTCTGGCGCACCGATTTCATGGTCCGGACCGACAACCCCTGGAGCGTTGCCGTGGCGTGCTTCTCCATCTCCGGCTGGTTGAGCATGCGCTGGTGAATCTCTTCACGCCCCAGGAACATGTTCTGCACGATGTCGAGGTTCTCGCACAGTGAGAGGTCCTGGTAAACAACCTCGATGCCGTGTTGGGAGGCGTCCTTGGGGTGCGCGAGCGTGATCAGGACTGCCTTCAAAGGAGAGGTCGCCGGAGTCGTAAGGCTGGGCGCCCGACAATCCCTTGATCAAGGTCGATTTGCCGGCGCCGTTGTCGCCGACAAGCGCGCTTACCTTGCCGGGGAACACCTTCATGTTCACGCCCTTGAGGACCTCCACCGGGCCGAAGCTCTTGCGGATGTCCTGTAGCTCGATGATCGGGGTTTCCACGTCTACTCCTTAGCTATTGCCACCAGAGCGAGGTTGGTGGTCATGCGCACCCGCTGTGCGCATGACCACCGTGACACTCGAGTGCGGTCCATCTGCTTGCTGGTCTAGCTGAGGCCGGCCTTCTGGCATGCCTCGGCGACAGCTTTGGTGCAGACGTCCGAGATCTCGGCGTTCCCGTCGTCGAACACAACCTTCATGTTCTTCGGCAGTCGACCACGGTCGGGGTCTGCGGGATAAATGGCGTGCCGTCGGGGGCCGTCGTCGGGGCGGGCGGCTTTTCGCCGTTGAGCAGCTGCATGGATAAGTCCACGGCCGCCTGCGCCTCCAGCTGGAACGGCTTGTAGACCGTCGCGACCTGCTTGCCGAGAAGGATGTTCTGCAGACCAGGCGGGCTGGCATCCTGACCGCTGACCGGAACCTTCTTGCCGTTCTTATCCAGCACCGAGATCACACTGGCCGCGCTGAAGTCGTTCGCGACCCAAACCGCGTCGATGTCGCCCTTCATCGCGGTGTAGGCCTGCTCGAAGTAGGTCTGAACCTTCTTCACGTCCCAAGTGCCCGGCGTCTCGAAGGCCGGCTTGATGCCCGCTGCGGCCATGGCCTTGTCAGCGCCGTCGTGGAACTGCTTGGCGTTGCCGTCGGTCGGATCGCCGCCGACATAGACGACCTTGGCCGTCGCCGGATCCTTGCCCTCGGCCTTCAGGCCATCGACGATCATCTGTCCCTCGAGCTCACCGACATGGAAGTTGTCGAACGAGATGTAGTAATCGGCACCCTCGATCGGCCGGTCGTACGCGATCACCGGGACACCCTGCGCCTTCGCCTTCTGCGCGACCTGGACGCCCGCCTTGTTCAGGTCGACGAGCAGCATGACTGCGCATCCCTTGGTGAGCTGCTGCTGCGCGATCGTCGCGTACTTGGATGTGTCGTTCTGTGCGTTCTGGATGTCCGTCTCGACGCCCTGTTCTTGGAACGCCTTCTCCAGCTGGGGACGGTCGCCGTTCTCCCAGCGGCTCGACGACGCTGCGTCAGGCAGGATGATGCACGCGCGCTTGCCGGCTGCCGCCTCCGCTTGTTGCTCCAGTCGCCTCCCCGCCGGCGCGGCGGTCCTCGCGGTTACATCCGGCGAGCGATACCGCGGCAAGATCCCGCCATGAGCACAGCAACGGCGGCCTTTTTGGTTAGAAGTTTCATCTGCTCTTCCTTGAGTACAAGTGAACTAACCCGATTGAGTGGGTCGGAAAGGCTTTCGAAAACCTTTCGAAGACGGGCCCAGTCTGGCATTTGGCCTCAGCGGTGTCAAGCAACTGGAGCGGCACGATCGGGTAACAAGCCGGTCGCCTTCAGTGGGTGCCCGAAGGGCCTAGTTCCTCTGTGCCGCCAGAACCCGAACCGCCATGTGCCTCGGGCGGTGCCAGTGCGGCCACCCGCCATCGAACTCCAGGAACTCGACCGTCCCATGGTCCTGCTGTCTCGATGTGCCGTCGCTCGCCATCGAGGATCAGCTCGAGCGCCTCGTCCTCGTAGCCGTTAGCGAGGTCGCGCACCAGGTCCATCCGACCGGCGGCCACTGCTGCGTTTATCCGCTCTGCGTAATGTGCCTGCAAGGAAGCCAGCCGTTGCTGAATCGGCGTCACCGGCATGAGCGCCTCCCATTGCGGAGCAAGACGTGCACTGCAGTTTACGTGTGTCCGCGGGCGTGGGCCCAGGCGTCAGTCCGGAGTGGCTCTTCGGTAGCGTCTCAATCAACTCGCACACACCGATCAGGAGGAGTCATGGCGCCGCAGCCCACGCGTGAGGACAAGTTCAGCTTCGGTTTGTGGACCATCGGCTGGCAGGCCCGGGACATGTTTGGGGAGGCGACTCGACCGGTGCTAGCCGCGGTCGAGGCTGTCAACAAGCTCGCTGAGCTTGGAGCGTACGGCCTTACCTTTCATGACGATGACCTGATCCCGCCTGGATCCAGCAGCTCGGAGCGGCAGCGGATCATCGATGAGTTCACCGCCGCTTTGGATGAGACCGGGATCGTGGTGCCGATGGTGACCACCAACTTGTTTTACGACCCGGTGTTCAAAGACGGCGGGTTCACCAGCAACGACCGGAGCGTGCGACGGTACGCGATCCGCAAGGTGATGCGCAACATGGACCTCGCCGCCGAACTGGGTGCGCAGATCTATGTGTTTTGGGGTGGCCGCGAAGGCTCGGAGGTCGACTTCGCGAAGGATGTTCGGGCCGCCCTGGACCGGTATCGGGAGGCGCTGGACCTGCTGGCTGAGTATTCGATCGACCACGGTTACGGGCTGCGGTTTGCGATCGAGCCGAAACCGAACGAGCCGCGAGGCGACATCCTGCTGCCCTCCATCGGCCACGCGCTGGCCTTCATCAACGAGCTGGAACACGCCGACATGGTCGGCATCAACCCCGAGGTGGGGCATGAGCAGATGGCCAGCCTCAACTACACCCACGGCATCGCGCAGGCGCTGTGGGCGGGGAAGCTGTTCCACATCGACCTGAACGGGCAGAAAGGCCCGCGCTTTGACCAGGACCTGGTCTTCGGCCACGGCGACTTGCTGCAAGCCTTCTCCACCGTCGATCTGCTGGAGAACGGGGCACCCGGCGGCGGGCCGACCTACGACGGGGATCGGCACTTCGACTACAAGCCGCTGCGCACCGAAAACATCGACGGTGTCTGGGAGTCGGCCCGCGCCAACATGGAGCTCTACCTGACATTGCGCGATCGGGCACGTGCCTTCCGCGCCGATCCCGAGGTGCAGCAGGCGCTCCAGGCCGCCGGCGTCGGTGAACTCAGTCAGCCCACCCTCGACGACGGCGAGACCTACCAGCAGCTGCTGGGCGACCGATCCGCCTTCGAGGACTACAACCTCGAGCCGGCCCGCACCCAGGGCTACGGCTTCGCCCACATCCAACGCCTCGCCCTGCAACATCTCCTCGGCGTTAGGTAAGGGTACAAGCTCAGACCTGATCTGTAGTAGCGAAACCTTCATCGAGTCCCGACGCCGAGCCGACCAGGAGCTGCGAGCTGATCCAGCGTTCGCCAGAGCGCGCTATCGATCGGGATCGCAGCAAGCCGGAGTGTTTGATCAACCCGCTCAGGTGATGAGATGCCAACGATCGTTGACGAGACTCGAGTGTTCCGCAACGAGAATTGCAGCGCAGCGGCGGCGAGTGGAACGTCGTACTCGCGGCAGGCCACTGCCATCCGGCCGTACCCGATTCCGGGTCTCCTCGGCGGTGGGGGCGTAGCGATAGGTCGGAACCACGTCGGGGCCACGTACCAGCATTCCGCCGCCGTAGGGTGCCGCGTTCAAAAATGCCATCCCGCGGCTCGCGGTGGCGTCGATCAGCGGCTCGGCCGATTGGTCAACGAGCGTGTACCGGTTGTGGCTGATTACTGCGTTGAAGACGTCCAGCCCGACGTAGTCGAGCATCAGCTTGATGGGCCCACCGGCGACACCAATCAGGTCGATGGCGCCTTGATCCCGGAGTTCGATGAGGGCCTCGACGGCTCCCCCCGGACCCGTTGCCTCGGCGAAGGTCATGCGTTCAGGGTCATGCAAATTGACCAATTGCAGTCGGTCGAGTCCCAACCGGTCGAGGCTCTCCCGGACGGAGGCCCGCACTCGTGCTGCGGAGAAGTCGGTCGTTCAAGGCGCCGAGTCGACTTTCGTCGCCAAGACGAATCCCTCGGGCAGACCGCCCGCCTCGGCGAGCGCCTTGCCGATACGGCGCTCACTCTCACCGTCGCCGTAGTTGTTCGAGGTGTCGAGGAACGTGATCTCGCTGTCGAGAACCCGAAGGACGGTCGCGATTGCGTCAGCTTCGCTGACCTCGTAGCCGTAGAGTGCGGGGGGAGCTGCCGAGCGCGCTCGTTCCGTGGCAGATCTGGGAAACGGTCAGGCCACTGGTGCCCAGGGATTGATTTTCACGGTGATTCGGCGAGAACTCGAACGTCCCAGGCGCCGAGCTCAAGATCCCTCGTCGGGGCGTCACCCGTGGCGAGGACGTCCGTCATGTCTCGCGGGAGAGTGAGCGCCACGGAAGTCCAGCTCCAGTTGTGGACCACGTGGATCCGCTCCCCAGCCGGGTTGGTTGCCGAGTACACGGTCACCGACGCCGGCAGCCCATCCCACGTCTCGTTCTGGGGCCGAGGAGCAACCCATCGAACAAGATCAGCGGCGAGGACAGGGTTCGGCACGGTTCCGACCGTGGTGATCCGACCACGACCGTACTCGCTCGACACCACGCTCGGGAACCGGCCGAAGTGCGGGTGTTCGTAGCCGACGATCACCTTCCCCCCGTCGCTGATCAGCTGGTCAACCCAGGCGGTCGCCGCAGCTCCTTCCGACAGGTTGATCACGTCCGTTTCGGCAATCACCGGTAGAGGTTCGGTGAGGTTGGAGAACTCCTGGTAGCGAACGCCTGCACCCTCTGCCAAGTGCGCCGGCTTCACCTCGAGCCGAGCCCTACCTTCCTCGTCGCCGTACGCGGTGCGCGGGCCGATCACCAGATGTCCGCCGGCGGCAGCGTAGTCGCGCAGCCAGGTCAGGAGAGCATCATCGGCGACGAGGAGACCAGCTACGACCAAGACGGGCAGCTCGTCGGCCAGGGCGGTCGGCTCGAGAAGCCGACTGCCGTCGGCCCCGATGATCTGGACGTCGTGGATAAGACGCGCCGGGACCCGTGCGTCGAAGGTACCGCGATAGAACGCTTCGAAGATCCGGTGGTACGACCGGTGATCCATGTCGTGTGGCGACCAGACGGCCGTCCCCCTACCCGGCTGCGGAAAGGCGGCCTGAAACGCAAGCCCCCACTTAGACCGAGCCGAATACAGCAGGCCGATCTGGGCGTCCGGGCGCAGCCCGACCACTCGGGAACCCGCTTTTCGGAATTCGGCGCCTAGACGGCTCAGCTCCGCGTACACGCGTCCGGGCTGCTGGTCGTGCGGCAGGATGCCGATCCAGTACGTCTCGGCGCCGAAGTGGTTGGTGTGCCAGTGCCAGTACTCGATCATCTCCGCGCCGCGGGACACGAATGCCCATGCTGCTTGCCGCCACTGTCCGTCGAACGCGGGGAAGTTAATCGATGATCCACCGATCGCGCCGGCATTGGTCTCGGTAATAAGGAACGGAGCCTGCTTGGAGGCGTACATTCGATCCGCCGAGAGCATCATGCTCCAGACCCCCGACGTCGTCCAGCCCTGTGGACTGACGTTGGCACTCGGGACGGCCAGCGCGTCCTGCATGGCGTAGTAAGGGTTTCCGGCGGTTACGTCGAGGGGAGCAGTGAGATTCGCGTCATCCACCGCGGGCCGATCGTAGGCAATGCAAGTCGTGACGAATTGGTCGTCCCGGGCGTACTCGCGAACTATGTCGGCCTGCCAGGTGATGAACTCAGTGGTCAGCTTGGCCTGGAACGTGCGCCACGCGAGATCGGGTTGAGGTTGCCAGTTGCCGTCCGGTGTCCATAGGTCCGACCAGGTACTGAGCTTGTGGGACCAGTAGACCAGCCCCCACGCTTCGTTGAGCGCTTCCACCGTGCCGTAGGTATGACGCAACTCGTCGACGAAGCGTTGGAACACACCGTGGTTGTGAAACAACAGCATGCCCGGCTCGTTGTCGACCTGGTACCCGATCACGGCAGGGTGGGCGGCGTAGCGGGAAACAATCTTGCGGATGACCCGTTCGGCGTAGAACTTGAACGCCGGATGCGTGTAGTCGATCTCTTGCCGGCCGCCCCACGGCATTCGCTGTCCCGTCGACGTCTCGGCGGCAATCTCGGGATAGCGACGGGCCAGCCAGGGCGGGGCCGCGTAAGTCGGCGTACCGAGGACGACGCCAATGTCGCGCTGGTGGGCGCCATCGAGGATCGGCGCCAGCCACTCGAGATCGAACTTCCCCTCCTCTGGTTCCCAGGTGGTCCAGACCGACTCCCCCACTCTGATGACTGAGAAGCCAGCCTCCGCCATTAGGTCCAAGTCGGTGTCAACCCGGGGGCTGGGCTGGTACTCGTGGTAGTAGGCGGCGCCGAAGAGCACGCGATCTCGTGGCGAAACCATGTGTGATCTCCTTTCGAAGCGGGTCAGGCCTTGACGCCGCCGGTAGCCAAGCCTGATTGCCAGTAGCGCTGCAAGAACAAGAACGCGATCACCAACGGAATGATCGACAACAACGAACCGGTGATCACTGTGGAGAACAAGGCGCGCGAACCTGATCCACCTGCGGCTGTCGACTGCCACAACGCGAGACCGACCGTAAGAGGAAACTTCTCCGACGTGTTGAGCATGATCAGCGGTAGGAAGTAGTTGTTCCACGTCGCTACCAACGAGAAGAGCAAGACGGTGATCGAACCGGGCAGCAAGAGCCGCAATGCCACGGTGAAGAAGATCCGTAACTCACTCACGCCGTCGACCCGCGCAGCCTCGATGAGCGCGTTGTCCACGGCGTCGGCCGCGTAGACCCGCATCAAGAACACGCCAAATGGGGTTGCCAGGGAAGGCAGGATGATGGCCAAGTAGGTGTCTGTCAGGCCCGCCCGGGCGAACAGCAGGTATGTCGGCACCGTCAAGGCAGCGATCGGGATCATGATCGCCCCAAGGGTGATTGCGAACAACGCAGCCTTACCGGGAAAGTCGTACTTGGCAAACCCATAGCCGGCAGCCGTCGAAAGGAACGAGGCGCCAACAGCACTTACGACGGCGTAAATCGCTGAATTGATCGCCCAATAAATGAAGACGCCGTCCTGGAAGGTCAGCACATCCTTGATGTTCTCGAACAGGTTGAAGTTCGCGAACCACAACCCGAAGCTGCTGAACAGGTCGGCATTGGACTTGGTGGAGGCTACCAACAGCCAGAACAGCGGGAGCAGAAAATAGCCGACGCAGATCAGCATGAAGACAGTCAGCAGCCAGCTTGTCGGTTTGCGCGGCCGACGGCGCTCCGCCTGGGCTTCCTCATCCCGATCTCTCTCCACAAGAGACGGGAATCCCTCCGCTGCTTCGACGACTGGGCGATGGCTGGCGGGGGCTGCGTCAGTCATGAACGGCGCTCCGTCCGTTGGCTCGACAGCTGTACGAGATAGGAAACGATCATGATGACAATGCCCAGCAGGAACGCCAGGGCAGCCGCGTAGTTGGCATCCTGATTGACGAACGCGACGTTGTAGGCATAAAGGTTGGGCGACCAGGCAGTGCCGATCACATTCGGTGCCAAGTAAGACATCAGTTTCGGTTCAGTGAACAGCTGGAATGTGCCGATGACCGAGAAGATGACCGTCAGCAGGAGCGCTGGTCGGACGGCTGGGATCTTGATCGACCACGCGATCCGCGGCTCCGAGGCTCCATCAACGCGTGCCGCCTCATATAGCTCGCTGGGAAGGGACCGCAGCGCCGCGTAGATGATGATCATGTTATAACCGATGAATGCCCAGTTCACGATGTTCATGATCGAGAACAGCATGCCGGTCTGGGTGAGGAACGGCGGCGGTCCGAATCCGAGTGCTTGACTGATCTGGGCGAAGGGCCCGAAATCACGGCCGTACAGGTACCCCCACATCAGAGTGGCAACGACCCCCGGGACCGCGTAGGGCACGAAGATCGCCAACCGGCTGAACCTGGCTAGCTTCATCATTCCGCTGTCCAGGGCCAGGGCGAAGAACAAGGCAAAGGCGATCATGAACGGCACTTGGATGACCAGGAAGATCGCCATCCGGAAAACGCCGCTCAAGAACAGCGGATCGGTGAGGGCGCGGATGTAGTTCTCCGCACCCGCGAAGCTCGTGCCGCCGATCAGCCGCGTCCTGTAGAACGACAGGTACCCGGAGTAGACCAACGGCACGATGACCATGGCCACGAAGACGATGAAGAACGGCAGAACCAGCGCGTAGGCCGCGCCGTACTGTCGGCGCTTGGCTTCTGTGAGGCGCGAGCGGCGCGGCAGTGGGGTCGTGGGTGTGGGCGCGGCATCGATGAGGGTAGACATTGAGCCCCCTTCCGGGCAGTTGCGCTTGGCGCCTGAGACGAAGTACCAGGCGCCAAGCGACAGTCAGGCGACGGTGAAACCCTGGTCTTTGGCGTACTTTGCGCAGGCGTCCTGCCATGCCTGCAAGCCGGCTACGGCGTCGGTCTTGTCGGCGAACGCCTTGCCGAGGGTCTCGTTGAAGTTCGTGTATGCGAAGTCCATGAACGGCAGCCACTGGAAATCGGGCGTGACTGTCTTGGAGATCTGGGCGAACTTCTCGTTGACCTTCTGGCCGCCGTAGAACTTGGACTCCTGGTCGACGAAGCTGGGATCCTCCAGAATCTCGTTCAGCGCGGGGAAGAGGAACTGTTCGTTGGCCATCATGAGCGCGGACTCCTTGTCGGTGTTGACGAATAAGGCGAGCTGTGAGGCCGCGATCTGATTCTTGCTGAGCTTGAGTACAGCGTCGGTGGAGCCGCCCCAGTTGCTGGAAACGACATTGGTGGCATCCCACTGCGGCAGGTCGGCCGCCCGCCATTTGCCTGACGTCTTGGCGGCCGTACCCTGCAGAAATACCGGCCCCCAGGCCGCTATGGGAAGCGTGGCCCACTTGCCTCCTGCCAGGCCCTGGTACCAGGAGTCAGTGAAATCGGCGTCGTTTGAGGCGGTGTCGTTGGTCACCAGATCACCCCAGAACTTGGCTACTGTCTTCGCTTGGTCGCTGGCCAGATCCACCTTGACGGTTTGCTGGCCGTCGAAGCTGAACGGCCGCACGCCGGCCTGCCACAGGTACGCGACGAACTGGCCGGGCTCGTTCGGGGCGACGTTGACTAGGTAACTCTTTGGGTTCTTAGAGTGATAGGTCTGAGCCGCCGCAGCGAAATCGTCGTAGGTCTTCGGCGCGTCGAGCCCAGCCTGCTGCAGGAGGTCCTCCCGATAGAGCAGACCCATCGGGCCCGTGTCCTGGGGGATGCCCCACAGGCCGCCGTTGGTGAAGACCTGAGACCATACCCACTCCGCATAGGAATCCTTCAATGTCGCCGGCGCGTACGGGGTGAGGTCAAGCAGGTCTCCTTCCCCCAGCGTGAAGGAGTTGATGTACTGGAATTCGACTTGGGCGACGTCTGGGGCACCCTGGCCGGCCTTGATTGCCGTCCGAAGTTTCTGGTAGTGCGGGGCGCCCTGGCCAACATTGACCACGTCCACCTTGATCTTGGGGTATTTCGTCGTGAACAGCTTGACCTCGTTTTGAATGTCAGGCACCCAGGTCCAAAACGTCAACGTCGTGGCGGTGTCCATCGCCGTGTCGATGTCGGCCTGAGGGACCAGCTGAGGTGACTGAGGTGCAGCGGCCGGAGTGTCAGTTTCACCTCCGCCACAGGCGGCCAGAAACCAGGCGCTCGAGGCAGCAGCAGCCGTGGAGATGAGGAACTTGCGTCGGGTGAATGGGGTAGCAGACATCGCTGTCCTTCCTAATCGTGTTCGGTGGTTGTGGTGGGATCTGGCTTTGCCTCCGTGACGAATCTCGGACGGTGGCGGTCGTCGGGAGCAGGACCAGAAGATCTTCGGATGATCAACTTGGTGCCAGGCAGGGTTACCGGGTCGCTGGGTGGCTCGGACCCTTCGATCATCTGCAGCAGCTCGGCCAGGATGCGTTGTGCAGTCTGGTCCAGGTCGATGCCAACCGTTGTCAACGGCACCATCTGGAACTCGGCTTCCGGAACATCGTCGAAGCCGACAACCGACACGTCGCCGGGGATCTCCCGGCCCGCCTCGTGAAACGCCCGCAGGATCCCCATCGCCATCTGGTCGTTGGCGGCGAAGACTGCGGTGACATCGTCGCGGGCTGCCAGCTTGCGCCCTTGTTCGTACCCTGAGGCGGCCGACCAGTCTCCGTATAGCACGCGCGGCACCCGCCGACCGGCATCGCGGAGAGCTGATCGCCAACCGTCGAGGCGTTTTTGAGCCGCATCCCAATCCCGCGGGCCGGCCACGTGCCATACGGTGCGGTGCCCCAACCCGAGCAGGTATCCGGTCAGCTCACGGCAGGCCTCTTCCTGATCGACGTCGACAACGGCTTGGTGCGGAACACCAGTGATCCAGCCGGCGCTCGTCACAACGGGCAATCCGGCAAGTTGGGTGGGGTCGATGTCGATCAGATGGGTCGGCACCTCCACCACCAAACCTTCGACCCCCCGCTTCAACAACGCATCGATCCCGTCGGCAACACTCCGCGCAGACAAGTCCGGCACCGAAGTCAGAGCCATGGAATAACCCAGCCGCCGCGCCTCATGCTCGAGAGTGAAGACCCGCCGCGACGGTCCAAAGAAACGCGTTCCTAAGGCCAGTACGCCAATCGTGTGACTGCGCTCCCGCGCCAACGCCTGAGCGGCAACATTCGGACGATAGCCAAGCTGTTCGATCGCACGATTCACTCGCTCGCGCACATCGGGACGGACGTGAGGTGCACCATTGACCACCCGGGACACGGTCTTCTGCGACACACCGGCCAGACGTGCCACGTCAACCATCACTGCGCCTCGCGAGCCTCTGCTGGGCGACCCGGATGCGGCTGCCACCATGCCATCTCCTGACTACGTAGTCAGTTACTGACTGCGTAGTCAACATTGCCGTGATAGGACTTGTCAAGAGACGAGATGCGAGTGTTATCTACCGGCGTCGCACCCAGATCTCGCCACCTCAATGGGATATCGACGCTGAAGAGCTATTGGGTTGGCACCCAGATCCGCATGGCGCCTTGCGCCCGGTTTCCCCATATGTAGTAGGGGACTGCGTTTAGCGTGGTTGGTTCCCCCGCTTCGGTTGTGCGGGCGGTGGCTGGTCGGTAAGGCCACTACGAGGAGTCGCGCCGCGCCCGAACATGGCCAATTGTGCGGATGGTCGCCACGCCCACAAGGATGCCTTCACCAGGCACCACTTCAGCGGTTGTGCTGGTGTCGATGATGATGTCGTCGAGCCGGTGGCTGGGGTTGTCGACCGCTTCCAGGCAATAGACAAGCGGTCCGTACTCAAGCGCCACAGTGCCGCGGGCAGCGTCGAGGCGCGAATCGGCTGTGGTGTACCGGGGATGAAAGGGCAGCAACAGCACCACTTCGTCGCCGCAATGCCACTCCCGCCGGACGACCCACCACCCGGTCGGCTGGCGAGGAGGCCACCTCCCACCCATTGACGGCTAGGGTCGGCCGCTCGGCCCAGTCCGGTATGCGCAAGGCCAGCTCCCACGGCCCGCAGGGTGCGCTGGCTATCCGCACGGTCACGTTGCCGTCCCAGGGATAGTCGGTGGCAACCTCGACGACGACTTCGGCTTCAGCCAATTCGACGGCATGCCGTCCGGACATGTACGGTGCAGAACCGCCCTCGTGGGGCTGCCGAGAAGCACATAGTGCTCCAGCGATGCGAGGGTGCGCATGACGTTCGGCGGGCAGCACGCGCACCGGAACCAGGTGACCCGCCGGTAGTCGCCGTCATCGCCGCGGGCCACATGGCCTCGCGGACCTGCGGCGGGTTGGCGTAGACATAGCGCTGGCCGTCCAGTGAGAGGCCGGCTAGGAATCCGTTGTACAACGTTCGTTCGATCAGATCGGCGTACTTGGCCTCGCCAGTGATCATCGGCATCCGCCAGGAGAACATGATCGAGGAGATGGCGGCGCAGGTCTCACAGTAGCTGCGTTCGTTGGGAAGCTCGTATGGGTCGCCGAACCCATAGGCCGCCAGTGATCTGGCCGACGGTTGCTGGGCGAAGCGCAGTGTTAGCCGCGGTGGGACGAACCAGACCGACAGTGCGCTGAGTCGGATTCATGAGATCGCCTGAGTGTGTTCGATGGCTGCTCGTTCGACTGGTAGGGCGGCGATGTATCGCTGGATGAAGGCGTCGAAGCCGGCGACCTCCGCCGGGTCGGGGTCTACTGTCAGCAGGTCGGTGTCGGCGAACACCTGGGTGTTCAAGAAGTCGTCGAGGGTCTGGCCATCGGTTTGATGGACGAGGTGCGCCGCGAGGAGTGCGATTCCCCAGGCGCCGCCCTCGGCAGCGAGCTCGCCGACTGAGACGGGGGTGTTGATGGCGGCAGCGAGAAACTTCTGCGCAACGTCCTTGGTCTTGAACAGGCCTCCGTGAGCGAACATCCGCTCCAGCCGTACCCCTTCACTCTTCTGCAATACGTCCATGCCGATCCGCAACGTGGCCAGGGATGCGAACAGGTGGGTGCGCATGAAGGTGGCGAGGTTAAAGCTGCCGTCAGGGGAGCGAAGGAAGAGCGGGCGACCTTCGTCGAATTCGGTGATGGGCTCGCCCGAAAGATAGTTGTAGGCCATCAGCCCGCCGCAGTCGGGCGCACCGCCCCGAGCGGCGATGAACAAGGTCTCGAAGATGGTGGCCGTGTCGACGTCGGCGCCAAGTGCTTTGGCAAATTCCGCGAACAAGCCGACCCACGCGTTCAGTTCGCTCGCGCCGTTGTTGCAGTGCACCATCGCCACCGGGTCGCCAGCCGGTGTGGTGACCAGGTCCAGCTCGCGGTGCACTTGGCTGAGTTCGTGTTCAAGCACGATCATCGCGAAGATGCTCGTACCGGCGCTGACGTTCCCGGTGCGTGGTGCGACCGAGTTCGTGGCGACCATGCCGGTCCCGGCGTCGCCTTCTGGTGGGCACAGGGGGATTCCCGGGTGCAGCCGTGCGGCCGGGTCGAGCAGTTTGGCGCCGGCTTCAGTGAGTTCGCCAGCCGGCTGGCCGGCGACCGCGATCGTGGGCAGTTTTTCGGCTAACCGCAGTTCCACTCCGGCCTCGGCAGCGAGTTGATCAAATCGCCGGAGCATCGTCGCGTCGTAGCTGCCGGTCGCGATGTCGACCGGAACCATCCCGCTGGCATCTCCGATGCCGATGACCTGCCGGCCGGTGAGCTGCCAGTGGACGTAACCGGCCAGCGTAGTCAGGTGCGCGATACTGCCGACATGCTCTTCACCGTTCAGGATTGCCTGGTAGAGGTGGGCGATGCTCCACCGGTGGGGGATGTTGTGTCCGAACTCGGCGCTCAGGCGTTCGGCTGCCTTGCCGGTGTTGGTGTTGCGCCAGGTTCGGAAAGGCGTCAGTAGTCCGCCGTCGGAGGCGAATGCGAGATAGCCGTGCATCATGGCCGAGACTCCAAGGGCGCCGACCGAGATCAGCTCAACCTCGTAACGTCGCTGCACATCGGCAACCAAAGTGGCGTAGCACGCCTGGAGCCCGGCCCAGACCGCGTCCAAGGAGTAGGTCCAGGTCCGATCGATGAACTGGTTCTCCCAGTCATGGGTGCCGACCGCAATCGGTACGTGGTCCGGTCCGATCAACACCGCCTTGATGCGGGTCGACCCGAGCTCAATTCCCATAGCGGTGCGGCCATCGATGATGGCTTGGCTCGTATTGGTCCCCATGTCGCTCACCCTTCCTGGCTGTCGAGAAACCCTGTGCGAAACGGTAGTAGGGCTGGTTCCAGCGGATGCGATCGGCGAAGTCGCACCGGTTGGTGGCACCGCCGATGATCAACAACTTGCCACACCGCCCACCCAGCCCGAACCCGTGCAGGCGCGCAGGCTAGACGTGGACCACCAGAAGTCTCGAAGTCGCCAAACGATATCGTCGCGCCAAAGGAGTGTTGAGTATGGCGGTAGATCTCGCCGGGCCTTCGTCGTCGGCGTTGAGTCCGGCATGCTGTCTTGCCGCACCTTGCTGGTCCGGCAATCTACGACGAGCTCTTTGAGGAATATCGCTCCTTCCATGACTACTTCGGCCCTGGTGAGAACAAGGTGATGCACTGTCATCGCGATCTCCGCCGGCGGGCACGCGGCAGCGAGTAGGGCGGCCCTCATGAGCGTGGATGCTGAGATCCGTGATGTGGTGCAGCAGATTCGGCGCGAAGTCGCAGCCCTCCATGATCATCTCCCGCGGAACTCACTCGTAGTGTGGACTGCTGGCAATGTGTCGGCGCGAGTCCCGGGACGGGATTTGTTGGTGATCAAGCCGTCTGGTGTGAGTTATGACGACCTGTCTGCCGACAACATGGTGGTTACTGATCTTGAGGCGAACCTGGTGGAAGGCGATCATGCGCCGTCCTCGGACACCGCGGCGCACGCGTACGTCTACAGGCACATGCCCGAAGTCGGCGGAGTGGTGCATACCCATTCGACGTATGCCACTGCTTGGGCCGCTCGCGGTGAACCGATCCCGTGTGTGTTGACCATGATCGCCGACGAGTTCGGCGGTGACATTCCGGTGGGACCGTTTGCGCTGATCGGCGACGAATCGGTTGGCCGCGGGATCGTTGAAACCCTGTCAGGGCATCGCTCTCCAGCGGTGTTGATGAAGAACCACGGCGTGTTCACGATCGGCGCGTCGGCGAAGGCTGCAGTGAAGGCTGCGGTGATGTGTGAGGACGTTGCTCGCACCGTACACATCGCGCGGCAGATTGGTCAGCCTTTGCCCATTGACCAGGAGGATGTGGACTCGCTTTTCGAGCGTTACCAGCAGTCCTACGGCCAACGTTGATCACATCGCGAACGGAGGAAGATCATGGCAGCGGCGCCTAACTGCTGGTTCTTGACCGGAAGCCAGCGCCTTTACGGCCCTGAGACACTCCAGCAGGTCGAGCGCCAATCTCAAGAGATCGTGAATCAACTCAATGGGTCAGGTCAGCTGCCGCTACACGTGCAGTGGCAGCCCGTGCTCACCGATGCCGAAGCCATCCATCGGGTGATGCTGGAAGCCAACGCTGACCTCGACTGCCTGGGCGTGATTGCCTGGATGCACACCTTCTCCCCGGCGAAGATGTGGATCACCGGTCTCAATGCGCTGCAAACGCCGCTGCTCCATCTCCATACTCAAGCCAACGTCACCCTGCCCTGGGCCGAGATCGATATGGATTTCATGAATCTGAACCAGGCCGCCCACGGCGATCGCGAGTTCGGATATATCCAGACCCGCCTCGGCGTCCCCCGCAAGACGGTGGCTGGGCATGCCACGGATCCCGTCGCGGTCGCTCGTGTTGCAGCCTGGCAACGCGCGGCGACCGGGGCCGCGGCGGTCCGGCGGTTGAAGCTGGCGCGGTTCGGGGACAACATGCGTGATGTTGCCGTCACCGAGGGCGACAAAGTGGAGGCGCAACTGCGCTTCGGGGTGTCGGTGAACACGTACGGGGTCAACGACCTGGTCACTGTGGTGGACGAGGTCAGTGCCGCCGAGGTTGACAAGCTGATCGAGCAATACGCCGACAACTATGAGATCGTTCCGGAGCTGGCGGTCGGTGGCTCACGCCATGAGTCGCTTCGCTATGGCGCGCGGATCGAGGCGGGCTTGCGCGCCTTTCTGACCGACGGTGGGTTCGGGGCGTTCACCACCAACTTCCAGGATCTGGGCGGCCTACGCCAGCTCCCAGGGCTAGCGGTGCAGCGGTTGATGGCCGAGGGCTACGGCTTCGGCGGCGAAGGTGACTGGAAGACCTCGGTCATGCTGCACACCATCAAGGCGATGGGCAGAAACGACTCCCGCGGCACGTCGTTCATGGAGGACTACACCTACCACTGGGGGCCGGGGACAGCGAAGATTTTGGGCGCCCACATGCTCGAGGTCTGCCCCAGCATCGCCACCGGCAGACCACGCGTCGAGATCCATCCGCTGAGCATCGGCGACCGGGAGGATCCGGTACGGCTGGTGTTCGACGCGGAGCCCGGTCCAGCCATAGTGGTTGGCATCTGTGATCTTGGTGATCGGTTCCGGCTGGTGCTCAACGAGGTGACCGTGGTCGAGCCGGACGAGCCACTGCCCAAACTGCCGGTGGCTCGAGCCGTATGGGAGCCGCACCCGGATCTCGCCACCTCAGCGGAATGCTGGCTCGCCGCCGGTGGCCCACATCACACCGTGTTGTCAGCTGCAGTGGGCACAGAAGAGTTGTCCGATTTCGTGACGATGGTCGGGACTGAATTGTTGATCATCGACAAAGACACGACGCCTCTCCGCTTCGAGCAGGAAATTCGTTGGAACGCGGCCTACCATCACCTAGGAGATCGTCGCTAAAGGCGGCCCTGATTGGGCCTCAGGTGCCAACGACTGCTTGGAGATCGCGGCTCTTGGCACTCGAACGGCGTACCACGAGCTCTGGGGTAAATCGAACCTGTTGATGATCATGCGGCACGTCGTGCTCATTCGCCTCAATCTCCTCAAAGAGCAACTCGGCTGCCCTTTCGCCAATGGCTAGCCGAGGCTGACGGATGGAGGACAGCGGGACCGCAGCAGCCGCCGCGAACGCAATGTCGTCGTAGCCGACAATCGCCATATCGTCCGGCACTCGCATTCCAGCGGTCACAAAACCCTGGAGCAAACCGATCGCTAGCAGGTCGTTGGTCGCGAATACCGCGGTCGGCCGCTCTGAGCTGGGCATGGCGACTATCTCTTCTGCGGATCGGACGCCTGCATCAACATCGAGATGCGGCGTGGAAATAACCAGCAGCTGCGCTGACCCGTTGTGTCGAGACCTCGCAAGCTCGGCGCCCAAACGTCTGTCCGCAACTTGTCGGAGATTTCCCGGTCCGCCAATCACACCAATCCTGGTGTGGCCCTGATCAAGCAGGTGTTGGACGGCCAGCCGTCCGCCCTCGATGTCCTCGACAGATACCGAGCAGAAGTCTGATTGGTTTGCCGCGCGGTCCAGGAGTACGACAGGGATTCCCCGAAGCTTGAGCTGTCGGACCCGCTCGTCAATGTCCCAGATGGGTGCCAGCAGTACCCCGCGAACCCTCTGCTGCATCAATACGAGCAGTTGTGCGCTTTCACGATCAGATTCCTGTGCGCTATTTCCGACCTGAACAGAGTAACCATGCTCATATACGTAGTTTTCGGCACCAATCACGAGATCAGTGAAAAAGGGATTGGCGATATCCATGACAATCACGCCAATGGAACGACTACGCCCCGCCCGGAGCTGGCGCGCCGGCTCATTCGGAATCCAGCCGAGCTTTGAGATCGCAACCTCTACCTTGCGCCGTGTCGGCTCCGCAACTAAATCCGGCGAGTTCAGAACATTAGAGACAGTGCCCAGCGAAACTCCAGCCAGGGCGGCGACATCTTTCATGCTGACTGTGGTCTTACGAGCCGCCATGTACCCCTTTACTCCTGGTCATATTGAAGATTTTCCGAAGGTCAGATTTCCCGGTGTCGTCCGATCGCCTAAAAGGCAATTTGCTGCGACTGATCATACCGCGGGCGAGCCTAACGTCCGCTTGTCGCACGCCTGGTCAGCGCTCGATCGGCCGCAGGTGAACCGCTTCCCTCGCCGGTCGAAGCTGGCACGCACCCCGTAAAATTTGCCGTCCTTACCGCTGTGTCGTGCATAATGAGCCTCCTACCAGATCTGCCTGGAGGGGGCGGCTAGATCATCGTGGCGGACGCATTGGAGCCCAATGACCAACCGCACAGACATGGTGTCGCCTGACGCGCTGGTGTTGACACACGCTCTCGAGAAGCTTCGAGCGCGTGACGGCCTGACTCATTCGCGGCTGGACAACAGCCGCAGCGCTGAAGCAGCGCCGCTTTTGGGCCTCGCAGCCGTGCGGCGCTACGCCGCCGTCCACGACGTCGAGCTGGCGCAAGCCGCAGTTGATGTCATCAAAGAATGCGTACGGGAAAACCTCCATGGTTCGCAGTGCATCGTGGCGGATGCAGTCTTGGGGCTCGGGACCTTCTCCGAGGCTTACACGCGGAACGGCATCGAGCCGCGTGTTGAAAAGGCGCTGCATTCCGACTTGTTGGGAAGGCGCCGTAGCACCCTGCTGTCCAACTGGCGCCGGCTGCACGAAGCATTGGACCTTCCACGGGCCGAGCCGCCGAGCGACCGCGCGTTACGCGGGACGATAGAGCGTGATGTCCTCCGCGAGCTTGCGCGGCAACTCACAAGGCGTGAGGAATATTCACTCGGCGCCAAGAGCGTGGTCATGCCAGACGCATCCGAGAACTCGTCCCGGAAAATACCGATGTCCCGGCCTGGCCGGGTTATCGTCCTCGGCGGTGCAGTGATGGACGCCACCTTTCGCACTAAAGTGCTCCCACCAATAGGGGCTTCAAATGAGGCATACGCGTTTCAGCTCGCGCCTGGCGGGAAAGGACTTTGGCAGGCGGTCGCGGCGGCGCGACTAGGGCTTGATGTTGCACTCGTTGCGGCAGTGGCGAACGATCGGTTCGGCCATGAGATCGCCAATTATTTGCAAGACGAGGGCGTAGATACGTCTCTATTGAAACTGGTCGATGATGCCCATACCCCATTCACGGGGGTCATCGAGTTCGAGCTCGGCGATAGCCTCGCGCTCAATTGGCCGAATCAGAGGGAGGTACGTCTTGACATTCGTGATGTCGACCGGCTTGGTCAGCACTTTGCGACATGTGACGCCGTGCTGCTGACATTCGAGATACCGCGCGAGACGCTGCAGCACACCCTAGCCATTGTGAACAGGTTGGATAAGCCAAATCCAATCGTCATCGTTACACCTGGGCAGCCCTATCTTGACACCGGGCCTTCCGGTCAGGCTCTTTCCCAGATCGATTACCTTGTGGCGCACCCTTGGGAGCTGGGACGCTACAAGCCTCCTGATCGCCAAGCATTCGATCTCGATGTCGCCGCTCGGCAGCTATTAGCATACGGCGTCGAGACGCTCTGCATTCCTTCGGATGGGGGATGCACCGTCTACTCCGAACCACTCGGAACATTTAACGTACCCACGATCTCATCGCCCTACAAGGAGTCCTCCGTGGGACGTGACGCATTCTGCGCGGCACTCGCCGCCAAATTGATAGACAGCGAACGACATTTCTCCGAGGAAGTCGCTCTCTGGGCGACGACCGCAATGGCCGCAGAAATTGCCGATCATCCCTTGCCGAACCCAATGCCAGATCGCCGGCGCGTCGAACAGCTCCTGGAGCGATCACGCTTCAACATTAGCCCACGTAGCGCTCTAGTCAGCGATGCAGGCGACGTCTATCCTGAGCAGGCACAACCTTCGTTTCCCCATTGACACTACAACAATAAATCATTGAGTCCAGCAATCTGACCCTGCTTTGCTGAAATCTTCCGGGATATTTGGCCTGCAACTCGACAAGACTTGAAGTGCCGAACCGTTCCCGTAATTGTCGAGGACTCATGTAGCAGCCGTTCTCGTATAAATAGGGCCGCGCCCGGACTGTCATCCATTGTTGCCAATTTGCTGCACGATAACTGCCTCCCATGAAACCCAAGTTGGGGTCTACGGCAGTGACAAGTAGATCAGCGGAGGGCACGTTCCGACGAAAGTAAACTCGAACTCTTGACAAGAGGGACGAGATCGCATTGGCTGGCACCGTATCGGCCGAATACACGCGCGTGACATCCCAGACTCGTTCTGGCCGAATACCGAAGCGCGTCCGCAGTTGAATCCCAACGCATTTCCACTCGAGGGGGGATACGCTGCACAGACTGACCGGGAGCCGCTTGATCGGATCGACCAGCGCAAAGTACACGGAATGCGGACGAACGCTCTGGAGGTAATGAAGCGACATTAAGACTGGGACGGCGCGGGAGGGCTCGATCAGCTCGAAGGCCAACTCACGTAGTGGGAATTTCTCGGTAGGTAGGTGACTTCTGGCGGCCCACGCGTCACGCCGGAGTCGTTCGGCGCTGATTCTCAGTTGCTTCTGTGCTTGCCACCTCGTAACCCACCCTTTGTATGAGGCGACTCTGGGGAGGTGAAGTAGAGCACGCACAGCGAGCGCACGAGGCTCAACCCCGACACCGCGAGCCACCTCGCTGGCCAGCACAGCAAACGAGGACGCTGGCGAGAAGGAACGGCACTCAGCCAGAGGTAGTCGTGAGTCGGCGCCCTCAGTGGACTGTGCACCACTTCCGGGGACCGGGCTTACTGAGCGATGCTGCTGACCGTAGCTAGCGTCTAAAACCAGCTCCCCCGAGCGCACATCCGGAGGTTAGACCCATTGGGGAGAGTGGCGCAGTCACCAATATCTTGCTGCCAAAAAAAGATAGTTCCGCTCTACTGCTGCCAATCGCGTGCCAAAAGGCAGCACGGCTATCGATCTGGCAGAGGATAGTCCAACCTATGGCCGGCTAAGCACTCGTGCATCGCGATCCATGCGCCAGTTGGGCTTATCACTGCTACCAATTTGTATGGTTGACAGACTAGTGCCGTCATATTTAATGAGATCAAAAGCAAGGGCTAGCAGCGTCTATCCAAACCCAAATTGCCGACACTATTAGGTGTGTTGCGCAATCTTGTAGACACGGGATTTCGGAGGGAGGAAGGCAATGTCAGAGATTGGTATCGCGGCAGTGCTGCTAATAATCGGTACGGTTATGCTCGTGGTGTTCTTTTGGAAGCAAATCGCATTGTTTCTCCTGCTTGCCGCCGGTACCGTGTTTTGCTTTGGGGTCTATTACATCGCTAGCACAATTGAACACGCAATTGATCTTTACAAATTCTAATCTTCGCAAGAATCCCGTCTGGCCGAGGTATCTGACGCTATCTGTCAATCTTCGTCGGCTGGCGTCAGATAACACGTTGCAAGAATGTCATGACCGATCGCGCCAATTCGGAGACGAAACCCTGCAATTGGCCAATGCTCTTTGACGGACACCGTCGCGAATCGGGGCTGTGTCGGTAGCCAGGCGTGACGATCCTCGACCTGGAATAGCCTGCCTCACATGATGACAACGCCGGTCTGCTCAACCAGCCAAAGCCAGTCCGATGGCGACGCGAGGAGCTGGCTAGAGCACGTACACCCAGCGTCACCGGCTCGACAGGACGAGCGCACCGCCAGCTACGCCGAGGAACAAACCAGCCACCGAGCTGGCAGTGCGGCTAGGTCCGAAGCTTGGAACCTAGGCAGTGGTCTCCCATAGGCCCAACACGTTGCCCTCGGGGTCCTTGAAGTAGGCGAATGCGCCCATACCGGGGATCGCGGTCCGCGGCGTGACGGTGGTACCGCCCTCCGCTTCGACCTGCTTGAGCGCATCGTCGATGCCATCGACGTCGATGGTGATCACAGGTGACGTTACGCTTACGCCCTCGTTTCGCACGAACATGCCGCCGTTGATGGCGCCGGGTTCGGTGGGCTGCTGGGTCTGCTCATCTACGTCTGTGGTGATTACGGACGTGTAAAACTCACCCCCGTCCATGGGCACTGTCTGAAGCTCCCAGCCGAAGACAGAGCCGTAGAAGCTCTTCGCTCGATCGAGGTCGTCGGCCGGAATCTCAAAATGCACGACCTTGCTCATGATTATCTTCCTCCTGGATTAATGGACCTACCTACAACCTACGAACTGATTCCGGATCGCTGTCAACCGGGGTGAGCCTCTACGGCGTGTATGGCGGTGCCACACCCCAGCCCCATCGAGGTACGGGTGCATGCTCGACGATGTCGTCGGCGTCACTGGAGTTGTGCATCGCGAGGCGGCTACCCCACTCGGCGTACCCCATCACCGCAGCCCGGAATTCGGGATCGTCCGGGAGAAGGGCATCATCTGCCGCCCGGGAGAGCAGTGTGACGAACCGGAGGCGCTGCTCGGCGGTAATACGCAGCCCACGATGTTTAGAGAGCAGGTGCTCGTATCCACCCAGGCTCTCGGTGTACGCCGCCGGTCCGCCCATCACCTCACACCACCAGGTCACAACATCGCGCCGGTGTTGATCACTCACCGTGCCGCCAAACAGCGGTGCGAGAAGTTCTTCGTCCTCGACGAGGTCGTAGAACCGACCCAACCAGCGCTCAAAAGCCGGACGGCCACCGGCCCAGTCGTGGATCGTGGGAATCTGATTGCTCATCTAACCTCCCGCGGACTGTCTGCATGCTGCCTGCGATGTGTAGCCTCCATGGCCATGATTCTTACCCACCGTGGAGAGCGACCCGTCATCCCGTAGTCCGCCTACGCGGCACCGTCGGCTGTGCTGTGCGGCGCAGTCACCCTGGGTGAGCGAGTACGAGTGCTGCATTGCGCGGTACTGACGGCTGAAGATGGCGACATCCGGATCGGCGACGATGTCGTACCGAGCCGCCCAGCATCAGTCTCGTTCGAGCAACGCCTTGAGTGCGGCGAGATCTTTCCGGTTGGCTCGCTGCATGGCAGCAATCATGACCGGCGCTGTAAGACTGGCGAAACCAGATGGAGTTCCGCGGTTACGAAGGGTCATGCGCGTATGCCGGTCAGGAAGGTCCGTCCAGGTATAGGTCGTCTCCATCGGGAATGGGCCTTCGGCCGTCGCCATGACGAGTCGCTCTCCGGGGACGAAATCGGTCACTTCGTAGGTGTACGAAATTGTGCGACCCAAGAAGCGCGCGACGAAGGCGAGGCGGGTCCCGATGGCCAGCGGCTTCTCGGTCTCCCAGGTGACGCGATCAATGTTGGCGTACCAGTCCCGAACATGATCAGGGTCGGCGGCATAAGCGGCCACCGCCTGACGCGATCGAGCGATGTCAGTGGCAGTGGTGACGTCAACCGGTTTCATGACTGCACGAAAACCGGTGCCGCAACACCGGTCTCGACGTAGCGCTTGAGCTGAACCATCACCTGACCCCACACGTAGGCAACCCGGCCCTCCTCCGTCTCGTCGGTGAAGGTGCCGTGGCGAAACGCGACCGTCGAAGCCCCATCACCGCCGGAGATCTCCCAACGAATGTCGGTGCCCACCCACTGCGGAGGGAAGGTCGCCGTACGCCAGGTGATCATCTCGTCGTCGGACTGAGCGAGAACCAAATCGAACGGTACCGGTGCGTCCGGAAAGCCCAGCGTGAGCGTCGCGCCGACCTCGGCAGGAACCGCAGCGTGGTCGGTCCAGAAGCTCGCGATCCCGTCGGAGGTGGTGAGCGCCTGCCGAACCGCAGCAGGTGGGGCGCCGACGTCGAAGGTGAAGAGTACGTCTCCCATGATCAAGACCTTTCATTTCAGTGACGACTGAAGCGTATTCTCATTTCAGTCTGCAGTAAAGTGACCGTGTGGATGTGCTTCAGCTGGTGGCAGAACCTCATCGGCAGGGCATCTTGCGGCTGATCTGGCGAAACGAGCTGCCCGTCGGCGAACTCGCCAGCCGTCTCGACCTGAGCTACTCGGGTGTCTCGCAGCATTTGGCGCGACTGCGTGAAGCCGGATTCGTAACAGTCCGACGAGACGGCAAGCAACGCCTATATCGTGCCGATCGACAACGACTGGGACCGCTCGAAGCCTTTCTTGAGTCGTTCTGGGCCGGGCAACTCGAGCGCCTAGCCACCCTCGCCGAGGAGGCTGAGAAACAGTGAGCGATGTTGTGGTCACGCGCTGGATCGCCGCGTCACTTCCAACGGTGTTTGCATTCTTCACTGATGCGGAGCGCTGGACTGCATGGCAAGGTGTCGGCGGTCAGGTCGATGCACGCGCCGGCGGCGTGCTCCGCGTGATCATGCCGGATGCCGCGGCTGCGTCGGGCCAATTCCTCGAGATAGTGCCACCGCGGCGGATCGTCTTCACCTGGGGTTGGGAAGGGAACGGGATTCCTGTCCCGCCGGGATCCTCGATTGTCACGGTCGAGCTCGAGCCGGCCGATGGCGGAACGATGGTCCGCCTGACCCACAGCGGACTGCAGCCCGCCGATGTACGGGAGCTGCATCGCAGCGGGTGGGAGCGCTACCTTGGCCGGCTGGCACATCGCGCAACTGGAGAAGACCCCGGCCCGGACCGCTTCGACGACTAGTTCGCTGATCAAGCTGCCTCGAGAGCGGCTGATGGCGGCGGATCCCAGACGACGCCATCCGGCCGCAGCAGTACCCCCGCGGGCTGATCCGCACCCAGCGCGGCTGCGGTCTTGTGATCAAGAAAGTGCTCTGTCACTGGAGGAAGATGCGGCTGATCGTCCGACTGCGACGACAGTTGAGCAGGGCTCAGGCGGGTGAGCCCGGGACCGAGGAGTGTCCAGGCTCGAGACACGGCCAGCGGCGCTGTCAATCCACAAGTGCGGAAGCCTGCCGCCGAGATCGAAGCGCACCTCGTCGCGCATGCTCCGGCGGCTACCCAAGGGATCGAGGGAGCGAGCGAGATTGTGCTCTGCGACAGGACGCCGTTCTGTTTCGTACGTGTCGAGGAGCGACTCCGGCGCCCAGCCGTTGAGCACCCAACTCAGCTTCCAGCCAACGTTGAACCCGTCTGCTATGGCGGTGTTCATCCCCGTGCCGCCACGGGGAGTCACCCGGTGCGCGGCATCACCAATGAGGAACGCAGCGCCGGTTCGAAAGCGGTCGGCAATCGCCCCGGAGAATGTAAATATGTTCTGATCGACTATGTGCATCGGCAGGTCTGAGACGCCGACCGCGGCACGGATCTGAGCGATCAGCTGCTCCTGACTGAGGGCGGCCATACCCTGCTCTTGAGGGTTCCAACCGAAGCCGTAAAGCCAGCGGTCCCCCTGACCCGCAGGGAAGAACGAGCCGGGACTTGGAGTGTTAGTGACGTACATCCCATAGCGATGCCGGCCGACGACCTCCCACAACGGCGCGCGGACTACGACGGACTGCGCTTCCAACAGATCCTCAGTTGCGCGGATGCCAACTCCGAGCCGCTCCCTGACGACGCTGCGTGCGCCATCCGCACCGATGACGTACCGTGCCTGGACGACTCGACTCATTCCGCTGCCCGCCCGCAACCTGAGTCGAATGCCGTTCGTACTCTCCCACACGTCTTCGACAGCAACTGCGAGATCGAGACGTGCCGTGGGAAGGCCCTGGAGATTGTTGAGCAGCACGGTCTCGAGATGATCTTGGGGAACGGCAGCCGGCCGAGTGGGGCTGAGCATGGCACTTTCACTTTTGGACGGGTAGCCAACCTCGATCAAGGAGCCGGAGGCCGCCTGCGACAACGTCGTCGTGACGAGCATGCGCCACTCGACGTCGTCCCCGCCGGCCCAGATCTCGGGCTCCAGTCCCCAGGAGCGGAACAGCTCCATCGATCGAAGGCTCACCACGGTCGCCCGTGGATGGGAAAAGACGGCGTTTCGCCGGTTGAGCACCAGAGTGTGGATGCCGGCCCGCGCGAGAGTGATCGCCGCCACTAGCCCAGCAGGACCAGCACCCACGACGACCACTGGCCAAACGAGGTCCTGCTGGGAATCTGCAGGTTCTATGAACGTGGACATGTGAGCCTCCTTACTGCGTACTGAGCTCTCGATCCCCCAGAGGACTGGGAGGGGCATCCGATTTCGCCGGACAGATCGTCTTTTACGAGACAGCATGTAGTTCACGAGTCGCATTGTCAAGTGAAATGTGGAAGACTCATCTTGATGAGCCGCAAGTACGCCCAGCGGATCCGGGCCGAGACCGCCGAGCAAACCCGACGACGCATCCTTGATGCGGTTGCTCAGCGCCTTCGCGATGCCCCCACCGAACCCGTCAGTCTCGACCAGGTGGCAAGCCTGGCCCGAGTGGCACGATCAACGATCTATCTGATCTTCGGCTCGCGCGCTGGACTGTTCGATGCCTTCACTGAGGACCTTGCGGACCGCACCGGCCTGGCCCGACTCACTGAAGCGGTGGGGAATCCTGATGCACGCCGACACTTGCGTGACGGAATCGCCGCGGGCTATCGGATGTACGCCGGAGACGTCGTGGTCTATCGGGTGCTGTTCTCGATGAACCACCTCGACCCCGCCTCGCTCGGTGGTGCCGTCGAGAGGATGGAAAACAGTCGAGCGGGTGGCATGGCCTATCTGGCCCAACGGCTCGCGGAGGACTCACTGCTTCGAGACGACGTGACCGTCGAGCAGGCCGGCGACGTGCTGTGGGTGCTCTGCAGCTTCGAGACGTTCGACGCCCTCTACACCGACCGCGGCAAGTCGCTCGACGAGGCAATCGAGGTGACCGCATGGACAGCCGAGCAGGCGCTATGCCGCCGCCGCCTGACCAGCACGACGACGTGCGAACACTCTCGCGGAATAGCGTAGATCGACGCTCGTCATACGAGCAGGCGAGCGCTGTTGATTACTCCGTGTGGATCCATGCGTCGCCAGAGGAAGTCTGGCGCGTGTATGTCGATCCGTCGCGGATCCCTGAGTGGCAGACCGGCTCCCCGGTCATCGAGGAGGTTCGCGGCTCCGGGGACAAGCCCGGTAGCACCTACGTGTCACGGCGGCGCCCTGGGGCCGCTCGCACAACCGTGATCGACGTCGACAAGCCGGGCCGGTTGATGACAAGCACCGAGGCCTATCTCGGCTTGCGATTCGACGTGACCTCCTCACTTACGCCACAAGCGGACGGCACCTTGCTGGAGCTGCGTGCGCAGACGCATTGGCCTCGAGGGCTCGGTCTGCTCGGAAAGCTGGTCGAGGCGGTTATCCTCAGCCCTCGGGAGGCTCAGAAGGAGCTTGGCCGGCTGAAGCAACTCATCGAGAGCAACCCCCCAAACCTAGACCTCGGCACATTACCGCCCGCAAGCCCGTGAACCTGCCGCGACGTCAAGCCCCGGCCATGTCGCCCCGTGCATCCAGTGCTTCTCGTCCGCAGCCCGCGTCGCTACCGCACGGTCAAGATCAACACCGGCAGCCACATCCTGACCCGCAGAAGACCCGCTACCCGAAGACATCCGCCATGCACTCACCGCGATCCACGCCGAGGGTGCGCACTAGTTTGGCCCAAGTCGGGTCCACCGATGAGTTTCAGCATGCCGGCTGGTCTCAACGCAGGATGGTTGTTCGAATCGTCCAGAAGGTCCACATCGCGATTGATCGGATCCTGAAGCCGGCCACACTCAACAAAGGAGAAGGCCCATGACTGATGTCCCCTACGACATCGAGCTCAGCCACACCCTCGACGCCTCGCCTGAGCGCGTGTATGAGGCGTTCACCGACCCCGACCAGTTCGCCCGCTGGTACGGCCCAGATGGGTTCCCAGCGCAGCGTGAAACGGTCGAAATCGACGCCCGCGTCGGCGGGCGACAGCGGTTCACGATGGCCGGTGACGCCGATCCCTCGATTCGCACGGGATTCGATGGTCGATTCACCGAGGTCGTCGCCAACGAAGTGCTCACCAGCAGCGGAACCTGGCACGGCATTCCCGGCCAGGAGCACGGGTGGCCATCAAATCTGCGAGTGGAGTTCGACGACCAGAACGGCACGACAACGCTGGTGGTACGCGAAGGCCCTCACCCGGAAGGGACGGCAGACCTGGGCCGTCTGTCGTGGCAGATGATGTTCGCCAAGCTTGAGACCCTCCTCGGCCGCTGAGCACGCCGACGCTCATACACCAAGATCAATGCTTGCTGCTCGGCCAGATCGCGGGCGTGCGTGGCCGGCGGATCTGAGGCATCGAATCGCCCCGACCCAAGCAACTCCCGGGGTCGGGGCGCTCTTATGTCGGGTGACAGTCTGGAGGCGGCGACCAGGGATAGCGGCCAGTCCCGGCCGGTCCGTCGTCGGGCTCGTCGCGCTCGTCACCCTGCTCGTTAGTCACTCGCCCTCGTCGACCTCGTCTACCCAGTCGACTGGCACGACCTCGACCTTCATTCGGTAGGTCGCGTTCGTCAAGATCAGCGTGCCAATGCCGCCAGTGCCGTCGGCCGTGCTGCTGTGTCTGGCCTCCTGGACGTCCCAGCCCTGGCCCTCTAGTAGCTGGCTGATGCTCTCTAGCTCTTGGCTGATCGCGCTTGGTTTCCTGTCGCTCATGACAGGCGATGATACGTGATCAAGCGCGCGCGATCAGCAATGCGAATCGCTGTGTGATCATGCGGTAGCCAAATCTCGCGGCTACGGTACGACCTGATGCGCGCACCAGCACCGACGCGCTCGACAGCAACGCTGCCAGCCCAGCCCATCCCTCGTCTGGACTTCATGCCAGCGTGGAAGATCTGGGACATGCTGCTGGGCGCTGATCCGGAGATCAAGCTGATGACCGCCCAGGCTTGGCGATCAAGGTGCCCGGACTCCCGCGATCTAGGAACTGTCGCTGGAGCTCGCACGGACCGTTGAGGGCCCACCCGTGCTCGGAGCCAGCGATCTTCCCGCTGCGCGCTTGGGACGTCGTGCATGATCGGCTCTGGGATCGGGTCGGGATGTGTTGGAAGTGCGAGAGGGTGCGCGCCGTTGGCTGATCTTGTCGGGCATCGGCGGTACGGCGTGCTGCACGACCTCGCGCCAGCGCCCGGCAGTTGGATGGCGCAGGCTCTGCCGCGGTCGATGGTGTCGCAGCGGCGGCTCATACTGGGGGCGTTCTGACCTCAGGCAGTCATCCCCGGACGAGGAAGTTGATCAAGACGACCGTGAGCAGCAACACGAACAGCAGCCACAAGATCACGCGGCCTATCTTCAGATGGCTGCGACGACGGCGACGGGTACGGCCTGCGCCTGCGGTGGCTGGTCATCACTTAACGCGGGGGCGTCAGCCACCAGCCGAGGCCGCGCTTCTTCGGTTGCCTCCGCTTCCGCTTGCGCCGCCGCTTGTAGGTGGTCCGGTGGGCGCGATGCTCCTGCTGGGCGCGCTTCTTGATCTCTCTGCGAGCCGCCGTCCTCTGATAGAGAGAGCCCCGGCTCGCCTCTGGCAGCACATCGTCCCCGAACGAACCAGCCGCCGCCCGTTCGGCGCCAGTGATCACGGTCGCGTTCTTCTTGATCACGGTCGTCTCGAGATCGCCCTCTCCGTACGGGCGGCCGTCCGAGTCGAGGCGCGTGCCCAGGTGATCAACCTCTAACCCGTGCTCGGGTCGCCCCATCTGCCGCCCATGATCACCTCCTCGGAGGCGGGGATCTGACTAGCTGGCGGGCTTAACCCGCTCGGGGATCACGTGCACGTGGATCCACATCTTCCTGGATCTGGCGCCGCCACACGTTGGCCTTGATGATGCACCGAGCTGGACAGGCACCGGCGGACGCGGCTGCCCTGCTCGGGCACACAGTGGCCATCCATCTGGCCACCTATGTGCCACTCACGGAGAAGGGTGCAAGGACCGCTGCCAGCGGTCTCGGAGCGGCCATCGCAGGGATCGTCTGACATGTATCTGAAACGGAGCCGAGCTTTCCTCCTCGCGGAGCTGCCAGAATCGGCCTCTGACCAGGGAATGCACATTGCCGCCCGCAAGCCCTTGAACCTGCCGCGACGTCAAGTTCTACCGTTGCAGAATGGATGATCATTACGGACCACGGTGGCGGATCGGCCAGGTCTCGGCGCGAACGGGGCTCACCACCCGGACGCTGCGGTACTACGAGGAACGGGGCCTGCTCAGTCCGTCAGAGCGGCTGGCTGGCGGGCATCGGGTCTATGCGAGTGAAGATCTCCGCCGCCTTTACCGAGTCTCTCTGCTCCGGCAGCTCGGCCTTCCGCTCTCCGACATCGGCCGTGAACTAGACGACTCCTCGCGCGATCTGTCCGACACCCTTGATCGGCATATCGGGCAGCTTGATCAGCGGATGGCGGCGCTCGGTCGTCATCGCGAACGCATGATCACCGTCCGGGATTCCGTGGCCGCCGGCAGTCCTACCGATGAGGAACTGCTGGAGCTCCTGCACGACATAGCCGAAATCGATCATGGTCTCGCCCAACGGCTGACCCTGCTCGTGTATGACGACATCGAGGCTGTGCATGATCATCTGGTCGCGGTGTTCGGTTTCGGCCCGGGCGCGATCACGCGCGACGAGTCTGGCCGCGTCGTGCATGGCGAGCTGCACGTCGGCGACGGTGTCATCTGGATGCACCCGCCATCGGCCGAATACAACCTGGCGTCCCCCGCGAGCCTCGGCGTCAGCAGTCACTGCATGGCAGTCATGGTCGATGATGTTGACCGGCACCACGAAAGAGCAGCCGCCGCCGGTGCGGCCGTTGTCTATCCACCAAAGAACATGCCGTACGGCGTTCGCGAGTACGCCGCACGTGATCTCGAGGGTGGGTTGTGGTCGTTCATGACTCCGATTAATCCGGAAGGAAACCTGAGATGAGCAAACTCACGCCGTACCTCTGCGTTGCCGACTCGCGAGCTGCGATCGCCTGGTACGAGGAGGTGCTCGGTGCCGCGGTGAAGGGCAAGCCGTACCTGATGGACGACGGGCGGGTGGGCCACGTCGAGTTGACGATCGGTGATGCGCTGCTCATGATGGCCGATCCCTTCCCTGAGATCGACGTCGAGCCGCCCGATCCGTCGAATGGCAGCCCCGTGTCGTTGCATCTCGAGGTGGCGGACTGCGACTCGGTGGCGGCGGCCGCAGTACGAAATGGTGCCCGCCTGGACCGCGGCCCCGAATCCACTAGCCATGGGCGGTCCGCCACCTTCCGCGACCCGTTCGGGCATCGTTGGATCGTGAATTCCTGACAAGATCAATTCCGCCGAGTGCCGGGGGCCTCGCACGCACTGTCAGACCGCGTGAGTAATCTGCAACGAGCAGCCAATCAAGGATTCGGAAGGAGCAAAACGTGCCCTCAGTTCTCAACCCCTACGTCAGCTTCCGCGACAATGCCAGGGAGGCACTTGAGTTTTACAAGGACGTCTTCGGTGGCGAGTTGTTGCTGAACAGCTTCGGCCAGTACGGCGATCCGAACGCGCCAGGAGCTGACAACATCATGCACGGACAGCTCGAGACCGAGAACGGCTTCACACTGATGGCGGCCGACACTCCTCCAGGTATGGAGTTCAATCCAGGCGGCGGCAACATCACCATCAGCCTGAGCGGGGATGATGAACAGGAGTTACGCGGCTACTGGGACAAGCTTTCCGACGGTGGCAACGTGACCATGCCGTTTGAGAAGCAGATGTGGGGAGACCTGTTCGGTCAGTGCACAGACAAGTACGGCGTGGCCTGGATGGTAGACGTCGTTCAGCCGCAGAGTTGATCACCTCCGTTTGACCTGAAAACGCATCACCAGTGAGCCCGAGTGGTCCGGTGGGCCGCTCGGGCTCACTGGTGACGCGAAATCAGGGCCTCACAGCGGCCAATGCGATCCGAATCGGCATATGTACCCGGGCGAAGGTTGTAAGCCGCGCCGCTTTGGCAAAACCGGACGTATTACAGGCTGCGTTTGGTACTCCTTATGTTGTGCTGAAACTGCAGAATGCCAAGAGCGGACGCCTCGTCGAGGTCATGAACCAGCCCGTGGATCCTCTCGAGGACTCCCAAGGGCTGGACTTCACGAAGTCGTACCAGCTGACGCGGCTGTTCGTCGGAGTAATCGGCGTTGCATTGTCAGTCATTCTGATCGTGTTCGATTTGCTGATCTTTGGTCAATCCACGGTCAGAGAATCGCTCAGCGCGTATTACCACTCCGGCGTGCGGGATTGGTTCGTCGGCAGCCTCTGTGCGATCGGCGTAGGCCTGTTCACCTATATGGGTACCAGGATTGGCAGCCTCGACAACTGGGTGAGCACTGCCTCAGGCGTTTGCGCCATCGTCGTTGCCTTCTTTCCTACCAAGATCTTGTTCGGCCAGACGCCAACACCGCTGCAAGACAAGCTCGGAGTGCCCCTCGTCGAAACGATCCACGTCATTTTCGCGGCCAGCTTTCTCGCCCTACTCGGCCTGATGAGCCTGCGCTTCGGGATCGGTGACGGGCAGCGCATGGACCGTAGGGAGATCCAGCGCAAGGCATGGCGAAGCGTTCATTTCGCCTGTGCAGGGGCAATCTGGTTATCGATCGTCGTGCTCATGGTGATCAAGCTGATGGACATCTCCGCTTCCCATGCGATCCTGATTTGCGAAATTGTCGCGATTTTTGTCTTCGGCCTGTCTTGGTTCTTGAAGGGCTCGGAGCTGTTCAGCATCGCTATGCGTCGAGACCGGGTGAGCAAGCTCAGCACACCGAAGTCCTGAAGGCGTCGGATGAGTTTGGGCGACCTAAGCGTGATGGGGCCTGCCAGTGTCAACAAGCAACCGGGCGACGCTGTCGGCGAACCAAGAGGCGTAGCGGTCCGGGCTCCAGCCACGATGTCGCGTCAGGCGGCTGAAGACCACCGGGTCCATCAACATCCACACGGTGTCAATGGCGGCGGCTCTGTCGAGTCCTGCACGAAATTCGGTTCGCTCAAGCACGCCGTCAACGATCCAGGCCGCGGTGCGCGCCCGTTGAGATTCTCGATCCAAGATCAAAAGCTGGATGTCTGGGTCGGAAGCCGCCGCCTCGTACGCGGCGAGCACCACTCCAGCAGATCGAGCCTGCGCCTCGGAAAGCACCTGCGCCACGGCTGAGAGGAAGTCCGCAAGATCGCGCGCCGATTGCGCATCGGCCGCCCACGCCCGGCTCAGCACTGGTACCGGCTCGTCATCACCTGCGACAGCAACGTCGATCACCACGTGCAATAGCTGCGCCTTGGTGCCAAACAAAAGCTCGACCGTGGGCACAGACACGCTAGCCTCGGCGGCGATGGCCCGCATAGTGGTCGCCGCGTAGCCCTGCTGGAGAAACAGCCCGCTCGCAGCTTCGATCACTCGCTTGCGGGTGTTCTGGGCTTGCTCAGTACGCGCTCCCGACACGTAGCCTCGTCTGGGCTTGCGCGCGACGGCATCCGCTGGCACGCGCCTCATATTAGCTATGGGTGACCCATAGGAGATAGCACGTAACTGTGCTGGGTCGCCAGATCACCCGTGCTGGGCGATGCGGGTCATCGCTGCATGGCGATAACGTCGGCCCCTCAGGCGAACCCGACTGGTTCGGATCCGATTACACCTCTGGAAAAGGAGTCACCCCAATGACCGATGAGGCTGTGCCCGTCTATGATGATGAGCCTGCTACGCCCGTCCTCGATGTACTCGCCACCATGACGGAGGCCGCGGTCGAGGCCAGCGATCTCGACCCAGCTGCGCAGATTCTGTTGCGGTTCGCCGCTCTCGTCGCCCTCGACGCAGCACCCGCTTCCTATCTCTTCCACTTCGGCGCCGGCGCCGAACAGGGCCTAACGTTGGAAGATGCCCAACAGGTTCTGGTCACGCTTGCGCCCGTGGTTGGCACCGCGCGCATCGTCTCGGCGAGCTCCAAGATCAGCAGGGCACTCGGTTTCGCTCTCGCGGTGAGTGAGCTTGCTGCCGAAGAAGACGCCGACGAAATGTGATTTCAGTCCTCAGGAACTGACTTCGGTGTCTTGGGGATAGCGCGCGCGAAGAAAAGGCCGGATAGGGCGACCAGGGCCAAGACGCTGAGGGCCGATTTTAGTCCGTCGACCCGTGCCTGGTCATTGGCCTCGATCGCCTCTGCTGCGACGTCGGGTGATACCCCGGCCTCATCGAGCGCAGCTTTGAGGTCCGCGTCGGACATGAAAGGAATCCCGGTCGCGAGCTGGACATTGGCTTGGTCTTTGACCGACGACGGGATGTCCGGGTTCTCGGTGACGCTCGTCAGGAACGACGCCGTCAGGGCGGCGATCATGATCGATCCAGCCAGCGCCGTGCCGATCGCGGCGCCCAAGTTGGTCGCCGTGTTCTGAATACCACCTACCTCCCCGCTTAGCTTGTCAGGGACGGCCGAGACGGTAACCGCACCCAGCTGTGAAGCGAGAGCCCCCATTCCGAGGCCCATCAGCAGTAACGGGACAGTGACAATCGCAGCCTCTGCATCCGGCTCGAGAGCGACGATCAGTACTACCGTTCCCGCGAGCATGGCGAGCACTCCTAGCCGGACCACCAGGCGAGGTGATGCCCGCGGAAAGAACCTCGGGATGCCTACGGCTCCGGCCAGCAGCGCGATGGACAAGGGGAGAATGCGCACACCGGTCTCCAGCGCAGACAGTCCCAGTGCCACCGAGAGGAACAGCGGGATCGTGAAGAATACGCCGGCTTGCACGAGGTACTGCACGAAGAACATGGTCAGCCCGGCATTCATCTCGCGATAGCGGAAGATCGAAGGCCGAACCAGTGGCTCACGTCCCTGCGTGATCAGATGCGCCTCCCATTCGAAGAAGGCCCACACCGTGAGTCCGCCCAACATGATGAGCCACAACGTAAGTGAGAGACCGCCCGGGGCGGGAGTGTCGCCCTTCGGACTCACCCAGCCCCAGTCCGACGATCGAAGCACGCCGTACACTGCGAGCCCCAACCCGATCGCAAGGAGTGTCGCGCCGATCACGTCAAGTGGAAGCCGCTCGGTACGAGGTGGTTCGTCCATCCGACGGGCGAGGAACAGGATGAATACGACGACGACGACTTCGCCGACAAACACCCAGCGCCAGGAGAAGTAGGTCGTCGCGAAACCGCCGATGAGCGGACCGAGTGCCACGGCGATCGCCCCGGCGCCCATCACCAGCCCAAACGCCTTGGGGCGGCCCTCCACCGCAACGTTGGCCGCCACGAGAGCGACCACCGCCGGCAAGATCATCGCGGCACCTATACCTTCGAGGAATGACCAGCCGAAGATCAGTATCGGAAGGTTGGGGGCCAGGGCCGTGGTCAGCGAACCCAGGCCGTAGACGATGCAGCCGATCATGAAGACGCGCTTCCGGCCGTACATCGAGCCGAGCTTGCCGCCTGTGACCATGAACATCGCCATGACCAGCGTGTACATGGTGATCGCCGTCTGGATCCCGGTGACGGTGGTTCCGACATCCTTGGCCACCGTCGCGATCGCCACGTTCATGACCGAGCTGTCGAGCAGCATCACGAACTGAGCGGCTGCCAAGGTCGGAAGCACCAGTCCGACGCGCGCCCCTGCGTTCGTTTGCGCGTTTACCACGCTGACACGCTACCGGCGGCCAGCCCTGAGATCAGGCGCCGCGAGTTTCCTGTGGCGAACTCGGCAGTTCTTCACCCGGCCTGGGCTAAGTATCCGGACGGCCGACCGAGTGATCTTCTCACTCCGGCCTGTGAGCACCCAACCAGTCGACCCAGGTGATCGACCCCCGCGGGCTGCCTGGCTCGCTAAGCGACATCGCCGCAGCAGCATTGCTGACAGCTGACGGCAGCGGGACCCGCATGGTGCGAACGGGACGCTGCCGGATTTGCCGCCACTGGTCGAAAGCCTCGGCGAACGTAAGGACTTCTGGGCCGCCAAAGTCGGCCAGGCGGCCAATCGGACCGTTGCCTACGGCTTGGACGAGATAGTCCGCGAAGTCAGTCGTGTCCACCGGCTCCACCTGCAGGTCTGGCAACGGCACCATGGGGATCCGCGCCATCTTGCCGAGCATGCGGTCAAGTAACCAGTGGAATGACGTCGCTCGGGCGATCGACCAGGGGATTGGACCTTGACGGATCAGGTATTCGGCCTCCAGCTTCCGTCGCAGGTATGGGACGCGGGGCTTGTCGATTCCGACAATGGAGACGTAGATGATATGGCCGACGTCTGCAGCAGCCGCCTGCTCCAAGAGCTGTGCCGTGCCGTCACGATCAACCTCGGACGGGCTGGACCATAGGTCCTTGGGTACGACGTACCCACGGCGCGCGGCCGGCGAAAGTGTCGCGGCGTGGATCACCGTCTGGCTGCCGGCGAGCGCGTCGGCAACACCCTCACCGGTGGCGAGATCTCCGCGAATCCACTGCACATCGGGATCTGATCCCGGCGATCGAGCCAGCACCCGTACGCGATAGGAACCTTTGAGCCGAGGCATGAGGTCTCTGCCAAGGTGCCCTGTACCCCCGGTGACCAGAACGGTATCCATCGCCCTCCTCAACTACCGGCCACGGCGAAGGCTTTCGGCAAACTCCCGATGGCTGCGCTCGATCCGAGGCCGCTCGTCGAAGTAGATCTTGCGTGTCTGCGCGACCCAGAGGACACGAGCCTGGGGATCGTCGTCGAACAGAAGCACACCATCGACAGCGACCCGACCCGCGAGCTCCAGGGGTGCGCCGTTGAGTACCAAGAGATCAACTCGCGTGGGGAGCAACACATCGAACGAGGCCGGCGCATCGGAGGCCCACCACGCCGCAACATCAATGTCAGAGTCACCCTGAGCGGTGCCTCGTGCAGTGCTGCCGTGCAGGAACGCGAACGCAGCACCGGAGTCGCGTAGGGCGGTGACAATCGCGTGCCGCACCTCTTCGTCTAGCAGCTCCATGCGGTCAGTTTCCCACGATCCGCGGACTGGCAGTGTCACCTCACAGCTCTGCCCACGGCCAAGGCTCTACGCTGAAGAGGATGTCCGAGGCTGCGTCGAAGTCGGCGCGGGAAGCGCTGACGCTGTTTCTCAGCGGAGACGTGATGCTCGGGCGCGGGGTGGACCAGATCCTCCCGCACCCTGGAGACCCGACCCTGTACGAGCACAGTGTGCGTGACGCGCGGACCTACGTTGATTTCGCGACCAGGGCGAACGGCAGCATTCCGCAACCGGTCGATTGGTCATGGCCCTGGGGAGACACCTTGGACCTGCTCGAGCACGCCAACTGCGACGCCCGGATCATCAATGTGGAGACCAGCATCACCACAAGTGACGACTACGTCCCGGGCAAGGGGGTCCACTACCGGATGAATCCTGCGAACGCCCAAGCGCTGGCCCCGGTCCGACCCGATGTTTGTGTCCTGGCCAACAACCACGTACTGGACTTCGGTCGGCGAGGTCTGCTTGAAACGCTCGACGTGCTCTCCGCAGCTGAACTGACGAGCGCGGGCGCCGGACGATCGCTGCGGGAGGCTCAGTCGCCGGCGATCGTCGCGATCCCGAGGATGGGCGGACGGGTCCTGGTTTTTGCCTTCGGTTCGCCGTCCAGCGGTGTGCCATACGAGTGGGCGGCCACAGACAACAGTCCCGGCGTACACGTCGTCGCCGCGCTCAGCGATGCAGCTGCGGATGGGCTTTGCCGCCAGGTGCAAGATGCGCGGCAGCCTGGTGACCTCGCAGTGATTTCAGCACACTGGGGAGGCAATTGGGGCTACCGCGTAGCAGCCGACCAGGTCCGCTTTGCGCGCCGCCTCATCGATGGGGGCGTCGATGTGGTGCATGGACACTCCTCGCATCATCCCCGGCCCATCGAGGTTTATCGCGGGAAGCTGATTTTGTACGGCTGCGGGGATCTGATCGATGACTACGAGGGCATCGGCGGTCACGAGCAGTATCGGCATGATCTTCGTCTGCTCTACCTACCGCGTCTGGATCCGACGTCAGGAGAGCTCGTCGAACTGCGCATGGCGCCGCTGCAGGCACGCCAGATGCGGTTGCACCGAGCCTCGCATCGGGACGCCAAATGGCTCAGAACCGTGCTGGACAGGGTGAGCCGCCCCTTCGGGTCACGAATCGATCTTGGATCAGACGGGCTGCTCGAGCTACGTCGGCCTGTCAGTCGCGGAGGACCTGGGGCCGGCTGAGAACGACCGCAGTTGCGTTTGGCGTTTGGCTCACCACTGCGATTCGCCGAGTTTCAAGCCTCTTACGTTCTCAGCCGGCCCCAGGTCCCCCTCCCTCCCTCCGGGGCGCGCGGTCTACCCCGATTCGCGATCCGGTATCGGCTCGGTCCGCTAGCGTGGCGACTTAGTCATCAGTGAGGGGACGATCGAGCGCGATGTGGCAGGCACTCGGTGGGCTGCTCCCGATCGCGGTCGCAGTCGCGATCAGCTCGGTGCCGATCACTGCAACGATCTTGATCTTGCTGTCGCCCAATCGCAATCGGACGGCGCTCCCCTTTCTTGTTGGGTGGGTGACTGGTGTGGCGGCCGTGATCATCCTCAGTTTGCTCGCCGCTTCGACTCTTCCTGAGCCGTCGCGTAGGGGCACTGATCCGGTTATCGCCGTACTTCAGATCTTGATCGGAGCAGCTCTGATCGTGCTCGGCGTAGTCAACTTGCGACGAGGCTCTCGGAGCGAGCAGACGGGGCTGCCGCGCTGGCTTTCCGCAGTCGATTCATTCGGAGCGCTGGCTACCTTCGGGATTGCCGTGCTCCTCGACCTCCGACCGAAAGGGCTGCTCCTCGGGATCGCTGCAGGGCTTGCCCTGCACGCTGCCGCTGTGGACGCCGCTGAGACCGCTCTGCTGATATCGGTATACACGGTGATCGCCACCTCGACCGTCGTCGTACCGATCACCGCGTCGCTGATAGCGCCACGACGGATGGAGCCGAGGCTCATCGCGGCTCGCGACTGGCTGGCTCGTAACGGTCGCATCCTGACATCGTCGATGATGTTCATGATCGGCGTCGTGATCCTCGGCGTCGGACTCACTGAGCTGTAGCAGCCTCGGCAGCACTAGCGGCGCGCGACACTAGCGGCGCGCGAACAGCTCCACAAACCCTTCGAGGATGTTGGGGACCTCGGTAACTCCGCTCGCTCGCGCCGCTGCCAGGACGACATCAGCTTCCTCGGGCTTGAAGTAGCCGGCGTACTTGTAGACCTCGATCCGAGTGGCCAGACCGTCCAGGTCAAGCTCAGGGTGAAACTGGGTGGCGTAGACCCGTCTGCCAATGCGAAAAGCCTGCACCGGGCACCGCTCCGAGTACGCCAGCGTCACTGCGTGTGCCGGCAGCTTACTGATCGCCTCCTTGTGACCGGCGTACGCGCCGAAGGACGATCCGGCACGCTCGAAGAGTGGATCCTCCTGCCCCGCCCTGGTGACCTTGATTCGGATACCACCGATCGGCTCGGCGTAAGTTCGGTCGACAACTGCACCTTGGTGCCGGCCGAGCGTTCCGATTCCGTAGCACGCGCCCAGGAAAGGAAAATCGCGTTCCACAACGTCATCCAGCAAGGCCGCCAGCTCGGCTTCCACTCGCCGCTGGGTCGCGGACTTGATCTCCTCGTGATCGCTGGCCTGAAACGGCCCTCCGCCGAGAATGATTCCCGACCACTGACCAAAATCAACGGGACCGAGCTCGGTCTGCTCCATTCGGATCCGTTGCAGCTGGCCATCGTCGAGACCGGTACAGCGCAACATGGCGGCGTACTCATCGTCGGCTGCGACATCCTCGGCTCGGATCGCGAGCATCAGGAACGGCTTCACGTCCGCACCTTACGTGATCGGTGCCAGACTGCAGCCATGTTTGAGGTACGACCGTTGACGAACCAGACATGGGCTGACCTCGAGGAGCTGTTCGACCTGCCCGGTGGCTCGATTGTGCGTGGCTGCTGGTGCATCTATTACCGGAAGGCGGGCCCGGTAGGCGTCGGTAAAGCGGACGGTCCCGGCAACAAGGGGGAGCTCCACGGGCTGGTCCGCTCCGGCGTCGTGCCGGGCCTCGTCGGTTATGTCGACGGTCTCCCAGTCGGGTGGATCAGTCTCGGGCCCCGCGAGGACTACCGCAAGCTTGAGCGATCGCGTGTCATGAAGGCCGTCGACGACACGCCGGTCTGGTCGATTGTCTGCACCTTCGTCGCCAAGACGCACCGAGGCGAGGGTTACCAACACAAGCTGCTGGCCGGCGCCGTTGACTATGCGCGAGAGCAGGGCGTACGGATGCTCGAGGCCTATCCAGTGGACAAGCCGGAACGCAGCCACGATGACTTCATGTTCTTCGGGTCACGGAATCTGTACGAGCGGGCAGGATTCCGCGAGGTGGTGCGCCGCTCGCCGACGCGGCTGCTGATGCGACGAGAGCTACGCCCGCGGCCGACCGGCTGACAGGTACGCCCGCTAGCGCTGAATTACTAGGCGAGCGCTCTCTGCTTCAGCTGGTCGAACTCGGCCTGAGTGATCGCGCCCTGGTCAAGCAGCGTCTGAGCTGAGGCGATCTGATCAGCCGGGTTGTTGGACATGCTGATAATCGGCGGCGGCACATACGCTTCAGGGTGTTGGCTGCGACCCTGCGCTTCCAGATGACGTTCGGCCATCCCCCTGCCCCGGGCGATGACATAGATCAGAACGCTCAAGAACGGCACGATGATCAAGAAGATGATCCAAATTGCCTTCCACCAGCCGCTGAGGTCCTGATCACGGAACAAATCGACCACAACCTGGAACAGCACGACCAAGTAGCAGCCGAAAACGAAGGCCCACACCAGCAGCCAAAAGAAATCCCCGAAACTATTCACAACACCTGCCCCTCGTCAGCCAGCGAGAATCTTCGCCTTCTGTGCGGCGAACTCTTCCTCGGTAAGAACTCCGGCCGCCTTGAGCTCTCCCAGCTTCTGCAGCTGATCAAGCATGTCGTCCTGGGCCGGTGCGGCTGGTGCAGCAGGCTGCGGCGGCGGAGCCGCATACGCCTGCTGCTGCGCCGCCTGCTGCTGGTCGTACGCCTGTGCCTTTGCCGCCTGCTCGTCCTGGGCTGACTGCTGCTCGTCTTGAGCCGCCCACTTATTGGCCTGCCGTCGTGATACCCGATTTGACACCGTAGTCGCCGTGCCAGCGATCACCGCAGTTCGCGCTACTCCACGAATGAGTCCCATTGTTAGTCCTCTCTCCTTCTCTACGTCGCCTGAACCTGCGCCTCTTCAGCCTCGAGTGCGTCGAGCGCTGCGATAACCTCGTCGGCCGGAATGCGGCCGCTGGCGATGAGCTCCGCGCCGACCCGCCTCATGGCCGAGACGAAAGGAATCGCCCAGGTGTTCTCGTACATGAGTAGGGCCACGACTTTCCCGGGCTCGATGAGGTCGGCGGCCTCCCGAAGGTCGTCGTCATCTATCAGCCCGGACTCGACACCTTCGAAAACGGCAAGGTCGAGAGTCCCATCGCCATCGAGATCAGCTATCGCGACCGCGTTGAACGTACCGTCGGTCTCACGCGTGACGGCTCTAAGGTCGAGGATCCGAATGATGCCGCGGTCGACCAGGTCGAGAAGGGCGGCGAGACCTTCTCCTCTCATTCTGGCTTCTGGGAATTCCACGGCCAGATAGTCGATCGGGCCATGATCCCGTGCTGCCATCCCCTGCTCGGTCATGTCCTGCTGTGTCATGTTCCACCTTCCACGCCAGCCGACGCGCAGATCTGCAGCGTCGTACGTCCGTTCGTCGCCAACTTTGACCCGATGCTCTCACCAACCAGCGCGGAGTGGAATCACCCTCCATGGGTGATCGATGAGATCAGCTGAGCGAATGCATCCGATCTCCAGATGAAGCAAAGCACATGCCCTAGAGTGAGTCGCGGCTGGCGCGCCCCAGCTCTCCTCGACTCAAGCGGAAGGTTGGCGTAATGGACTTCTGGGACTTCTTCTGGCTCCTGGTTTGGAGCTTCTTCTTCGTGTGTTACCTGTTCGTGCTGTTCCAGGTCATCGCTGATCTGTTCCGAGACAAAGATCTGAGCGGCTGGTGGAAGGCGCTGTGGATCATCTTCTTGATCATCTTTCCATTCCTCTCGCTCATCATCTACCTGGTCGCCCGCGGCAGGGGTATGGCCGAGCGGCAGGCGGGACAGATGAAGGAAGCACAGGCCGCCACCGACCAATACATCAAGTCGGTTGCCACTCAGGGCGCGAGCCCCGCCGACCAGATCGCGTCGGCGAAGAGCCTGCTGGACAGCGGCGCTATTACCCAGCAGGAGTTCGACCAGCTCAAGCAGAAGGCGCTGGCTTCCTGAGCCTTGGCTCCTAGCTGCAGTCTTCCTGGAAAGTGCGCACTTCTGGCCTGGTGTAGGGGGATCGAACCGGGCCATAGGTGCGCACTTTTCCTCGGATAAGCCATCCACAGAGCCTCAGCGGCGCGCGTCAGCTCGGCAAAGTGTGTGGTCATGCCCGTCCCGTACAGTCCGGCGGGCTCCGTAACCGCCCGTTGACAATTGCTGCGGCTACTGAGGCCGCATTCTCGGAAGGCCGAGGAAGCTCCGTGACACTTGGGACTTGGAGACTTCGGGCCCGGTCAGCAGAGACCAGAACCGGCGAAGCTGCGTACTGCTTACGCTTCGGTCGTGGAGGTCACGATGGACCGAGTCGAGCCGCCAGTCTCCGAGTTACGGGAACGCGGCCGCGACTACTACGGGCGGCGAGTGTGGATCGCCGCCTTCGACGCCTTGTCCCAAGCCGACGAGATCGAGCCACTCAATGCTGCCGACCTGTGGCTGCTCGCCTGGTCTGCGCACCTCACCGGACGCGATGAGGACTTCGCCCTAACCATGGGCCGGGCATATCGTGCTCATCTCGATGCGGGCGAGCTGCTGCCAGCCGCCCGGTGTGCCGGCTGGCTCGGCGCCATGCTGGCAATAGCCGGTGAATCCGGGCCTGGAGCCGGTTGGCTGAGCCGCGCCCAACGCCTCATCGAACGCGAGGGGGTCGACTGTCCCGAACGTGGCTTCCTGCTCCTGCTCGCAGCGTTCGATCACGCCGCCGCGGGCGATCATGACGCAATGCTCGCCGCCGCAACCCAATCCTTTGAAGTCGCAGAACGATTCGGCGACGCTGACCTGGCAGCCATGGCCCTCATCCTCCAGGGACGTGCCCGGCTCGCCCGGGGGGAGACCAAGGCCGGTCTGGCCCTGCTCGATGAGGCCATGGTCTCGGTGACCACCGATCAGCTCTTGCCGGCTCTTACGGGACTCGCTTACTGCAATGTGATCGAGGGTTGTCAGGAGGCGTACGACCTGCGCCGCTCTCAGGAGTGGACTGCAGCGCTCACCCGGTGGTGCGACGGTCAACCCGACCTCGTTCCGTACGCGGGCCAGTGCCTAGTGCACCGCTCTGAGATTTCGCAGCTGCACGGCGACTGGGCTCGAGCCTTGGACGAAGCGATCCAAGCGTGCGATCGACTCGCGGGACGGCCGGCAATCGCCAACGCCTATTACCAGCTGGCCGAGGTGCAACGTCTGCGGGGCGAGTTCACCGAGGCCGAGCTGGCCTACCGTCGCGTCGCGGAGTTCGGGAGACAGCCTCAGCCAGGTCTCGCCCTACTGCGGCTCGCAGCGGGGCGCGTCAGTGTCGCGGCCGCCGCCATTAAACGGGCACTCGACGAAGCCTCGGATCGCCCCAGCCGGTGCCGGGTGCTTCCCGCGTACGTCCGGATCATGTTGGCTGGACACCATCTCGGCGCCGCCCAGGATGCGACTGACGAGCTGGTCACGATCGCCGAGGCGCTCGGGGCGCCCTTTCTCCGCGCCGCGGCCGCGGATGCGACGGGCGCTGTGTTGCTCGCACAAGGTGATCCGGCGGGTGCATTGATCCACCTCCGTCGGGCGGTGTCGATGTGGCGGCAGATGGACGCTCCCTATGAGTCAGCGCGGGCCCGCGTCCTGGTCGGGCAGGCCTGCCGGGAGGTTGGTGATGCCGATAGTGCAGAGATCGAGTTCGACGCCGTCGGCCAGGTCTTTCAAAAGCTAGGTGCGGCACCGGATGCCGAGAGGCTGCGACAATTGATCGACTCCCCGGAGCGGAGCTACCCGAGCGGACTTACGGCCCGCGAGGTGCAGGTTCTCAGCCTCGTGGCAACGGGGCGGACCAACCGGGAAATCTCCTCGACATTGATGATCAGCGAGCACACTGTGGCCCGGCACCTGCAGAACATCTTCAGCAAACTCGGCGTCTCATCACGGACCGCGGCCACGGCCTTCGCTCTCGATCAAAGCCTCATCTGACCCCACCCGAGATGGTCAGATCTGACCATTCCTCTGCAACGAAGATGAGGGATTTCAGCGATGCCGGACCGGTATTGAGACTCCTACTGTCGCCTTATGACCGAGCAGGTCGAGACTGTCATCGTCGGCGGGGGCCAGGCTGGCCTTGCCGTCGGCTACTACCTTGCCCAAGGAAACCGATCATTTGTGATCTTGGACGCCAATGAGCAGACCGGCGACTCTTGGCGGAAACGCTGGGACTCGCTGCAGCTGTTCACGCCGGCGTACCTCAGCGCCTTGCCTGGTCTGGACTTTCCGGGGCCGCGGAACCGGTTCCCCACGAAGGACGACATGGCCGACTACCTCGAGACGTACGCCACCCGATTTGATCTTCCTGTGAGACGGGGTCTGCAGGTCGAAGCGATCACCAGGAATGCCGATCGATTCGTCGTCATCGCAAATGATCACCGGTTCGAGGCGCACAATGTCGTGCTCGCGACCGGGGGCCATCAGGCGGCGTATGTGCCTCACTTCGCCGACGAGCTCGATGCCGGCATCATCCAGCTCCACTCGAGTCAGTACCGGACGCCGTCTCAGCTGCGCGACGGTGATGTGCTCGTGGTGGGCGCCGCAAACTCAGGAGCGGAGATCGCGCTCGACGCCTCCGCTACGCATCGGACGTGGCTTTCGGGCCGGCACCCCGGCAACGAACCAACCCGCCCCGGGAGCAAGGTCGATCGGCTCTTCACCCCACCCTTCTGGTTCTACATCTCCCGAGTCATCAGCGTGACCAACCCGATCGGACGGCGGGTGCGACCACGCCTGCTAAAGATGACGGTCCCGCTCGGGCGGGTCAAGCCTAAGGATCTGGACACCGCTGGAGTGGTACGCCTCCCGCGCACGGTTGCTGTCCGCGACGGCAAGCCGGTCATGGAAGACGGGCAGATAGTTGACGTGGCGAACGTCGTGTGGGCCACTGGCTATCGTGAAGCGTTCGATTGGGTCCACCTCGACGTCTTTGATCAAGAGGGTCACCCGGTCCACGACCGTGGGGTCGCTGCCGAGCCGGGTCTCTATTTCATCGGACTCTTCTTTCTCAGCTCGGCCGCTTCATCACTGGTCGGTGGCGTCGGACGCGACGCTTCCTACATTGCACGGCACATCGCTGGCCGCACCACCGATGACCGCTCACTCGTGAATGTGGCTCGCTGACAGCGACTGTCCGAACCCACGCACACGTAGGTTTCGAGCGCGATACATGGGTTGCAACATGTGCAGAGTGAGGGAAACGAACGTGCACGTGGGTTTCTGCAGGGAGGTCGGGACCGTGTGACTACCCTGGTTCGTGGACCACAAAATCCGCCCAACCGGCTGTTGATCTGACACCCAGACCGACAGCAACCACAACGACGGCGCGCTGTGCGACGCCCGGACAACCCGGAGGCAGCGATGTTCGAAGAAGCTCAGCTTTACGCACCGGTGACGCGCTCAGGCGACGACGTCACCGTTCACCTGGGTGAGGACCATCCAGGTGCAGTCGACCCGGAGTATCGGACCCGACGCAACGCTCTAGCGGCGCTCGCCATGGATTGGCAGCCCGGCACACCCCCACCAATCGCGACGTACACCGACGCCGAGCAGGAGGTTTGGCGCATTGTCTGCGCCGAGCTTCACAACCTCCACCAGCGCCTCGCGTGCGCCGCATACCTGGAGGGCAAGGAGCGACTCCAACTTCCCGAGGACAAGATCCCGCAGCTCGTCGAGGTAAATGAGCTGCTCAAGCCGCTCACGGGCTTCCAGTACGTGCCCGCGGCCGGGCTAGTGCCGCTGCTTGAGTTTTACGGAACCTTGGCCGACGGCATCTTCCACTCCACGCAGTACATTCGCCATCACTCGGTGCCGCTCTACACACCAGAGCCCGACGTTATTCACGAAGTCGTCGGCCACGGCAATTGCCTGGCGCACGATCGCTTCGCGGCCCTCTACCGGCTGGCCGGGCAGGCAGCTCGGCGGGTGCAAACCACCGAGGCGTTGGAGTTTGTCTCGAAGGTCTTCTGGTTCTCCCTGGAGTTCGGTGTGGTACGTGAGCACGGCGAAGTCCACAGCTACGGCGCCGGTCTGCTCTCCTCCTACGGGGAGATTCAGCAGGTCGAGCAAGCCGAGTTGCACCCGCTGGACGTGGGACGAATGGGCGTTCAGACCTACGACATCACGCACTACCAGCCGCTGCTCTTCTGCGCTGAAGGGTTCAACGAGATCGAGGACGTCGTGGGGACCTTCTTCGCGCAGGTGGACGACGACCTTGTAGAGCGGCTGTTGCACGGCGCCTCGACACCTGCCTGACCAGGCATGATCAGCTGGATGGGCGTGATTAGCTGGATGGCCCGTCCGGCTCGCGGTCGTAAAACACCAGCCAGGCTACGTGCACGCCGTACATAAGAAGCCCGAAGCCGACAATCGCGGCTAGCGTCGTCGCAAGCGCAGGTGCCAGCTCACGTGAGCTGACCAATAGTGCGACGACGATCAGACACAATCCGCCGAGCACAGCACGGTCGGACCGGCGCTTCCGGTGGCGGTACTCCGCAGCGCCCTGCATACACCGACGGTACGCGCCAGCTCGTGACCCCGTAGGTGTTAGTCGTGGGGCCCTGAATCCCAGTGGCGCTGCGCACTCAGTACGATCTTCGCGCAACGTTCAGTCATGCGGTCTCAAGTGAAAAGGGGAAATCCATGACAAGTGTCACCATCTTCGGCAAGGGCGCGATGGGGACCGCGATCGGCGACGTGTTAACCGCGGGCGGCGCCACGGTCGATCACATTCGCAGCTCCGACCCGCCTGGACCGGTGAACGGCGACATCGTCGTCCTGGCCGTCCCACATCCGGCCCTGAAGGACATTCTCGAGGAGTACGCCGACAGGTTTGCCGACAAGATCGTCGTCGACGTCACCAATCCTGTGGACTCCGAGACCTTCGACTCGCTGGTCGTGCCTGCCCACAGCTCGGCCGCAGCGGAGCTGGCCGATGAGCTGCCTTACTCCCGGGTGCTCAAGGCGTTCAACACGAACTTTGCGGCCACACTCAGCGCGAAAAACGTGGGCCCGAACACGACCCTCGTTCTCGTCGCCGGCGACGATGCCGACGCGAAGGCGACCTTCATTTCAGCCGTTCAGGCCGGCGGTCTGGATGCCATCGACGCAGGCGCATTAAGCCGGGCCCGTGAACTTGAGGCGATGGGCTTCCTCCAGCTCAAGCTCGCGGCGAACGAGCATATCGAATGGACCGGCGGTTTTGGCGTCGTACGCTGACGGACCGAACAAGTCGCGCAAGAAGCGCCGAGCGCTGATCTTGAAGGTTGGGCCGCGGCGCTTCGACTTGGCGGTCCGCGACACTCAATAGCTGGTCGAGATGCGGCCCGAGCGTGTAGGTCGGAAGGTCGCCACCCTCACCCTGTTTGACCCCTTGACGCAGCACCCGGTTGAATTCGACAAGATCCTCAGCCGTGCCGATCTCCGCGGTGATCATCCGCAGCCGTTGCATGTCTCCAAGTTCGCCTAGCACCGAATACGGCATGTAAGGAAAGACCTCTGCTTGCATAACCTCGAGGAATTCCTTCCGCTCCTGGGAGCTGGCAGTCATGAACGGGCGGTTCAGAGCCGGCGAAAGGGTGCGTACGAAGACTCGACGGAGCAGGTGATCCCGACGCTGGCCCGGTGAAGTGTTGGCGACAACCAGCCCAACCATCCGGGCAGTGGTGAGCTGCTTGTTGGTGAGGGTCTGGCGTTGGCGTGACAAGTTGCTGCGGTCGGGCAGCAGGCGCCGGCTATAGAGGTCCTTTCCCCCAAGGATGCTGATCTTGCGGGCAGCAAAAAGACAGGTTGCCATGAACACCTGGTCCTCACCTTGCACCATGTCCTCGCAGAATCGCAGACCAAGCTGTTCGATCAGCGACCGTCTGATCAACTTATGCGGGGTGAGAGCGCGCCAGACTCCGTCCTCCACAATGTCCGCGTCAAGCACCGTTCGTCTCGAAGGAAGCGCAGCACCTGGTTTGCCGAACCAACTGACTCGTGGGACGACGATGTCGGAGTCCTGCTGCCGGGCCAACTTGAGAAGCCGCCGCAGCGCGTCCGGGCCAAGGTAGTCGTCTGCGTCGTGGAAGAACACGTACGCCCCGGTGGCTTCGGACAGGCCACGGTTGCGACCAGCGCTCGGACCTCCGGTGTGCGGCTGCCGGAAGATCTTGAGGTTTGATCGCTCACCCAGCAGCTCACTGAGATAGCGCCAGGTGTCGTCGGTAGAGCCGTCGTCGACAACAAGGACCTCGATCAGATGTGCGGGCAGGCTCTGGGCAGCGAGCGAATCCAGGGCGCCCGCGAGCAGTGGGCGTGCGTTGTAGGTCGCGATGATCACCGACACCGCCGGCGGCCCTGCCTTGTCCCCTTGCTCGGGAACCGATTGGCGGTCGGGCAGCGGCACTATGAGTCCGGCTTCATCGATTCGAGCCTCGACGGCGAGCCCCGAAGAAAACGCCGGCGGCGGCCAGGCCGAGAACCAACGGGATGGAAATGACAATGGGCAGGGCACCCTGTGCGGTCAATGTCGACCTGGTTGCAACCGCGATATTGACGAGCGGACTGATCATGAGGTCCTCGTGGCCGGCAACATTGCTGCCGTACGGCACGACGGCGACGTAGGCGGCGAAGTGGCCGGCGTTGACCGCCTGGAGCTCCCAGGAGAGTTTCTGGCTTTCGCCCGGCTGCAGGGATAGTTCCTGGCTACGATCCGACGACCAGTCCTCCGGATCGACGTAGACGCTGCCCTCGATGCTTGCGACGTTCAAGTGCGCCAGGACTTCGCCGCTGGGCGCAGCGCCGGTGTTGGTGACCTCGGTTGTGATCATGAAACGGCCGCCCAGTACCGTCTCGATCTGAGCGGGTTCGGCGGTCACCTGCACGCTCAACGGCTCTGCCGCCAGGGCAGGCGCCGCGAACCAGGTCAGTGCACAGACCAGAGGTCCGATGAAGAGCAGCTTCCTCATCCTCCATTCACCCCTCGCGTCAGCCGTACCAGCCGTGGGCCCGCGAGTATGAGCGCGCCTCCTGCGATGATCGCCGTCAGCAGCGGCGTGATCAGGTAGGACAGGTCCTGCGTCCAACTGTGGCCCTCGACCAGAAGCGATGAGATGTAGGTGAGCCCTGAGGCGACCGGATTGGCTCGCAGCAGCACCTCAAAGAACCCGCCCTGTGGCAATCCGCTGGGGAGTTGAGTCGGTGCGAACAAGATCAGCAACAGGAAGATGCTGGCAACGATGCTGGTCTTGTTCGAGTTGCACGCTGCACTGATCAACAGCCCGATCGAACCGAGGCCGATAGCCAGTAAGGTCCCGACGCAGCAGCCCAGTGCCAGCGCCGGGCCCAAGATGCCCACTTCGCGTCCGAGCACCCACAGGTACGGGATGCTGATGAGGAATGTGGCGAACCACAGCGTCAAAGCGGCGATGAGCTTGCCGGCAATGATCGATCGTCGGGAAACCGGCGTGACCAGTAGCGTCTCCAGCGTTCCGCGCTCGCGCTCCCCGCTGATCCCATCAGCGCTCACGATGAGAGTGGCCAGAACGCCGACAGCGACCGCGAACTGCAGGACGAGGTTGACTGACTCACGTTGCTCAAGAAAGTTCAGGGCCAGGTTGGTCGACGTCAAGTAGGTCACAGCGCTCAACAGAACGCTGAACAGGAAGAGCAAGATCAACCCGCGTCCACTCGTCCACAAGTCCCGGCACTCCTGCTCGGCGACCACGAGCCAGCCGGATTCGCCTTGGCGGGCTCGCAGATCCTGGCGCGTGTCAATGGCAGGGGCGACTTGCAGCGTCATGCAACAGCCTCGCTGGTCATCTTGAGGAAGGCATCGGACAAGCGCGCACCTTCCAGCTCAAAACGGAGGACTGGAATCCCTGCTCCGGTGACTGCTGTGAGGGCAGCGTTCATGACGCCGTTGGACCCAGCACCTGAGGTATTCCCAGGCGTACCCACCGAGAGCTTCAACACACCGGGCTGCTCTTCGATCTGGGCAATGGTGAGGTCTGAGAAGCCGGTGAGCACCTGCCGGGCTCGCTCGGTGAGATCAAGCGGCACGCGCAGCTCGGCGGACTGCTCAATCAAGGCAGTCCGGATTACCTCTCCGACGCTGCCGGACGCCACGACCCTGGCGTGGTTGAGTATCACGACCTTGGAACAGACCTCTTCTACCTCCGGCAGCAAGTGCGTGCTCAGCACCACAGTCGCGTCGCGGGTTCTTGCGATGGTGCGAATGAGGCGGAGAACCTGATCCTGACCGGCCGGGTCGAGCCCGAGCGTCGGCTCGTCGAGAAACACGACCGGGGGGTCGTTGATGAGTGCCCGCGCGATGCCGAGCCGCTGCCGCATACCACGGCTATAGCTAGAGATCGGTGAGCCGGCACGCTCCTCGAGCCCAACTGCTGCGAGCAGTTCGGCACTCACACTGCGCGCCGTGCTGCGGCTCAGGCCGTAAAGGCGGGCGTAAAAGCGCAGATATTCGCTGCCAGTCTGATGGCTTGGATAGCCGCTGCTCTCGGGAAGCACGCCTACGTATCGCCTGATCTCAGTCGGCGCGGTTGATGGGTGACCGGCGATGGAGAACGTGCCGCTATCGGGCTCGAGCACCGTGGTCAGCAGCCGAATCGTCGTCGTCTTGCCAGCGCCATTGGGCCCGAGGAGCCCCAAGATTTCGCCCCGGGATGCCGAAAAGCTGACATCCTCAACGGCGGTGTACGCGCCGTAGTGTTTGGTTAGTTCGACCGCTTCAACGGTAATGGTTGTCATCGGCCCGCCTGATTCCTCAGACCCTCGAGTGAAACTTGGTCACCCTCTAATTCCACTAGTGTGGCATGAAAGGGGGATGAGAATTTTATATATCGTACGTTCAGCAACTGGTTGTCTGGATATACGTTGTCCATTCTTTGCGATTCCATGCAGGTGATGTCCCGGGACGCAGATTCTGCACGCTTTTTGGATGAGGACGGTCCCGAGCCTCTTGAGGTTCAAGAGCTGGCCGCACAGGACCAATCGATCTTGTTGCAGCCGTTTGGGGCCGGCACCCGCCTCTGACCTATACTTCACGATCCGCGCATCAAGATGTGTCTCAATCTGCATCACGATGCCATAAATGGAAACATGAGGACGACAATCAATCTCGACGACGACGTCGCGAGCGAGGTGGCGAAGCTTCAGCGGGAGCGCGGCCTAGGACTGTCCGCCGCGGTGAACGAATTGGCTCGGGCCGGATTCCGAACGACTCGACAGGAGTACCACTACGAGCACGTGTCGCACGACATGGGAGCGCTGGTCGATCTTTCCGATGTGGCCGATGTGCTCGATCTGCTCGACGAGGCCGGTCGGCCAACAGGCAGCGCGCATGCTTCTTGACGCAAACGTCCTGCTCTACTCGGTCGACAAGAGCTCGCGTCAGCATATTCAGTGCGCAGAATGGATCCGTAGTGCCTTCACCGGCCCTCACCGCATAGCGCTGCCCTGGCAAACCATTGGGGCCTTTCTCCGTATCGCCACCCACCCGAGGGTGTTCTCCCGCCCACTCTCTTCTGACAGCGCGTGGACCGTCGTCGAGCAATGGCTGGCAGCGCCCAACTGCTGGATCCCTGAAGCCACGGAGCGAACCGCTCGGATCCTCGGAAAGTTGATCAACGAGCTGGATATCCGCGGCAATCTGGTCACCGATGCCCAGCTTGCAGCGCTCGCCATCGAACACGGCGTGCCCGTGGTCTCCGTGGATTCGGATTTCGCACGCTTTGGCGAGATCAACTGGATCAACCCTCTCGCCCCCTGATCAATCACTACCTGCCTTGATTGGGGCAACATGGACCTTACGGACAATCGAGGAAGGGCAGCCAATGGAGGAACCCCGCAAGCTGTACCGCAGTAGAACCCATCGCATGGTGGCCGGTGTCTGTGGCGGCCTAGGCGAATACTTCAACGTCGACGCGACGCTGATCAGGGCGCTCTTCCTCGTACTGGCTGTGTTCGGCGGATCAGGACTCGTGATCTACCTGGTGATGTGGATCATCGTCCCTGACGCCGGCAAAGTGCCGCCAAAGACCTAGCGCACTGGCCGCACAGGTTCACATCTGCGTCGCGCCCTTCCCGAGGCGCATACGCTCCGCTATGTGGTGATCGGGACACTGCGTCAACCCGCGTGCCCGCATCGCGAAATCTGTGCGGGAACGCGTTGCCGGTGACTTCGAGGCGCAGCATGCCGAGATATGGCGAACCGGCGAGCGTTGGTTTAGCGAGCAGGACGCGATCTGGCGCGTCCATGCTGATACGTCGATGTTCATCGGGGGATTCGTGCGCTACTCCTCCAGGCGCTCCATCCGGTAGCGCTGCAGGCTGTCGTTGAACATGCCGGCTTTCGCCGCGACTTCTGGGGACGATTCCGGCGCACCAGCAGGTACGTCGCGTTCACCACCTACGGCACGGTGCCTGACGCCGAACGCGCGATCGCCGCCGTACGAGCGATCCATCGCCGAGTGACGGGCAAACTCCGGACGGCAGGCCGTACTCCGCCGACGACCCGCACCTGCTCATGTGGGTCCACGTGGCCGAGGTGGACAGCTTCCTCAAGGCATTTGAGGCCTTTGGCGCCGAGACGTTGACGCCGGCGGCAGCAGATGACTATGTACGCCAAACAGGCTTTGTTGCGGCTCAGTTGGGCCTGATCGACCCGCCCACGACCGTAACTGGGTTGACCGCGATCATGGAGAGCTACCGCCCCGAACTCAGCGGCTCCGGTCCCGCCCGAGAGGCGAGCAGTCTCCTCCTCCTCCACCCGCCGTTTAGCGGCTTCCCGCGAGCCGGCTATCACCTGCTGGCCATCAGCGCCGTCTCGATCCTGCCGAGCTGGGCACGGACGGCGTTGTTCCTGCCGACACTGCCGATCACCGAACGCGCCCTGATCCGACCGCTGGGCCGGTCGGCCATGTACGCATTGCGCTGGGCCCTCACCGACGAGTTGTCAGAATCCAGTTGAGCTCTGGCTCACATGAGGATCTTCGGCCAGACGCGATGTTCGGGAAGGCGGGTCTTCAGCTCATGACATCAGCCCGTGATCATGTGCGTACGCCGCCGCGGCCGTCCGGGACGGCACGTCGAGCTTGATGAAGATGTTGCTGAGATGTCGCTCAACCGTCTTCTGGCTCAGCACCAGTGCGCGTGCGATGTCGGGGTTGCTGGACCCCTCGGCCACCAGTCGCAGGACCTCCACCTCACGCTCGGTGAGACCGCCCGGCCGCGCCCGCCCCAGGAGCCGGTCGACCTCGTGAGCCGCAGGCGCCGCACCCACCTCGGTAAAGGCGCGGCGGGCAACCGCAAGCTCCGTTGTCGCCGAATCCTCATCACCAAGCTCGCGCATAGCCCGAGCCACCAGCATCCTGGCCCGGGCGGCCTCGTATGGCGCTCCGATGTCGCTCCAGAGGCGATGTGACCCTCGGGCATGACTGAGTGAGTCCTCCAGCTCTCCGGAGGCCAGCTCGACGTTAGCCGCGGCGTACGCCGCCATCGCCCGAAGTGCAGAGTTGCCAAATGCCGACGCGATGCCGGTGAGCTCGTCGGAATTCTGGCGGGCTTCATCAAGGAGTCGTGCCGAGACCAGGACCTCCACGGCCGCGGGAAGCATCCAGGACCGGTGCACCGGGTCGTGTGCCTCGGCGAGCAGCCGGCGGACCGCCGAAATCGCCGCCGACGTCCGACCGCGAGCCAGCCAGGCCAGCGCAAGTCCTGGTTGCGGCTCGTGGCCGAGCTCGGCTGCCTGCCGGTACGCCGCCTCGGCCTCGTCGAGCTTCCCGCGGATCCGCAGCACATCACCCTGCTCGGTCAGCGCCATTCCGGCCGGGGCCGCGGTCCCCTCCTTCTCGTACCGGCGCTGGGCCTGGGCAAATTCAGCGAGCGCCTCGTCATACGCCCCACGCAACCGCATGATCTGGCCCCGATGCAGCGAGCACTGACCCGTGTACGGAACCAGCCCCGGCTGCGCATCGCACCACCGGGTCAAGGCACTGGTCCACGACGCTGCGCGTGAGAAGTCGGACAGCTCCTGGCACGCCTCGATCAGCGAGCAGTACGCCATTCCGGCGATGATGGGCGAAACCTCCCCAGCCGAGAGCCCAACCATCGCCTCATCGAGCAGGGCAACTCCTTCAGGCACCCGACCGGAGTAGATCATCATCCTGCCCTGCATCATCAACCCTTGAGCGATCAAGTCGTGTTCGTTGAAGCGGCGACCCGTCTCGAGCACGCGGGCGGCTGTCTCGGCGGCCCTGGCAAGATCCCCGCGGGCGAGATGCTGGAAGAACTCGTGGGCGAGCAGGTACCCACGTTCGACGACATCTTCGGTTTCGGCCTCGAGCAGCCGCTGCGCTCGGGCCACCCAGCCGCCTCCCACCGCCGATTCCCCTCGAACGTTCAGCAGCAGACCGAGCCAGGAGGCGAAGCGTGCGGCTCCGAGCGAATCCCCGCTGCGGATCCTGTCCTGGTATCCGCCCTGTAGCGCCCGGACGGCCTCGTCAACATTGCCCAGCAGATAGGCAGATGTCGCGAGGGCCATGGTGTCCTCGGGAGCAAGATCGCCAGCCCCCCGCAGCCGGTCGAGGGCGAGAACCCAGTCGCGCCGCTCGTAGGCGTCCCGAGCCAGCAGCAAGACATCGACGGTCTTGTCCCGCTCGACACCCATGGCGAAGCCTCCAGCTGAGAGGTTACGCGCTATGGAGGTCAAGCTGCGAGCGCCAATGACCTTCCGACTCGGGTGTTGATCTGCTCTGCGACATAGGCGGCATCTCTGCCAACTCCTGGCAGCACCGTTGAGGCGGCCGCGTACTGGAACGCCAGCCCGCAGAAGAACAAGCCCGGAGCAGCCGATACCACGCCGCGCATCTCCTTCGGCCAGCCGTCGGCCCTGAAAATGGGGAGATCTATCCAGTCGAACACCTGGCGGAAGCCGGTGCACCACACCACATTCGCCACGTCGAGCGCTCCGACGCCGTCGACCACCGGTCGCCCGTCGTGCGCGCCAGTCACCCGCCCCAGGATTCGGTCCACACCGCGTTCTTTCAGATCGGACCGCTTCACCCGCAACATCGGTAGGCCGTGGAACCGGACCTCGTCCATCGCTTTGCGGCCGATGGGCGTGCGCCGTGTGATCACGTGCTTCGCGAGAAACCCAATGGCCGGCAAGACGACCCGCCCACTCCAACGGTCCAGCCGTACCGGCACCTGACCGAGGTCGCGACCGGCCAGGACCGTGGGATGGGTTGATGCAACCTCGAACGCGATGTCGGTGCCAGAGTGTGAAGCGCCAACCACGAGCACCGAACCAGGCTTCAGCTGCGCAGGGTTGCGGTACTCGCTGGAGTGCAGCTGTCGAATCGAAGGATCGAGATCCAAAGCGAAGTCAGGAATGCTTGGGGTGCGGCCGAAGGTCCCGGTCGCCACCACGACGTTGTCGGCAATGATGCGGTCAGCTCCGAGCTGGAGCACGTACTTCCCATCGACGGCTTGCAGCCGGTCGACTCGGGCGAGCGTACGCACCGGGAGTTCGAATCGGTTGGCGTACGTCTGCAAGTAGTCGGCGACCTCGTCTTTGGTCGGGAAGGACCATCGCGGACCCGGGAACGGTAGCCCTGGCAGACCATTGACGACTGCCGGGGTGTAGAGGCGCAGCGAGTCCCAGTGGGAGCGCCAGTTGTCGCCGATCTGTTCGTTGCCGTCGAGGATCAGGCAGGGGCGTCCTTGCCGCTGCAGGTGGTACGCAGTCGCCAGGCCGGCTTGGCCGGCTCCGATGATCGCTGTTTCGATGTGTTCGATGGTCATTGAAACCTCCGGTGGAAGACGAGATGCCGTCGGACCGGGACGCGCGGCTGGCGTAACGAAGATGCCAGATGAGCATCAGACCCGATGTGACGACATAAAAGGAGTGCAGGGCCCAGATGGGGCCGGCCGGCAGCTGCAGCACGTAGACGCTGTGCACCGCGTTGCCGACATTGGCCAACACGAGGTTTCCGCGGCTATAGGAGTTGAGCTCCTTCGTGCGCCCGGCCTTGATCAACATGGGCAGCGTGCTCACGGCGAACAACACGGTCGAGACCGATCCCGCTAGCACCGCCACTGTTGCCATGTGGCGACGTTACGAAGTGCAGGTACTCCCGCGCGTCGGGTCCGTTACCCATCTTGCAGAAGCGAGTGATGGGTGAATTCCCGTACGCCCAGCCGCGAGAGGGGCCACGACCGCCGCGGCGACGATCGCCGCTGGCACGGCGTTCCAGCCTGACCGAGGGAGCTGACCGAGGTAGGTGCCGGCGAACATCGCTCCGATGAGCCCGGTGGTAACCCGGCCCGCTCTGTGTAACCTGCGGCTGTTGGTGGCTGGAGCTGCTCCGGCGGCCCAGCCGGTGGCGGCGAGGCCAGCGAAGAGCGCGTAGATGGCGGCCATCGTTGGCCAGCCCCCAACGTCGTTCAAGTTCCTGCCGCCAGGAAACAGGGCGCGGCCTCCGGCGATCCTGGCGTACCTCGCGACGACCGTGAAATGCGTGGCGTGCGCCGCCATAAAACCGAGGTAGAGCGGCCGCCACGCCCGGGCCGTGCTCGGTCCCAGCGCCTGTGCCGTCTGGGCAGCTGCGAAGAGCATGGCCGAGCTGCGCGCTGTAATCCGGATGGCCCGGTGGAGAGCCGCTGTGGATGACGTGTGAGGCATAGAACTTAAGATAAGTAAATGATTGAGAGTTGTCAATAATTTGCTGGTGCCAAGGAACAGTTAAGATGACAAGTGTGGCGAACGCGGCAGGTCGTGGCCAACCGGCTGGGGCAGATCCCCTCCTGGTTGCGACCTGGCAGCAGCTGATGGGGCTCGTCCTTGAGCAGCGCTTTCGGTGGTCCGAGGTCGCCGGCGAGCTCGGAGTAACCCAGGCCGGTCTGCGCGCCCTTCTCGCGATCGACCCGAATCAGCCGCAGTCGATGCGCGAGCTCGCCAAGGCCATGAACTGCGATCCGTCCTACATCACCGCGATGATCGACGATTTGGAGCAAGCCGGGCTCGCTACCCGCCAGCCGTCGCTGTCCGATCGCCGGGTGAAGACCGTCTTGCTCACTCCACGAGGGATCGCCGCCCTGCGCACTGCACGCGACGGGCTACTCGCGCCACCACCACAGCTGGCTCAGCTGACTCGGACCCAGCAGCAGCAACTGGCGGAACTGCTGCAACAAGGGCTCAATCTGAGCACCGAGCCCGAATAGGTGGCAGGGCTGGCCTCCTTGACTCCACTCCGCATCACATTACTTGGATTGTGCGCCATCTGCAGGTGCTGCGGAGTCCAAGTACGTGATGCGGAGTTGAATGTTGGCCGTGCCAGTGAAAGGTGGCCGTGGCTGGTCGGCGAGAGCAATCGCTAACGTCGCAGGTCGCTCTGCATTCCTACGATGTCGTGCGATTCCTGAAGCCACGCTCTGAGTTCATCGTCCAGGTCGGCTTCGGCCCGAACCAGGACAAAATGAGCGCGCCAACGCGGTCCGTAGTCCACCGTCTTGACGATCCGCGGACTGTCCAGCCAGCGATGCAGCGCGAAACTGGCAAGGAAGCCATCCTTACGCGGCTGCAGCCCAGCGAACCGGACTCGGGCAACGCAGGTCAGTCGCGTCTTCTGCGGGATGACCTGGACGTCGCCGAGCGTGTAGAGCATCGCAACGTAGGACCGAGCAAGCTCAAGTACGGCCGACTCTGACCTGGGAAACAAGCCTTCGAGGGTAAAGGTCCCACACGAGTGCCAGAGATTCCTGGTCACCAGCCGTGCTCCGCATCGCGGGCAGATGCTGATGCCGGGCAGCCCATCGTCCGCTTCGGCGTACCCCATGAGCACCCTCCTGCCGAGAGGTCCGCGGACCTCCCTCGTCCCCGAGGCAAGTTTCCGTCAGCGTCAGCCTCTGTGTAAGGCTTGGCAAGGTGATCGAACCTCAGCTGGTACGCAGGGTGGTCTCGACTGTGCTTCCGACCGCGCACGGCACCTTCCAGGTTCATGGGTACGCGGTTGAGCCGGGCCCTGAACACGTGGCGCTGGTGCTGGGCGATCTCGACAACGCCGGGAGCAACGGCCACGTTCCCCTGGTTCGGGTGCACTCCGAGTGCCTCACCGGTGACGCCTTCGGATCGTGGCGCTGCGACTGCGGCGAGCAGCTGGAGGCCGCGATGCGGGAGATCGGCAGTGAAGGCCTTGGCGTGATCATCTATCTGCGCGGCCACGAGGGACGTGGCATTGGCCTCCACGCCAAGCTGCACGCGTACGCGCTGCAGGACGCAGGCCTCGACACGGTCGACGCAAATCTGCGACTGGGGTTGCCGGTTGACGCCCGTGATTACGGCGTGGCCGCCGCCATCCTCGGTGATCTTGGACTACGGCGAATCAGGTTGTTGTCGGCCAACCCGAACAAGAGCGCTCGCCTCACTGATCTTGGCATCGAGGTGACGGCAAGGCTTCCCCTGCCGGTCGCCGAGCGCACCGAGAACGCCTTCTACCTGGCGACCAAGCGCCGCCGGATGGGTCATGACAGCACCCGCAACCTCCCGGATGTGTGGAGCGAGCTGCTCCAAGGCACAGTGCCAGACCGGGCAGCCGCCGGCGCGGAAGCAGTGCTGCTGGACCGTTACGGATCCTTGGTCGCCGCTGGGCCGACGATTACTCTCGCTCAGTTGGCTCAAAGTGTCGACGGCTTCATCGCATCGAGGACCGGTGACGCAAACTACGTCTCGGGTGCGGAGGACCGTGAGCACCTGCACCGGCTGCGGGCACTGGTAGATGCGGTGGTGGTCGGTGCTCAAACAGTCACAGCTGATGATCCCCAACTGACCACGCGCGCGGTGCCGGGACCGTCACCGGTCCGAGTGATCATCGACCCGCGCGGCCGGATCCCCCGGAATGCCCGCGTGCTGACTGACGGCCGCGCCAAAACACTGTGGTGCATGGCCGCTGGGCTTGGGCCACCGCCAGGCTTGGCGCCGCAGGTTGAAGTTGTCCCTCTCCCAACTCAGGCGGGGAGGTTTGAGACGGGGCCTTCTGAGGCAGGGCGATTTGAGCCAGGGGCGGTGCTGGCCATGCTGCGGGCACGCGGGCTGGGCCGGGTGCTCGTCGAAGGCGGCGGTCGGACCGTCTCAGACTTCCTCGCTGCCGGCGTGCTCGATCGGCTCTACCTGACTACGGCCCCGATCTTGATAGGTGACGGGATTCCCGGCGTACGATTCGCCGGCGCCGATCTGCTGGCGAATGCCGTGACCGCTTCCGTACGGCGGTTCAGCCTGGGCCATGACCTCTGCACCGTGTTCGACTTCGCGGCAGCTCGCCCATCCCGGGGATCCTCCCGGCAGAGCCAGGATGTCGCGATGCCCAACCTCAACGTTGAGGACGCCGAGCCCGAGCTGGACGCGTCTTAGCTCGAACCAGGCCTTCGCCGCCGCCACCACACCGGCGTTATGTGCGACCGCGGCATCGAGCCGCTCCTGCAGCAGCCGCTCGACAAACGCCGGGTCACTGGAGGCGCTCAACTGCCACGGAGTCTCCTGGGTGCGCACGGTGAAGCCACCCGCGCGCAGGGCGTCAATGGCCAGTGTGATGGCCTCTGGACCAGCCCGGCCGGCGCGTCGTTGATGACCATTGAACGCAGCCAGCAATCGTTTATCATTCGTGTCCACTGGATTGATGCTCAATATCCCCGTGACGCTGAGACTGAAGTAAGCGGGCACCTGATTTTCGATCAGGGCTTGGCATACAGCATCGAGCTGGCTCGTTGTCAGAACATCCAGCAAGGCCGAGCAGGCGACCAGACGATGATCACTAGCACTGTCGGCCAGGAGATGTCCCAGCGCCTCGACGCTGCCGTCGATTATCACGGTGTCTTCAGGCAGCGGCAGTGATCGGATGATGGCCGGGTCATGATCAAGATGGATCCAGCGCTGCTGAAAGGGAAGGCGGGGCGCCAGCCACCGCTGGTTGGCACCGGTCCCGGCACCAAGATCGATGATCTCCAGGACGGCCTCCAGACCGCCGGTGTCGATCAGATAGTTGATCAACTCGGGGAGGAGGGTGCCGACCGTGGCGGCGCGGGCGGAGGTGTCGGTGGCCGCGCGGGCGGCGAGCCAGTTTGGGTCGACGGTGACGTCAGCGGGCGATCCAGGTACGCCAACACCGCCGCTGCCGTCTGCTGCCATCCGGGCAGCGTATCTCGCCGGGCGAGCGCCACCTGACGCCATAAGTGCCGCAGCGTCGGTTCGCTGAGCCACCGGCGCAGCACCGCCGCCAGGCTCCTCGGGTCGTCGGCCGGGACGGCCATACCGGGCGTGTCGGCGCCCTCGGTGGTCGCCGCTCCCTGCAGTGCCTCGACAGCACCGGTCCCGGCGGAGACGACTGCGGGGATTCCGCGAGCCAACGCCTCGACGACAACCAGTCCGTACGTTTCAATCCGTGATGTCAGCACTAACAGATCTGCGGTATCCCACTGCTGATCGAGCGCCGGGCCGACCAGTACCCCGGGCACCGTGATCCGCTCTGCCAACCCGGCCGCAGCGATCTCGGTCCGCACTCGAGCCGCGTAGCCCGGATCAGCCATGTCGGAGCCGATCAGGCCCGCTGTCCAGGGGAGGTCCGCCAGCTGCGCCAATGCGCGTACCAGCGTGAGCTGGTCCTTGGTGGGCGTCAGCGATGCGAGGCTGAGAAAGCGAGGGGGTCCGGAATCCAGACTCCCTCGTGCCACAGCTGCGGCGGTGACCCCCGGTACCGCCACGCCGACATCGACCCGGCCGTACCGGCGAGCCAGCTCGGCAGCGGCCCAGCGGCTTGAGCACAGCACTCCCGACGCGGCGTGCACTGCTCGCGACTCCAGGAGCGCGTACCGCTCGCGTCGCGCCGGGTCAAGGCCGAGCTCATCGCTGATCGGCAGATGAACCACGATGGTGATCACGTGGCCGGACTCGACCGCTGCGGCCACGACGTCTGGTGAGCCACCTGCCACGATTCCGTCGACCAAGCAGGCAGGCGTTGCTCGTAGGGCACGTGCGAGCGTGAAATGGGTGGACGCGTCTCCGTCCGGCCATGGCCCGGCGAGCTGCTGCATCCGGACGTCGATGCCGAGCGCGCGCAATTCGGCGCTGATGGCCAGGTTGTAGACGTTGCCGCCGGTCGGCTCGTCCCGATCCCAGGTGACGAAGCCGAGCAGCGTGCTGCGAGCCGCAGGCATCTCAATCAAGAGTCTTGGTGTACCCCGCCCAGGCGTCGGGATGCTCCCGCAACGTCACATCTACCTTGGTGAGGCCACGATTCCCGAGTGATGTCGCAACCCGCTCGGCGATGAGCCGCGCCACGGCCTCGGTGGTGGTGAGGGTGCCGACAAGCTCCGAGTGCTCGTCGAGGTTGCGGTAATTGAGGTCACTCAGTGCCTGACTGAGAACGTCGGCGGCCTCGCCGATGTCCATCACGATCGATTCAGGGCTGAGGGTCTCGCGCCACAGCGTCAGCTCGACGACGTAGGTGGCACCGTGCAAATTCTGAGCGGGCCCGAACGACGGGTGCGGGAGGCTGTGGGCAATCATCACATGATCACGAACAGTCAGGTGGAACAAGATCAGACCTCCTCGTCGCCCGGGTAGTCGATCACCTGGCACAGTGTCTCTGTCCCCTCGCTGAAGATCAACTCCATAGTCTGAGGCAGCGCACTGAACGGTGCGTGGCCGGTGATGAACGCGTCGAAGACCGGATCCTCGAGCATCCGCATGGCAAGCGTCAACCGGTCGCTCGCGGTTCGCCGGGGCCGACGGGCGGCCGCGACGGCGCCAACCTGGCTGGCCCGGATCGTGAGCCGCCGGGAATGGAACGCGCCACCCAGAGGCACCCGCGGCTGCGCCGTCCCGTACCAGGAGAGCTCGATCAACTCGGCCTCATCGCCCAGCAACTGCAAACTGCGCGCGAGGCCTGACTCGGTGGCCGAGCAATGGAGAACAAGATCATTGTCATCAGCGGCATCATCTGGATGTACCAACTCGACACCCAAAGCTGCCGCGAGGGTGGATCGGGCGGGGTTCACATCCACCAGCTGCAGCCTATCGAGTGGAAAGGTTCGCAGCAGGGTGGCCAGCACGCCACCCACCATTCCCGCGCCCACCACGGCCACGCGGTCACCGATCCGTGGCGCGGCGTCCCAGAGCGCATTGATGCATGTCTCGACCGTGCCGGCCAGCACGGCACGATCGCTTGGCACCTCGTCTGGCACTGGAGTCAGGGCGCTCGCCGGCACCACGTAACGATCTTGGTGTGGGTGCAGGCAGAACACCCGGCTGCCCTTGAGCGGCGCCGGACCTTCCTCAACCACGCCAACCGATAGGTATCCGTACTTGACGGGGCCCGGCCAGCTGCCCACTTGGAAGGGCGCACGCATGGACTCGGCAATCTCGCGCGGGATACGGCCAGCGTGCACCAGCATCTCAGTGCCGTGACTGATCCCCGAGCAGATGCTGCGTACCAGCGCCTCGTCAGGGCCGGGGCTACGAGCAGCTTCCGTCCGCAGAACACCGTGCCTGGGGGCCATCGTCCAGTACGCGGTCCAGCGCTCGGTCGCCATGTGTTGCATTGTCGCGCTAGTTCGGAAGCAGCCCCCAGGCCTGTGCCATGCTGATCGCGTGTTCCGCATGTTGGAACTGCTGGGTGGGCTCTCGCTCGTGACCGACCTGGGCAGCGGGTCACCTCTGGAGGAGTCGCTGAAGCGCTGCCTCGTCGCTGCCCGCCTGGCCCGGATCAGCGGTTGCACGGAGCCTGAGGTCAGCGACGTGCTTTATACCGCGCTGCTGCAGCACCTCGGCTGTACGGCGTACGCGCACGAGCTGGCCCGGGTCTGGGGCGACGACATCGTTACGGCGCGGGTGAGCTTCCTCAGCGACTCGGGTGAACTCAGCGACATGTGGCGGGTCTGGATCCCAGGGGCTGCCAAGGCGACCGGCCGGTCGAAAGCCAGGGTGTTGGCAACCACCGTCGTTACCGCCCGGCGCATGGCCGAGGGTCCAGCGGCCACGTGCGAAGTGGCCCGCGGGGCTTCGCAGGGGCTCGGGCTCCCCGAGCCGGTCCAGGTTGGCCTGTCCCACATGTTCGCGATGTGGAATGGCAAAGGCCTCCCAAGCACTGCCGGTGAGGCGATCCCGCTGACCGCGCGGCTGATGCAGGTCGCCTTTACCGCAGTCATGTTCGCCCAGCACGCCAACACCGACGTGGCCCTGGCCGAGGTCGGGCGGCGAGCCGGCGGCCAACTCGATCCCAACCTGGCCGGATTGCTGATCGAGCGAGCTGAGGAGCTGCTTGGCGATCTTGACGAGGTGGACGCCTACCAGGCGGTGCTCGCCGCCGAACCGCAGCCCGTACGCCGGGTCGAGAAGGGCGGGCTCGGCGACGTGGCACGAACCTTCGGGAATCTGGTTGACCTGAAGAGTCCCTGGCTGCATGGCCATTCCGCAGGGGTGGGGGATCTTGCAGCCGCAGCCACCGGGATGTTGGGCCTGCGCGAGGAGATAGAGACCGTACGCGTTGCGGGATACCTGCACGACCTGGGAAGGGCCGGGGTCTCCAGCGGGATCTGGGACAAAGCCGGACCGCTGAGTACGGCCGAGCGGGACCAAGCCCGGCTGCACGCGTACCACAGTGAACGGATCCTTGCTCGGATCCCTCCGCTGGCGGAATTGGCCAAGCTCGCCGGCCAACATCACGAACACTGCGACGGCAGCGGTTATCACCGAGGCTTCACCGCAGCACAGCTGTCGATGGCGTCTCGCGTCCTGGCCTGTGCCGACACGTACCGACGATTGATCGAGGACCGGCCCTACCGGCGGGGCCTCGCTCCGGCGCGAGCGGCCGATCGGCTCGAGGCCGAGGCCAGGGCTGGACGGCTCGACGCCGACGCCGCCGCGGCCGTGATCGAGGCGGCGGGTCTGCCTCACGGAGGCAAGCGTGCTCGCCCAGCAGATCTCACCGAGCGGCAGGTGGAGGTGCTGCGGCTGGTGTCGCTTGGCCTGTCCAACGCTGAGATCGCGGAACGGCTGGTGCTGTCCCGGCGCACGGTCGAGCATCACGTTCAGGACATCTACCTCAAGATCGGCGCCGCCACCCGTGCGGGAGCCGCAATGTTCGCGATGCAGCACGGGCTGCTTTGATCAATCTGGGTAGTTCTGCCCATACCAGACCATGCGGTGAACGCTCAGACTGTTGGTGTGACGCTCTCCACAGCCCGAGTAGAACCCGCCGCACGCGACCGCCTGCTCACCCCCGCCTTCATCCGGCTTGCTGTTGCCGACCTCGCGTACTTCACCGCTACCGGCGTCGCGATCTACACCCTGCCCCTGTGGGTAACCGGGCCGGTCGGTTCCGACAAGTCTGGTGCCGGACTCGCGTTCGGAGCTTTCGCCGTCAGCGCCCTGATCCTGCGGCCCGTCGCCGGCCGTTTGGCAGACACCAAGGGACGACGTCCCTTGCTGGTCGGTGGGGCGCTCATCAGTGCATTGGGAATGCTCGGGACCGCGTACGCCGACAACCTTGCGCTGGTTGTGCTGCTGCGTCTGCTGCTGGGCGTGGCCGAGGCCGCCTTCTTTGTCGCCTCGCTCGCTGCGCTCGCCGACCTAGCGCCAGCGAGCAGGATGGGCGAGGCCATAAGTTACAACTCTCTGGGTCTTTATCTCGGATTGGCGTTTGGGCCTCCACTCGGTGAGCTGTTGGTGGTCTCGGCCGGTTTCACTGCCGCCTGGTGCGGCGCCGCAGCGCTCTCGGTCGTCGCCGCCGTCGTCGCAGCCGGGATCAAGAACGTCCGCTCACATTCCGCCTCGACTGGCGAACGCCCGCGACTGATCCATTGGAAGGCGGTCCCGCCAGCGCTGGGCTTCTTCGCATCAGTGGTCGCCATGGGTGTGTTCTTCGCGTTCAGTGCACTGCAGGCCGAGGCGGTCGGACTCACGCCGGCGAGCGCACCCCTGTTCGTGTACGGCCTGGTCGTCGTGGCCGGGAGGTTATCACTCGCTCGGGTTCTTGATCGATTTCCAGCGCTGCTGTTGGGTGCCGTCGCGCTGGCGATCATCGCTGGTGGGCTGATGATCATCGCGCTGTGGACAAACGCCATCGGAATTGTCTTCGGCGCGGCGATCTTCGCACTTGGGGTCACGATCAGTACGCCAGCTTTCTTCTCTGCGATCTTCGCGACAGCGAAGCCGGGTGAACGGGGTGCTGCGTCGGGCACCGCCAGCGTGTTCTTGGACCTGGGGATAGCCCTCGGGCCCATGGTGCTCGGCTTCGCTGCGCAGGCCGGCGGCATCCCGTTTGCCTTCGGCATTGCCGCTGTCATTGTGCTGGCCGGGTGCGGTTGGATCCTGACCCTGAGCCGCGTTGGCCGTACGACGGGTGCCCCAGCCGAATCGCCCGCCGTCGTACCCGATGCTCAAGATGTGGCGAGGTAGTGGTGGACCTGCTGAATTGCCGAAGCGCCCTCACCGACGGCTGAAGCTACGCGCTTAACGGAACCGTGCCGTACATCACCAGCGGCAAAGACACCCGGAGCGCTGGTCTCCTGGGACAGCGGCAGTCGGTCCAGTGGCCAACGGTTCAGATCTGGACCGGTAAGGAGGAAACCCTTCGAGTCCCGTTCCACGGAATCGGCCAGCCAGGCTGAGTGCGGGTCGGCGCCGATCAAGACGAACAGCCCGTCGGCGGGCTCAGTTTGTTCTCGGCCGGTTGCTGAGTCTCGCACCGTGATCGCTTCGAGACGGCCCTGGCCTTCGACCCCGGTCAACGTCGCGTTGGACCAGACGCTGATATTGGGCGCTCGTTCGATCTCGTGTATCAGGTAGGTGGACATACTCGCGGAGAGTGATGGTCCGCGTACCAGCAGCGTCACGTGCGAGGCGAAGCGGGCCAGGTGTACAGCGGCTTGTCCAGCCGAGTTCGCGCCGCCGACGACGAAAGCCCGTTGGCCCTCCAGCGCAGCCGCCTCGGTAACGGCCGCGCCGTAGAACACCCCGGCACCGAGGAACTCGTCAAGCCCGGGAACGACGAGCCGGCGGTAGGTCACGCCGGTAGCAATCACCACAGTGCGACTGAGTGCTTGGCTGCCGTCCCCCAGGGTTAGCAGCAAGTCCTCGCCATGCGCCTTGAGCCCAATGGTGGACCCCATGAACACAATCTCGGTGCCCATTGCCAGCGCCTGTTCCACTGCACGCGACGCAAGCTCCCGACCGCTGATGCCACGGGGAAAGCCGAGGTAATTGCGGATGAGCGATGTTGTCCCGGCCTGCCCGCCGATTGCCTCCCGCTCGAGCAGCAGGGTGGTCAGGCCTTCCGATGCCGCGTACATGGCGGCCGTGAGTCCCGCCGGACCGGCGCCCACCACGGCCAGCTCATAGTTACTGCCTACCGGTCTCGTCTGAACCCCCAGCGCCTCAGCGAGGGCTTCATTCGGCGGGTCCTCCAGCACCCGGCCATCAAAAAGCAACGCGATCGGGCGATCTCCAGACATCACACCGGCCTCTTGGATCAGCCGGCGCCCTTCGGGCGTGCCGACGTCGTAGAACCCATGGGACACGTTGTTACGGGCAAGCAGGTCCCGGAGCTCATGAGAGCGAGCCGACCACCGAGGGCCCACAATTTTCACAGCCTCTGGTTGCGAGCCCACAGCCACCGCAGCGTGGACTCGTTGGCTGAGCAGCTCCGAAACGGTCGGATACAGCTCAAATTCGGGGTCACCCCACGGCTTGTTGAGGTAATGATCAAGCTGTCCGAGCGCCATCGCGCGTACCGCAGCCCGGCCGGCCGCGACATCCCCGTAACTGATCAGTATCAGCCGCTTGGCGGTCGGATGAAGTTGATGGCACGCGTTGAGGAAGTCCACTCCGGTGGTTCCGGCCAGCCACTGGCCCGCGATCACGACTGCTACCTGATCATCAACGTTGAGCTGAGCGAATGCACCCTCGGGAGTGTCGGCAGTGACTATGCGGTAGTCAGCCCCGAACCGGCGGGTGAGGTCCTGCTCGATGGCAGCCAGGATGTGGTGATCGCTGTCGACGGCGAGCAGTACCGGTTGCGCCATGCCGGCTATCCCGTCCCGGACGTCTTCGCTGACGCCCTTCCGGGGCGGTGGCTGCACCAACGTCTCGTCGGCGTAACACCAGAGCCAGTCCTCGCCTGGCTCTATCGAGCGGATGATCTGATGCTGTGGTTCGTGCTCGCGGGCGTGGCGGCTGGCGTGTTTGTTCTTCGAGGAGTCGCAGCACCCCACCTGACCATCGGTCATACACATCCGCAGGTGGACCCAGGTGTCACCGAGCTCAAGGCACTGCTGGCAGCCCGTCGACGAGGGAGTGACGTCGTGGATTTGATCAAGGTGCGTGCACTGCATCGCGGGCTTTCCGCGTACGCGCTGGAACGCAAAGCGGACGGTTTGCAGCAGTCCCATGGCCCTCTTCTCCTGTCTGGACCGCTTCTCTACTGGCCACAAGTCTGCTGCCGAGCGGCGAGCGTCGGAAATCGCGCGCCGCGACACGGAGGAGGAGTGAGCGGAGGCGTTCTTCCTCTGCGAGCGACGACGACGGCGGCGGCTTCCAAGCGCGATGCGCGAGCAGCTCGAAGATAGGTCCTGCGGCCGGGCCTGAGGGATAGCGTGTGGCAATGCCCGACTACGGCCGCGACCTGACGTTCGGATACTTCCTCATCCCCAACGCTGCCGACCCGCTGCTCGACACTGCCCGGGAGATCGAGGCCCGGGGTCTCGACTGGATCGGCATTCAAGATCATCCATACCAGCGGCGCTTCGTCGACACCTGGACCCTGCTCGGCGCGATCGCGGCCGTCACCGCCCGCGTGGGTTTCTTCCCCGATGTCGCCAACCTTCCGCTGCGGCCGCCGGCAGTGATGGCCAAGGCGGCCGCGAGTCTCGACGTGCTGAGCGGCGGCCGCTTCGAGCTGGCGCTGGGTGCTGGCGGCTTCTGGGATGCCATCGTGGCGTACGGCGGGCCGCGCCGCGAGCCCCGCGACGCACTCAACGCGCTGGAGGAGGCGATCCACGTCATCCGCCTGATCTGGAGTGGGGACCGCAACCTCCGTTTCACAGGCACGCATTACCGCCTCGCCGGCGCACACTCCGGCCCATTGCCGGTCCATCCGATCGGTATCTGGCTCGGCGTTTACCGCCCTCGGGCGCTGCGGCTTGCCGGCCGGCTTGCGGATGGGTGGGTACCGTCTCTGCGCGGTGACGTCGCCCCGCTCGGCGAGGCCTCGGCCCGCCTCGACGAGGCTGCTTCGGCGGCTGGGCGGGATCCGGCTGATATCCGCCGGGTTCTCAACACGAACGGCGAGATCACCGACGGCGAACGCAACGGCCTGCTGCGCGGTCCGGTCGAGCAGTGGGTCGACGAACTCACGGACCTGGCGGTGGGGTACGGCTTCGACACGTTCATGTTCTGGGGCGAGGGCGACGATCAGCTCCCTCGTTTCGCCGAGGAGGTCGCGCCTGCGGTACGTGCCCAAGTGGCTGCGGAGCGCGGCTGATTTGCCAGACTGGCCGTCCATGAGGCTCAGCCACGCAATTTACATCGACCACGTCCGAACCAACGGGGAGCGACTCGCGGCAGTCGCGGTCGACCATCTGCGGGCTCGGCTCGTCATGGCTACGCAGTGAGGCTCTTCGCCGCCGTCGCACTGCCGGAGGACGTTGTCGCAGACCTCGACGCCGCCCTAGCTGATCATCGCGACGACGTCTTGGCGTGGACGCTTCCCGAACAGTGGCACATCACACTGGCCTTCTACGGACAGGTGGAGGACGAGCGAGTGCCAAACCTGAGGGCCCGGCTGACCCGGGCAGCCAAGCGATACCCGATCCTGTCCCTCGCTCTGGACGGCGCTGGCCGTTTCAACGAGCGGACCTTGTGGGTGGGTTGCACAGGCGATCTCGCAGCGCTGCGCGACATTGCTCGATCGATGGCGGCCGCCGGCCGTCGGGTTGGCGCAGCCTCGGCAGACGGCACCTTTCGATTCCGCGCTCACGTCACACTGGCTCGTGCCCGCCGCCCGGTAGATTTACGCCCATACGTCGCTGCGCTTGCTGCTTATCGGAGTCGGCCGTGGACTGTCGACGCCGTCTCTTTGATCCGTTCCCGCCTGGGCGCAGGGGCAGAACGACACTCCAGATATGAAACCCTGTCGACGCATCAACTTGCCGCCGGTTGACCTACCTAAGCGCTCCCCTACCACCTCTTCTGCAGCTGCCCTTATGGTGCGGTGGCCGGCGGTGGCACTGGATACGCCGTGGCCGGTGACCAGCGAAGGAGCCGTATACAGATGATGATCATCCAGAGCCAGCACAGCACGTACGGCACGGACCAGATCTCGGCCGTCCAGAAGAAGCGGCTCAGCGCCAAACCGATGCCACTGATGATCGCCCACCAACCGAGCCAGCGCCCGAAGATTCCGGTGGCCACCACGACCCAACCGGCGCACACGGCAAAGCTGGCCAGGGCTAACCACGCGTTGGCGAAGCCGATGCTGCCCACGTCGAACGCGTAGCCGGCGACAGCCGGATCAAGATCAGCACCGCTGAAGGACGCAGCGTCCGTGCTCGCGTCTAAGGCAGTGTACGCCGTCAACAGCACACCTGACGCGAGTGCGATCGTTGACCGCCACGGCGGGTCGCCCTCAGCTCGGCGGAGCAAGAGGGTCAGCCCGACGACGAACCAGAGAATGCCGATCGCCGCCACGCTGGTAAGTGCCATGGCAGTTTGGGGCCATCCGACGCTGACATTTGCGAAGTAGGCTCTGGCCTCCTCGTTGCTGGCGGTGAATGGTGGCTCACCCCGCGCCGCGAGCGCGATGATCGAAGCGAAGAGCAGGACCACCGAAATCAGACCGGTTACTGCGGTGATGCGGGCGAGTCTGACCCACGGGTCGGTACCAATGCGGGTCTTCATGTCAATCCCTCCCGATCTTCAACGCGACCTGCACGCTGCTAGCGGGCGGATCAAGATCAATTCGGGTGCGGCAGATAGCGGACCATCAGTACGCCGTCGATGTTCCCAATTGCCTTGATCACCGAATCCGGCACATCGCTGTCCACGTCCACCAGCGTGTACGCCAGCTCCTTTCGCGACTTGTTGGTCATCGTCGCGATATTGAGACCGGCGATCGCCATCTCATGGGAAATGCCGCCGACCATGTTCGGCACATTCGCGTTTGCGATCGCCACCCGGAACCGGGATTCCCTCGGCAAGATCACGTCCGGGAAGTTCACGGAGTTTCGAATGGTGCCGTCAAGCAGGTAGTCGCGTACCTGCTCAGCGACCATCACGGCGCAGTTCTCCTCAGCCTCTCGTGTTGAGGCGCCCAGGTGCGGCAGCAAGATCACGCCGGGCTGCTGGGCGAGATGCGGAGCAGGAAAATCGCAGACATACTTCGCCAGCTGACCCGTCTCCAGAGCCTCCAAGATCGCGGTCTCGTCGACCACGCCGCCGCGGGAGAAGTTGAGCACGACCGCGCCGGCCTTCATCTGGGCGATCCCGCCGGCATCGATCATCCCGCGGGTCTCCTCGACAAGCGGCACGTGCAGCGTGATGAAGTTGCTGTGCTTGAGAACCTCGCCCAGGCTGTGCGCCTTCTTGACGGTCGCCGGCAGGCTCCACGCCGAGTCCACTGTGATCTCCGGGTCGTAGCCGATCGCATGCATGCCGAGCTTGATGGCTGCATCAGCAACCAGGCAACCGATCTTGCCCAGGCCCACGATCCCGAGCGTCTGACCCGCCAGCTCGTACCCGGCGAACGCCTTCTTGCCGGCCTCGACCTTCTGCTCCAGCTCCGGGTCGTCAGGGTCCAGCGAGTCCAGGTATTTCAGCGCGTCATCGATGTTGCGAGACGCCAGCAGCATGCCAGCCACGACCAGCTCTTTAACGGCATTGGCATTGGCACCAGGCGCGTTGAACACCGGTATCCCGCGTTCCGACATCCGCGCGACCGGGATGTTGTTGGTGCCTGACCCGGCGCGACCGACCGCTAGCAAGGACTCCGGAATCTCCAGATCGTGCAGGTCGGCCGAACGAACCAGGATGGCGTGCGGATCGTCGGCATCCGCCGACACGGCAAACCGATCCCAGGGCAGCCGCTTCAGCCCGCCAGCTGAAATGTGGTTGAGGACCCGTACTCGGTACTTCGCGCTCACCGTGTGCCTCAGCCCTTCGCCGTCGCGAACTCGGCCATGTAGTCCACCAGCGCCTGGACGCCGTCAATCGGCATCGCGTTGTAGAGCGAGGCCCGCATGCCACCGACCGAGCGGTGGCCCTTCAGCTCTACCAAGTCGTGCTTCGCTGCACCGGCCAGAAAATCAGCCTCGAGATCGGTATCGGCCAGCCGGAACGGGACGTTCATCCGCGACCGATCGGCCTTCTCGACCGGGTTGACATAGAACTCAGAGCCATCGATGAAGTCGTACAGCAGCGCGGCCTTGGCGATATTGCGTTCCTCTGCGCCGGCGAGCCCGCCGGTCTCCAGCAACCACTGGAACACCAGGCCCGCAACGTAGACCGCGTAGGTGGGTGGTGTGTTGTACATCGAGCGCGCCTTGACATGGGTGGCGTAGTCGAGCATCGCCGGTGGCGTAGGCTCCCCGAGGCCGATGAGGTCCTCACGTACGATCACCAAGGCCAACCCGGCCGGACCGATATTCTTCTGGGCTCCGGCGTAAATCAGGCCGAACCGCCCAACGTCCAAGGGGCGGGAAAGCAGGTTCGAAGACATGTCACTTACTAGCGGCACGTCGCCGGCATCGGGTATCCAGCCGAACTCGACTCCACCGATCGTCTCGTTGGCGGTGTAGTGGAGGTACGCAGCACCATCAGTGCGCTGCCATTCAGACTCAGCCGGTACATAAGTAAAAGAACGGTCTTCCGCGGTTGCTGCCACGTTGACGTCGGCCAAGCCCTTGGCTGCGTTGATCGCCTTCTTCGCCCACTCACCGGTGTGGATGTAGTCAGCGACAGCCCGGCCCTGAATCAGGTTCATCGGGATCATTTCGAACTGCAGCGATGCACCGCCTTGCAGGAAGAGCACGTGGTAGCCCTCGGGCACGGCCAGTAGCTTGCGCAGATCGGATTCCGCCGCCTCCGCAATAGATATGTAGTCCGGACCCCGATGGCTCATCTCCAGCACAGACTGTCCCGAGCCGTGCCAATCGAGCATCTCGTCGGCCGCCTGGAGCAGCACTTCCTCAGGTAAGGTGCCCGGGCCGGCGCTGAAGTTGTGGACGCGTGGCATGAGGTTTCGATCCTGACTGTCGGGTGGGAAACGAACGGCGGCCAAGCGTGGAGACTACATGCTGGCGGCAAGCATCCGGGTGCTTTCTCGCAGTGGGTCCCGCAGCTGCCCAATTTCATACCAACTGCGCGTCAATCGGCCAGTCGCCGACCAAGGCGAACTCGACAGGTTTCCCGAGCCGGCCCTTTCTGATGGGCCGGGCGTCCGGGTCGTGCAGGCTGACCTGCCGAGTCGCACCGTCGGGGATGGTTCCCGCGAGCCGTTGCCGGGTCTGGTCGACGATCCGCCGGGTGGCGTCCAGTAAGTCGCTCAGGTCGTCGACCGCCCGGGCGAGCCGTCCGCGCCGCCGTCCCGCCGCCGCATCGCAACCTCCTGAGGCTTTGAGCTTCGCGGCATCGGCTCGCGCCTTCCGCAAAGCCCGTTTCGCGTTCGCGAGCAGCCGATCGGCCTCGTGCGCGGCGGTCTCGGCCAGGTCAGCCAGCTCAGCGTTCTTGCGCCGCACCACCGCCGAGGCCTCCTCCTTGGCGGCGGCGCTGCGGGTCCGCAGTTTCGCGTTCAGATCATGCGCCCGACGCCCGGCGGCACGGGACCGGTCCCGGAGCTTGGTGCGAACCGCGCCACCCGCAGCCTGGATCCGCCGCCCGGTCGCGGCGATCCGGTTCACCGCCTTCGCCAACAGCCCGGAGTCGGTCGGATAGGACACATTCGACGCCCGCCGTGGTGTCGACCCGCACCCGCGAGCAACGCAGCACCTTCGCCTCGACCGCTTTCGCCAACAATGCTTCGTTGAGCCCATCGACGGCAGCTGCCTGCACCGGGTGGTCAGCTTCATCAGCGTGGTCGGATGGGGGACCGGCTGATCGATCCCGATCCGACAGAACTGACGCCAGGTGATCGAATCCGACCCTCCCGACACAACGACTCGAACCTCAGCCGGTAACGGAACTTCAAAAACATCAACCGCAGATACGTCTCCATCGGCGTCGATGGCCGACCGATCCGCGGGTCGAAGAAAGGTGTAAACGGGGCGAAGAACACCGCATCGTCCAACAACACATCCACCCGAGCCAACTCCTCGGGCAGCCGACGCAACTCCTCCGGCAAAATCGCTTCCCACAACGTCGGCTGATCGCCTACCGTACGCAACATGAATGGTCCCGATCCCTTCTAGCCCAAGGGGTTGGGACCATTCTCCCTTGTCAGAGCCACATTCAGCGCTCGACACGCCTGGACCTTTTTCAGGTCGAAGTACTAGCACCTCCGAGGCTCAACACTGAGTTCCAGAGAGTCGGTCGTGCCGAAGCTTGGGCGTCTGTCAAGGGGGACACGGGCTGATGAACCGCTGGCGTATGAGCGTCGCGGCCGCCGTGCTGGCTACCGCCCTTGCGGCTTTGACGATCACTCCCGCGGCGGCCGAGCCAGCCACCAGTGTGAGATATCCGACTGGTGCATCCGCTACCCGGCTGAGCGGGTACGCGTTCGACACCTGTGCCGCGCCGCCGCTCACAACGATGCAGACCTGGAATTCATCGCCTTACGACGGGGTCGGCGTCTACATCGGCGGTGTGAACCGCAGCTGCAGCCAGCCCAATCTCACCAGTAGCTGGGTGACGGCGGTTTCACTGCAGCGCTGGCGAATCATTCCGATCTATGTGGGCCACCAGGCGCCGTGCACCGGCCGGCCGAGCAGGATCAAGTTCACGACCAGCACCGCGGGATTCTTGGGCACGGCCGACGCGGCGGATGCGGTGTTGCGGGCCCAGGGGTTGGGCATGCTGCCGGGCAGCGCTATCTACGGCGACATGGAGCACTATGCAGCTAACGACCAGGCCTGCCGTACGGCGGTACTGACCTACGTTTCCGCGTGGACCAAGGAGCTGCACCGTCTCGGCTACCTGGCTGGCATGTACGCCAACCTGTCTTCCGGTGCCAAGCACCTCTCCGAGGCGTACGTCTCACCTGCCTATGCGCGCCCGGACGCGTTGTGGGTCGCGCGCTGGGACAGTGTTGCCACGCTGACCGGCTGGGTTGGCATCCCCAATGCGCACTGGTCCAATCACCAGCGCGGGAAGCAGTACCGCGGCGACCATGACGAAACGTACGGCGGCGTCAAGATCAACATTGACAGCGACCGGTTCGATGCGCCCGTTGCGACCGTCGGTTACGCGTACCAGGTCACAAGTTCGGCCAATCTCAACGGCCGAAGTGGTCCGAAGACCTCGACTCCCATCGTGCGGACCTACGCGCCCGGTGCGACCGTGGGTGTCGTCTGCCAGACCGCCGGCACCAAGATCGGCACGACGTCTGTATGGAACAAGCTGACCGATGGCAACTACCTCAGCGACTACTACGTGAGCACGCCGTCGAACACCAGCTACAGCGCGCCATTGCCGCGTTGCACCTATCCCTTCCAAGTGACCATCCCGACACTGAACAAGCGCACCGGCCCAGGCGGCAGTTACGCCATCTCAGGCACTCTGCCCGCCGGCGCACTTGGCTGGGTGACGTGCCAACGCTCCGGATCCAAAGTCGGCACGACGTCGGTCTGGGACAAGCTGCACGACGGCAACTACGTCTCGGACTTCTATCTGGCGACGCCAAGCAAGACGACTTACAGTGCGCCGCTCCCCCGTTGCTGATCTTCTGAACAGATCGGCAGCACACCGGCTCTTAGTCGCACTCCGCCTCAGTTGCTCGGACTCGGCATCACCTCCAGGTGCTGCGGAGACCAACTAATTGATGCGGAGTGAGACATAGGAGTCCTGCCCTAGACGGATCGGCGACAGGTGCTTAGGCGAATTCGCAGCACGATCTGTTATAGACTCCTAATCGAAGGTATGTTTGAATAAGTGGATGCGGTGGGCCGGCCAGGAGGTCTCCAGAGAGGCAGTCCGCGATCCGGCCGCGCTGCCAGGGCTTGACCGACTGCAGAACCTCGTGCGTTCAGTACGCACGCCCGAGTTCGCGGGCATCACTTTCCACGAGATCTTGGCGAAGTCGGCGCTGAACCGCGTACCGGCAGCGGCCGCTCTTCCGTTCAATTGGACGGTCAACCCCTACCGCGGCTGCAGTCACGGCTGTGTCTACTGCTTCGCACGAAACACCCACACTTACCTTGATCTCGACGCTGGCGCCGACTTCGACCGGCAGATCATCGTAAAGATCAACATCGGCGACGTTCTGGCACGCGAATTGCGCCGGGCGACATGGACCCACGAGTCGGTGGCGCTCGGGACTAACACTGATCCTTATCAGCGAGCCGAAGGTCGCTACCGGCTGATGCCGGGGATCATCGCCGCATTGGCTGGCTCGGGCACTCCCTTCTCGATCTTGACCAAAGGCACCACGGCGCGGCGTGATCTCCCGCTCCTGACCGTCGCGAGCCGCGCGGTGCCGGTCGGCATGGGCGTATCCATCGCGCTCATCGATGAACAAATCCATGCCGCGCTCGAGCCCGGTACGCCAACGCCGAGAGCCCGACTCGAGCTGGTCCGCGCCATCGTGCAGGCAGGACTGCCCTGCCAGGTGATGGTCGCGCCGATCTTGCCGATGATCACCGACAGCGATGAACAGATCGATGCCCTGCTCGGACAGATTGCAGCTGCGGGAGCAACTGGCGCGACTGTGTTCGCGCTGCACCTGCGCCCGGGCGCTCGGGAGTGGTTCCTGCGCTACCTCGGCAGGTACCACCCGAAGCTCGTCGGCCCGTACGCCGAGCTTTACCGGAAGGGCTCCTACGTCACCCGCTCGTACGCCGCCGACCTGGCCCGCCGATCATCGGTGCTGCTACACAAACACGGTCTTGACCGGAAGGACACCGTGCTGCGAATACCCGACACCCGTAGAGCACCAATCCCGCCACACCTCGCGCTGAGCGAACCAAGCCTCTTTTGAAGCCGCCCGGCCGGTGACCGTAGCTGAGCAAAGCCGGCCGGGTGTCAACGCAGGTTGCGGAAGAAGGCGCGAAGGTCCTCGATCAGCAGCGCCGGCTCTTCCATGGCCGCGAAATGTCCGCCCTCCGCGTGCTCGCTCCAGTACGCCATCTCGTGCTGCGGGTCCATGAAGCGCCGCATGATGGGTTCGGTGTTGAACACCACCCAGGCGCTCGGTACGCCAGCCGGGGCGATCCAGTCCAGATCCGAGTGCTCGGCCTCGGACAGGAAACGAGCGGCGCTAGCGCCGCTCCGGGTGAACCAGTAGATGCTGACGTTGGTCAGCAGCTGGTCCCGATCGACTGCCTCGTCCGGCGTCTTCGACGCTGGGTTGGTCCAGGTCTGGAACTTCTCGACGATCCAGGCGAGCTGCCCGACTGGCGAGTCAGTGAGGGCTGCCCCGATCGTCTCGGGCCGATGGCCCTGCAAATCGAGATAACCGCGCTCGGCGCGCCAGGCCGTACGCTCTTGCTCGACCCGCGCTCGCTCCTCCTCGGTGAGATGGTCTGGAATTGGGAACTGCTCCCCGGCGAGCCCCAGAGAACCAGGATCGGTGACCACGAGCGTGCCAACCACATGCGCGGCGTCGGTGGCACCGAGCCGACCGCTGACACCGGCCCCAATGTCTCCACCATGGGTGCCGTAGCGCGAGTACCCCAGCCGCGCCATCAGTTCCGCGAAAGCCGCCGTGGTCCGTCCGAGCTCCCACCCGGTCTCCCTTACCGGGGTGGAAAACCCGAAGCCGGGCAGCGACGGAATAACAAGGTCGAAGGCGTCCCGAGGATCGCCACCACGGGATCGGGGGTCACTGAGCGGGCCGATCAGGTCCGAGAACTCGACCACCGATGAGGGGTAGCCGTGCGTGATCAACAGCGGCAATGCGTTCTGCTCTGGAGAGCGGACGTGCAGGTAGTGGATCGGCTGCCCATCGATCTCGGCAATGAACTGCGGAATCAGGTTGAGTCGGGCCTCCTGAGCTCGCCAGTCGAAGCCGTGGCGCCAGTAATTGGTCAGCTCTTGGAGATAGGGAAGTGGTACGCCGCGCCCGAAGTCTGTACGGGTGTCTGGCGGGGGCTCGGCCCAGCGGGTCGCGTCGAGGCGGCGATGGAGGTCATCCAGCTCGGAGTCGGTGATCTCGATCTGGAACGGTCTGAGTGCGGTAGCTGTTGTCATGCCACCACGCTAAAGGCAATTGCGGAAGACTTTGTTCCTCGATTGCTGGCAGACTCGCCAATTGTGTGGCAGACATCGACGCGCCTGCTTCAGCTGCTTGCCATGCTGCAAACACGCCGAGACTGGTCCGGGCAGGACCTGGCGTCCCGGCTCGCGGTAAGCACTCGGACCATTCGCACCGATATCGAGCGGCTCCGCGGACTTGGCTATCCGGTCGAGGCGACGCCTGGGGTGGGAGGTGGTTACCGCCTCGGCCATGGAACGACCATGCCGCCGCTGCTGCTTGACGACCAAGAGGTGGTAGCAGTCGCCGTCGGGCTCCGCACCAGCACTGGCTCCGGCGTCACTGGCATCGAGGAAGCCTCGCTGCGAGCGCTGGTCAAACTCGAGCAGCTCATGCCATCGCGGCTCCGGCATCGAATTGACGCGCTGCAGGCCGCAACCGTGAGCGTCCCCGGAACCGGGCCAACCGTGGATTCTGAAGTGCTCGGCGCGGTCGCGGGCGCTATTCGAGCCAGCGAGCGACTGCGCTTCGCCTACCTCGACCACGACGGCAACCGGACCGTACGAACCGCCGAACCGGAACGACTCGTCGTATGGGGCAGTCGCTGGTACCTGCTTGCCTGGGATGTTGATCGGGGTGAATGGCGCATCTTCCGCGTCGACCGGATCACGCCCAAGACGCCAACTGGCCCCCGGTTCAAGTCGCGGACGCTCACCGACGATGAGGCAGCCAGACATGTGCAGCGCTCTGTCGGCGCTGCGACCTGGCGGTATCGCGCCCGAATTCGCATCCACGCGCCGGGCGATCAGATCAGGGCGCTGCTGCCTCTGGCAGTGTCGGTGTCGGAGGACGGGTCAGATCGCTGCATCATCGAGGTGGGCTCTGACACCCCTCACCAACTCGCCCTCTATATCGGGCTACTTGACGCCGACTTCGAAATCTTGGACCCACCTGAACTTGCTGAGGCATTCGTGCGCCTTGGCGAGCGCTATCAACGAGCGGCCAAGGGGTTCGGCACGTAGCACCTTCCCTGGTTTTGCATCACCAGTGAACCCCCGGGCGCCTCGTTGGGCGCATTTTGACTCAGTGGCGATGCAAATTCAGGGGCCAAGTCTTACCGCACGGTGATGTTGGGCATCCGCAGCGCTGCGTCGGTAGGCAACCCCAGTGCAGCAGCGACGTCACCAAGGCCCGGCAACTCAGTACGAACCCAGGTCCGCGGATCCTCACTGTTCTTCGGCCGACTGAGCCGGGCCAACGGCGGGATGCGGATAGCACCCAGCACAGGTGCATCGGCTGGAAGCTTCGCGCGTTCCCGGGCGATGCGAACCGCGTCACGAAGCCCACCCAGCTCATCAACCAAGCCAGCCTCGAGCGCATCTCGGCCAGTCCAGACGCGACCTCGGGCGACAGCTTCAATATCGGCCACCGGGCGCTTCCGTCCAGCGGCGACCTTGGCCACGAAATCGTCGTAAATGGCGTCGATGATCGTCGCGAATCGTGCCCGCTCGTCCTCGCTGAACCCCTTCCGAGCTGAGTACATCAAGGCGCGCGCGCCCTGCTGCACGGTGTCTTTGCTGAGTCCGACGCGTTCCAGCAGGGCGTCCACCACCAGCTTGTAGCCGAAGACCCCGATCGAGCCGGTCAGGGTTGCGGGCAAAGCCACGATCACATCAGCTGGGCAGGCAATGTAGTAGCCGCCGGAGGCCGCGACATCGCCCATCGAGGCGACGACGGGCTTGCCGGAGTCGCGCAGCCGGAATACCTCCCGCCAGATCACCTCCGACGCCAGCGCTGACCCTCCGCCCGACTCCACGCGGAGTACGACGGCCTGAGCCCGATCGTTGTCGTGCGCAGCCCGGAGCTGGCTGACACAGTGTCGCTGCCAGCCTGGCGACCCAGCGGATTACGCCGGGTCCGCCCGGTCACGATCGCACCCCGGACATCCACGACGGCAACGTGCCCGCGGCGGTGGGGCGGTGGAGCCAGCTTGCGTCGGGGCCTCCACCGATCAGCGAACAGCAGCTCGGGCTCGCCAGCCGTGCGAGCGCGCACCTCCTGATACACCTGATCGCGGTAACCGAGTCGATCCACCAGGCCGACATCTCGTGCCTCAAGTGCAGTCCGGGGCCCAGTGTTGATCAGCTCGCGTACCCGATCAGGATCCAACCCGCGCGCCTCCGCGATGGCCTGCACGGCATCGCTGAACACCGATTCCGCCAGCCGCTCCAGCGCCTCGCGGTGCGCCGGGGTGTACTCGGTCCGCAGCACTAAGTCGGCCGCATTCTTGTACTCGTGGCGCTGCTCCACCTCTGGCTCAACGCCAAGCCGGTCGAGCGCGCCACGGAGGAAGGTCGTCTCGATACCGACGCCGAGCAGGCCGACTCCCCCGCCGGGCTGGAGCCACAGCTCACCGAACGCCGTCGCCAAGACGTACGCAGCCATATCGCGCGCCGACCCCTCGCCAAAGCTCTCCGCCCAAGCCAGCGTCGGCTTGCCACTCGCGGCGAAGGCCTGCACGCCGAGCCGCAGTTCCTGCATCGTCCCCCACGGCCAGACGCCGCCGACCTTGGCGATCAGCCCGACAACATGCCGGTCCTCCGCCGCCTCATGGAGCGCGCGCAAGGTGGGACGCAGCAGGCGGCGGCCGCGCGCCCGCAGTCTGGCAAACGGGTCGTCCGGCTCCGGCGCAACGAGAGGCTCAGTCAGGTCGAGTTCGAGAAGCAGGTTTGGCCGTTGGCCGGGAAAGGCAACCATGGCCTCAACGGTAGGCCCCGCCAGCCGACGAGCCCAACCGCGCCCTCAGCGCGGATCAAGTGGCGTATCAGTCCATCGCTCGGTCAACCGAATACGCCGAAGCCTGCAGATGGAACAGCTCGGCGTACTGACCGCCCAGGGACATCAACTCATCGTGGGTGCCCTGCTCAACGACCCGTCCATGCTCAAGAACGTAGATCCGGTCAGCAGTCCGTACCGTGGAGAACCGGTGGGAGATGATCAAGGCGCTGCGGCCGCGCAGTACCTCATGCAGCGAGGAGAACAGCTCGTACTCGGCCCGAGCATCGAGGGCGGCCGTCGGCTCGTCGATGATCACCAGCGGCGCATTGCGATAGAACGCGCGCGCAATCGCCACCTTCTGCCACTGGCCTCCGGAGAGCTCGTGTCCGCCGATGAATCGACCTGACAGCGGTGTCTGGTATCCGGCCGGCAGCTCAGAAAGAAACGAGTTCGCATCGGCGATCTTCGCCGCCTCGCGGATCGCCGCATGATCGATTTCGTCGTCCGGTCGAGCCACCGCAATGTTCTCCTCAGCGGAGAGTGCGTATCGGACAAAATCCTGGAAGATGATCGCGACCCGCTCCCGGAATAGATCCGGCCGGAACGCGCGTACGTCGTCGCCATCCCACCTGATTGCGCCACTGCCGGGCTCGTACAGGCCGGCCATCACCTTGGCCAGCGTGGTCTTGCCAGAGCCGTTCTCGCCTACCAGGGCGACCACCTCACCCTGGTTGATCTCGATGCTGGCGGCCTGGAGGGCAAGCGCACTTCGACCGGGATAGGAAAAGCTCACCGCATCAGCTCGGATTCGATGGAACGCTGCCGGTGGCGCGATCTCGCGCGACCCACCTTCCGCGGCCGGGGCCAGGGTGAGGAAGCCGTCGAGGTCGTCGATGAAGGAGCCAGATTCGAAGATCGCCTGTACGCCGCCGAGGCCGGATTGAACCTGACTGGCTAGCAGCCGAATCGCGACCAGCACCGCACCCGCCTCAGCGATGCTGAGACGCCCGGTGGAAATCAGCCATGCCAGCAAGAAGAGGGTCAGCGCCAGGAGGACGGCCGAGCCGAGGCTGCCAGCAACGCCGAGCCTCGAGCGCTGCCAGAGGTGCTGTGCAAGATCACGAAGGTAGTCGGCATACAAGGTGTTCAGGCGCTGACCGAAGTTGCGTCCGAGGCCGAACGCGCGCACTTCCTTGGCCTCATACCGGCCGGTCTGTACCCGGGTCAGGTAGGCCCGCAGTCGCGTCGATTCGATCTGCTGAGTCAGAAAGGCGAACTCCAGTTGGCTCTGCCGCCGGCTCGTCAGCAACACGGGCACCCCCCCGACCAGAAGCAGTGGCAGCAATGCGGGATGCACCAACACAATTGCGACCACCAACCCAGCACTTGCGGCCGCGGCGCCCATCGTTGCCAGTAAGCCGTAGGTGATCTGGTACGGACGGGTCAACGCATTGGCCTGAACGCGGTGCAGGCGATCGTAGAACCTCCCTGATTCGAACTTCCGCAAGTCAACGCGGGTGGCGACTCTCAATACCCGCTTCCACATGACGGCGACCACCAACTCGCCTGCATAGCGGCCGAGCCCCACCTGGACGGAGGCGATGACGGCGGTCACGGCCGTAAGGCCTGCCAGCAGCAGGACCGGCTGGACCAGACGCCAAAGATCTCCAGAATCGGTCGATATATCCAGCAACGCCATCAAAGCCAGCTGCACAGCAAGGACCTGCAGCGTGAGGGCGATCGCGTTCAGCAGCTGCAGCCCAACCAGGGCCAAAAATGGCGTACGCGCAGACTGCCAGACCAGGGACAAGCTGCGGGCCATCAGACGGGTAAGCCGGCCTATCGACTTTTGCTGGTCCTGCGCCGGAGTCGCGAGGTCCATCGGGTCGATTTCACTCACGGTTGCATCGTAGGGTTGCTGGAACGCGCGCGTGGCGAGTTCCGGCGAAGCCGAACAGCGCTGCGGGCGCGACTTGCGCGACGGCGTAACGGGAAAGGGTGAGGAATGGGCAACGGAGCCGATGCAGGTCGCGAACACGGACCGCGGTCGCCGGAAGAGATTCGCAATGTCGTGCTCGTAGGGCCGGCGGGCGTCGGCAAAAGCACGCTTTTCGAACGGTTGATAGCAGCGCGGGTTCCGGGCCGCCACCTGCGGGGGGAGCCCGGTCCGTCGCAGTCGCTGGGTGCCGCGTCGATCGCCAGCGGTGAGGTGATGATCAATCTCCTGGACACCCCCGGCAACCCCGACTTCGTCGGCGAGGTGCGGGCCGGGCTGCGGGCGGCCGACGCTGTGTTGTTCGTGGTATCGGCCAGTGACGAGATCGATGACGCGACCCGGCTGCTGTGGCGCGAGTGCGAGGCGACGAAGATGCCGCGGGCGATCGCGGTAACCAAGCTCGAGCAGTCCCGTGCCGACTTCGAGGAGTCCATGGCTCGTTGCCGCCAGGTCTTCGGCGACGTCCAGCCGCTCGGCGCACCGCTGATCGAGGATGGTCACGTCGTCGGTGCGATCAATCTGCTGCGTCGTTCGGTCACTGACTACCGCAGTGGCGAACCGATCTCGCGAGAGCCTGACGAGACCGAAGCCGCGATCATCGAAGAGAACTGGGACCCGCTGATCGAGTCGATCATCGAGGAGTCCGAGGATGAGACGCTGCTCGACCGGCACCTCAGCGGCGAACCGATCGACCTGGACATCGTCTTGCCAGATCTGCGAGCGGCGATCGCCACAGCACGGTTTTTCCCCATCATTCCGGCGCATGCCCCGACCGGGATGGGCATTGAAGGTCTGTTCGAGCTGTTCGAGCAGGGCTTCCCGTCGCCAGCATCTTCGCCCATACCGGCGGTCTACACGCCGGCCGGCCAGCCGTTCGGCTCATTGACCTGCGACCCTGACGGCCCGCTGGTCGCAGAAGTCGTGCGAACCACGAGCGACCCCTTCGTCGGTCGGCTCTCTTTGGTCCGAGTCTTCTCCGGAACCCTCAGCCCCGACACTCCACTGCACGTTTGCGGGCACCTGCAGCAGTTCGCAGCCCACCATGTCAACGGGCATGCCGATCATGACAGCGACGACGAACGAGTGGGGCCGCTGTCAGCGCCGCTTGGCGAAGACGCCCGCCCAAAGCCGTACGCCATCGCTGGTGATCTAGTCCTGGTGTCCAAGTTGGCGGCCGCGGAAACCACTGACACGCTGTCCGGCAAGACGCGGCCGGCGCTCGTGGAGCCCTGGCTGCTGCCCGAGCCTCTGCTGCCGGTAGCCGTCCACGCGATCTCTCGCAGCGATGAGGAGAAGCTGGGGTCTGCGCTGCAACGGCTCGTCGCCGAGGACGTCACGATGCGTCTGGAACACAATCCGGAGACGCATCAGGTGGTGATCTGGGCCATGGGACCAGCGCACGTCGACAAGGTGCTCAATGCGCTGCGTGACTTGTGGCACATCCAGGTCGAAGTGGAGCCCGTGCGTACCTCCCTCCGCGAGACGTTCATCCGACCCACCAAAGCGCAGGGACGCCTTGTCAAACAATCCGGCGGACACGGTCAGTACGCGGTGTGCATGATGGAGATCGAACCGTTGGAACGCGGCGGCGGGTTCGAGTTCACCGAACGTGTGGTCGGCGGGGCAGTGCCCCGACAGTTCATTCCGTCGGTGGAGAAGGGAACCCGGAGCCAGCTGGGGAAGGGCGTACTGGCTGGCTACCCCCTGGTCGATATCCGCGTGACGCTGGTGGACGGCAAGGCGCACTCGGTCGACTCTTCGGATATGGCCTTCCAGACCGCAGCAGCGATGGCGCTCCGCGATGCGGCCAACGAGTCGACCGTTGCCCTCCTTGAGCCGATCGACAGAGTAGAGATCACCGTCGCGGAGGACTCGGTCGGGTCAGTGCTGGCGGATCTGCGCAGCCGCCGCGGCCAGGTGCACGGCACCGAGACAGCCCCTGAGCTGCCCGGCTACGCCGTCATCCACGCCGAAGTGCCGGCCCACGAGCTGAGCCGGTACCCGATCGACCTGCGCTCGGTTTCCCATGGCACCGGTACGTTCAAGCGCTCGTTCGTGCGTTACGACTACATGCCGGCCGCGCTGGCCCGGGAGGTTACCTCCGCCTGAATTGATCGTTTTGACGGCTGAGATGAAAGACGTACGGGTTTGGACTCCGCCGCGCGGCCGTTTCGACGGCTGTGATGACAAACGTACGGCTACGGGGTGATCAGATCGACCTCGTAGCCGTGCGCCGCGGCCTTCCGGTGCTTGACCGCTACGCCTACCTGAACACAGGCACATTTGGCCCGCTCCCGCGCACGACCGTGGACGCCATGCAATCGGTGGAGCGCCTTGAGCTGGAGGAGGGCCGATCGAGCCGAGCGTACTTCCAGCGCGTGATGGACGGGCGCGATCAGCTGCGCGCGGAACTTGCGGGCCTGCTAGGGACGCGGCCCGAGCAAGTCGCCCTCACGAGCTCGACGACAGAGGGATGCAACATCGTGCTGCGCGGGCTCGGAATCGGGCCGGGCGACGAGGTCGTCACGACTGATTCGGAGCACCCCGGGCTGTTCGGTGGGCTGGTCGCCTCCGGCGCGACGCTTCGGATCGCGGCGATCCGCGAGCGTGCCATCGCCGAGATCCTGCAGGCGATACAAGCTGAGATCACGCCCCGGACGCGCCTCATCGGCATCTCCCACGTCTCGTGGCTCGACGGCGCCGTGCTGCCGGTCCGCGAGCTGGCCGGGCAGGGCGTACCGGTGCTGGTCGACGGTGCGCAGGGAGCCGGCGCCATCCCTGTCGCGATCGAAGAGCTTGGTGCCGACTACTACACCGTGTCTGGCCAGAAGTGGCTCCTGGGGCCGGCGGCGACCGGGGCGCTCTATGTCGCCCCGGACCGGCTCGACGAGTGCCGCGTTACGTTCCCGTCTTACTTCTCTTGGAAGCTCCCCGATTACGAGTTCCGTGACGGGGCCGTTCGCTTCGAGGCTTCATGGACGCCAGCCGCGTCGATAGCAGGACTCCTCGCCTCCCTCGCGTTCGCAGCGGAGGTCGGAGATGAGCGCTTCGGCAGCGCCCGCACGGCGGCCGAGCACTGCCGCGAGCTGCTTCTCGAGCATGGTGCTCGACGTAGTCACTGAGCCCAACCAGTCGACCCTGGTCTCCTGGCGAGCCGACGAGCCGGAGGCACTTGTCAACCGGCTCGCCGAGCAGGGCATTGTGGTGCGTGACCTCCCGGGCACCGGCCTGGTTCGGGCGTCGTGCGGCTACTGGACGAGCGAGGACGATCTCGAACGACTCATTCGAGGGCTTTAGCTCGCGTCGATGACCATGCCGCTGTCATCGCGGAAAGTGTGCGCAAATTGCATTTCTGAATCGATTCAGGAACGCAGTCTCTCAGCAGTTAGTAGCGAGTGGTTCAAGGAATTGCTACGAGATATTGCTTACAGGGTAGAAAATTTCGCATCCGCTGCGATCTTGAAGGTTCTCAGCGACTTCTTCGCTTTTCGGATAAGCAGAGGCTTGATCACAGGGTGGCATTTGTGGTTAGGTGCGGTTGTGGCCGAGAAGCGCGCCACAACCTGAAGATTCATTTCGAAAGGGTGGCGCGCTCGTGTCGAACCCCCCTCTTTCTGTCATCCCTACTCATCAGCGATCGGCTCGTGAGGAACTTGCCGAGCGTACTCGCGAGTTGCTCATCGAGGCCGAGACGGCTGGCCCGGCCAGGCGCCAACAGATCCTTGACGAGGTGGTCAGCTCACATTTGTGGCTGGCCGAGAGGCTTTCCCGACAGTTCATGCATCGCGGCGAGGACGCGGAGGATCTCGTCCAGGTCGCGTACACCGGGCTTGTCGAGGCCTGCTTGCGCTTCGATCCTCACCAAGGCTCCTTTGTTGGCTTCGCGGAGCCGACCATCACTGGGCTCCTCAAGCGGCACTTTCGTGATCACGGATGGACCGTTCGGCCTCCGCGCCCGACTCAGGAGTTGGCCTCGATCATCTGGCGGAGGTGGCCAGCGCTGGTTCAGGAAATGGGCGCGCTCCCCTGCGCACAAGATCTCGCCCAAGAGCTCGGAGCGCCCGTGAACGCAGTGCAGCAGGCCCGCTTGGCGAGCGAGGGTTACACCGCCTCGTCGATCGACTCTGCCATGTCTCGAGGAGTGTCCTTCTGCTCCATCGAGGCCGAGGAAGACATCGACCGAACCGAAGCCCGACTCATCATCGATCGGGCAATAGCGCAGCTGGAGGAGTCCGAGCGCCAGCTGATCTGGCTGCGCTATTTCGAACAACGCTCGCAGTCCGACATCGCCCACGAACTCGGCATCAGTCAGATGCAGGTTTCACGGCTGCTGTCGCGGCTGCTGCTCAAGTTGCGCAGCATCATCGGCGCACCAACCGAACTGGCGGCAGCCTCGTAGCCCCTGTCCGGGCCGAACCCCCTCAATAACTGACACTCGTTCCGCGACACGCCGTGCACATGGCCAGTTGAGCGTGACTGGCGTCAGTTTTTGAGGGATCGGCGACGGAAACACCTCATAGAGTGCAGGCAGGGCATCCTCGAAAGGCCGGTGAACAAATCCAGACCGTTGATCATGAGGAGTTCCGAAGCCGCGATCCGGACGAGGCGCACGCGTGGCTTCGCAAGACGTACGCGGACCACCACCTCAAGATTTCAGGAAGCAGCGAGGATTTCCTGTTCTCCTCCGACATCACCCGGCTGGACGGGATGTCGTTTGGACGCATGAGGCACTCGATGGCCGTCCATGTCGACGTCTTCTCGGGTCTGCGAGATCTCTCGATCGTCGAGCATAGGGGCGGCGGTGCGGTGCGCGTATCGATCGGGCCAGAGATTCACCATCTAGGAGCTGGTGAATGCTTCCTGCTGCCACCCGGTCGGCCGTACCAAGCTGGCTGGAACTCTGTCATCGCAGAGGTGACGACGTTGTCCTTCGACGACTTGCAGCGTGATGCGTTGGGTCTGGTCGATCGCGAGACAGTCAACGTCGACTTCACCCGGCCCATCACACCGGCCGCTGGCCGCCACTGGTCCCAAACCGTCCGGTACGTGCGAGGTTCGGTCAGCAATAGCCCGCTGCTGGCTGCCGCCCCGCTGGCCCGCCGGGAGTTGGGCTGGCTGGTCAGCAGTGCAGTCCTGGCGTGCTTTCCCAACTCGACGCTCGATGCGGAGTCGGCCTCGTACGCTGACACCCCGCAGCCGCTGCGACGGGCGCTGGCTTTCATCGACGAGCACGCTGGCGATCCCATCACGCTTAACCAGATCGCCCTAGCCGCTCGACTCAGCCCACGCGGTCTGCAGGCCTCATTCCGCCGCCATCTGGATACGACCCCGTTAGCTCAGCTGCGGAGCGTTCGGATGGAGCGTGCGCACCTGGATCTGCAGAACGCCGAACCCGGCGACACCAGCGTGGCCGCGCTGGCCGCCCGCTGGGGATTTACCCACCTTGGCCGTTTTGCCGTCGAATACCGAAAGCGCTACGGCAGCTCCCCCAGCCAGACGCTGCGCAGCTCATTCGCCTGAGGGCCGGGTATCAGAGTCTTCGGTCGGCAGCCGTCCGGTGGAGAGCAGCCGTTGGGCCACATCGCCGATCTTGCTTTGGGTGTCGCGGGCGGCCCGGCGGAGCCGGTTGAAGGCAGTCATCGAATCCAGCCCATCGCGAGCCATCAGGTAGCCGACGCCGCGCTCGATGATCACTCGATAGTCCAGTGCGTACTGCAGCTGGGCGGCCAGCTCGCCGGCATTTTGGGCGGCTACGGCGGCGGAGAGAGTGGATTCGACGACATCGCGATAGCGACCCAACGCCTGGCACTCGTCGTCCTGCCAAACGTGCGGCCGGTCATAAAAGACGTCAAGAGTTCCGACGGTAACCGCACCGAGACGCACCGGCAGGCCGAGCACCGCGCGTACGGCGTGCGGACGGAGCGCCATGGCGAGATCGGGCCAGCGCGCCTCGGCGGTTACGTCGGTGCTCGCAACCACGGCATTGTTGACGAATGCCTCGGTGCAAGGACCCTGCCCAGTCTCGCTTTCCGCCACTTCGAGCATGCGTCCTGGCCCGTCGGACGCGGCGACGTAGCGCGGGATGTTCTGCTCATCGGCCAGCATGATGCCGCTGCCGGCGACGCCGAAAAGGTCCACGCATGCCTCGGTCACGTGGCGCAGGCCCTCCACGACGCTCGCGCCCGGTTCGCCCAGCGTCGCGAGCCGACGCAGGCTGGCAGCGAGGGCGTCGGGATCAATCGCCACGGCCCGCCCGATTCACGAGCCCGGCGGGTGCCTCGCCTTGTGGGATTGTGCTGCTCATCGTGCTCGATCATGGTCTACGCGTGGCAGCCTGTCGAACCGGGTCACCGCGGAGGTTCCCGGGTGGCCCGGTGCCCGTCTTCTCGGATCTGCATGAGGCGTACGCCGTCGGGCAGATGCTTCTCAATTGAACTGAGAATCTCGACCTCGGTGGGGTCAGGTCGGCCGCACTGGGCATCGATCACAGCTTGGGCAATCTCGCGGACCTTGACGTGGCCGTTCTGCGAGAGGCGCACCATCAGCGACCACGCGCGGTCGGGAGTGATCGCAAACCGCTGAGCTAGCAAGCCGGTCGCCACGCCGATCTGCTGCCGCGTGGCCAGCGCGTCCTTGAGCTGTGCGATCTCAGCCTCCAACTCGGCCACTCGGGAACTAGTGTCTGGGCGCTCGGCAACCAAGCCAGCCTCTGTGTGCCGTCCTTGCGAAACCATGCGTCACCTCGATGACGTCAGGCCGCAGACACAGGGCGGATACCGATAAAAGCCACTGCGAGTGTAGCCGCCCCCGAAAGGCTCAGCCGGGAACGGCCCCGCAGCATGGCTTCTCAGCTACGGGGCCTAGGTGGCGGTGGATCCTAGGTTCCTTCCGCCATCCTGTTTGCGACTTACCCAATCGGGCGCGAAGCCAACGTCTCTGCCCCGACGAACCTCCCGGGAGCACCAGATCAAATGCAGGAACGACGGTTTGCCCGGAGGGTCTCTGGGAATATCTGACGCATGACTTTCGATCGACGACTGTCCCAAGGTGTGACGCGGACATGAAGGCTGTTACCTGGCAGGGCTTTCGCGATGTGTCAGTAGAAGAGGTCCCCGACCCGATCATCAAGGAACCCAACGACGCGATCATCAAAGTCACCAGCACCAATATCTGCGGCTCCGATCTTCACCTGTACGAGACCATGGGCGCCTTCATGAGCCCTGGGGACGTACTGGGCCACGAAGCGATGGGGATCGTGCTCGAGGTCGGTCGCGAGATCAGCCAGATTCGCCCCGGTGATCGGGTCGTGGTGCCGTTCCAGATCGCCTGCGGACGCTGCTGGATGTGCGAGCGGTCCCTGTATACACAGTGCGAGACGACTCAGGTACGCGGCGAAGGCAGCGGTGCCGCGCTGTTCGGCAACACGAAGCTGTACGGCCAGGTGCCCGGCGGCCAAGCCGAGTACCTCCGGGTACCCGAAGCGCAGTTCACCCACATCTTGGTGCCGCAGGGTATGCCTGACGACCACTTCATCTACCTCTCTGACGTGTTGCCGACCGCTTGGCAGGCAGTGGAGTACGCTGCGGTGCCGGATGGAGGTTCACTCCTGGTCTTAGGGCTGGGGCCGATCGGCGACATGGCATGCCGGATAGCTCAACAGAAGTGGATCGACACGATTATTGCCGTCGACCTGGTAGCTGCGCGGCTGGAGCGGGTGCGCGCTCGCGGCGTACAGGTTATCGATCTGCGAGAGCACGAAGATGATCTTCCCGACGTGGTGCGCGAGCTGACGGAGGGGCGCGGCCCGGACTCGGTGATCGACGCGGTGGGCATGGAGGCGCACGGTTCGCCTGGCGCGGCGTTCGCCCAGCGCGTCACGGCGCACCTGCCCGATGTGGTCACCGAGCCGTTGCCGAAGAAGGCAGGGCTTGATCGACTCTCCGCGGTCTACACGGCGATCGAAACCGTACGCCGGGGCGGCACCGTCTCGCTGTCCGGCGTTTACGGCGGCATGGCCGATCCGATGCCAATGATGTCGTTGTTCGACAAGCAGATCCAGCTGCGGATGGGTCAGGCGAATGTGAAGCGCTGGATCCCAGACATCATGCCGTTCCTGACCGAGGATGACCCGCTCGGCGTGGATGACTTCGCGACGCACCGGCTGCCGCTGCGCGACGCACCGGCGGCGTACCAGATGTTCCAGCAGAAAGCTGACGGCGCGGTCAAGATCATGCTCAAGCCGTGGGCGTGATGCTGGCCCCCGAGCTAAGCTTCTATGCAGTGGTGGATTCACTTCAGTCTTGAGGTGGATCCACCACTTCTCTTTCTAGCCGAGCCCTGATGCTCGACCCAATCTTTTACGGAACCGGCGGAAATCGCCGTCGGCGTTCCGTAGGCTCTAGCACGAATCTGACCTTCGCGGCCGGGTTGGAATGAGCGATGCGAGGTGGGTGTTCATGGCTGGCACCGAGTACGCGACTGTCACCGACTATGCGGAGCGTGCCGTCCCGCTCCTGCCGTCCCGGTTGGACCGGGCGGTGATCGCAATAGTGCGGGTAGGCGTCGGGCTGCTTTGGCTGCAGAACGTCGGGTGGAAAACTCCGCCAGATTTCGGCAAAGGCGATCCTGCGACCGGGTTGTACCACTCCGCCAGCTACGCCGTCTCTCATGAGGTCTTCCACCCATACGCCCAGCTGGTCGATCACCTGGTGCTGCCAAACTTCACGTTCTTCGGCTGGATGGTCCTGCTGGTCGAAGCCTCACTCGGAGCGTTCCTCTTGATCGGACTGGCGACCCGGTTCTGGGCGTTGGTTGGGGTGGCCCAGACGGTCGTGATCATGCTGTCGGTCTTGAATGCGCCGCATGAGTGGCTCTGGTCGTACCTGTTGATGCTGCTGGTGCACATGGCGCTGTTCGCCACGTCCGCTGGACGCTATGCCGGTTTAGACGGGCTGTTACGACCGGGCTGGGAGCGCTCCCGGTCCTGGTGGGCGCGATGGCTGGTGCGTGCGTCATGAATGCACATGAGACGTTGGATCGGGCAGCAATGGCGCTGGGTGCGGTGTCGATCATCAGCGCTTCGTTCGTGTTCATGCGCGGCCCCTTGCAGCTCGTTCAGATAGGCGCCGCTGGGCTGGTTGTGGCGTTAGTGCTCGGCCTGCTTGCCGTCCTCGCAGGTTGGTGGGACGAACCCACACTGATGCTGGCGGCGGGCACCGGTTTCCTTCTCGCGGCTGCAGTCCAGCTCATCTTGTTGGCCGGCGGCATCGGCGGCCTTCTCGGCGGGAACGCATCAACCTTTTCGTTGTGGCTGGGGTTGGGTGTCGGGCTGATCGCGATTGGGCTGGTCCCCCGACCTGAGACGGCTGATATGACCTGAGCTGTTCCTCTTCACATACGCCTCCGGAGGTGTCAGAAGGGATCCATCCATTCCTTGGGGATCTGGCGTTGCTGCGCCGGTTCCTCCTGACACCCCTGGAGGTGGGGTTATGTCTTCTAGTGTTGCGCTGGCGCCGGCGGCTGCGGTGGTGGCGGTGGATGTGGGCAAGACGACGGCGGCGGTGCTGGTCACCGAGCCGCGCGGCGGCGGCTGCTTGGCCCGCTGGAGTTTCCGATGACCGCTGTGGGGTTGGCTGAGGTGATCACTAAGACGCGGGCGGTGTTGCCGGCGGGCTTGATCCGGGTGGGGGTGGAGGCTGCGGGCCATTATCACCGGCCGTTGGCGAGTCCGGCGGTGTGGCCGGGTTGGCAGGTGGTGGAGCTGAACCCGGCGCATGTGTGTGAGCAGCGGCGGGTGATGGGTCGGCGGCGGGTCAAGACTGATGCGCTGGATTTGGAGGCGATCACCGAGTTGCTGTTGGCTGGCCGTGGTGTCCCGGTCGGAGAGCCGTCGATATCGATCAGGGATCTGGCTGCGTGGGTGCGGCATCGGCACCGCCGGGTTGCGACACGTGTGTCCACGAAGAACCAGCTGCTGGGCCAGCTGGACCGTTGCTTTCCGGGGTTGACGTTGGCGCTGCCGGATGTGCTTGGCACCAAGGTGGGCCGGCTGGTTGCACGGGACTTCGCTGATCCGCGGCGGCTGGCTGGCTCGGGTCGAGTCGGTTCATCCGGTTCGCGGCGACTCGTGGGCTGCAGGTTCGGCGGGCGGTCGCGGACCGGCTGGTGGTCGCCGCCCGGAGGCGCTGCCGTCCGCCGACGCTGCGGTCGCCCGCCAGGTGCTGGCGGCTGACCTGCGGTTGCTGGACAGCCTTGATGAGCAGGTGCAGGCGGCAGAAGCCACGATGGCCAAGCTGGTGCCGGACACCCCGTTCGCGCCGTTGCTCACGGTTCCGGGTTGGGCTGTGGTGCGGTGGGGAACTACGCGGCAGCAGTCGGTGATCCGGATCGGTGGCCGGGCGCTAAGCAGCTGTATCGCGCCGCCGGCTTGTCCCCGACCCAATACGAGTCTGCTGGCCGGCGCCGCGACAGCGCCATCAGCCGGGAAGGCAGTGTCTCACTGCGGCGGGCTCTGATCGATCTCGGTATTGGGTTGTGGAGTTGCGACCGGGCCGCGAAACGCTATGCGCAGCAGTTGCGGGCGCGCGGCAAGGATGGCGGGGTGATCGCCTGCGCGATGGCGCATCGTGCGAACAAGATCGCCTTCGCGCTGGTCCGTGACCAGGTCGGCTACGACCCGACCCGCTGGGCCTGACCGTACCTCGGGTTTCCTCGATCGCGGCCATCTCGCCGGCGCGCAGCCGCGGTCAACCTGGAGCGCCCGCAGCGCAGCGAGGACGAACGAGGTTGACGGGGCGAGCACCGGCACACACTCAGGCAGCGAGGAAACCAGAAAGGAGGTGATCACTAACCTTCACAACCCAGCCCCGCGGTGAGAGGCTGGATCCCACCAAGGGCCGGATCAGACGCCGTAGCGGCTTGGCGGACCCCCGGGTTACGCCGTTCGTTAGCTTGGCGCCCGGCCCTTGCCATGATGGCAGTCCGAACGACGCCAGATGACCATGATCAACAAGGTCGCATAAGTCAGCGTGGACGCCCGGCACCGACCACAACGCCCACCGCGAGACTGCAACAGCTCGAGCAAGCCCGCACCCAGACGGACGCACCAGGCGCACGACCGACGGCTTGACAGGACCTACAGCCAACAAGAGACATCCAATGAAACTGACTGAATGCCTCCCCCACGCGCCCGAGCGGCGTACCGTCAAGAAATCGTCGCAGCAGGGCACCGCCATCTCCTGCGCCCAACGGCGGCGTGATTGCCCATACGACCGGTGGGTAAGGGTTTTCGCCGGTGGAGGTGAGTCCCTCTTCCGAAGGAGGTTTTGATGAGTAACGCAGTAAATACTCCAAATGCTGACCGGAACAGCAGCGTTGATGATCGCCCGGTCACCCGCGTTGACCCTGTAGTAACCGACGACACCACAACCTTGGATCGGCGCGAAGTGGTGGGCCGTCAGAAGGACGCGTTCGGCGGGATGAAGTTTGGCAGCTGCTTCTTCGGATGGCTCACCGCCTCGGGCACCGCGGTGTTGCTGGTGGCGCCAGTCACCGGTGTCGGGGCAGCGCTCGGGCTGAGCCAGAATGTAGATGTCACAAACCCAACGACCGCGCAGACTGAGTCGATCGGGTTCATCGGCGGAATCGTCTTGCTCGCCATCATCTTTGTGTCCTACCTCGCCGGCGGCTACGTGGCCGGTCGCATGGCTCGGTTCAATGGGCTCAAGCAGGGCCTGGGCGTCTGGTTGTGGGCCGTGATCATGGCCATTCTGGTTGCAGTTGCCGGCTGGCTGGCCGGCGCACGTTTCGACGTTCTTGCTCAGCTGAACAGCTTCCCGCGTCTCCCTGTGAATGAGGGCACTCTCACCACTGCCGGCGCCATCGCCGCAATCGGCGTGGTCGCCGCAAGCCTCATTGGCGCGATGCTGGGCGGGCTGGCCGGTATGCGCTACCACCGCCGGGTGGACAAGGCCGGCCTCGGTCGTTGAGGCTCTGGCGTCTCCTGGCTGGATAAGGCAGGAAGGGCAGCCATCGTGGATCCACAGTCCGCCGCGCGCCGCTGGGCCGAAACCTGGCAACGCGCCTGGCCAGCCAAACAGCCGGCAGAGATTGCCGCCCTCTACCACGAGGCGGCGAGCTACCGATCAAGCCCGCTGCGCGGAGGCGAAGCGGGTGGTGCTTTGGGGTACACCGAACGCCAGTTCGCCGTCGAGCAGGCCGTTGAATGCAGGTTTGCAGAACCAATCGCTGCGGGCGACCGCGCCGCGGTCGAGTGGTGGGCCAGTTACATCGAGGCGGGCCAGGCCATCACCTTGGCAGGCGCGACGGTGCTGCGCTTCGACTCTGACGGTCTGGTTGTCGATCATGTTGACTACTCGGGTCCAGGGCTCAGGGCGTACGGCCCCCTACCCCGGCTGGGCTGAAGTAGCGACACTGTCACGATGGGGGCCGCGCGGCCCCATCGCGGACGTCCTGGCCATGGAAGCATGTCGCGTTATGCGGGTTCTGTTCTCCACGACGGCCGGGACTGGGCACTTCGGCCCGCTGACCCCCTTCGCGAGGGCAGCTGCGGCGGCGGGTCACACTACGTCCTGTGTCAGCGCCAAGCGGTTTTGCCGAGACCGTGTCCGGAGCCGGATTCGAGCATCAGCCTTTCGGCGAGCCACCGCTGGAACTATCGGTGCGGCCAGCGCGCGTCTAAACCAGCTCAAGTTCGATGGCGAACCGCACAGTGCTTACCGAAGGTCTCTGACTCTGGGTGCTCTGGCCGGCCTGCCCGCTCCGGGTCCTGATGACGACCGGAGACGGTCTCGATCCCGCGGATCTCGCGCCGATACCGGAAAACAGCCATGTGGAGCAGTGGTGGCCGCAGGAGGCGGTCATGGCCGAGGCGGCGGCAGTGGTCGGGCACGGCGGATTCGGCACCACGATGGCGGCGCTGGCCGCGGGTGTGCCGCAGGTTGTCCTACCGCTCTTCTCGTTTGACCAGGCCATCAACGCCGAGCATGTGGCGGCGGCGAATGCTGGCATCCAGCTGACCGGTGGCTTGGCGGCAGTCGCCGACCTACCGGCGGCGCTACGCCGCGTCTTGGACGACCCCACTTTCGCCGAAGGTGCCCGCGCCATCGCAGCGGAGATTGCGGCCCTTCCTTTGGTCCAGTCCTTCAGGTCCTGGAACAACTCGCCAATGATCGCTCGAAGGAGACTTAGGCGGCGGAGCCGATTGTGATCATGGACGTCTGGCTGGGGTAGGGTGATCGTCGGGCCGGGCGTAACGATCGGTGAGAACACGGAGGTCGGCCTGGCGCCGTCGTGGTCCGGGACTTGCCCGCGAATGTGGTGGCTGCGGCAATCCGGCACGAGTCATCCGCACCATCGAGAGTTGACGTCCCCGATCATCTTCCCTACGAGTACGTATAAGCCATTGACGGCTGCGATCGTTGGTGTGACAGATGCCTAACAAGGGCACGTGGCAGGGCGGCCGCTTCAGCTGATTGCCTGCCCAAGGTCAGGGGTAGTTAGCGACATAAGCATGCGAAGCCATTGAAGGGGAATGATCATCACGACCATGCAAGAACAAGTCGAGGTGCCTGGGGGTGAAGCGGAGCGACCAAGCGACATTCCCGCCCGGGCTGGCTGCAGATAGCCAAGCGCGGCTGGAGGGAGGCCAAAGCAGACCAGGTTCAGCTGCTTGCCGCGGGGGTCGCCTTCTACGCATTCCTGGCCATCTTTCCCGGGCTGATCGCAGTCGTGTCAATCTACGGACTCTTTGCCGACCCGGCGACAATCGCGAACCAGCTGAACTCGCTGACCGCGGCGCTGCCGGAGGAAGCCAGCAAGGTCATCACCGACCAGGTCACGGCGCTGAGCACGCGTCGCCAGACCCTGTGGAGTAAGCCTCGTACTCTCCGTTTTGATCGCGCTGTGGAGCGCCTCGGCCGGAATCAGCAACCTGCTGACCGCGATCAACGTGGCCTACGACGAGGAAGAGAAACGCGGCTTCGTGAAGAAGCGGGTGATGTCACTTGGGCTGACCCTTGGCGCCATTGTCTTCATGGTGATCATCCTCGGTCTCGTTGCTGTGCTGCCGCCGCTGCTGAAAGCGCGGTATTCGGAACAGGGGCGTTGCGCTGGGTCCTCCAGATCATCGGCTGGCTGATCATGGTCGTACTCGTCGCTGCTGCGCTCGCGCTCCTCTACCGTCTGGGACCTGACCGCGACGCCCCTCGCATGACGTGGGTCTCCGTAGGCGCTGTGGTAGCCACGGTGATGTGGCTGGTCGCTTCGATCGGGTTCTCGATCTATGCGTCGACGTTCGGCAACTACGCCAAGACTTATGGCGTATTCGCCGGAATCGTCGTGCTGCTCTTCTGGCTCTGGATCACCATGTACGCGATCTTGCTCGGCGCCGAGATCAATGCTGAGTCCGAGCAGCAGACAATCGCCGACACGACCAAGGGCCCGGAGGAGCCGCTGGGCGAGCGGGGCGCAGTGAAAGCTGACTCGATTCCTCCTCCGAAAGTGATCACATACGACAGGACTGAATCGATCAAGAACTGCCGTTTCCGACTGCACCTCAGGTTGGCCTTCGTCGTGAAGGATGACAGAGCGCCAGGGCATCGAAATCGACTACTGCCCCACCTGCCGCGGGGTGTGGCTGGACCGCGGCGAGCTCGACAAGATCATCGAGCGGGCGAGCGCACCAGCGCCTCCGATGGCACCACCCCGCAGCGAGGAGCGGCACGACCCGCGCACCGAGGTCGCGAGCTACCCGGCTGGATATCCTCAGGCACCGGCCTACCCTCAGTATCCGGCCTCCGGGCGCTCGTCCAAGAGCCCGGACAGCCCGGACGACTACTACAGCCGGGGGCACGACCCTCGCTACCAGGACAAGAAGAAGCGCAAGTCTTTCCTTGGCGACTTGTTCGACTTCTGACCGGATGCCTCAAGCTGGCGCGCGGCCAGTCGCCAAACCCTGGACTGGACGGCCACTGACGCGAGCGCCTCGTTGATTCGAACCTTGTCGGGGTGAGGTCCTCGCGACCCAATGGGTTGCTGAGCTAAGGGGTTAGCTCGCAGCGATCAGAACGAGAGCAGGCGATCGAAGAAGGAGCGATAGCGTCCCAATGTAAGCCGCAGATCCTCGGTGGTGGTCTGCTCGCTATCTAGGCCGTGTTCTAGGTCGGCGCGCTGGCTGCGAAACAGCTCCTCCAGCTCATCGAGCACCTCTCCAACCAACTCGTTCGCGCCTCGCACAGCACGGCGCGGATCGTCGACGAATTCACCCTTGAGCTCATTCCAGCGACTGTTGTAGCTCTCTGCCCGGTCAGGCTCGATGAGTGTCGTGCGCTGTCTTACGCCGGGGTCGGCCTGACGATCAGCGTCGGTCTGAGCCTCGGTCGGCGTGTCGGGGCTCCGCTCACCCTCGCCGGCGGCCGTGTCAGCTCGACGACCAACGTCGGCCTCAGCCTGGGTCGCCGCGTCGGAGCTCCGCTCACCCTCGCCGGCGGTCGTATCGGCCCGACGACCAATGTCGGCCTCAGCCTCGCTCGTCGTGTCGCGGCTCGGCTCGGGCTCGAGGGGCCCGCCTAGCCGCTCGGCCGCGCTGCTGGCGTCGTCTTTGGTCTCGGTCGTGTCCGTCGTTCCGCTGTCCGTGGCTCTCGCCTCAGTGCCGCTCATGCTTGGGTCTCCCGTTCCGTCATCTGATTGGTGTCGTGCTCGCTCTCGATGCCGTCATGCCGACTGCGATCCTCGTCGTCCGCCAGCAAGGCGAACACCAACGACCGGTAGGACGTCACGGCTTGGCGAAGATCCTCGGTGTCGACAGTTCCGTCCTCGTTTGCCTGGGCGATGCGCCGCGCCTCCCGATAGCGCTCGGTAACTTCCGGGTGGCGCACTGACAGATCGCCGGCCCGCTGGTCGAAGTCCTCGACCGGGTAGCCACGGGCAGACATCACCTCCACGACGAGCAGGTCGGCGTTGCGCACGGCGGTACTTGGGTCGTCCACGAACTGGCCCTGTACCTCAGACCAACGCAGCTCGAAGTCCTCACGCTCAGACGTCTCGAGACTGCGCAGCTCCAGCTGTTCGTGCCGCTTGGAGCGGCCTCGCAGCTCGGACTCCGCCTCGTGTTGGCTATCCGCCTGGTCGACGGCGCGGTCGTATTCCGGTCCGTACTGCTCACGTAGCTGCGTGGTCCGCCTCTTTCGGGCCATCTGATAGCCGACGATGACGATCGCGACGATCACCACGACGGCAACGACAATCACGATGATCAGAGTGTTGTTGCTCATGGCACCGGAGTACCCGCCCGCGCTCCCGCGCAAACGTCCTACTGAAGAGGAACTTTCGAGATCACCGCGAGTAAGAGCGTCGCCAGTGGCACCAGCGCTAGAAACGAGACAGCCTGCTCACCATGCTCGAGCTGCTCGGAGTTGTAGACCCGGAAGCCGGAAAGCACCATGCCAACGAAGAAGATCACGAAGAAGGAGCAGGTTGGCGATCAGCAGTCCATGATCACGCAACCATTCGCGCACTGCGCTCCAATCTTCTCGCGGCGCTCAGGCTTGATCATTCCGGGAGAGGCGTATCCATCGATATCCCCAGCCGTTTAGCGCAATCCCAGTTAGCTTCTTGGTCGGCGCATCGTACGGACCGTCCACGAACAAGTCATACGGCGCGCCGTTCATGCCCGGCAGCTGGCCAAGGTCGAGCGTGACTGCCGTGTCGGCCAGGTTGTGCAACAGCAGGATCGACCCAGCAGGTGCGTCGAAACGGTGCGCCAGCACGGAGCGCGGCAGCGGAGCATCGACGACCGAGCAGGTGCCGGTCCCGATCTCCGGCGCGGTCCGCAGAGTGTGAGTCAGGTTCTCGAACCAACGCAGCAGCGAGTTCGGGTCACGCTGCTGCGCGCGTACGTTCACCTTCTTGGCGCCGAATCGACCCCGCATCACCACGGGCCGGAACAGCGCGTCGGGTTCCGCCGAGCTGAAACCTGCATTCGGGGTGTCGTCCCAGTGCATAGGCGTTCGGACCGCCTCGCGCCCGTCCAGACTGAGGTCGTCCCCCATCCCGATCTCCTCGCCGTAACGCAGCGCCGGGGTGCCAGGCAGCGAGAACTGTAGGGCGTAGGCGAGCTCGATCCGGCGCTGATCACCGTGCAGCATCGGCGCCAAGCGACGGCGAATGCCGCGACCGTACAGCCGCATCTCGGGGCGTGGGGCGAAGGCGCGAAAGACGTCACCGCGCTGTTCGTCGGTCAGCCGGCTCAGGTCGAGCTCGTCGTGGTTGCGCAAGAAGCTCACCCACTGGCCACCTGCCGGCAGCTTCACCGCCGTCGTGAGTGCTTCGATGAGCGGCTCCGCGTCGCAGCGAGCCAGCGCCAACCAGGCACGCGGGTTGAGCAGGAAGTCGAACATCATCTGCGCGCGGTCGCTCGGGCCGTCAGGCCGGCTGCCGACGAACGTCCCGACCTCGCTCGGCGGCAGATTTGCCTCGCACAGCAGTATCGAGTCGCCGCGCAACCATTGGGTCTCCTGCCGCCAGGAGTCCATGATCGAAAAGTCCTTTGGGCCGGAATCGACCCCTGGCGTCACCATCTCGATGATGAACGGTGCGGCATCGACCCGGAAGCCGGCGGCGCCAAGTTGTAGCCAGAAGCTCATCACCTTGGTCATCTCCGCGCGTACCGCGGGATTGGCCCAGTTGAGGTCAGGCTGAAAGTCATAGAAGCGATGGAAGTACCACGCCTGCGCCTGCTCGTCGAAGGTCCAGGTCTCGGTCTGCTCACCCGGGAAAACGGTGCCCTGGTGCCGATTCGGCGGCTCTTCGGCACTCCAGACGTACCAGTCGCGGTACGCCGAATCCGGCGAGCTCCGAGCCGAAATGAACCATGGATGCTCGTCGGAGGTGTGGTTGACCACCAGGTCGAGGATGATCCGGATACCCCGCTCCCGCGCTCCTCGGGCGAGGTCTGCGAAGTCACCGAGGCTGCCCAATGCCGGGTCGATGCCGTAGAAGTCGCTGATGTCGTAGCCACCATCACGCCCGGGACTGGGATGGATCGGATTCAGCCACAAGCATGTGACGCCCAATCTGGCTAGGTAATCGAGGCGGCTGATCAACCCCGGTAGGTCGCCGCGGCCGTCACCGTCAGAGTCCTGGAATGATGACACGTCAAGGCTGTAGATGACGGCCTCCTGGTACCACCGAATGGGCATCAGTACCTCGCCTTCCTCATGCTTACGCAGTACCCGATAGCGAGCAGTCGACACCAAGTCCAACCTTCCCCCCGCGGCACGCGAAACCAGGTACTAGATTGGTCGGCGCCCGGAACACCTGGCTCGGCGTCAGCCCCGTGCTATTCCAAGCACGTCCAACAGTCTGTCTCGCCTGCTGCCCCCCGGAATGCGAGAGAGGGAGGACTCTTTGACCGAGTCCGTTGACGTTCCGCCAGGATCCTCCATCGATTCATCGGGCGTACCCTCCATGCGATCGATCTATGAGCGGCTGGACTGGTCCGCCACAGCCCTAGGTCCGCGAGACGCCTGGCCAGGGCTGCTCCAGCTCCTGGTGGATCTTTGTCTGGACTCGGAATTCCCAGTTCAGATCAGCTGGGGTCCAGACCTTCTCGTGCTCTACAACGGTGCCTACATTCGGTTGCTTGGTGTGGAGAAGCACCCCTGGGCGCTTGGTCGGCCAGCGAGCGAGGTCGGATCGCACCTTTGGCCAGCGAGCGAGCAACAGCTACACGAGGTCATGCAGACCGGCCGGCCTTACCACGGCGAGGATCAACGGCTCATCATCGACCGGCACGGCTACCCCGAGGAGGCGTACTTCACGTACTCCCTGAGCGCAATCAGGGACACCGGTGGCCGGATCGTCGGCCTCTTCAACGCCATCACCGAGACGACGCAGCACCTGCTGTACGAGCGACGACTTCAGGTGCTTCGCAGGCTCGGCGCCGTCTCGATCACCGCCGACGACTCGCTGGACTCGACCTGCCGAGCCGCCGTTGAGGTGATCGGCAAGACCCGGGAGAGCGTCCCGTTTGTTGCGGTGTTCTTGCAAGATCACCCCGCGCAAGGTCCAAGACGGGTAGCCGGCTACGGCTTCGACGAGACCGCCGCAGCGTCTTGCGAACTCGTCGAACCGGCACCGACGAACGGGCCGGTGCTCGAGGTCATGGAGCATGGCGGCACGTCGCTAGTGTCCGGGTTGCGCGAGCGGCACCCCGGCGTTTTCGCTCCCGGACCGCTCGGACCACTCGCGCCCGATCAGGCTTTCGTGCTGCCAGTAGTCCTGCTGGGCACCCGGAAGCCAATGGGCGTGCTGGTCATCGGTGTCAATCCTTACTGGCGACCGGACGACGCCTATACCGCTTTCGCAGCCATGGCCAGTCGTCAGCTGGGCGTCATCATCACCGACGCGGTCTCCTACCAGAACGAGCGCAAGCGGCAGCAGGCTCTCGCAGAGCTCGATCGAGCCAGGACCGAGTTCTTCCAGAACATCAGTCACGAGCTACGGGCGCCGCTGACCATGCTGCTCACCCCGTTGCACGACATCCTTGATGAACCGGGCGTGGTGCTGCCCGCCGCCGCGCGAGACACCGTTGAGAGCTCGATACGGGCGGCTGACCGGCTGCAACGGGTCGTCGACGCGCTGTTGGACACCTCCCGGGTTGAATCTGGTGCGCTCGTTCCCGATCGGGAGGACATCGACCTCACCTCGGTAACCGCGGAGTTGGTCGAGGTTTACCGGCCAGCCGCTGAAGGACGGCTCAACCTACGCGTCGACCTGCCGACTGAACCGCTCAGGGCCTACGTCGACCGGACCATGTGGACCGCCATCGTGAACAACCTGGTGGGGAACGCACTGAAGTTCACCCCCGCTGGCGAGGTCGTGGTGAGCCTGAGTGGCGACGACAGCCGGGTGGTCCTCACCGTCGCCGACACAGGCGTCGGTATTGCCCGTGAGGAGCAGGCGCAGATTTTCGAGAGGTTCCACCGTGCCAGCACCGGTGGTCGACAACCGGGCTCGGGGATCGGCCTGTCACTGGTCGCTGAGATGACCGCGGCGCATGGTGGATCCGTCCAAGTGGACAGTGAACCCGGCGTAGGCAGCCAGTTCGTCGTACGGCTCCCCCGTTACGACGGATCGTCGGGAGCGGCAGTGCTGGCCGCCAGCGCAGCCGAACCAAACCTCGAAGGTGAGCCTGTCGCGGATCGGCCGCGCCTCCTCATTGTCGAAGACGAGCCTGATCTTCGTGGCTACCTAACCAAGCTCTTCATCAAGGACGGTTACGCCGTTGAGGCTGCGGCCGATGTAAGGACCGCATTGACATTAATGGAGAGCAACGCGCCGCACCTGTTGCTCACCGACGTGATGCTGCCGGGGCAGAGCGGTATCGACCTTCTCACGACGCTCCGGCAAGACGAGGGGATGGCGCGGTTGCCGGTTGTCGTGCTGACCGCACGCGCCGATGCCGAAACAGCGATAGAGGCTTTCGCTGCCGGTGCCGACGACTTCGTGGTCAAGCCGTTCAACTCGGCAGAGCTATTAGCACGAGTGCGAGCTCATTACCAGATGAGCCAGCTCCGCGACCTTGCGGTCGACGCAGCAGAGACCAGCGTGGGACAGCTGCGCCAAGCGCTGCAGACCAACCGAACGACCGGCACAGCCGTGGGGATTGTGATGACCCGTTATGACCTGGACCCAGAACGGGCATTCAAAGCGCTGGTTCGTACCAGCCAGCAGACCAACCGCAAGGTACACGACATCGCCGCCGAGGTGGTACGGACCGGCGCCCTGCCCGACGCGTCCAGCTGACTTCAACACCCCTGAAGCGTGCCCTTAGGCTCGGGGGCGACGCCAAGCGGCTACGGCGCGTTCGACATTGACCAGACCGATCACAATCGGCGGACCGTCGACCCGGATCCGATGCGCGTCGGCGATCCGGCGGTTCAAATCCCTCACGATCTCGCGAACCGACTCCTCATCATCGGCAGCGGAAGCGGAAGCTCCGGTCCTCCGGGCACGACGCAGCGGTATGGCAGTCTGAAGAGATGGATCCGTGGACCATCGGGCTGATCGTCCTGGTCATAGCGGGACTTGGGGCGATCATCTTCGGTGCGCTGTGGGACCGCAGGCGAAACACCCAGCGAGCGGCCGAGATGCTCGCGCCGCCTGCCCGGACCATCCCGCAATTCCACCCAGACGCGCCTGCGCCGCACTACCTGTCCGATCTGCAGGCGCGGCGCCGACCTGAAGACGCAGAGCCGACCGAGCTCAGCGACACCGAACGGCAATCCATCACCCGGCAACTGGCCGATCCGCACAGTGTCACAGTCAAAGCCGGTTACGCCTCGCGCGATTTCATCACCGATGCCAGTTCCGGGTGGGCAGTACTCGAGCAGCCCGCAATATTGGTATGCGGCGACGCCATCGTGAGCTTCCGGGAGCTGATCGGCACCCTCGAAAGGCTGATCTTGAGCAGGACGCCACTCGTCGTGATTGCGCCGGACATCGCTGCTGATGTGTTGGCAACGTTGGAGGTGAACGCGATCAGGCAGACCATGCGGTTGCTCGCTGTCATCTGCGACGAGCCCAACCTCCGTACCGTGGCAAGCGCCTGTCAAGCGATGATCATGGAACGATCTGACCGGCAATCTGGATACCTAGCGTCAGATCATCTCGGCGGCTGCGAACGCTGGATCAGTACCGCCACGTCCAGCCATCTGATCATTACCGCGGAGACGACGAAAGAATCCGCGTGACGGCCGAGAGCGCGTCCACGACGGCAGCAACGGCCGACAGGCACACCGGCGGATGGGGATACGCGGCCGCGCTGACTCCGATCATCTTCGGCACCACGTACGTGCTGACCACTGAATTCCTGCCGCCCGGCCGTCCGTTGCTGGCCGCCCTGATGCGCTCGCTGCCTACCGGCCTGGTGCTGATCATCGGCAGCCCGATTCCGCCCCGCCGCTGGATAGCCCGTTTCTTCGTCCTTTCGGTGCTCTACGCCTCAGGACTCTTTCCACTGCTGTTCATCGCTGCCTACCGGTTGCCAGGTGGCGTAGCAGCTGTGATCAACTCGCTGAGCCCGTTGATTGTCGTAGTGATCTCAGTCCCGTTGCTCGGTAGCCGGATCCGTCCGGTCCAGATCGTCGCCGGCATCGTGGGGACGGTGGGCGTTGCGCTGCTGGTACTCCGATCGGACGCCCGCCTGGATGTCGTCGGCCTGGTAGCCATGGCCGGCGCCGCGATCATGTTCAGTGTGGCGACCGTGCTGACCAAACGCTGGGGCCTCCCCCAGGGAATGACTTCGATTGGTTTTACCGGCTGGACTTTCCTGCTCGCCGGACTCACCCTGCTGCCTGCCACGTTGCTCATCGAAGGACTGCCTGACGATCTCACAGCACGCAACATCGGCGGGCTGATCTACCTCGTTCTGGTCAGTGGGATTCTCGCGTACGCTCTCTGGTTTTGGGGGTTGCAGCGGCTGTCGGCCAGCGCGGTGACCTTCCTCACCCTGCTCAATCCCGTGGTCGCAGCCCTGCTCGGCTGGATCGTACTCGATCAGCGCTTCAACTCTTGGCAGGCTCTGGGGGCGGTTCTGGTGCTGGCTTCCGTGGCGCTGGGCCAACCGGGAACATTCGATCGACTCCGCCGACGACGCTCGGCACTAGCATCGCCAATGTGACCGCGCCGACGCAGCACCGTGACCGTCGCTGGCCGCGCCGCGTGTACGCGGCAGGCTCGGAGCCCGACCCACGATTCACCTTCGCCAACGAACGCACTTTTCTGGCCTGGATCCGAACCGGCCTGGGCTTCCTCGCAGCCGGTGTGGCGATCGCCGCCGTCGCACAGCTGACCGACCAGCTCGGCCTGGAGGTTCGGCTGGCTGCGGCCGTTCTCGTCATCTGCGGGCTGGCCTGCGGCATCGGCGCATTCAGCAGGTGGATGGGCAACGAGCGGGCGATGCGACTCGGCGAGCCGCTGCCGTCCTCCCCGTTGTTGCTCGTACTCACCGCGATCGTTGCCGGCGCAGGGATCGTGGCGCTGATCATCGTGAGCTTTGGATGACGCTCGCACCCTGGGACCCCGGACTGCAGAACGAGCGGACAGGTTTGGCCTGGCAGCGCACCATGCTGGCCGGGCTTACCTGCAGCCTGCTGGTGGCGAGACTGCTGGCCTCGATCTCGATCTTCTTGTCAGTGATCCTCGGACTGGTGGCGCTGCTGTGTACTGCCGGGCTCGGCTGGCTGGCAATCCGGCGCTTCCGATTGAACAACCTTGCAATCCATCGCGAGGAAGCGCTCGGTGACGGCAAGACGAACGCGCTGCTCAGCATGCTGGTCGTGGTCACCGCCCTCGGCGCGTTGCTCTATGTCTCAGTCGCCTAACTCCCCTACCTCCGACTTGTCAGCATGGGTGGTTGCCTGGACCACCACCGACGCTGACAACTCGGCGGGCGGATCAGCCGTAACCGAGCTGGTGGAGCCGATCGTCGTCGATTCCGAAGTGATGGGCGATCTCGTGTACGACGGTGATCCTGATCTCTTCGATGACCTGCTCCCGGGTTTCACAGATTGCCAAGATCGGTCGCCTGAAGATCAGGATGCGATCGGGGAGACCGGTGTAGAACTGACCGCGTTCTGTCAGTGGGATGCCTGAGTAGAGCCCGAGCGTGTCCGGCAGATCCGGTGGCGGATAGTCCTCCACCAAGATCACACAGTTGTCGATGAGCGCCGCCAGCTCCCCCGGGATCTTGTCCAGAGCCTCAGCGACATGCATCTCGAACTCCTCGGCGGACATCTGCATGCCAGCGGCGTTCATCTGATCATCCGCCTGGCTCAAGCCGCATCAGTGACGAGTACCCGACTGCTCGGCAGCCTTCTAACACCGAGCCAATACAGATTCGACACTGCGAAGATCAGCACGGTAACGCCCAGTGCAGCCAAAGCGACGGCTACGACTCCGTCTGCACCGACGTCGAGGAACGGATAGGGATACCAGACGGTCGTGGCGCCTACGATCATCGTGTACCCCAACCACACGAGCGGCACACCAATCGACACAAGCACTAGCTGTGCGAGAAGCCCGAAGGCCGCGATCGCTGCTGTCGCGGCGTGCCATAGGCGAGCCGCGGAACGCGTGTTCACAGGCGCAGCCTAGACGGCAAGGACATCCCTCCCGGCTCGCACTCGCGTTTCGACTTTTCCGCTCGTCTCCGGCAGAGGTCGACGAATTACATCGATGAAGTTTTCATCGTTTGTCCGGCGTGTCGTCTTGCAACCTGACCAAAGCGCTAACTCAGGTATTGCAGTTACGGCTGTGACGAGATTAGAGTTCTGCGCAGTTTGAGTTTTCTGTGACTGATGTGACTCAAGTGATTCAGGACGCTGCTGGGGCCGGAGGCAACCATGCGCAGAACCGTGATCAAAGTGCGAGCAGCCGCTGCGCTACTCAGTATCGGTGTGATCTTGAGCCTCATGTGGCCCCATACGGCCAGTGCGACGACGCAGATGACGGCAACCGTTGGCGTCAACATCCGTTCCGGCCCCAGCACCGAGACCGACATCCTCGGTGGCCTCTATCGAGGGCAGACAGTGACGGCCATCAGTAGCGCGCAAGGATGGACCAAGATCAATTACGACGGCTCGACAGCCTACATTGCGAGCAGATACCTCACCAAGGGAAAGGACCTGCCGCCGCCGCTGAGGATCGGTCCCGGCACTGTCAAGATCACCACCACTGCCCTCAACCTTCGCACCGGTCCAGGTCTCTCCTATCGGGTGATCAAGGTCCTCAAGGGCGGAGCTCGGGTCACCATGACGGGCAAGACCGCACGCGGGTGGGCCGAGCTGGTCAACGGCCGATCCACCGGCTGGTCTAGCGTGCAATATCTCGCCAGCTCGATGTACGGACGCCCGGCAATCATCGGCAAGCGAGTAGCAACAGCCGATCTCGACATCCGTACCACAAGCGGCGCGAACTCCCGAACCGTCGCGGAGGTCAAGAAGGGCACGGCGCTTTCCGTCACCGGTGCCATTCAGTATGGTCGAGCGCAGATCATCTACAAGGGTGCCATCCGTTGGGTGACAGCGAGGTACCTCGCGAAGCTGACCAGCAACCTGCCCTCTCCTCCCAAGCTGCCCAAGATCACCGGGACTCGGTACGCCACGGCCGCGTTGAACATCCGCTCGACCTACACCGACAACTACCGATTGATCACCGAGGTGCCGCGAGGCACCGAGCTCAAGATCACCGGGGTGGTCAAGAACGGCCGGATGCAGATCATCTTCGAGAAGGCCGTCCGCTGGGTCACCGCCAAGTACCTCTCGAAGTCAGCCCCCAGCTCAATACCGTCGAGCTGGCGTGCGGTCGAGACAGGACTCAAGCCGAACGCGATCAAGGTCCATCGAGCCATGCGGGCGAAATTCCCGCAGATCACCGTCTACGGCGGTGTGCGCCCATCGGTGATCCCTGACCATGAGCAGGGTCGCGCTCTCGACGCCATGATCCCCGACTACCGGTCTGCTTCCGGAAGAGCGTTCGGTTACGAGGTTGCGGCTTGGGCCAAGACCAACGCCAGGTCACTCGGGATCAACTACATCATCTGGGATCAGCACATCTGGAACATCACCCGCGACAGCGAGGGGTGGCGCTTTATGGCTGACCGCGGCAGCGATTCGGCCAACCATAAGAACCACATACACATCACCGTTTTTGCCTCAGGCTTGGACCCTCGCTAATGCGGCGCACCAGAAACTCGCCCTAGAAATTGGCTACGCCTTTTCCGATCACGGAAACGCCAATGACCAGAAGCAGTACGGCCATGATCACGGCATTGTTGTCGACCAGCCATACGCGCAACTTGTCGAGCGGACCGGCCAATCGGGTCGAGGCGATGAGATAGCCGATGACGGGGATGAGCACTGTGCTGGCGGCCAAGAGCACGTAAACGATGATCACTACAGTCATCTGACTGACTGTGAGGCCGGCTCCGCCGACGATCACCCCGGCCGAGATGGCCATCAGGAGGTTCTTCGGGTTCACCGCCGCCAGCAGGAATCCGAGCGCCACAGCTCTGCCCGCGGTCATGGAGTCGATGGCCGACATCCATTTCGGCATGCTCGCGTGTTCGCCCTCGGCTGGACGTGTCCGCCACTGTTTGATCGCCAAGAACAACAGCAGCACGCCGAGGATGATCTTGATAACGCCGGCAACCGGTGACGGTCCCCCGGTGTCCTGCGGAATGACCGAGGAGAGCAGGGTGAACAAGACAATGGCAACGACGATGCCGGCCAGCCACCCGATCAAAAACCCGAGACTGGTGCCCTTCGCGCGCGGGGATAGCAACATCAAGATCGCGGCGATGATCGGTATTGGGCTTACGGCGATACCGACAGCCAACGGGAGAATCTCCCCAGTCACCTCAGTCATGAGACATCCCCAGGAATGGAATCTCTAATCTCTCGCTAGACTTCCCGCTCGCCCGCCCGGCGTCGCGCTCATTGACCGCCTATCTCTCCAAGGACCGTTCGCCAACCAGTTCAGCAGGCTCCCGCGTCCTGCGCCCATCTTGGCAGCCGCAGCCGGAGCGGGCCGTTATTGCCGCGCGACGGCGAACGGTAGCGCTCCTCTGCCCTGAAATGAGGTGGTCGGCGTCTTCCGGACTAGAGCAGTTCGGCGATGAGCGTGGCGGCGCGTGTGGCGCCGTCGTGTTCGACTGGCCGGTAGTCGACCTGGCGTCCGATCTCTTGTTTGATCATCTCCGCTATGGTGTCGGGCGTCGCTTGCTCGAAGTCGAGCATCTGGCCCGCCCCGTATTGCTGGAGCCGGTGGCGGACGTGGAAGTTCTGCTCGAAGTGGTGACGCAGCGGGACGTAGAGGAACGGCCTCCGCGTTGCCGTCAATTCCATACAGGTCGTCAACCCTCCCTGCACCACTGCCAGGTCGCAGGCGGCAAGGTGTCGATAGAGCTCATGGATGAACCCGCGCACCTCGAGGCCTTCATGCTCTGGGAACGTGCCAGGATCGATCCTTGGGCCCGTGACCACAACCATCCGCAGTGCTGGAACTCGACGCTTAGCCTCCGGAAACGCCTCAATCACTCGACGCAGAAGATGACCCCCGACGCCGGAGCCGCCGACGGTGACGATGCAGATCTGTTCCTCATCTCGGTAGCCGAGCTCATGCCGCAGCCGGGCCCGGTCGGCGAAGTCAGACGGATCGAAGCCGGTGACGTAGCCGGCGAACGAGTAATGCTCACGTGTCCAATCGCGGATGAAGGGAAGCTCGGGCCCGAACGCCTCGGGAACGATGTCAGAGTCATTGCCGACGAAAATTGCATGATCACGAACCCGTGGGAAACGTGCGATGTGCTCGATCATCTCCGCGTTGTAGTCCGCGGTGAGGAACGCCTCGCGCTCGCCTCCATCCGGCATCGGCAGCCAGCCAACGAAGTCAGTGAGCCAAACATACGCCGCACGTTTCTGCTCGGGATTTTCATGCAGGTAGTAGTCCAGCTCCCAGGCCTCATCACCGATCCAGATGTCGTACGCCTCATCGCGCACCAGATCGTGGAAGACCATGAAATTGGAAAGCAGAATCTCATCCATCCGACGGATCGCTTGAAAACAATGCAGATCATGCTCCGCCGACTCGCTCTCGATATGGCCCGATTCGTTAGCCAACAGCGCACTCGCCGGATGGACACGCTCGCCAGCGGCCTGCAAAACCCTCGTCACCGGATGCTGCGCAAGCCAGTCGATCTCGATCTCAGGATGCATCTTGCGCAACTCGTCCGCAATCGCCACATCCCGCTGCGCATGCCCGAGCCCAATCGGGGAAGAAATATAGAGCGCCCGCTTGCGACGAGACCTCCCCCGCACCCAACGCCGCGGCGGCGGAGCCGGCTTGACGAAATCCCGAAGGAGCAAGTTGATCTTGACCGGATCGCGCAGGTGTGGTGCGTGTCCTGAGCCCTCGAGCACAGCCAGTTGACCGCCGGTGTGCTGGGCGAGCGCGATCCCGCGGGACACGTCGGCCATCCCGTCGCGGTCGCCGTGCACGACCAGGACCGGGCAGCGGACGCGCCGAGCCAGCTCAAGTGCCTCATCGGGTTCAAGGTGACGCGCAATATCCGTTAGTGCGAGCGTCTCGCCCGTCGTTTCCAGGGCCCAGCCAACGCCGTCCTCGATCGGCTTGGTCGAGTGCGGTTCGGGGAACATTGTCGACAGGAAGAAATCGACAAAGCCCTGGTAGTCCCGCAGCCAGTAGTGCTTGTTGTATTTCGCCCAGCCCTCGTCGGTGTCGAGCTCGTCTTCCCACGAGTACACCGTTCGCTCCGGCCGGGGGTGTCCGCCCCCCGGGTACGTCGGGCCGACGAAGACCGCTGCATCGACCCGCTGCGGATGGTTTGCGGCGAGCAAGAGCGCGCGCTGTGCGCCCATCGAGAAGCTAACGATGATCGCGCGTTCGGTCTGCGTCGCGTCCATCACCGCGATCGCATCTGCCGCAAACTCACTCTCGGCGTACGCATCGGGATCCATAGGCCGATCCGAGCGGCCGTTGCCGCGCCCGTCGAACGTGATCACCCGGCAATGCCGCGCGAGGTAGGGGACCTGCATCTTCCACTGTCGAGAGTGCATGAGCGACCAGGTAGGTAGCAACATGATCGTGGGCTCGCCAGCGCCAAACACTTCGTAAAAGATCTTGATCCCGTCGCGCTCGACGTAACCATCACTGAGCGGTTGGCATGCCCGCATGATCGGTCCTCCCAGCCTTGCCCTGATCTTCTTCGAGTTTCCTGATCACTACGCCGAGCCGCCGCAGCGCCGAGCGGACTGGCAGGACGTCGCGATCGAAACCGAGCAGCAGTAGCGCCTCCGCACCAATGAACGACGCGCCGACCAGCGTGCCTACCTCATCGGGGGTGAACGGGCCGAGCGAGCCGTAGCGCTGCTCGGCCTCGCGTGCCACCTGGTTGAGCAGAGAAAACCACCCGCCCATCAACTCGCGGACTGCATCGCCAAGCTCCTTGTTGGACCAGCCGGCCGCGATCATTTCCTGCAGAACTCGTATGTAGCCAGAGTCAAGATCATCTTCGAGGAAGTCGCAGGCTCGCTCGTAGCGCTGCCATAGCGGTGCGTCTTCTGCATACATCCGCTGTTGACGAGCCAGGCGCCGTTGGTTCTCCTCCTCCAACAGGGCGAGTACGAGACCCTGCTTGGAGCCGAAGTGGTAATGCAGCTGGCTGAGCGGCACTCCAGCTTCATCGGCCACCTTGCGAGTCGAGAGGCCGCCGTAGCCGTCGGCCAGCAGTCGGCTCCGCGCGGCGTCGAGGATCAGCGTGCGCGTGTCTGTGGGTCGAACTGCGATATCCGCCACGGCTTGGCCTCTTCCAAACTCGGATCGAACTGGCTCGTTCGGTCGCCCGACCGGCCTTGACAAGATCCTACCTCGAGAGCGACACTTCTGACTAGTTCGGTCGATCGACCGATTAGACTTCTACGGAGGACCTGATGAGTACGACCGCCACCGAGGCACCGCGCCGCAACGGTGTGGACGTCGCGACCCTGTTCGCCACGCTCGACGCTGTAAAGAATCAGAGGAGATCGCCAAGTTCCAGTTCCGGGCCTCCAACACCTGGGTGAGCGGGACCCACAGCCGCTCACAGCTGTCGGACTTCTATGGCGCGATGCAGGAGATGCAGCACAAGAACGTCAGCACGCTAGATGCTGACCATCCCGCAGTTCTGGTGGGGCAGGACCAAGCGCCCACACCGATCGAGTTTGTACTACACGCCATCGCTGCCTGCCTGACCGCTGGTGTGGCCAACGTGGCGGCCGCGCGCCGGGTCGATCTGCACAAGGTGACTTCCACGGTTGAAGGGGACATCGACCTGCTCGGAATTCTCGGGCTGTCTGACGGTACGGTCCGCAACGGCTACCAGCAGATCCGGGTCACTTTCCACATTGAAGGGGATGCGGACGACGCGACGCTACGCAGCATCGTCGAGCAGTCACGTCGTCGCTCCGCTGTCTACGACGTGCTCACCAATCCGACGCCGGTCATGATCAACGTGGTCACCAGCTCAGTGAGCTCGATCCGCTACCCATAACCTCACCGTGACCAACATTGACACTCTCGTGGTTGGCGCCGGGCACGCCGGACTGGCCGTCAGCCAGCTGCTCACCGACGCCGGACATGATCATGTCGTGCTCGATCGGGGCCGGGTAGCAGAGCGCTGGCGTAGTGAGCGGTGGGATTCCCTGCACTTGCTTACCCCGAACTGGATGACCCGGCTGCCTGGCTGGTTCTACACCGGACCCGATCCCGATGGCTACCTGAGCTCTGCTGAGCTGATCCATCATCTGGAACGGTACGCGGCCTCCTTCCAGGCGCCCGTCATCCCGCAAACCAACGTTTTGGAGATCGCCCTCGCGCATGGACGGGCTCGCGCACGGTTCCGGGCCGTGACCGATACCGACACCTGGCACGCCCGCCATGTCGTCGTGGCCACCGGTCCTCATGGTGGGGCCCACGTGCCAGGGGGCTTGTCTGGCATGTCCGGACACCTCCAGGTGGTCACCGCGAATTCATACCGCAACCCGGCTGCTCTCCCTCCGGGCGGCGTGCTCGTAGTGGGGGCCTCCGCGTCGGGCGTACAGATCGCCGACGAACTGAGCCGCTCGGGACGCGAGGTATTCCTCGCTGTCGGTCGGCACACCCGGATGCCACGCCGTTATCGGGGGATGGACAGCTTCTGGTGGCTGGCTGCCACCGGTCGGCTCGCCCGCACCATCGATGAGATGGCTGATGTCGGCGCGGCTCGTCGGGAGAACTCGCTGCAAGTGGTGGGCAACCCAGACCCGTGCTTGCGCGGCCGCGATCTTGATCTCGGGGTGCTCCAGGCGCGAGGCGTACGCCTTGTGGGCAAGCTGGAGGATGTCGTCGGCACAGTCGCCTCATTCAGCAGCGACCTCGACGAAACGGTCGCCGACGCCGACCGGAGGATGCACCGCTTCCTCGAAGCCGTCGATCGCTATGTCGATGATGCAGGCCTCACTCGGGAGGTCCTGCCCCCAATGCGGCCCCGCCCGGTCAAGGTGTCGCACCCCATTTCGCGACTTGACCTGGCCACTGAGAACATCGGAACTGTGCTCGTCGCGGCTGGCTATCGCCCCTATCACCCGTGGCTGCATCTCTCGGTCCTGGCTCCGGATGGCTCGATCCGTCAGCAGCGTGGCGTCACCTCAGCCCCGGGCCTGTATGTCGTTGGGCAGTCCTTCCAGCATCGCCGCGACTCGGGCTTCATGGGCGGAGCTCGGTACGACGCACATTATGTGGTCGACCATTTGTTGGATCGGAACACATCGGCGAGTCGCGCCGCGGCGAATGGGCGGTTGGTTGCGTGATCCGGCATGACGTTGTCATCGTGGGCGGGCGCGTCGCCGGGGCGGCTACCGCGCTACTGCTGGCCCGCGCGGGTGTCCGCGTGATTCTCGTCGACCGCGATCGGCATGGCAGCGACACCCTGTCAACACATGGCCTGATGCGCGCCGGAGTCCTGCAGCTGTCCCGCTGGGGCGTACTGCCCGACGTCGCTGCGACCGGTGCGCCGCCAATCCGCCAAGTGATCTTCCACTATGCCGACGGGGAACAGGCCGTCGTCGCGATCCGGCCGAGCGCCGGCGTGGACGCGCTCTATGCCCCCCGCCGCTACCTCTTTGATCAGCTGCTCGTCGACGCCGCGGCAGCCGCAGGCGCCGAGGTGTTGCACGAAACCAGCGTGACGGCGCTCTTGCGCGACGCCGGCGAGCGTGTCGTGGGTGTGCAGATCCGCCGGCGGGGAGGCCAATCAACGGATCTGCATGCCACCCTCACGATCGGCGCAGACGGCATACGCTCGACTGTTGCCCGACAAGTCGACGCGCCAGTATCACGGCGAGGCATCTCCGCAGGTGCGGTTATCTACAGCTACTTTCATGACCTCCCGGCAGAGGGATACGAATGGTCCTACGGCGACCAGGCAGCGACAGGGTTCATCCCGACGAACGACGCTACGTGCGTCTTCGTCGGGACGACGCCCGCCCGAATCCGCTCCCTGCGGCGCAACGGAGCCGAGAACGCCTTCATCTCGCTGGTCGCGTCAGCGGGCCCGGCTCTGTCAGATCGCGTAGCCGCCGCCACTCCGGCTGGCCGGATGCACGGATGGAGTGGCGCAGTTGCCTACCTGCGCCACTGTTGGGGTCCGGGCTGGGCGCTGGTGGGAGATGCCGGCTACTTCAAGGACCCGATCACCACGCACGGGATGACCGATGCTCTCCGTGATGCAGAGCTGCTTGCGGATGCGGTACTGGCCATGCTCTCCGGCTCCGAAGAAGGCTCCGTCATGGGCGAATACGAGCACACTCGGGATCGGCTTTCAGGCGAGATGTTCAATGTCACGGAGGCCATAGCCGCCTACGACTGGAACCTCGCCGGGGTGCGCCGCTTGCTCCGCCTGGTCAGCGAGGCGATGGGCGACGAAGTAGATCATCTCCAGGCGCTGCCACAGCGACCCGGTGTTCCGGCCGCCTAGCGTTGTGGGTATGACTAGTCAGAGTCCTAAGCGAATCCCGTCCATTGAGCTCTCGGGCGACCGGCGCCACATCCACGGGCGCCTCATCGGTCGCGTTCGCGGCGCTTCTTGCCGCGGCCGTCGGAGCAGGAGCAATGGGTGCCTTAGCGATCGGTGCTGTAGCGATCGGCCGACTGGGTATCGGCCAGGCGACCGTACGCCGACTGCGCATCGATGAACTGGAGGTTGATGACCTACGGGTGCGCCGGCTCCAGGTGCTCGAGCGGGATGACGGGAGCTGAGCCCATCTCGGGGATGAGTTGCCAGTAGCGCCGGGTGTAACCAGGACGCCCACATGGTGCTCTTCGTCAAGATCGGCACCGGGATCGGGTCATCCATGATCATGGACGGCGAACTGCTCCGCGGATCAGGCCGAGGGTGACATCGTTAGACGCTGGCGGCTTGGGCCAGAATGAGAGCTTCCGCGGAGTTGAGTTATGTACCTCCTCCTCGTGTTGAACTGCGCTTTGCGTCAGCTCGCGTGACTTGAAGCGTCACTTCAAACCCCGATGGCCGCCACTTGATTGAGCAACCCATGCTGGGCCTATGTGGTTCAGGCACCGGTTCACCGGCCAGCACGTGAGAGATGGCGTCGCTCAGTAATGCTCCGGTGACCGGCTTACCGTTGCCTGGCGTGGACTCATCGAACGCCCCACGGTAGGCCAGCCGCCGCGGCGCGTCGTAAAGGAAGAAGTCCGGCGTACAGGCCGCCGCGAAAGCCCGGCCGACTGTTTGCTCGGTATCCAGCAAGTACGGGAATGTCCACGAAGCGCGCCGCGCCTGATCAGCCAGTCGCTCAGGCCGATCGTCCGGATATGCCTCCGAATCGTTGGTGCAAATGCCCACCGCTGCGAGCTTTGGGTACCGCGCAACTACTCGGCCCAGCTCGGCCTCGACGTGTCGGACGTACGGACAGTGGTTGCACAGAAATGCCACCAGCAGCGCCGGCGCGGTAGCGAAGTCATCGAGGCGCACCTTGGTGCCGGATAGGTCATCGAGTGTGAAGTTGGGCGCCGGTGTGCCCAGCGGCACCATGAGCGATGAGAGTGCCATAACGTCAGCGTACAAAACGCGCAGGCTCTGCTCAGCTCACCGACTGTTCAGCACACCAGCCAACACATCCGGCCGGTCGGTCATGATGCCGTCGACGCCGAAGCTCAGCAGCCGCCGCATGGCCGGTTCGTCGTCAATCGTCCAGACATCGACCCGTAGGCCGCGGTCGTGCGCCTTGCGTACGAATCGGCGAGTAACGACGGGCAGCACGCCTTTGTATTTCTCGGGAGGCTGCAAAGCCTGGAACGGCGGGTCGTAAAGGCCTCCCAGATGCAGCACGTGCAGGATCCAATAACACACCAGCTCGAAGCTGGCTGAGCCAGTGGCGACTTTTCCCTGGCTGACTTTGCGGAAGCGCGAAATCGTGCCCCGATTATCGGAAACAACCAGAGTGCGTTTCAGCGCCCCGGCGGCTTCGATCTGGCGGAACACGGTCTCCTCGATCCCGGAACGACGACCCTTGATTTCGATGTTGAAAGGTGTGTCCGGAAACGCCTGGTACAAGGCTTCGAGTGTGGGAATCTTGACGCCCTTGGCTCGCCACGGAAAAGTCGAACCGCCGTCGGGGCTGAAGCGGTAACCGGCATCGAGACTCTGCAATTCCGGGACAGTCCTCTCAGCTACAGGTCCTGTGCCATCGGTCGTCCGATCAACGACTGCGTCATGAATGACGACGATGGTGCCTTCGGCCGATGCGTGTACGTCGCATTCCACGACCCCGGCGCCCAAGGCAAATCCCTCGCGGAATCCCTCGATCGTGTCTTCAGGCACCACCTTCGCCCCACCGCGATGGGCGAAGTTGATCGGCCAGCCGCGGGGAGTCGGCGGCTTGGGCAACACATCACCCTTCGCCGTGAGCCGGCCCACGGCCGCGGTGACCAGCGCGCCGGCCAACGCACCCAGAATGAAAGAGGGCGCTCCCAGCTGAATATCCCAAATGTTGTCGGCAACAACGGGCGAATCTCCCTGCTGCTTGATGATCGCATTACTCATGCGGGAGCCCTTTCCAGCGGGTATGGGTGCAGTCCAAAAGTAGAGGCAGATGGAATGCCACCGACACCCCACCTCCCTGAATGTGTCGCGCGCACTCGGACGAAGTAGGAGATCGTACCGACGCGACGACTGTTGTCCGGGGCGTAGGGTGGAGCCTGCGAAGGACCTCTTCCCCCTGCGGCAGTCAGACCGTCCGCGGTCGCGGATGCGCTAACTCGTGACGCGGAAGCTGGTGTAGGTATGGATGTACTGGTTGTCTGCGACGCAGGTCTCGAGCGACATGAGGTTGACGAGATCCCGCGGTTGCTGGAACGTCAGGATGCCGTTGTCTGGGTGGACATCCCGTTCTGCGACCAAGAGGCCGTGAATTTGTTGTCGGGGGTGTTCGGCTTCCACCCGATCGCAGTGCGGGACTGCATCGAGCGAAATCACGTGTCCAAGGTGCACATTTATCCCGATTATGTGTTCTCTGTTCTGCACGCACCAAAGATCGGCAAACGCGGCCATGTGCATTATGTCGAGCTTGACCAGTTCGTTGGCCCGAACTACCTGGTGACGGTCCATGGGCCGCTCAGTCCGGCGGTGGCGCCAGAAGTTGCAGCACTGGACACCAATACCGTGGTCCGCCGGCTCGAAGGGAAACAACTGCGCATCAGCTCGCCCTTCGAGTTGTCGCATGGGATCGTCTCGGCCATGATCCGGCGCGAGTCTGACTTGATCGCCGTACATCGCGAAAGAGTCGGGGACTACTGGAGAAGAGGTCATGCTCGCTGAGGATCTGGAGGATCCGGAAGCGTTCTTGGAGGAGCTGTTCCAGGCGTGGTATGCGCTGCTGGCGATTCGCACAATGGCCACACACAGCAGCGCAACCTACGGGCGGATGGCACGACTTGTCCGCTTCCTACCTGATGCTGCACCCCCACTGTTCGCCGATATCGCAGATCAGTTCGAGGTCGTCAAGACGATGGCTGACGGGCAGCGGGAGTTCCTTCACGGCGTTATCGAGTTCTACCAGACGCGGACCTCGACGCATTTGACCATAGCTGCCGAGAAATCGGCATCGACTGCAGTCCAGCAGAACGAAGACGTGCGCCGGATCACCGCCTGGGTCGCGATCGTTGCCGTGCCTACCGCGGTGACAGGCTTTTTCGGTCAGAACGTGCCCTACCCCGGCTTTGCTGCGATAGGAGGTTTCTTAGCCTCAACGCTGATCATCATCACTTTGGCCTCGGTTCTCTTCATCATCTTCAAGCGCAAAGGATGGCTGTGACGACGGCGTAGTTTCGTGCTACGGAAAAGCATCAGAAAGCCAGCAGCCAGGTGATGCCCAGGATCACCGGCACCGACAGCAGCGTGGTCACGAAGATCATATCCCGCGCCAAGATCACGCCGCGGTCGTAGCGCATCGCCAAGGTGAAGACATTCTGCGCGGTGGGCAGCGCAGCGATCACGGTGACCGCTAGCAGGTCATGACCGACCAGCCCAACCGCGTACGCACCGATGAGGTACGCCGCGATCGGCTGCACGATCAGCTTGAGCAACACCAGCGTGCCGACCTGGATCGGCGGCTCGCCCGCGCCCGGTCGGGGTCCGAGCCGGAGCGAGACGCCGTAAGCCAGCAGCATGCACGGGACCGCGATGCCGCCGACCAGGGTCAGCGGCGCGTTGATGGCGACCGGCAGCTTGATCCCGGTCAGAGCCAGAGCCAATCCGACCAGCGATCCCACGGCAAGTGGGTTGCGCAACGGCCCGCTGAGGCGGATGAGTAGCAACCTGCGCCTCGAGATGCCGGGACTCGGTACATGGGTGATCGCGTCGAGCACGGCCAGACCGCTCGGCTGCAGGACGAGCAGCTGGGCAAGGAGCATCGGGGCGATCAGCGCCGCGTCGCCGAGCGCGTACGCGGCAATCGGGATGCCGAGGTTGCCCGCGTTGACGTAGGCCGCACAGAAGGCCGCGATGACGGTGTCGCCGGCCTCGCGTTTCCACACCAATCGGGCCAGCAGCACCGCGATGATCGCAGCCACCGCAACGCTGGCGAGCGACGCGATCAAGTTGGCTGAGAGCAGTCTCTGCATGTCAGTGCCGCCCAGCACGGTGACCATGAGGGCCGGGCTGGCCACGTAATAGGCGATCCGGGTCAATACCCCTTGTGCGGTCGCGTCGAGGATTTTCAGCTGCGCGAGCAGGAAGCCGAGGCCGATGATGATGCCGATGGTGGCGAATCCAGCCAGGACGCCCTGCAAGTCATCGCTCCTTCGGGCAGTCGTCGAGACACGACACTAGTGCCGGAGGTCCCAGGATCGAGGCTCCAACGACTCTGGGAACTGCGTTCCCCGCCCGCGAAGCTGAAATTGGATAGCTTCGAGGAGGCTCCCATGTCAAGCATCATCGATCGTTCGCCGGAGCAGGTGCGGGGTGAGGTCCGAGCGAAAAGTTCGCTCGGGCGGGTACGAAAACCCTTGCTCGTCTGCGGCATCGCAGCTTCGCTGCTCTACGGTGTCATGATTTGGGTGATCAAATACGAGGGGTACAGCCCAATCTCGCAGACCGTAAGCGAGCTGTCCGCATGGGGCGTCTCAACCAGGACCGCTCTGGATGTTGCTCGGCACGCTGTACGACGCGCTCATGATCGCCTTTGCGATGGGGGTATGGGCTTCGGCTGACGGAAAACGCTCACTGCGAATAGTCGGCGGCCTCTTGTTCGCATACGGCCTCCTTGGCTTGGCATGGCCGTTTGCCTCGATGCATCAACGCGAGGTGCTTGCGGCCGGAGGGGAGACGCTCGCCGACACAGCGCACCTGATTCTCGCGATGGTGACGGTTGCGTTGATGTTTGCGGCTATGGCGTTCGGGGCTGCCGTCTTCGGGACGTGGTTCCGCAATCTATTCGATCACGACCATCGTGATCCTTCTCGCGTTCGGTGCCTTGACGACCTCCAATGCATCCGAAGTCGCTGCAAACCTGCCGACGCCTTGGGCAGGGCTCTGGGAACGCATCAACATCGTGGTCTTCCTTCTCTGGGTTGTGGTGCTGGCTACCGTGCTGCTGCGCACTCAACCGGAAGACCGCTAAGGCCACCGTCCTGCGACAGCTCTCAGGGGGCAAGCCTGACGCCCAGGTCGCTGGTGACACCCGCGATGCTGATCTTGGGAGGCAAGGCACCGATCGCCGCCGGTTGGGCCAACGACTCGGCAAACGCGCGATCGGCGAGGACGAGGTATAGCAGTTCGCCCTCGTGTTCGACGATGGCCCGGTTCAGCTCGTCGTGGTTCGATACCTTGAGCAGCTCGGCGAGCCGGATCCTCACCCGTACCGGGTCTGCGCTGATCATCGCCGCGATCCGGGCGACGGCGTCGTCGTCACTGGTGCCGAACGCGTCCACCTCGGCCAGATCCTGCGGCCCGGGTAGCGGCGCCCTTAACAAAGCCAGCAGATCGACCCGACCGACGCCGTAGTCGGGATCCCATCCTGGCGGTACGACGCAGACCCCTGGCCAGCGCAAGGTTGTGAGAAACGCAGCCTGCAAGCGCTTCACCCCATATTTGTTGATCAGTACCTGGCGGCCGTGATGCGACAGCCACAGCGCGGCAGCAGCAGCAAGGTGTGCGACCGCGTACGACGTGCCGTTGGCCATCCGCACGATGGGGGTCTTGTCGTCGTACGCCGCCACGTGCACGCACGAGCCGGGCATGCTCACGTCGACCGCGATCCCGCGGGAGGAGTCGACCCAGAGAGTGTCGCCAGGTCCTGTGGCGGCCACGGCTAGACAGTTGTCGTAGCTGGCAGGTGCAGTCACTATTTGCACGTAGTTGCCGGCCGCCGCCATCACGATCATGCCGGCGTCGACCGCTCGCTGAATCTCGCGCCTCAGCCCGAAGAATCCCTTGCCGCCAAGGCTCATCGACACTACGTGACAGCCCACGTGGCGGGCATGCGCGACCGCCTTGGCCACATCAGAGTCGAATGCTTGAACCACGCTCTCGGTAGTGCGGATCGGCACCAGACGAGCACCGCCGGCCAGACCGACGATCCCTTCGGTCGGCGTTCCTTGCCCGACGATGACGCTGGCGGTCCGGGTGCCGTGTCCGGGGTTGGGCAGCGGCCACGCCGGGTTCGGGATCAGATCATCGATCGCGTCGTCATCACCGTCGATGACGTCGCGGTCCCGGCTGAGGTCCAAACCGGCAGCGCCCAGATTGGGATGCAGCGTGTAGCCGGAGTCTGGCTGGCCGATGCTGATGCCGATGCCGCCGCGGCTGGCAGCCGACATCTCTGCCATTGCCTCCGGCCAGCGCAGGATTTGGTGCACCCAGTCCAATGGCGGCGGGTCGTTCACGCACGGATCGTCACCGAACGCCCCAGTGGCATCCACACCTGGCTCGACATCCACCGCCACCGGCACGTCCGCCTCGACCCGGCTGAACTGCTTGCTGCGGAACAGTGCCAGCGCCGCCTCGTGCGACTCGCGCGCATGCTCGGGGGTGCCGACGGTGTGCTCACTCGAACCGGTGATGAGCACCAACCGGCTGCCTCGCGTGAGCCGCTGGACATGCCAGCCGGCGCCGAGTTTCCTTCGGACGATCTTGCTTAACTCGGCATTTTTTGCAGCCGATTTCGGCAGCACCACTACTCGGATTTGATGCGCTGAATCAACCACCGTCGCCACCTCGCCGTCGCCCACGTATCACGGCCTAGCCGGACGCCTCCGTCTGCTCAGAGGAAGGTACCGGACCATGGAGGGGCTTGGCGATGATCGGAAGATATGTCGGCTACGTCGCCGGTGATGACCCGCTGCACGACTTCATCAGCAGGATCATCCGCGACCTGCTGGATGTGCGCGAGCCGCGCCTGGCCTTCCGCGCATTCCGGCTGTCCGGTAGCAACGAGGTTTACGCGTACGAGGAGAAGTCGAGCGGCACCAAGATCATCTGTAAGTTCTACGGAACGAGATTCTGGCCTGACCGGGACAAGGCGGCCTTGATGGCACGCCAGGAGTACGAGGGGCTCGAGACGCTGCGCCAGTACAACCTGATCGGATCCCCACACCACGTGGTCCGCCCGCTGGCATTCGACCGCGAGATCAACGGCGTGCTGGCCGTTGAGTACTACGCCGGTGAGGAATTCAGCCATGCGATCACCCGCGCCACGAATCACGGGGACGACGCGCACTTGTACTGGCGACTGAAGGCGCTGGCCTATTTCCTCGCTACGCAGCATGACCGGACGGCCAACGGAGAAGCGACCGATTTCGAAGCCGACCGCCGGTACTTCGACACGGTCACGGGCAGGCTCAAAAAGGCGCACCGCATAGGGGCGGACGAGGCGGACGAGCTGTCCCGGCTGCGCGACCGCTGGTGTGATCGGCGGCAGATGTGGCAGGACCGGCAGGTCTGGCTGCGCGGCGACGCGACTCCGGCGAATTTCCTGTTCGGCCGTGGCCTGGACGTCGCGGCCATCGACTTGGAGCGGATGAAACGCGGGGACCGGACGTTCGACGTCGGGCGGGTCGCAGGCGAGCTCCAGCACGCGTTCATGCGCGCTGGCTGTGACCGGCACCGCGCGGAACCGTTCATCGCGCATTTCCTGTGGCAATACAGCAGTCACTTCCCCGATCGCCAGAGGATGTTCGAATCGGTCACTGCGTGCCCCGTACTACATGGCGGTGAACCTGCTGCGGATCGCGCGCAACGACTACATCGACCGCAGCTACGGCCAACGGCTCGTCGCGCAGGCCAAGAAGCTACTCCGGGCGCCCGACGACACCAGTCCCGGCCACTCGGACGTGCTAGCCCTCGCCGCCTGAGCACGTGATTCCGCCACCCGCCACGGAACTCGGGCGCTCATGATCAGGGACCGTTACCTCCAACACACTAGGGCAACGGTCCGCGATGTCGGCTTCAGGGCAAGATGCGGGCATGGATATCCGAGCGGTCGCGTTCGACGTGAACGGCACTCTGGTCAGAATCTTGACCGAGGACGGCATGGAGGAGATCTTCCGCGCCGCGGCGCACTTCCTCAGTTACCAGGGCATCGGCCTGTGCCGGCATCAGGTCAGGGAGCTGTATTTCCAGATCATGGCGGATCAGCTGCACGCCAGTCCGGAGAAGCATCCCGAATTCGACGCCGTGGACATCTGGCGTCGCATGCTCGAGGAGCACCAGTCCGATTTCACCCGAAGCCTGCCCACCGCCAAGTTGGAGCAGGTGCCGCTATTCCTGGCCGAGATGTCGCGCGGCATCTCGCGGCGCCAACTGGATCTGTACCCGTACGCGCGCGAGGTGCTCGATGCGCTGCGGCGAGCGGTACCCGCTCGCCGTCGTCACCGATGCGCAGAGCGCTTACGCGCGGGCCGAACTGCACCGGGTGGGCCTGCTCGAGCTACTTCGACCCGATCATCGTTTCCGGCGACCACGGCTATCGCAAGCCCGACCGGCGGCTGTTCCAGCTTGCCCTCGACGGGATGAAGGTGGCACCCCAGCATGCGATGTACGTCGGCAACGACATGCACCGCGACATCTTCGGGGCGCGGGAAGCGGGCCTGAGGACCGTGATGGTCGATTCCGACCAGGGCAAGAAGGCATACCAGGACTGCGTACCCGACTACACGATCACCGATCTCCGCGAGCTGTTGACGATCCTCGGGTGACAGAGCCCAAATCCCAGGTCGCCGCACGAACCGCTAGACAGATGCAGTCGACTTTCAAAACCGATTTGACACAAGGTGTATCAAAAGGGTTCCACCGCGCTCCGGGTCAGTGAAGGATGAGTATCACAACCGAGGTGCTGAGCATCCCAAGGCGCTGATCATGACTGTGAGCGTTGCCCGGACCGGGGCAAGCGATGCGTGACGATCCGTCGGTCGTCGCGTTGGTGCTGCGTGCCGCGGACGGAGACCAGCAGGCGTGGGACAGATCGTTGAGCGTTACGCCCCGCTGGTGTATGCAATCTGCACCAGGTATCGGCTGGGCAGTCACGACATCGAGGACGTGGGGCAGACCGTGTGGCTGCTGCTCGTAGAGCATCTCGGCCAGCTGCGAGAGCCGGCCGCGCTGCCCGGGTGGTTGGCAACGACCACAGCGCATGAGTGCCTGCGCGTGGTCAAGGCTGCGAGCAGGCAGGAATGGCGAGCGGCCGGGGAGGACGATTCGCTGCGGTTCGTAGACGACACCGCGATCGATGAGGAGATCTTGATGGCTGAGCGGTACGCGGGTTTACGCGCCCTGTTTGCCGAACTTCCGGCACGCTGCCAGCAGCTGCTGGCCATGCTCATCAGCGACCCGCCTCACTCCTACGCCACGATCCACCAAACACTCGGCATCCCGATCGGGAGCATCGGTCCCCAGCGGGCCCGCTGCTTGGACCGGCTACGCCGATCGAGTGCGTTCCTGGCACTCAGCGAAGGCGAGATCGCCGGGCAACATTCGGGGAGGTAAAGCACGTGCGTAATGAAAGGGATGAGGAGTTGTTGGCCCTGAGCGACGATGACCAGCTCCTGGCAGCTCTACGCGAGGCGATGAGGGCACGGGAGGCCGTCCCTGCATGGTTCGTCGAGACCGGGAAGAACGCCTACGCCTGGCACAACATCGATGCCGAGCTCGCGCAACTCACCTACGACTCCCACAGCGACGAACACATGGCCGCCGTCACACGGTCGGAGACGGCGTCGATCCGAGCCCTGACCTTCACCTCGGCCCAGCTCTCGATTGAGCTTGAGGTCACGCGAGGACAGCCTGCTCGGCCAAATCATCCCGCCCCAGGCCGGAACGCTCGAGATCCATACCACGGCGGGCACGATCACGACGACGGTGGATGAGATCGGCTTTTTCGCCGTGGATCCCAAACCGGACAGCTCGTTCCGTCTGCGCTGCCGTACGCCGGACGGCGCCGACGTGATGACTGGATGGATCACCTTGTGAGTGGCGGACAATCCGCGCCCAGCGTGACCTAGGGCTGCCGCTGAGTCCTGATTTGCGGTCCCGCGACCGTCATGGCACCAACAGCGCTGGCCCTACCCCAGGGATGCGATTCTGTTCGGCCTCAACCAGCAACGCTTCGGCCGCGTCCCTCGACGATTCCCCGGTCCGCCCCATTCGCGAGGCGATCATGCCAGTAACAATCGGAGCGGCGAAAGACGTTCCGTCCCACCGTGCGAATGGAGCCAAGAAGTCCTGCCGAGCCGGCTCTTTCGGCGGCTCGTGATAGTGGTACTGGCCGACGGTATAAGCGTTCACAATCCCTTCGCCCAGCGCGTAGAGGTCAACCCACGGGCCATAGTTGCTGAACCAAGCTAAGTGCGCCTGGTCGGGACCCAGCGCTCCGACCGAGATCACCCCCGGGAAGGGGAATGCGCCGGGATACAACGGCCGGTCAGTGGCATCATTGCCAGCCGCCGCAACCAGCAACACATCAGAATTCCGCTGAAGGAATCCCTCAAACGCCACTGGGGCCCAGTTCTCGTGGGTGTAGGTGCCCGACGAGACATTGATGATGGCAGGTTGGAAATCTGCGATCAGCTGCTCCATTTTCCCAACGATCTTGCTCTCCAGCGTTGCTCCGGCGATGTTGAGCTCGTTCCCTACGAAAACTTCCGACACCGGGGCCATGCAGCGGGCCACGCCGGCAACAAACGTCCCGTGGACGGCGAAGGGCGGGATCAGCCGCAGACCACCGGGAAGTATGGGGCCAAGCAGGTCGTCCTCCCCTTCGACGCCAGACAACCACGTCAGCCTCGGATCTACCGGCTTGACCAGTCCGGAATCCACCAGGCCGACCCGAATGGGATTCTCATCGGCGGCTGCGACGCGGGGTGGTGGCCACGGTTGCGGAGGTCCGCTCGGCACCTCGGGTTCTATGGCCGAGCACAGTCGCTCGACGTGGAACAGATGGTTCGGCGAGATGCGTGGCGTCGCTCCAACGGGGAGGTCTCGATTGAAGTCAGGATCCAGCAGAGCGAGCGCATCCGGGACACTCAGGTGTCCATCGTCGAGATTATCGATTGACACAACGGCCACATCGTCGTTCTGCTCGATCACACTGGACCCACGAAGGCGGCCGATGAGTGGATTGAGGTTATCGTTCGGCGCGCCGACGAGCAGGCGGCCCTGCTCGTAGATGTAATCAACCTGCCCGTCCGGCGTGAATGCAATATCTAGCCAGACTCCCTCCCGGGCGAATGAGTCTCGGACGATGCGGTAGTGGGCGTCGAACACGGCATCCATGGGGGCTCCCTCGTCTCATGCGATCCGGCAGACCGCCGGCTGACTGGCCCCCGACACTTAGTTCAGCTTGGCATCCCTGAATCTGTAGGATCAGGCCATGGGGCCAAAGAATATCCGCGAGCAACTGTAAGCCCTCGTGCGCGGCACCATCGCTCCGACACATCGTCAACGCGTTGACCTGCTCTCCCTGGCCCTGTCCCGGCCGAACGAGGCTCTTGAGCTTGCCCGGGAGGTCCTCGCGGGCGACCCAGTCCCGCTGGAGGCATCTGTCGCCCGACAGGCGATCGGCATCGTGCTACGCGAGGTTGGCGACGCCGACGCCGCCGTTCGCGAACTGAGGGAGGCGCGCCGACTGGCACGCCGATCCGGCTCGGCCGACCGCGAGGCAGATGTGCTGGCCACACTCGGCCTCGCGCTCATCTTCGCCGGCCGTACGGGTCCGGGCCGGGCCTCCTTGGACGCTGCCATGGAGCGCTCGAGTGGGCTCCTGCGGGGCCGGGTGTTGCTCAGACGCGGCGGGGCGCTCCTTGTTCTCGGCGACCACCACAATGCGCTGGCCGACCTTAGCAACGCAGTCGCGTCCCTTCGCCTTGCCAACGACTCAGTCTGGGAGGCCCGTGCACTGACCGCACGTGCGTACGCTCACCTCGCGTCCGGCTCGGTGTGGCGGGCTGAGGTGGATCTTCGCCGTGCGGAGCAGCTGTTCACTGCCAGCGGGCAGGAGCTGGAGTCGGCGGACGCAGTGGTACACCGCGGCGTGCTCGCTCTGCGCAATGGCGACCTGCCGAGGGCGCTGGCGAGCTTTGACGAGGCCGAACACCGGTTCGAGCAGCTCGGAACCAGCGACCCGACTCTGAGTATCGAGAGGTGCGCGGCCCTGCTTGCCGCTGGCCTGCCGAAGGATGCACTCGCGGAGGCGGACCACGCCATCGAACGACTGGACGAGATCCGCGGCCAACAGACGAAGCGGGCCGAGCTGCTGCTTACCGCCGCCGGTGTCGCGCTGGCTGCCGGGCTGTCCGATCGCGCGTTGGAGCGTGCCAGTGAGGCGGCGAAGCTGTTCGGGCGGCAGGGTCGTCGGTGGTGGCGCGCTCATGCCCGGCTGGCCCAGCTCAGGGCGGCCTTCGTGGTCGGCCCGCCCGATGCCGCACTGCTCCGTGAGGCACGCCGGACCGTCGGAGAGCTGGCGATCCTGCGTTCGCCCGAGATGGCGCTGGCGTGGTTGCTCGCGGGCCGGATCGCGTTGGCCGTCGGCCAGATGACGACGGCGGAGGCATTCCTGGCGGCCGCTGGCCGCCAGCGCCACCGGGGTCCGGCCTTGTCACGAGCCGTGGGGTGGCAGGCCGAAGCCCTGCGCGCGGAGGTGTCCGGAGATATCCGACGGCTCCTAGGCGCCTGCCGTCACGGCCTCGATGTGATCGACGAGCATCGTAGCCTTCTCGGTTCGTCGGAGCTGCAGGCCCTCGCCAGTGCTCACGGCGCCGAGCTGGCGGCGCTCGGCGAGCGGCATGCGCTACAGCTCGGCCGACCTCGGCTGCTGCTGGCCTGGAGCGAGCGATGGCGGGCCAGCGCCTTGGCCGTCTCTGCTGTCCGGCCGGTCGACGATGGACTCTTGCAGGCCGACTTGGTTGCACTGCGCAATGTCACGGGACGACTCGCGGCCGCCCGGGCAAGTGACATGCCCACAGGCGCGTTGTACCGAGAACAGCTCCGGTTGGAGCGGGCCGTGCGCGCCCGGGCTCTCAGGGCCAGAGGCGCAGGCCGGCCAGGGGGCGCGGCGTCGGCGGCGTTCGACGTCAGTGCACTCTTGGACGAGCTCGGCGACGATCGGTTGATCGAAATTGCAGATATCGACGGCGAGCTGTACCTCCTGGTCTGCGGCGGCGGCCGGGTGCGCCGATATCCTGCAGGGCCGATAACGCGTGCCTTCCGGGCCCTTGACTTCGCTCGGTTCGGATTGAACCGGCTCGCGTACGGGCGCCCCGGTTTGAGCGCCGATCAGGCGGTCGACCAGCTCCGGCATGCCGGTCGCCTACTGGAGGAAGCACTACTCGGCCAAGCCGTGAGGCAGCTGGGCGACGGCTCGTTGGTATTGGTGCCCCCGGGTGGGCTGCACGCAGTCCCGTGGGCTCTGCTGCCGAGCCTTCAGGGGCGCGTAGTGAGTGTCGCACCCTCCGCGTCAACCTGGCTCCGAGCACGCAAGTCGGGTCAATGGGCTCAACAGCGGATCTGTCGTACTCGTGTACGGCCCCGAGCTGCCCGGCGCAGGCGATGAGGTGGCTCAACTCGCCGGCGTATACGCAGAAGACGGCGACGTCTCGGTGCTCGGCGGGGGGACGGCTGCCGTGGCACGGGTGCTGGCCACCATCGACGGCGCCCGGCTGGTGCATGTCGCGGCGCATGGCATGTTCCGGACGGATAATCCGTTGTTCTCTGCTCTCCGCATGGATGACGGACCGCTGACCGCGTACGACCTCGAGCGTCTGGAGCGTGCGCCGCGGCGGATCGTGCTGTCGAGCTGCGACTCTGGCCGAGGGGCGACGGCCGCTGCCGACGAGCTCCTTGGTCTGGTGAGCGCTTTGATCCCGTTGGGGACGGTCGGCGTCGTGGCGAGCGTAGTGCCGGTGAACGATGCTGCAGTAGTGCCGCTGATGGCGGCACTACACCAATGCCTGCGACGCGGCGCGAGCCTGGCCGAGGCATTGCGCGATGCACAACAAGGTCTGGGATCGGAGCCGACAGCCGCGGCCTGTGGGTGGTCGTTCATTGCGCTTGGCGCGGGGTGACCTTAAAGGTCGGCGATTTCACTACCGGCCGTGGCCTGCCTTCCTGCCGGTACGTACACCCCATCGCTAGCCATAGGTGTTCAGCCAACTGCGATCGAGTGCTGTTCGAATCTGGCCGAGCCAATCTGTGGCTAGCTGGCGACCGTTCGGGAGCTGGTCGCCCGGATCCCAGCGCCACGTCGTGATCATCGCCAGCACCAGGATCCGGCACTCGCGCAGCACGTCCGGATCGACACCCCGATAGTGCTCACTGACCTCCTCAGGTGCATGAGCGAGGTCGAACTCCACAGGTCCACGACAACACGTCTCAAGATCTATGAAGACCAACCCGTTCCGCGTGCTGAGCACGTTGCCCGGGTGCGGCTCGCCGTGCAGCACCTGCGTGCTGCCGCGCTCGCCGATCACTCGCCTCAGACTTTGCAACGTATCGCCGAGCAGCCTTCGGTCTGCGTCGGCGAGCGCCGGAGTACGGTCGCGACTGGCCACAAGCTGCTGAGCCGACTCGACACGATCCGTGAAATGCGGCGTCTGGACATCGATCATGCGCATACCGGCATGCAGCCGCTCGAGCGCATGGGCGTAGTCGGCTGGTGAAACCTCACGCGATGTCACGGGCTCGTAGTAGGTCCACAGCGTGACAACAAAGCCATCACGTTCGTAGGCGCGTGGCTCGACTCGAGGCTCGAGAGCGGCCACCGGGCACCCAGATTCCGCGAGCCGCCGAGCAACATCGACCTCAAACTCTGCGATCTGATGCGCTGCTGGTGCAACCTGGGCGAGAACGTCACAGGGGAGCAGCCGCAAAGTGAGCCTGTTCGAGTCATGAAGAACGATCGCGTCGTCGACGATCAGATCAAGGAACGAGGCGATCGACATGGCCGCAGTCACCGCATGCGGGACCACCGATGACTGCATCTCATCGACCATACGCAGGAGCAGTGGAGGGTCGCACCCGAGTTCTTGGCCAGCGCCGATCTCACCCGCGTGAGACTGTGGGACAGCGAGCGCCCCCAAGCGGATCGGTGGGCGGGCAGTTCCGCTGCGTCTCGGGGAAAGGTCCCGCTAGCCGCCGACCGCGTCCCGTTTGAGCCGCCCGGTGAAGTTCTTGCTCAGGCGAGGGCGGCGTCAAACCCACGAGGCCTGAGACGGCCCGGCCCGCAGCGCAGCGAGGACACGCGCCGGCCGGCTGTCGCCCGGCCCGGGCTGAGCGGCTTCACTTTCCACGGTCTGCGGCACAGCAGGCTAGCGCGTCGCGCGTTCAGCCAGCCATGCTGCCGCGCAGCTGCGTCAGTCGGTAGCCTGCTGGCTGTCGACGGAGGGCAGCCGGTGGACGACCACGAGGACAGCCTGCACCGGGCAAGGCAGGCGTACGCAGCACAGGACTGGCGCGGCGCCGCTGACTCATTTGACGCGGTCGCGCCGCATCGACTCACCGCCGATGACCTCGCGGCCTACGCCGACGCGGTGTGGTGGCTCGGGCGGGTCGAGGATGCCCTCAGACTCGACGCTGCGGCGTGCGACGCCCTCGTTGCCGAATCCCGTCCGGCCGACGCCGCGGGGGTTGCCTTCCGTCTCGGGGTCTTCCACGTTGCGAGAGGCGACGAGCCGCAGGGCATGGGTTGGTTCAGCCGTTCCAAACATCTGCTCGAGGGTGTCCGGGAGTGCCGGGTGCATGGGCTCCTGCTGCTGTTGACGGGCGTGGAGGCCAACCTCGTGGCCGGCCAACCTGCCGCGGCGGTGGATGCAGCCCGGCAGATCCGTGACCTCGGCCGACGGCTGAACGAGCCGGACCTGGTGGCTGTGGGCCTGAATGGCGAAGGGCGCGCGCTCATCAGGTCGGGCGCGGTCGCAGACGGGTTGGCGCTGCTCGACGAGGCGATGGTGACTGTCCTGGAGGGCAGGCTGGATCCGTTCATGACGGGTGTCCTCTACTGCCACACCATCGCGGCCTGTCATGAGGTCGGTGACGTTCTTCGGATGACTCGGTGGACGGAACTGGCCGAGAGGTGGCTGACTACCGTGCCCGCGGAGGTGACGTTCGGCGCCATGTGCGCGGTGCACCGAGCGCAGCTTCAGCTGCTGCGCGGGGCGTGGGACCAGGCTGAGTTGGGAGCGCTGCATGTGGTTGCGAGCCTCGACGTCAATCGGCTCGACTATGCCGCACAGGCCTGGTACGTCGTTGCCGAGGTTCGCCGGTTGCGCGGTGAGGCAGGCGCTGCCGAAGCGTACGGCGAGGCGCACGCCCGCGGATACGACCCGCAGCCGGGGCGGGCGTTGCTTCGGCTTGCCGATGGTGACGCCGAGGGTGCGTTGGCGTCGGTGCTCTCGGCCGTGGCCGCGGCAGGTCCCGATCCCCTGCGCCGCGCCCCGCTGTGTGCAGCGCTGGTCGAGATCGCGATCGCCGCAGGACATCCGCAGGACGCGGCGGCTGCCGCGTCCGAGCTCGCGCAGACGGCATCCACCTTCGCCACATCAGGACTGGAGGCGATGGCGGCAACCGCGCGCGGTGCGGTGTTGCTGGCTGAGGGCAACGTCGCGGAGGCTCTGCCAGTGCTGCGCGACGCCTGTCGGCGCTGGTACGAACTCGGGTCTGCCTACGATGCCGCCGGTACCTGCGTCCGACTCGCCGAGGCCTACCGGGCGTTCGGCGACGCGGCCTCCGCCGACGCGGAGCTGGCGCGGGCGGAGGCAGTCTATGAGCGGTTGGGTGCGCGCCGGCCGATGCGCGAGTTGCCCAATGGCCTGACCCCGCGTGAGTACGAAGTGCTCACGCTCGTGGCCGACGGACGCTCCAACCGCGAGATCGGTGCGGCGCTGTTCATCAGCGACCGGACGGTTGCCCGGCACCTGACGAACATCTACAACAAGATCGGTGTCACCTCGCGCACCCAGGCTGCCCGCTACGCCATCGACCATCAGATGACAGTGGCTCGCTGACGCCTCAGTCGGCTACGCACAACCGCGTAGTTGCGCAGAGACAAGTTGGTCAATCGAGCCGATGCCCGATCGCAGCCGCGCTACCTAGCTTCTCGGTAGATGCGCCGAACACCGGCGCCCGACTCGAGGAGTGACGATGGCTGGACGGGTTCAGGTTGCCATTTCGGCCGACGGCACCGAGATCGTCGGACGAGTCCGCGGACAGGGGCCGCCCTTGGTTCTGGTCCACGGAGGATGGGGCGACGGCGAGGTTGCCTACGAGGCGCTGGTGCCCCACCTCGCCGACCGGTTCACCTGCTACACGCCGAGCACACGCGGCCGCGGCCTGTCCGGCGACAACCCGGACCACTCGGTGCACCGCCTGGTACAGGATGTCATCGCGTTCATCGACACCATCGGTGAGCCGGTGTACCTGGTGGGCTGGTCGGGCATCGAGCCGCCGCTCGGTGCGGCCGCCCAGAGCCGTGCCGTGTCCGCCGTGGCCCTCTTCGAGGGCTACGTCCCGCCCGTGGCGGAAGAAGACGACCTCGCCAGCCTTGGTGCAACCATCGAACGCACTGGTGCGGCAGCGGCCGACGGGCGCCTCGCCGACGCGGCTCGCGCCTTCGCGCCCTTCGTCCTCACCGGCGCGGAGCTTGCCGCCTTGGACGGGGACTTCTTCGAGCGATGGGGACGCAGCATCCCGGCCATGCTCCAGTACTTCCAGCAGAACCCGTCCAAGGAGGGGTCCCGGCCGTACGACCCTGAGCAGCTTGCGAAGATCTCGGCACCGGTGGTCGCCCTGTGGAGCAGGGAGACGACCAAGAGCACATGGGTCTCGAAATCGGCTCAGTACCTGGCCCAGCACGTCGCTGACGGACACGTGCGTGAACTAGCCGGTGTGCGGGCACTTTGCCCCGCTGGTTGCACCTGAGCTCCTTGCCAAGGAGTTGACCTCCTTCTTCGAGTCAGTCCGGTAGGTACAGCGCGCTCGAGCCGTAGTGCCGCCCCACGCCAAGGCGGCTCGGGGCCGACTCCGCGCCTAGTAGTCCTCGTCCAGCAGACGGCCCATGTTGGCCATGGACTCCGATCGGGCGGACCGCGTCGGCCATCGAATCGCCGAGATCGTGCATGTCGACCCAGATCGTGACCTGGTGCGCCCTTCGCCGACCGGGGCGTTTGACCTTGTCAGAGGGATTTTGATCTTGTATCCCCAACGGGATTCGAACCCGTGCTGCCGCCTTGAAAGCGCGAAACTCTGCATCTCTCGAAGCCTTCGAAGATCTTTCGTTATTGGTCGAATCCTACTGTCACTAGGGCAAACGTGCAATCGGAATCGTTTGATAGCCTGTATCAATTCCCACTCCTTTGTTGGGGCGTGCGTCCTCCACGCTCCCTCGATCTGGATCTAATGCGCAGGACCACACGTTCAGCAGATTAGTCACAAAGCCCAAGCTCCGCTCCAACTGTGGACGATGGCGCGACTTTTCCGCCGTTGACGTAATGAAGTGCGCTTAATTGTGGAGTCGTGAGCCTGACGCAATGCAACCGGCCAAATCGCCGGGGCCAGCTTCGCCAGCGGCGCCACGACGGACGTCGCCAGCGGTCTCATTGCGGCCGTGGTCTACTTCGTCCTGGGGCAGGCCGTCCTGTGCCTGATTGCTTATGCGATGCGCAAGCTCTCCCGGGTCGATGTGATCCGCAGCCTCGAAGTGAGCGACCTCACCGTCGCCGTCGTGTTCGCGGCCAAACTGTTCGCGGCGGGCTACGTGATGTCTTCCATTATCGCCGGCCCGTCCACGGTGCTGATCGAAGATCTCGGGACGTTCGCCGAGGACGGCCTGATCGCCGCCGTGGTGTTCGGGATCACGTACTATGCCGGCTTGCGCCTTTTCAGGCTTACCCAATCGCGTGCCGCCGCCGCGGTCGAGACAACCGACCTGCCGAGCGCGGTGAGGAGGGCCGGCCTCGTCATGGTGGCTGCCTTCATCGCAAGCGTATCCATGTAGGGCATTGTGCATGTGAAGTCTCGATAGGGCCGCTAGTCTCCAGGCGCCCATCGGGGCCGCCCGGGACGAGGGTGATTGTGCCGGGCCGAGCGCGGGAAGTCAGGCGCACGCCGCGGCTGAGCCATGCGATGTCCTATGCCGCGCCAAGTAGCCCACCACATGCCCGGTCATTGCAGGCAGGTAGTCGTACAACGATCTGTGGGCCTACCGGTGGGTCAGCCGGGTAACAATCGCCGCCCAGGACCTCGCCAGGGAAGTCGATGACTCCTCCGATGGCGTCGGGCGCGTCATGCCCAGCCCTGACGCGATGTTTGCCGACACCTTGCGGGACTACTGGGACAAAGTCTCGGCGGTCTCGCAACGGCCCAGACGGTGGCCTATGCCGAGCTCAATAAGGACGTTGTCAAGGTCTCCTCAGGGGCCGCCGCCGAGGCCATTCAGGCCCGCGTCGATGCCCTCCTGAAGCGCCCCCTGACACCGGACAGCGCCGTCCAGATCGCCCTCCTGAAGAACCGGGGCCTTCAGGCCGAGTTCAACGACTTGGGTGTCTCGGAAGCCGAGTTCATCGCGGCGACGCTGCCGCCAAACCCGACGATCGCCCTGTCGCGGTTGGGCGGCAGCCTGGAACTCGAGATCGAACGCCAGATCCTGATCGGGCTGTTCGAGCTCGCCACCCTGCCCGCGCGGGCGGCAGTCGCCGAGCAGCGCTTCCGAGCGGCCCAGTTCCGCACCGCCGAGGCCGGGCTGCGGCTCGCGGCCGAGACCCGGCGCCAGTACTACCGAACCGTGGCGGCCAACCAACAGGTTGCCTTCATGCAGCAGGCGCTCGCGACCGCGGAAACAGCCTCAGAACTCGCGAAGCAGCTCGGCGAGAGCGGCGCGCTCAACAAACTGGAGCAGGCCCGCGAGCATGCCTTCTACCAGGAACTCGGGGCACAGCTCGCCCGTGCCCGGATCGAGCAGAAGGTCCAGCGCGAGCGACTGATCCGGCAGCTCGGGCTGTGGGGACGGGACATCGAATTCCGCCTTCCCATCTCCCTTCCGCCCCTGCCTTCACGGCTCGCCTCGGCCCGAGACATCGAGCGGCGCGCGCTGGAACGGCGCGTGGACCTGCAGGCACTCCGGCATGACCTTATCGGCAACCGCAGGCCAGTTCGGGCTCACAAATGCGACCCGGTTCGTCTCGGACATCGAGCTTGCGGGCATCTCATCCTATGAGCGCGCCACGTCCTTCGCTGTTGGAACGGAGGGCGTGGAAATCGACCGCGAGAGGATAAAGCGGCGCGGGCTTGAGATCGAGTTCACGATCCCGATCTTCGACTTCGACGCGACGGGCGTGCGCAACGCTCAGGAGACGTACATGGCGGCCGCGAACCGCCTCGCAGAGCGGGCCGTGAACGTCCGTTCCGAGGCGCGCGAGGCCTACCTGCGCTACCGCGGCAACTACGACCTCGCCCGTCACTACCAGGGCCGCGTGCTGCCCTTGCAGAAGACCATCCAGGACCAGGCGCTGCTCCAATACAGCGGCATGCTCGTCGACGTCAGTGACCTCATCACCGACGCGCGCGCCCGCATCCTCAGCAACGTCGATGCCATCAACGCCCGCCGCGACTTCTGGATCGCCGCCACGGACCTTCAAGACCGCCCTTGTGGGCGGCGGGGCCGGCGGTGGCGAGGGCGGCGGGGAAGCCCGGCTGCCGCCGCCGCGGCGGCTGGTGGCGGACACTGACCTGAGGAGAGATTTCATGACCAACCTGTCCCGCCGGGGGTTCATCGGCGCCGGAGGTCTGGCCCTCGCCGGAGCCTCCATGATCAGCGGGCGCACCCAGGCCGCGAGCCTGCCGGAGGCGCCCACGATGACCGAAGCGACGATGCAGCCGCCGCTCTATCCGAAGAGCGGGCCGGATTACCAGCCCGTGGTGACGCTCAACGGCTGGACCCTGCCTTGGCGCCAGAACGGCGAGTGGAAGGAGTTCCACCTCGTCGCCGAGCCCGTCGTGCGCGAGCTCGCGCCGGGCATGAAGGCCCATCTGTGGGGCTACAACGGCCAGTCGCCCGGACCGACCATCGAGGCGGTCGAGGGCGACAAGGTCAGGGTCTTCGTCACGAACAAGCTGCCCGAGAACACGGCGGTGCATTGGCACGGGCAGCTCCTGCCGAATGGCATGGACGGCGTCGGGCGGCCTCACGCAGCCGCACATCCCGCCCGGCAAGACCTTCGTCTACGAGTTCATCCTGCGGAAGAGCGGCACGTTCATGTACCACCCGCACTCGGACGAGATGGTCCAGATGGCGATGGGCATGATGGGCTTCTTCGTCGTCCACCCGCGCGACCCGGCCGAGCGCCGCGTCGATCGCGACTTCGTGTTCCTGCTCAACGCCTTCGACATCGAGGCCGGGAGCTACGTCCCGAAGGTGAACACGATGCTCGACTTCAATCTCTGGTGCTGGAATTCCCGGGTGTTCCCGGGGATCGACCCGCTTGTCGTGCGCCAGGGCGACAAGGTGCGGATCCGGTTCGGCAATCTCACGATGACGAACCACCCGATCCACATGCACGGCTACGACTTCAAGGTCACCGGCACGGATGGCGGCTGGGTGCCCGAGGGCGCAGCGTGGCCGGAAGTGTCGGTCGATGTGGCCGTCGGCCAGATGCGCGCGTTCGAGTTCGTCGCCGACGTACCCGGCGATTGGGCGATCCACTGCCACAAGTCGCACTACACGATGAACGCCATGGGTCACGACGTGAAGACGTACATCGGCGTGAACATGAAGAAGACGGCGGCTGCCATCCTGAAGGTGGCACCCGGCTACATGCCCGTGGGCTCGGCCGGCATGGGCGAGATGGGTTCGATGGAGATGCCGCTGCCCGACAACACATTGCCGATGATGACCGGCTACGGACAGTTCGGCCCCATTGAGATGGGGGCATGTTCACCGTCGTGAAGGTTCGCCCGGGCCTCTAGCGGTACATCAGCGACGACTTGCCCGTGCCGTTGGCGCCAAGGACAAAGAGCGTCTGACCGGGCGCCAGCGTAAGTTGCTGGTGCGCCCCATCGATGCGAGAGAAGCCGAGATCGAAGGTCATTCAGGTCCCTAGGGATTGTAGAAGTTTTGTGCGCGAGCCGGTCACGTCGAGGTCAACGGCATCAGGAACTGCGAGCCGGTAGAACGGGGCGGTTCGGGCCACGAGACCGGAAATTGACAGCCGGTCTGCGCTGGGGGACTTAGAACAAATTCAGAACATAGCAAGTGCTCGGCTGACGACGACTCGTCGGACGTCACGGGCCGATCTGGGCTTCGGTTGTAGCGCCCGCCGTACCACACCAAAAACGGAACGCAGATAAAAGGCCGGGCAATCTAGAGCCTCAACGAAGGGCCCCTCTTTTTACGGCCCAGATCAGCTATGAACAGCGCGCAACCGTAAGTGGTTGGGAAAGCTGGCGACCCCGGCAGGGCTCGAACCTGCGACCTGCCGCTTTGGAAGGCGGCTGCTCCAAAAGGTCGGGCGGTTATCCAGCAGCCTGGCCGACGGGCGGCAACCATGCTCAGTCATATCGGCCCAGCCCGGCGCGCAGCCAAGAGTTCCGAAAACAACGCGCACCGATCTTGATTCGGCAAAGGACTGGTTCGGTTTCGAAATAGAAGGGCTTGGGACAGAGACGCCCAAGCCCTTCTCGAACGCGAGCTCGGCAACTCAGTGCAAAGAGCGCTCTTGGCGGGGAATCGGCAGCGGCCACTCGCCCCAACAGCGGTAGGTGCGGGTGCCGCGGTGCTTCAAGAAAAAGTAGCGGATCCGATCTAAGAGGCGGCGAACATACCAGTCCCTCCACAAATCGAATTTATCATCGCGGCCGCTCCAGGCCTCATACGCCAGATGACCGCATGGCATAAGCGGCTGAAGCGTGGCCTCGGCATCCGCGACGGTGATACCCAGATCGACGAGCAAGCAGCGCCCCTCCACGTAGTCGTGCAGGGACAACCCACGCAACTTCGCCTGCTGAGCCACCCATCCAGCGGCAGTCTCGATAATCCAGATACCCGCGGGATGCCCCCGCCAGAACGTGTTGTGCTGTCTCATGTGTGTGACCCTTTGTGTGCCGCGCATGTGCGGGTCGCCACGCTGGATCAGCATCAGCCGACTGTGCGGAAACGTTGCCTCGACTTTTTCGCAGGCAACTTTTCTGGGAGCCGGATAGGGCGCTCGACGTATCCTAACTTAGCCAGGCAGAAACCCAGAGCCCCCCTTTCGCAGCCCGTTCGCCCTGATACTGTTGAGGGAGCCAGCTCTCGACGGACCGCCGCATGCCTAAAAACATTGTCTTCTTCGCGGATGGCACCGGGAACGATCGCGCGCATGGGTTCAAGACGAATGTTGCTAAGCTCAGTGACCGCGCCGAGAACATGCGTGTTTCGGCGGGTGGGCCGACCTGGCAGGACCTGTCCGGATCAGCACTCGATGCAGAGGTGGATCACCCCGACATACGCCAGATCACATCCTACGATGCCGGAGTTGGCACCGAGATGGGTGATCTCGTCGGCAGGGCCACTGGGAGCGGGATCTCCCGGAATATCCAGGATGGCTACGACTTCATCGTACGCTTCTACACGCCGGAAGACCGCATCTTTCTGTTCGGGTTTAGCCGTGGGGCTTATACGGTCCGCAGCCTTGCCGGCCTAATCGGGCTATGCGGAATCGCGCAACGCGGGACGCGCGATGGCGGCGACTTACGCCACGATCGTGTGGCTCGCGCTAAGACCGCTTCCGAGGCATACGCGGTCTATAAAACCGGCTCCGGTCAGGGTGAGGCTGGACGCGAGGCGCGGCTTACAGCAGCCAAAGCGTTCCGCAAGACGCACGCCTACGTTGAGCATCGCGACCCGGCAGCTCGCGCCCCATATTTCATAGGCGTATGGGACACTGTTCGGTCCTTGGGGGTGCCGCTCGGCTACAAGGACTGGGAATTAAGCTTTTGGCCGCACCGGTTTCACGACCACGACCTAAACGCCTACGTGCGGTACGCTTTTCATGCTCTGTCGATTGACGATCGGCGCCAGCAGTTCCTGCCCACGTTGTGGAACGAGCCTACCAAAGCCCAGGAAACGGGCGATCCGGTTGGCCAAGTCTTCGAACAAGTCTGGTTTCCTGGAGTGCACTCTGACGTTGGCGGAGGATACCACGACTCAGGCTTGTCCGACATTGCCTTGGATTGGATGATCGACAAAGCGCTCGCGGCCCAGCACCCTTTGCGTTTTCAAGTTCCTCCCAAGCACGAGTTGGATCCGCGACCGACAGGAGAAATCCACAACTCACGAGAGGGCTTTTGGAAGAGGCTCGTCTATCGGGAGGTGCCGCGCTTCGTGTGCAAGGGACACCAGGAGCCGCTTTCAAAATTGACTGTGAAGACCGGCGAGGCTTTCCTGCATGCCTCGTGGCGCGACCGGATTGGCGCGCTCTACGACGCCTATGACACTCCCCATCTTGGTACTCACCCGGACTATGTGCGTGCCTTCGATCAGCTCAAACGAGGGATCAAGCCCCCGACCGGACCGTGGGTCTACATACGCTGAGGGAGGTCGTCCCCGGAGAACACCAGTACAGGTTGCTTCCCCGGCGGTCTGACGACCGAACAGAAAAAGGCCCCGGTATTTGCCGGGGCCTCTCTCGTCCGTCGCTTGGGGTCGGGATTAGTAGTCCATTCCGCCCATGCCGCCCATACCGCCGCCGCCCGGCATCGCCGGAGCGATCTCCTTCTTCGGCGCCTCGGCGACCATGGCTTCGGTCGTGATCAGAAGGCCGGCGACCGAGGCCGCGTCCTGCAGCGCAACGCGCACCACCTTCGCCGGATCGACGATGCCGGCGCTCAGCATGTCGACATACTCCTCGGTCTGGGCGTTGAAGCCGTAGGTCTGCGACTTGTTGCCCATGAACTTGCCGACCACGATCGAGCCCTCGACGCCGGCGTTCTCGGCGATCTGGCGGATCGGAGCCTCGATGGCGCGCAGCACGATGTTGATGCCGGCCTGAACGTCGGGGTTATCGTTCGTGAGCTTGCCGATCGCCGCCTTGGCGCGCAGCAGCGCGACGCCGCCGCCGGGGACGATGCCTTCCTCGACCGCGGCCCGCGTGGCGTGCATGGCGTCGTCGACGCGGTCCTTCTTCTCCTTGACCTCGACTTCGGTCGAGCCGCCGACGCGGATCACCGCGACGCCGCCCGCGAGCTTGGCCAGACGCTCCTGGAGCTTCTCCTTGTCGTAGTCCGAGGTGGTCTCCTCGATCTGCGCCTTGATCTGGCCGATGCGGGCCTCGATGTCGGCCTTCTTGCCGGCGCCGTCGATGATCGTGGTGTTCTCCTTCTCGATGCGCACGCGCTTGGCGCGGCCGAGCATGTCAAGCGTCACGTTCTCGAGCTTGATGCCGAGATCCTCGGAGATCGTCTGGCCCGCAGTGAGGACCGCGATATCCTCGAGCATGGCCTTGCGGCGATCGCCGAAGCCCGGCGCCTTCACGGCCGCGACCTTCAGGCCGCCGCGCAGCTTGTTGACCACGAGGGTGGCGAGCGCCTCGCCCTCGATATCCTCGGCGATGATGAGGAGCGGCTTGCCCGACTGCACGACCGCCTCGAGGATCGGCAGCATCGCCTGGAGCGAGGACAGCTTCTTCTCGTGGATGAGGATGTACGCATCCTCGAGCTCGGCGACCATCTTCTCGGCGTTGGTGATGAAGTACGGCGAGAGATAGCCGCGGTCGAACTGCATGCCCTCGACGACGTCGAGCTCGGTCTCGGCGGTCTTCGCCTCCTCGACCGTGATCACGCCCTCGTTGCCGACCTTCTTCATCGCCTTGGCGATCATGTCGCCGACCGACTTGTCGCCGTTCGAGGCGATGGTGCCGATCTGGGCGATCTCTTCTGACGAGCCGACCTTCTTGGCGCGGCCTGCGATGTCCTTGACGACCGCAGTCACGGCGATGTCGATGCCGCGCTTGAGGTCCATCGGGTTCATGCCGGCGGCGACCAGCTTGATGCCCTCCTTCATGATCGAGGCGGCCAGCACCGTCGCGGTCGTCGTGCCGTCGCCGGCGAGGTCATTGGTCTTCGAGGCGACCTCGCGCACCATCTGGGCGCCCATGTTCTCGAACTTGTCGGCAAGCTCGATCTCCTTGGCGACCGTCACGCCGTCCTTGGTGATGCGCGGCGCGCCGAAGGACTTGTCGATGCACGACGTTGCGGCCCTTGGGGCCGAGCGTCACTTTGACGGCGTTGTTGAGGATATCGATGCCGCGCAGCATCCGGTCGCGGGCATCGGTTGAGAATCGTACGTCTTTGGCGGCCAGGGCTTGACCTCCTGTTGAATGAAAGGAATGACGAGCGAAGAGAGACGGTCAGGCCGCCTTCTTCTTGGCGACGGCCTGATCGAGGACGCCCATGATGTCGGACTCCTTCATGATCAGGAGGTCCTGGCCGTCGATCTTGACCTCGGTGCCCGACCATTTGCCGAACAGCACGCGGTCGCCGGCCTTGACGTCCAGCGGGACGAGCTTGCCGCCCTCGTCGCGGGCGCCCGGGCCGACGGCGACGATCTCGCCCTCCTGGGGCTTCTCCTTAGCGGTGTCGGGAATGATGATGCCGCCCTTGGTCTTCTCCTCGCCTTCGATGCGGCGGACGACGACGCGGTCGTGCAGGGGCCGAAACTGCATGAGAGTTCCTCCATAAGACGAATTGTATGAGGTGGAGGGGCCTCGACCAGAACCTCTGCGGGCTCCACGATCCGACCGCCTCCATGCCTGCACGTAAGACCGTCCGACCGGGAAGGCAAGATGATTTTGGCACTCTCCGTAGATAAGTGCCAGCGTAGAGGGCGCATCATTGGTGAAGGTTGGGAAGTGGGGCGCTGAGGCTGCGATACGGGCCCTTAGTTCGAACGGAGTTCCCGAAGTGGTGGCGACCCAACATCGGCATCTACGCACGGAATCCGCACTCCTGCAGCACTGCATCTGGCAAGAGAGGGTTCGGAATGGCGAAATCTCCCGCCTGAGCGCACTATGGCTCAAAGCGGAGGGCTCGGCATGTCAGGTCACGCCATACACATCAAGGTAGACGGTCGGACGTACTCCGGCAGCTACGAAGTGGACAGGCAGGTCCTCACCGTGACCACGAGCTACGGTAAGAAAACCGCTCCAATTGAGCCAAAGGTGCCACATGCGGCTCTGGCCGACCGGCTTTTGCGCGACCTTGTACAGGAGGAGAAAGGGCGGAAAGGCTCAACACTCTGATTGTACGGCGCTGTCCTTCAGTCCGAGCGCCGCCCAGCGGCGGACAACGGCCGGTACGGATTTCTCGGAGCTGTCCGGAATGGTCTGCTTCGGATGTCTCCGCTACTCACCCATGTCGCCTAGCAGCGCCTTGGCCTCTTTCAGGTCGAGCGTATCGAACCCCTCCTCGAACCAGCCATAGACGGGTGCGAGGAGTGCACGGGCCTCGTCGCGCCGGCCTTGATCGCGCCAGAGGCGAGCAAGGCTTATCGCGGCTCGCAGCTCCCACGACGTCGCCCTTTGCGCGCGGGCTACGTCCAGCGCCTGTCGCAAGCGCTCTTCGGCCTCAGCTTCATGACCGTCGGAGCGCAATCGAAGCAGCTCCCCTTTGAGCCGGTGCTGCTCGGCCTCGAACCAGTGCTCCCCCGTCCTCTGCGACCAGCCCAGCGCCTCGGTCACTAACCCCAGTGCCTCCGCAGGCTGGCCAGCCGTTGCGTGCGCTTCGGCGAGCAGCGCCAGATTGTAAGGCATGTATAACTCGGCCTCGGTGGCTCGCCACCCGGCCAAGCCATCGCGCATCATCGCGAGGCCGCTCTCCGGATCCCCTCCTTCGGTGATCGCCCACCCGCGCAGGAGCTTCCCCGCCGCGAGCCAATACGGAAAGCCCTGGTTCTCGGCAAGCGGAACCAGCTCATCGGCCCATCTGCGGACGGCCTCCCGCTCACGGCGAAACTGGTGCAGGTAGCTCGCATAGTTGAGAGCAAAAGCTAGGCTTCCGGGGGCGAGCTCCCGAGCCTCCTTCAGCGTTTCACGGCAAAGGGCGAGCGCCTGGTCGGCATGGCCGAGAACGAAGAGCGTCTTAACCAGGTAACATTGGCTGACCACCCGCGCATCGTAACCGTAGAAGAGCGCCAGGGAGCGATGTCGGTCGGGATCATAAAGGGCAATCGCTTGTTCCAGGTGCGCGCGGGCCGGAATGAAACGCCCGAGATAGAACGCGCTGGCCCCGACAATGCGGTGCCCGATCAACAACGAGACGGTGTCGTTCCGCTGCTCGCCCAGGCGCAGCAAATCCTGCGCGATCGCATGCGACACGGCGAACTCGCCCCGCACTTCGTGGTACACGTAGCGCCCGTAAAGCACCGGCACTCGCTGCGGAGTATCGCCGAGCGTCTGGCACAGCTCGTGGGCGCGGGCATAAGCTTGGCCCGTCTCCGACGCCGCGTAGCCTTTTACCGAGATCAACGCGCTGCCCAGAGCAACTTGCAACTCAAACTCGCGCTTCGCCCGATCCGGCCCTTCGGGCAGATTGGTGACCAGCTCCAGGCCCCTCCGGAGATGGGCGATCGCCTCCAGATTGGCCGACCGCTCCGCCGCTCGCTCGCCAGCCCGCCGCGAATACTCGATCGCGGGCTCGAGCAGTCCCGCCTGCATGCAATGATAGGCCAGCACCTCGGGCTGCGTGTTGACCATCTCCGGGTACCGCTCCTGCAATGCGCCGACGACGCGCCCGTGCAACGCCTGCCGCTTGCTGCGCAGGAGGGTGTCGTACGCGGCCTCCTGGATCAGTGCGTGCTTAAACGCGTAGGTCGCTTCCGGCGGCACGCCGCGGCACGAGACCAACCCCGAACCGGTGAGTTGGTCGAGCGCGGATCGCAGCTCGTCCTCGCCTTGCGGCGCGACGACGGCCAGCAGCCCATAGGAGAACTCACGGCCGATGGCCGCACAAACCTGCGCCACTTGTTTGGCCGCTTGGCCGAGATGATCCAGACGAGCCAGGAGCGAAGCTTGCAGGGTCGGTGGCACGAGGGCCGGCGGCAGCCCATCAGAGAGGTAGCGGCCGTTCCGCTCACGTGGCAAGCCGCTCTCGAGCACCGCCTTGGTGAGCTCCTCGATGAAGAGCGGCACGCCGTCCGTGCGTCCGGTGATCTGGTCCACCACCCCTTTGAGGAGCGCTTTGCCGCCAGAGACATGCTCGATCATCGCGGCACCCTGCCGGCGCGTGAGCCGCTTGAGCGGGTGCGCCGTGACGTGCGGCAGGCCGACCCAGGGCGGCTCGAACTCGGGCCGGAAGGTGACGACGAGCAGCACGGGCAGGCTCGGCACCCGCTCGACGATGCGATCCAGCAGCTCCAGCGTGGTCGGGTCGACCCAGTGGACATCTTCAAAGATCATCAAGACCGGCTGCTGCCGAGTGAGGAGCTCGAGCTGGCGTAGCATGGCCTCAAACGTCATCTGCTTCTTCTGTTGCGGCGTGAGGTTCGCCAGCGAGGAGCGACCGGTCGAGATCGACAGCAGCTCGGCCAGGAGCGTCACGTCGTCATTGGGCAGCGACGTTGGGGCGAGCAGCGCCTCAAGCTTGGCGAACTTGGTATCCGACGTGTCCTCGCGGGCGAGCCCGGCCGCCCGTTCGAGGTGGGCGATGATTGGATAGAAGGCGCTGTCGGCATGATATGGCGAGCAGAAGTAGCGCAACCTTAGGCCCGGCTCGCCTTCGACCCGCTCCTGGAGCGCGGTGGACAGGCGCGACTTGCCGATGCCCGGCTCGCCCGAGATCAGCACCACTTGCCCCTCGCCGCGGGACGACTGCTGCCACCGGCGCAGCAGCAGCTCCATTTCCTCCTCGCGACCCACGAGCGGCGTCAAGGCCGACGCGACGTGGAGCGCCTCGAAACGGCTCTCGGAAGGGCTCTCGCGGAGCACTTGCCAGGCCTGCACCGGCCCGGTGAAGCCTTTTGCATCAACGCCGCCGAGATCGCGGCACTCGAACAGGTTGCCGAGGAGCCGGCGCGTGCTTGACGAAATCACGATCCCGTTCGGCTCGGCGATCGCCTGAAAGCGGGCGGCCAAGTTCGACGTGTCACCCGACACATCCTCTTCGGGGTTCTTGCCGGTGCCGATCACGTCGCCGATCACGACGAGCCCGCTCGCGATTCCGATCCGAACCTGCGCCGCGCGGCCGTTCGGCAGCGTGAGGCCGGAAACTGCCTCCACGACGGCAAAGCTGGCCCGGACGGCCCGCTCGGCATCGTCCTCGTGCGCCTGGGGGTAGCCGAAGCACACGAGTGCGCCATCACCCATGGTGCGCGCGACGAAGCCACCGAAGCGCGCCACCGCTTCGGCGGCGCAGCCGGCCCCGAGCGGATAAAGATAGGTCATAGTCGCTCCTCTGCTTCCCGCTGGACCCTTGCCTAAATTCGTTGCTGCCCAGATGTCGGGACCTCGGACCTCATGGCCGAACATCACTGCCGGCAGTCATGACGCGAAGAGGCCGACGACGAGTAAGTCATCACGGCCTCACGGATCGCCACATTCGCCAAAAATGGCATACCGCTGAGGCCACTTGGCTCAAAGGACCGAGCCGTAAGAGTGCTCAAGGGCCTTTAGTAGCGACCCGCCGAACGGCAACGTTTGAGTCAGCCGATGAGCGTGCAACTGCCGTGCGTGTACTCCGCGATGATGGCCATGGCGGCACCGCAGCTGGAGTACGGGCCCGGTGCAATCCCCGCCAGCACTGTCGGCTGGAGCGGGACAATCAGAAAGCCGGTGGACCGCTTCTGGATCTGGCAGACCCATCCGCCACTGAACTCCACGTCCCAGGCTCCTAACAGTGATGCGACCGCCGAACGATCGTCTGCATCGCTCATCTCCTGGGTCGAAAGCCAGCGCGACAGCTGCCGGTTCTCGCCGAACACCCTACGCCTTTATCTCCGCCATCTCCGATAAATCTCGTGGTCAAAAGATTTTATTTTGCGAGATGATGTAATTCTTCAATCCGGTCCCATATCCCCGCCCCACTTTTGCTCGAGACACCTCGCTAAGCTCGAGTGCGTTTACAAAGCACCTCCTCAGTCACCTCTGATGCACTCCGTCCGGTAGGTCCTTAGTCCATAGGCGATCATCGTTCAGGCACTTGATCTTGGGCCATCCGTCAAAGTGGCCAGACCTGTAATGCTGCTCCTCACTCAAGATGATCGTTGACCTGATCCTGGTTGACCGGAAGCGTGCACCTGCGTGAAGGTCGATGGCCAGAAGAACTACACCCAAATCGCCCCGGATCCATAAGGACCGCACTGTGCGCCGTTTCTTGCCCAGCCGTGGTCGTGCTGACGTTGATGGTCAGCCTTAAAATTGTGCAATGCAGCAACTTATCTGCGTGTCGGGCGTTTCCCAGGCTCAGCCCACATGGAGATCGTATGTCCCGCCTCGAGACGAGAGCCGAACCGAACCTGCGCGTCCCTGCCGGAGCGCCGGATGCCGTGAGCGTGGAACCGCAAAGTGCTCCGCTCGATCGCCGCGCCCGCCGACGGAACTCAGGAGCCGCCGCAACGCCGCGTTTCAGGAAGGACCACGCTCCAGGACCATGGCGCTGGCTCGCCCCGGTGTTGGTCGGCTCGGCCGCGGTCATCGGCGCCGCCGTTCTGTACAACCGCAAGCGAACCCTGGATGCCGAGCGCAAATACCCGCCGATCGGCCGCTTCCTCGATGTGGATGGGGTGCGCCTCCATTACGTCGAACGTGGCCACGGCGAGCCGCTGGTGCTCATCCACGGCAACGGAACGATGATCCAGGACTTCACGGTCAGTGGCCTCGTCGACCGGCTTTCGTCCAAGTACAGGGTGATCGTGATCGACCGTCCCGGCTACGGCTATAGCACCAGGCCACGCCAGCTCTGGACCCCGCAAGCCCATGCAAAGTTGTTCCGGGCCGCCCTGAAGCAGCTCGGGGTCGAACAGGCCACCGTTTTCGGACACTCCTGGGGTACGCTGGTCGCGGTAGCCCTGGCCTTGGAGTTCCCGTCGCTCGTGCGCAGCCTTGTGCTCGCATCAGGCTACTACTACCCGACCGTTCGCGCGGACGTGTTCCTGGTGTCGCCGCCGGCCATTCCGCTGATCGGGGACGCGATGCGCTACACGATTTCTCCGCCTCTCGCCCGGGCCATGCTGCCTGGCATGATCGAGCAGATGTTCGCGCCCGCTGAGGTGCCCGAGCGCTTCGAGCATCTGTTCCCGAAGGAGCTGATGGTACGGCCCTCGCAGATCCGCGCGTCGGCGGAGGATGCCGCCCTCATGACCCCGGCCGTGATGGAGCTTCAGCACCATTACCGAGAACTGAGGGCACCCGTGACAATCATCGCGGGCTCCGACGATCAGGTTGTCGACGTGGGTCGCCACTCAGAGCGGTTGCACCAGGACCTGCCAGGAAGCGAGTTCGTTTCGCTTCCGGGACTCGGGCACATGGTCCATCACCTTGCTCCAGGTGAGGTCGCCGATGCGATCGAGCGCGTCGCTCAGAGGGTCCAGGACCCAAGCCGCGGGACATGATGCCGGTCACCTCGCTGGGGGGCATCCAGCGCATCTGTTCCAGCAAGCTGACCTATTTTGCGGAGCCGCAGATCCTCAGAAGTCGCGAAGAGGCACCTCGGACACGAGTTCGGCCTCCACGCTGCTCTCGATCACCACGACGCGCCCCAGGTCCGGGGCGCCATCCGGGATGGCATGCCCTCCGAGGTGGCACCGAGCCGAGCCGCCTGAGCGGCCGAACCGAAACCAGTCAGTACGCCGTGGCACCGCAGGGCTCAAGCTGCCTGCTGTCCGGCCGATGCGATCGGAACAGCGATGGTGCAGCACACGCCCTCGCGCTCGTACCGGATGTCGAGATGTCCGGCGAGCTCCCTGGTGATCGTCTGCCGCAGCAGACGCGAACCAAAGCCTGGGGTTGGTTGGGCTTCGAGCACGGGCCCACCCAACTCACACCAGTCGATGGTCAGGATGGCTCCCTCGCCGCGGTCAGCCACGCTCCAGTCCACCTGCACCCGACCTGATGCTACGGACAGGGCACCGTACTTGGCTGCGTTGGTGGTGAGTTCGTGGAAGGCCATGCCCAGCACCACCGCCGGCTTGGCCTCCAAGTGCACCTCCGGCCCGTCGAGCCGGACCCGCGTCCTGGCCGTCGCGTAGGGCCCAAGCTCCGTTTCCAGGATCCTCCTGACGGAGGCGCCCTCCCAGTGCGTCTCGTTGAGCAGATTGTGCGTGCGCGAGAGCGCCAGCAGTCGCTCCTGGAACCGCTCCTGCGCCACCTGCGGCGGCACCCCGGGACGGGCCGCCTGCCAGGCCAGCGACTGCACCGTGGCCAAGGTGTTCTTCACCCGGTGATTGAGCTCGTCAATGAGCAGCTTCTGCCGCTTGTCGGCCTGCCGGCGCTCGGTGATGTCTTCAACCACCCTGACCGCGTACAGGAACGTGCCGTCCGCATCCCGCACCGCCGTGCTGGTCACGCGCGCCCAGCCGCTGCTTCCGTCCTTGCGCCGGAACTTGCTTTCGGTGGTGTAGGTGTCCAACTCGCCTGCGACCTGTCGCCTGAAGAGGTCCGAGGTCGTGCTTGAGGATTTCCGGATCGGTCACGTGACCAAAGTGCTGTCCGATCAGCTCGTCACGGGTGTGGCCAGTAAGCCTACAGCGCGTCTCGTTGACCGAGACGAAGCGCCCGTCCCGGTCGACCTCGGCGATGCCTACGCCGGCATTGTTCTGGGTCGCGAGGAGACGCGCCTCGCTCGCCTTCAGGGCCGCCTCCCGGTTCCGCAACTCCGTCGAGGCCGAGGCCAGGGCATCGCCAACCTGATCGAGTTCTGCCAGTCCGGTGGGCGCCGCCGCCACGGGCTCGCCGCGTCCGAGGCGCTGCGCCTCATCGACCAATCCCTGAACCGGAACGGCAATGCGCCGTCCGAAGGCACGCGCCAGGAGAAGCGACAGCAGGATCAGAATGCTTCCCAACCCGAGCAGGGTCCACAGGGAACGGCGCAGCGGGGCCTGGACGACGTCGGCCGGGACGCCGACGAACGCCGTCCAGCCCGACACGCCCGAACGGGCATAGGCCCCGAGGACCTCCGCCCCTTCGAGGTTGCGCCCTTCCCAGATGCCGTCCGAACTCGCGGGCCGCTCGCAGGAACTCGTCAGGGGCGGATCGGCCGACGAAGGCTTCATGTTGCCGGGATCGGGCCACGACGCGGTCCACCCGATCGATCACGGTAGCCACCCATGACGCGGGGAGGTTCTGGGCCGGCAGGATCTCGGCGATCCGCCGGGGTTCGACGGCCATGGAGAGCACGTGCGTGACCGTGTCATCGTTGAGGACCGGGACGCGGACGCTGATGATCGGGCGACCTGCCGTGGCTCCCGTGAACAGGTCCTGGATGACCGGGCGCTTGGTCACAATCACCTGCTGATCAATGGGCAGGTTGGCGCCCTTCGGCAGCGGGGAGCCCCATGGAAGACGGGTATTGACCATCTGCTGGCCCGTGGCGTCGCGGACGACGACGGCATAGTCGTCGGGCTTTTGCGGCGACCAGGATTGCAGGGTCATCTGCGCCTGGCGCTGGAAGACTTCGAAGTTGCGATCCAGGAGGGACGACGACGTGGCGAGGGCCTGGGCCGCCGACTGGATGCCGACGAGCTCGCGGTCAACGGCCGCCATGATGCGTTGGGCGCTGCCGAGCGCTTCCTCCTCATAGCGGCTGCGCTCGGAGGCGGCGTAGCGCCACAGCAGGACAGCCGCGAAGACCAACCCCGGCAGCACGAGCGCGGCACCGAACGCCATCAGGCAATGGCGAATCGTGTAACGTCGCAATGAGATCATGCGGACT
>CAVRQV010000015.1:0-195497 GCA_963723475.1 uncultured Actinomycetota bacterium
CACCGGCCCGCCGAGACGAGCTTCCCCAGTCGTCCGGCCTCGTCGCTGCCAGGCGGATCATCCTCGCAGCGCGTCCACGCCTGCGGAGTGGGGCCAGCTCGGGCGAGCGCTGCGATGGAAACGACCAACAAGGCCAAGAACCTGCTCGCCAGCGGAGCGTCGCGTAGCTGCGGCAGTAACAATCAGGCCGGAACTCAGCCCAGCGCCGGCGCCAGCGAGCGCAATCCCCAGGTCGACGACGCCCCGGGTACGTGCGCGGTGGCCAGCGGTACCGCGTCGGTCACCAAGGTTGTGCCGCTGACCAGTCCGAGGTTCGATCCCACTCCGAGCAGCACCAGGGCCAGACCAGGATCGCGACCGAATCCACGGGGGCCCACGCGGCGAGCAGGCCTGCCGCCAAGAAGGCGACGCCCGCAGCGACGGCGATCGCAAGGTAGCCAAAGCGGTCGACCAGCCAACCTGAGAATGGCGACGGCAGGAACACGCCAGCAACGAGGGCGGCGATGACGACGCCTGTGACACCAATGCTTGTCCGTGGTGCTCGATGTGGACGGGGGTCATGGTCATGATCGCGACCAGATCAACTGCGTGAGGATCATGATGCCGGCGCCGCTTGCAAACGGCCCACGACCATCGCCGGTCTCAGATCCACTTGGGGCCGCCGCCGCGGTTGATCCCGAATCGGCCTGGTTACTTGGGGGCGACTTGGCGGCGGCAATGCTACGCGCGAGCAGCAAAGGATCCGGCCGCAACAGGACCCAGCACCACCCCGGCCGCGGCATACGCCGCCCCAGCGAGCATGAACGGCCCGGCTAGGGTGGGATGCCGACCTCAGTGGCGAGCGTGGCGGTCAGGTTCACCAAACGGGCCGATGATCGCGCCGATGGCCGTGGCGACAAGCACAATGCTGACCGCCTGACCGCGTCGGCTCGGCGCGGCGAAACTGCTCCCGCGACCGCGCCTGCAAATCGGCGGCGACGCCGGCGCCGTAGACCAGCAGCGAGGCGAAGAGCAGCACCACGTTGTCCAGGTCCGCTGCGATTACGACCCCTAGGCCGCCGAGGGCACCTGTGAGATAACCCGCGCTCAGGCCGGCGCGCCTGCCCAACGGGCTCACACGGCCAACGCCGACGGCCGCAGCAGCCGAACCGATGGTGAAGAAGACGGTCGGCAGGGCTGAGAAACGGCGGGAGCCCAACATCTGCTCAGCGAGCAGCGCGCCGACCGAAATGCCGGCCGCCAGACCGGTACCGCTCAGGATCTGTGCCAACAGCAGGACCGTGAGGGTCCGCCGTTGCTCAGGAGGCTCCGCAACGATGCTGGTGCTGGCCGAGACGGCGGGCGAGCCACTCATGCGGGGTCAGCCTCCTGGCCTGAGCAGCATCCTGCTTGTCTGAGCCTCCCCCGGCGAGGCTGCCAGGGAAACGTGTCCCACGTCGTGATCAGGCATTGAACGCCTTCAAGTATGGACCTGTAGGCCTCTGAGCTTGAGCAGCAACATGCTCACTGGTGGGGCGGATCAGCGCTTAGGTGGCCCCAGCCGCTCGGGGAGTTCGGTCGTTGTCTTGTTCCCCACGAGCGCCCTGGCTCATCAAAGCAGAGTGCGGCTAGGGTCTAGGAAACGCCGTAAGGAGGTCACGACGTTCATGAGCTCGAAACCCAGGGAACAGAAACCCGGGGCGGCCTCCTTCGTCGTCGTGGCCAACAGGCTCCCAGTCGAGCGAACAGAACATTCCGACGGCTCGACCGAATGGCGACCGTCGCCCGGTGGGCTCGTCACGGCATTCGACCCGATCATGCACAGCCGCCGCGGTGCCTGGGTCGGCTGGCACGGAGCAGCTGACGAGGAGCTGGAACCGTTCGAAGATGATGGACTAACACTGGTCCCGGTCCCGCTCTCAGCATCTGACGTCGCGGAGTACTACGAGGGCTTCTCCAACGCGACACTTTGGCCTCTCTATCACGACGCGATCGCGACGCCGCAGTTTCACCGCGAGTGGTGGGACACCTACGTCAAGGTCAACCAGCGATTCGCCGACCGTACGGCCAAGGTGGCAGCCCGCGGCGCGGTGGTCTGGGTTCAGGACTACCAGCTGCAGCTGGTTCCGCGGATGTTACGTCGCCTGCGTCCCGACTTGAGGATCGGCTTCTTCCTCCACATCCCCTTTCCTCCCACGGAGCTCTTCTTGCAGCTTCCGTGGCGAGAGCAGATCTTGGAAGGACTCCTCGGCGCTGATCTGGTCGGCTTCCAACTGCCAGGCGGCGCCCAAAACTTTGTCCGGTTGATTCGGAACCGGCTTGGGTTGGAGACGATGCGGGATCGGATCCGGCTGTCGGACGGTCGCGATGTGCTGGCACGGGCCTATCCAATTGCCATCGACGCTAAGTCGCTCAATGAGCTAGCGGCCACAGAAGAGGCTGAGAAACGCGGCGATGAGATCCGCCATGATCTCGGTGATCCGCGCGTCATGTTCCTCGGCGTTGACCGCCTCGACTACACCAAAGGACTGTTGGAGCGAATCCAAGCCTTCGGCGAATTGATTGCGGAGGGAAAGATCGACCCAGAAGATGCCGTGCTTCTGCAATTAGCCATTCCGTCACGTGAGAGGGTCGACCTTTACCGGCAGCTCAGGGATGACACCGACCTGCTTGTCGGCAGAATCAATGCCGATAGCCCACGTATCGGTCGGCCACCGATCACCTACCTCCACGTGTCGTATCCGCGCCTAGATATGGCCGCCATGTACCGAGCGGCCGACGTCATGCTGGTGACGCCGCTACGTGACGGCATGAACTTAGTGGCCAAGGAGTACGTCGCGTGCCGTCAACAAGACGACGGCGCTCTGGTGCTCAGCGAGTTCACCGGTGCTGCCCGCGAGCTGCGTCAGGCGTATTCGGTCAATCCTCACGACATCAATGGCCTCAAGGAGGCCATGCTGGAAGCCATGAACGATACGCCGCGCAACAAGGCTCGCCGAATGAGGGTGATGCGGCGCCAGGTCCTCGAAAATGACATCGAGAAATGGGCGAGCACTTTCCTTGACGATCTTGAGGGGATGAACGGGGCCACGACAGCGAACCGAGTGGCCGGCTGAGCTCCCCGCAGTGCTCCCCCGGTTGGACTCGAACCAACAACCCTTCGGTTCCTTGATCACGCTGTGCATTGCTCATCAATAATGATCGTTAGTTTGCTCTGACTAGGGCCGACGCGTTGACTCTCAATTCTTGAGAGCTCACTAATAGTCGTTTTCGTGTCGTTTCCGGGGGGTAAACGGGGGGCTCGCGTACCCTAATCCCCGTGGGCCGCCCACCGCTTTCGGTCGGTACCTACGGCAGCATCAGCACTTCGCCGTACGGTACCGGCTACAGGGCGCGCACTCTTTACCGGGACTACGACGGCATGACACGGCGTGTCGAAAGACATGGGCGGACCAAAGGCGCAGCCGAACGGGCTCTGCGAGTGGCACTACGCGATCGGGTGCACGTCGGAGCAGGAGCGGAGATCACACCTGACACCAAGATCGCTGGACTCGCGGAGATCTGGTTCGCCGAAATCTCGACTCAGGACCGCTCCCCCGGGACCCTGCGCGCATATCGAGACCGGCTCGACCGTCAGATAATCCCGGCACTCGGCAACCTACGCGTGCGGGAACTGACGACGGGGGTAGTCGACCGCCATCTGCGGGCGGTTCGGGACAAGCACGGCGCGGCGCTAGCGAAGCTGTGCCGGACAGTGCTGTCGGGAATGGCGGGGCTGGCTACCCGCCATGACGCACTTGAGCACAACCCCGTGAGAGATGCTGGCCGAATCAGTCCCGGCAAGCCGAAGCGGGTTCCCCGCGCTCTGAGCGTTGCGGAGATTCGCGAGCTGCGGGCATGGCTCAACAACGACGACAAGGCTCGGGAACGTGATCTGCCTGATCTTGTAGACATGCTGCTGGCGACGGGGCTGCGTGTGGGCGAGGCCTTGGCTGTGACGTGGGATGCCGTGGATCTGTCGGTGGGCACAGTCGAAGTGCGGGGCACCGTGATTCGAGTGAAGGGGCGGGGACTCATGATCAAGCCCGCACCAAAGACCAGGGCCGGATTCCGTACGCTCGTGCTTCCGTCATGGGCCGTGGAGATGCTGAGACTGCGACCTCCGGGCAGGCCGGATCAAACGGTGTTCTGCTCGGTCCTGGGCGGCCTACGTGACCGCGACAATGTGATTGGTGATCTACGGAACGCATTGAACGCCGCAGGCTTCGAGTGGGTCACGAGTCACACCTTCCGGCGTACAGTCGCAACCTTGATGGATCAGAGCGGATTGAGTGCCAGGGCAGCGGCTGATCAGCTCGGGCATTCGCATCCATCACTCACGCAAGACGTCTACTTCGGACGGCGGATTGCTAACACCGGCGCCGCGGAGGTGCTCGAAGTCCTCAGATGAGGGACCCGTGCGGTCAGTTAAGCACTCAGCATCGTGCGGAGCACAGGGGTCCCCATGCGGCCGGGGCCTTGCGTCAGCGGAGGAGCGTCCGGCTCGAAACGTAGCGAGATGTGGCCCGGTCGGCGGTGTAAACACCGGGCAAATTTCAGGCGTTGGCGCATCGTCAAGCCCGACCGGCGTAGTCCACCGGTCGGGCCTGGGGCCCACCGTTAGGAGCGAGTCCGTGAACAAAGTTTCCGATTCGGTCCGAGCAGCAGATCGCCGATAAGTACGGACTCAGCGCTCCAGAACTTGCGGAGGCTGCCTCGGCGTGACCATGTAGTAGGTGACGTAGCCTGGCTCGCTCGGCGTGGTGAGCGACTGCCATCCCGCGGGTCCGGCTGTACCCGTTGGGACGGTTCGTAGGTGGATGACCGTCGTGCTCGTCACGCAGTCGCCGGCGCGCAGCACATCGCTGTTGCTCTCCTGATCGCTGGGGAGAAACGCCTTGTCGGTTGCGTTCGGGCAACGCGCGGGATCCTTCAGATAAGCGTCCTCGCTGATGCCGAGGATCCTCGGGAAGAAGGAAATCCCCTTGTGCTGCCACCCAAGCGCGAACCGGCCATCGTGAATATGCCAGTTCCGCGGCAATTCCTCCGCAGTGGAATCGGCCAGCGCGACGCCCAGCCCGCTCATCGCCGCCAACGCAACAACCACAACGCCCACAAACTTCCTCATCTGAATCACTCCCTTGACTCTGGCTGGACACGTAAAGCGTGGCTGTGGACGGTTTCAAGGCGCCTACAATTCGGTAAATCGCGGCGGAAGACTCGTCCCGCTCGAGCTCTGCGTGTCCGCCCGTCGGCGGGGGGCGCGCTGTGCAGCGTGTCGTTGCTTTTGCTGGCTCGTCAGAGAGGTGTGCCGTGGACTTTCGGATTCTCGGTCCTCTCCACATCAGCCGAGACGGCCGTCAGCTGGGCTTGGGCGGGCACCGCCAGAAAGTGGTTGTCTGCTTGCTTCTCCTGCACGCCAATGAGGTCATCTCCGCCGAGCAGATCATCGACGTGCTGTGGGGCGAGGCCGCGCCGGAAACGGCTCGCAAGGCGCTTCAGGTCTATATCTCCCGGCTGCGCCGGATACTCGGTGCCGGAGCGTTGGAGACGCGTGCTCCCGGATACCTCATTCGCATCCAGGACGGCGAGCTCGACGTGCAGCGCTTTGAAAGGTTGGTCGCGCAGGGCAAGCATGCGCTCGCCACGGGCGACCCTGGTCGCGCCGCCGCGTTACTGCGCACGGCGCTTGTCCTCTGGCGGGGACCAGCCCTGGCCGATGTCATGTATGAGCCATTTGCGCAGGCCGAAGCTGGACGACTTGAGGAGCTGCGGCTGTCCTGCTTGGAGGAGCGAATCGAGGCAGATCTTGCGCTCGGGCGACATGCAGATCTTGTCGGCGAACTCGAAGTCTTAACCGAACGTCACCCGTACCGTGAGCGGTTGAGCGGTCGGCTCATGCTGGCTCTCTACCGCTCCGGGCGCCAGGCTGAGGCATTGGAGGTTTACCGGCGGTCACACGGCCGCTTGGTCGACGAGCTGGGCATCGAGCCTGGTCTGGAGCTTCGCTCGCTCGCCAGTCGGGTACTCAACCAAGATCCCAGTCTCGGCTGGACAGCCCCACCAGCCAGCCCTGGCGGGCTGATCAAGCCAACCAGGGCCTTTGTCGGCCGAAAGAAGGAACTTGCAGACCTCTGGCAGGGGCTAGCCGACATTCAAGGGGGCTACGGTTCGCTGTTCTTGATCAGTGGCGAGCCAGGGATCGGCAAGACCGCGCTAGCTGAGCAGTTCGTCGTACACGTCGCCGAGCAGGAGGCTCGGGTGTTGTCCGGTCACTGCTGGGAATCTGGCGGTGCCCCGGCATATTGGCCCTGGGTGCAATGCCTGCGCGTCCTCGTGCGCGAATCGGAGCCGGGCGTGCTCGCCACCCAACTCGGCGTGGGCGCCGCGGACCTTGCCGAGATCGTCCCCGAATTGCGTGAATATGGCCTCGACCTGCCGCGGCCGCTCTCCGCCGACGCGGAAGGCCTGCGTTTCCGACTCTTCGACGCGGTCTCTACCCTGTTGCGCGAGGAGGCTCGTACCAAGCCGATCGTGCTTGTCCTGGAGGACCTGCACGCGGCGGACGCCTCGTCGCTTCTGCTGTTGCGTTTTGTGGCGCGGACACTCACCGACTCGCGCCTGCTTGTGATCGCGACGACACGTAGCAGCGACCGGGCAGCGACCGAGCCGTTTGCCGGCACCCTGGCGGAGCTGGCACGAGCCCAGCGGTTCCACCACATTCGCCTTGGCGGCCTCTCTCGGGACGACGTCGCTGAGCTCGTCGCCGCTACCGGTGACGTTGCCGCGCCTGACGAGCTCGTCGACAGGATCTACGCGCGGACTGACGGCCACCCTTTCTTCGTAGGCGAGCTCGCCCATCTGCTCGCGACAGATTCCGACCTCAATGTGCTGCCCCAAGGAGTCCGCGCGGTGGTATCACAACGGCTGGACCTGCTCTCTGCGGAGTGCAAAGGGCTGCTCACCGTGGCGTCCGTCGTAGGCCGTGAATTCGGCATCGACGTTCTCGCGACCGCGAGCGGTGTTGAGCCGGCACATGCCGTAGGTCATCTCCAGGAAGCCCTCGCCATTAGCACGCTCTTGGCGGTGCCAAGCACCCCGGGCCGCTACCGTTTCGCACACGAGATCGTCCGCGAGGTGCTCTACAACGGACTGCCAGCGCCTCACGCGATGACTTTGCACCGTCGGGTGGCAGAAGCACTTGAGTTGATCTACGCGGCCGAACTCGATCCGCACGCCGCCGAGCTCGCCCACCACTTCGCTATGGCAGCCCCCGTCGGCACCGCGAGCGAGGCCATTCGGTATGCCGCTAGGGCAGCCGAACGCGCGCGGGACGAGCTCGCGTACGAGGAGTCCGTGCGTCTTTTCACGATGGCTCTGCGTTCGCACGAATCTCAGCCTGACGCCGACGCAGAAACCCGCTGCGAGTTACTGCTGGCTCTCGGTGACGCGCAGACGATGGCCGGCGAGACGGCCTCGGCCCGGCATAGCTTTCTCAGGGTGGCCGACATCGCTCGACAGTCGGGCTCGCCCGAGATGCTCGCTCGTGCCGCGCTCGGCTACGGCGGGAGGTTCGTTTGGGAGCCGGAGCACGAGTTCACTCAATCGCTCACCACATTGCTTGAGGAGGCACTAGGCGGGCTCCCAGAAGACAGCCTGCTGCGGGCGAAGGTGCTCGCTCGATTCGCGTGTGCTGCCGTCAGCTACCGGGGCGGTCCGGTTGAGGCGCGGCGGCGCCAACTCCAGGAAGTGCGCAGCCGTGAGGCAGTGGAACTTGCTCGCCGCATCGGGGATCCCGCGACCTTGGGTGGGGTGCTCATGGCCAGATTCCTCATTTTGTGGGGGCCTGATCGTTTGGACGAAATGCAGGCCCTCGCCGATGAGATCGTCGCGGTCACAGAACAGGCTGGAGCGTGGGAGGACTTGGCCGACGGGCTGGCCGTTCGCTACGAAATCCAGCTCACGCGCGGTGAAGTCGGTCAAGCGCGTCGGGACCTGGAGCGCCACATCCGTTTAGCTGAGGAACTGAAGCTGCCCTCTCACTCTTGGCACGCCGCGACGCATCAGGCAGAGCTCCTGTTGCTCACGGGACGGTTTACCGAGGCTGCGGCCTGCATCGATCAGGCGCTTCACCGCGGCATGAGCGCGCATCCGGCCGAGGCGATGCAGGCGGCGGTCCTGCAGCGCTTCCTGCTCTTTTTGGAACGGGGAGGTGGGCTCGAAGAGCTTCGGCCGCCGCTGGAACGCCTGGAGGCTGACCGCCCAGACGACGCCATCTATCCTGCGCTGCTTGCCCGGCTCGATTGCGAACTAGGGCACGAGCGGCAAGCACAAGCGAGGCTCGACGTTCTGGCCAGGGACGGCTTCGGCGCCGTGCAGCGAGACCAGGCTTGGCTGCTGGCGATGACGCTGCTGGCCGACATCGCGGCCATCGTGGGAAACGCGGAGCAGGTCAAGACGCTGTACGAGTTGTTGCGGCCGTATGCCGCGCTCGTCGCCGGGTCGGACCACATCCGCATCGGATCCGTGTCGCGATACCTCGGCCTCCTCGCTGCTGCCCTCTCCCGGCTCGACGAAGCAGTCCTGTTCCTTCAGGAGTCAGCGGAAGCGGACGATCGGATAGGCGCCCTGCCCTGGAGCGCGCACGCGAAGGCCGATCATGCTCGAGTTCTTTTGGCTCGGGATGCGCCCGGAGACCGCGAAGCAGCTGGCGACCTTCTTCAGGAGGCACTGGCGACCTACCAGGAGCTCGGAATGACCGTCGCTGCAGGCAAGGTCACCGCCGAAGTCCGTTAGGAGCCCTCACGCAGGTCGACATCGAACGGCCGCCGAGACTCAGAGGCGCCGAAAGGGCTGCCCGGACACGCGCTCGATCGTCACCCGCAGCGCTCGAAAATGATGACGGCGACAGCAGTCCCAGGCAGCAGCAACGCCCGTCGATGATCGCCGCCGACGATCACGAGGGCATAGTTGGCAGCTCCCCCGAGACGCCGTGCTGAACGACGACTCTTGCGCTCAACACGCCGGCTCCAGATCCATCCGGATCTCGGCATCCTGTCGACCTGACTTGGCTCACGATCTTGGGCCCGGAGCGGCCGTAGGGCCGTGACCTGCGGTTTCGCGGCTCGGGCCGCCTGGATTTGCGCACTAACCAGACTCGTAGGGTGCTCCTTCGTGGCGTACGTGCAGCACGGTTCAGACCGCGTCGGGGGCGACCGCGGTGCAGATCGTGCACTCCTCGCGGCGCGGTTCCCGCGACATCGAGCACATCGGGTCCGCGCACGACGAGGCGGAGCTTGAGGCGCTCAAGACGGCAGCCAGCCAGCGTCTGGCTGAGGACCAGCGGGAGCTCGATCTCGGGCTGGATGCCGCCGTCGGCGCAGGCCCGTTGGAGATCACCGCCTCGAGGATGGGCGATCTGTGGGATGCCTTGTGTCGTGCCTACGACGTGCTCGGGTTCGACGATGCCACGCTCTACTTCGAGACACCAAGGTGACGAGGTTCCGTGAGCCCGGTTTATCCAAGACCGGCGCCTGGAGCCGCAGATCACGATCGGGCTGCTGACCGATGCGACGGGGTTCCCGCTGATGCTGCAGGCGTTCGAGGGGAACAAGGCCGAGTGCGACACGAGGTCGCATCCGTTGAGTGGATCACGATGAAGGAGGCACCGGTGGTGACGTGATTCCCGGTCCGTACTCAGTGGCCGGTCTCCTCCTTGGCGTGCGTCGCGGGTAACTGCGGGGTGGAAGCCCAGGGTCGCTCGGCCGGTTTGAATCAGGTGTCGTAGGTGTGGCCCAGCCCGGTCTGCAGTCCGTCGGTGACCTGTACGCCGAGTTCGTCCAACAACGGCGGCCAGGTCTGGCTGTGCGGCGCGTGCGGCAAACTCACGCGCTGGAGGGGATCGGTGACGGTTCTGGCCATGAAGCGGGTTCCCCGGATAACGAGAACGAGGGGTGTCCAGCCCATCGCTAATGTGCGGGCCTGCCCACTCGAGCCGTGCGCCATAAGGCTGGGGACCGTCCGTGCGCGCGTTTGAACGCTCGGCTGAACGCCTCTTCCGCGTCGTATCCCACTCTGTGGGCAATCGCCGCGATCGTGGTGTCCGTGGTCGCCAGCAGGTCTTGCGCCACGTGCATCCGCCATTCGTTGAGATAGCGGATCGGTGAACGCCCGAGAACCTCGCGGAAGCGAGCGTCGAGCCGCGAGCGTGACACCCCGGCCTCGGCAGCAAGGTCGTCAACTGTCCATCTTCGTTCCGGAGCTGCGTGGATCGCGGCCATCGCGGGTCCGAGCAGGGGATCGCGTAGCCCAACGATCCAGCCGCGCTCCACGGCGGGGGCCGTCGCGAGATGCATCCGGAGCGCTTCGGTGAGGAGCAACTCAGGGAGCTTTGTTGATCTGCGAGACCGTGCCTTGCCTGACGATTCTTCCAGTGCGTATGCGATGCTCGCGTCGAACCAGCTCCTTGCGGGCCCGTCTGCCGGCCGAACCACGAACGCCGTGGGGAATGCGGCCCGGCCCGGATCGAACAGCGGGTCCTCTGAATAGAGGCATCCGCACACCACGTCCGTACGATCCCCGCCACCGCCATAGCGGACGACCGGCATCTCGGTCCACGGCGGCATTGGGACGACGCTGGCGATGTGCACCGGTGTCGCCGCCTCGACGCCGCCCATCATGAACTCGTCACCATACGGCAGGACGATCACCTCGCCGGCGCTTGCCCAGTAGCGCTCGCCGCCCGGGAGCGCCACCCAGCACCGCCCCGAGGCGATGACGTGGAACAGCACGAGACGCTCCGCCCCCGGGTGCATCATTGCGGCGAACATCGGCCCGCCCTGTCCCTCGAGAGTCCAGCTCTCCGAGTACTCGGCGCGCAAAAAGATGGCGCCTTCGAGACGGAGCCGCTCAAGGGCCTGATCCAGCGCCTCCGGGCGCCCGGCGACTTCGGTCACGGGTGGAACCCCTGCCATTTCGGTCATCCATCTGGGTGTCGCGGTCATTCCTGATCGTGTGCGAGCGCTTCCATACTGGTGCCATCTCGCAACGAACGGAAGGAGCGAACGATGAAGACCTACTCGACGCCAGCGGTTAGCTTCAGACACTACGGCGGCACAGCGCCCGAGAACTACGAACGGTATTTCGTCCCGACCATTGGCGCTGCCTGGGCTACTGCCCTTCTCGAGGTGGCGGGGCTGCGCAGCGGTGAGCGCGTGCTGGACGTCGCGTGCGGCACGGGCGTTGTGACGCGGCGTGCGTCGGAGCTCGTCGGCCCGGAAGGCTTCGTGGCGGGGTTGGACGTCAACCCGGCCATGCTCGCCGTCGCCCGATCCGTGTCACCCACGTCGATCGAGTGGCACGAGTCCAGCGCGGAGTCCATCCCGTGTCCGGACGCTTCGTTCGACGTGGTGACGTGCTCACTGGGCCTGCAGTTCGTGCCGGACCGATCTGCGGCCATGCGCGAGATCCGGCGCGTCCTCGCCGACGGTGGACGCGTCGCGATCGGGACTGGAGGCGCGATCCCGCCGGTCTTCGAGATCTTGGCGCAGGCCCTCGCCCGTCACGTGAAGCCGGAGGTGGCCGCATTCGTGCGACAGGTCTTCTCGCTGCACGAGCCCCTGGAACTGCACGCCCTGGCGGAGGGCGCCGGCCTGCGATCGGTCTCGGTGGAGTCGAAGGCACTACGGATCATGCTTCCGCCGCCGAGCGAGTTCCTATGGCAGTACGTGACCAGCACACCTCTGGCTGGGCCCGTCGGCCAGATCGGCGACGACGAGCGCGCAGGCCTCGAACGGGACGTGACGACTGCCTGGAATGCCTTCCTCGAAGGTGACGCGCTCAGGCTCGACATCGATGCCGTGTTAACGACTGCAACGAGCTGAGCCCGGGACCCTTTCACGGGTGACGGCGAGTTGATCAAAACGCGAGTTGCGTCGCGCGGATCAGTGAGGTGGCCGGGCTGCAGGTGGGTGACGTCCACCTCTTTCGTGGGCTGTTGGCCTTGCGGAGGCAGACGTGCCCAGGCTGCGGCGGCCTGGTCACCAAGGAGACCAAGGGCCGGCGGCGTCGTCCGGTGCCAACGATCGAGCCGCTGCGCGCAACGCGGGAGCGACTGACGGTGGGCAGGGCCAGGGATGCTCGTCTGCTCGTTGGTCCTCGTGGAGCGGTGATCACGACCGCGACTCTGCGCGCTGCAACGGGGTGGAACGAGTTGGTTCACGATTTTGGGCTGGCCGGCCTCGTGCGGCATTGGCTTGCGACATACAGCGCTCACGTGGATGGCCGACGCGCGTGTCGAGTTGCACCTTCTCCAGCGAGTGGCCGGCCATCAAGAGCCGGCCGTGACGAGCCGTTATCTCCACCCAGATCACCAGGCCGGGCTCGATGTCGGGGCGGCGTACTCGCGCTCGTGGGCCGAAAATGGGTCCAACTCCCCGGGGCTGAGGCTGGTCGAGGATGGGCCGGTGGCCGGATGCACGCGGCTCTGATCAGGTGTGATAATCCGACATTGACTTGTCGGGCTGGCGAGATTTGAACTCGCGACCCCTTGACCCCCAGATCGGGCCGCCACGGTTGTCGAGCGTGAACCACATATCGCTCGTGTCCATGTATGACCATTGAGGTGCGCTGAATTCCGCCGTCGTGGTCCGTAGTTGGTCCGTAGTTTCGCCTACTCGCCCATGGCGCCCTCGTGATTGCCAACCCGCATCGGGGCGAGTGCCACGTCCAGAACGGCAGTCGGGACAGGCATCTGTCGACGCGTCCCCCTGCGCTCGAAGAACGTCTGGTGAGCCACGGCGCGGACTGCGGGTGTCTACGCTCCACGACGCAGGCGCGGAGTTGGTGGAACCCTCACCCGACCTGTCGGCCGCCCGCTGGTTCGCCTCGCACGTGCTTCCGGCCGACCCGCTCCTGGCCCGCCGGATTAGCAACGCCCTGAAGAAGGAACAGGCGGCCACCGCGCGTCCCTCACTCCCGACTCCCGTCCCGCACACCACGCCACGGCATCCCCGGCCAGTGAGACGAGCTTACGGCTCCTACCCGGCCAGCGCCGTTAGCGTCCGTTCCCCGCCCGTGTCGGCGGCGGTGGCCGGGACCACGGCGATCTCATCCAGCCCCGCGGCGGCGTACGCGTCGATACGAGCCCGTACGGCCGAGGCGTCCCCCACCATGCGTATGTCACGGCAACTTGGGCCTGCACGCCATCCCGGAGCGGCGGGCCACAACCTCACCCGCGCCTCGCCCGCTCTGCGTGCACCGCGCGATCCAGATTTGGCTATTGAATCCGTCCCTCTGTTAGTCAATACTTACGGTTAGTGATTGCTTACGGAGATGTGAAGGGTTGGGGTGCGCTTGCGGACCGCACACGGCGCGCGATCGTCGCCTCCCTGGCCGACCGCCCCTACTCGGTCGGTGAGCTGGCCGCCCAGATGCCGGTCAGCCGGCCGGCCGTCTCGCAGCACCTGAAGGTGCTCAAGGACGCGGGCCTGGTCAGTGAGCACCAGGAAGGGACTCGGCGCATCTACCAGCTCAACCCGGTCGCCTTGGCCGCGCTGCGCGACCAGCTCGACACCTACTGGCGGCGAGCGCTCACCAGCTACGCCCAAGTCGTCTCCGACGACACTCAGGGCGCAGGCGACCGTGATGACCGACACCAGAGAGAGGACAACCCATGACCCAGACGGAAGTGACCGTGCGCCGGCACGTCGTCGTCGACGCCGCGATCGACCGAGCCTTCTCGGTATTCACGCAGCGGTTCGGAGACTTCAAGCCGCCCGAGCACAACCTGCTTGGTGCGCCAATCGCCGAGACCGTGTTCGAGCCGCGGGTCGGAGGCCACATCGTCGACCGAGCCGTCGACGGCACCGAGTGCCGGTGGGCGCGCATCCTCGTCTATGAGCCGCCGGTCCGCGTGGTCTTCAGCTGGGACATCAGCCCTCAATGGAACATCGTGACCGACCCCGACCTGACCAGCGAAGTCGAGGTTCGATTCCACGCCGAGGCACCGCAACGCACCCGCGTTGAACTGGAGCACCGAAGTCTCGACCGCCACGGACCCGGGTGGCAAGCCGTCGCGGACGGCGTGGACGGCGACGGGGGGTGGCCGCTTTACCTGGCCCGCTATGCAGCCCTGGTCTCGGAGGGCCGATGACGGTGGGGGTGATCGTTGTGAGTACGAGGTCGAGCCGGCGGCCGAGGTCTTCGCATACGCAACTGATCCCTCAACTAAGCGCTCCATGACCCTGCCCTCGCTGACGTCTCGGCCGGTTGACGCGCAGAACGTGCCGGCCAGGGCCCCAGCACAAGCCGACTTGTCAGCGTCGAAGGAGTCACGGTGCTTCCGAACGAAGTCCGGAGAGGTAGATCAGTAATGCCTGCGATCACCACTGCTCCCGACGTGGTGCGGACCGCGCAGCGTTGGACCCTCGTCCTGGGTTCGTTCGCCTCGTTTCTGGTAGGACTCGACGCGCTCGTCGTGACGACGGCGCTGCCGACCCTGCACGAGGAACTCGGCGCCGGGGTCGAGGGGTTGAGCTGGACGGTCAACGCGTACGCGCTCGCCTTCGCTGCCTCCATCCTCACCGGGTCGACGCTGGGTGACAGATACGGGCGGCGACGCATGTTCATCGCCGGTTTGGCCGTATTCACGGTCGCATCGGCGTTGTGCGCGCTGAGCCCAACCATTACCCTCCTCATCGCGGCGCGCGCCCTGCAAGGCATCGGCGGTGGCATAGCGGTGCCGCTGGCGCTGGCGTTGATCATCAATGCCACACCACCCCCAATGCGCGGCAAGGCTCTCGGCGCTTGGGGCGCGATCACCGGGGTAGCCGTCGCAGCTGGCCCCCTCATCGGCGGAGCCATCGTCGAGGGTCTCGTCTGGCAGTGGGTCTTTTGGCTCAATGTCCCAGTGGGGATAGTCATTGCTGTCCTGACCACCCGGAAGGTTCGCGAAGGCCGCCGTGTCTTCGCCCATGTCGACCTCGTCGGCCTCGCCCTGGCCACGCTCGGGGTGTTCGGCATCGCCCAAGCCCTCATCAGAGGCAGCGAGACGGGGTGGGCTTCCGCCTCGATCCTCGGCGGACTCATCGGCGGCGTAATCGCCCTGGTGCTCTTCGTAGCGTGGGAGCGCCGGTCCGAGCATCCGCTGATGCCCATGAGGCTGTTCCGCAACCGCGGTTTCAGCAACGGGTGTGTCGCCAGCTTCGTGTTGATGGCCGGTGTGTTCGGGCTCGGCTTTCTCACCGCGCAATACCTGCAGCTGGTGCTGCACTACAACCCGCTCGGAGTCGGCCTGCGACTGCTGCCCGCGACTGGGATGGCACTGCTCCTCGCCCCCATCGCCGGCAGACTCGCCGACCGGATCGGCGAGAGGCCTCTGGTGATGCTCGGCCTCGGCCTCGAAGCGACGGGCCTCCTGCTGATCGGCGCACTAGTCACCGACACCAGTGGATACCGCATCCTTGTGGGCCCGCTGTTTATCGCCGGCGCCGGAATCGCCATCGCGTTCCCAACCGTGACCACCGCTGTCATGCGTTCCGTCGGCCCAGACGAGACCGCGGTTGCGTCCGGCATCAGCAACACCTTCCGCCAGGTCGGCGCCGTGTTCGGCGTCGCGATCGCCACCGCGATCTTCGCCGCCCAAGGCAGCTACCGCACAGCCAGCGAATTCGTCGACGGACTCAGCCCCGCCTTCATCACCCTCGGCGTCCTGTGCGCGCTGGGGGTGCTCGCGGGAGTCCTACTGCGGCGGTCGCCCTCTGTAGGCAGACCCAAAACAGCACTCATGGCGACTCCCCCGGGACGAGCACACGTTCGGTGACCAGGCCGAGCGCTATCGAGCCAGCCGGCAGTCCGCGCAGCCATCGACCTCAGACTGATACTGGAGATGCCGGATGCGAGAACATATGGTCGGCAGGGCTCAGTACGCCAAGTGGCTGGTTGCGGGGGTTGTCTCTATCTGCACTTTGCGGTCATCGGCCGGTTCGTTGAGGGTGCCAAGTGCAGCGGGTTCCAGCAGACGCGATCAAGGAATGTCCTCCAGTTGATCAAAAGCCCAGCCGAGGCACCCGACGCCATGGCCGGTCACTACGGCCGCCGGTGACCCTCGGGCGCGCCGGCCGTCGGTCCGCAGGATGGCGTGATCAAGCTCATGACCAAGTGACAGGCAGCCGGGCGAGTGACCTCGTCAACGTGTCAGTGTCAACGATGAGCTCATGGGGATCGGCGGCCAGACGCAGGTCGGGGAACCGGCCGGTGAGCGCAGTGAACACGACCTGCAGCTCGATGCGTGCCAGAGGGGCGCCGATGCAGTAGCGCAGTCCATGCCCGAAGGCGAGGTGCCTGCGATTGTCGCGGCCGGGGTCGAACCGGTCGGGGTCGGCGAACCCGGCCGGGTCGTGGTTGGCGGCACCGAGGTCGAAGATCACCAGCTCGCCGGCGGCGATGTTGACACCACCGATTTGTAAATTTTCGCGGGCATATCGGGGAATGCCGCCGCCGCCCTTGCCGGTAGTTCGAAGGATCTCCTCGACCGCGGCCGGGATTCGGCTTGGATCCTGGGCTAGGGCTGTCCATTGCGCGGGGGCGGCGAGCAGCTGTAGGGCGCCCTTGCCGATTTGGTCGACTGTGGTCTCATGCCCGGCGAAGAGCAGGAACATCGACAGCTGGGCGGCTTCGAGCGCGCTGACGCCAGGCGTGGCAGCCAGTCGCGAGATGACGTCGTCGGCCGGCTGGTCTCGTTTGGCCGCGACAAGTTGCTGGCCGTAGCTGAAGAGGGCGCCCATGCCGGCCATCGATCGTTGGCGATCGGCGACGTTGGCGGCGTCGCGGGTCCATGCCCGGAACCGGTCGCGGTCGCTGGCGGGGACTCCCAACAGCTCGCAGATCACCAGCACTGGCAGCGGCACCGCAACCGCTTGGACGAGGTCAGCGGGCCGGTCCCCGGCAGCCATGTTGTCGAGGAGCTCGCCGGTCATCTGCTGGACCCGCGGTCGCAAGGCCCGCATCCGAGCCGGGGTGAAATGCGGCTGCAGCAGGGCCCGCATCCGCGTGTGGTCGGCCTTCTCGGTGTCGAACGCGCCCGATGGGCCGCCGAACAGCACCGACTCACCGGTCCGTGCGGCGTGCGCCGGGTCCGGATGGGAGCGGCCCAGCCGGTCGTCATCCAGCCAGGTGAGCGCCTCTGTATGTCCGGTGATCAGCCACCCAGGGTCGCCGACCGCGGTGATCACCGGGTGAACCGAGCCGCGCAGCTGCAGGTCGCGTAGCCCGGCCGGTGGTTCCAACGGGTCCGGCTGGTCCAAGGGCAATTTCACAACGGAGACGTCTCGATGTGTACTCATAAGTAGACAATATAGAAGATACAATCAAGAGGTGACAACCTCGCTCGATCGGTCGACGGCCAAGGGGCGACGGCTCCCCCGCGCGGCGCGCCGGCAGCAGATCCTGTCAGCGGCGACTCACGCGTTCGCCGCCGCCGGGTTTGCCAACACCAGCCTCGACGACATCGCCGAGGCCGCTGGGGTCGGTCGGGTCATCCTCTATCGCCATTTCGAGTCCAAGGCCGACCTTTACCGCTCGGTACTGGATCGGGCCGTGACGCGCCTCGGCGACTCTGTTGGCACAGACGACTTCGGCGAGGACGCCGTGCCAGCCCTAGTCGCCGCTGCAGCGGCGGACCCTGACGGCTTCCAGCTGCTTTTCCGGTACGCCGCCCGCGAGCCGGAGTTCCGTGACGTCACCGACACCCTGGCGGCGACTTCCGTCGAGGTTACCCGCCGCAATCTCGTCAAGGCCGGGGTCGAACCGGCATCGCTGGATTGGCTGTCGCGGCTGCTACCGGTGATCACCATCGAGTCCGTCCTGGCTTGGCTCGACGCAGGTCAACCCCAGCCTGACGACGCCGTCGCGCGCGTCAATCGAATAGTTCACGCGGCGATGACACATGCCGACCCGCCGTCGTTTGGGTCTCGGTGAGCGCTCGGCGCGCGAAGAGGGTACGCACGGCTCGAGGGGAAGTGGGTGGTTACGGGGGGCTCGGCGCCGTTCCAGGCTGCGCCGCGGCACCTCCCGACAAGCCGGGCGCGTCGTGGGGTCGCAGGGCCGGAGAAGCTTAACGACGGCAACCACGGGGGCACCCGCGAGAAATAGATGAGCAATCCTGCTCGCCTGCCAAGAGAACAAATTCCCTAGTCAAGGCAATATTAAGCTGGTGGAGCTAAGGGACTCGAACTCCTGACCTTCTCGTTGCGAAGGTTGCGCGAGGCAGGAGGCCGCGCGCGTTTCACGCGACTCTCCGTGCATAGTGTGCTTCCTGATCTTGGTCATGATGTTGCGGGGCACATGGGCACACGGCCCGCATCGACGGCTGAGCCCTCGAAACTGTGCCGTGCAGCACGGACACGGGGCTCTATGGCTCGACGTCACACCCGCCCACTGGTGACCCGCCCGTCGTCGAACTGGGCTGGGCCGGGCCGCTGCTGCTTCGCGTGGTGTGGCCCGCACCGTCCTGTCTTTGGCCGATCACGCCTAGCGGTGCAGCGTGCTGTCGTGGGCCAGGTTCGCGTTCGCGGCGTTGGCACGCCGGCGCGCGACTTCGAGATCGACCCACAGGACGTTCCCCTGCTCGAGCGCAGCGGCCAAACGCCACGGGGCGCCCGCCGGGGCCATGCGCTCGCGGACGTGAGCGATCCGCACTGGCTGGAGTGTAGGGTTCGGCCATGCGCCTCCAGCGCCGCCGGTTCTCCGAGCCGTCCGACGTTCGAACGTTCCCGCACGGGCGGGTCGAGGTGGTCGAGCTCGATGACACCGTCGTCGGCCGGATGGTCTACGAGCCCGGCTGGCGCTGGTCGGTCGACGTCAAGCCCATCGCGGGCACCGACTCCTGCCAGTACCACCATCTCGGCGTCACGACGTCGGGCGTCCTGCGGGTCCAGATGCCGGACGGGGCGGAGCTCGAGATCAACCCCGGCGACGTCTTCGAGATCCCGCCCGGCCACGACGCCTGGGTCGTCGGCGACGAGCCGTGGGTCTCGATCGACTTCGAGGCGATGCGGACGTACGGCAGGAGCCTCGATGCCGCGGATGAACGCCGCCTCGCGTCGATCTTGCTGACGGACATCGTTGACTCGACGCGGCGCGCGGCCGAGGTGGGAGCGGAGCACTGGCGGCACCTCGTCGGCGACCACAACCGGAAGGCTGAGAACGCGGTCGACCGCTATCGCGGGCACCTCGTCAAGACGACCGGCGACGGCGTCCTGGCGCAATTCGATGGCGCCGAGCGCGCGGTCCGGGGCGCGGTCGCGATCCGCGAGGCAAGCCGATCACTTGACCTTGAGATCAGGGCCGGCGTTCACAGCGGCGAAGTTCAGGTCACCCCCGACGACGTGCGCGGCATCGCCGTTCATACCGCGGCGCGGATCATGTCTGTCGCAGGCCCGGGCGAGATCCTCGTTTCGGCGACCGTTATGGACCTCGTCGACGGCTCAGAGCTGCGCTTTGAGGACGCCGGTTCGTTCGAGCTGAAGGGGCTCCATGGCGCCCGCCAGCTCTACCGGCTTGTGTGACGCGGCCCTCCCAAGAAGGGCTTCGCCACCATCATCCAGATGATCACGACGAGTGCCGCGACGCCGATCACTGCCGTGAGTTCCGGCTTGAGTGCAGCGCGGGCGCCACCTCGGCGTCGGCAAGCGGCATCGGCGCGGGTTCGCCCTCCCTGGGCTTGCCCATCTGCATGCCGAACGCCTTGCGGACCCTGCGCATCGGGCCGGCTGCGAGCGGCGTCATCGCGATTCCCACGCCGATGAGCAGGATCAGCGAGACCCAGATCCAGAGCCGGCCCCAGTAGCTGCCGAGGAATCCGAGCCAGATCCCCGCCACGAGGAGGACCGGGATCGCGAGGTAGGCCACGATCAGCGCGGTCCCGGAGCGGGTAAGGATCTGCGTCAACTTCGCACGATCTGACTCCGATCACACTGCTTCGACGTGACTCGTCAGGTTCGAGGCCGTGCCGCTGAGCGCGCCAGACACCGTCCCGGTCACATCTTCTCCCCCCGGCGGATGGAGGTCAGCGGCGATGCGGGCCAGCTCGTCGAGGCGCTCCGCGAAGCGCAGCCAGGCCGAGCGGCGGCGCGGGAGCAGAAAGCTGGCACGGTAAGGGAGCTGGAAGTTGGCTCCCGCCGTGACATCTGGGTGATCGGGTCCCACCGGCAGGCGGGCAAGCAGGAAGCCGAGTGGCTTGATGGCCTGGAACATGAGCCCGACAGCGGCGTGAGCCAAGACCTTGCGCTGTTCGGGCGTCTCATGGCCAAAGGCGAAGTAGCGCGCGATCATCTGTAACAAGAGCTCGTACACGGCGTCGAAAAGGTCGGAGCATCCCCCGATGGTGGGGTCGGTGATGTAGACGTCTGGCTCGATCCCCTCCACGCCCCTCATCCCGGCGGCCACGACGGGGTAGGCCGGTTCAAAGTCGGTGATGGGTCCGAGGTCGGGCCAGCCGAAGGTGGTCTCGTCGGCCTGGTGAAACGCCGGGCCCATGAACAACTGACCTTCGCCCAGCTTGTCAGCGTCCTTACCGCAGCGTCGCGTTCACTGAGTGCGGTCAGCACGGCGACCGCCAGACCTTCGAGCCGGCGGTCCCGGTCGACCCGTTCATTGCACAGCACCGCCTGAGCATTCAATGCCGACCGACGCGCTGCTTGCCCGACCGCCTGCTGACTCGTCACATCTCGCCTATCGATACAGGCATGTCACTCAGCCGTAAGCGGCAGCGACGACCCGAGCGGTCATCAGGACGATTTCGACCTGCTTCACGTACCCCAGCCGATTCAAGATCCGATGTGCCACACACCCCATGCACCGACGGAAGTAGCTCGGGTCGACCTGACCGCCCGGGCGGCATGTACCCCCTTCGGGTGGGTGTGACGATGAGCCTCCACAAGCTCACTGCGGGATCAGGTTATGACTACCTGACCCGGCAGGTGGCGGCGCTGGACGCGACCGAGAAGGGTCATATCGGGCTGGCGTCTTATTACACCGAACGCGGCGAGACGCCGGGGGTCTGGATCGGTTCCGGCATGGACGGGATTGACGGCCTGACCGCCGGCGACCCGGTGACCGCCGAGCAGATGCGAGCGTTGTTCGGCTGCGGTTTGCACCCGTTGGCCGAGCTGCGGCAGCAGCAGCTGGAGGGACCTGACCTCACCCTGCGGGACTTTCAGAATGTGGCGCGGCTGGGGGTGCCGTTCAAGATCGTCGATGGGGACGTCAGCCCGTTTCGGCTCGAGGTGGGGAAACGCATCGGGGCGATCAATACGGCGGCCGGCCTGCCGGCGGACACCCCGCTGCCGGCCGCAGATCGGGCCCGGGTGCGGACCGAGGTGGCCCGGGGGTTTTTCCTGGCCGAGCATGGCCGGGAGCCCGTCGATGCCCGGGAGCTGGCGGGACAGATCGCGAAAGACTCCCGGCCGCGGACCCAGACGGTTGCCGGGTACGACCTCACATTCTCGCCGGTGAAGTCGGTCTCGACCTTGTGGGCGGTCGCCGATCCGGCGGTGGCGGCGGTGATCGAACGCGCCCATCAGGCCGCGGTCAAGGACGCTTTGGCGTTCCTCGAGAAGCATGCCCTGTTCACCCGGACCGGGCCGCAAGGGATCCGGCAGGTCAACGTCCGCGGCCTGGTTGCGACCGCCTTCACCCATCGCGACAGCCGGTCCGGGGACCCAGACCTGCACACCCACGTGGCGGTGGCGAACAAGGTGCAGACCCTCGATGGGCGGTGGCTGTCCATCGACGGGCGGGTGTTGTTCAAGGCCAATGTTGCCGCCTCGGAGACCTACAACACCGCCCTGGAGCAGCATCTCCGCGACACGTTGAGGGTGCGGTTCGCCGAGCGGCCCGGCACCGATCCGGCGAAGCGGCCGATCCGGGAGATCGTCGGTGTCGAACCCCGACTGAACCAGCGTTGGTCGACCCGCCGTATCCACATCGAAGCCCGCCGCGGTGAGCTGGCGATCCGTTTTCAGCATGATCATGGCCGGCCACCGACCCCGGTTGAAGCGTTGCATCTGGCTCAGCAGGCGACGTTGGAGACCCGCGACGCCAAGCACGAACCCCGATCCCTGGCCGAGCAACGGGCGACATGGCTCAACGAGGCCGCAGCAGTGCTGGGTGGACGTGGCGCCGTGACGTCAATGGTGCAGACGGCGTTGGCACCGCCCGCCGAGACCACCAGGATTGTCGACGCCCGCTGGGTCTCCCAGACGGCTGATCACATCCTGACTGCCATGGAGGCGAGCCGGTCGACCTGGCAGATGTGGCATGTCCGGGCCGAAGCGCAACGGCAGGTCCGCACCATCGACCTGCCCGCTGAACACGCCGCGGCACTGGTAGACCTGCTGGTCGCTGAGGTCCTCGATCGCCGGTCTGTTGCCCTGGCCGCACCAGCTGACAACATGGAGGAACCGGAGGCGCTGCGGCGGGTCGACGGCTCATCGGTCTACACCGTCGCCGGGGCCACCCTCTACACCTCGCAGCGGATCCTCGACGCCGAACAGCGCCTCCTCACCGCGGCTGCACGTCACGACGGTGCGTCGGTCGAGTCGACGGCGGTCGACCTGGCGTTGCTGGAGATGGCGGCGAACGGCACTGCACTGGATGCTGGGCAGGCGGCACTGGTCCATCAGATGTGTACTTCGGGGGCCCGTCTGCAGCTTGCGATCGCACCGGCCGGCGCCGGGAAGACGACCGCCATGCGTGCCCTCACCATGGCGTGGACCCAGGACGGTGGTCAGGTGCTCGGCCTGGCCCCGTCGGCTGCCGCGGCCGCCGTCCTCGCCGAGCAAACCGGCATCCGCAGCGACACACTCGCCAAGCTCACCTGGTCACTTGACCACGGCGAACTGCGGGACTGGGCGGCAGCGGTCGGGCCGTCGACCTTGGTGATTATCGACGAAGCCGGCATGGCCGACACCTTGTCCCTCGACACCGCCGTCCAGTTCGCGCTCAATCGCGGTGCGAACGTCCGACTGATCGGAGATGATCAACAACTCGCCGCGATCGGCGCCGGCGGTGTCCTCCGCGACATCCAACAGAGCCATGGCGCCCTCCGCCTGACCGAGCTGCATCGCTTCGCCGACCCGGGTGAAGCGGCAGCATCGCTCACCCTCCGAGAAGGCAAACCCGAGGCACTCGACTTCTACCTTGATCATGGCCGCGTTCATGTCGGTGACCTCGCCACCACCACGCAGGATGCCTTCGCGGCTTGGGTTTCCGACCGAGCGGCTGGGCTCGACGCGATCATGATCGCCCCAACCCGAGACCTGGTCGCCGAACTCAACCGTCGGGCCAGGGCGCATCGGCTCGATCACACGCCTGCGGCATCCGAGATGTCTTTGGCCGACGGGAACCGGGCCAGTGTCGGAGATGTGATCATCACCCGCACCAACGACCGCCGACTGCGCCTGACCGCCACCGACTGGGTCAAAAACGGTGACCGCTGGACCATCACCGGAATCGGCAGAAATGGCGACCTCAAAGTCCGACATAACCGCAGCCGGCTCACCGTCCGACTTCCAGCCGGCTACGTCCAGACCTCGACCGGCCTCGGTTATGCCACCACCATCCACGCTGCCCAGGGCGTCTCCGCCGACACCATGCACGGCCTGGTCACCGGGCTGGAGTCCCGCCAGCAGCTGTACACCATGCTCAGCCGCGGCCGGGTCGCCAACCACCTTTACCTGCAGGTCGTCGGCGACGGCGACCCGCACACCGTCATCCGCCCCGAGACACTCGCCCCCCGTACGGCTACCGAGATCCTCCAACACATCCTCGCCCGCGACGACACCCCCGCCTCAGCCACCACCCTGCTGCGAGGGCTCAGCGACCCGGCTGCCCGGCTGTTTGACGCTGTTCAGCGCTACACCGACGGGCTCCATGTCGCGGCCGAGCAGCTGGTTGGCCCGCAGCTCGTTCAGATGCTCGATAGCCGAGCCGACCAGGTCGTCCCCGAACTCACCAGCGAGCCGTCGTGGCCGACGCTCAGAGCACACCTGCTCGCTTTGGCGGCTGAGACCGGTGACCACCCAGTCCTCCACCTGCAGACGGCGGCCGCCGGACGAGAACTCCATACCGCCGGGGATATGGCCGCCGTGCTCGACTGGCGGCTCCCAGAGCCCGCACCTGCTGACCGAGGGCCGCTGCCTTGGCTTCCCGGCATTCCGGACGCCCTTCATGATCATCCCGTTTGGGGCGAGTATCTGGCGAAGCGGTCCCAACTAGTGACCGTGCTCGCCAACCAGGTCCGAGGTCACGCCGGCCAAGACGAAACCCAACCTGTCTGGGCGCCGCCGGGCAGCCGCCCGAACCTCGCCATCATCGGTGAAGTCGCCGTGTGGCGGGCCGCCAACGGCATCCACCCCAGCGACCCACGACCAACCGGAGCAGCACAGCTGCCCACAGCTGCGGCCCTCTGGCAACACCACCTCGACCGAAGTCTCGCCCGCGGCAGCGACGACAACATCGGTCATCTTGACCTCCCAGAGCGCCCGCCTGCTCCCACCTCACGTGATCGCCGGCAGGAAGATCGACAGCGCCTGCCTCAACCGCCCGCGGTCCGCCCGAACCCGCCACCACGCGCCGGCATATAGAAGCGGCCCTCGCCGAGCCAAGTGTGTGGAGCCGCCAGATACGTGACGGCCAGAAAACGACTCTGGGCGGCCACGCCGAAGTGGCAACGAATGACCTCCGGTCAAGTTCCACCACGGCTCGAACCACGCCCATGACGGGCGTGCCCACGATGTCGCGCTGGGGCTCCTCGACTCACATGATCACGGGTCTCAGCCGAGTAATCCGCCCCCGTTCGTGGTAGGCGACTTCCGCCGCGCCCGCTTGGCCAGCCATGATGCGGTCCACCCGCGCGAACAGCTCGGACTGGAACGCATCGCATGCCTCCTCGCACGCTTGGGTCGAGTGCGCGTCGGCCTCGGCAAGGAAGTCGCCCAGCTCCTCTCCGGACGAGCCGTAGACGCGGAAGTCGGACTCCATCTGACGCTCTAAGACAAACAGGCCGCGCGCCGCTACGTGATCGAGCGCCTCGTCTGCGTAGAGCACGCCCTCGTCGGGGGACGCGGACGCGGGTTCGGCGAAGATGACCTGACCGGCGCGGTGGACCTCGATCTGCGCCGTACCTGGGACCGGGTGGATGTCGATCAGCGCGCCACCCGGCCCGAGCAAGCGGTGTGCCTCCTCCAGGGCCGGTACCATGCGGTCTGGCTCCATACAGCAAAGAGACCAGGAAAAGATCGCCACATCGAAGGCCGACGTGGGGGTCTGCGCCGCGAACTCCTCGAACGTCGCCTGGCGGAGCACGACCCGACCCTCGAGCTCCCGGGGCAGCTGCTCTCTCGCCCGCGTGATCGCGGGCGCGAACGGCTCGACCGCGGTCACCTGTTCCACCCTCCCCGCATAGCGCCACGTCAGGCGACAATCGCCGCTGCCGATCTCGAGGACGCGGCGCCCGTCGAGGTCGACGAAGTCGACCAGTGCGCCAATCTCGTTTTCCTCCGGATCAACCTTGATCGTCATCCCTTGAGCTCACCTTCCATCGGAAGCCGCGCGATAGCTTCGTCACTCCTCGCGGCTGGTTCCTTCTCGGCGAAAGACCGCGACCTGCCACGCGGGGCCGACGTCATGCGCGACACGAGGTGTCAGACCGTTCTCGCGGGCGATCCGCTCGATCGCATCGCCGGAACGGAAGAACGCGCGCACCGGCTTTCTTTGTAAACGGAGCATCAGATTCATGGCGATGATGATGAGCCTCACCACGCGGGTGTCGCGCGGATAGACCAGACCGAACAGCCGCTTGGCGCGTGCGGCCGCAAGTCCGGCAAGCCATTCCCAGCCCGGATAGACGTTGATGACTCGATCGAGTGTGACGATCTCGGCAGGACCGACCAAGTCGGCCAGGTCGACGAAGTCGCCGTGCAGATAGGTGACGCGACTGTCGTGGCCGCGGCGCCGGCCCTCCTCGCGCGCCGCGTCGAGGTAGGCAGCGGAGGCGTCGACACAAATCGCGCGGGTAGCGCCGGCGTCGAGGAGCTCGTGCTGGATGGCGCCGATCCCACCTCCGATATCCAGCAGCGTTGCGCCTTCGACCCCCTCGGCCTTCAGCGCCTCGATCAGTGCGCGGGTCGAGGCGATCGGCCCCTGCTCGCGGTGCTTGCGCAGCTCCGAGGTGGCCCGCTTCTCGTCGTAGAAACTCCCCATCGCAATCGTGGTCGTGCTCACGCTACGGCCTCCTCTCCGCTCCGCTGCTTCGTTGAAAGGAAGTGCTCGATCCCGCCGCCGACGCGCGCTGGCTCCTCGAGCCACGGCAAGTGGCCGGCGTCGGGATGCAAACGTCCGCCGCCCCGGTGCGCTGCCCTACATGCGGTTGTACCGGCCAGAGCTCGGGCTGAAGCGGCGCGGGGACACCCACGACCTCGGGCGCCGGCAGGCCCTCCTTGAGGAACCCGCGCGCGTCCTCCTCCGACTCCCAGACCTCGATCACACTCCACCCGCCCTAGGCCCGGCGAGGTGACAGATTCCACCCGCGGGCCTCTCCACACCGAGCAGCGCCCGGACCCCCTCGTAGATCTCCTGCATCCGTTCGGGTCGTCCACCAGCATCGCCGCCGCCATCGTCGGGATCCTCACGTCGCTCTCGCTCTAGGACTGACAATAGGAAAAGCGCGACGCTCCCGTCATCGCGGAAACCACTCAACTTCCGCTCTCGCGATGGGTAGTTCCACCCAGTGACCGCTCAGACCAGCCGTTGCTGGTAGAGGTACGCCGGAGCCCCGCCGTGCCCGAAGAGACGCGCAGCTTCGAGGATGTTGCTCAGATGTCGGGGCGACGGCCCGTTGGCTGAGGACCAGAGCGGCTGCGACCTCCTTGTTGCTCTTGCCGGACGCACGAAGCGCAGCACTTCGAGTCCTCAGAGACACGACAGCCCGTACGCCTCCGCGGCGCTCGGTCACGCTCTCCCACCCGGCCGCGGTGGCGCGTCGCCACCTCCGTGAGCGGGTCTCGCCTTGGACACGGGAATAGCTTGACGCTCCGACGGCGGATCCCAACGCGGACGCTGAACGTCCTCAATTGCCGCGGCACCTCAGTGAAACCCGCGACCCGCCGACCCCGCGGTCGGACCGATCAGCGGATTTCGCTGTCGACAGCTTGTCGCAGACGAGCTTTGTCGCGGCTAGCCTTGATGATGCGTTCTTGGGGCGTGACCGGTGATGACGTGTCAACCGACGTACTTCTTCTTGCCGGGGTGGCGACGGCCATTGTGTTCGCTGCCGTTCTGCTGGTAGAGGGTGCGCGCCGACCCGGTTACGACCCGATCTACCACACGGGCAGCGAACTAGACCTGGGTGAGTGGGGTTGGGTACAGAGAAGCCAAGTTCTTGCTCATGGGCCTGGGAGTGTTCGCCTATGCCGTCGGGGTGAATCAGACATTGAACACTGATCTCGGGGCGGTGCTACTCGCGATCTTCGGCTTCGGAATGATCGTCGCCGGCGTCTTCGTTCCCGACGCTGTACGAGGCTACCCACCCGGAGCCCCGTCAGATACATCGGCCAAGCCGACCTGGCAAGCCCTGGTCCACGCCATTGTCGGCGGACCGGTAGCCTTCCTTGCGCCCTTCGGGGCATCCCTGACTGTCGCTGGCCACCTCCAAGGCGCCTGGCGGCTCTATACGGTGCTCACCGCGGTCGCTGGCCTCGCCATGACGATCTGGACTGCCATTGCTTTCCAGACAAACGCAGCGAAGACCGGACTCATACAGCGCGGCCTCATCTTCGTTTATTGGAGCTGGATCGTGCTGCTGGGCATCCACCTCACAATCAGTCCGCCCCGACCCTGACTCCCGGGGGTGAACTAGCACATCGCCGTGAGCAGCTCCGCTCCGCCCCGCGCCTGAGACCGACCGCGGGGGTGACAGCAGCGCAGACGCGGTGTATCCGAACCACGCCGGGCAGGGCTAGAAGATCACGCAGTACCAACACCCCGCCGGACGCCCGTGGACGACTGTCTGGATCTATGGATCAGAAGGTGCCGATCCGCAGCGGCAGCCAGCGCGGCAGCCGGCGGAGTGGTCAGCTGCTGTCGATCACGGACTAATGCCGACGATTCGTACGCTCAGCAGGACAGTGATAGATGCTCCGCCAAGAACGTGACGCGCAGCTCACGGGGCTACACGCCCATGCAGGTTGTTGTCTGGGCCAATCAAGACTGCAGGGCCGCATTCCGGCTTGTCCATTGGTCTCATTCGTGTAAGTTCAGCGGCATCCGCAGTGGGCTGCCGAGCCTCGGTTCAGGCGCGACCAGACCCAACCGAACGCGTCCGAACCACCAGCCGCGCTGGCAGTGGCCGGCGTACTTGTGCCCACGGTTTGGCTGGCAGCCGTCTCATTGCCGGAAAGCGGATCGTTCCCCTGCCCGGCGCGATGTCATCCCATTTGAGACCGAGGGCCTCCCCCGGGCGGAGGCCGAGGACAAGCGCGACAACCCATCTAACTCCGTTCCGATCCCGCTTGGCCGCTTCGATCAGCTGCGGCGGCGGTGATTGAGCGCGCCCATCAGGCCGCTGTGAAGGACGCTTTGGCGTTCGTCGAGAAGCATGCCCTGTTCACCCGGACCGGGCGACAAGGGATCCGGCAGGTTAATGTGCGGCCAGTCGGCGGCCAACGCCGCCGGCAGCGTACCGCCGATGACGAAGTCGAAGAACCGGCCAGATGGGGTTGCGACCAGCCCCGGTTCCGCGCCGACGGCAAGTTCGTCAACCACCACCGCTGGGTCGGTCGGGCCGTCTGGCAGCGGCCCGTCAAGACTGCGCACCAACTCCTCCGCCGATGCCCTCGCGTTCACTTTCCGCTTCGGCATTCCGTCAAGCCAGCCGAGCGCATGCGCGTAAGCCCGGTCCAGCGCCGCCCTGGTGTCGTCCAGCTCTAGCCTTCGCATCCCAGGGCCCGCCTGGAATGGCGGGCCCTCTCGGACTCGTGCGACCGCGATCAAAGATCATTTGTGTGACGTAACGCCAAGAGCGGTTTCAGTGCGAGGACAGCTCCGACGACGAAAACCGCGGTCGCCAGGTAGATGAGGCCGAGATGGCCGAGGGTGGCGAAGTGGTACGGGTAGTGTGCCGGCAGCGCAACCGCCAGCCCGAGTACCGGTGCGGCAACAGCAGTCACATAGGCCCACAGCTCCCCGCGCCGCACCCCGTACCACGCAAGCGCTGCTGTGGCCAGGCCGGTGGCCGCGATGAACCCCGAAACTGCGATGTGCAGGTGCGCGATGTAGTGGAAGAGGGGAAGGCTGAACTCGCGGATCTCGTCGCGGCCCACGTCGACCTGGTTCGGACCAATACCCAGCTCGAGGAAGGCACCGGTGAAGTTGCGGACGAAGAAGATGATCGCGTAACCGATAAATCCCAGAGCGGCAATTGCCATGAGCGCGGAGCCAGCACGCAGCGTGCCGGACGCGGCGACGTTCTCGGGTCGATGTTTGATCGTTGTCATTGGGCTTCCCTTCGATTTGTTGACGGATATTTGTGAACGCATAGTTGCGGCTCAGCGGCCGGATTTCACAGCAAGCAGGCTGATGCTGTGCACCCCGTACTTGATGCTGGCGTTGCGAGCCTGCCTGGACAGGAACTCATACAGGTTGACCCGAGTCGCCTTGATCGTCAGGCCGGCAGCCTCGATGAGGTCTCGGTAGGCGTCCTGTTGGGCGGCGCCCCCGATACAGGAGGCCCACAAATCGGCGTTGCTGACGATTGCTTCGGTCAGCTGTTGCGTAGTGACGATATCGGCGATCGCAAGTCGACCGCCCGGCCGTAGCACGCGCGCCGCCTCGGCGAACACGCGCTGTTTGTCCGGCGAGAGGTTGATCACGCCGTTGGAGATTGCGCAGTCGAAACTCTCGCTGTCAGCGGGCAGTCTGTCGATGCGACCTGCGCGGAACTCGACTTGGTCAACACTGGCCTGCCCTGCGAGCCGGCGTGCCTTGGTCAACTGTTCAAGCGTGAAGTCGACGCCGACGACCCGGCCCGCCGGCCCAACCAGACCGGCCGCGATCAAGGTGTCCATCCCTGAGCCGCTGCCCAGATCGATCACAGCCTCCCCCGGCTGAAGGTCGGCCAAGTCGAAGAAATAGCCCACACCAGCGAAGGACTCCACAGCACTTTCAGGAATGGAGGTGAGCAGGTCATCGGGGTAGCCCAAACGCTGGGCGAGCGCTCGGCCCATTTCGAAGTGATATGTGGCGTGTGGTTGCTCTGCCACTTGCCGATACACCTGCCGGACCTTGGCCTCAAGCTCGACAAAGTCCACATCCGTCATGGCCGGCTCCCTTCAGCTGACTGCGTCTCTACAGCTGGAGACGTCCACCAGCTCCGGGCTATTGCATTGCCGCCTTAACCATCGGTTACGGCCGGCCCTCTTGCGTACAACGGGTTTGGCGTTGGTGCCAGAGTGCAATAAAGCAATCCGGGAAAGCGTCCTAAGGAATGTGGTGTCCGTGTCGGTCGCGGATGTGGAGACGGTGGAGGACGCAGCCGATCAGGCGGAGCGGTTCCGTACGCTGGCGCGAGAACAGCTGCCCCAGCTGTATTCGATCGCGCGACGACTGGTCGGTGGCGACGCCGAGGATGCGGTACAGGACTGCCTGTTGAAGGCGTTTCAACGGTTTGGCCAGCTCCGGGAGGCTGCGGCCGGGCCGGCGTGGCTGACCAGCATTCTGATCAACTGCTGTCGGGACCGTGGCCGGGCTATCGGGAGGAGCCCTCAGCAGGTCGGGCTGGACGAGATGAATGAGTTCTCCCTTTTTCGCAAGATCGCCTACGAGGATCCGTTTCCTTACTCGGACTCGCTGCACTTGGACTTTCTCGAAGACTTCGGGCCGGAGGATGTGCGGGCGGTCGTGCGGGAACTGCCCATGTTGTACCGGATCCCGGTCGTCTTGGTGTACATGGATGGATACGTGGCGCGCGAGGTGGCCAACATGCTCAACATTCCACTCGGCACGGTTCTGGCGCGGCTACACCGGGGACGGAAGCTGTTCGAGAAACAGCTGTGGAACTACGCGGACGCTAACGGTCTGCTGCGAAGGACAGCGCGATGATCACTTGCTCGGAAGCCATACGACATCTTTGGGAATATCTGGACGCCACTACGGATGAGTCGACCCGTGAAGCCATTGAGGAGCATCTGGCCCGCTGTCGAGCCTGCTGCGGAGAACTTGAGTTCGCACACGAATTGCGGCGCGTCCTCGCCAGCTCGGCCCATGAGGACGTCCCAGATGGAGTGCTACGTCGCTTGAACGAAACTTTGGAGGAGCTCGGCCCATGAGCCGCGACCTGATGCATAGCGCCGAGATCAAGGATCTGGTTCGTGAGGCGTACCGGCACGTCCCAGCGTCCACAGCCGCCGTCGCGTACAAGCTGTACACCTCGCAAGAATTGGCGCAGGTGCCCGAAGCCGCTATCAACCGTGCACTTGGCGTGGCCAACCACCTGCGCTTCGCCAACATTCAAGCCGGTGACACGATTCTCGACATCGGCTGCGGCGGCGGGATCGACACCATCCTTGCAGCCCGACGCACCGGGCCCGCCGGCAAAGTCGTCGGGCTGGACTTCCTGCCCGAGATGCTGCAGCGCACTGCGAGCGCGGCGCAGCAAGCCGGCCTAGACAACGTGCAAACCCTGTACGGGGAAATGGAGGCCATTCCGCTGCCCGACGCCAGCATGGACCTGATCATCTCCAACGGCGTGATCAACCTGTCGCCCCGAAAGGCCCGCGTAATGGCCGAATGCGCACGGGTGCTCCGGCCCGGCGGGGGACTCTGCGTGTCCGATTTCACCGTTGACCAAGATCGGCTTCCACCGGAGATCCTCACCCAGCCGGCGGCCTGGGCCGGCTGCGTCGCCGGCGCCCTAGCCGAACACGACTTCATCTACAAACTGGAAAAGGCCGGATTCACCGACGTCCGGGTGCTGGATCGGCAACCGGTGAGCATCGATGATTGCGCGCTCTATCCGCTGTTCACCGACCAAGTGATCTCGCTGATGCGCCAACTCATCCCGCCGCAGAGACACCAAACAGTCGCCGTCTCAGTCGTGATCACTGCATCCCTCACCGCCCCGAACCTCCTTTGATCGTTTGATGCGACCGTGACTTTGCCGCCGGCTACCCCTGTCGAGCTGCTCGCCGCCTACTATTCGGCGTCCGCTCAGGCTTACGAGCAGTGGTGGGCATCCGCGATACACCCCGCCGGCGTCCATCTGGTAGGCACGCTGCCGCTGCAGGCGGCCCGCCGAGTCCTCGACCTCGGCACCGGCGTCGGAACCCTGCTCCCGGCAATTCGCCGCGCCGCCCCAGGGGCCCTCGTCGTCGCTGCGGACCGCGCGGAGGGAATGCTCCACCGCACACCAGACGGCTACCCACGGGTCATCGCCGATGCGGCATCGCTGCCCTTCAATTCAGCCTCTTACGACGTCGTCGTCATGGCGTTCGTGCTGTTCCACGTGCCCCAGCCTGAGACGGCGCTCGGAGAGGTGCGACGCGTGCTGTGCGCGGGCGGCAGCGTGGGCCTCGCCACCTGGGGCTACGACAGCGGCGCCCCCGCATTGGCCATCTGGAACCAGGAACTCGACCGCCACGGCGCGCCACCCGATCGCCCACTCATCGCCCAGCACGACCTTATGAACACTCCAGACAAGCTACAAGCCATGCTCCAGCGCACAGGGTTTCAGCATGTCCAGATCAATGTCATGCCCTGGTCACATCAAGCCAGTCTGCGGCAATTCATTGAACAGCACAGAACGCTCGGCGTGACAGGTCGGCGCCTCGCGCGCCTGGAACCGGCTGCTCGAGGCGACTTTCTCCGGCACGTGCGAAGCCGACTCGAGAACATCAGTACAGAGGACTTCGTCGACCGCGGGGAAGTCATCATGGCCAGCGTGTCGAAATCTGGCCGCGAGAGCACCCGATTGGGGCAGTGACCGGCGTACTTGTGGCCGCAATGGGGCTGACATCGGTGCTCATAACGGGGTCGAGTTCGACTGCGCTTGATCGTCAGGACTGACCGTGACCAATCGACGTCACCCCACTGAAGGCCCAACGCTTCCCCTTGCCGCAAGCCCAGGGCCAGGGCGAAGACCCAACGTGCGCCGTTGGGCTCGCGTTGGGCCGCGACGAACAGTTGTTGTACTTCATCGACGGTGTACGGCTCCACGTCATAGTCATTCACAAGCGGCGTCTTCGCCATCTCCGCAGGGTTTCGAGCTAGGTGACCTCGCCGTATGGCCTCGTTGAGTGCGGTCTTGATCGTCCGGTGCACCTGGTGCACGCGACCGGGACTCATAGGTGTGCCACGCCGAGTGCTCAGCTTGAGCATGCTGACGTAGAGACGTTCAAGGTGCTCAGGCCTCAGGGTGTGAAGCCGGTGGCGGCCGATGCCTGGGATCAGGTGCACGTTGACCGCCGCGCGGTAGCCCTCATAGGTGCCCTGCTTCACAAATGGCCGCGAGAGGTGTTCTAGCCAGTGTGTTAGCCACGCCTCGACAGTCCAGGTTTGCGGGATCGCCTGAGCCAGTCCGTTCTCGCGGGCTCGCTCCCACTCGGCCACCTTCTCCGTCACGACCGTCTTGCTCTTCGACGACACATGCCGACGGTCTTTGCGCCCCTGGTCGGTGAGACCCATAGACATCCGCCCATGCCATAGACCATCAGCGCCTTTATAGATCGTCGAACGCCCGTGGGGTTGATGGCGCCCCTTGGTCATGCGGCGCCTCCGCGCTCGTTGCCCCTCAGCGCATCGTGGAAGGTGACCAGAGCGTCGGCTGGCACCCTGCGCAAGCGACCGATTCGGACCGACTCAACGGCGCCCGAACTGACCAACGCGTACATGACGGTTCTTCCGACCCCAAGTCGATCGGCGGCCTCTTCTACTGTAAGGACAAGGGGCAATCTGACCTGCGGATCCTCTTGAAAGCCATGCCTGCCCTTGGCCTCCGGCCTCCCTCGAAATCGAGTGCCGGGTCTGCGGTCCGGGCCTCAAGGGCGACTGCGGCGTGACTTCGTTGTTCGCTCCGCTCATCCCTGACATCTGGCCCTCCGAACGCTCAACCGCCTGGCATGCCCATCAAGCCAGTCACGACGGCACCTCGCACGCACAAACCCTGACCTGTGGATGACGGGGCCCCTACTGTCCCCAAGGGATAAAGGCGAGGTTGGCGGTCATCGCGACCAAGCTATTTAGGAATTCGCCCGTCGACAGCTATTTCGCAGTGGGCGACCCGGCCCAACGACCTACTGCCCGCCTTGGCTGACCCATTCGCTTGGCTCGGGATGGCGTGGATGTTGGCACCTCACGTGTAGGCGATCATCTTGATCGCTCGCATTCATCCGGTTCTGGCGGCCGCGGTCCGGGCGAGCTGGAGGTGCCGCGCTATTCGCAGCGGTTGATGCGGGGTTGCTCCTCACCTACTTGGTTGGAGTGCGCGTCGGCTTCGGCAAGGAGGTCGCGCAGCTCTTCTCCGGACGAGCCGTAGACACGGAAGTCGAACTCCCTCTGACGCTCTGAGACAAACAGGCTGCGCGCAGCTACCTGATCAAGCGCCTCGTCTGCGTGGAGCACGCCCTCGTCGGGGGACGCGGAGGCGGGCTCGGCGAAGACGACCTGACCGGCGTGGTGGACCTCCACCTGCGGCAGTACCAAAGACAGGGTGGATGTCGATCAGTGCCACTCGGCCCGAGCAAGCGGTGTGCCTCCTCCAGGGCTGGCACCATGCGGTCTCGCTGCATACAGCAAAGAGACCAGGAAAAGATCGCGACATCGAAGGCCGACGCGGGGGCCTGCGCTGCGAACTCGCCGAACGTAGCCTGGCGGAGCACGACCCGACCCTCGAGCTGCCGGGGCAAGTGCTGTTTTGCCCGGGTGATCGCGGGCGCGAACGGCTCGACCGCAGTCACCTGTTCCGCCCTCGTGGCATAGCGCCACGTCAGGCGACAGTCGCCGCTCCCGATCTCAAGGACCCGGGCCCCTTCAAGGGCGACGAAGTCGAACAGTGCGCCAATCTCGTTTTCCTCCGGATCAATCTTGATCGTCATCTCTTGAGCTCGCCTTCGATCAGAAGCCGCGCGGCAGTTTCGTCACTCCTCGCGACTGGTCCATTCTCGGCGGAAGACCGCGACATGCCACGCGGGGCCGACCTCATGCGCGACGTCAGGTGTGAGACCGTTGTCGCCGGCGATCCGCTCGATCGCATCGCCGAAACGGAAAAACGCCCGCACCGGCTTTCCCCAGCCGGAGCATCACATCATTGCCACAGTGATGAGCCTCACCACGCGGGTGGCGCGCGGATAGCCGAGGCCGAACAGCCGTTTGGCGCGCCCGGCCGCGAGTCCGGCAAGCCGTTCCCAGTCCGGATGGACGTTGATGACTCGATTCGAGTGTGGCGATCTCGGCAGGACGGACCAAGCCGGCCAGGTCGACGAAGTCGCCGTGCACATAGGTGAACGACCGGTGAGCGTGCTCTTCGCTGACCCCGTTGGCTTCACTGAGCGGTCGTTGGGCGTGGACCCCGCTCCATCTCAAGTGCTCGACCCGGTCAGCCGACTGATCGGATCGCGGATGATGCCCGCCGGCGGTGCCTCGAGAAGGGGTCAGAACACCAGGACCTGGTCTGCCTGGACGGTCCATGCTGCCAGTTCGTCCATGGTCGAGCGGGGAGCCTCGTCGATGAGGTGTTCCTTGCCCAGTCCGCGAGCGTCCAGGCATGTGCCGCAGCAGGCAATCTGACCGCCGTGGTGTGCGAACGTTTCAGCATTCGGTCGAGCGTGTAATAGCCGTTCGGGGTCTTCTGGCCGGCTATAGCGCATGTAACGGCATCGCCCATGAGGAAGACCCGGACCTCGGCGTCCTCGCGGCGACCGAGGGCGCGGGCGAGCCGAACGGCGTTGAACGTCTCGTCGGCACCATAGGCGGGGCCGTTGATGATTAGCAGGATCTTCTTCATGGCCCGATCTTGGTCCACACGTTCAGCTCTTGACCATGTGCCCGCTGCTGGTCTCATCCATGCGGACGGTTGCCTCGCCCAGGCTGGTCTGCCCGAGGTGCTTGGCATGCAGGACGTCGATGCGGAAGCCGGCAGGCTCGCTGGCGGTGGTGCAGCTTGGCGGCAGGCATGGTGGTCGTGGCGAGCAGCGCCACCATCGTCATGTGTGTCTCGGCCAAGGGCTCAATGTCACCTGCGGCCACGCTAAAACCTTCGATCCGGATGGAAGGTCAAGCGTCTTTCTACTGTCGGCGGTGAGTGGTTAGCGCCGATCTCCCTCGGGCACACGGCCGATGCCGAGACTCCGTGAACGGAGCGGCGTGGTGACCGTCTCGCCGCTGTTGCCGTCTGCTTGCGGACCTGGCTGACGGCTCTGCCCGGGACGTCAGCCGCCGATGTTGTAGTGCAGGTTCATGGTTTGGTCGGCGCAGGAGTTTGGCCGCCAGCCGCCCCGAGAAGCTCGCGTCTTTGAGCCCAGTAGCGGTCATAGTCTCTGCGATCCTTCTCATGCGCTCTTCGGTGAATGAGCTCCCCCGGCTGTGTTAGCGGTGCGCGGTCACGAGCCACGCCGTGGCGTCCATTACCACTCCCTGCTGTCCGGCGTAGGGTGCGAAGCCGGCATGTAGGGCTGTGGCAGCCGCGTCGACTGTGTCTTGCGGAGCGCTGGCGAACAGCCGCTTGCTCTCCGGTAGGGACAGGATGAAGCCGACAGCGTCATTGATGGTTTGGCCGATGTGAAACGGGCGGGTTAGGCTCTCCAGCCGCACGTCCCGGAAGCCGCCCCCAGTGAGCAGCTGGGTCAGTCGATCACCGTCGGCGAATGCGAACGGGCCCGGAGCGCCCGGAGCGCCGAGATCGGGTGCGCGGCCCAGCGCCGCGACGGCCGCACCGAATGCGACCACAACCCATTGGTTCTTGAGCGGATCTTGTGGGCACACGAAGACTAGCCGTCCGCCCGCCCGGAGCGCGCGAGCAAGGTTGGTAAAGGCGGCCTGCGGATTCTCGAAGAACATCATCCCGAAACGGCTGATGACAGCGTCGAATGATCCGGTCTCGAATGCGTACGCCTGCGCATCCGCGTGCAGCAGCTCGACGTTGTCCGCACCGGCGGCTGCGATCCGTTCCCGGGCGGGCTGGAGCATTGCAGCGGAGATGTCGACGCCGACAACCCGGCCGGACGGCGCGACTCTCTCCGCCGCTTCGAGCGTCGAAGTGCCAAACCCGCAGCCCACATCGAGCACTCGCTCGCCCGGCCGCAGTTTGGCGGCGTCGAGCATCGCCTGACCGGCTGGGGCGAGGAGTGCTTCGTTGGTGGCGCCGAACTGCTGGTATTGCCGAGGGCCGTCCGTTTCCCAGTAGTCATGCTGTGCCCGGTTGACCCCGCCACCGACCGGCAGCGTCTCGTTCCTGGTCTGTGTCATCGTCTGGTCCTTTCCGTCGCGGCGCGCTCGTCGAAGCGGCGTCGGCATTTCTGTTCCGCCTCGACGTTAGAGATGGCTGCGGTGACGCGCTTCGGGAGAACACCCCAACCTGACGAGCGGGGACTGGGGTGTTCTCCGCAGGCGATGAGTTAGAGGAGCCGGTGCTGGTACGCGTACGCGGTGGCTGCGGCGCGGGAGGACACACCCAGCTTGCTGAAAATGTTCGTCACGTGCCGATCCACGGTCTTTTCTGCGATGACGAGGTCGGCAGCGATCGCATGGTTGGTCTTGCCGGTCGCGACCAGGCGAAGCACCTGCAGCTCACGCGGGGTCAGCCCATGGGCGGCTGCGCGCGGCTGCGTTCGGGTGAACTCCTCGACCCGGACTAGGTCTGGCGCGGCACCGAGCTCGGCGAAGACTCTGCGGGCTGCATCCAGCTCCAGCGCCGCGGAATCCTCGTCGCCGAGCGCGCGGCAGGCGAGGCCAATGAGTACGCGCGCGCGGGCGGCTTCGTATGGCGCATCGACAGCCCGCCACTGCTCCCAGGCGCCGCGTAGGGCGCCAAGCGCCGGCCGGGCCTCGCCCTCTGCAAGCAGGACGCCGCCGAGTGCGCATCCGGCTGCTGCACGCTGGGCCGGGGTGTCGTAGACACCGGCGATTTGGCTGAGCTCATCGGCGGCCTCGCGTGCCGCTGAGATGTCGTCAGTGGCAAGCATGATCTCCACATGCGCCGGCAGCAGCTTCGCCCGTCTCAGCCGGTCGGTGGTCTCGGTGACGACGCGGCGGATTGCTCCAGCGGCCGCCTCGGTGTCTCCCTCGGCCAGCCTGAGCAGGGCCAGGCCGGGCTGAGCGTCCTGCCCCCACTCGGTAGCCTCCCGGAAGGCGTTCTCGGCGGCGGCAAGATCGCCGCGGACGCGGTGGATCTCTGCCTGCCGGTAGAGGGCGGCCCCGGTGGTGTACCTGTCGGCGGCGTGGGCCAGCCGCTCGCAGGCTCGCCGGGTCTCCTCTACCGCCTCCGGCCAGGCACCGTGCAGCTGCATGATCTCGGCACGGTGAATCAGGCATTGTCCGGTGAACGTCACCAAGTCCGGCTGTCTCGCCCACCACCCCGCCAGCGCAGTCGTCCACTCGTCTGCGCGCCGCAAATCGGATACTTCCAAGCACGCGTCGATCATCGAGCAGTAGATATTGCCGGCCACAGGGTGCCAGACCTCGCCGGTAACCACCGAAATCATGGACTCATCGAGCAGGGCCAGACCCTCACGCACCCGACCCAGCTTCAACAGAGCGCGACCTTGGAAATGCACCCCGAGCGCAAACAGGTCAGCGTCGCCGAAGCGGCCGCCCATCTCGGCTGCCCGTCTGGCAGCGGCCTCGGCATGCGCATAGTCACCCTCGATTGATGCCTGGACAACGCTCGGAAGCAGGAGGAGGCCCAGCTCGGCGCACTCGCGTGGCTCCTGATCCAACATCCGACCAGCTTTGGCGAGCCACCCACCGGCGACAGCGAGATTTCCCTCAAGAAGCAGCGTGAACGCCACCCAGAACAGGCACCGGGCGGCACGCCGGACATCACCGGCTGCGATGTGGGCATGGTGGGCGCGCTGCAGGGCCTGGCGGTATTCGTCCGCATGGCCGAGCAGATAGGCCGCCGCTGCCAGCAACTCGAGATCTGCTCCCCCCAACGGGCTCGACTGGTCGGCCAGCGAAAGCGACGTGTAGGCATCGCGCCACGCGAGCCGTTGGCCAGCCTCACGCCCTCGGGCAAGCGCCTGATCTCCCTCCACCGCTCTGCTCGCCTCCAATCCGGCACCGGGCATGCCGCGTGTACCGCGCTCAAGTGTTCTCGTGGGCGCCGCCGAGAACGTGGACGTAGCCGAATGGAATACGGTCGAGCCTTGCCGCCGACGAACCACCCGGTCGCGTGGATTGCCTGATCAATAATCTCAACGACGCCGTCGCCTGGGGCATTTTCCCGATCCTGTTCAGCACGCACCGCCTGAGCCTGACGCAGATCGGTCTCCTCGGTGCGCTCTACCCGGCCTTTTGGGGCATTGCGCAGCTTGGTGCCGGGCCTTGTCCGACCGCATCGGCCGCAAGTGGCTGATCAGCACCGGCATTACTGGTGCAAGCCGGCGCCCGGGCACTCGTGGCCAGCAGCGCCAGCTAGGGCCATGGATCGTCGCGGTCGTGCTGCTCGGGCTAGGCACCGCGACGGTCTACCCAACCCTGCTAGCCGCGATCGGCGACATCGCCCACCCGATCTGGCGGCCCGAGCGATCGGTGTCTACCGGCGCTGGTGCGATGCCGGGTTGGCCGCCGGCGCGCTGCTCGCGGGTCTGATCGCCGACCTGTTGGCGCCTCACCACCGACGTTTGGGTCGTGGCCGCGCTCACCGCCGGGTCCGGACTGATCGTCGTCGCTCGCATGTACGAGACCCACTCCCGCTCAGGGCCCAGCCGCCGATCGGCGTGTCAAGCCACCGCTCGACGGATGCCGCCAGCCGGTCAGGCGGCCGTTTCCCTGGGTCCCGGGAGAGATGGTCACGGGCACACACCACACTGGACCTGTGATGAGGATCGGCGTGCTCGAGCAGGCGCGAGCGTCCTTCGCCCAGCGCTCATGGGGCGACGCGTACGCGCAGTTCGCGACGGCGGACACCGCTACGCCGCTCGGTCTCGACGATCTCGAGAAACTCGGACTCGCCGCCTACTTGACCGGCCATGAGGAGGAATCCACACTCGCGTGGACACGCGCCCACCACGAATCCATCCATCGCGACGATCCGCAGCGCGCCGCCCGGAACGCCTTCCAGATCGGTTCTGGTCTGATGTTCCGAGGCGAGACCGCACCAGGCCTGGGATGGTTCGCGCGCGGTACACGCGTGTTGGAAGGCTGCGACGAGTGTCCTGAACAGGCCTGGCCGCGCACCTGGAAGGCCTTTGCGCAGATGTGGGCCGGAGACGCGGCGGGCGCGCAGCCCATTTTCGCCGAGAGCGCCATGGTCGGCAAACGCTTCAGCGACGCCGACCTGCTGACGACGTCACGCCTCGGCCAGGGCATGTGCCTGCTTATGCAGGCCCAAGGTCCTGCCGGCATCGCCTTGTTAGATGAGGTCATGGTCGCGGTGACGTCGGGCGAGGTGTCACCGATGTATGCCGGAATCGCATACTGCACAGTCATCGCCGGCTGTTCGGACCTGTTCGATCTGCGGCGGGCGAGGGAGTGGACGACCGCACTCACCCGCTGGTGCGACTCTCAGCCCGACCTCGTGCCGTATCGGGGCAACTGCCTGGTCCACCGATGCGAGCTGATGCAGCTGGAAGGCGCGTGGACTGACGCGATGGAGGCCGCCCGCCAAGCGTGCGACCAGCTATCTGCTCCGGTCAGGTGGGACACGCTCGGGTCGGCCTATTACCAGCTCGGCGAGCTGCATCGTTTGCGTGGCGAGTTCGCCGAGGCCGAGGAGAGTTACCGCAAGGCCAGCGAGTCCGGCCATCAACCCGAACCGGGGATGCCGCTGCTGCGGCTTACGCAGGGACGCACCGACGTGGCGGCCGCCGTCCTGCGCCGCGCCCTGGACGAGACACAGGAGCTGCCCGCACGAGCCCGCCTCCTCCCCGCCTATGTCGAGATCATGATTGCCTCCGGGGATGTGGCATCGGCCCGCGCGGCCGCCGACGAACTCGGCGAAATCGCGGAATTTCTCGACGCGGCCTACCTGCGCGCCGTGGCCGCCTCGGCAGCCGGAGCAGTTCGTCTCGCGGAGGGCGACGCGCGATCCGCGTTGCCGAAGCTCCGCGCAGCCGGATCGGCGTGGCGCAGGCTGGACGCTCCGTACGAGGTCGCACGCGTCCAAGTGCTGATCGGTCTTGCCTGCGGTGCGCTCGGCGATCCGGAGACATCCGCGATGGAGCTCGACGGCGCGCGTAACGTCTTCGAGCAGCTGGGGGCCAAGCCGGACATCGAGCGGCTCGATGTCCTCCTGAAACGGACGTACGGTCAGACGCCCGCTGGCCTGACCGTACGCGAAGTCGAGGTGCTGCGGCTGGTCGCATCCGGCAAAACCAACCGCGCGATCGCGAGGGAACTCGGCCTGTCCGAGAAGACGGTCGCCCGTCACGTCCACAACTCCCTCACCAAAATCGGGGCGCCGTCCCGCGCGGCGGCCACCGCGTACGCGTACGAGAACGGCCTGATTTAGACGCACATACACAGAAGTGACCATGCTCCGCGCAACGTCCTGGATCGTTTGGCCGAAGCGATCCAGCCTCGGTTTGCCTAGCGTTCTTCTCCTCCGGAAAGTTCGCAGAAAGGAGCCGGAGATGACAGATCTGCAGCAGGAAATAGCGCAGCACGGCGAGCACGGCGCCCCCGTCGAGGCGTGGGATGCGATCGCTGCTCTTTACGACAAGCATGTCGCCCCGGGTGAGGCCGATCTGGCAACGGCCGGACTCCGATTGGCCGGACTGCTGGCGGGAGACACGTTCCTCGACGTCGCCGCTGGGCCCGGCGGCTTGAGCATTCCGGCCGCACGGCTCGGCGCCAAGGTGCTGGCCACCGACTGGTCCCCGAAGATGATCGAGCACTTCAACGCACGAGCCGTTACCGAAGGCCTCGATGCCGAAGGTCGCGTGATGGACTGCCACGCACTCGACCTCCCCGACGACAGCTACGACGTGACCGGCTCACTATTCGGCGTCATGCTCGTCCCCGATCAAGCGCAGGCGCTGGATGAGATGGTGCGCGTGACGAAACCAGGCGGGCGCCTGCTCCTAATCGCATATGGGAGCCCATCTGAGTTCGAGGCTCTGCACGTCTTCATCAGTGCGGCGCAGGCGGTGGTCCCCCAATTCGAAGGACCGGCGGAGGACGAGCCGCTCCTTGAGTTCCAGGTCGCCGACCCGGACGTCTTGCGGCAACGGCTGGTCAACGCAGGCTTGAGGGATGTCATCGTCGACACGAGCAACCAGGAGCGCATAACCATGCGGACCGGACAGCAGCTGTGGGACTGGTGCCTCGGCGGCAACCCGATCCCCGGCATGCTCGTCGCCGATCTCACCGACCAGCAGCGCGCAGACATCATCCAGGTGCTCGACGGCATGGTCCGCGAGCGATCCGGCGGCAACGGCGCGGCCGTGCTGAGGGCGCCGCTGAACATCGGAATTGGTACAAAGTAGGAACGCACCACCTCGCCGAGGCCAAGGGTGTGGCTGACAGCAGTGGAGCCTTCGCCGACCCCGGGATGAACTGGTCGCCGCGATGTCATCGAGCATTCAGCTCGGGTTCGGCCAGCCGATGGACCACGGCGGAGGCAATGACGATGCCGCCGCGCGCCGCCGAATGGCCCACGATCGGCAGCTGCCGGGGTATGACCCAGCAGCTACGGTCGGCTAAAGCAGCACGGATTAGGTCAGGGTCCTCGTCCTGGGGCTACGGGGGCATCGTCGGGTCGCAGCTGGACGGTTCCCTTGCTGGTCTTGAGATCTGGATCGCCGGCGGTGAGGTCGGCGCGGCCGCGGCCCCAGCCGTCGAGCGACCCTCACGGCCAAACATCTTTTCCGTGATTCAGGTCGGGCCACGATTTAGGTCGGCCACCTTGAAGGAGAGAACCCTGGTGGTGTCATTGTTGATCTTGTTGTCGCCATTGTTGATCTTGGCGAGCGGGTATGGCCAGTCGTCTCACTCGATCAGGCCAAATTCTCACTTTGTTGGCTAGAGAATAGGTCTAGGGTGGCCGGTCGAGATCTCCAGGTTCCTCCCACGGGGTGCACAGCAGCGCGTCCACCGCGGATACTGCTGACATGAGCGGCTGCTGCGACCCTCGCGGATGCAACGACATGTTCGGGCCCCGGTTCGCTCGACACCTCGCCTCCCGGTACCGCAAACGCGGCATCGACAAGACCGCCGCCCGGATGGTCGCCTACCTTGTCGAACGAGGAATCGACGGGACCAGCGTCCTCGAGATAGGAGGTGGTGTCGGTGACATCCAGCTCGAGCTGCTCGGGCGAGGCGCAAGCCGGACCACCAACCTTGAACTCGTCGACGCCTACGACACCGACGCGACCGACCTCGCCGAGTCAGCCGGGTTGCGCGACCGGATGACCCGCCGTCAAGTCGACATTGCGGCCACCCCGGACGTAGTCGAGGCGCACGACATCGTCGTGCTGCACCGTGTCGTGTGCTGCTACCCCGACTACGAGCGTCTCCTGACCGCGGCAGCCGACCACGCCAGGCGACTGCTCGTGTTCAGCCACCCACCACGCAACTGGGTGAGCTGGACGTTCACCCACTTGCAGAAGGTCGGTTTCCGACTGGTAGGCAAGTCCTTCCAGACGTTCGCCCATCCCCCGGCGGCCATGGTCGCCGTAGCTGAGGGACGTGGCATGCACACCGACTACACCTACCACGGTCCGGTCTGGCGAGTCGTCGGCCTCGCGCGGGTGACCACAGCCGGCCGGTAGAGCTGGGGGCAACCGTGACGATGGGACGGACGCCGCAACAGACACTCGCCGCGGTGTACGACGAGGGCGCTGCGGCCTAGGAGAAATACTGGGCCTAGTGCTCCACCGGCACGCGCTCAACCTGCCACTGGGTACCTCCACCGATCGATCCATGCCAGGCTCAGGCCCACACAACGAACCAGGATCGAGGAGACCAACCATGGCCAGCGGAGAGGTCACCGACCGGCTGCGCAGTCTGTGGGAACAGTACGCGCCACGCTACGACCGCGACACGGGCTTCTACGATCTTTTGCTGCTCGGTGATAGCCGTTCATGGGCATGCTCGCAGGCGTCCGGCCATGTATTGGAGGTCGCAATCGGTTCCGGCCGGAACCTGCCCTTCTACCCGCGAAAGATCCAACTGACGGGGATCGATTTCAGCCCGGCCATGCTCGATATAGCCCGCGACAGGGCAGCCGAACTCGCCCTTGACGTCAACCTCCTCGAAGCTGACGCCCAGCATCTCCCCTTCGCAGATGGTCGGTTCGATACCGTCGTCTGCACGCTAGCGCTCAGCAGCATCCCCGACCCAGCAGCAGCAATCAAGGAGATGCACCGTGTGCTTCACCTCGGTGGTCAGCTTCTAGTGGTCGGGCATGTCGCAAGCCCTTACCGAGTGGTGAGAGCTGGCCAACGACGACTTGAAAGACTCTCCATTCCCCTTGCCGGTGATCATCAGACACGGCAGCCATACCCAGATATCGTCGCTGCCGGCTTCATCGTTGATCGACGAGAACGCCTCAGAGCAGGCGTCATCGAGCGCGTCCGTGCGTTCAAGCCCACCGACCGCTGACCAGCCGAGCCTCAGCGTTCGTCACAGTCGCAGCAACCTTCCGACTGCGTGACCGTGAAAGGGAGGTCTACCATTACGCCACCAAGCACTACGATCATCATCGACGCCAGCTCACCCTTTGTATCCACCGCCTCAACACGGCCGCAAAGGCGGCCATCTGGGTCAGCTTTCTACTTAGCTACTTGGCTTGAGCTGAGAATCGCTTCCACGCGTGGAATCCGACAACGAGATCGGTGGCGCGTTCGATACCGAGTTGGCGCAGCGATGCGGCCGCCAGGCTCGAGCGGTACCCCTCGTTGCAGACGATGATCATGCGCCGGTTTGCGGTATCTGCCTCGGCGATGCGGTGCGGGCAAGTAGGGTCCAGCCGCCAACCCAAGACGTTGCGGTCGATGATCAACGCCCCGGGTAGCTCCCCATCACGCTGCCGTTGCTCGATCGGGCGGGTGTCAATGACTAAAGCAATGCCAGGTCGGCGGGGTCTACGCGGTCGAGAGAGGAGCGAACCTCCTCAAGCAGCACATCGATCGCCGCTCGGCCCACCATGACAATCCTCCAACAGCCAGACTTCCTGAGCGTAACCAGGGGAATAGGCCTTCCAAATAGCGCCGAACGAGGCCAACGGGCGTAGGGCGCCAAGTTCGCTCGCCAAGGCGCAGCGAGCCGTCCGCTTCAACATCCATCAGGGCCGGTTGCGGCGATAGGTTTCGGTGCCGCTGGACTCCATTCCCTGCAACTGAGGTCGGGCGTTGGCGATGAAATGTGAGAAGTGCTCGCCCGCGACCCACGCATGCTCTACGGACCATGGAGCTTCGCGGTCGTGCTGCTTGGGCTGGGCAGTGCGATGGTCTACCCAACCTTGCCGGCCGCGATCGGCGACGTCGCTTACGCGATCTGGCGGGGCCCAGCAGGCGGCACGAGCAGCCGCCTAGGTCGGCTCGCCGCGGTCGCCCTCGAGGGCGCCAATGAAACCCTTGGCAGTGGTCACCTCGCACAGGCTGCGCAGGATCACGTCGATCGAGAACCGGTGCACCTCCCGGACGCGGCTGGCGCAGCAGTCCTCCAGCACCAGCACACGGTAGCCGCGGTCCACCGCGTCCCGGGCGGTTCCCTCGACCGCGAACTGGGTGGCCACCCCGGTTAGCACCAGGGTGTTGACGTCCCTGAGCCGCAACAAGCGATCCAGCTCAGTCCCGGCGAGGGCGCTCACCCCCCGCTTGTAGACGACCAGCTCACCGGGGGAAGGCGCCACCGGTGCGTAGAACTCCGATCCCCAGCTGCCCTCCACCGACCGGTCGGCGGCGTTGGCGAAGAGCGGGGCCGTCATGTTCATCTCCGGGCTCCCCGGCCGCCAGGCCACCCCGACGTGAATGATGAGAACACGATGGCGTCTGGCGGCGGCGAGCACCTTGGATGTGGTGTCCACGGCGGGTCGAGCGGTGGCTGGCCAGTCAGGCTCGCCATGGCTGGCCCAGTAGCCACGCGGGTGGACGCCGTAGTTTTGGAAGTCGAGGGCCAGCAGCGCCGCTCGGGTTGGGTCAAGCTCGTTCATCGCGATGGCCTTGAGGCTAGGGGGCCGCTGATCCCGATCGAGGTTTGGTTATGCGGTCGACCCATCGGGGACGTTGGCGGCAGTCCGGGTGCAGGTGGCTGTCCGTGCCGAGAGAGCGATGCCGAGGGTTCGCAGCATTGTCAAGTAGTCACGTGAGTTCCTGATTTGCCTCGATGGTGCTACAGGTCGAACCATCTGGCCCGACGGATCGCTCCGAAGTCGGCCTTCTCGGCTGCGTACTCCGTGCTCGGTCCCAGCAGTGGAGCTGTGGGCCCTCCCTCGGCCCGGAAGTACACATCGACCCGGCCCACCTCGCCATCGCCCATCTCCACAAAGCACAGGCCGGTGCCGTCGTAGGGCCTGGCCCGGCCGCCCCGGATGCTAGCAGCGATCTCGTCGGCGACGGCCCGGGCGGCCGACTCGGCGAAGGCACCGGCCTTGGGGATCCCTGTCTCGGCACAATCGCCGAGCGCGTAGACACCAGGGAAGGGCGTGGCGAGAGTGAAAGGGTCCACCTTCACCCACCCGTTCTCGGTCAGCCCCGCCTTCACCAGCACGTCGGGCACCTTGTGCACCGGGATGCCGATGAACAGGTCATACGGCTCGTCATGGTCCTTGAAATGCGCAACCTTGTCGGCGGGATCGATGCCGTAGACGCGACGATGCTTGGTGTACTCGATACCCCGCGCCGCCATCGTTCGCTCTACAGCCTTCGAGGCCTGCGATGACACTGGGATCGGTGCCGGCTGCGGCGTGACCACATGCAACTGAGCCGTCTCGCGGATCCCACGCTCGACCAGGTAGTCGTGCAGCAGCAGGATTCCCTCATACGGCGCGGGCGGGCACTTGAACGGAATCGACAAGACTGCGAGCAACACGTTGCCGCCACGGAACGACGGCAGCTCGTCCCGCAGCCGCTCAGCGCCATCGACCGAGTAGTACTCGAAGCCGCCCTCCACGAAGCCAGGCGTGGCCGCCAGATCATAGTCAGCGCCCAACGCCACCACCAGGAAGTCGGCGTCGTAGGTCGCCTCATTCGTGGCCACCTGGCGGCGTTGCGGATCGATGGAGAGGACCGTCTCCTGCCGGAACGCGACCCCCGGCTTTGCCAGGCGCCGATACGGCAGCTGCACATCATCTCGGGTCTGATGATGGAAGACGATGTCCAGCTTGGAGAATCCGAGGGTGAACGCATCGTTCTGGTCGATGAGCGTTACATCCACCTCGTCGGCCAGCCGCTCAGAAAGCAACGTGCTCAGCTCCAGCCCACCGAACCCCGCCCCGAGGATCACCACCTGGCGCTTCATCCACTCAGCATGCTCCGGTTAGCCGCGATCGCCCATACCCAGGGGTGATTGAGCTGGGCGGCATCGGGTGAAGGTCAGCAAGCCCAGTTGCTGCGAAGCACGGCGGCGCCCCGGGCAAGTGGGCGCTGCTACGGCAAGGGATTGGCTGGCACACTTGGCATCGCTTGATCAAACCCAAGCCGGACCCAAATGGCCTACGTCGACTTCACGATGACAGGCTATCGACATCCTCGGCGACCTCGCCCCGTATGGGCGGGCCGAGACCGAGCTCCGAGTCGGCATCGCGCTGACAGCCAACGGGGAGCGTGGGTTGGCAATCGAGCGACCTGACCGCCACCTACCGCGCTGCGCGACGGCTCCGCGCCAGCCCTCTCGCGACCGCTGTGGCTAAAAGAGCTGGCTTTGCTCGGTGAGCAGGTCCAGCAGCGACTCGGCAGTCGAGCGGCAAGCGGGCTCGAGCACGCCGGCTTGTCGCGACGTGGGTTCGAGGTCCTCCGCCTCGTCTCGGTGGGGCGGACGAATCGCGAGATCACCAAGGCGCTGTTCGTCAGTCCACGCACCGTCGACATGCACGTCAGCAACCTCTTGATGAAGCTCGGCTGCCGCTCACGAACCGAAGCGACACATCGGGCGGCGGAGCTGGGCCTGCTCGATAACAGTTCCTAGCGATTCGCACAACGGGATGGGCCCCGTGATCCCAGACCGCGTGCCGGCCGGACGCAGACGTCCGCAGCGCTGAGCCGCGTCCCCGAGTGGACGGAAAGGCTGGTGTCCATGGCGAGTCGGTTACAGTCCGATCACTAGCCACTCGGCGTTAGTTAACCGCACTGTGCGTTAGTCGCATCCAACCGTCGAGAGATTCAATTTGTTCTTGATCTTGATGACCGCCTGCTGCCGCCTCCCGACTTAGGGCATTGACGGTCGGCAGGTCCTCGACCGGTCGCGCCGCCCGGCCGAGCCGATTTGCCCGAAGGCCCCGCGACTGCACCAGGTCGCCACGCTGACTCGGCGGGCCGGACCCTGCGTCGAACTGCGATCCACGAGAAAGAAGATGATCATGGCACTCCAGGCCGGTGACAGACTGTTGTCGCTCACGGATCTCTCGGAGATGTTGGGCATCCCCGTTCACACTTTGTACCGCTGGCGGTACAAGGGCGACGGCCCCGTCGGCTATCGGGTGGGCCGCCACGTGCGGTATCGCCGCGAAGCCGTCGAAGCATGGCTGGAGCAGCAGGCAGACCAGCGCTAGCAAGCGCGGCGCAAGAATCAATCCAGAGCGGTCTACGAGGCAGCGGACCGAGAGCCGAGCCAATCAAGTGAAGAGATCTTCGAGCACCTCAGGCGCTCGGTCGCGCGCTTCTTGCCGCCCATATAGATGTCGGCGGTCGGCGAGGGTTTCGCGTGCCCGAGCTGGTCGGCAGCTGAACGGGAGGTCGACAAGATCACGCCCGATCGACTGCTCATCGAAACCCAGCCATTGGTGAAGGCGTCTGAGCTCGTCGGAAGTCAGAGTTGTCGGCGGCCGCTTTGGCTTGGTCGAGATTCGGGCGACGTCGCGGCACGGGTTGGCGGACTGAGCGTCGACCGGCAAGCGAGGGCGCCAACGCCCGAGAGAACGCTGCCGGTGATCTGGCCAGCGACGGGCCGTTGCCAGGTGCCCGAACGCAGGGTCTACAACGGAGAAGGCCCGCCGGGAATGCGCCTTGCTAAGTGGCCGGGCTTTTGGAGAGGGCAAGCGTGGCCTGGCCTGAGACCCGCAGAGATCCGATCTGAAAAAGGGGGGTAAACGGGGGGTTAGCCGATCTTGATACGGTAAAACCCCTAGTCAAGCTCCCCCGGTTGGACTCGAACCAACAACCCTTCGGTTAACAGCCGAATGCTCTGCCAATTGAGCTACAGGGGACTGACAACCACGCGGCTACGTACCTTAGCAGCCCGGTCAGCCTACGTCGTATTCCGTTCTCAGCTCCTCCATGGCTTGATCAACAGCGGCCCGTACGCCATCGGACTCCCAGCTCAGCCCGCGCGTGAGCGTGCTGTGCCAGGCGACCGTACCGCTACCGCCAAGATCACGACGGGCGGTGATGGTGACGCCGCGCTCTCCGACCAAAGGGACGAACCTCTCAATAGCAATCGTTGCCGAAATGCGCTCTCGGAAAAGCTCCGGCAATCGCCCAGGCTCGACGAGCTCGAGCGAGCCGCGGGGCGATGGTCTGCCTGGCGCTGCATGAAGCACCCAGCTCAGCTTGCGTAGCTCAGCATTCCAGCCGCCTCGCTCGATTTCGTGCCAGCCGACGTGCTTCCACCCCTCTTCGTCTCCGTACGACAAGGTGGCCGGGCTGGCGATGCAGTACCCCGTCGACGTCCTCGCCCAGGCGAGGATCCGGGCGGGTCGGCCCGGTTGCGCCGCGAGCGAGGATCTCCACGAGTCATAGACCGCCGCGGCAAGCCACGGCTCCGCGACCACCAGGCCGAACCGCGTGCCGTGTTCGTTCCCCACGCGGCCATTGTGCTCGGCCCGCTGTCCCTTGGGCTCTCAGAGCTGAGCTGACGCCTGCCGTGGGCAGAAGCCGCGCAACGTCTCCAGCGCCCGCGCCTCGATGCGGCGGACCCGGGTGACTGAGATCTGAAGCACCCGCGCCGTGTGCGCGAATGACCTGGGCTCGCCGTCGGCAAACCCCAGTCGAAGCTCCAGAACGCGACGATCAAGGTCGTCCAGGCGGAACAGCAGTTCCCGCACGGGCGCGGCTCGGCGAGGACGCGCATCCAGCTCATCGCGGGCATGCAGGCGATCCAGCGTGCTGCCGTCCACGAGCTCCAGCGACCGCGGGCGTTGGTGGGCAGAGCAGACCGGCCGTCCAATCCTCGCTGCGGCCAAGCGCGTCGGCCAGCTCTCGAAGCGTCGGAGCGCGACCCAGGCTCTGAGTGAGCTCAGCCTCCAGCCCATGCGCGGCCCGCAGCTGCTCGGCCCGGCTGGTTGGCAGGTTCATTGCCCCCAGATGTTTTGCGGCAGCCGCGCCTACAAAGGCGCGGATCCAGAACAGGGCGTAGGTGGAGAACCGGTAACCTCGCGCATGATCGAACCGCTCGACAGCCGTGATCAGGCCGATGCATCCCTCCTGGAACAGTTCCGCATCGGGAAGCTGGCACCGCGCTGCGAACTGTCTGCTGACCATCCCGACAAGCCGCAAGTTGGCTCGGATGAATCGCTGCCGCGCCAGCGCGCCCTGATCTTCGAGCAGTCTCAGCTCCTCGTCTGTGGCATCAGCGAAACCTGCGCCTGCCACTCGAGCATCCCGCGCCAGCAGGCCGGCTTCGATCGCGCCGTTGCAGCTCGACAACGTCGGCGTGTGTCAGCAGTGGTTCATGAGTTGCATCGTCGGAGAGCTCGGTCACGCCCATACTCTGAGGCAGCGGGTGCCGCTCGCAACACCTAGTCAAACCGAAATCTGTGGATAACCCTCGCCTGGTGCCCTGCTCGCGCATCGTGCAGGGAAGCACTCCTCCGCTCGTCGGCGCGCGATTCCCGACGCTCATAGTGCGGCGGGCAATCTCAGTCTTCGGCGCCGATGCTGCGGGTATGCAGGGCCTTACGTCGCGCCTCCAGCACCACCAGCTCCGAGAACATCTGGTTGTACTTGTGCTGTTCCTCAACCGGGTTCGTACGTTGCAGCCTGGACTTCAGCGCAGCGATGGTACGCATGACTGTGAGCAACTGGAGCGCTGCTGAGTTGGCGATCACGTAGCGCACGGTCACCTCGCCGTGTACTGGCAGCGCCTCGACGGCCAGCGACGCGACCAATGATCGGATCTCATCCGCGTCGCATGCCTCCGAGACTCGATGCACCCACTCGGTATCGGGCAGTCACCTTGGCGCCACCCAGCTCGACCCCAGCCTTCTCCACCGTGGCAAAGACTGCCGCGTACGCCGGGTGAGTGAAGTCGGTTGTGGTCAGGCCGTCCCAGGCCTCGGGAAAAAGGTCCGGGATTCTGAATCAGCAGCTTGGCAGTCTGTCGCTCGGTAGCGAGCAACCGATCGTCGAGGATTGGGCAGCAGCGGAAGTGCCGGGCTGGCTTCCGGCACGGCAGCGGAGTGTGGATCAGCGGTCGTCGGCCTTCCCGTGGCCGGGCGGCGTCCGGACTTGGCCGCGGCACGCATCACCTCGGCGCGCACCTCCTCAAGGTCCATGCCGAGCAAGCCGGCCAGCTCGCGAGCGTAACCCGACACCAGCGCGTTGTCCCTGATGCTCGCAACGAGCGGGGCGGCCGCCCGCAGTGCCGCAAGTCGGCCGTCTGCCCGATCAAGATCATGTTGTTTCAGCACGTTGTTCATCACGAAGCGGTACAGCGGCACCCGCCGGGCGACGAGCTCACGAACCGCCGCCTCGCCGCGCTGGAGTCTCAGGTCGCATGGGTCGAGGCCGGTCGGCTCTATCGCGACGTAGGTCTGGGTCACGAAGTTCTGGTCACCCGCGAACACTTTCATCGCGGCCGCCTGTCCGGCCTCATCACCATCGAAGGTAAAGATCACTTCCCCGTGGAACGCATCATGATTGCCCATCAGCCGCCGAAGCAGCCGAGCATGATCATCACCGAAGGCGGTGCCGCAGGAGGCAACCGCCGTATCGACACCGGACAGGTGAGCCGCCATCACGTCGGTGTAGCCCTCAACCACGACCGCCTGGCTCTTCTTGCTGATCGAGGTGCGAGCAAGGTCCAGTCCATAGAGCACGTGAGACTTCTTGTAGAGAAGGGTTTCCGGAGTGTTGATGTACTTCGCCGGCATTCGGTCGTCCTCGAACAGCCGGCGAGCCCCGAAGCCCACCACTTGCCGCCCCGAGTCGCGGATCGGCCACATCACGCGGCCCTGGAAGAAGTCCCACCCAGACTCGCGGGCCAGCCCGGCCGATACCAGCTCCACGTCGCGGAACCCTCGGCCCCGCAGATGCTGCAGCAGGGCGCGGCCATCGCGCGGAGCGAACCCGACCCCGAACCGCTCGGCCACCTCGCGATCAAACCCTCGTTCGTTCAGGAACTGTCGAGCTACGACCGCGTCCAGGCTGCCCAACTGCTCGGCGAAGAACTCCGCCGCCAGCCGCAGTGCCTCTGCCATGCGAATTCGGGCCCCCGGCTCGGGCCGGGTGCCGGCATCGTCGGTGTAGCGCAGCTGAATGCCCACCCGATCAGCGAGCCGCTCGACCGCCTCGACGAAGGTGAGGTTGTCGATCTTGCGCATGAAGTCGATCACGTCGCCACCCTCGGCGCAGGCACCAAAGCAGTACCAGTACCCGCGGGAGGGTGTGACCTGGAAGCTGGGGGTCTTCTCGTCGTGGAAAGGGCAGAGGCCCTTCATCGTGCCGCCCGCGCTGCGGAGGGTGACGTAGGAGCCGACTATTTCCTCGATCCGGGCCCGGTCTCGTACGGCGGCGATGTCTTCGGCGTTGATCCGCCCAGCCACGGACGGGAGTCTATGTTCCGGCCCGGACGATGTGGCGACTCTAGCCGAAAGTGTCGCACGAGCTCGCCCGTAGGTGAAGCGTCAGCTCGTGTAGGGTCCGATGGTCTGCACAGGTTCTGATGGTCTACATACTTTGCAAGCGATGCAGACGCAGCAAGCTACGTGCACGTAGATTCCGACATGGGCGTGGCGAGATGGCCCGTGATGTGCCCTGGATTATCTTCGACGGCGACTGTGCATTCTGCACCTCCAGCGCCACTGGTTGGCTCGGCGGCTGCACCGTCGGAAGGGACCGAATGCCCGGCTCGTGCCCTGGCAGTTCACCGATCTGGCGGCGCTCGGCACGACGGCGGAGCGTACCCAGCGCGAGGCACTGTGGGTAAGCCCAGAGGGCACCATCTACGGTGGCGCCGCAGCTTTCGCCGAATGGCTCAAGTTCCGCGGCGGCCCGTACGAGATTGCCGGTCATGCTGATGGACCTGCCAGTCATTCGCGCGCTAGCCGCCGCTGTCTACGGCCTGATCGCGAAGAACCGGCACCGGATGCCGGGCGGATCGCCCGCGTGCGCGCTCCCTCCGCCCGGCTTTGACCCGGCGCAGCCAGGGACCAAGTCGCTCTAGCGGAGCAAACGCCAGCCAGCAGATCGCTGTAGGCGCGAAGTGGATGTACAAGATCGCCAAGGTGAAGACGTGGAACCCCATCCAGAACACTGCCGCCGCAAGCAGCGCTCGGCCGCGCAGCCACAAGACCACGACCGCCGTCAGTTCAGCGGTGAAGGAGAACCACTGCATCAGGTGAAGCAGCTCTGGATAGGGCAGTAGGAACTGACCCAGCCCATGTGGTCGCCGGACGATCGCCCACATCAGGATCGAGCTATCCGGCCAGCTGGTGATACTCCAGCCGCCACTGCGGATCTTGGTGAGCGCGGACAAGAAGTAGGTGAAGACCACCGAGATCTGGATGCACTTGAGCGCCCATCCGGCCTGCGCGGAGCGCTCCACGCTGCGCCACCGGTCCGCGATCACACCCACCGTTGGCAAAACCCACAAGGCGACCACGAGTGCGAGATGATCATGGTCGACCTTCCCGTAGCTCATGCCGATCGCCGTCCACCAGGTGAAGGCGGCAGCCACCACCCCACCGGCCAGGCGGGGCAGCACGTTGGCTGCGGCTACTAGACAACCGACCATCAAGATCAGGTAGAGCGTGATGGTCAACGGCACGCTGGGCGCGGGCAGGTGAAACAGGCGCTCGATCATCAGCGGCTGGTAGAGCTCTGGATGCCTGCTCAGCGGGATGGGGTCCGCGCACGAAGAGATGAATGTCGATGATCACGAACAGGTAGAGCACGGTGCGCAGGATGGCCACCCGCGACTCCGGAACCACCGGCATGAACCATGAGACCACGGACCGCAACGTCCTCATGAGGGCAATTCCCATGTGGCGAGTTCGACCAGGCGGGCCGGGCCAACCCGACCGTCGACGAGCCGGGTCTGATCTTGGACGAGCCAGACCCGTAGCAGCGCCGGCTCTGCCGGATGTCGGGAGGTCCACCCCTCAGCAACGGATCGGAGCAGCGGCAGGGTCAGCGGTGATCTCGGGGATGCGCGCTTCGATCTCGGCGCGGCTGATCCCGGCCGATTCGACGCGCAGCGGGAGGTCAATGCGTCGTCCGTCTGCGAGCAGGCCCTCGACCCGGGTGATCACGATGGTCGCGTCCTTGGCGGGAGAGAATGCGTACTGGGATAGCGGTCCCAACGGCCACAGCATCATCACTCATGCGCAATGAGCCATTGAGCAGCAGCCCGATACCCAGCACAGTTGCGGCGATCCGCCAGGCGTACGACACCCGGCTGATGCCGCGTACGCGCTGCCCCACCGGGCCGATTACAGCACGATCCGGGCCGCTTTACGGCGGTTTGCCAAGTTGCGTTAGACCGGCGTTACCAACCGTTAACGAGCGCTCACTAGGTATCAGATGTCTCGGTCGATGCCGCGCGGCAGCCGCTCAGGTGGCCAGTCGAGGTGGCGTACCGCCATGTCGAAGGCGTATCTGTCGGTCATCCCAGCCACATAAGTCACAGCCGCACGTACCGCGGCGTCGGACTGAGCCGGGAGCTCGGGTACGTCCGGCATGAGGCCTGGCTGATCGCTGTAGTACTCGACCAGCGCCTGCAGCACCTCGATCACCGCGCGAGATTGCGCCAGCGAGGCCGGCCGTACGTAGATGCGTTCATAGTTGAACGCCCGCAGCGCCGCCAGAGCACCCGCTTCCTCCTGGGGCATCCCGACCTCGCCGTGCTCCTCGACCGCATCGTACGACTGCCCGGACGAAGGTGTTCAGCTGCTCCCGTCGGGTTCGCCCGCACACCTCGACGATCTCAGCAGGAAGATCATCCGGCGCCACGATCCCGGCATGGATGGCGTCCTCGAGATCGTGCGCGCAGTAGGCGATCCGGTCGGCCCAGCTGACGATATGGCCCTCGACGGTTAGCGGCGCTGGCCGTGACCAGGAGTGGTTTCGGATCCCGTCCAGGGTCTCGGCGCAGAGGTTGAGACTCTGCAGCACGACGTCGGCACCCCAGGGGCCGTGGTCATATCCCTCCGGAATGAAGGTGTCGAAGGCATCCTCGCTCGCGTGTCCGCCCGGCCCATGACCGCAGTCGTGGCCGAGAGCGATCGCCTCGGCCAGGGTCACGTTGACACCGACCCCACGAGCGATCGACGTCGCGACTTGGGCCACCTCGAGGGCGTGGGTCAGCCGGGTGCGTTGGTGGTCGGTCGGATAGACGACGACTTGCGTCTTGCCGGCCAGCCGCCGGAACGCAGTGGAGTGCACAATCCGATCGCGGTCACGTTCGAAGCAGGTGCGCTCGTCATCGGGCTCTTCCGCGATGGCCCGATTTCCTGCTCCCTCGGCAAAGGCAGCGCCGGGCCGGAGCGTCGCTCGTTCGCGCTGCTCCCGAAGCTCACGACGCACGATGGGTCCTGGCCCCGGGCGGGCCAGCGGACCTGAGTGGGCGCGCACCAGGTCGCCGTCGAGGTGACCAGCCATCGTGTCGGCCCATGCCTTGGCGCGCGGAGTGACCTCCTCAGCCACCGGAGATGCCCAGCTCCGCGGCTGCCAGATCAAGATCACCACCGGAGGTGTCGGTCAGCCAGCCGTCGGGCAGCGCGACATTGGCGCGCGGCGCACCCTGCCGTCCGCGGGGCGACCCAAGCTCCGAGGTCGGGAAACTAATCTCGGGATCGAGCTGGGACAGCAGGCCGTCGAGTTCGGCGAGTGAGGAGACCATCCCCAGGCGGTGGCGCAACTCCCCGCCGACGGGAAAGCCCTTGAAGTACCAGGCCATGTGTTTGCGCAGGTCGCTCAGGCCATGCAGCTCGTCCGGACAGGCCGACCAGCAGTTCGGCATGGCGGCGCAGCATCTTCATCACCTCACCAAGGTTCGGGAGGGTCTGGGTCTGACGGCCGGCAAAGGCATCGGCCAGGTCGCGGAAGAGCCAGGGCCGGCCGAGGCAGCCACGTCCGATGACCACTCCGTCGACTCCGGTCTGGCGGATCATCTGCAGCGCGTCGGCGGCCTCCCAGATGTCGCCGTTGCCCAGCACTGGGATGGAGACGTGATCCTTCAGCTTGCCGATCGCGTCCCAGTCGGCCTGCCCGGCGTACGCCTGCTGTGCGGTTCGGCCATGCAGCGCAATTGCTGCGCAACCGGATTCCTCGGCGATCCGGCCGGCATCCAGGAACGTCTGATGATCATGGTCGATACCGATCCGGGTCTTCATCGTCACCGGTACGCCGTACCGGGCGGCCGCCCGGACGGTGGCTGCCAAGATCATCCGGAGCCGGTCGCGCTTGTACGGCAGCGCTGCTCCCCCACCTTTGCGAGTGACTTTGGGGACTGGGCAGCCGAAGTTCAGGTCGACATGATCAACGCCGTACTCGTTGCACAAGATTTCTGTGGCATGCGCCATGATCGCAGGGTCGACGCCGTACAGCTGGACGGACCGTACCCGCTCCCCCGGGTCGAATTGCAGCATCGGACAGCGTCTTGCGGTCCCGCTCGACGAGCCCGCGCGAAGTGATCATCTCGCAGACGTACAGGCCGGCGACGGCACTCGGTGGCTCGCTCCGCTCGCGCGAATCGCGCTCACCTTGCTCGCGGCACAGCTGCCGGAAGGCCGCATTGGTGATCCCAGCCATCGGTGCGAGCACAACCGGCGGATCGACCTCGATCGCCCCCACCCTCAACGCCGACTTGTCAGCATCGGTGGTCGCCATAGCAGCCACCGGCGCTGACAAGTCGGGGTTGGAGAGGGTGGTGGTTAGCAACCGAGAAGCCGCTGGGCGAGGTACTCGGTCACCTTGTCCTCCGACACCCGGTCCTGGGTCATCGAGTCGCGTTCGCGCACCGTGACGGCCTGGTCGTTGAGGGTGTCGAAGTCGACCGTGACGCAGTAGGGCGTACCGATCTCATCCTGTCGGCGGTAGCGACGGCCGATGGCTTGGGCGTCGTCGAAGTCGACATTCCAGAACTGCCGGAGCCGCGTTGCCAGATCACGGGCCTTGGGCGACAAGGCCTCGTTGCGAGACAGCGGAAGCACGGCAACTTTCACAGGCGCCAGCCGGGGGTCGAGCCGGAGCACGGTCCGCTTGTCGACCCCGCCCTTGGTGTTGGGAGCCTCGTCCTCGTCGTACGCGTCGACGAGGAAGGCCATCATCGCGCGGTTGGGGCCCGCCGCTGGCTCGATGACGTAGGGCACGTATCGCTCGCCAGTTACGGGGTCCAGGTAGGACAGGTCGACACCGGAATGTTCGGTGTGGGTTGAGAGGTCAAAGTCGGTCCGGTTGGCGATGCCCTCGAGCTCACCCCATTCGCTACCAGAAAAACCAAACCGATATTCGATGTCCACGGTCCGTTTCGAGTAGTGCGAAAGCTTTTCCTTGGGGTGCTCGAACTGCCGCAGGTTCTCAGCTGCCAGACCTAGTTCGGTGTACCAACGGGTGCGCTCGTCGATCCAATACTGGTGCCAGTCTTCGTCAGTGCCGGGCTTGACGAAGAACTCCATTTCCATCTGCTCGAACTCGCGGGTACGGAAGATGAAGTTGCCCGGAGTGATCTCATTGCGGAAGGACTTGCCGATCTGTCCGATGCCAAAGGGCGGCTTCTTGCGAGTCACCTGAACGACGTTGGCGAAGTTGACAAAGATGCCTTGCGCAGTCTCCGGGCGCAGGTAGTGCAAACCTGACTCATCCTCAACTGCGCCGAGATAGGTCTTGAGCATCATGTTGAAGTCCCGCGGCTCTGTCCACTGACCGCGGGTACCGCAGTGTGGACAGCCGATCTCCTCCAGACCCGTCGGCTTGCGGCCCTTCCGAGTCTCGAAGTCCTCCTCGAGATGATCAGCTCGGAAGCGCCGGTGACACGACAGGCATTCGGTCAGCGGATCGTTGAACGCATTGACATGCCCCGAGGCCACCCACACCTGGCGCGGCAAGATCACCGAGGAATCAAGGCCAACGATGTCCTCCCGCCCGGTGACCACCGAGCGCCACCACTGTTTCTTGACGTTCTCCTTGAGCTCGACGCCGAGCGGTCCGTAGTCCCATGCCGAGCGCGTACCGCCGTAGATTTCGCCCGCGGGGAAGACGAATCCACGACGCTTGCACAGGCTGATGACATTGTCGAGTCGGCTGGTCGAGGCCACGAACTTCTTCTCCAGACATATTGCTGCGCCATCCCCGGCTGGGATGGAGTCAGCGCACAAGGTTATCGCCCTCAGCGTAGAAGTTCCGGCCACGGCCGGTGAGCGTGCATCGCACCGGATGCCTCACAGACGTTGGAGCACCCACTTTCCTACCGCTACGGCCGGCTGCTGAAACCTACGTTCACGTACCTTGCTGACGGTTTGCACGGGTTGCTACCTGTGCAAAGCGGATGCAACTAACGTGAACGTAGGTTTCCGACCAGGCGGGAGGGCGAGTCATCCGCCAGACTGTCATTTCGGTGAAACCTGATTGAAACCAGACCCGTCTATTTTCGGGAAGCGCCGCCCGCCCAGGAGGCTGACCATGATCGAGCACGTTGATCCGTTCATCGGCAGCGCGATAACAGATCTCCCTGTCCCGCAAGGATTAGCCGAGACCTGGTGGTGGCCCAAACCTCAGGTCGGCAATACCCATCCTGGTGCGACGTACCCGTTCGGCATGGCCTCGGTATGCGCGTACTCGGGGGCCTATCCGACTGGTTACGGGATTTACCAACTCAACACCGAGGGAGTGCCCGCCCAGCTCTACGACACTCAGATCGCCTCGGGTTTCACCCATTTCCAGCAGTCCGGTACCGGAGCGATCCGCAAGTACTACAACTACTTCCGAGTTACGCCCATGCTGGAGCCACTCGACAGCCTCGGCAACACGTGGGACCTGCGCGACGAGTACGCGGAACCGGGCTACTACGCCACCACCCTCGGCTCCGGCATCGGTTGTGAACTCACGGTCGGGCCCAAGAGTGCCGTTCACCGCTACACCTTCCCGGCACACAAGGATGCCCGGCTGGTGATCGACTTCTCGATGGGCGGCCTGGCCATTCCCTACGGCACGACAGTCCCACTTCGCGCGCACATCGAGGCCATTGGACCGGGGGTCGCACAGGCCGAAATTGTCGTGGAGGGTACGCCGCTCGCCGTGCACCTGGAGTGCGACGCTGGCGACCTGAGGCAGCTGCTGTGGTACGACCGGCGGTTGATGCCGGGCGGCACTCGCCTCGACTTCGACCGGATCCGGCCCACGACGCTGCGGCCCTTCGGCTTGATGTGGCGCGGGCCGACCGCGCCGGGCCAAGTGCTCGAGCTGCGATTCGGTTTCTCACTTCGCGGCGTCGAGCAGGCGAAGAGCAATCTTCATGCGGACTGCGGATCGGGCATCGCGGCGTTCGACAGCCGGCGCGAGGAGACCTCGTCGGCGTGGCGGCAGCACCTTGACAAGATCAAGATCGAAACAGGCTCGGCCACCCGTAAGACGATCTTCTCAACCGCTCTCTATCATTCGCTGATCAAGCCGTGCTTCGCGCCGGAGGAAAGCCCGATGTGGCCCGGCGAGGGGCCCTACGTGTTCGACATCTGCACGATGTGGGACATCTACCGCACGCAGTTGCCGCTGATCGCCGCGCTGTTTCCGGCACGGGCCGTGGAGCTGGCCAACGCCTTGTTGACGATTTGCGAGGAAGAGGGCAACCTGCCGATCGGCTACCGCATGGCCAAGGGCGCGGACCGGTTCACGCGGCAAGCCAGCGCGCTTGCCCACACCTTTCTCGCCGATCTTTGCGAGCTAGGAATGCCTGACATCGATTGGGATTGGGCGCTGTGCCATATGGACACCGACCTACGACGCTCTTACGGCGAGGACTACCTGCTGCGCGGGCTCGCGCAGCCGGTCACGCACACCCTGGACCTCGCGGTCGGGTACCAGTGCACCGCGAAAGTGGCTCACTACGTCGGCGACAACCAACTGGCAAACGAGTTTGAACGCCTAGCCAACCAGTGGATCAACGCTTTCAATCCCGAAGACGGCCTGCTTGTGGACTCGACGTACTACGAAGGCGGCAAATGGAACTATTCGTTTCGGCTGCTGCACGACATGCAGGCACGCATCGCCCTTGCCGGAGGCGAAGGCCGGTTCCTCGAGCTGCTGGATCGGTTCTTCGGTTACGGCGCCGATCCCGTCAAGCAGCTGGGAGAACGACCGAGCGCCGCGGACCTCGCAGCCGGGTACGCACTGAACCGGTTTGAGGGTTTGAACAACGAACCAGACATGGAAGCACCCTGGGCCTACCACTACGCCGGGCGGCCGGATCGTACGGCGGAAGTGGTGCACGCGGCTGTCAACAATATGTTCGGTCTCGGCCGAGGCGGGTTGGCGGGCAACGACGACTCAGGTGGCTTGAGCTCGTGGTACGTCTGGGCCTCGCTCGGCCTTTTCCCGATCGCGGGCCAGAGCCTCTATCTGCTCAACGCACCGTCGTTCGCCGAGTCGCGGATCGCCTTCGCCGGCGAGGAGCTGGTGATCAAATCGCCCGGATTCGTTGAACCCGTGGCCGGCGGTCCTGTGCAGTACGTGCAGCGGGCGATCTTCAACGGCGAGATGCTGAATCGAACCTGGCTGACGGCTCGGGAGTTGCACCGCGGCGGGCACCTTGAGTTGCAGCTTGGACCAAAGCCGTCGGCGTGGGGAACTACTACCCGCCCCCCATCCGCATCACAACGGGATGCCATGAATCCGCCAGCCGCTGCGGCCAAACCAGCTCCAGCCGAGATCGCGGATGGGCGCAGATGAGACCAGAGCCAACTCAGACCGATGATCACACCACGGGGGGCCGATGATGGCAGCGTTGAAGAGCAAGACATGGGGCGGCAGCGCCCGTCCGCGTCGACTGGTCATTGTCGTGCGAGCCGACCCGGTGATCTGCGGTCACTCGGGTGAGGCGCGCAATCTCGCTGAGGTCGCGCTGTTGCGCGGCTTCACCGACGTACGGATCGTCACCTGGCCTCTCGACCTGCTCGCCGCATCCGGTCTACCGCTGAAGCCGCTCGACGGGGTTCTTCCCTACAGCAAGGGCATCGAGGTGGAACGCCCGGAGCCGGTCGGCGACTACAAGGTGTTGGACGGACGCTACCTCGCGGGAATGACGGGACGCCTGGTCGAACTCTTTACGGACGGCGTTCCGACCATCTGCATGTCGCTCTATCTCAGCCCCCACACGCTCGCGGTGTCGGAGGCGCTTCGAGTCGCCCGCTCCACCGGCCTGCCGGCCTCTGTTGCCACCATTGCCGAGGCGGTTGGCTCTGACGTCACGAACGTGGTCCGCTCATGCGCCGCCGACGGGCGCTTCGGCGCCGCGGCGCAGGTATTGTCCGCCTATCTCGACAGCGATCTGCCGGTCGCAGTGTCGGACTACACCAAGGAGCTGATCATCTCCTCGGCTGAGGAGATCGATGCGCGCCATGGCACCTCCTTTGCCGAACGATGTCGGCAACGTGTCGCGATTTCCTACCCAGCCATCAACACCGCTGACTATCTCAGTGTGCGCCCCGAGCAAACGGCGGAGCTGCTTGAACGGCGGCAGCTCACCCGCAATGGCTACGTGCTCTTTCTCTCCAGACTGGCGCGCGCCAAGGGCGTGGATGAGTTGATCGCTGGCTTCACTGCAAGCCCGGCATGCCAAAACCTCACGCTGGTGATCGCTGGCAATGGACCTGAGGCGGAGCACCTTCGACAACTCGCCGCAACGACCTCAGCAGCAGATCGGATCAGGTTCCTCGACGACGTCGACGACGACGAGAAGCCGCATCTGATGGCGGGCTGCGCGACATTCGTACTACCAAGCAAGCCGCGGCCAGAGTTCGTGGAGACGTTCGGCATCGCGCTAGTGGAGAAGATGCTGGCAGGCGGCGGTCCCGTGATCACCACCACCACTGGTGGGATCGGTGAAGCCGTCGGCGACACTGCCATGATCGTTCCAGTCAACGCCCCTGGGGCGATCGCCGACGCCCTCGATCTCGCCGTGACTATGCCCAGCGAAGAGCGGGTCAGGATGGCCGAGCGGGCTCGCGAGTACGCACTCCAGTTCGACCGAGCCCGCGTTTTCGACCAGCTGCTGGAGCGGCTGACCGAGACGACCGACAGAGAGCTCAGCCCTCTCTGACACCTGCGGCCTGGTGCCGCCGATTGTCGAGCATGACACTACCTACGGGCTCTTCCCCCATACGGAAACGTGCTGTCTGCTCTCGCTTGTGAAGGGCTCGCGGTTCCAACCGCTCCAGCGTTCGCGAAGCGACATCCCGGAGAGCCGTGCCATCAGGTCGAGTTCTGCGGGCCACACGTAGCGAAACGGCATCGAGTCCCCCTCGAGCTTGCCGTCGACATTCCAGTAGTGATGGGAGATCAAGCCCTGGGACGCGACGTCATACTCGTCGAAGCCGAGTCGTGTGGGACTCACGGTAAAAGCCCTCACAGTGTCACCCGGTGGCAGCCGCTGGAGGTCGGGCACCATCACCTCGATCACGAAGCACCCGCCTGGCTGCAGATGCGCGGCGACGTTCTGGAAGCAGGCGATCTGCTCATCCTGGGTCGTCAGGTTCATGATCGTGTTGAAGACCAGATACGCAACCGAGAAACGTCCATCGACGGTAGCCGTTGCAAAGTCGCCGACCGTCAGACCGATCTCCTCGGCGCCAGGTTTCGCCCGCAGCCTGGCGAGCATCGCCTCCGACAGATCGATGCCATGTACGCGGATGCCGCGTTGCGCGAGGGGTAGGGCGATCCGGCCGGTGCCAATGCCAAGCTCGAGGGCAGTCCCGTCGAAGGACAGGTCGACAAGAAAGTCCACAACCGGGTCGACAATCTCGGGGCCAGACAGGTCGGCGGTCGATTCGTCGTAGCGCTGCGCAACACGTTCGCCGAAATAGTCCTTGGGCATGAGAGCACTCTGTCAAACCCAGCCCGCAGCTCTGGAACTGGATTGCGGCAGGAGAATCAGCTGCTCGAGATTTGACTTCCCTTCAATCCTTAATGAAAATGGTTCTCATGTCAGTTAGGCTTCGACCCCTGGGCGTTCTCGCAGGCCTGCTCGCTCTGGTGGCATTAGCAGGATGCGCTAGCGCCGGACCGGCTAGCACCACCCCGACCGAGACGCGTGGCCCGCTCACCATCGTGAGCGCGTTTTATCCGCTGCAGTTCGTCGCAGAGCGGGTCGCCGGCGACCATGCCACGGTCGCCAGCTTGACCCAGCCAGGGGCCGAGCCACATGACCTGGAACTCACCCCTGGGCAGGTCGCGAGCCTCACCACCGCGAGTCTGGTTATCTATGAGAAGGGCTTCCAGCCGGCGGTGGACGAGGCCGTGGCACAGAGCGGAAACTCTGCGGTACTCGACACAACGACCGTCGTCCCATTACGACCGGCGACGACGACCGGCGACGATCACCCCGCAGAGGATGAGCATGCAGAGGAAGCCGGGCATGATGACTCGGGCCTCGATCCGCATGTATGGCTGGACCCGACGTCAATGTCTCGGATTGCTCGATCGGTGCAGGAACAGCTCTCGACTATCGATCCCGATCATGCAGCTGACTACACGAGCAATGCCGACGCGCTCGACAAGGAGCTGACGAGTCTTGACGAGTCATTCCGCTCAGGCCTGGCGCACTGTGTGCGGACCGATTTCATCACCACTCACGCTGCCTTCGGGTACCTGGCCGAGCGGTATCACCTGAACCAGATCGCGATCAGTCTCAGTCCAGACTCCGAGCCCTCGCCGGCGCGGATCGCAGAGGTCCAGCGCGAAGCGCGAGAGCACAAGCTGACCACGATCTTCGCTGAGACACTGGTGTCGCCCCGCGTCGCCGAGGCGATAGCTGGCGACCTTGGCCTCGTCACTGATGTGCTGGATCCCATAGAAGGCATCACCAGTCAGTCGAGGGGTCAGGATTACCTCTCAGTCATGGCATCCAATCTGGTGGCGCTGCGAAAGGCTGGGGGATGCTCCTAGAAACACGTACGGTGCTCGCGGCCGACGATCTGAGTGTCGAACTGGGCGGCCTTCCCGTGCTGCGCGGCGTCAGCGTTTCGGTGCGAGCCGGCGAGGCCGTGGCTCTGCTGGGAGGCAATGGTTCCGGAAAATCCACTCTGGTCCGCGCCCTACTAGGTCTCCTCCCCCATCAGCGCGGCGCCGTACGCCTCTTCGGCTTGCCCCTGCGCGGCTTCCGGCAGTGGTCGCGAGTTGGTTACGTACCGCAACGCTCGGTGGCGCTACTCGGCGGGTCGAAAGTGAAGGAGGTTGTCGCAGCTGGGCGATTGGCACACAGACGGCCATTCCGGCCGTTGGGCCCCCGCGACCGCGAGGCGATCCATGACGCCATTGGGCTGGTTGGACTGTCCGAAAAGCTCAACACCGACATTGCAGCCCTGTCCGGCGGGCAGCAGCAACGGGTGCTGGTGGCACGCGCACTTGCCGGGCACCCGGATCTGCTCGTCCTGGACGAGCCCACGTCTGGGGTCGACCTCGAGCATCAGCGCGTGCTGGCCGATGTGCTGGCCGAGCGGTTGTCCGCCGGCACCGCCGTGCTCGTGGTCTTGCATGATGTCGGCCCGCTCGGCACTCTCATCGACCGGGCTGTGGTGCTGAGCGACGGTCGAGTCGCCTATGACGGCTCACTCGGCGATCTTGGGCAGCACCATCGTCGGCTCGGCGGCCACGAGCATCTCGATCATGGTCGGACTGCCACTGATGATCATGGGGAAGGTGCGGATAGCTGGCTGGGCGGTGCCGTGGAACCATGATCGAGATCCTGTCGTATCCCTTCATGCAACGTGCGCTGATCGCCGCACTGCTCACAGGTCTGATCGCTCCTGCCATCGGCACGTACGTCGTCCAGCGCAGGCTCAGCCTGCTGGGTGACGGCCTGGGCCACGTGGCCCTCGCAGGTGTTGGCTTGGCGCTGCTGACCGGGACGGCACCGATTCCCGTCGCTGTGGCCGCCTGCATCGCTGGCGCCGTCGTTGTCGAGGTGCTCCGGCAGCGCGGCAAAGCAACCGGCGACGTCGGGCTGGCCGTGCTCTTCTACGGCGGCCTCGCTGCGGGCGTGTTCTTATCCGGGATCTCCGGCGTGGGCGCTGGAGGGCTGGTGCAGTACCTCTTTGGCTCACTCACCACGGTCACAGCAGGCGACCTGCAGCTGGTCGCAGTGCTCGCCATCGTGGTCTTGGTGCCGACCCTTGGACTGGCACCTCAGCTTTATGCGGTATCGACCGACGAGGACTTCGCACGCACCCAGGGTCTGCGAGTGCGGATGTACCACATCGCGGTCGTCTCGCTCGCCGCCGTCACGGTGGCGCTGGCAATGCGGACGGTGGGATTACTGCTGGTCAGCGCGCTGATGGTCGTTCCCGTGGCGGCAGCGCGCAACCTGGTGCGCGGTTTCACCTCGGCCCTCATCTGTGCTGTCGGCATCGGCGTGGCCACGGCGGTCGGCGGCGCGGTGGGCTCGTTCTACCTAGACGCGGCGCCGGGTGCATTCATCGTGCTGTTGGCTATCGGAGTATTCATGCTGAGTTTGCCCCTCTCCTATTTGCTGCGACGCCGACGCGCCGCAGCCGTGCTCCCGGAGTCGGTCGATGATGATGAGCTGCTGGCCGCCCCGCACACGGTCACTGAAAGCCACCCGCATCGCCATGCGCAGGGCTGCGGGCACCCGGCTGTGCAGCACGGCGACCACACTGACTTCATCCACGAAGGACATCGGCATGCCGCCCATGCCGATCACTACGATGAGCATTGAGCCGGCCGGCCGAAGCCGCCGAGGAGCATCGAGATGACGACTAGGCCTGTCACGAAAGCGGATACGACCGGCAAGCCGTCGGGTGCCCAACGCAAGACGCGGCAGCGGGCTGCGGTCGAGGAGATCCTGTCCGATCGAGGTGACTTCCGGACCGCCCAGCAGATTCACGACGATCTCCGGCATCACGGCGAACGCATCGGCTTGACCACGGTCTATCGGACCCTGCAACTGATGACCGATGCAGGTGATCTCGACGCCATCCGCAGCAACGAGGGTGAGACGGCGTATCGCCGTTGCTCGACGGGGCACCATCATCATCTGGTCTGCCGCACCTGTGGGAGGACGGTCGAGGTCTCAGGGCCCGCGGTCGAGCGATGGGCCAACGCTGTTGCTGAGCAGCACGGCTTCCGAGAGATCAGTCACGACTTGGAGATCTTCGGCACCTGCAACAACTGCTGAGGAGCCCACGTTTTGGCGTCTCACGATGGCAAACGTGGCTCGTTTCGGCGCCAAGCACCCTCGTTATCCGTCTTCAGACGGGCAACGCAGATCCCAGGGACGAATGGAGAGCCCGCAGGTCACCGTCTCACGTAGCGCCGCTATCGCCGATCACGACATTAGGTGCTGCTCCGCCGTAGCGCCGGTCACGCCCCGCGTAGAGCTCGATCGCCCGCCAGAGATCACGGCGGTCGAAATCAGGCCACAGTCGATCGAGGAATACCAGCTCCGCGTACGCGCTCTGCCAGAGCAGGAAGTTGGATGTCCGCTGTTCCCCTGACGAGCGGATAAAGAGGTCGACGTCCGGGATGTCGGGCTCGTCCAGAAATTGCCGGAACCGCTCCTCAGTGAGCTTGCGGAGATCAAGCCGCCCGTCCGCCGCCAGCTGTGCGATCCGCCGAGTGGCATCCACGATTTCAGCTCGGCCGCCGTAGTTGACGCAGAACTGCAAGGTCAGCACGTCATTGTCGATGGTGCGGCGCTCGGCGTCCTGCAGCTCGGTGATCACGCTTCGCCACAGCCGTGGCGATCGGCCCGCCCAGCGCACCCGTACCCCCAGTGCATCCAGCTGGTCCCTCCGCCGCCTGATCACGTCGCGGTTGAAGCCCATGAGCCAGCGGACCTCGTCCGGCGATCGGTTCCAGTTCTCAGTGGAAAACGCGTACGCGGAGAGGTATTTCACGCCGACCTCGATAGCCCCCTCGATCACGTCGAACAGCGACGCTTCACCCCGTGCGTGGCCCTCCGTCCGAGGCAGGTTGCGTGCCTTTGCCCAGCGCCCGTTGCCATCCATCACGATCGCCACATGGGTTGGCAGCCGGTTTTTGGGGATTTGTGGCGGTCGGGCTCCGCTTTCGTGCGGTCGCGGGGAGGCCGCGCCCGGTCGTGCCCTCCTCGCAGGCTTGGCCATGTCAGGGACAATATCGAGGTGCCGACATACCGTGACGAAGCAGTGGTTCTTCGCACGCACAAACTCGGCGAAGCCGATCGGATCATCACCATGCTGAGTCGGCACCACGGCAAGATTCGCGGGGTCGCGAAGGGCGTACGGCGCACAACCTCGAAGTTCGGCGCTCGGCTCGAACCGTTCTCCCACATAGACCTGCAGCTCGCGGTTGGGCACACCCTCGACGTGATCACACAAGTCGAATCGCTGGATGCCTTCGGTGAGCCGCTGTCCGATGACTATCCCGCCTACACGGCAGGCCAGGTGATGCTCGAGACAGCCGATCGCTTGGTGGTCGAGGAATCCGAGCCCGCACTTCAGCAGCACCTGCTACTCGTGGCAGCCTTGCGAGCGCTCACCCTTGGCACCTCCGACGGACCTCGCCCACCGACGTTGATCTTGGACTCCTACCTGCTGCGGGCTTTGGCGGTTGCGGGCTACGCACCTTCCTTCTCCGCCTGCGCCCGCTGCGGTATAGCGGGGCCCCACCGAGCTTTCTCCCCTGCCTTGGGTGGCGCCGTGTGTGAACGATGCCGTCCCTCTGGCGCTGCGCGGCCCGCTCCCGAAACCCTGGCATTGCTCGGTGCACTGCTCGAGGGCCGCTGGAGTGATACCCGCCAGGTGCTCGATCGGGTGGCACGCGAGGCCAGCGGACTGACCGCTGCCTTCGTAGCGTGGCACCTGGACCGCAACCTCAGATCCATGGCGCATGTCGAGCGTTGACCCGATGTGGCCCCCGCCGCACGAGTCACCGGCGTTCCTCGTCGCGCCCGAGCAGCCAGCGGTGCATCGACCACATCGGGCCGCGTACGTTCTGGCTGCGATCCTGCCGGTGATCTTGCTTGTGGCATTGGCTGTTCCGATCGGTGTGGCGTTGACGGTCGCCCGACTGCGGCAAGCTCCAACCAGCGTGACGACGCCACCCGCGCTGAATCCCAACGCGACTGACGGGGAACCCGGTCTCGGCGATTCTTACTACCCACAAGCCGGCAACAGCGGCTACGACGTGACCAGATATCAGATCGTGATCGACTGGAATCCGGCGACTCAGGTGATCACCGGCACCACGACAATCAGCGCCCGGGCTACCCAGCAGCTCAACTCCTTCTACTTCGATCTGGTCCTGCATACCGACAAGGTCACCGTCAACGGTGTGCCCGCAGAATCCATTGCGAGAGGTTTCTCCGACGTCTATGTCAAGCCAGCACAACCGATCCTGACGGGCAGCTCGTTCCAGGTCGTGATCGGCTACTCGGGTAAACCCGGCGACATTCGGCAGGGCGACGTGCAACCGTGGTTGTCCAGTGAAGGCGAGTGGACCGCGGCCGGTGAGCCGGAGAGCGCCGCCTGGTGGTACCCCGGCAATGATCACCCGTCGGACCCAGCGCTGATGGACGTCTCGATCCGGGTGCCCGCTGGCATGGAGGCCATCAGTGTCGGCCGGCTCGAGTCGGCCGACACCGGAAATGAAAAGGACTACAACACCTGGCACTGGGTCGCCCGGCAGCCGATGGCGACCTATGTGAACTTCGTCTCCATTGGCCAATACGAGCTGAAGCAGGGCGTCGACCGTGGTCGGCCGTACGTCTACGCGGTGTCTGAGAAGCTGCCTGCGGAGGACCGGAAGAAGGCGTTTGCTGCGTTGAGCAGCTCAGGGATGCGGATTCGGACACTAGAGGCGATGTTCGGCCCTTATCCGTTTACCGAACTCGGAGGCATCGTCCCGGTGCATCAGCTGTGGTTCGGCGGATTGGAGACTCAGACCCGGCCGGTCTATGACGCCCGGTCGATCTTGAGGCCCGGATTCGAGGCGGGCCTGCTCGACCACGAGTTGGCCCACATGTGGTTCGGCGACAACGTGACCGTGCGGCAGTGGAATGACATCTTCATCAGCGAGGCGTACGCGTCCTGGGCCCAATGGGGAGCCAGAGAGCGGCGGGGCGGACGTAAGGCTAATGATTCTCTGAATGGCGCGTACGAGCGACTTGTCAACAACGATGACTTTTGGAAGATCACCATGATCGACCCCAGTAGGGCGCACCTCTTCGATGCGGTTTATGTGCGGGGTCCGATGACACTCCAGGCACTCCGCAATGTGATCGGGGACGACGCGTTCTTCAAGCTGGCCAGGGACTGGAGTCAAGATCCGGGGAGCCGCACTCTCGAGGAGTGGATGGCGGCAGCACAGTCGCACACCGCAGTTGATCTTGGACCCTTCTTCCAGGCCTGGATCTACACGCCCGCCGCTCCAGCGCGGACAGCGGCCAACGGCTTCCGATGATGCCGAAGGGTCGCTAGTGCCCTAGAAATAAGCGTTCCCGCCGTGCGGTCACGGCGGGAACGCTCCTGGTGTCGTGCGGAGAACCTCTAACTCACTCTGTTGATGGCCGAGGTGACGGCCTTGAGCGAGGCTGTGACGATGTTTGCGTCCATCCCTACTCCCCACACGACCACACTGTCCTCGCCAGCGCCGACCTCGCACTCTACGTAGGCCGCAGCGAGCGCGTCACCGCCGGCGGACAGCGCATGCTCGGCGTAGTCAAGCACCCGTACCTTGTAGCTGAGCGTCGAAATGGCGTCCACGAACGCCGACACCGGACCGTTTCCTTCCCCAGTGATCGACTGGGTTGAGTTGTCGGCCTGGACCTGCGCGGTGAGCGAGGTTTGGCCATGCTCCGACGAAGTTGTCGCGACTTTCAGCAAGCGCAATGGAGTGTCAGGCTCGAGATACTCGAACTGGAAGATCTCCCAGAGCCGGCTCGCGCTCACTTCGCCACCGCCAGCGTCGGTGTGCGCCTGTACCGCCTTCGAGAACTCGATCTGCAGCCGTCGCGGCAGGTCGAGATTGTGCTCGGACTTCATGATGTAGGCGACCCCACCCTTGCCGGACTGGGAGTTGACCCGGATGACCGCTTCGTACGTGCGGCCCACATCGAACGGATCGATCGGCAGGTAGGGCGCCTGCCAGGCGATCTCCCGGACGCTGATGCCTTGCTCCTGCGCCCGCTCCTCCAGGTCCTCCAGACCTTTCTTGATCGCGTCTTGGTGGCTGCCTGAAAACGCGGTGTAGACCAGGTCGCCCGCGTAAGGGTGGCGCGGGTGGACCGGCAGGTTGGTGCAGTACTCCACGGTGCGACGGATCTCGTCAATCCGGGAGAAGTCGATCTTGGGGTCTATCCCTTGTGAGAACAGGTTCATTCCCAAAGTGACCAGGTCCACATTGCCGGTGCGCTCGCCGTGGCCGAAGAGGCAGCCCTCGACCCGGTCGGCGCCGGCCATCATGGCCAGCTCAGTCGCCGCGGTGGCCGTGCCACGGTCGTTGTGCGGGTGCAGCGAGATCGCGACATGCTCGCGATTACGCACGTGCCGGCTGAACCATTCAATCTGATCGGCGTAGACGTTCGGTGTCGCCATCTCAACGGTCGCCGGCAGGTTCAAGATGATCTCGCGGCCAGCAGACGGTTGCCAGACATCCATCACCGCATTGCAAACCTCGACCGCAAACTCCATCTCGGTACCGGTAAAGATCTCCGGCGAGTACTCGTACCCGAACTCGACGTCGCCCAGATGCTGTTCGGCGTACTTCATCACAAGCTCAGTGCCGCGTGTCGCCAAAGCGATGCATTCGGCCTTGTCGACATGGAAGACCACGCGACGGAACAGGGGCGCCGTGGCGTTGTACATGTGGATAGTGGCGGTCTTGGCACCCACGATTGACTCGGCTGTGCGCTCGATGAGATCTTCACGTGCCTGGGTGAGCACCGAGACGACCACATCGTCGGGAATTTTGCCCTGCTCGACGAGCTGCCTGACGAAGTCGAAGTCGGTCTGGCTCGCAGAGGGAAACCCGATCTCGATCTCCTTGTAACCCATCTCCACCAGGAGGTCGAACATCTTGTGCTTGCGGGCAGGCGTCATCGGATCGATCAGAGCCTGGTTACCGTCACGAAGATCGGTTGACAGCCACCGTGGCGCCTTAGTGATCACACTCGAGGGCCAGGTGCGATCCGGTAGATCGATGGGAGTGAACGGCCGGTAGCGGTGGAAAGGCATCGGGCTGGGTTGCTGAACCGGTGCCGGCTGGATCCTCGTACCGAACGACGTTGTCGCGGGGTTGTGCCCGTCAGCCGATGGCTGCGCAGAGTTCATCGCAGTGCTGAACGTGGTGATGTCTGACATGATTCCTCGCTGTGGGATGTGGAGCGGACCGGAAGCGCGTCAGACTCCGCAGCGAGGATGCCGGCCCCTAGTGGGCCTCGCTGCGGCAGCTGAGGAGGAGCAACGCCCAACGGCGCTGAGTGCTAACCACGTCGTCACTGTAACACCCGGGATCGGGCGACAGCCAAACCTTGTCTCGAAAAACGCGTGGCACAGGAAGGCCCGCATGCGGCACCCTGGGTTGATGGACTTCGTACGCGTCAAGCCCGACGACATGACTCAGGTCACTGCGGTCGCCGGCATTGAGGAGGCGGCGCGTCAGGTCGATGACCCCGATGCGTTCCCGCCGATCGTTGAAATGATGGCCGGGCAGATGCGTTACGGCTGGGACCTGGATGCTCCAGAGCACTATCTCTACATACCCGATGACGCTTCTGACCCTGTCGGGACGCTGGTGCTGGATCTGCCGACACGCGACAACCTGCATCTGGTGTGGGTCGGTGTGGTCGTACATCCCGATCATCGCCGCCACGGCCATGGTTCAGTGATCATGAACGAGGCGTTGCGACTGGCTCGAGAGGCAGGCCGCAGCACGATCTGGGTCGGGACGGCCGAAGATGATCAAGGTGCGCGTCGCTTTGTCGAGGGATTCGGCTTCGGCTACGCCAGCCACGACGCTCGTAGGCGCCAGCTACTAGCCGACGTTGATCAGACCGAGATCGAGCGGCTCTGGGCCATGGCTGAGGCGGCGGCGTCCGACTACCGTCTCGAGCGGTTGCAGCCACCCATCCCTGACAGGGTCCTGAGCGAGCTGGTCGAAGTGACTGCCGCTATCAACGACGCCCCGATGGGCGATCTGACCTATGAGGACGAAAAGTTTGATCTGCAGCGGCTTCGCGACCTCGAAACGGCGGCGCGGGGTCGCGGGGATCGCGTGTACCGAGTCGTTGCGAGGCATCGGGCCACTGGTGAGGTCGGCGGGCACACCGTGGTGCTCACCCATCCGTTGCAGCCTCACGTCGGCGGCCAAGGCGACACCGCCGTCGCACGCCACCATCGAGGTCACCGACTCGGTCTCCTGCTCAAGATCGACATGATGCGCTGGCTGGCCAAGATGGAACCGCAGCTCAAGATCATCGAGACCTGGAACAACGTCGACAACAACTTCATGATCGATGTGAACGAGGCACTCGGGTACCGGCTGTCACGGATCTTCAACATGTACGAGCTGCGCGTTCAGATTTGAACCGCTCCTCGGCGTAGGAGCGGGGTGGGGGACTCATCGGTCGGTCTCCTCTGTCAGCCATCGGCGGACGTCGTGGTTGTGCTCGCCCAGTCGCGGCGGAGCCGCGTACCGGGTCAGTGGCGTCTTGCTCAACGTGATGGGGTTGCGGGTCTGTGGTGGGGCCTCCAAGCCGACGGACACGGTGGGCTCGAGACCGAGGCGCTCAGCCAGATCAAAGGCGTCGGCGATCGAGCCGACCCGTCCAGCGGGCACACCCACGGAAGCAAGTCGGGTGGTCCACGCGTCAACAATATCGACGGCCAGTGCCGCCTCGAGAACCTGCACGAGGTCGTCCCTGTTTGTCACACGGACACCGTTGCTCGCGAACCGTACGTCGTCAGCGGTTCCCGGGATTCCCAGGACTGCGGTCAGTTTCTGGAACTGCTCGTCATTGCCACAGCAGACGGCGAGATGCCCGTCTTTGGCGGCAAGAGTTTCGTAGGGAGCGATGGACGGATGCCGGTTGCCCATGCTCGCCGGTGTGCGTGCGGTCGCCAGATAGGCCGAGGCCTGGTTGGCCAGCGACCCAAGGAGGCTGGACAGCAAGTTGACCTCGACCCGTTGCCCGGTTCCGTCGGACTCTCGGGCTCGCAGCGCCGCCAGGATGCCGATGACCGCATCCTTCGCAGTGAGTACATCGACGAGCGCGACGCCGACCTTCATCGGTTCCCCCGGAGGTCCGGTGATGCTCATCAGGCCCCCAACCGCTTGGACGAGGAAGTCGTACCCGGGCAGGTCCTTTCCTGCTCGACTGCCGAACCCGGTGATGGAGGCGTACACGACGCGAGGGTTGTTAGATGCGACCTGGTCGTAACCCAGAAGGAGGTCGACGGCCACGGACCGCCATGTTGCTGCGCCCAGGTGTATGCGACACCGGTCGGCCAATTGTTGGCGCACAACCGGCCTACTTTCGGCAACAGCAGCGCGAGGTGGGCCGCGGCCTCCGGGTCGTTCTCATCAGAGGTGAATACGCTCGCGGCGAGGGAGCCCTGAAGGCGATCGACCGCGGCGGCGAGTTCGACCGCGTCGGAGTATTCGACGACGACGGCGACGGCACCGAAGCACTCTCCGAGCAGCCTGCTGCCGTCCTGTAGAGCCTCGATCGGCGCCTCAAGGACCGCAGCCGGCGCGCACCAGCCTGCAACGGACGGCTCGACGAGCTCAACAACGCGAGCGCCAGCGAATTTCAACTCCTCGAGTGCTTCGGCTGTCGATTTTGCGATTGCCGCGGTCAGCATGATTGGCTCAGGCGAGGCTTGTCTCAGGGCCCTGCCGATGGCGTCGGCTACTGCTGCTCCGGCCGGAGCGAACACAAGACCCGGCTTGGTGCAGAACTGACCAGAGCCAAGCGTGAACGAGCCTACGAACCCCTCGGCGATCTCCTCCATCCGGGTGGCGGCCGCCGCCCTGGTGATCACGACCGGATTCACCGTCGACATTTCGGCGTATGTCGGAATGACCCTTCGCCGCTCGTTGGCGATGCGCCAAAGCGCGAGGCAGCTGCCTGTGATCCGGTGAACGCGAGAGCGGCGACGCCTTCGTCCCGGACGAGGGCGACGCCTGCGTCGAGACCGACCACCATTTCTAGGCTGCCTTCGGGAGCCCCGGCGTCGAGTAGAGCTGTACGTGCGAGTCCTGCCAGCCGGTCGCTCAACAGCGGGTGCCCTGGGTGGGACTTGGCAACCACTGAACACCCGGCCGCGAGAGCGGACCCGAAGTCGTTCCCGAGCACGCCGAAGGCAAAGGGAAAATTGCTTGCGCCGAAGACGGCGAGAGGGCCGAGCGGCTGGTTGACCCGGGCGAGGCCCGGCGTTGTGCTGGTCGGATGGTCGATCGTGGCAGCGAGGTACGAGCCCTCGGCGGCCACGTCGCCGTAGAAGCGCATCTGACCGGCCCCGCGGGATACCTCGGAGGTGAGGCGCGTGTAACCCAGAGCGGTCTCGACCTCGGCCAGTTCGACCAGTTCCGCGGTGTTCGCCACCAGTGCCGCAGCGACCGCGTGCAACCAGCCTCGCCTTTGCCGCGGGCTGGCTGACGCCACGCACGAGCTAGCGCCGGACGCGCGCTCGACGGCAGCCTGGACCTCGTGGCAGGACATCTCCTCGACCGTGCCGTTCGCCTGGCCCGTCCGCGGGTTGAAGGACGTGATAGTCACGACGCCGCCTTGATGGCGTGTTCGAGCACGTCAAGGCCATCTGACAGCAATTCCTGGCTGATGACGAGCGGCGGCAGGAGCCGGATCACGTTGCCGTACGTGCCGCAAACCAGTAGCAGAACACCCTCACTGTGGCATTGCGACGCTATCTTGCGGGCGGTAATTGGGGCAGGGTCCCGAGTCCCGGATTTGACGAATTCAACGGCCAGCATGGCGCCGCGCCCGCGGACCTCGCCGACGACGGACTCAGCTCCTGTCAACGCGCCAAGCCGCGGCATCACAGCAGCCTCGATCTTTTGTGCCTTGCTTACCAACTGCTCCCGCTCAATAGTTTCCAAAAGCACCGAGCGCCGCGGCGCACGCGACCGGGTTGCCGGCATAGGTTCCGCCCAAGCCTCCCGCTAGAACCGTGTTCATGAGCTCGGCGCGGCCGGTGACAGCGGAAAGCGGCATGCCGCCTCCCAACGCCTTGGCGGTTGTGATCAGATCGGGCACGACCCCTTCGTGGTCACAGGCGAACATCGCCCCCGTGCGCGCGAGTCCAGTCTGAATCTCGTCAGCGATGAACACGATGCCGTGCTGTTGCGCGAACTCCTGAACGGCCTTCAGGTAGCCCGCCGGCGGCACAATGAAGCCGCCCTCGCCCTGGATCGGCTCGGCGATGATCGCGGCCACGTTGTTCGCGCCGACCTCGGTGATCACCGTGTCGCGCATGACCGCCAGCGCCTCCTCGGCGCACTTCTCGGGGCCACTCGCCCATCGGTAGGGGTACGGCGAGGGAACCCGGTAGACCTCCGGAGCGAATGGACCAAAGCCCTGCTTGTACGGCACGTTCTTCGCTGTCATGGTCATCGTGAGCAGGGTGCGTCCGTGGTAGGCGTGCCCGAGCACGATCACTCCCGGGCGACCGGTCGCCGTACGAGCGATCTTGATCGCGTTCTCGACCGCTTCCGCACCGGTCGTGAACAGCGCCGTCCGCTTCGGGTGGTCACCCGGGGTAAGCCGGTTGAGTGCGGCGGCTACGGCGACGAATCCCTCGTACTCCGTGACCAGGAAACACGTGTGGGTGAAGCGCTCAGCCTGCTCCGCAATACGTCTGACCACGGCCGGGTCGGACGCTCCGACGGTTGTCACCGCGATCCCAGACGCGAAGTCGATAATGTGATTGCTGTCGACATCGACGAGGATGCCGCCTCCGGCTCGCTCGATGAAGACAGGCATCGTGACGCCCAGACCGCTGGAAAGTTCCGCAGCGCGCCGCGCCTGCAGCTTCTGCGACATAGGACCTGGGATGCTGGTGACAAGGATGCGGTGCTGCTCTGGCTGCCACATGTGATTCAATGTGCCCGAGATCCACCAGGTTCGCCACGGAGCGGGCCGTTGCCTCACGCTTGGGCGCCGTGCGTTGCCAATGCATCGAGTCGATGCTCAGCAGCGCCACTGCGGTGAGCACAATCCGGCGGTGCGCCGCGGACAGCTGCTCCGTCGTGCCGACGGCCAAGTAGCCCACCACAGTCTCCTCGACCGACGGAGGCAAGATCGCCACGTACCGACCACGCGCGACGAACGACGCGGCCGAGTGGATGCCGGCGACCTCCAGACGCTCAATCTCTGACTGGAGGGCCTCCGCCTCCTCGACCATGCCGGCGGGATGAATCTGATCGAGCTTGCCCGTGGACGTGAGACTGGCCGCCCACCCGTCCACGGCCCTCGCCAACCGTCGAAGCATCTCGGCCGGCGGATCAGGTGAGGCAGCCCCGTCGATGAGCGCCCGGTGCGCCGCGACCTCATCCTGAAGGTGCTGCGCAGATGAGCGCGCTCGCGCGGTCCAGTAAATCTTGGAGATCGTCAGGAAGGGTGTTGGATCCGGGACAATGAGCAGGGTGAGCCCAGAGGCCTTGCACGCCTCTACCAGCCCCTCTGGCGGTTCGGAGTAGCGGGGCCCCAGGCCGATACCAAGTGCGGCGATCCCGATGCTCTTGAGCCGCGAAACGTATCCCTCCCACCCGATCCTGCTGGACGGAAGGACTAAACCAGTGGTCAGCAGCAGCTCCCCGCCCGACACGTACGAGGTCGGGTCGACAAGCTCAGAGACGTGCACAGCGGTGACCGGGGTCTCAGGGACCACGATTCCGTCGGCCGGGTGCAGGTCCTTCCCCAATGTCCGGCACAAGCTCGCCACCGTCGGCAGCGCCACGCCATCACACTCCTTCAATTACCTCCGACCAGTCTGCCGCGAGGAGTACCGAGGGCAGCTCCCCCAAAGGAGTTTGAACCGACCTGCGTCGTTTCCTCACTCGGAAACCAGGTCAGAGGTAGGGTCCCCGCATGGTGCGCGAACCGCTGATGTCCGGTTTCCCACCGCCTGCGGAGTCGCGGGCCACGCTGGCCAACTGGCAGGATCCCCCGTACAACCGATGGTCGTTTCAACACCTGCGCGAGCTGATACCGACCCAGCGGATCTCTCGCGGGCATGGTCCTCGCCCTGCCTTGGGGCAGCAGCACGGTGGTTCACCGGTACTTGACGATGTCACCGTTCACCGGCTCGCGGGGCACGCCTCGACCTTCGCCGAGGTGATTGCGGAGACCTGGACGGACGCGGTCGTGGTGCTGCAGGACGGTCAGATCGGGTTCGAGCAGTACTTCAACGGTATGACCGAGGAAACCCCTCATCTGCTGATGTCAGTCACGAAGTCCATAGTCGGCTGCATAGCCGGAGTCTTGGTCGAACAGGGCCTGCTCAACCCGGACAAGCAGGCCAGCACCTACGTCCCTGAGATCGTCGGGTCTGGGTATGACGGTGCAACTGTCCGTCACCTGCTGAACATGCGCACCGGAGTCGCATTCCGCGAGGAGTACACAAACCCTGACTCTGAGGTCCGGGTTATGGAGCGATATATGGGCTGGCGGCCCGGTGAGGACCATGACGATGCACGCGGGATGTACTTCTACCTCACTCGGCTAGGTATCGACACCGATCATGGTGGACCGTTCGTGTACCGATCAGCCGACACCGACATGCTCGGCTGGGTGTGTGAACGCGCCGCGGGCGCACGCATGGCCGACCTCATCTCACTGTTGATCTGGCAGCCGATGGGCGCAGAGTTCGACGCCGAGATCACCTGTGACTGCATCGGTTCGGCCATCCATGACGGCGGCATGTCGGCACGCGTACGAGACCTAGCCCGGTTCGGTCAACTCGTCTTGGAAGACGGCTTTGTGCACAACACCTCGGTTCTGCCGGAACGGTGGCTACACGAGGCTCGCGCACTCGATCCAGACATCCGAGGTGCCTTCGCGGCCTCTGACTCGGAGTCAGTACTCACCGGTGGCTGGTATCGGAACCAGTTCTGGTTCGTCCCAGGACCACTAGGCGACCTTCAGCTGTGCCTGGGCATCCATGGCCAGATGGTGCTGATCGATCGGGCGACCCAGACGGTCTCGGTGAAGATGTCCTCATGGCCGACCGCCCAAGATACCGCCGCTTTGATCGACACCATCCGAGCGTTCGTCGCAGCAGGTCGTCACCTGGCGGGGTTCACGGGATCCGCTGATGCTCGGAGCGTGCGAGGACCGATCGGTCTCATCGAGGGCCGCGAGCGCGGACGCAGTTGACCTAGGAAGGTGTGACGGTACGCCTCTGCGCCTCGCCCATGATCCCTGCCAGCATCACTTGACGTAGCCGATGGGTGCGACTAGTGGCGGCTCAGGCATCGCCTCGCTGCTGTACATCGAGCGAATCCCTTCGATGTAGCTGCGACAACGCCTGGTGAGGCCTTCCGGCGTCTGCATCCGCCCTTTGGTAACGAGGATCCCCAAATCGGCGCCTTTGAACCGGTAGTCACCTGGTCCGTACACGCGCATGAAGAAGCACTCGTCTTCGTGGGTGACCTCATGCCAGTCGTTGCTGACACGCACGAATGACAGGTTGCCGTCCTCGTCAAGCCGGTAGGTGCCGGTGCGGGGGGCGGCCAGGATACGCTCAACAGAGTCGTTCGGCTCTTTCATGATCAGCTGTGCCCAGACGTCGACTGCCGCGAGTTCGCGCCATCGCTCGTTGATCTCGTCCACGTCGACGCTGTAGTCAACGTCCATGAACTCAAGCAAGTGGAACAGGAACAACGGGATGTCGGCATAGGCACCGGCGGTCACGTTAGTCATTGACGATGCCCCAGAAATGCGCGGATTCAGCTCACCGAGGTATACCTCATCCGAATCCAGATCGATGAGCACGTCGACCTCGAAGAAGCCTTTATACCCCTCCTGCCGGAGCCGATCGCCCAGCCGTCGCACATGGCTGATCGCAGTCGCACGGTGCACTTCCGATAAAGCCTCAGGGAACAGGTCGTTGCCGCACCAACCACCGCGATATGGGGTGAGCTCGGGATAACCCGTCAAGTCGGTCATGAACGGACCGACGACAGTGCCGTGCTTGGTATTCACCGCCTCCACCGCTGCCGCGTGGTTGTTGATCCGCTTCATGATCTTCAGCTCTTCACCGATGATGTTCCCGCTGTCGCGGTCCCACTCGGTCTCAGAAGTGATGAAGAACGTGGTCTTGCCGGAATCCCCATAGGGCGTCTGGACAACAAGGTCGGAACCGAGCCCCGCGGCGCTGGCAAGCTCATCAAGCTTCTGGTAGCTGTCCGCACGACCCAGCACATTTGGCACCGATGGTGCTCCAGCCTCCTCTCCAAGCTTTGTCGTGACGATCTTGGAATCGAGGTGCCGACGCAGCTCGTCCGAGGGCAAGATCAAGTTGTAATCGAACTCCCGGCAGATCTCCTCGGTTTCCTCGTCGAAGAACACCATTGCGACCATCGGACGGAGGCCCGATGGTGACCGCGACTCCATGAACTCCTGCACTTCACGATCTCGCAGCAGGTAATTGTTGATCTCCTCGCTGCTCCCGAATTCGACGTACGGTTTGTTCGATGGTGTGAACACCCGAGGGTGACCCGAGTCCCAGGAGTCGTAATAGACGACGTACTGGAAGTTGCGAACCCACCGGTCGATGCCGAGCAGGTTGAACGCCGTTGGTCCGATGAAAAAGATCGGCTGCTCGTTGGTCCTGAAGAACGTTCGGATGTCTGAGATTCCCTTAAGCTTGCGGGATCCAAACAGCTTCGAGATTGCGCTCTTACCGTCGCTCACATCTACCTCCTGAGCAATCGTCACATGACTGGACTATTGGGCCACCTCGGCGTTGATCGCCTCAAAGGCGGCGAGTGTTGAGTACAGCTTCCAGGAATCTTGCGGGGTCGGCCAGCTCGATAGCTTGACCGCCACCAAGCCGGTCGCGCGGTCGACGTAGATCATTTGCCCATGGATGCCCAGACACAACAGCACCTGCCGGTCGGGCAACGGGAACCAGAACTGATTGCGATACATGCCACCCGGCATCCGGATGACGTCTGGGCTTGACGCAAAGGCTTCTCGAGAGTCCGGCCCGCCAGCGAAGCTGCCTTCGATCCAGGTCTCCGGCACTACCTGCTGGTTGGTCATTGACATACCGTCTCGGCCGATCATCACACCGAGGCGTGCAAGATCACAAAGCGCGGCGGAGATACCGCCGTCGAACAGCCCGGTGCCCTCAGAGTCGACCCCAATGTTTGCATCAAAGTCGTTCCCAAGCTGCGACCAGATCAGTTCCCCCGCAAGCTCGGGGAAGCGCCGGCCAGCCGCGGCCTCACACACCCAGCCCAAGACATCAGTCTCACAACTGCGGTATTCGTATGGGCCGCCGTGCTCACGCACCTGGCGGAGTGTCAGCAAGAAGCCGCGAAGCGTAGACGGCACGTCCGGTGAGCGGCGCGTTGCCCAACCCATCGCCTGCTCGAGCAACCGGACCCCCGAATCCGGGTCCAAATAGTCCTCGGAGAAATCAATGCCCGATCGCATGTCGAGCAGCTGGCGCACCGTGGCGCCGCGATAGCCGCTCCGAGCGAGCTCCGGCACGTACGCGGTGACTTGCTCGTCCACATTGATCGCGCCCTTGCCGACCAGCGCACCAACCAAGACGCCGACGATGGACTTGCTGACCGACATCAGCACATGCAGTGTGGCGGGCTCCAATGCTCCTGCGTATTCCTCGACGAGGACCCTGCCGTCGTGGACCACCATCCACCCGTCTGTCTCGGTGGCCTTCATGATCGCGCCGACCGTGGTCCGTTCCCCGTCCGCGTCCCGACAATGCAGGTCGGCCACCGCTTCGATGCGCCGCACCAGCGGCGCCGTCGGCTCCGTTCCCCGCGAGATGGTCGCGGTCGGGAAGATCTCCGCAAAGTGGCAGAACGTCCAGCCGATTTGTGGCGCCGTCTGCCAGTTGTCGAGCGTGACCGGAAATGGCGGACGGCTCGCAGTTGAGCCGATCACCCTTGTGTCACTCACTTAGCCATTGAGGGGGCACTCGCCACTGGCGCCGCGCTGGCCTCAGCGCCGGCCAAGGGCAGGCCGGTGTACTGCGCACGGATCGAGTCGATGAGATGTTTCGCACGGATAGTGAGCGTATCCGGCCCATCATCCGCTCGCCGCTGCAAGCGTCCTTTGGTGACCAGCACCCCTAGGTCGGCGCCTTTCCAGCGGTAGTCTCCAGCGCCGTAGATCCGCAGGAAGAACGCCTCTGATTCGTTCTGTAGCTGGTGCCAGTCCAATGCTGCCCGACGGTAAACCAGGGCTCCCGAGGCGTTGTACGAATACTGCCCTGTGGGCGCGGCTGAGGTGATCAACTGCACGATGGACGAGGTCTCCTTGATCACCATCTGGCTCCACTGGTCGACCGCGGCCAGCTCTCTCCATCGCTCGTTGATCTCGTCGATGTCGAGCTCGAAGCCGACGTCGAAGTACTCCAGCAGATGGAAAGCGAACAGCGGAATGTCGGCATATGCGCCCGCGGTGACATTGGTGATCGAGGAAGCGCCGCTGATCCGGGGATTGAGTTCACCGAGGTAGACCTCATCGGTGTCGGTGTCGACCAGCACGTCGACCTCGAAGAAGCCGCGATAGCCCTCAGCGCCCAGGCGGTCGCCCAGTCGTCCGACGAGGTCACCGGCCTTGCGCCGCAGGTCCTCGTTCAGCACCTCCGGGTACATCTCGTTGCCGCACCAGCCGCCGCGGTAAGGGGTGAGCCGTCGGTGCCCGGTCAGCTCGGACATGAACGGGCCGACGATGGTGCCGCTGCGGGTGAGAACCGCTTCGACGGCGACCGGACGGTTGTTGATCCGCTTCATCACCTTGACCTCATTGCCGCTGATGTCGCGACCATGCCGCTTCCAGCCGGTCTCATCGTCGATGAAGAAGGTGGTCTTGCCTCGAGTCGCCGTACGCAGTCTGCACGACCAGATCTGTTCCAAGGCCAGCATCCGCCGCCGCCTCGAGCAGCTCCTCGTACTCGGCGACGGTGACCAGCACATTCGGCACGCTCGCCGCCCCAACGTCATTACCCAACCGGGTCGTGATGAGCTTGGAGTCCAGGTGTTCCCGGAGCTCCGCGGCAGGGAGAATGAGGTCGTAGCCGAGCTCCTCGCAGATCCGCTCGGTCTCCGCATCGAAGAACACCATGGCGACCTTCGGCCGCTGGCCGCGCGGCGCTGGGCGGGACATGTAGGCCCGCACCTCGGGGTTGACAAGGAGCCAGTTGTTGATCTCTTCGCCCGACTCGAACTCGATGTACGGCTTGTGCTTGGGGGTGAACACCCGCGGGTGGGCCCCGTCCCAGCCGTCGTAATAGGTCACGTAGGAGAAATTGCGCACCCACCGGTCAAGACCCAGCAGGTTGAACGGAGTTGCGCCGACGAAATAGATCGGCACCTCGTTAGTGCGGAAGAAATGCCTCACCTCAGAGATGTTCCGCAATGGCCGGCCGAGGCCGGTAGCAGCCGGCGGTGCGTACGCGGCATCGGTGCCGACGCTCACCTCAGGGCCAGGCGACGTCCTGACCGATGTGGCACTCAGGTCCGCTTCCGATCGCGACATCTCGCTCATGGTCGTCTCTCAGTTCTCCTTATCGTGGCCGAGGTGAGTGTGGTGATGCTGGGGCGTCGTGCCCTCCGGGATCGGTGCAGCGCGTTCGCTGAGCAGTGGCAGCAACGGGTCCCACTGGGTGCCATCGCGGAGATCCCTCCGTTTCCGAGCCATCGCGCACAAGCCCTCTAGGACCACTCGATTGGCCAGTGCGGCCGTGATATCGGCGTGGTCGTACGGCGGACTGACTTCAACCACATCCATCCCGCAAACTGGGAGCTCGAGGCAGATCCGCCGCACAGCGTCCAGCAGTTCGCGCGCGGACAAACCTCCCGGTTCCGGGGTTCCAGTGCCAGGTGCGTGCCCCGGATCGCATACATCAATGTCGACGGACAGGAACACCCCGTCACAATCGTCGGTTGCGATCGTGAACGCCTCGGTCAGGCACTCGCGAAGCCCGCGCTGCACGATTTCGGTCATCTCATAGGACCGCATGTTCTGCCATGCCATCCAGTCCAGGGTTTCCGGCGGTGGCCAGTAGCCGCGCAGCCCGATCTGCAGGAACCGGTCGCCGCGTAGCAGCACCTGACTCGATCAGCCGCCGCATAGGCTGCCCGTGACCCCAGAGCGAGCCGAACTCGATATCGCCGGTGTCAGCATGAGCGTCGAAATGGATCATCGACACCCGGCCCGCACCAATCACATTCGCGCAGCCCTTGGCATCGGGGTAGGCGATGGAATGATCACCACCCAGGGAAACAGGTATCGCCCCGGCCTGAACCACCTTCTGCACAGCCGCCTCGAGCGCCGGGAGAGCGACCTCGATGTCGCCGGAGTACATCTCCACATCGCCAGCGTCGTAGACCTTGAGGTCCTGCAAGCCGTCAGCCCGCAATGCCAGCGAAGGCCGCGATCCGTCGTGTGGCAGATAGTCGGTCATCCGGATGGCCTGCGGGCCGAACCGAGTTCCGGCGCGATAGGAGGTGCCCCCGTCGAATGGCGCCCCCAAGATCACGACATCGGCATCCGAATAGCTGGTCTCGTCGTCAAGATCGCATTCCGGCACGCCGAGGAACGTGAAATCCGGGCCAAACTGGGCGCCGTAGCGAGTCATTGCACCAGATGCTCGTGCGGGCGCATGGCGTGCGCCGACTCATGGATGATGGTCTCACCGCGGAAGAACGCCGGCTGCCGCGCCCGGAGGATTAGCATGAGCACCACGCCGATCAGGATCAGCCCAAGCCCGAGGATCAGCACGAGTCCGATGCCTCCGATACTCGCGCCGCTGCCATAATCCGGGCTCGCACTGTCTCGCAGGGTGATAACAAAGACGGCGAACAGTCCGAGGCCACCGAGCAGCGGGAACAGGAACTTGAAGACGAAGTTGAACGCGTTATCGAAGAGCGTATGGCGGAAGAACCAGATACAACCGAAAGCCGTCAGTCCGTAGTAGAAGCAGATCATGATGCCCAGCGCCGCGATGGTGTCAGTGAGCACCTCCTCGCTGAGGAGCGTCATCACGCTGTAAAAGGCCGCAGCGCCAATGCCTGCGGTGAAGGTGGCGACGCTCGGTGTTAGATGCGTTGGGTGCAGTTTCGCGAACGCCTTCGGCATCGCCCCATATGCACCCATCGCGAGTAAGGTGCGCGATGTCGGCAGGAAGGTGGTGATCAGGCTGGCCGCCGATGAGGCGAGGACCGCCAGAAAGAGGCCAAGGTATAACGGACTGCCGAGGATCGGCTCGGCCAGGTTGCCGAAGACGTTGTCGGAGACCTCCTCGTTGGCGAGGCCTAGTCCGGTCTCCCCCAGCCCGGCGTACATCTGGGTTGCGACCGAGACCAGCAGATAGGTCAGCAGGATCGACAGCACACAGAGCAATGCTGCACGCCCGGGAGTCGTATCGCTGTTCTTCGACTCCTCGTTGACCGTCAGGGAGGTATCCCAGCCCCAGAAGGCGAAGATCGAAAAGGACAGTCCGGCGACGAACGCCGAGAGCGTCAGACCGGCCGGACTGAACCAGGACCAGCTGAACGCTTCACCAACCTCGGAGGCGCCCGACTTGGCGATTGCGATAACCGCAAACAGCAGCAGCATGACCAGCTGGAAGCTCACCAGCACAATCTGCACATGCTCGGTGGTGTCGATGCCTCGGTAAGCGACATATGTCGCGATGGCCAGGAACAGCCAAGCACGTCGCTACGTTGATCAGCTTGTTCTCCCACAGGCCACTGATCATCTCCGAGTTCACTACGCCGCCGATGAACTGATACAGGAACTGAACCGCAACTCCGGCGAGATTGGACAGCACGACGATGGTGGCGACTACAGCTGCCCACCCGCCCAGCCATCCGATGTAGGGGCCGAATGCCTTCGAGGTCCAGGTGAAGGAGGTGCCGGCGTCAGGCATGATCCTGTTGAACTCGCGATAGGCGTACGCCGCGAAGAACATCGGCAGGAAACCGGCGATGATCACCACTGGTGTCTTGGCGCCGACGGTGGCCGCGAGTACGCCGAGTGTGATCGTCAAGGTGTATGCCGGCGCCACCGATGAAATCCCGAGCATAGTGCCGCCGAAGAGACCGACGACATTGCTCTTCAAGCCCTTTGTCTGCCATCTCGCCACCCCTTCTCGAGTTGAGTTGTGAGTACGAGGCGAAGGGTCAGCCCTCGAAGCCGTGGTACTGCATGACGTGCTTGATCCGGGTGTATTCCTCCAGCGCGTAGGCGGAGAGGTCTTTGCCATAGCCGGAATGCTTGTAGCCGCCGTGCGGCATCTCCCCCACAAGTGGGATGTGAGTGTTCACCCAAACGCAGCCGAAATCCAGCCGGACAGACATCCGAGCGGCGGTGGTGGCGTTTGAGGTCCAGACCGAGGAAGCCAGCGCGTACTCGCTGTCGTTGGAGAGCTTCACTGCCTCGTCCTCGTCGCTGAACTTCTGCACCGTGATCACAGGCCCGAAGATCTCGGTGGTGATCAACTCGTCGCGCTGCTGAACGTCGGCGACCACCGTTGGCTCGTAGAAGTATCCGCGATCGCCGATCTGCTTCCCGCCGGTCACAACCCTGGCATGATCCGCAGCCCGGTCCACAAGACCCGAGACATGGCGCAACTGGTTGATGTTGTTGATCGGCCCGAAGAACAAATCTTCGTCATTGGGGTCATAACCGGTCCGCGTGGCCGCCGCCGCGTTGCCGAGCTCTGCCACGAACTCGTCATAAATCCCGGACTGGCACAGTACGCGGGTCGCCGCCGTACAGTCCTGGCCGCCGTTGAAGTAACCAGCCACCCTGATTCCCTCGACAGCGGACGGGAGATCGGCGTCGTTGAACACTACGACCGGGGCCTTTCCGCCCAGTTCGAGATGGGCGATCTTGACGTCGGCCGCCGCCGCCGTCGCCACGGCAATCCCGGCCCGGGTGGAGCCGGTGATCGATACCATCACCGGGATCGGGTGCGAAACCAATGCGGCGCCGGTATCTCTATCACCGCAGACCAGGTTCGTTACGCCTTTGGGGAAGATCTCCTGCATCTTCTTCACCATCCACACCGACGAAGCGGGCGTCCCGTCCGACGGCTTGAGCACAACCGTGTTGCCAGCGGCCAGTGCTGGGGCGAACTTCCAGACCGCCATCATCATGGGGTAGTTCCACGGCGCTACTTGACCGACCGGACCGCGGGGCTCCCTGCGAATGGAGGACGTGAAGCCTCTCATGTACTCCGCGGTCGCTCTCCCCTCCAGCACGCGTGCGGCGCCAGCGAAGAAGCGGATCTGGTCGAGCATGGGAACGATCTCGTCCGACAATGTCAGTGAGTATGGCTTGCCGGTATTCTCCGACTCGAGGGCGCACCAGTTCCTCGGCATTGGCCTCGATGAGGTCAGCAAGCTGTAACAAGAAACGCTGGCGCTCGCTCGGCGTGGTCCATCGATATGTCTCAAACGCGGTCGCCGCCGCCTGGAAGGCCGCGTCTATGTCTTCTGAGCCCGAGTTGGGCGAGGTTGCATACACCTCGCCGGTAGACGGGTTGATGATGTCTAACGTGTCACCCGACGCAGCCGGGCGCTCCTCGCCATCGATGATGTTGGAGAAGACCTTCTTGTCCGCCATGGCAGTACCCTTTCAGCCCTTACTGGTTCCAAAATCCCATCATCGCCCCGTGTGTTCATGGTGGCTATGGCCACCGTTGCTGGACATCGTGCTCGGGGCATCGAGGGAAGGGTTCTGGTCGAAGAAGCCGAACGGCTTGAGCCAGAACGAAATGATGTCGACTGGCATGATCGGCCAGTCCTCGACTCGCGTGATGTGGTGGATGCCGAAGACGTACCACAGCACTACATCGGTTCCGACCAGCGGCGCGTCCTCCGCAATCCAGCGAGTGATGCCGGTGTCCTCACTCGACTGTGTCGGATAGTCACCGGCCGGCCAACGTTCGTCATCGTCGTACGCGGTCACCCAAACGGTGTGGGCAATGACCGGAGCTCGCTGGTAGACCGGCGACGAGGAGTCCAGCAGCGAGGGGATCGCCGCCCCGGGCACCAGCTTGTATGCGGTGTTGCTGCCGTGCCGGTTCACTTTGTTGGGATTGATCACCTTCCAGACCCGCTGGGTCTGCCAATTGAAGTCCCTCGCCGACTGGCTCTCGGCCTCAACGGTCGTGGACTGCGTAGAGAGCGCCAGTCCGTACGGGTTGTCTTCGCTGATCGGTGCGGCCGCAGAGTCGACCTCGATCACCGTGTTTTCTTCGCCGTCGATATCCAGGTCGAGTTTGGCGATGATGAAGTGCTGATGGAATGGCGCGTACGTCCGCGTGTCAACTGTCGTGCCGTACGGGGAGCTGTCGCCGTCGCTCTGCATGGGTGTTGTCACCATCAAGCCGGACGCCCGTACCTCGCACTCGATATTTCCGTCCTGATAGAACCTCCAATAGACCAGGTACTCATAGTTGGCCACGGTGACGTGCGCTGAGACGACCATCCGACGCATCCGGCGGACCTGTGCCCCTCTCTCGGCATCAACGTGCTTCCACAGCACTGCGCCGTCTTCCTCATGGAGGCAGACGGCGCGCGGGATCTCCATCGGATCGCCCCGGGTATCAGGCACAACGGCATCGACGTAGACAATCTCTCCGAGGCAGTCGCAGCCCAGCTCCAGCGAGGTTGTCATGTAGCCAAGGCCCCACTCGCCGATATCGAATGCGGTCCGTCGGTAGTGGTCAAAGCCCGGATCCCGGTACGGCACCACCATCTCAGCGAACGACATGCGATATGCGATGTCGCGCCTGGTGCCCTGGTCATCAAAAGCAACCTGGTAGATCACTGGACCTTCGCGGTAGTTGAAACCCAATCGCATGGACCAGTTCTGCCATCGCAGCTCGTTGCCGTCGACTGTGAAAGAGACGCCCTCCGGCTGGCTGATCTCGAGCGGCTTCAGGTCGGTGCGCTCCTGTGTGCCCCGCACCCGCGGATCGTATTCACCGTCGACCTTAGGAAGGCCGTAGTCGTGGTGATCTTCGATCTCGAGCACCTCGAGGGTGTTCATGTCGACAATGATCTTGAGCCCGGAAATCGGGTGCGCGTACGGATTGCCCTCAGGGGTCTCCCGCATCCACAGGTCACACCAGCCGAGCCGCCGGTCGCGCCACTGCTCGGGCATCATCGCTTTGCCGTATGTCCACACGTCGAAGAGCACCAGCGACGGGTCTGTTATGCCTCGTGCCGCAAGGCGGGCAAGCACCTCGGGATGCTCGTGCAGGGCATGATCGACGTCGTGGTACTCATCGACGGTGAAGTTGGGACAAACACCCGGCTGGTGAGTCCACGAATCGACGCGATCGCCGACGAGGTCCACCACCGCCTCGTAGGTCTGGTTGGTCTCACGGTCCCAGAGGACCGAAAGCGACCGCCTTGGCACTGCGTCGCCCGGGCTCCACGCTTTGACGTCAGCTTTTGCGGGCTCCTTGAGCTCGATCGAGGCAAAACGCCAGGAGTCGGTGACACCCTGGTCTCGCCGCAGGATCGCAGCTGTGCTCTGAAACTCAGTCGCGGAAAGCGGATCAAGCGGATGAGCGACCATCGGCGGCGAATCCTCTCCTCGGCGAGCCCACGATCGAGCGAAAGGCTCACCGTTGGGCTAAGACAGGCAAGGTCTTAGGTCATGATCGCATGCTGCGTCGCCCGGGAAACAGCCAGATAACTAAGAAAGACCTAGTGTGTTTGCGCCTGAAATGCGCAACACAGCTAAAAGCCCAGCCGGTTCAGTTGCTTTGGGTCGCGTTGCCACTCCTTGAGAACCTTCACTCGCAGATCGAGGTAGACCGGAGTCCCGAGCAAGACCTCGATCTGATGCCGAGCCGCCGCGCCGATCTCACGCAACCGGCTGCCACGATGGCCGATCACAATGCCCTTCTGCGAGTCCCGCTCGACGATCATGGAGGCATAAATATCGAGCATCGGCCGATCTGCCGGTCGCCCCTCACGGAGCCCCATCTCTTCCACCGTGACCGTGATCGAATGTGGCAGCTCGTCGTGCACACCCTCCAAGGCGGCCTCACGGATCAGCTCGGCGACCAAGGCCTCCTCCGGTTCGTCGGTGATCTCACCGTCCGGGTACAGCGGCGGGCCCTGAGGTAGCAGGCTGACCAGGGCGTCAGTCAGCACATCGAGCTGGAAGTGTTGCGTCGCCGAGACCGGGATGATCGCGGCCCAGTTGATGTCGAGCGGGCCCTCCAGCGCCCCAATGCTGGCTAGGTGCTCAGCCATCCGCTCCGGTGAGGCGAGGTCGGACTTCGTCGCGATCGCTACCAGGCTTGGCATCCTCGGCAGTGCGGCGAGCTCACCGACAAGGTACCGATCACCCGGACCGATGCGCTGGTTGGCCGGAAGGCACACACCCACCACATCCACCTGTGACCAGGTGGCGCGGATCACATCATTCAGGCGCTCACCCAGCAGGGTTCGCGGCTTGTGCAAACCAGGAGTGTCAACCAACACAAGCTGAGCATCCGGCCGATGCACGATGCCGCGTACGGCATGCCGCGTGGTCTGCGGCTTCGAGGAGGCAATGACGATCTTCTGGCCGACCAGGGCGTTCGTCAGGGTGGACTTGCCGGCATTGGGCCGGCCGACCAAGCACGCGAATCCAGAGCGAAAACTTACGTCCGGGTCGACCGCCGCCGCGTCGCTCATTTCGACTCCTGTGCTGCGAAACGACCGCCCGGGAGCGCGCAGGATGAGTCTTTTCGACGGCTGTGCTGCGAAACGTACGCCGCAGAGGCTGTCACAGCTGGCCCATGTCGAGGACCCGGCCGTTGACATCCACCGACCAGATCGCCATGTCCGAGCCAGGCAGGTCGCGCAGCACATCGAGATCATCCTCGGAGGCAGGCACGCCCGCGACGGCTACGGCCTCGATGCCACCGGCACCGGATGAAACCGCCATCGCCACGGCAACGGCAATGGCGGACAGTCTCAGATGCTCCAGCTGTACGCTCGCAGCCGCGTACGCGCGCCCATCGGTGTCCCGCACACAAGCACCTTGGTTGGCTCCGCCACGGACAAGTGCAGCACGCGCCAGCGTGACGAGTTTCAGGTCTTCGGGGTCCTCGGGAACGAGCGGCTCCTCGACAGCGCCATTGCTCACGACGCGCGCGCCTGCTCGGAGACGATCTGCGTAGCCGCCTCCGCTCGCGCGTCCGCCTCGGACTCCACCGAGGAGATCCTGGTAACGATCACGGTCCCAATCTTGTGCCGTCGGCCAGCCGACCGCTCGGCGACCAGCTCCAATCCGTCGTACTTGACCACCGAGCCAGCGATGGGCACCTTGTTCAGGTGCTTGGCCATCAACCCGCCGACCGTTTCCACGTCTTCGTCGTCGAGCTCCAGACCGAAGAGCTCACCAAGTTCATCGACCGGCAGCCGTGACGAGACGCGGTAACGTTCTTCCCCCAGTTCGGTGATGTCGGTGTTTTCCTCGTCGTATTCGTCGGTGATCTCACCGACGATCTCCTCGAGGATGTCCTCGATCGTGACCATTCCTGCCGTACCACCAAACTCATCTACCACCATCACCAGGTGCACCCGCTTGGCCTGCATCTCTTGCAGCAATTCGTCCACGGGTTTGGAGTCCGGGCAGAAGACCGGCCGTCGCATCATGGACCCGACCCGTTCTGTGGATTGAGCGTCCGGCTTGTCGTAGATGCGCCTGATCACGTCCTTGAGATACAGCACTCCCACGACATCGTCGATCCCGTCGCGGATGACCGGGATCCGGCTGAATCCGGACCGCAGCGCCAGTGAGACGGCCTGCCGCAGAGTCTTGTACTCCTCGATGAACACCATGTCGGTACGCGGCACCATCACCTCGCGGGCAATCGTGTCGCCCAGATCGAAGACCGAGTGAATCATTTTGCGCTCGCCGGACTCGATCACCTCGCTGGCCTCGGCCAGGTCGACCAGCTCCCGCAGTTCAGCCTCGGTAGCGAACGGCCCTTCGCTGAAACCCTTGCCAGGGGTGAGCGCGTTCCCGATCAAGATCAGCAGTCGGGGAAATGGACCGAGCACCGTGGTGATGGCCACGATCGGTCCGGCAGCCGCGCACGCGACGCGGTCCGCATGCTGACGGCCCAGTGTCCGGGGCGCCACTCCCCACGCGATATAGGAGACGATGATCATGATGCCGGCGGTGACTGCGCCGGCCTGCCACGTCTTCGGAATCAGGCCGAAGATCACATTGGCGACCAGAATGATCGCCGAGATTTCAATCATGCTTCGCAGAAAGAGGGCGGTATTCAGGTATTGCGGTGGGTCGTCGACGATCCTGCGGACACGTCGTGCGCCGGGCATGCCCTCTTCAAGCAGCCGGTTCGCGCGGGCCTTGGAGAACGACGACAGAGCCGCCTCTGCTGCCGCGAGCAACCCGGCAAAGATCATCAGTACGAAAGCGATACCGAGCTGGAGCCAGTAGGCCTGGGTCATCATGAACCCCTGGGATGGTCCGTACGCTGCACGGCCCACGCCGAAATGATCTTGTCGGTGAGACCGAACATCTCGGCCTGCTCTTCCGGCCCAGCGTGGTCGTAGCCAAGCAGGTGCAACAACCCGTGCACCAGCAGATACTCTGCCTCCTCGCCGGTGGAGCGCCCATCTTTGCGTGCCTGCCGGTCGGCGACCTCAGGGCACAGCACGATGTCGCCGAGCAGGCCCACCGGCGGCTCCTCGCCGTCGGTCGGTGGCCGCAGCTCATCCATCGGAAAGCTCAGTACGTCAGTGGGCCCTGGCTCGCCGAGATACTTCTCGTGGTAGGCGCTCATCGTGCCTTCGTCCACGAGCAGGATCGAGAGTTCGGCCAGTGGATGGATCCTCAGCTGCTCGAGGGCAAACGTGGCGAGTCGGACCAGAGCTGCATTGTCAACCTCGACGCCGGACTCGTTGCTGATGTCGATGCTCATATCCGAGCTCCCCACCGGGCCCGGATCATTATTGCCATCGCCTAACGACCCGGGCGCGGCGGCTGTGCGGGCACGCCCGGCTCCGCCCGCGAGGCATCGGTGTGATTCGCCTCGAACGTGTCGTAGGCCGCGACAATCCTGCCAACCAGCTTGTGCCGCACGACATCATGATTGGTCAAGTTGCAGAAGGTGATGTCGTCGACTTTGTCGAGAATTCCGCGCACTACCCGAAGGCCACTCCGCGTGCCGCCGGGCAGGTCGACCTGCGTGATGTCGCCGGTGACCACCATCTTGGAACCAAATCCCAGACGGGTCAGGAACATCTTCATCTGTTCCATCGATGTGTTTTGTGCCTCGTCCAAGATGATGAAGGCGTCGTTCAGCGTCCTGCCACGCATGTACGCCAGCGGCGCCACCTCGATCGTGCCCGCAGTGAGCAGCCGTGGGATCGAATCTGGATCCAGCATGTCGTGCAACGCGTCGTAGAGCGGGCGCAGGTAGGGGTCGATCTTGTCGCTCAGCGTGCCGGGGAGAAAACCCAGATGCTCGCCGGCCTCCACCGCGGGACGGGTCAAGATGATCCGGTTCACCTGCTTGTTCTGAAGTGCCTGAACAGCCTTCGCGACCGCCAGGTAGGTCTTCCCGGTTCCGGCGGGCCCAATGCTGAAAACCACCGTGTGCTTGTCGATGGCATCGACATACCGCTTCTGATTGAGCGTCTTCGGCCGGATGGTCTTTCCCCGTGCCGACAAGATGTTGTGGGTGAGCACGTCCGCGGGCCGGGCTTCCTCACGTGCGGTGAGCATCGTACAGATGCGCTCTACCGCGTCGGCGGTCAGTCCCTGGCCGGTTCGTAACACCGTCACCAGCTCAGTGATCACATCAACGGCGAGGTCGATGGCGGCCGGAGAGCCTGTCAAGGTGATCTCGTTGCCCCGCACGTGAATCCCCGCTTCCAGCTCGCGTTCCAGGATGCGCAGGAACTCGTCCCGGGGGCCGAGGATGTTCACCATCTCCACCGAGGCTGGAACGGTCACCCGGCGGAACTCCTCCAGACCGCCGTCCTCGGCTCTGGGACCCGATGCCTTTCTCGATGAATTCAAGGCAGACGATTCTCGAGCGCGGGCGCTAGTCGCATCAGGTGCGCTGGCCGTGAACTCTGATCTACTCAGTTGGTTCCTCACAGACGATGGAGAATGTCAACACCTCATCCTAGGTCAAGTGCCCGTAGGAGCCTCAATACTTTAGCTGCGATGTTCGCGCCGCCGATCTGCAGGCGGAGATGGCGGAACAACGCTTTTCCGTTCCTTCAGCTCCGACGACGACGGCGGCGGATACAACGCGCGCGATGCGCGAGCAGCTCTAATTAACTGCGAACCGATCGGTCGCGGCGACCAGCGCTTGGAGTATCCCGGGCTCGGAGAACGCGTGACCGGCCACGGGCACGATCGTGAATTCGGCGCTTGGCCAGGCCTGATGCAACTGATACGCCGTGGCAGCGGGTGTCGCGACGTCATAACGACCCTGAACGATGACACCAGGAATATCGGCCAGTCTGCCGGCATTCGCGATCAGCTGACCTTCCCCTAACCAGCCGCGATGAAAGAAGTAGTGATTCTCGATACGCGCGAAGGCCAGCGCGTAGGTCGGATCACTGAAGTCAGCGATGAGGTCTTGATCCGGCTCGAGGGTGATGGTGGCGGCCTCCCACGTGCTCCAGGCCACAGCGGCCGGCCCATGCACAGCCGGATCGTGATCAAACAGCAGGTCGTGGTAGGCAGAGATGGTGTCACCAGCAAACGAGCGACCGCCCAGCGGAGCGAGGAACATCTCGTAGCGCTCCGGAAACAGCTGCCCAGCCGGACCGTTGTAGTAGAAGTCGAGCTCGCTCCGTCGGAGTGTGAAGATTCCTCGCACAACAAGCTCCGTGACACGGTCACCGTGCTCCTCCGCGTACGCCAAGGCAAGCGCGCTGCCCCACGAGCCACCGAAGACTTGCCAACGCTCGATCCCGCGATGCCTACGCAGCCGCTCGATATCTGCAACCAGATGCCAGGTGGTATTGGCGCTGAGATCGGCTGCCAGCTCGCTGGTGTGCGGCCGGCTCTGGCCACAGCCGCGCTGATCAAAAAGCACGATGCGATAGCGGCTCGGGTCGAACAGTCGACGCACCTTGGGATGCAGCCCACCGCCGGGCCCACCGTGCAGGAAGACGGCCGGTTTGCCTGACGGGTTCCCGCACTCCTCCCAGTAGATCTGGTGACCGTCGCCGACATCCAACATCCCGCGGGCGTACGGCTCGATCGGTGGATGCAGCGGGTCCCGTCGCTGCTCGGGCACTGCGATTAGAGGGATCGCTCGTCGTCGCTGATGATGTGGACAGCAGCCTCCTCAGCGCTGGCTGCCGCTCCGTCGATGCCGACGTCGGTACCGACCAGATCAGACTCCACATCCGGCCCAATGCCTTCGTTCGGGTCGACGAGACGCCCGGCACGCTCGTCGCCGACCTCCCCGTCGTCGAGAATCTCATCCTGGTCTTCCAGCCCGTACGGGTCGGGCTCGGGAATCTCCTCTTCGAGCCGCTCGTCCAGCGTCTCGTGCTCCCCCTCGCGGATCAGTCGCGAGTAGCGCTCAGGCGGGGAGTAGCCCTCGTCCAGCACATCGTCGACGCCTCGATCGACCAAGGATCGTTGGGGCTCGAGCTGGTCGAGCTGCTCGGACTCGTCCGGGATCTCGTTCGGGTACTCGCTCATGTGGTCAGCCTGCCATGAGCGTGATGTGATCGCTGCCGGTGCCAGCAGTCGCCACCTCGCACAGCCCGTAGGATCGCTCGGCGTGACCACCGTCCACGCGACTCAGCCGCGGGAGGCTGCCTCAACGACGTCGTTCGCGACCGCCCCGAGCGCCACGTACGCCGTGCTGATGGCTGTCTTCTGCGGGCTGCTGCTGATCTCCAACATTGCGGCGACGAAGACGATCACCGTCGTCGACGGGCTGCCCGATTTCCTCGGCGGTGGCATCTTCACCGACGGCGGCGCGATTCTCTTCCCACTGACCTACATCGTCGGCGACGTGCTGGCCGAGGTGTACGGGCTCCGCCAAGCGAAGCGAGCGATCTGGGTCGGCTTCGCGTTGGGCGCGCTCGCATCCCTCACTTTCCTCGCGGTCGGGGCGGCGCCGCCTGGGCCGGGATATGAGAATCAGGATGCGTTCTTGGCGGTGCTGGGGTTTGTGCCGCGCATCGTGCTGGCCAGTCTGTCCGGGTATCTGGTCGGTCAGTTCCTCAACGCGTACGTCGTGGTCAAGATCAAGGAGCGAACGAAGGAACGTCACCTGTGGGCCCGGCTCATCGGCTCGACGGTGGTAGGGGAATTCGCCGACACGATGTTGTTCTGCTTCATCGCCTTCGTCGGGCTGTTCCCGACCTGGGGCGCACTGATCAGCTACGCCATTGCGGGCTATTTCTACAAGGTGATGGTGGAGGTGATCTTGCTCCCTGTCACCTACGCCGTCATCCGGGCGATCAAGAAACGGGAGCCGGGGTACGCGCCAGCGCCGGCCCAGACTGGGACCCCGGTCCGTCAGATGCGGTTGGTCGTAGCGGTTGACAACTACGACACTGCGGTGCGCTTCTATCGCGATGAGCTGGGCCTGGTCGTAGAGAAGACCTACGTCGGTGAGCATGGAGCGCAGGTGATGATCTTGGCTGCCGGTCGGGCGACGCTGGAGCTCTCCAACAGGCCACAGATCGACCTGATCGACGGAGGTGGAGGTTGGTCGGACAGGAGTCAGCGGAAAGTACCGGCTGGCCTTTGAGGTCGACGACTCAGCAAGCGTCACCGATAGGCTGACTGCCGCCGGCGCGGAGCTCATCGCGCCTCCGACTGTGACGCCGTGGCGTTCGCTCAACGCACAACTGCAGGGTCCGGCCGGCGTGCAACTGACGATCTTCACTGAGCTAGCTGGGACAGAGAAATCCGGGAGTGATCATGACGACACCAACCCGCGTTAGCGGATTCAGCCCTGCGGCAACGCAGTTCTTTGAAGATCTTGAGGACCAGAACACCAGGGACTTCTGGCTGGCCCACAAAGACGTGTTCGACCGCGAGGTGCGCGAGCCGATGGCCGCCTTGCTGGACTCCCTGCCGGAGGAGTACCAGCCGTTCAAGGTCTTCCGGATGAACCGGGACATACGATTCTCCGCCGACAAATCGCCGTACAAGACCATGCACGGCGCTGCCCACGGCGTGCCTGGTGCCGTCCACTATCTCCACTTCGATGCATCGGGCTTCATGGTGGCCTGCGGGAGCTACATGATGCCGCCAGATGAGCTCGAGCGGTATCGGGGAGCGGTAGCTGCCGACTCGAGCGGGGAGGAGCTGGCTGAGATCCTCGCTGAGCTGAGACGGCGCCGCTCGGTGCAGTTGAGTCCCGGTGGGGCTGAGCCGCTGAAGACCGCGCCGCGAGGTTACCCGCGAGACCATCCGCGAGCCGACCTGCTGCGACAGAAAGGCGTGATCGCCATGCGGACTCGTGCTGGCTCGGAGCTGCAGAACGGGCCTCGACTCCGCGCCTTCGTCATAGAGACTTTCGAGATGTGCACTGATCTCACCGACTGGCTGAAGCGCTACGTCGGAACGTCGCCGTCAAGCTGAACGGCTAGCGGCGTTGTGTCAGTGCCGGCCACGCGTGCGGTATCCCACGCTGGGTGGGATGCTCACGCTGTGCATGGCGTGCACGCCATGCACAGCGTGAGTGGGCTAAGTACAGCTCGGCGTATCAAGCTATCCGGCCAGGCACCCGATCTATCGCCGACTCTGGTGCCGTCCGCCAGGACTTCCGGTCGAAGATCAACAGGGCTACCACGAGCAGGCCCCAGGAAATCAGCCACATCCAGGCCACGCGGTCTGCATCGGCTCCCGCCGGCCATAGAGCCTGGGTGTTGACGCAACCCTCGGTCACATGCGCGATGAGTGGCAGCAGCACGCTGCCGCCAGTCCGGTTGAACAACCAGGCGTACCAGAACGTGACCAACACGGTCGTCGCGATATCCGGAAATCCGAGGTCGAACTGTGGCATGAAGACAAGTGGCATGTGCCAACCCGTGATCAACAGCCCGAGCACGGCCGCCGACACGAGGGGTGACCACTTCGATTGCAGCCGCGGCTGAACGAAGCCGCGCCACGCCGGCTCCTCGCCCAATGGCCCATCGAGGGGATTGACCATGCGGAGGCCGAACAGCAACAGGACCGTGTACCACGGCTGGAACTGGTCGCCCGAGGGTGCAGGAGCACCTGCCGCCATGTTCATACCGATCGCCACTGCGTGCACCAGCAGCGGCAGCACGATCGCGGCCGCGTACCAGATCCAGTTCACCCGCCAGCGAATGAGCCGTCGACCCAGCCGAGCCAACCCCGGCAAGCCTTCCGCGATGGATAGGACAACGAGGGCCGACACTATTGGTGCAAAGGCCAGGAAGCTCCCGAAGGGTGTGGTCGACCACGCGATGAGGTAGGAGAGGGCGAAGAAGATCACCAACTCATAGCGGCGTACGAAACCTCGAAACCTGTTCAAAACAGGCGGAGGTGCACTTCCCACATGATCAACAGACGAGCTTCGCGGGGTTACGGTCTGGTCGGCTGGAGCCCGATCATTAGGTTCATTTTGGACAATGCGCGTCTTCATGCCAGCTCCTCTTTTGTGGTTACGTTCCACAAACTTCCACTGTTCACCGAATGACGACATGCAGCGCACCGGTGATCCAGTGGGCGGTTTTCTGGTGAATTGAGGCGCCAGTCCTGTCATTAGGCTGGCCGACAGCCTTATCGTTGAGGCACGGCGCCCCGCTGGAGCAGAAGTGTTCGTGCGCTCTCGCGGTTTCAACAGGACATGCCTCGACGACCTGCAGGCACTCCCCCACCGCAGGCGAGGAGAGGTTCGGATGGCTGCAGTTCTCCCGCTGTTGCCCGAACGGCACAGAGCGGCTCCCAAGCCAGCCCTGTTGTGGACGCTCGGAATTGCCGCCGTGGCATCGTGCGCCGCCACTGTTGCCCTCGGATCGCTCAACGATGAGCTCTACCAGCCGGCGCTCCGCATCCTACTGGTCAGCTGGATTACTCTCCCCTACATTTTCGCCGGAATCGTGGCATGGCGAAGGCGGCCCGATAGCGCCTTCGGACCATTGATGATCCTGGCCGGGTTCGTCACCCAGCTCTCAATCCTGCAGTGGGCGAGCCAGCCCATCCTCAATACGGTGGGGCAGCTTTGCGACCTGCTGGTCGCAGCGGTCTGGCTGCACCTCTTCCTCGCCTACCCCTCCGGTCGACTCGCTGGGCGGGCGGAACGTGTGGTGGTGGTGATCGGATACGTGGCCGCTGTAGGACTCCAGGCTGTGATCTTGATGCTGGGCGGTTTCAACGATCTCCACCTGCTGACGGTGGTCGAGCGCCAAGCCACCGCGGAAGCCCTACAGAATGTGCAGCTCCTCACGCTCAGCGCGGTCGCACTCATTGGCGTCGGGCTGCTGTGGCGGCGCTGGCGATCACTGCCACGGTGGCAGCGGCGGCTACCTACCCAGATTGTGATCAACTGCTTCAGCCTGACACTGATCATGCTGGCCGTACTGCTCATTGCCGGCACGTTCCAGCTCCCAGGCTTCGAGAACATCCGGTTGGCAACCTTCGCAGTGGCTGGGCTGGCGCCACTCGCCTTTCTCGCTGGGCTTCTCGATTCGCGCCTCGCCAAGGCAGGTGTCGGAGAGCTTCTGGTCCAGCTGCAATCCAACCCGGCACCAGACCTCCGGGAACTGCTGGCGCAGGCGCTGCGGGATCCCACCTTGTCCTTGGTCTACTGGCTGCCCCAATACGGCAGTTGGGCGGATCAGGAGGGCAATCCGGCGACACTTCCCGCGCTGGACAGCGGCCGCCGGGTGACACTGGTCAAGCAGAACGGCGAGCAAGTGGCGGCATTGGTGTACGACGCGACGCTTGGCGAAGAGCCAGAGCTGCTGGAGGCCGTCAGCGCGGCGGCCGCCATCGCCCTGGAGAATGGCCGGCTCGAAGCGGAACTCCGAGCGCGGTTGCAGGAACTGCACGGCTCCCGTACCCGGGTGGTCGAAGCTCACCAGAACGAACGCCGCCGCCTGGAACGCGACCTCCACGACGGTGCGCAACAGCGCCTGGTAGCCCTGGCTCTGGAACTCGGCCTGCTCGCTGAACAGGCGGACGCTGACCCGGCTACCCAGACCAGGCTGAAGCGGGCACGCGGCGAGGTCGCAGAGTCGCTGGACGAACTGCGGGATGTAGCCCGCGGTCTGCATCCCGCCGTCGTGAGCGGACACGGGCTCGCCATAGCCCTCGAGTCATTGGTGGCCGTCACGCCGCTCGAGGTGCAGTTGAAGACTGACGGTCTGCCACGGCTGCCGGAGCACCTGGAGGTCGCTGCCTACTACGTCGTCTCTGAAAGCCTCACCAACGCTGCAAAGCATGCGCGGGCCAGCCAGGTCACCGTGGAGGTGACGGTGGCCGACAACACCTTGATAGTCGAAATCGTCGATGACGGGATCGGCGGCGCGGATTCCGAACGCGGCACCGGATTACGAGGGCTGGCTGATCGCGTCGAGGCCCTGAGCGGCTGGCTGCGAATCTGGAGCGCAGTCGGCCAGGGCACCCGGGTACGAGCGGAGATTCCGTGCGGGTAGCCATCGCCGAGGACAGCGTGCTGCTGCGCGAGGGCATCGCGCAGCTCCTCACAGATGCGGGCATTGAAGTCACCGCTCGCTGCGGCACAGCCGATGAGTTGCTGCGACGCGTCGCGGAGGATGAACCGGATGCAGTCGTTGTCGACATCCGGATGCCTCCGACCCATACCGATGAGGGGATGCAGGCGGCCCTGACGATTCGCCAGCGATATCCGGATGTGGGCGTCCTCGTTCTCTCCCAATACGCCGAGGTCGGGCTGGCCATGCGGCTGTTGGCCGACTCGGCCGAAGGCGTCGGCTATCTGCTGAAGGACCGGGTAAGTGAGGTCAAGGAGTTCATCGCCGCGCTGCGCCGGATCGCCGATGGAGGTTCTGCCCTGGATCCCACCATCGTTTCCACCATGCTGAAGCGGCACCGCAGCTCGGACCCGCTGGATGCCCTGACACCGCGGGAACGTGAGGTGTTGGAGCTGATGGCCACCGGAGCTTCCAACGCCGGCATTGCCGGCTCGATGGTGATCACGCAGCGGGCGGCTGAGAAGTACGTGTCGACGGTCTTCACCAAGCTCGGTATTCCGGCAACCAGAAGCGAGTCGCGGCGGGTGCTGGCGGTCTTGCTCTTCCTGCGCTCCTGATCGCGCGACTTCGGCGGCGCCAACTGTCGCCGGAAGGAAAGCGCGCGCCTATGGCCGGCCTATTCGCTAAAAACCAGGCCCAAACTGCGCAATTCATGGTGGGCGCTGCGCCGGCGTCACGGCGGGGTAGCTGAAGGATCATCTGCGAAAGATAGACACCGCCTCTCTTTTGGAGTGGACTCATGAAAACAATGACTTCGTCCGACGAAACACTCCCATCACCGCAACCGCGGCGGCGCACCAACCGCTTTGTCTATTGGGCCGGACGTATCCTCCTCGGGCTTCTGGCGCTCATCGTCCTTCTGGCGGCGTGCGGCGCGACCTATGAGGCGATCATGGCTGCGGGCGACAAGAGGCGCTATCCGCCTCCCGGACAGCTGGTGGATGTTGGCGGCCACCGCCTGCATCTGCACTGCGTCGGGCAGGGCGGCCCAACCGTCGTGCTCGATGCCGGTTTGGGCGCGTTCTCCCTCGATTGGGGTGCAGTCCAGCCCGAGATAGCCGCGACAACCCGCGTTTGCGCGTACGACCGCGCCGGCCTCGGCTGGAGCGAACCTGGCCCCCGGCCCCGGAGCCCGCAGCAGTTTGCCGACGAGCTGCATACGCTGCTGACAAACGCTGGCATCCAAGGTCCATATGTGCTCGTCACGCACTCAATCTCTGGTAAGACGGCACGACTCTTCGCCAGCCAGCACCCCAACCAGGTTGCGGGGATGGTGCTCGTCGACGCGCGACACGAGTCCGTCGACGATCACTTGACGCCAGAGCAGGTTGTGGCCGAGGACGCGCAGCAGCAGGACTTCCAAGACATGATCAAGTGGTTGGCAAGGTTTGGGTTGGTGCGCCTGCTGTGGGCGCCGGCATGGCCGAGCATGCTGCCGGGGAGCGGGAACCTCTCGCCGGAGAGCCGGACCACAATCGGCGTTCTCCAGGCACGCCCGCAGCAGATCGAGAGCGCCCTGGCCGAGGGCCAAGGCCGCATGGAGAGCAACTCTCTGCTTCGAGCGGCGGCGCCGCTTGGCGGCAAACCACTCGTCGTCCTGGCGTCGGCGCAGACCATCGATAACTTGCCGTTCTGGAAGGAAGCGCAAGAGATCATGACCGGTCTGTCGTCAAACAGCCGCCTGATCGTCGCCCCGAGCGGCCACGCTGTTCATTTCGAGCAGCCGGCATTGGTGCTTGAAAGCATCCGCCTGGTCGTAGACGCCGCGCGTACAGGTCAGCCGTTGCAGACATAACCGCGGCGCGGCAGCAGCCAGTATCGATGGCGCTGGTGCGCGGCCTCGATCATCTCGACTCCGTGTTGACACGGCCTACGCCTGAATGTACCGTACTAAGTACGACTTACTTAGTACGAAACCTTGCCGGGAGTTGCCATGTCTGATCGAACTGTTGGGCGCATCGTCGGTGCCCTCTTCCTTGCCGCTTTTGTCTGCTACGGCGTCGGTAGCGCCCTCGTCGACCGCCCCCTCGGCACGGCGCTGATGCTGCTCAACTCCGCCGTTGTGGCGATGATCGGGGTTCTGGTGTTTCGGGTGTTCCGCCGCCCGCACCCTCGAACCTCGGCGATCTACCTGATCGCCCGAGCCCTAGAGGCCATCTTGCTCGCGGTCGGCGTCGTTCTCTTGGTCTCGATGGGATCAGCGGAGATCAATAGCCTGGCCTACCAGGTCGCCATGCTGATCCTCGGTGTCGGCAGCGTGCTGTTCTGCCGCGCCCTGCTGCGGGACAAATTCGTGCCACGCTGGCTGGTCGTCTGGGGCATTGTGGGGTACGCCCTACTTGCGACTGGTGCGCTGCTGGAGCTGATCGGCCTGGCTGTGGGTCTCGTGCTCGCGGTCCCCGGTGGGCTTTTCGAGGTCGCCCTCGGCCTGATCTTGATGGCCCGAGGCTTCCCGGAACCCCTCGGCACACCGCCGGCGACTCAGCTGCGCGCGGCCGACGCTCGACTCGGTGCCGGCGCATGAGGACCATCACCACCCCGGCGCCGGCGTCAATGCACCGGACCGGCCTGATCGCCGGCCTCGGCTTGCTGCTGATGGCCGTGCTCGCCGGCCTGGCCACCTTCGGCGTTCTGGAGCGGGTTGTCACGGAGGGCGACGCGTACCGCACGACTGGCGACATCCTGGAGGCGTTTGGCAGGTTCCGGCTCGCGATCCTCGCACTGTTCGGTGTCGCGGTCCTCGACGTAATCGTCGCCTGGGCGCTGTGGGTCTTCTTCGATCGCGTGCATCACGCTGCGGCGGTGCTGGCCGCCTGGTGTCGCGGGATCTACGCCGTGACGTTCGCCCTAGCGCTGTCACATCTCCTGGCAGCGGCTCGCCTGCTCAGCGACCGGGGATTACAGGGGTCAACCGACCGCCAACTCCAGCTCGAGGTGCTGGCCGAGATCCAGCAGTTCGAGGACATCTGGAGCTTCGGGCTGGGTCTGTTCGGGATCCACCTACTGCTGATCGGCTGGCTGGCATTTACCTCGGGCTTTGTCCCGCGATTCGTCGGTGTCCTGGTCGCCATCGCCGGCGCGGGCTACCTCATCGACAGCCTTGGCGGCCTGCTTGACGCGCCCTACGCCTTCGAACTCGCCTCTTTCACCTTCGTCGGCGAGGTCGTGTTGATGGTCTGGCTGCTGGTGTTCGCCGTGCGCGGGCCGCGCATGGTATTCGCCGTGCGCGGGCCGCGCAACGCATGCACCACCTTCGATGATCACCCGCTAGCGGGCGTCAGCGATGCGACGAGGATCCGTAGTAGCGACCGAGAAAGTCGATCTTGAAGTCGGAGAAGGTGCCGGCCTCGATGCTGGCGCGGATGTCATCGACCAGACCTACGATGAACCGCTCATTGTGGATGGTGCACAGCGTCGAGGCGAGCATCTCCTTAGCCTTGAACAGGTGATGCAGGTACGCCTGGGTGTAACGCGCGCAGGTGTAGCAATCGCAGTCTTCGTCAATCGGTGAGAAGGTGCGCCTGGAGGCTGCAGTGTTGACATTGAACCGTCCGCGGTTGGTGTAGACAGCGGCATTGCGCGCGACCCGGGAGGGCGCGACGCAGTCGAAGGTATCGACACCGTTCTCGATCGCAGTGAACACATCATTGGGTTCGGAGATGCCTAGCAGATGCCGAGGCCTGTTTTCTGGTAGCTCCTCACACACCCAGCGCACAATCGTGCCGAGATTCCGCTTCTCCAGCGCACCGCCGATGCCGTAGCCGTCGAACTCCGAGCCGTCGATCATCAGCGACACAAGATCACGAGCCGCCCGGCGGCGCAGGTCCTCGTACTGTGCTCCCTGCACCACGGCGAACAAGGCTTGATTGTGCCGTGGTTCGCCGTCCCCCATCAGGCGCTGGTGTTCGGCGAGGCAGCGGGCGGCCCACAGGTGGGTCCGGGCGACCGAGCGCTCCTGGTAGTCCCGGGTGTTCAGTAACGTGGTGCACTCGTCAAGGGCGAAGATGATATCTGCGCCCAGCTGGTGCTGGATCTGCATGGAAATCTCCGGCGTGAAGCGATGTTGCGATCCGTCCAGATGCGAGGTGAAGGTCACTCCGTCTTCGTCGACCTGAGCGAGCCGGGTCTTGCCGGCGGCGATCACATCGTCGTCCTCAAGGCCATCGACGTCCATGGCGAGCATCTTTTTGAAACCGACGCCGAGCGACATCACCTGAAAGCCACCGCTGTCGGTAAAGGTCGGTCCCGGCCAGTTCATAAAGTGGCCCAGGCCGCCAGCAGCATTGATCAGGTCTGCGCCGGGCTGCAGGTAGAGGTGGTAGGCGTTCGCGAGCACAGCCTGCGCTCCAAGTGCCGCCACGCTCTCGGGAAGCACGGCCTTGACCGTGGCTTTGGTCCCTACGGCGACGAAAGCCGGCGTCCTGATCGTGCCGTGCGGGGTCGTGATCACTCCGGAGCGGCCGAGGCCGCCCGGCAGCGACGTGTTGGGAACAAAGCCGAACGACGCGTCGCTAGGCTCCGGCTCAGGCAGCAGGCCGGCGGATCGGTCCGCGAGGTCAGGGTGCACTGACAGGCCCCCGGCGTAGCTTCAGTGCAGCAAGCGCGACGACGCCCGCGGTAGATGTGCGCAGCACTCCGTCGCTGATCGACACCGGCCGCGCGCCGGCCCGGGTCAGCTCACCTAGTTCGTCGCCAGAAATCCCACCCTCAGGACCGATGATGATCAAGACCGTGCCGGCAGCCGGAAGATCAACTTGGGCGATGGACTCATCGGCTTCCTCGTGCAGCAGCAAAGCGAGGTCAGCCTTCGCTACCCGCTGGGCGAGCCGCCGAGTCGTCGCCGGCTCCGACACCTGCGGCACGCTGAGCCGACGCGACTGCTTGGCGGCTTCGCGTACTGACGAACGCCACCGGGTCAAGGACCGGACGGCTCGCTCCTCCGACCAACGCACGATCGAGCGGGAGGCCTGCCAGGGCACGATCTCGCTGACCCCTATCTCGGTCATCATCTCGACTGCCAGCTCAGATCTGTCGCCTTTGGCCAGCGCCTGTGCAGCAACCAGGCGCCGCGGCTCGTCAGGCATCGTGAGATGAGCGGCGACTTCGACGACCAGCTGTGACGGGCGTGCCTCGACCACCAAGCCGCGTACCCCGCGTCCTCGCCCGTCACCGATCATGATCATCTCGCCCGGCCGGATCCGCCGCACGACTGCGGCGTGCCTCCCCTCATCTCCGGAAAGCGGGAGGTGACTGCCCACCATCGGCAGCGGATCAGTGAGGTCATCCAACAGGAAGAGTGGGTCTGTCATGCACGACACCTGCTGGGCTCAGGCCGCCTCACTGGCCGGCGAACGCGTCCCGCAGCCGGCCAAAAACGCCGCGGCTGTGCTTCTGCACGGTGACCTCGGGCCTAGTCTCGTCCCGGAGTTCGGCCAACTGGCGGAGCAGATCCCGCTGTTCGTCGTCGATCCGCGTCGGAGTCTGCACAAGTAGGGTGACCCCGAGCTGCCCACGTCCGCTTCCTCGCAACCGCGAAACGCCCTTGCCATCGATCGGGATGCGGGTGCCGGACTGCGTCCCGGACGGGACCGTAACCCGGACGGCTCTGGCTTCCGGCGAGGAGTCCTCCAGGTCGGCCTCGAGTGTCGCCACCATGACCTCGGTACCCAGCGATGCAGCGGTCATCGGAATCTTGACCACGACCTCAAGATCATCCCCTTCGCGACGGAACACCTCATGCGGCAGGACCTGGAGTTCGACGTAGAGGTCCCCGGCCGGACCGCCGCCCGCGCCGACCTCGCCCTGGGAGGAGAGGTGAATGCGATTCCCCGTGCTTACCCCGGCCGGAATCTTGACGTTGATAGTGCGGGTGGCGCGGACCCGGCCGTCCCCGGAGCATTCCATGCAGGGCTCCGGAATGACTGTGCCGTAGCCGTGGCAGGTGGGGCAGGGCTGGGTGGTCCGGATATCGCCGATGAAGGATCGCTGAACATGGGTGACATCCCCCTGACCGTGGCAGGTCGAACACCTGACGGGCCGGGAGCCCTCTGATGCGCCCGAGCCGTTGCAGCGCGGGCAGAGTACGGCGGTATCCACCCGCAGCGGCTTCGTGGTACCGAAGGCGGCTTCGGCAAGCTCCAGATCGAGGCGGACCAAGGCGTCCTGACCGCGCCGTACCCGCGACCGCGGGCCGCGCGAGGTCTGCTGGCCAAACATCGCATCCACCAGGTTGCTGAAGTCGAACCCACCTTGGCCAAAGCCACCGTTGAATCCGCCAAAACCACCACCACCCAGCGGGTCGCCGCCACGGTCGTAGAGGTCACGCTTCTTGGGGTCCTGCAGCACCTCGTACGCCTCGGCGACACCCTTGAACCGCTCAGCCGCATCCGCCTCTTGTGCCACGTCAGGATGCAGCTTCATCGCAAGTTGGCGGTACGCCTTCTTGATCTGCTCAGGTGTTGCATCGCGCGGGACGCCCAGGGTCTCGTAGTAGTCAGGGCTCATGCCAGTTCTTCTCATCCTTCTGAGAGGAATCGGCCGACATAGCGGGCAACTGCGCGGACCGAGGCCATCGTGGATGGATAATCCATCCGGGTCGGCCCGATCACTCCCAGAGTCGCGAACGTGTCGACCGGACTACCGTAACCGCTAGCGACGACCGAGGTTGACTGCAGCTCCTTATATGGATTCTCCTGCCCAATGCGGACCGTCACCTGATCAGCACTAGCCTCGCCAAGCAGCTTGAGTAGGACCACCTGCTCCTCCAGTGCCTCCAACATCGGCTTGACGGCGGTCTCGAACTCAGCGCCGTAACGGGTCAGATTGGGCATCCCGCCGACCACCATCCTCCCTGACGCCTCGCTGCTCACCATCTCTAGGAGCGTCGCGATCGCGGCCTGGCCGATCACCTGCAGTGACGGCGGCAGCGTTCCGCTGAGCTTGCTCAACCGAACTGCGGCTCCCGGTGAGGTATTCCCGACCGTGGCTGCATTGAGATGTGCCCGCAGTTCGGCAAGCGTTTCGTCGTCGTGCTCCGGAATCTCGAGCGCGCGTTGCTCGATTCGTCCGGTAGATGTAATGAGGATGAGCAGCAGACGAGACGGCGACATCGACACGATCTCGACATGACGGACGACGGAGTGGCTGAGCGTCGGATACTGCACGATCGCCACCTGCTGGGTGACCTGCGACAGCAACCTGACCGTCCGCAGCAGGATGTCATCCAGATCAAGCGCTCCCGAGAGAAAGGTCTGGATCGCGCGTTGCTCGGCCGCGGACAGCGGTTGGAGCGACCCCAGTCGGTCGACGAACAGCCGGTAGCCCTTATCGGTTGGGATGCGGCCGGCACTGGTGTGCGGCTGGGTGATGTAGCCCTCTTCCTCGAGCGCAGCCATGTCGTTACGAACTGTTGCCGGCGACACGCCGAGGTCGTGACGTTCGACCAGCGACTTCGACCCCACGGGCTCCTGGCTTGAGACGTAGTCGGTGACGATGGCTCGGAGCACTTCGAGTTTGCGGTCGTCCATGCGTCTCCTTCCTAACGTCCCTGCCGGGGTTTGGTGACTTGCGGCGCGTTACTGGGGTTGGCACTCGCACAAACAGAGTGCCAGTCTAGCGTGATGACCGAGCCGCCATCGGTGGTCGAAGCGGCCGCGACGCCCGCGCTCGGGCCCTGGCGTGAGCTGCGATCAGGCGTGTATGTGGCGGTGGCAGAGCCCGAGTCGGTGAACCTCGGGCTCATTGTTGGGTCGCGGCGGGCGCTGCTGGTGGACACCGGGTCGACCCCCGGGCAGGGCCGGCTAGTTCGCGCGTCCCTCGCCGCTGTGACGGAGCTGCCGCTGACTGCCGTCGTGGTCACGCACTGGCATTTCGACCACGCATTCGGGCTGGCTGCATTTGCCGACCTTCCACGAATCGCCCATGAGTCGGTGCACCTCAGGCTCATGTCCGCCGAAGCGGCAGCGGACGCAGCGCGGCTGGGCGTGGACCATCAAGAGCTCGGACAGCCGAACGTGGAGATAGCGGTCGCAACGGCATTCGACCTGGGTGACCGGCGGGTGGAGACCGCGCACCTCGGCCGGGGGCATACCGACGGAGATCTCGTTGTCGTGGTACCCGACGCCGACGTGCTGTTTGCCGGGGACTTGCTGGAGTCGGCTGGGCCACCGTCGTTCGGCCCCGACTCGGTTCCAGATGAGTGGCCTGCCACTCTGGATGCGGTGATCGGGCTGATGACCGCGACGACACTCGCGGTTCCAGGCCACGGCGAACCGGTGGGCCGAGAGTTCGTCTTCGAGCAGCGCGGCTGGATAGCGGCCCAGGCAGCCAAGACGCATCAACCACCTCGGCCGACGCTCCCACTGGCCTGACACCGCCGACTTGTCGGTGGACTTACGGCGTTCAGCGCACCAGGCCGGACTGGTAGGCGATCACCACCAGTTGTGCCCGGTCGCGAGCCCGCAGTTTGATCATGGCGCGGCTTACGTGGGTACGCGCCGTCGCTCGGCTCACCACCAATCGCTGGGCGATCTCGTCGTTGCTCAGCCCCTCACCGATCAATGCAAGTACCTCGCGCTCACGGTCGGTCAGTTCCGACAGCTGCGGATGCTTCTTGAGGATTGGTGATCTTGATGCGAACGATTCGATGACCCGGCGGGTCACCGACGGTGACAACAGGGACTCCCCCGCAGCAACCAGCCGGATGGCCCGCAACATGTCGGCCGGCTCGGTGTCTTTGATCAGAAAGCCGGCGGCACCTGCCTGCAGCGCCTCGAAGACGTACTCATCGAGCTCGAAGGTGGTGAGCATGATCACCCGCACGCCGGCAAGCGTTGTGTCACCCGCGATCATCCGCAAGGCGGCAATCCCGTCGAGCCGTGGCATCCTGATATCCATCAAGATCACGTCCGGTCGGGTGCGCCGCACCAGGTCAACGGCCCCTTGGCCGTCTTCGGCCTCGCCCGCCAGCTCAAGATCATCTTCGGACTCGATCAGTACCCGCAGGCCCATCCGCACCAAAGCCTGGTCATCAGCGAGGGCGACGGAGATGGTCACCGAGCTTCCCCTTCCGCCAGCGGCAAGTCGGCTTGTACGACCAGCCCGCTGGGCTGGCGTACCGTCACTCGAACGGTGCCGCCCACCGCTCGGGCACGCTCACGCATGCCACGGATTCCATTCCCGTCGGGAGGCACACTGACCGCGGGTCCATCGTCGCTCACCTCGACAGTCAACATCCCGGCCTGGCGCGTCACGCGCACGTTGGCGTGCGCCGCCGGGCCATGCCGGACGATGTTGGTGAGCGACTCCTGGATGATCCGAAAAGCCGCCTGGTCGACGGCCGCGGGGAGCTCCTGAAGATCATCATCGGAGGGCTCACGGACCAGGGTCACCTCCCGGCCTGCCGACCTCAGCCCGTCCGCCAGGTCGTCGAGTCGAGCCAATCCGGGCAGCGGACTCCGCGGCTCCTCAGAGTCGGTTCGGAAGATCTCGAGTGTGGTCCGAAGCTCCGCCAGCGCCTCGCGGCTGGTCTTCTTGATCGCCTCGAGAGAGGAGGCCACCTGATCGGGACGCGGGTGGGCGGTCCGCTCCTTGTCCAGCAGATGAAGCGCCACGCCGGCCTGCATGGTGATCACGGCAAGGCTGTGGCCGACCACGTCATGCACGTCGCGGGCGATCCGGAGCCGTTCCTCGTAGGCGTAGCGCCGGCGCTCCTGCTCACGGACCTCTCGTTCGCTCTCTCGGCGACCGCGCACCAGCAATGCGATCATGGCCGGGACAACCGCAATCGCGATCACGCTCAGCAAGCCGGCGTAGAAGGCCGGATCGAGCAGGCCCACGTACGACTCCTGCCAGTAGCCGGCCATGATCATCGGCACCAGCAGTACGAGCAGCGGCGCCCAGCTGCGCAGCGGCGGCATCGCTGGCCGGGAGGCGCCTGCGGGTGCCTGGTCTGTGAGGATCGACCCGCCACCCGCCATTGAATACACCGCTAGCGCAGGCGCCAGAAAGATCGGAGCGAACGTCGACCCGGTCGCCAGATAGCTGCCCACCCCAATGACTGTCGCCACGAAGGCTGCACGCGGCCAAAGTCGCCGGGTGGCTACTCCTAGTGCCACAAGGATCACCGCGGGAAGCACCCAAGGGGAGGGATCAAGGATGTTGACCATGTGGCGAGGTGGCCCGTGACGCCATTCCGGTCGGCTGAACTCCGAACGTCCCCAGGCATAGAACGAGGCCATCCAGCTTGTTATCCCTAATGCCAACCCGATGGCGGAGTCGATGAGGAGCGCACGCCGGGCCTCGACCCGCATGGTGCCCTCCTCGTCTAGCTGCTTGCGCATCGCGCTCTGAACTCGCAGCTGTGGATCTTGTGGTGCAGCTGATCAGCTCGATCGCCGATGCGGTCGTTTTGACACTAGACCGGCCGCTCGGGCTGCACATCGGGCGACCGCCGTATCCCGGCTACGTCAGGGAGCGTAGTCAAAGAGCCGCTTTTCAGCCGATGTAGGCAAGAAGCGTTCCAGCACACAATGGGATCCATGACGACCCCACTACTCATCCCGCTGGAGGGCGGCTTCCGTCATCATCATCATCACGGCCCTCCCTGGGGGGCGGACGAGGCCCCCGCAACATTCGCCAGCGGCGCAGTGCCGCCCTTCGCACCTTTCTTAGGAGCTGCCATGTTCTTCTTGTTCTTGCTGCTCGTACTGGGCACCTTGTTGTTCTTCCTCGTTCGGAACGGGTACCTCGGGTCCTCGGCATTGGCCACCAAAACCTCACCCGAGGCTGAGGCAAAACGCATCCTGGCCGAGCGGTTCGCACGCGGCGACATCACCAGCGACGAATTCATGGAGCGCGCCAGCATCTTGAACTGGACTCCGGGAAGCGATTCCTGGGAGGACAGGAAGGGCAAGAAGCGCCGCTGAATAATGGGCCGAGGCGCCACCAAGATCCGAGTTGTCAGCGTCCCAGAGGGCTATGACCCCCCGAGACGCTGACAAACTCCGATAGGCTGACTAGAACGATTCAGCAGGTGGAGCAAGGCGAGGCATGAATGGCGCGCATGACCGTCAAGACCCTCGCGGCTGTGCTCGGTGTCTCGCCAGCAACCGTCTCGAACGCCTACAACCGTCCCGACCAGCTGTCACCGCAGTTGCGCGAGCGGATCCTGGCGACGGCCGAGGAGCTCGGCTACCCCGGACCCGACGCTGCCGGGCGGACCCTCCGCATGGGCCGAGCGGACGCTGTCGGGGTGCTTCTGTCGGAGCGGCTTTCGTACGCGTTCTCCGACCCCTTCGCGATCGAGTTCCTGACCGGTCTCAGCGAGGTCGTCGAAGAACACGGGATCAGCATCGTGCTGATGCCCCTCTCCGGACGGGTGGCCGACTCACCGACCGGCGTGAGCGAGAGCGACATGACTGCCGTGCGGCACGCCAATATCGATGCACTGACTATCCTTTCGCGACCCGCGGACCATCCCGCGGCGATGCTGGCGAGAGCGCGCGGAATCAGGTTGGTGACCACCAGCGCCAGCAAAGATCCCGAATCCAGCTGGGTGGCCATCGACGACTTCGGCGCGGGTGTCATGGTGGGTGAGCATCTCGCCGGCCTGGGGCACCGGGACATTGCTGTCCTCGTCGAGACCAACCGACCCGCGGGCAGTCCGGGGCGGCGCCTCGATCCAGCCGGGCTGAGCTTCCTCGACTACGCCGCTCGCGTGGCGGGTTTACGCAGGTCGATACCGGGACAGGTCGTGATCGTTTCCGGCGGCCACAACTCGATCGAGTCCGGCACCACCGCTACCACCTGGCTACTCGACCATGATCAGCTTCCGACGGCGATTGTCGGCCTGAGTGACGTCCTGGCCCTCGGTGCACTGCGGGCATTGGCGAACCGCGGGCTGCGCACGCCAGCCGATGTGTCGTTGTGTGGCTTCGACGACATCCCCGCAGCCAAAGCCGCCGACCTCACCACAGTTCATCAGCCGATCCGGGACAAGGGGCGACACGTGGGTCGGTTGCTCATCGACCCGGAATCCTGGCCACGCCAGGTACTGCTACCGATCAGCTTGGTTCCGCGTGCCACCACCGGGCCGGCGCCTGAATAGCTCGCCCAGCAGGTTCCAGCGGTGGTGCTCTCAATCAAGCAGGTCACGGATCACGCCATCCGCGAGCAGCCTCCCGTTGCGGGTCAAGATCAACATGCCATCCTCGACCACCACCAGGCGCCTCGCCACAAGATCAACAAGGCGACTCTGCTCTGTGAGGGTCAGCAGTGAGGTGGTGAGGCCGTCAGCGAGACGAAGCTCAAGCAGGATGCGTTCGACGCGCCGTTGCTCCGGCGACAGCAGTTCACGGGCCTGAGCCGGCGAACGGCCAGAGGCAAGCCTGGACGCGTACGCCTGGGGATGCTTGACGTTCCACCACCGCACGCCACCCACATGGCTGTGCGCCCCTGGGCCGATACCCCACCAATGATGGCTGCGCCAGTAGCCGAGATTATGCCGACAGCGGGTCGCCGCACTCCGGGACCAGTTGCTTACCTCGTACGCCGTGTGGCCAGCAGCAGTCAGCCGGTGATCGGCGATCAGATACTTGTCTGCAAGATCATCATCATCGGTGTGGGGAAGCTCACCGCGGCGGATCCGAGCCGCCAGCCGAGTACCTTCTTCCACGATCAGTGCGTAGGCGCTGATGTGCTGCGGTGCCGCTGACACCGCGGCATCCAGGCTTTCCAACCAATCGGTCGCCGACTCCCCCGGCGTTCCGTAAATCAGGTCGAGGCTGATGTTGGCGAAGCCCGCCGCTTTGGCCTCGGCCACCACCCTTGGCGGACGGCCCGGCGAGTGAGTGCGGTCGAGTGTTGCGAGCACGTGGGATACCGCTGACTGCATGCCGAAGGAGATCCGGTTGAAGCCCAGCTCGCGAAGCCGGTGCAGACCCGCCGCGTCAATTGACTCCGGGTTGGATTCAGTCGTCACCTCGGCGTCCGGTGCGAGCCCGAAATGCTGGTGCACCGCCGCAATCAGCCGACCAAGATCATCTGGCGGTAACACCGTCGGGGTGCCACCTCCGACGAAGATCGTCGAGACTGCTGGAGCGTCCCCGTCCAGCACTCGAGCTGCTAGCCCGAGCTCATGGATCGCGGCGTCAACGTAGCCTGCGCGGCTGGCTCCTGGCTCGCTGCCGAGCTCGGCGGCGGTATAGGTGTTGAAATCGCAGTAGCCGCACCGTGTCAAGCAGAACGGGACGTGGATGTAGATGCCGAGAGGTCGGAGTGAGAGCTCCGACAGCGCCTGCTCAGGCAGCGAGCCGTCGCTCGGCGCAGGCTGTCCCTCAGGCATCACCGACGGCATGCTTTGAGGTTAGTGTCCGGCCCCACAGGTGTCCCGGCCAGCAAGGGTCTCCCTGAAAACTTCACTCCAGCCGAGCCTGCGTCACGCGACTCAGGCGTGAACCGTCCGGCGATGCCGCACCTGGAGTGAAGTTTTCATGGCGAGCTGGCAGCGGCGACGACTTCTCAGCATGGACCTGGCGACGGTCCGCGAGCCAGCGCCGGAACCCGACGAACACCACAACACCAAGCGCCATCCCGAAGGCGAGAGCCTGGATCAAGGTCTCATGATCGAAGACGAACGCCACATAGAGAGCACCCCATACCGACAGCCACTCCAGTCGGCCGGCCATGATCACCAGGACGACGAAGGGCAGCGCGTACCAGGGATAGATCGGGGTCGCGATCAGGAAGGAGCAACCGTAAAGCCAGCAGCAGGTCACCAGCACCGGCTCCCGCGACGAGCGTACGACGGCCAGGACAGCGCAGCAGGCCGCCAGCGCCAAGGCGACAGGCATCCGCCACAGCTCGGGCAACCAACTGAGCAGCGCGAACCGGCGGGCTCCGTCGTAGCCTTCCTCCCGCCAGTAGCCGGGCAGGAAGCCCAATACCAAGACGCCGACCGCCACCAGATGCGGCAGGTACGACGCCGTCACAAAAGCCAACGCGGTCACTGTCGTCCGCCAGCGGCCACCCCGGAGGAAGGCGGGAACCAGCAGCAGCGGCACCAGCTTGAGGCCGCCCGCCAGGCCGAGGAACACTCCCGCCAGCCAGTGCCGCCTTCGCACGGCGGCCCAACCGAGCCCAAAGACACATAACGCGGAAATGGCGTCCAGGTGTGCGCCGTTCGCGGCCTCCAGCGCGACCGCTGGGCAGCCACCGTAGAGCAGCGCCCAGCCACTTCGACCACCGAGAAAGCGTGCCAGCAGCCAGGTGGTCAACACGACCGCCCCGGCGGCCGCGATCTGCAAACCCAGAGTGCCGGCCGCCCTCGGAGTGAAGAACGCCACCGAGGCGAACCAGAGCTGTGCGATCGGGGGATAGATGGTCGGTACCTCAGGCCGATTGATCAACGGCGGCTCACCCTCCGGGAAGAGCAGCTGGTCGCGGAGGTGCGCCAGGGCGGGATCCAGTGGAACGAACTGGTACGGATCGATGCCAGCCAGCAGCACTTGCCCGTCCCAGATGTAGCGATACGCATCGTCGCTGGTTCGCGGCATGAAGAGCAGATGCGGAAGCTGGACGGCGAGGGTGACGAGCACGACGAACCAGATCGGCGCACCGGAGGCATCCTTTCGCACCATGATCACTAGGCCGACGAAGATCATGCCGACCCCCGCGATCACCCGACCGAACCAGTGCAGATGCGCGAGGGTGATCATCATGAGCAGATTCACCAGCACGATGGTCAAGGCGGCGATGATCAAGCGACGGCTCGGGCGCTGCGACGGCGCGTCTCTGATCACAATCTGCCGTGCACTGATCATTGATCAGCTCATCATCGCCTGGTAGCTGCGCGAGAAGAGCAGTTCAGGGAACTGCCTGGCCACCTGCACTGCATCCTCCGGACGATCAACATCGCGCAGCAGCGGCAGCAGCTTCACGCTCAGCCCGACGTCGACGAGCCGCGCCAGCTGGTCTGAACCCGTGCGGGCGGTGGACATTGGTACCGCGTCAAAGAGCCCGGCTGGATGTCCATACCGCAGGCCGATCGCCCAGAAGCCGCCGTCCTCACTCAGCCCGATGACGGCATCCGCTCCTTCCCAATCGCTGTCCAGCAGCTGAGTGGTGACCTGCGGCGTGTCCATGCCGATCAGCAGAGCCGGCTCGCCCGTGGGCTCCGCGACCGCAGCTGCGAATGCTGCGGCCAGTCGCACATTGAGTGTTCCCGGCGGCTGGCTGATCACCTCGAAGCCTCCCTGCCAGGACGCTCGATCCCCTTCCCACGCCAGAATGCGGCGGGTCGCCCCACAAGTCCGCACCGCCTTGACGGTGTCCTCGAGCGCCGCCGCCGCGAGCCGGGCCGCCTGGCTCGCGCTGAACGCGGGCTGCAACCGAGTCTTGACCCGACCCGGGACCGGTTCCTTGGCCAGCACGATGACGGTCCCTGCATGATCACTCATGGCGCGCGGGGCGCCTGCAAGGCGGCACTCATATCCCGGACCGCGCGCCAGGCGCCCAAGGGAGAACCGGTGACTTTCGATCGTCCGCGGCGTGGCAGATAGTCAACTCTCACCTCGACGATTCGCCATCCGGCGTCGGAGGCGCGTACCAGGGTCTCGGCTGGATAGCCAGAACGGCGGTCTCGGACCTCTAAGGCCAGCAGCGACTCGCGGGGAGCCGCGCGCATCGGGCCGAGGTCGGCAACCCTGAGACCGGTGCGCCTGTGTACTCGCCGGGACAACTCCCGATTCGCGAGTCGCAGTAGCCACGGGAAGGCCGCGGCGCTAACTGGCGAGCGAGTGCCGATGACCAGATCGGCTGTACCGCCGATGATGGGCGCCACGACGCGATCCAGTTGCTGGGGATTCAGGCTGGCATCGGCGTCCATCACCGCCACGACGGGCGCCGTCGCGGCCAGTAGGCCTGCATGGCAGGCCGCACCGTATCCCCGCTGTGGCGCGTGAACCACCCGCGCACCATGATCATGGGCGATGGCGACCGAGCCGTCCGTCGAACCGTTGTCGACAACGATCGGCCGTATCCCGGGGGGCATGCGCCCCAGCACCCAGCCGAGTGCCTCGGCCTCATTGAGGCACGGCAGGATGACGTCGACCTCAGGCGGCAACGCACCGGCCATGCTCCGACGCTACGGTCGGTTCGCCACCGCTGGGCAGAGGCAAATCGCTTTCGACTCGCTTACGCCCTCGAGCACGGTATGCCCGCGGTGTAGTCGCCGTAATGCCTTCTGCCTAGGCTGATGATCATGACAGCGCGCGTGCTAGTCGTCGAGGACGACGTCACGATGGCGGAAGTGCTGAAGGCCTATCTCACCAGGGCTGGTTACCAGGTGGAATGGAGCGGGAATGGTGGCGAGGCCGCCCAGCTCTGGCAACGGATCAGCCCGGACGTCGTCATCTTGGACATCATGTTGCCCGGCCTATCGGGCCTGGAGCTGCTGCGTCGGCGGCGGCGCAGCGGAGATCATGCGTGCGTCATCATGCTGTCCGCACGCGGCGAGGAAGAGGATCGTCTGGTCGGACTGGAGACAGGTGCCGATGACTATGTCGTCAAGCCTTTCTCACCACGCGAGGTGGTGTTGCGTGTCGAAGCCCTGCTGCGGCGTACCGAGCGACTGGCCGGCACGCCGCTGCTGAATTCGACCGTGACGCTCGGGCCGGTGACGATCGATTCAGCGGCCCGCGAAGCTCGCCGGTCCGGTCGGCCGCTGGCTTTGACGATGCGAGAGTTCGACTTGTTGGCCTTCCTCGCCAGTCACCCCGGTCAAACCTTCAGCAAGGAAGAACTCCTGCGGCGAGTCTGGGGCTGGGACTTCGGCGATACATCAACGGTGACAGTGCATGTCCGTCGGCTTCGGGAGAAGCTGGAGCGAGATCCTTCCGATCCGATGCTGGTGCTCACGGTGGGACGCTTTGGCTATCGCATGGCGCGGGAGGACGAGCTGGTCGGCGAGGACAGGCAGTCATGACAGACCTCATGATCATCATCGGACTCACGCTGGCCAGCTGCCTTGCCGTCGGGTTGATCGGGTTGGCGCTACTCCATCTGGTGCGTTACCGATCGCTGCGTCAACAGCTGACGATCGCCACGCTGCTGCCGGTTGTGGCGGTGGCAGCAACGGTGTTGATCAATGTGCAGTTGATGTTCTTGTCTGCTCACGACTCGTTGGTGATTCTGATCGCACTGCTGACGTCATTGCTGCTCGCGGCGCTCGGCGCCTGGCTGGTGGTGCGTCGCATCGCGCGTGCCTCCCGGCGCGTCGGCGCTGGCCTGCACCAGCTCGTCTCGGACTCGAGCAGCGGCACCCCGGTCGAAGCAGCCGGGTTGGCCGAAGCCGCCGCCGCGCCGCGAGAGCTTGCAGAGGTACTCGACGACTTGGCCGAAACCCGCCGAACCTTGGCTGAATCACGGGCTCGCGAGCGGGCCGCCGAGCAGTCCCGCCAGGAGCTGGTCAGCTTCATGTCCCATGACCTGCGTACGCCACTGACCGGTTTGCGCGCGCTTTCGGAGGGCTTGGAGGACGGTGTGATCGACGACGTGCCGCGAGCGATGTCTCATCTGCGAGCGACCGTGGCGCGGATGAGCGTTCTGGTGGACGACCTGTTCGCACTGTCGCGCGTGCAAGGCACCAGGGAGGCCAAACCGCAGACGCTGGTGTCACTTACGGAGCTGATCAGTGATGTGGCGTCGGAGTCGGCGGCAACGGCTCGGACACAAGGGGTACAGCTCGAGGTCGATGTTCCAGAGAACGACCGGCTGGCGGTGCTCGGATCCTCCGACGATCTGGCCAGGGCATTGACCAACCTGACCACGAACGCGATCCGGCACACCGACCGGGAGCTGGTCGTGCGACTTGAGGGCCGACGAACCGAGGACGGTCATATTCGGGTTGCAGTCAGTGACAGCTGTGGCGGGATTCCCGAAGCCAATCTCTCCCGGGTATTCGACGCCGGCTGGCGCGGCACCCCGTCCCGCAGCGGCGACGACGGCGGGGCCGGCCTGGGTCTGGCGATTGCGCGCGGCGTGGTCGAGTCGCACGGCGGCGAGATCTCGGTATCCAACATCGACGGAGGCTGCCGCTTCGAGGTGGCCTTACCAGTCCCCCAACCGGCAAGCCACTCCGCGTGAACGTACTGCTCACCGGCGCCGCCGGTTTTGTCGGTCGGCCAGTTCATGATCAACTCGCGGCGACCGGGCACACGATCCGTGCCTTCGACCGGGTACTCGACCGACGGGACGACATCACTGATCATGATCGGCTCGTGAGCGGCGGCATCCGGCTGCGACGCTGTCATCCACCTGGCCGCCAAGGTCGGCCTAGGGGTCAGCATCCTCGACATCGACGATTACGCGCTGCACAACGATTACGGCACGGCGGTGGCACTCCGCGTGGCAGCTGAAGCAGGCATCTCGCGGTTCGTGTACGCCTCCTCGATGGTCGTCTACGGTGAGGGCCGCTACCGCTGTGCGGAACACGGCTCCGTTCGCCCGCCACCACGCCGTAGGCACGATCTTGATGCTGGGCGCTTCGATCCCCTGTGCCCGATCTGCGGTGCTGAGCTGGCTCCCGAACTGGTAGCGGAGTCGGCGCCGCTCGATCCGCGCAACGTCTATGCGGCAACGAAAGCACACGGGGAGCAGCTGGCGGCGATCTGGAGCCGGGAGACCGGCGGCACCGTCGCCGCCCTGCGCTTCCACAACGTCTATGGCCCGGGGATGCCGCGAGACACTCCGTACGCCGGAGTGACGTCGATCTTCACCGACAGCCTGCTGCGTGGTGAGGCTCCGCGCGTCTTCGAGGACGGTCGCCAGCGCCGCAACTTCATCCACGTATCGGATGTGGCTGCTGCGGTGCCCGCGGCGCTTCACGCCCGGCTCCCGGTAGGGCTGACGCCGCTGAACATCGGCACACCTTGGGTGATGACCGTCGGGCGAGATGGCGGCCGAGTTGAGCCTCAGCTTGGGCGGGCCGGCGCCGGTCGTGACTGGCGAATACCGCCTGGGCGACGTACGGCACATCACCGCCGACTGTTCGGCTGCGGAGCGAGTGCTCGGCTGGCGCGCCCAGATCGATCTCGCCACCGGCCTCGCCGACTTGTCAGCGTCTGTGGTTGCTCTGGCGGCCACTGGCGCTGACAACCGGCGTAAAGAGTCAGGGGATCAGGACGAGCTTTCCCCGGCCGTGGCCTGCCTGGATGATCTGATACGCCTCCGCGGCTCGGCCGAAGGGGAAGGTCTGGAACTTGATCACCAGCTTGCTCTGTTCCAGAAGCTCGGCAGCCTCAGACAGGGCCTTCATGGACTGGCTGTCCGCCGAGCCGCCGGTAACCCGAGCGCCGGCTGCGGCGGCTGCGAAGTTGGCGATGGAGACAACCTGAGACGGCTCCGGGGCAAGGCTGATCAGTTCCTCAATCGGAGTCTTGCCTACCGCGTCGAGCACAGCATCGATCTTCTCCACATCGAGTGCCCGCACCCGGTCCACCATGCCTTCGCCATAGACCACCGGAATGGCGCCAATTTCGCGGAGATAGTCGTGGTTGCCCTCACTCGCTGATGCGATCACGGTCGCACCCCGCGACTTCGCGATCTGCGTTGTGGCCGAGCCGACCCCGCCTGCCCCTCCGTCGATGAAAAGCGTGGTGCCCTGAGTTACACTCAGCAGCCGCAGGACTCGCTCAGCCGTCTCGGCGACCACACCGGCCGCTGCTGCAACGGCCCAATCCAGCGAAGCCGGTTTGTGGACCCATGCGTCAGAACGGCGTATTCAGCTTGGGTGTTTTTGCCAAGACCAAACACGTCATCACCGGTTGAGACGCCGGAGACACCTTCGCCGACCTCGTCGACAACTCCAGCGGCGTCGTAACCCGGATAACCGGTGCCATCGAGAGGCTTGCCCTGCGCGTACCTACCCGACATGAACTTCCAGTCAGCCCCATTGACGCTCGCCGCGCGTACCAGAATGCGAATCTGCCCAGGTCCCGCATGCGGCTCGGGCGCCTCACCCACGCTGAGGACCTCGGGGCCGCCGTACTCGGTGAACTGAAGTGCAAACAGTCTGTCCCAATTTCTCTGTTCTGCTGCGTCTGCTCGCAAGAGATCGTTGCACAACTACTTCTTCTCGGCCTTCCCGGTATCCGCGGTGGAGAGCGCAGCCACGAACGCCTCGGGCGGGAACCTCGACCCGGCCGACCATCTTCATCCGCTTCTTGCCCTCCTTCTGCCGTTCGAGCAGCTTGCGCTTCCGCGTGATGTCGCCGCCGTAACACTTGGCCAGTACGTCCTTGCGGACTGCCCGGACGGTCTCGCGTGCGATCACCCGACGTCCCGATGGCCGCCTGGATCGGAACCTCGAATTGCTGCCTGGGAATCAGCTCCTTCAACTTGGCCGTCATCGTCACGCCATATGAGTAGGCCTTGTCTTTGTGCACGATCGCGGAGAATGCGTCGACCGGCTCACCATGCAACAAGATGTCGACCTTGACCAGCTCAGCTTGCTTGTTCACCAGACGGCTCATAGTCGAGGCTCGCATAACCCCTGGTACGCGACTTCAGACGCATCGAAGAAGTCAAAAACGATCTCCGCCAGCGGCAGCGTGTAGCGGATCTCGACCCGGTCCTCGGACAGATAATCCATACCGTGCTGGATCCCGCGACGGCTCTGGCACAGCTCCAAGATGGTGCCGATATAGGTTGCCGGAGCCAAGAATCGTGGCCTTGATGACCGGTTCGTACACCTCCGCGATCTTGCCACTCGCCGGGTACTGCGAAGGATTCGTGACCTCGAGCTCGGTGCCATCTTCCATGATCACGCGGTAGACGACACTGGGGGCGGTGGAGATCAAATCAAGATCAAATTCGCGCTCCAGGCGCTCGCGCACGATCTCCATGTGCAGCAGGCCAAGGAAGCCGATCCGGAATCCGAAGCCGAGCGCACCCGAGGTTTCCGGCTCAAAGCTCAGCGCCGCATCGTTGAGCTGCAGTTTGTCCAAGGCCTCGCGCAATTCCGGATAGTCAGCACCGTCGATTGGATAGAGGCCGGCGAACACCATCGGCTTAGGGGGCCGGTAGCCACCGAGATCGTGGGCGGCCGGCCGGCTCAATGAGGTGACCGTGTCACCGACGCGAGACTGGCGCACCTCCTTCACGCCGGTGATCAGATAGCCGACTTCACCAACGCCCAGGGAGGCTGCCTTCGTCGGCTCGGGAGAGATGACGCCCACCTCCAACGTCTCGTGCGCCGCCTTCGTCGACATCATCAACACCCGCTCACGATGCGACAGCGCACCGTCAATCACGCGTATATAGGTGACGACCCCTCGATAGGTGTCGTACACCGAGTCGAAGATCAACGCCCTGGCGGGCGCTAGGGGATCGCCGATCGGCGCCGCTATTTGAGCCACGATCTCATCGAGCAGATGCGCCACGCCCTCGCCGGTCTTCGCCGACACGCGGAGCACCTCAGCTGGATCGCAGCCGATGACTCTGGCCAACTCGGCCGCATACTTGTCCGGCTGGGCACTGGGCAAGTCGATCTTGTTCAGGACAGGGATCACGTGCAGGTCAGCATCCAAAGCCAGGTAGAGGTTGGCCAGAGTCTGAGCCTCAATGCCCTGCGCGGCATCGACCAGGAGCACCGCACCCTCGCAGGCGGCCAGGGAGCGGGAGACCTCGTAGGTGAAGTCCACATGGCCCGGCGTGTCGATCATGTTCAGCACATAGGTCTGTGTCGGCACCCGGGTCGCCACCCTCGCTGCGAATCCTCCACGGCATCCGAACGGCTTGGGATTTGATGGTGATACCGCGTTCCCGCTCAATGTCCATGCGATCCAGGTACTGGGCCCGCATCGACCGCTCGTCGACAACACCGGTCAGCTGCAGCATCCGGTCGGCCAACGTCGACTTGCCATGGTCGATGTGCGCGATGATGCAGAAGTTGCGGATGATCGACGGGTCGGTGCGGCCCGGCGGCGGCGTGAACACGGGACTCACAACCAACATCCTCACGTGCTATGGCGAATTTGGCCCGCCGATGGCGCCGCTGGTAGCGTTATCGGTTGCGCCTGCACAGCAGCGCCCCACACCACATCAGAGAAGAGTTCCAGAGGCCTGTCGTGGCGAACATCAAGTCCCAGCTCAAACGAATCAAGACCAACGAGAAGTCTCATCAGCGTAACAAGGCGACGAAGTCAGCGCTGAAGACCTCTATTCGTCGTTTCCGTGAGGCCGCCGCCGCTGGTGATACCGCCAAGGCTACCGAGCTGGCGTACGCCGCTTCACGCTCGCTGGACAAGGCAGCATCCAAGGGTGTGATCCATAAGAATCAGGCGGCGAATCGCAAGTCCGCGATCGCGACCAAGGCAGCTCATCTGGAGCCCGCCGGCAAGAAGAAGCAGCTAACTCTCAGGCCACTAGCTCCGGCGCAGACGCGAAACGCTGAGCACGGCTCGCTCCAATGCGTACGCGGCGTCGTCGGCCGCACCCTTTACGTCGGCGTCGGCTACCGCTATCACCTTGAGCGCCGTCGCGAGACCTCCCTGATCCCAGCCACGCGCTTGGGAGCGCATCGACTTGAGCTTCCAGGGCGGCACCCCTACCTCTCGAGCCAGGTCTGCTTCTCTTTGCCCGCCACCTGCCGTAATCAACTTTCCAAGACCGCGGACGCCGGAGGCCAGAGCGCTGGTGATCAGCACCGGGGCGACACCTGTCGCAAGCGCCCAGCGGAGCTGCTCCATCGCGACGCCAGTGCGGCCCGCCAAGGCGGCGTCTGCCACCGCAAAACTGGTCACCTCGGACCGGCCACCGAAATAGCGGCGGACTTGATCGACGGTGATCGGACCACCCTCGCCATCTGAGAGCAGCTGTGCGACCGCCGCCGCCAGGGCCCGTAGATCGTGGCCGACCGCATCCACCAGCGCCGACGCGGCAGCTGCATCAATTGAACTATCGGCTCGTTTGGCCTCCCCGAGACGAACTGCGGCAGCTCCCACGACTTCACGGCTGCACATTCGATGACCTCGACACCCGTAGACTTCAGCCTCTCGAGGAGCCCTTTGCCCTTCGGCCCGCCGCGGTGCACGGTGATGACGGCAAGATCCGGCAGCTGTGCGTCGGCAAGGTTGACCAGATCCACATCGAGTTCTGGCAGCCAGATCCTCCAGCTCCGTGATTACGGCTACTCGCCGGGTGGAGAACAGCGATGGACTGGTGACCTCGGCAAGCTTGCCGGGATCCAGCCGGGCCGCTTCGATCTCGGTGACGTCGACATCGGGTGCCTCTGCGCGCAGCTGTTGACACAGGGCCTCGACCGCGCGGTCAGCAAAGAGTGCCTCTGGCCCGGTGATGAGGACAAAACGACTGAATGCAGACCTCGATCCCGCCACAGAGCACAGCATGCCAGCCTCCACCGACACCTGGTTGCCGCCAGTACGCCATGTTCCGGCCAGCAACACAAATCAGATTCGCGCCTCTGCATCACTGGTGTTGGTATACATGAGCCGGGACACTGGATACGAGGTGAAAGGGGCGTCGGTGGTCGGCAAGTTGTGGTCATCAATGTTCGGTCGAGTCGTTAGTGATCGGCAGCCTCCGACTGACCCCAGCGTCCCCGAGAAGAGTGTCGTTGAAGAGCCGGCGCTCGGCATGAAGCTCACCGGCGACCCGCATCCCCTGGACCGCCTGGTGAGTGTCCAGCCGAACACCGTCGTTGTGGTCTTCGAGCAGGACAGCGTGCCAAAGCTCAAATTGCCTGGCGAGTACCTGACGCCGGGGCTCCTTCCCTCACTACGGCCGGTCCAAGTGCTGGCCGTCAACACGGCCCCCGTCGAGCTTGACGTGACCGTCGACCATTTACTGACACTGGACGGCCACGAGATCGAGCGGTGCCTGGTCCGAGTGACCGTTCAGCTCACAGATCGCGACAAGTATCACTCCGTAGCCGGCCTGGCCGCAGAGTACGGGACCGAACTCGAGGCGCACTTGCTGCAGCGGGTTGAAACCGAGGTGGCGATGGAGTTGCATGCCGCCGTCAAGATGAACCGGCTCGCGGACCTACGTCGCCAGACGGTGCAACAGGTAATGGCCGAACGCTGGCTCCCCAGATCTTTCGCAGGCGGTGCGCTGGTGCGTCGCAATTTCGCGGTCATCGACGTCAGCTGGCCCAAGGACAGCGCTATCCCGACCCCAATCGCTCAGCCCAGCTCGCCGAGGACGGACCAGACATCCTCAGGCTCCAAGGCGGAATCGGCCCCGCCTCTCCCGGCAAGAGCACCGGCACCATTCGTCGCCGAATTGACCATGGATGCTGGGCTGCGTCGTATCTGGCGCCGCTATGCGGAACCGGAGCTTCGAGCCATCGCCGGCGCGAAGGCCGCTAATTCGGCGACCGTGGTTGCCGTGGTAGGTCGGGAGCCGGGCGCTTACGAAGGAAGCCGGCTCCGCGAGGCGTTTGGCGTCTACTTAGAAGATCGCAACCTGCATTTTGTCGCCGCCGTCGCAGATTCCTATGAGGACCTGGTTCGGGCGTGGTTCAAGCAGGTCGACGGCAGTCCCGGGCGATTGGTCTCGGTCCGATCTGTCAACGACGACTCGATCCTGCGGATCGGTGTCGATCATGCCCTACGATCGGCCGACGAGCGAGCGAGCGGACTCTCGGTTGGTACCCAATCGGATCGAGAAGCCCTACAGCGGCTGGTTCCCCATGAGCGGGTCGAGTTCGTGGCGGCGGACACGACGGGCTGATCCGATGAGCGTGAGCAGCACCGCGTCGTGACCAAGATCACGTACACCAATCCGGGCGCTGCGCGCCCGGAAGTGGGGTCGCTCGGACCATCCACCGCGGAACGGGCAGAAGACTCCCGAAAGATTCGCCAGGCCGCCACCATCCCTCTGGTCATCTCTCTCGGTGCCCAATGGGTCTTCTTCATCCATTACTGGATTCCTGAGACGAGCGCGTTCCCGGCCCACGAAATGTGGCTCGCTCAGCTGTCGCCCCTCGCCTCAGCTGCTCTGACCAGTGAAGGCCAGCCACAGGTCCAGGCGCAGAACGGGCAGTGGGGACTTCCGGCGATGGTGCTGCTGGTGTGCGCCATTGCCCTGTTCTGGCTATCCCGTACGCGGCACTGGCTCGGCCGCACCGCGATGCTCGCTCCGGCAGCACTCGGTCTGATAGCCGCCCTGGCAAGCGTCATAACGCTCGCTGCGAAGGGCGAGTTGAGATCCACCATGATCGGCGTCTTGTTGCTGATCATATGGGTCTGGAGTGCTTGCTATGCCGCACTTCACGGGTTCCTCGACAACCTCGCACCAGTGCCTCCCAAGACCTGGCACAGCGGTCTGCCACTCCTGGCCGTGTACGCAATTATCGGCCTGGCCGCGACCGCCGTCGGCCGCCGGATGTTCGCTCCAGAGCTCCGCGATGCCGCAAATGCGCTCCAGGAAAACACAGTGGCGCTGCGACTCGCCGCCTTGTGGACCGCGAGCAGTGCGCTGCTCTATCTCTGCGGACTGCTCATCGGCGTCGCTGTCTGGGTCGCCTACCAGGCGTGGCCGCCGCGCCGCGACTCCGCGTTCGTCGGCCGCTGCCTGATCGTCATCGGCATCCTGATCGTCACGGGTGCCGTGGGGTGGCCAGCAAACAACGTCGCCGAGAATCGAGTGACCGAGCTGACTTACGAAAGCCCGGCTGACGAATTGCGCTTCACCTGCGGTTCCTGGATCCTTGATCAGCCCACCAGCGCTGCACAGCAGATGGAACCGGCGAAGACCCTGGTGATCAGCGGCTTCACCTGCCGGACGGTGACAACCTTCTCTGGGTACCAGCAACTGTCGACCCGGGATATCGACGTCTCGCTATCACCCGTCATCGCCTATACCCCTGAGGGCGCCAGGATCTCGGGGCGTATCGTCGCGGCCGAGTACGGCGAGGTCATCGTCGTCGCGGGCAGTGACAGATTCGATTCCCGCGCACATGTGCTACTGGGCCTCGGCCTGACCGACAGCGCAGAGCTCTGGCGCTATACCTGCGGGAACGGTCCGCTCGGGGTGCGGTTCGCCAACGTGCCAGGCGGCGACAATCCGGCCGATGGGCACATCACCCAGGGCGAGGTTACCCCTGAGGTAGTGGTGAGCTGCGACGGCCAGATTGTGCGCCTCAACCCGATGACCGGGCCTGGATGATCATCGAGTAGTTGTCCAGGTGAGCACCGCAACGAAGGCGGTCCAGGCAGCCAGGTTCCTCGGCGGGATGTATCGGGAACGAGCGCGGGTACTCTATTGGGCCCACGTCCGCGATGATCTCTTCAGCCGCCTCATCCTGCCGAACCGCCACACCGATCCGTACCAGATCTATGAGGAGATGCGGGCACAGGGCCCGATGCTGCCGACCCGGCTCGGCAACTACAGCACGACGAGCCACCGCTTGTGCAATGAGGTGCTGCGGAATCGGACGTTCGGCGTAAGACCAGAAGACGGCAGCGTGGACCTTGCAAACCAGGCAGGGCTCGACCTTTCATTGCTCGAGCTCAACCCACCCGACCACACCAGGATCCGCCGGCTCGCAGCGCCGGCCTTCACCCCACGGCGGATGGCAGGTTACGTAGAATTGGTCGATCAGGCGCTCGAGCGACTGCTCGACCAATGCGAACGCGAACACGAGTTCGACCTCATGGCCTCCTTCGCCTCGCCACTACCCATTGCGGTAGTGACCCACCTCCTTGGTCTGCCCAATGATCCGGAAAGGTTCCGGCGGCTGGGCTCCACAATCGCTCGAGCCCTCGATGGCATCTGGTCGCTCGGCCAGGCCCGCACCCTGGCAGCCGCCGACGCTGAGCTCCGGACCACATTCTCCGAGCTGCTCGACCGGCGCAGGGCAGACCGAGGCAACGACCTGGTGTCTGCGCTCGTGGCTGAGCAAGGCAAGGAAATCACCGCAGCAGAGCTGTCGGCACTCGTGCGGCTCCTTCTCATCGCCGGCTTCGAAACCACGGTTAATGCGATCGGTAACGGCATGCGCTGGCTGCTTGCCGATCGGGAGGCAGTGGGATTTGCTCGTCCAAGATCCAGAGCGGGCGCCGGCCGTCGTCGAGGAGGTGCTCCGATTCGATCCTCCGGTCCAGCAGACTGCGCGGGTGGCCAATCAGCCCGCCGAGGTAGGCGATGTGTTGGTGGTGAAGAACCAGTGGGTGATCACACTGTTGGCGGCGGCCAACCGCGATCCCGACACCTACCCCGAACCTAACCGCTTCGACATCACCCGAGAGTCTCCAGCCGAGCACCTCGCCTTCTCCGGCGGCATCCACTACTGCCTCGGTTCGCCGCTGGCGCGGTTGGAGCTGACCCGGGCGTTCCGCGCGCTTGCGGAACGTTTCCCGCGCATCCGGCAAACCGCGGCGATCACGATGCGGCCCGGTACCACGCTGCGTGGCCCACTCCGCTTCCCGGTGGCGATCGATTAGCTCATCGCTGCGTCGCAGCAGCGAGTCGGTCGTTGCTCATCCGGACTGCGACAGAACCGTTCAGATCGGTCCTGAGTAGCGTCATCCCGAGGGAGCGGACGAGTTGCACCGTACGCGGTGCCGGATGACCGTAATCGTTGCCGACCCCGGAACTCGTAATCGCGAGACGAGCATGGGTCGCGGCAAAGAACTCAGGATCCTGCTGCGCCGATCCGTGGTGCGGAATCTTGAGGACATCGGATCGCAGGTCGACCCCTGTCCTCAGGATCGCCTGTTGGCCGGGCGGTTCAACATCACCGGTGAGCAGCAGCCGCAGGCCCGACACCCTAACCATGATCACCAGGCTGCTGTCGTTCTGCTTCGAGGACTCATCCTGGTCGACGGCCACATGGCCCACCGGTCCGACCACCTGCACTTCCGCCGCCCCCACGCTGGCTCGGGTGCCAGGCAGCGGAGCACTCACCGGAATCCCCTGCTGCGCAGCCTGCTGCCGCAGCGTCGCTGCCAGCGGTCCTGATGGTGCCAGTGAGCTCACCCACAGCTGACCGACGCGGCGGCGCTGCAGGACACCGACCAAGCCGTCGACGTGGTCGGCATGAAAGTGCGTGATGATCAGCAGCGGCACCCGGGTGATCCTCAGCCGGTCCAGGCACAGCCGCATCGCGGTAGGTTCCGGGCCGCTGTCCACCACGATGGCGCTGCTGCGGCCTGTCCGCACCGCAAGCCCGTCGCCCTGACCGACATCGCAGGCGACCATCACCCAGTCACGTGGCGGCCAGCCCGGCTGACGCGGCGCTCCGCCCAGACAAATGATCATGACACCAGCGAGCAGGAGCGAGAGCCACGGCCGCGCCAGCACGTACGCCATCGACAGGCCGACCAGCAGGGAGCTGATGCCCACCCAGGCCAGCGTCAGCGGAGTCGCCGAGAGATGCCACTCCGAGCCCCGCAGCTGCGAACCGACCGCGGCGATCCAAATGATCACTTGCGCACTCCAGGCGGCGCCGAAGCCGAGGACGGCCGCCAGGGTCCCGCTGATCAGCGAGGCGGCGGCGGCGGCGAATCCCAGCACAGTCGAGGGTCCGACAAAGGGTCCAGCCAGTGCGTTCGCCACGAGGCCAGCGACGCTCACGCGTTCCGAGATGGCCGCCACCACCGGAACGGTGGCCAATTGAGCGGCCAACGGCACCGCGATTGACTCGGCAATGATCACGGGCAGCCAGCGGTTCATGATCACTGTCCAGCTTCGAGCCCACCACACGATGCCGGCGCAGGCCAGGACCGACAGCGCGAAGCCGATCGACCTGCTGAGGAACGGATCCAACAGGAGCAAGATCACGCTGGCGACCGCGAGGTTGCGCAGGCCGGCCGCCCGGCTACCTGACCCAAGCGCTGCCAGAGCCACGAGGCCCATGGCAGCGGCGCGCAGCACGCTCGGCTCAGTGCGACACAAGGCGACGAAGATGATCACTCCAACCAAGCCGACTATTCGCAGCCACCACCCCCGAACGCCTACCCAGCGCGCCACCGTCAGCACAAATGCCAGCAGCAGCGTGAGATTTGCACCCGACACGGCTGTCAGATGAGAAAGGCCAGTCGTTTGAAAGTCCTGGGACAGCTCTGCGTTGAGGCCGGACGTATCGCCAAGAACGAGGGCAGGCACCAACGCACGCGGTTCAGGTCGGCGATCAGCGACTGCTCGCCGTAACCCGGCGCGTACCCGCTCCACGAGGCGAAGCCCCGGAGACGGCCGTTCCACCACAACCGGTGCGCCGCGGACGCGTAACACAGCGGCCACATCCGAGCCTCGGTCCGGGGCCTCGAGGCGCCCCTGGACAGCCACCCGGGTGCCCACTGGGATCTCGAACCATTGCCACACTTGTGGGCCACTGATGACAACCAGCACCGGAGCCCGGACCAGCCAACGGTCGCCCCGGCCCTCGACGTGTACGGTCACCGCTTCAGTGACCGCGGCAGCAGCTCTCATTCCCCTGGCGGCCACCTGGTGTGGGTCGCGGCGAATCTCGAGATCCGCCGCAACCACCGCCTTATGCTCCGCCAGCAGCGCGACGGGCCCATGGCGGAGCCGATGCACATCGACGACCCCCGCGCCAACAATCACTGTCGTGACCAGCGCGGCGCTCAGCACGATGGATGACCGCCGCCAGGCGGCAACAACCAGGGCGACGGCTACACAGGCCGCAGCTGCTCCAATCGCGGCTGGAACGGCCCAGGTTCCGACCCATGCGGCTCCCCACGCCGCACTTGCTAGCGGAACCATCCGCAGATCGGCCGAGCGAGCCAAGGTGACGGGCGGACGGGTTGGCTGCTGATTCCTCCGGTGACGAAGGATGAGCCCGTTGAATCGGGTGCGCGCCGCTCCCACCACCAGTCCTGCCCAGACGCTCACACCCGGACGTGCGGCGCGATCTGGGCGTACGTCTTAGGCCCGATGCCGTCGACCTCCTGCAGCTCTTCGATCCGACTGAACCTCCCGTTCTCCTGCCGCCAGGCGAGAATGGCCTGGGCAGTCACTGGCCCGACCCCGGGCAGCTCCTCGAGCTGCGGTTGGCTGGCATGGTTCAGATCGAGCGCCCCGGACGCGGAACCGCCGCTCCCCGCACCTGACTCTCGCCCGTCTCGCACCTCACCCGCCGGATCGCTGGTGGTGCCGATCACCAACTGCTGGCCGTCGGCAAGCGGCTGGGCCAGGTTGAGTTCACCCGGATCGGCTCGACGGGTCAGCCCACCTGTGGCGTCGATGGCGTCCTGAACCCGCGAGTGCTCGGGCAATCTGACCAGGCCTGGTCGTCGGACGGCGCCGATCACATGGACCACGAGCCTGGTCGCGCGCTCGCCGGTCGAGGCCGATGCCGTCGGTGCACTTTGCACGGGCGTGCTCATAGTCACCACCTCGCTGGGACTGGCCACGGCGACCGGCCGGGCACGCAGCAGCAGCCATCCGGTTGCGATCGCTCCCAGTACCAACAGCACGGCTATTACGCCGACGTGCACCCGGCTGAATCGCTCTCTCGGCAGCTCGTCGAGGGTCTCCGCCGCGACGTGCACTTTCCCATCCTCATCACTGACCAGAGCAGACTCCGGAGGACGTTCCGACTCCTCGGCCGACGCCGGTCCTGGTCCGCGCGCTCTGCGTGGCGGCTGCTCAGCCAGCACCAACGCCAGTCGGTCGCTGATCAGCCGAGCCAACTCCAGATCCGCCTTTGATCGACCTGCCATATCGAGAAGCTAAGGACGGCAAGGTGATCTGGTTCGCGCGCTCGGGAATCTGTGGACAGCGCTCCGGGTCTGCCCTCTGTTGGGGATAGCCGGATGGCGGGACGCGGAGCGTCGCAGTGTCATTTCGGGCGGAGCGCCGCAATGTCGTACAACACTCAGACTCGGGGCGACACAACGATCCCGAGGGTGCCCGGACCGACGTGGACGCCGAGCACGGCACTGACCTCTGAGATCACGATGTCTCCATCGTGCACCCGGCCACTCAGCCGATCGGCCAGCCGCTGTGCGCCGTCCGGGTTGTCGAGATGATGTACGGCAATGTCAACGCGGCCTTTCGGCGCCCCGGCGTGGTCGAGCGCAGCCAGGCTCAATTCCTCCAGCCGGGCCAGGGCCTTCGAGGAGGTTCTGACCCGCTCGTACGGCCGTATCTCCCCGTCCGCGACAGTGAGCAACGGCTTCACCGCCAGCGCGGAACCGAGCATCGCCGCCGCTGTGCCAATCCGGCCGCCCCGCCGCAGGTATTCCAAGCTGTCGACATAGAAATAGGTTGTCGAAGCAGCCACCCGGCGGCGCACGGTCCAGGCCACCTCATCTGGGCCAGCGCCCGAGTGCGCTACCTCAGCTCCAGTCAGGACTGCGAAACCTGCCGCCATCGCCAAAGTCATGCTGTCCACCACGAGGATCGGGATGTCGACCGCGGCAGCGGCCACACGCGCTGCACTGCAGGTGCCTGAGATCTTGCTGCTGAGGTGAACTGACACGATTGCGTCATAGCCAGCTCCGGCCAACTCGGCGTAGGTGTTCTCGATCACCTCAAGCGAAGGGCGCGAGGTGCTCACCTGCCGGCCCTCGCGCAACGCTCCCGCCACCTCGCATGGCCGCACTTCCGATTCCGGACGGCTGATGTCATCGATCACGACCTGCAATGGGATGATCGAGATGTCAGCGCGGGCAGCCTCGGCCGGGTCCAGGGAGGACGTGGAGTCGGTCACCACTGCGACGCCAGGCATCTGCTCAGCGTAGGACTTTGGCCAACAACCGATCGCGGACCTCGGGGGCGCACTTCGTGTCGGTAGAAAGCAATCCCATGAGTGATCAGACCCGACGCGTCTGGCGCGCCGGACCCGTGACGCTGGTACTGGTGTTCACCTTCGCGATAGCAGCCGGTGTGGTGATCCCGATCCTCGCGTACTTGATCTACCGGAACGACCGCACGCTCTGGCTCCCGGCGCTGTTTGTCGTGTTGACGGCGCTCGCGCTGCTCTACGCGTGGCGATTCGGGCTTCATCCACGCCTTGAGGTCACTGACCAGAACGTCAAGATCATCAACCCGTTTCGCCGCCACAGCTTCGAGTGGGACGACATTACTGTCATTGCTCCCGGCGAGAACGGCCTGCTCATCGGCTCGGAGGACAATGCGGCCGAGGTCTGGTGCGTCCAGAAGTCCAAGTTCGCCAGCCGGCACGGTCGCCTCACGCGAGCTGACAGGATTGCCAACCAGCTCCTCGACATCGTGGAGCTGCACGATCCGCCAACCGAGGATGAGGAGGCGGGGTCACGTATCCGTCGCGCGCGTCCTGACGAGAGCAAGCTGCTCACCCGGCTGGAACGTGCGGCGAGCGAGGAGGCGCTGGCCCATATCTTCCCGCCCGAGCAGTATCGGTATCCGTCCAGCGCCGTCGCCGGGCGGTGGCGGCAACTGCTCCGTAATCGGCTGATGCACGCATACCTTCTCGAGGTACGCGACAGCCCAGTGGGCTACGTCGCCTTCAACGGAGATACGGTGCACCACCTCGGTGTCGTGTCGGACCACCAATCGCGCGGATACGGATCCGCGCTGCTGGAGTTCGCATGCATGGAGATTTACGGGGGCGGTGCCCGGGAAGCGTTCTGTTGGGTGCTGGCCGACAACCAAGCCGCACGCGCGTTCTACCGCGGCCACGGTTGGACTGAGACCGGCGCCCGGCGGCTGTCGGAGTATCCCCCGCACCCTGAGTCAATTCAGCTGATACGCAAGAACCCACACCCACCGCGACGAAGCCTGTAAAGACCCACCCATTCCATGTCCATCGCTCCCAGCTTGCTGCAGCCAGGCTGCTGGCCCGGTGACCACGAGCGCTATGAAGTCAGAGCGCAATAGATACAGCACCCCTCGTCGCGCCGGAGCCAGGGGCACGGCGGCCAGCTGGGACAGCCAACTGTGGCGGCCACGGTTCCAAGGTCTGCTGTTCACCCTTGCGGGATTTGCTCTGCTGCCAGCCCTGGCCGCGACGGTCATGCGAGTGCTGCCACCGGCCGACGAGCCAACCGTGCAGTTGGCGGCTTGCATCCCCTACGGGCTTGTCGGCTATCTGCTGGCGCTGAGCTGTCTGCTGGTCGCGCTGGTGCGCGCCAGACGCCGTCTGGTCCCCGCCGTGATCATCGCGGCAGTGGCCATACCGACTGCCTTTCATCTGGCGTGGCTGGGGCCGTTGTTCGTCAATGATCATCGAGCGGCCGCCACTCCAGAATTCCGACTGATGATTCTGAACATGTCCCACAGCGAATCGGACACACGGGAGGTCGCTGAACGCGCAGCGCAGGCCGACCTCGTGATCTTGAGCCAGACCAGCCGGCCGCGCTCACAGCTTTGAAGTCATTCGGGTGGGACCAGCGCTTTCCGTTCTCCTTGGGCGAGCCCAAGGACGGTTTTTCCGACACCGCGGTCTACTCCCGCTTCCCACTGAGCCGCAGCACACTCACCAGCGCCACTAATTTTCAGCAATGGGTGACAACGGTCCGTGTCCCCGACGTCGGTCCCATCCGGCTGATGGCCGTCCATCCCTGCAACCCGTTTTGCGATGGTGATCGCTGGACCGCCGAGCATGACGCGCTGCGCAGAGTGGTAATCGACGAACTTGATCAGCCTTTGATCGTTGCCGGTGACTTCAATGCGGTCGAGGATCATGGGCCCATGCAGGTGCTGCACCGCCTCGGACTGAAGAGTGCTACCGACGTCGCTGGGGCTGGTTGGCTTCCGACCTACCCGCCAACCGTCAGATCCCGCCATTGCTTCCTATCGACCATGTCTTGATCAACGAAGACCTGACGGCCAGCTCGGTGAGCAGCTTCGCTATCTCCCGCAGTGACCATCGGGGACTGCTGACCACTCTCGCCGGCGTTCGGTAGGCAGCCCATACAGGGCCTTGTGGATACCGGCAAGCCGTGAGGGCCGAAGACAGCGGAGTTGGACGTGGCAGCCGCTGCTAACGCACCACAATGCTGACCAGCTTGGGCGCGCGGATGATCACCTTGGCAACGTCGCGGCCGGCCAGGGCGCGGAGCACCGACTCGTCGGCCAGCGCGACGGAGCGTAGCTCGTCCTCGCCGATCTCCGGAGGCACCTGCAGCCGGCCACGTACCTTGCCCTGGATCTGAACAACACAGGTCACCGAGTCGGTTACCAGCAAGCTTTGATCAACGCTCGGCCAGCTGGCAGCGGCTACCGAAGGGGCGTGGCCCAGGCGTTCCCACATCTCTTCGGCAACGTACGGCGCCACCAGACTTAGGGCGATGGTCACCACCTCGGCGGCCTCGCGGACCGCGGGGTCAGCGGGACCGGCGGAACCGTCCATCGCCTTGCGGGTGGCGTTGACCAGCTCCATGATCCGAGCGATGGCCACATTGAAGCGCTGCCGCGCGATCGACTGCTCGATGTCGGCCAGTAGCCGGTGAGTCTCCCTGCGCAGCGTGAGATCGCCCGCGTTGGGCCGGACCCCCGGCACGCTGCTCACCTGGTCTGCCAACCGGTACGCACGCTGCAGGAACTTCAGCGACCCCGCGGGCGATACGTCGGCCCAGTCAATGTCCTCCTCGGGCGGTCCCGCGAAGACCACGGTCAGCCGTACCGCGTCGACCCCGAACGCGTCGATCTGGACTCCCAAGTCGACCCCGTTGCCCAGCGACTTGCTCATGGCCCTGCCCTGGTTGATCACCTGGCCCTGGTTCAGCAACCGCCGCATCGGCTCCTCGAAGTCGACCAGGCCCATGTCGTACAGCACCTTCGTGAAAAACCGCATGTACAGCAGGTGCAAAATGGCATGCTCCACACCGCCGACATATTGAGTTACCGGCATCCAGCGGCGCACGTCTTCTGGGTTGAACGGACCATCCTCGTAGCCCGGCGAGCAGTAGCGGAAGAAGTACCACGATGAGTCGACGAAGGTATCCATGGTGTCGGAGTCACGCTTCGCGGGTCCCCCGCACTGCGGGCACGCGACGTTGACCCAGTCTGTGGCCGCGGCCAGCGGCGATGTTCCCTTCGGGGCGAGATCTGTGCCCGTCAGGTATGGCAGCTCAACAGGAAGCTGATCATCGGGCACCGGCACCTCCCCACATCGGTCGCAGTGGATGATCGGTATCGGGCAACCCCAGTAACGCTGCCGGCTCAGCAGCCAATCCCGCAGCCGGAAGGTCACGGCGCCCTCACCGACCCCCTCAGCCTCCAGCCGTTCGGTGATCGCCCGAACTCCCGCCTCCTTGTCAGGCAAACCGTTCAGTGGACCGGAGTTGATGTACGTGCCATCACCCGGCGTCGCGATGCCCGACGTGGCTGGATCGGGCCCGCCGGTCGCAACCACCTCCCGCACGGGCAGGCCGAAGGCCAACGCAAAATCCAGGTCGCGCTGATCATGAGCCGGCACCGCCATGATCGCCCCGGTGCCGTATTCCGCCAGCACATAGTCGGCGGTATAGACCGGGATCTTTTCACCGTTCACCGGATTGATCGCGTGCACGCCCAAGAAGACACCGGTCTTGGGACGCTCCGTGGACTGCCGCTCGATCTCGGTCTCGTGCTTGGTCTGCTCCAGATAGTTGTCAAACGCCGCACGTTGCTCGTGACTGACAACCTCGGCGGCCAGGGGCGCATCAGGTGCGATGACGAAGAAAGTCGCCCCGTACAAAGTGTCCGGCCGGGTGGTGAACACCCTCACGGGCTCGGCTCGATCCTCGATCATGAAATCGACGTAGGCGCCCTCGGAGCGGCCGATCCAGTTGCGCTGCATGGTCAAGACCCGTTCGGGCCACCCATCGACCAGATCATCCATGTCGTCCAGCAGCCGCTGGGCGTAGTCGGTGATCTTGAAGTACCACTGGGTCAGCAGTCGCTTGGTGACCACCGAGCCGCATCGCTCGCACAAGCCGGCGATCACCTGCTCATTGGCCAGCACCGTCTGGTCCTTGGGGCACCAATTGACATAGCTCGCCTTGCGGTAGGCCAGGCCGCGCTCCCGGAACCGCAAGAACAGCCACTGGGTCCACCGGTAATACTCCGGATCAGAGGTGTGCAACCGCCGCGACCAGTCGAAGCTCAGCCCGTAGCGCCGAAACGAGGTGGCCTGGGTCTCGATGTTTGCGTACGTCCATTCGGCCGGGTGCGCGTTGCGCTCGATGGCAGCGTTCTCGGCGGGCAGTCCGAAGGAGTCCCAACCGATGGGATGGAGTACGTCGTATCCCTTCAACTTCAGGAAGCGCGCGACGACATCGCCCATCACGAAGGCCTCGGCGTGGCCCATGTGCAAGTCGCCAGACGGATAGGGAAACATGTCCAGCACGTACCGGCGCTCGGCAGAACCGTCATCGGCTGGCTTAAAGGTGTCGTCAGCCTCCCAGAACGCCTGCCATCGCTGTTGGGCGGCGCGGGCGTCGTAGCCGCTCCGCTCCCGGCCCGCGGTGTCGGCTCGCTCGGCAGTATCGACCCGTTCGATCTGCTCGGTCATGATGTCGTCTCGTCTCCCTTGGCTATGCGTTGCGTGCCCGCGCGCTGGACATGAAAAAACCCCTCGCCACGTTGGGCATGAGGGGCTGCCGCGCGGGGGCTTCCTACGCGGCTAGGTAAGGAGGGCAACGCGTTGCACACGGTCAGGGTAGCGCACGGGTTCCGAACAGCGACCTCGGTTTTGAATCAGCGCGACGGTGCGCACTCGTGCCGCCGCCCTCGGGGTACCGCGCGTTGAGCAGATCACTCACGCCGAAATCCTGCCAGCGGTGAAGACGGCGCGGTCCGCCGCCCGCTGGCCGGCGGCCCAGCCCCGAGGATCGAAGTATCCGGCTCTGACCTCCCGGGTGAGGGGGAACAGGCGCTCGAACTCGGCGGTAACCGCGTCCTCTCGACGCCTTAGCAGCGGCACCAACTCGTTCCCGTAGGACTGGGTGGCGGCTGAAGTGGCCTCGGTCAACCGCTCGCCGATCCGTACCGCGTATGCCGCAAGGAAGGACCGACGGAACGTGGCCGAACGCTCGAATGAACCCGGCTGATCTGCTCCCGCTTCGGTCATGGCTCGAGTGGCTTGAATGAGCAGAGAGGTGAAAAGCATCTCAACCTGATCGATATCGAGTGGGACCCCGACAACGGTCGCGATCGCCAGTCGGTCGAAGTAGATCACCCTGCATCGGTTTGCTCTGGCGACGGCATTCAGCAGGCTGGTCTTGGTGGTCGGCATAGGGGCTCTGCAGGTGAACTCGCCTAGCGACCACCGTGATAGCCGCGTCGCCTGCAGCAGTGAAAAGGGCCTCATCGATTGCGTGCCGCGTCATCAGGTCCTGTGCTTTTGCGGTGAAAGTCTCGGCCTCGGCTGCATGGTCGGTGGCCTCGGCCTTGGCCAGCAGCGCTCGAATCCGCTTGAGGACCCTGCCTCGCTCCGAGCCCAGGTCGAGGTGTCCGAGGTCGGTTACCTTGCCCCACTCCGATGGAGGGGGCGCTATCAGCTCCAGCCTGGGCAATTCGGAGATCAACCCGGTCACGGTGATGATGTCCACCCAGGCTTCGACCAGCCCTAGCCCGGACCTGCAGGTGGCGGCAGCCAGTAGCCAACTGGCTCGCTGACCGTTCGCCGCCGCCAGCTCTCCCGCCTCCTCGGCAACGACCCGCAACTGGTTGATCCAATCCTGTGGAGCACGGCCCATCGCACACACCGCCTCGGCCTGATCGGTGATCACAGCTGCGATCAGCGGCGCCAGCCGCGGGCTTGACTTGTAGACGACATGAAGCAGGTCGAACGGCTGCCAGCCGTGCTCCCACAACGCCGAGACCACGTATCGAAGACGGGCCGTGGCTAACTCATCCAGCATGTGGAGGCCTTCGGCCTGGAGGCTGATCAGCTCCTGCTCGACAAGGTGAACAAGAGGCTCTGCCGACGCCCGAGCGCCGAGCAGCCGGCTAAGGCTTCGCTCGGCCCGCTCACGACGCAGTTGCTCGACGCTGGGCGCTGCGTCGGGACGAGTGAAGGGGTCGGTGGTTCCGCCGCTGGAAAAGGGCGGGCCAGCGTTGCGGCCGCCCCCGGCAGCCGGTCCTCCGGGACGCTGACGACTTTGGTGCCGCTTGGCGGCACTGTGCTTGGCCGCCCGTCGCTGTCGATTGTTCCTCCCCATGAACCAGCATCCTGGCGGCGGCCACCGACAGAACACGTCATGCCACGCCGTCGATCACCGGGTGCAGCCGCGTCTGTTGTGACCAGAGAACCTATTGGGCCTCCCCTCCGCAGCTGCAGTTACCGTGTGGGGCGTGCGGGGACTCAGCCATGACCAACTTCGGCGGCGTACGCTCAGCAGGCAGTTCCCGGCCATCCCCGAGCGTGGTCCCGAGGCGGTCCTGGAGCTGTTCCGACGCCTGGGGCCAATCCAGTCCCAGGTGCCGCGAGCGCCATTCCTGACGATCTCCTCACGATTGCCCGGGGTCACTTACGACACCGTGCGCCGATTGTTTGAGTCGCATCAGCTCGTCAAGACCAGCAATATCCGCGGCACTGTTCACAGCAGCGTGCCGGAGCAGTTTGGCTGGCTCGACGCTGTAGCACGGCGTACGCGGGAAGTGCAGCTGCGCAATGTGCTGAAGCGGCAACAGGTCAGCCCGGAGGAGCTGGTGGCAGAGGTCGAAGCGTTCACATCCATGGACTGGCGGGCCCGCTCGGAGATTGTGGCGCACACGCGCGCTTGGCTAGCCGAACGCGGGACAGGCAACACCACCGACGGCCCAGATGCGCTCTCAGACAACCTGATCTGGGGTCACAGCGGGCTGCTGCGGCGCCCGCCCGACACCCGATGGGAGAAACGAACCGACATTTACCATCGGCGAGCGCGCAGCGTGCTGCCGGATTTGGCCGAGCCTGACTTCAGGGAATCGCTGACAGAACTGGTCCGGATCCACCTCGGCTCGTACGGACCGGCACTCCGCGAAGACCTCGCGTTCTTCTTTGGCGCCGGCCTGGGTGCAGTGGACCAGGCCGTCCGCCATGTCGGCGATGAAATCGAGCATCTGCGCGGTCCGGATGGCGAGGACTATCTCGACCTCGCCGAGCCACCGCGGGGCGGCACACCTGATCCTGGCTTGCGGCTACTGCCTGAGTACGACGGCCTGCTCGTGGGCTATCAGGGTCGGCATCGCACCCGTTTCCTGACCGAGCAGCAGCTGCCAAAGGTGTGGGCCAAGGTGAACGGACTGTTCTCTCCGGTGGTGCTTTATGGCGGTCGACTCGTAGCGAGCTGGAAGACGATCACCAATGGCCGGCGCACCGACATTGAGGTCACCAGGCTGGATCCACATCCCGTGCTCGCCGATGACCTGTTCAGCGACGCAATCGCAGCCACCGAACAGGTTCTCGACCTCAAGATCACCGATCTGCGCCTCCGCTCCCCGCTACGCTGAGGCGGGCGAGAGGAGTGCACGCGATGACGTGGTTGGTGAGCGGCGGCGCCGGATACATCGGTTCCCACGTGGTACGCGCATTCATCGCTGACGGCATCCCTGCCGTGGTCATCGATGATTTGTCCAGCGGGCACCGTAGCTTCGTCCGAGACGATGTTCCTTTTTACGAGGGCAGCGTCCTGCAGCGGGAGCTTCTCGATCAGGTCTTCACCGAACACAAGATCAGCGGGGTGGTCCACCTCGCGGGCTTCAAGTACGCCGGCGTCTCGGTGAGTCGACCACTGCACACCTATACCCAGAACGTCACTTGCATGCTGGCCTTGCTGGGGTCGATGGCCGCCCACGATGTGTCCAACCTCGTGTTCTCCTCTAGCGCCGCGGTCTACGGCACGCCAACCACTGACCTGGTCAGCGAACAAGAGCCGACGCATCCAGAGTCCCCATACGGCGAATCCAAACTGATCGGCGAATGGCTGCTTCGCGACCAGGCCCGCGCTACTGCATCCGAACCGACGCCGCTGCGGCACACCTCGCTGCGATATTTCAACGTTGTCGGCTCGGGCGATGACGATCTGCGGGATACCAGCCCGCACAACCTCTTCCCGGTGATCTTCGAGCGTCTTGTCGCTGGTGAGGTGCCCTACGTCAACGGGGAGGACTACCCCACACCGGACGGCACCTGTGTCCGCGATTACGTTCATGTCACCGATTTGGCGATCTCTCATGTCGCCGCTGCTGAGGCGCTTGAGACGAACCAAACCCTGCGGCCGGTTTACAACTTGGGCAGCGGAAGCGGGCTGTCGGTGCGCGAGATCATGGACGCAGTCGCTCGAGTCACCGGCATCGAGTTCACACCGGAGATCCGCCCGCGACGCCCCGGAGACCCTGCGCGGATCGTAGCGACCGGCGACCTCGCCGCACGTGACCTTAACTGGAAGATGCGGCACTCGGTCGATGAAATGGTTGCCTCCGCCTGGGCCGCTCGGCAAGCCGCCGGACCGCGCAAGTGATCAACAACGCGACAGATCAGGACTGAGCCGCCAACAATCGAGTGCAGCTTGAAATATGGCTGTCACATTTCGGCAGCAACTGTGACTCAGGTGTAACCGAACGCACGTTTGGTGCAACACAGGGCTAGCAGAGTTTGGCGTATCTTCGGGCGTCCCAGGATCCAGCCGCCCGATGCGTCCTATCCATTTCCAGTCCCGTCACCGAAAGAAGCAACATGACACCACTCGACATTGATTCGGGCAACACTGCCTGGATCTTGACTTCAAGCGCGCTGGTGTTGCTCATGACACCAGGCCTGGCGCTCTTCTACGGCGGCATGGTCCGGGCGAAGAGCGTCCTCAACATGATGATGATGAGCTTTGGGGCGTTGGCCCTGATCTCCGTCCTCTGGGTTCTTTACGGCTACTCGCTCGCGTTCGGGGACGACATTGGCTACGGCTTGCTCGGCGATCCCACCCAGTACCTGGGCCTCAAGGGCCTCATGGAGGACACCGGAGCCAGCCTGCCCCCAATGGCCTTCGTGGCCTTCCAGGCGGTGTTCGCGATCATCACCGTGGCCCTGATCTCCGGGGCGATCGCCGATCGAGCGAGGTTCTCAACCTGGTTGATCTTCGCCGGAATCTGGACCACATTGGTCTACTTCCCCGTCGCCCACTGGGTGTTCGACTTCAGCCTTGACGCTCACGTCGGCGGCTGGATCGCCAACGACCTGGCTGCGATCGACTTCGCAGGTGGGACTGCGGTTCACATCAACGCCGGTATCGCCGGCCTTGCGCTCGCCATCATCCTTGGCAAGCGGCTCGGCTGGCAGCGCGATCCGATGCGCCCGCACAACCTCACCCTGGTGATGCTGGGAGCCGGTTTGCTGTGGTTCGGCTGGTTCGGCTTCAATGCCGGTTCGGCCGTCGCCGCGAGCAACTCCGCATCGGTGGTCTGGGTGAACACCATGGTCGCAACCGGTGCCGCCTGCCTGGCCTGGCTACTCACCGAGCGCATCCGTGACGGCCATGCCACCTCCCTTGGCGCTGCGTCCGGCATCGTCGCCGGCCTGGTTGCCATCACCCCGTCCTGCTCGTCGGTCTCGCCCATCGGCGCGATCATCGTGGGTGCAGTAGCTGGTGTGATCTGCGCCCTTGCCATCGGCCTGAAGTACAAGTTCGGCTATGACGACTCGCTCGACGTGGTCGGCGTCCACTTGTTCGGTGGTCTGTGGGGGACACTGGCGGTCGGCTTCTTGGCGACTGCCGCCGCACCGGCCGGTGTCAACGGCCTCTTCTACGGAGGTGGCGTGGACCAGCTCTGGCGCCAGGCAGTTGGTGCCTTTGCCGTGATGTTCTACAGCGGGATCATGACCTTCCTCATTGGCCTGCTGCTTCACAAGACCATCGGCTTCCGCGTCAGCGAGGAGGAAGAGCGCGAAGGCGTCGACGAGTCCGAGCACGCTGAGACCGGCTACGATCTCGGCTCGTTCGGTGGAGGGCGCGCATTGTCATACGCCGGCTCGACGCCAAGAGATGTCGAGGCAGATACCAAGAATGGTCAGGAGGTGTCGGCATGAAGCTCGTAACAGCGATCATCAAGCCACATATGTTGGACGAGGTGAAGACCGCACTCGAGTCGTTTGGCGTCGAGGGAATGACCGTCAGCGAAGCAAGCGGCTTCGGACGTCAGCGGGGCCACACCGAGGTCTACCGGGGCGCGGAGTACACCGTCGACCTGGTTCCCAAGGTGAGACTTGAGGTGCTCGTGGATGACGATGATGTCAAGGACATCATCGACGTCCTGGTCAAGAGCGCTCGGACCGGCCGCATCGGTGACGGTAAGGTCTGGTCGGTTCCCGTGGAGGAAATCGTTCGCGTGCGAACCGGGGAGCGCGGGCTGGACGCGCTCTGAAGCGTGATCTAACCAGCGAGCGTCTCAACGTCGCGATCCGGTCCGAGTGGTCTTCCACGGCGGGGCCGGATCGTCGACGTTTGGTCACCGAGTGTGTCGAGTCGGCGCTCGTCGAGCTCTATGCGGAAGTGGGCGGCCCTGCAAGCGGGGCCGCCCTTGCCGCCGTTGGCAGTCTGGCCCGCCAGGAGCTTGGTCCGCGCTCGGACATCGACTTGGTACTGCTGCACAGCGGCAAGTCCTCCGCCAAGATCAACACGCTGGCTAACGACTTGTGGTATCCACTCTGGGACGCCCGAATTCGAGTCGACCATGCTGTACGGACACCGGCGGAGTGTGCCGAGGTCGCGGGCCGCGAGCTCAGTGCCGGTGTGGGCCTGCTCGATCTGCGAGTGATCACCGGAGACGCTGAGCTGGTCAAGGGCGCGCGTACCGCACTCCTTGACAGCTGGCGTGGTCACGCCCGCAAACGCCTTCCGGAGTTGCTCGCGTCACTCGACGAGCGCCTGGTTAGCTTCGGCGACGCTGCCTACCTGCTCGAGCCTGATCTCAAGGAGGCGCGCGGAGGGTTCCGCGATGTGTCGATGCTGCGAGCCCTCGCCGCCAGCTGGCTGACTGATCGTCCACACGTCGGCGTACGCGGCCCGTACCAGCGGCTGCTCGACGTCCGCGACGCATTGCACCTCGCGTCGGGGCGCACTCTCGACAGATTGATCTCCAGCGAAACCAAAGCCGTGGCCACCCGCCTGGGCTACAGCGAGGCTGATGATCTTCGTCGCGAAGTCAGCCTGGCTGCGCGCCGCATCGGGCAAGCTGTTGACCTGACTGTGCGGGCGGCTCGCCAGGCGCTGCCGCAGCATCGCGTGCTCAGTTTCATCAAGCGGGAACGCAAACCCAACTACGTCCAGGCCGACCACGGGTTGATCATCTCCTCCGGCGAGGTCGGGCTGGGCCGTACGACCACAGCTAGCGATCCCCTCGTTGGCCTGCGGGCCGGGGCGCTAGCTGCGCAGCGTGGGCTGATCCTTTCCCCCGTGACCGCCGACAACCTCGGCAAGCAAGGGCAGGCGCTTCCCACGCCGTGGCCTCAGGCCAGTCGGGATGCGTTGTTGGACATGTTGTCCACCGGGCCAGGTCTGCTACCGGTCTGGGAGTCCCTTGACCTTGCCGGATGCATTAGCCGATGGATTCCTTCGTGGGAGCCGATCCGCGCTCGGCCTCAGCACAATCCGGTCCATCGACACACGGTGGACCGGCATCTAGTGCAGACGGTGGCAGAGGTGCAACCTCATCTGACTCGTGTCGATCGACCCGACATCTTGCTGCTCACCTGCCTCTTCCACGACATCGGCAAGCTGCCCGGCGCTGGTGTCCACCACGCGGCACGCGGCGCGCCGATCGCACGTGAAGCGGTCGAGGCGATCGGGCTCAACCAAGGCGACGCTGAGCTGGTCGAGCACCTGGTGAGGCATCACCTCACACTCGCCGGGTTGGCCACTAAGCGGGATCACGCCGATCCCGCCACCCTGGAAGCGCTGGTCGAGGCTGTGCAGGGACGCGCGGACATCCTCGCTCTGCTGCGCTGTCTCACCGAGGCCGACGCTCGAGCGGCCGGTCCGGCTGCGTGGTCACCGTGGCGGGCCCAACTGATCAACAGCCTCGCCGACCACACCGAAGGGCTGCTGGTCGACGAAGGAAGCCGGGTGGATGTCACGCAGTTGGTGGATCTTGGTTTGGCTCGGTCGGTCCAGCTGGACGGGAGGCCGCGGATCCGCATGGAAACCCAGCCCGGCGGCATACAGCTCGTCATCGCTGCGACCGACCGGCTCGGTCTATTCAGCGACACAGCCGGTTTGCTTGCCTCGCATTCGGTGCAAGTGCGGTCAGCCGTCCTGCACACCGTCGAAGGAGTGGCCGTCAACACCTGGCGAGTTGACAAGCAGGTGCCGACTGATCTCCCTGACGCCGCCTACCTGGTCAAGCAGCTGATACGCCTCCAAGCGGGTGAGACGGGAATCCTCACACCGGTGCAGCGTCGGGAGGCCCGAGCCCACAGCAGTGGGGCGGTATCACAGCCCTATGTGGAGCTGATTCGTGATGCCAGCGACAGCGCGTCCGTGGTTGAGGTCCGGACAGGTGACCGCGCCGGATTGTTGTACGCGCTCGGCCAATCTCTCAGTCGGATCCGGCTTTCGATCCGATCCGCCCACATCAGCACCCTGGCTGGACAAGCCATCGACACTTTCTATGTGACCGAGGCTGACGGCTCTGCACCCAGTTCGGCGCGGGCCCACGACGCGGTCGATGCGCTGACCATGGCGGCCGGAATCCCTGCCGCCCCGGCAGCCACGACATAATTCCGGGCGCTCGCGCAATGTCTGATTGCTCGCTCCGCTCGCGCGGATCGCGCTTATGAAGCCGCTGCCTTCCTCGCCTCTAGACCCGTCGCGACCGCGCACGAAGCCGACTTGACCCTCGTTGGGTCAGGTTCGCTCTGCGATGAGGTCGTCCACCTCGGCAGATGTCGGCGGTTGTGCACCGCGCCGGGAGCACACGATGGATGCCGCCGCTGCTCCACGTTCCAAGGAGGCTTCGAGCCCGAGATGGAGCTTCACCCAGCCGTCCAGGAAGCCGGCCATGAAGGTGTCGCCCGCACCGACCGTGTCGACCACGGTCGTCGGGAAACCGGGCACTCGCGTTATGTTGGCGCCCGGCTCGATGGCCACCCCGCCTCCTGGCCCGAGCGTGATCACCGCGAGCCCCAACCCGTATTGCTCGACCCAGGTGCCGGCGAGTTCGACTGGATCGCCGCCGCTCGGCTCGGCGCCGCTGGTCTCTGCCTTGGCAAGGAACTTGATGTCCTCATCACTCGCCTTCACGATTCCCTGCCGCCGACCAACCACCCGCAGCCAGGGCTGCACCTTGGTCCAGTAGACGTCGGGATCGGTGATCACGGTGGGACGCACGTTGATGTCGTAGGACACTCCCGCCTGGACGTCGCGCATCCAGTCGAGTAGCACCTCCGCGCCAGGGCTGACGATGCACGACAACGATGCAATGTGCAGCCAGTCGTCGCTGGACAACTCCGGCAGGTCGTCGATCTGCCAACCGAAGTTCGCTGTGTCGTTGAAGTGGAACGTATAACTTGCGACGCCCTGCTCATCCAAGCTCACAACCGCGATCGAGGTGGCCTGCGATGACTCGGTAGCAAGATCAAGTTTGACGTTCGCCTCGAGGATGTGCTGCCGCAGCTGACGACCGAAAGCATCTCTGGATAGGCGACCCAGAAAGTGCGTGTCTGCCCCAAGCTTGCCCAATGCCACCGCCGAATTCATCGGCCCTCCCGCCGACAGGGCGAGCCAGGTGGAGCTGAAGGAATTACTGCTGGCTCTGTCTGCCTGGACCAGGTCGATGAGGGTTTCACCGCACACAACGAAGCGCGTCATGGAGACAACTTAGTGGTTTCATCCGGTGCGGTGTGTCAGCTCAGCAGCCAGCTGAGGCGCTATCCGGCCAGCAACTCGAGCTCTGCGCGCAATTCGGCCTGTACCTCACCCCCCATCTGTTCCCAAAGGGATGGAGGCAGCGCTTGTGCGCTGATATCGCGAAGCAATTTGCCCATGGAGTAGCCCGGATCGACCTCTGCCAACCGCTCGCAGCAACAGTTCAGCAGGGCGCCAGCTCCGGAGGCCCATGCGGCCATACCCAGCAGGCACAGCGGTGCAGCGGCCAATGTCGGCGGCACCTGCGCCACCACGCCGCCCCACAGCAGAAGATGCTTCTCGGCGTTGGCCAGACCTATCAACGCCCAAGCGAGATCTCGAATGTGGAGGTCGGTCACGAGCAGCCCTAGCAGCAGGCAGTTCCTCTCATCGAGGACAGCAGGGTCCGATATTGCCGCATCCACCAGGCTGGCCATAAGCCGCGCCGCACCGGGATCGTCGAGCTGCCCGAGCTCGATGAGGAGGGTCGTAGCCAGCCCCTGCAAGCGTGCCAATTCTCGCTGTGGCGGACCGCTGACGGACGCCTCGAGCTCCTGCCGGTTCGCGCGAGTGCCCATTCCGGCAAAGACGGCCGCGGCAGACAGTGGGTGGGAGCTGAGATCGAACGGCGTTCCGGTGAGCGGGCAGCAGTCCTCCGCACAGCTGAGTGACCACCACCGACCGTGTCCGACGTAGAGCACGTCGCTCAGCGCGTGGTCGCCTAAACGATCCATGAGCCGCGTCAGCAACCGATGAGCTGGAAGAGAGGCCGCGCTGTACGCGACCAAGGCCAGGCTGTGTGCCCGATGCCGCTTGGCCAGGTAGTCGATCTGCTCGGCGAGCTCGTCGCCTGCCGACTCCGGTGGAAGATCCAGCCGGGCCGTCAACAGGATCCGATTGGACTTGATGAACACCGCGACGATGGACTCATCGGGGTGGAAACCCACGAGGTACGGGATGATGGCCAAAAGCTCGTCCGGCCGACGGACCTTGAGCCTTCTCTGCGGCGCCTGGCGACGCCGCCGCCGTGCTGATTTCTTTGAAGCTGTCATGTCGTCAGCTTGGGGATGAGCAACCGAATGCGTCGGCAGTCAGCAAATCTGTGGACAGCGATTGAGGGGTCGGCGTTCCTGTGGACAACCGGCTGCATCGGCGGGTCTCGGCAGCGGGACAATCCTGCGCTACCGTGGTCGGAAATGGACGAACCCAGCGGTTCAGAAAGTACCGGCATGGGACCGACGCCCAGCGGTCCGTCCTTCGTCCCCTGGGCGCCCGCCCCAGGTGACACGCCGCCCTTCGGTCCACCGCCACCGGCTCGAAGCGCTCGATCGATGGCAAAGCGCACATCCAGGCTTCCAACCCTGATCACGGTAACTGTGATCTTGGTCGTGGCAGTGGTTGTCACCGCGGCCAGTCTGGTCGCGCACTTTTCCGACACTCAGGTCAGCGCTCCGGTCAGCAGCAGGCGACCAATCCCTCAAATCAGCGCTCAAGGCGATCGGATTGAGTTCACCACCAGCGAAGGAAGCGGCCAACTGATCTTGCTCAGACACGCGTGGCTGGCCAGCGGACAGGTGCCACCAACCTCGGGTAGTTACCTCCAGGTCGAGGTGGAACTGACCTGCACGAGAGGCGCAGTCGACTATGACCCCTACAATTTCCAGGTCTTCGACCAAGCCGGCCAACTCTTCGAGACCGCGATTGAAGGCGCCGGGGATTCCATGTTGGAGACGGGCACCCTGCACCCTGGTGAGCGGGTTCGCGGCACCATTGCCTTCGACATGCCCCACAGCGAGGCCACATTGCTCATGAGCGATGACTCCAACCAGACCGTCACCGCACTCAAGGTCCCTGACTGACCTAGTGTGTGTCTCCCACCGCACGCGAGAGGCCAAAACGGCCTCAGCGAAGCTCCTTGCGGATCACCAGCTTCAGGCCCGACCACACGTGGTCGATCGCACACACCTTGACATCGACTAGTGCGCTGCTGGGCAGCACGATCTCCCGGATGACGTCCTCGGTCATGTCCGTCTCGATCTTGCTGGCACGCTTGGGCCAGGCCACCCAGATCATGCCATCCGGCGCGATCGCAGTGGTCAACGCAGGGATGCGGGCGGCGAAATCCATCTGGCGGGTGACGAAGATCAACACCAGGTCGTGGTGCCTGCTCAGCCGGCGGACGGTCGCTACGCCATCTGGCAGGTCGCCGAGGATGGCATCCAGGTTGGCCGGTTCATTCAGCACCGCCATCGACATCCCCGGCTTGATGCCCAGCTTCTTGGGCAGTGGTGTTCCTGAGTAGCCGACTGTCACTTCTGACCTCCCGGTATCAGCATGCACTGAGCGAGCCACTGAACAGCGGAAACCAAGCGCGATCCACAGCGACCAGGATTGCGCGCCGCTTCCTGGACGAGCGAGGGAGCAGACACGTTCTTCCGTCTGCGAGCGGGCGAGGAAGGGAGCGGCCTTCAAGCGCAATCCTCAGCGAGCGGAGCGAGCAATGAAAACGGAGCGAGCCATTGAACATCGGATCGCGCGCCGCCGTGCTGAAAAGTGAGCAGACACGCTTTTCGTCTGCGAACGAGCAGACACGCTTTTCGTCTGCGAACGAGCAGACACGCTTTTCGTCTGCGAACGAGCAGACACGCTTTTCGTCTGCGAACGACGACGAAGTAGGCGGCTTCCCAGCGCGATCCGCAGCGAGCGGAGCGAGCCATTGAACACTGTGCTTGACTCGGCGACGTGATGGACGCGGAGGCGGCGCACGCCGGCGAGCCACATTCCGACGGGCTGGCGAATCGGCTCAACTGGCTGCGGGCCGGCGTGCTGGGTGCCAATGACGGCATCGTCTCGGTGTCGGCGATTGCGGTTGGCGTTGCCGGGGCGACGCCACAACTCGAGCCGATTCTCACAGCATCTGTGGCAGGCCTGGTCGGCGGCGCGATTTCGATGGCGCTCGGGGAGTACGTGTCGGTGAGTAGCCAGCGGGACAGCGAGCGAGCACTGATCGCCAAGGAAGAGAGGGAGTTGGCGACGATGCCTCGCGAGGAGCTGGCCGAGCTCACCAAGCTGTATCAGAACAAGGGTCTGAGCCCGCAAACCGCACGCCAGGTAGCCGAGGAGTTGACCGCGAACGACGCCCTTGCGGCCCACCTGGATGTTGAACTGAATATCGACCAGGAGGACATCGTGAGCCCGTGGCGGGCCGCGTACGCCTCAGCCATCGCCTTTCTCGCAGGTGGCCTGTTGCCGATCTTGACCATCATCATCTTTCCCGCCACGTTGCGCATCCCTGCCACATTTGCCGCTGTCCTCATTGCCTTGGCGATCACGGGCGCAGCGGGCGGTTACCTGGGCGGCAGCCCACTGTTGCGCCCGACTGTTCGGGTTGTGGTGGGAGGGGCGATCGCTCTCGCAACGACCTTCCTCATCGGTCGTCTGCTGGGCACCACGGTGCTGGCCTAACTACGAAGCCAACATTTGCGGCCGGGTGCGTAAAGACGTCGCGGGCTGCGGTGGGCGTTCGGATGGTTAGGACCACTAATCCGCGGGCACTTCTAGGCGACGGCTCTCAGGCATCCGGCACGGGCGGCGTACGCGCGAGCCCGCCCCAGCAGAACTGTCAGGTCCGCTCGTTCCCCATCAAGCCGGTTCGATTCATACTCCGAGCCGGCAACCCGCAACGCGGTAGCCAGCGCCCCTACGGCCTGAATGGCCGGATAGAGCCAGCCAGGTCCGCCAGCTCGACGATATCCCTGGAGCAGGTTCTCCATCAGGAGCTGCGGCATGGCGCGCCAGCGAGGCGACAGCCAGGCGATCGTGTCCGCGGCCGACGCAAGGTCCCATGCAGGATCTCCGAGGCCGGCGTCATCCAAGTCAACGAAGCTCACCCGCAACGCCGGTCGCTGTTCGACGATGACATTGGTCTCGTTCAGATTGCCGTGGATCCAGTGCTGCTCGGTCCAGCGGTCATCGACCTCACATACCGCGGCACGGAGGTCGCGAGAGGATTCGTATGCCTCCAGGACTGTTGCGTAGCCCGACCGCAGTGCCGCGTCTCGCATCGAGGGGATCAGTCGCCGTGGGTTGAGTACCGCCGGCCGGGGAGCGAGCGGGGTCGCCGAGCGGCGTGTCGACATCGTGTGCAAGAGGGCGAGTGCTGTCCCCCAGGCCTGGCAGGTCGCGGCCAGTTCGGCAACGTTGCCCCGCTGCCGAGCAAGATCGACTCCGCCGATGCCGGGTTGAGTCAGCTGACCGAACCAGCTGGACTGGGCTAACAGTTCTCCAGGGGCGTACATCGCAACGTCCGAGCTCCTCGTGCTGTCGTGCTGTCCATGAGGACCACTACTTGATCAGAGGACGCGCCGCTCATCCGTGATACGGCTGAGACCGGCACCCCTAACCTGAGTTCGATACCGACTTGAGGAGGTTTGGGACAACCAGGCAGGCTGGACGCCTAGCTCCTGACGACAGATGGAAAGGTGAACGATGGTCGAACGGACGGTGCCCGCCCGCCCCGGCTGGGCCGCATTGATCATGCTGCTGCTGCTCGCTGGGCTGTGGGTCGTGGAGCTTCTTGATCAGCTGAGCGGGAACCAGTTAGACCAACTGGGCATTCACGCTCGTGAGATTGATGGCATGCCGGAGATTCTCACTGCACCCTTCCTGCATGCTGGCTGGGATCACCTGATCAGCAACTCGCTGCCATTCCTGGTGCTCGGATTCCTGGTGCTCCTCAGCGGGCTGGCCCGGTGGCTGGTCGCCTCGCTGATCATCATTGTCATCTCGGGGCTCACAGCCTGGTTCCTCACGCCGGCCAACACGATCATCCTCGGTGCCAGCGGACTCATCTTTGGCTGGTTGACCTACCTGCTGGCGCGCGGTCTCTGGTCACGCCGCCCGGGGCAGGTGGTCGTTGCAGTGCTTGTGCTGCTCGTGTACGGCGGGCTCATCTGGGGCGTCTTCCCTGGCAGCGCCGGGATCAGTTGGCAAGCCCACCTGGGCGGCGCTATCGCCGGCGTACTGGCGGCCTGGCTGTTGCATCGTCGGGCTAGCCGACAAGCCGTGCCGGCAGCGCCGATCCGCCGCTACCCCAGTTACTGAGTCACAGCCGCGCCGGTCAGTGCCATAGCCGATAGAACCGGAAGAAGGCAAAGTCCTCGATAGGCAGCACCTCAACCGAGGCGAACCCGGCTCGTGTCGCGTAATCGGTGAGTACGGATTGGCGCATCACGGTACCGGTGCCCTCCGATGGCGCCGTAGACAATCCGTCGGGCAGGCAAATCAGAGTGCTGTACCCGTACATCACTTGCTCCACCGGGTCGCCAGGTGCGGTGAAATCCTCGGCGACCGCCTCGTCCATGATCACGACCAGGCCGTCGGGACGGACCGCATCGTGGATCGTATCGACGGCTCGTCCACATCGACGCCAAGTACGGTCGCCGACGGGTAGGCGCGAGCAAGCGCGATCGTCGACCAGCCGGCGCCGCAACCGATATCAACAATCCGGGCGCCGGAGATGCGGAGAACACGGTCGATCTGCGGCACGGAGGCGAGGAACGGTGCCAGCGCGGATTCGAACCACGGCCGATTCAGGGCGGCCTGGGAGTAGCGCGCATTGTCTCCAAGTTCGGCCCAGCTCACTCCGCCGCCGCTGCGGTAGGCCTGCTGTAGTTCGTCCAGCCGGGCGCCGACCGCCACGAGCATCTGAGGCAGCGCACCTTAGTGTCGTGTCTCCTAAGTCTCTTTGCGGTTCGCGCCGCCCAGGCACGCACCTCGCGGCGTTCTCCTCGGTCGACATACGACCCGGTATCCCTCCCTCGTCGGCCTTGCGATCCACGCACCTGAACGACGCCACCCGCAAAGGAACTCAGGAGACACGACACTAGATAGTTCAGGCTTTAGCGGACGGTCAGCGCCTCCGCCGCTCCCGCCGACAGGGCGTACCGGCGCCGCCGCCGGTTGCCTGCCCCGTCATCGAGGACGATGAGGTTGCCATAAACGGCCATCATCTCCAGCCACTCGATCGCGTAGCGCTGCTGGGTGTTGGTGCGCTCGGCAAGCTCAGCTGCATTCGCCGACGCCTCCGCCAGCGCATCGAACCAGCCCAGGCGGTCGCCGAGGTACAGGTTGAAAGTCTCCATGGTGCCAAGAGCGGCTCTGAAGACCTTGTCGGCGAATCCCTCGGCGGTCTGGCTGGCGATGGATTGCGATGCCGTCGTCATTCCATTCCCTCCCTGCTGCAGGTCGACGATGTCTGCGCGCGCCGCGCGCGGATTGGCCTGGTCGTGCGGGCCACGAACACTGACAGCTACGGTGGAGCAGCCGGTGACAGTGCGGCACCCGCTGATGCGCTCGAGAAAGGACTCCTGTGCCCGATCCGATCACGGTGGCGGTCCTTGGATTCTGGCACGTGCATGCGACCGAGTACGCCGGGCAGGTACGCCAGCACCCAGACACCGAGCTGGTCGCCGTGTGGGATGACGATCCTGCGCGCGGGCAGGCATCCGCGGAGGCCGTCGAGGCGCGACTTCGTCGACGACCTCGACGACCTGCTCACCCGCGACGACATCGACGCCGTCACCGTCACCACTGCGACCAGCGCGCATCGCGCGATCATGCTCCGTGCGGCACAAGCTGGAAAGCACATCTTCACCGAGAAGCTTCTGGCGCCGACGGTCACGGAGGCCGAGGAGATCATTGGCGTGGCCGATGAGACCGACTCCGTTTTGGTGGTGTCACTTCCGCGGCTGTACCACGGATACACCCGGGCGATTGTCCAAGAGCTCGAGGAGGAGCAACTCGGCGAGCTGACCTATTGTCGAATCCGGCTGTCTCACGATGGAGCGATCGCCGGCTGGCTGCCGGAACGGTTCTATGACCCGGCGGCTGCCGTGGGCGGCGCGCTCAGCGATCTCGGATGCCATCCGGTTTACCTCACCCAGCTATTCCTCGGTCCCCTCCCGGCGAGCGTGAGCGCCACGTACACCTCGTTCACCAAACGCCAGGTCGAGGACCAGGCGGTCGTGACACTCGGATACCCGGGTGGCGCGATCGGTGTCGTCGAAACCGGATTCCTGAGCCGTGACCCGTTCACCATCGAGATGCACGGCACCAAGGCCAGCCTGGCTTACGAAAGCACCGAAAACTCGCTCCGGATGCGCAAGGCCGGAGCGGACACCTGGGAGTCGCTGGCGGTGCCTCCGAATGAGGCTAACGCGTTCAGTCAGTGGGTGACCCACATCCGCGACGGGACGCGAGCCGATGACAATCTGACCCGGGCGGTCGAGCTCACCCGCCTCGTCTCAACGGCCAACACCGCGGCAGCCACGGGCATGACAGTGCGCCTTCCGGAGGGTGCAGCGTGAGCAAGATCAAAGTTGGGCTCATCGGCGGTGGTGGCATCGTGGACGCCCATATCCGCGGCTATCGCGCCTACGCCGATGCGATCGAGGTGACCGCCGTAGCCGATGTGGTCGAGGAGACCGCACGCCAGCGCGCGGCTGAGCTCGGTGCGGCGGCATACACCGATTTTCGGCAGATGATCATCGAGGCAGACCTCGACGCCGTCGACATCTGCTTGCCGCACCACCTGCACGCCGAGGCCATCGTGGCCGCTGCTCAGGCAGGAAAGCACATCTTGTGCGAGAAACCGCTCTGCCTCACCATCCAGCAGGCAGACCAAGTGCAGCGGGCGGTCAGCGCAGCAGGTGTCACCTTGATGTGCGCTCACAACCAGCTCTTTCTGCCAGCGGTCAGCAACGCAAGGCAGCTGCTGGATCAGGGCATCCTCGGCACTGTCTACGAGGTTCGCACAACGGATAGTTTCTACAACGACTTCAACCCGCAGAACATGGGCTGGCGCGCGAACGCTGCCACCAGTGGGGGCGGCGAACTGATGGACACGGGCTACCACCCCACCTACCTGATGCTCCACTTGGCGGGAGGATCGCCAGGCGGAGGCCACCGCGCTACTGTCTCGGCACCGGTTGCGCTTCATGGATAGCGAGGATTCAGCTCAGGTGCTGGTCCGCTTCGACAACGGGGTTGTCGGCCACCTAGTTACGAGCTGGGCGTACGACCCGCCGCCGGGCACCGAGAGATTCTCAGTCGTCGGCGAGCTTGGCTCGCTGCACAGCGATGGAAGGTCGCTGACCCTCACCTTGCGCGGATCGAGCAGCCGGACCTACGACTTCGAGGACGTGGACACCTATGTGTCCGAAATCGGACACTTCGCTCAGTGCTTGCGCTCCGGCACACGTCCGCTCCACACCGAACAGGAGGGTATCGATGTGCTCTGCCTCATCCTCGCGGCCTACCAGGGTGCACGTAGTCGGACGATTGAGCCCGTTCTCAGGCGTTCCGAGCTGGGCAAGTCAGGCCGGTAAAACACTCGTGCCTCCCACCAGAGGCGAGAGGCACGAGCACATTCCCCGAGCGTGAGCGGCCGTGGGCCAAACAGTGAGTGCTCTACTCGCTGACGGCGAAGCACGTTTTGCGTACCTCACCGGCAACATGAAGACCACTCACCCGACCACACCCCGACGTTCCCTCCCCCATAGAGGAACGTTCAAGATGAACGCTGTCGAAGGGCGATGCCCGTCATTTGTTGGCTAACCAACTCCTGACACAGCAAGAAATTAGCGGGACCGCCAAAATGTGTCGACCCCTTGTTGCCTTTTTGTCACCTTCTGGACATGTCAAAAAGCGGACATTGGACGGGATCTGGGTTACCTGACGAAACAAGCCCCCCGCTGACTCTTGTTGCATGGCGGGGACAACGCTACAACAATTCGCTAGCCACCGAGAAGTCCCCGTATCTCTTCAGCCGTCAGGCCCGCACCAGCCAACGCTTCGCTGTCCACGACAGATGCGAACAGTTCCTCTTTGCGAGCCTTCAGATCCATGACCTTCTGCTCGATGGTGTCTTTTGCCACCAGCCGGTAGACCATGACGGTCTTCGTCTGGCCGATCCGATGCGTACGATCCACCGCCTGAGCTTCCGTGGCCGGGTTCCACCACGGATCGAGCACGAAGCAGTAGTCGGCCTCGGCGAGATTGAGACCAAAGCCGCCTGCCTTCAGGCTGATCAGGAAGACCGATGCGGCCTTGTCCCGGAACCGTTGGATAACCCGGTCGCGGTTTCGAGTCCGCCCATCGAGGTAGGCGTACGAGATGTCCGACTCGGCCAGACGCGCTCGGATTCTGCTCAAGAACGTCGTGAATTGGCTAAAGACCAGCGCCTGGTGGCCTTCACCGACCAACTCGCTCAGGTCCTCCAGTAACACCTCGACCTTTGCAGCCGGCACATGGGCGTGAGCGTCGTCGATCAACGCCGGATCAAGGCTGAGCCGGCGCAGCAGGGTCAGCGACCTGAGCACCGTGAACCGATTGCGATCAAGATCCTCGATCAGTCCCAGGACTTTCTGCCGCTCGCGCTGCAGATGCGTCTGGTAGATCCGCCGGTGTTTGGGGTGCAACTCGACCTCGACAACCTGCTCCTGCTTCGGCGGCAGCTCGGATGCGACATTCTCCTTGGTGCGGCGCAGCATCAGCGGGCGGATTCTCCGGCGCAGCTGGCGCAGTCGAGTGGCGTCCCTGTTGCGCTCGATCGGTCGCCGGTAGTACTCCGAGAAGCGATCTGGATCTGGGAAGAGCCCTGGGGCAGTGATCGACAGTAGCGCCCAGAGGTCCATCAGGCTGTTTTCCAAGGGTGTGCCGGTAATGGCCAGCTTGAAAGGGGCCGCAATGCGGCGGGCGTACTGGTAGGTCTTGGCCCGGTGGTTCTTCACGAACTGTGCCTCGTCGAGCAGCAGCCCGGACCAATCCAGCTCGGTCAGCTTGTCATTGTCGATCCGCAGCAGCGAATAGGAGGTGATCACCAGGTCAGCTGCGGCGACAGCTTCGCCGCTCGGCGAGCCCCGCTTGGCTTCAGATTCGGTCAGGCACACCACGCGGAGGTCAGGCGCGAACCGGGCCGCTTCACTCAACCAGTTCGAGACCACGCTGGTCGGCGCCACGACGAGGAAAGGCGGCTGCTCTGGACAGACCATCCGGGCATGACAGATGAGCGCGAGCGCTTGGAGGGTTTTGCCAAGACCCATATCGTCGGCGAGGATGCCGCCCAGTTGATGGGTCCACAGGAAGCACAGCCAGCGGTATCCACCGAGCTGGTACGGCCGAAGCTTGGCCCGTAAGGTCTCTGGAGGCTCGACATCCTCGATCGAGGAGACGTCGATCAGGCCGCGGACCGCTTGCTCCCAGCGAGCCGACTGGTCAATGGCCACACCCAGGTTCGTCAGGTCGTCCCACAGGCTTGCCTGGAACCGGTTGATGCTCAGCTCGGGGCGGTGCCGATCCTGCAAAACCTTGGACTCCTCGATCAGGGCTCGCAGTTGGGCAAATTCTGGTCGATCCAAGGAGAAATAGACCCCGGTCTCCAAGATCAAAAAGTCCTGGTCCTGGGTCAGCGCGACGAACAGATCCTCGAAGGGAACCGCCTCGCCATCGATGGCGACCTTGATGTGCAGGTCGAACCAGTCGGCGGAGTCGGCACGCTCCACGGCCGCCACCTGAACGGTTGGCGGAGAGCTGGTCCTGCGATATTCGCGCACCTCCCCTTCGAGCCTGACCAAGACCCCGGCAGGCGCCAGCTGTGGCAGCACCTGCTCAACGAACTGCAACGCCGCCACGCCGTCCAGCAGCACGTGCGCAGCCGGCTGTTGCGGCACTGCCTTGCCGCGATCTGCCAGCTGCGGAAGGTCCGCGTACGGCAGCGGCAGCGCCGCCAGCTTGCGCTGCTCCTCCGCCAGGTCACGGACGCTCTGTGACTCTGGCGGGTCGTCAATCGCGTACGTCGTGCTGCGCTCAGGGCCGTCGTACTGCACGATCCAGTCAAGGCGCACCCGATGCTCGGGCCGGAAGTGCACGACCAGGCCCACCGTCGGCTCGATGTAGTCGGGAAGCCGAACGGATCGGTCGGCGGAGGTGATGGTCATCTTCTGACGTAGCCGCGGGATGAAGTCGGTCAAGAAGCGAGCCTCGTCGTCGGCCGGAATCAGGAGTGAATGAGGATCCACCACGAGCTGCCGCAGTTCGCGGCTCAGCAGCTGATCCAGCCGCGCCACGATCAGCTCCTGCACGCCCGCGACGTCCTCGCCAACGTGGAAGACTCCGTGCGCGGGATCGCCGAGGACGCCGACTGCGGACAGTTCGAGCTCGCGATCATCGAGCAGGACTCGGGGACCGACCAGCACTCCGACGGCTGGATCGCGGCGCACGTCCAAGATCACCGACGCACGCTGCTTGGTGCGGAGCGGGCCGAGGAGGGGTTTCGCGGCAAGGATCGTCAGACCAACAGTGGCCGCCTGGTCGAGCAACCCCCAGAAGGCACTGCTGACGGTGCCGAGCGAAAGCCAGGCGCTGCGCGGCAGGGCGTAACGCGCGCTCGCGCCAGCGGCTGCGCGGAACTGCAGCAACAACTCGCGCTGCTCAGCCACGTACGAGCGCGCGACGAAATCGAGATCATCCCAGGAAATCCCCGACCGAACCCAGCCGCCGCTGCGGCTGCGTCGTGCCGGCCGGATGCGCAGATCCTGCCGCCCGAGGTAGCCGCGAAACGCGGGAATCCGCTCAACACCGAACTCCAGCGCCAAAGGGGCGACATCCGCGGGAAGTACCGGCGGCGCGGCAGCAAGAAGCTTGTCGAGCGTCCTCTCCCACTCGGGTCGTTCGACCGTTGGGCCGGCGACGAGATGGCGAGCGACGATGAGCACAGCGGCCGCGTGTTTGCAGTCGATCCCAACGGGACAGCTGCACTGGCTGCGATAGACGCTGACCGAGCCGGATCGTGAGCTGGCCAAGAACACAGTGACGGCGTAGTCGTCTCGTACGGTGCCCTTGACCCGGCCAGTGACGATCAGCGCTTCGGCATCGAAGTTGACGTCGTAGACGTGCCCCGATTTGGCGTAGACCATCGCTCTGGCGAAGGCCTCGTGGCCCACCATCTGGATGATCGCTTCATGACTCAGAAGCGAATTCCACGACGCCACCACGCCTTGCACCTTAGTCGCGGGTACTCACAGAACTGGTCCTTGGAGGGCCGGCGCCCCGACCCGCGGAACGAGCTGTCAGGCCTGGGTGGGACAGTAAGTCGACAGCGTCATCTCAGGCGCCGGTTTTGAGGTTCCGAATCGGCCCAACACAGCGACATAGGGAGAATCACATGAGCGAGTCAACAGGGGGGCCCAGCGAGGGTGTCTCCGATCTCGAGGGTCCGGCCGACGGCGGCGCCGAGGGGATCGCCGGCATCCGAGACGGCGGAGCCGACGGTAGCGCCGACGGCGGCGCGACGGTGGAGCGACGGCGGCGCCGACGGCGGAGCAGACGGCGGAGCGACGGCGGCGCAGACGGTGGCGCAGACGGCGGAGCCGACGGCGGAGCAGACGGTGGCGCGGAGCAGTGGAGCGATGGCGGCGCAGACGGCGGCGCAGACGGCGGAGGGGCGGCAGACGGCGGAGCAGACGGTGGAGCAGACGGCGGCGCAGACGGCGGAGCAGACGGTGGCGCCGATGGCGGAGCAGACGGTGGCGCAGACGGCGGAGCCGATGGCGGCGCAGACGGCGGAGCAGACGGCGGAGCGACGGTGGCGCAGATGGCGGAGCCGTTCGCTGAGGGTTCTGTCCTCGCTCGACTGGTTGCCGTAGACCGCGATCAGTTCGCACGTGAGTACTGGGGACAGGAACCGTTGCTGTCTCCGGCCGCCGATCTTCCCGGCGGGTTTACCGAACTGCTCGATGCGAACGCAATCGACGAGCTTGTGTCGCAGCGAGGTCTGCGCACCCCCTTTCTTCGGGTCGCCAGGGACGGCACAACCCTCGCCGACAAAGCCTTCACCGCACCCGGCGGCGTTGGCGCAGGAATAGCCGACCAGGTCAGCGATGACAGGCTCGTACGACTGTTTGCCGACGGCTCGACGCTGGTGCTGCAAGCCTTGCATCGGGTTTGGCCGCCCATTCTCGAGTTCTGTCAGAAGCTGGCCGCCGAGATGGGCCATCCGGTCCAGGCCAACGCGTACGTCACCCCGCCTCAGAACCAGGGCTTCAGCGCTCACTACGACGTACACGACGTCTTTGTCCTGCAGCTTGAAGGCGAGAAGCGGTGGCGGATCCATCGGCCTGTGCTGGCCTCGCCGCTACGCGATCAGCCGTGGAGCGACCGCAGATCTGACATTGAGCAACGGGCGGAAGAAGCCCCGCTGATGGAGAGGTTGCTCAAGCCCGGCGACTGCCTCTATCTTCCCCGCGGATATCTCCACGCTGCCACGGCGCTCGGCGGTGTGAGTACCCACCTGACCATCGGCATCCATGTCTGGACTCGCTTCGCGATGGCTCAGCAGCTCGTGCACCAAGCCTTGCGGGCCCTGGCGGACGATCCAGTGATGCGGGCGTCCCTGCCGCTCGGAGTCGACGTGTCCGACCCGAGTGAGATGCGCCAGGATTTCGATGTGGTTGCTGCCGTGCTGGCGGACGCCGTCAAGCACACAGATCTTGATCAGATGTCCGAGTCGCTGTTGCAGGATGCGCAGTCAAACCAGCGTGCGGCGCCGATTGGCCCACTCAAACAGCTTCGTGATGCCGATGCGATCACGGTCGATACCCAGCTTGTGCTCCGCCGTTATCTGGCCGCCTCTGTTGATCACACCGGATCGCACATCCTGGTGCGCAGTCGCGCCGGGGATATGGCGGTGGCCGAGAACGATGTTGGGCCGCTCAAGGCGCTACTGACCAACGGCGTAGCGACTGCTGGTGATCTGGGCCTGGATCTGGCACGGCGGCTGCTGCTCGCCGGCCTGGCTATTGCGGAGTGAGTCAGCCAGATCCGGCGTTCCGGTGCGCGGACGCAGCGCGCCTACGAGAGGATCCACTGGCCGGTTCGGCGCCTCCGGCGCGCCGCTGGCTGCTGCTGGAGCACCCGGGTCCCTGGCGGATCGACGCCATCGCCGGCGCTGGAATTGACCCCGATGTCCTTTCGACGTTGCTAGCGAAGGCCGGCTCGGCAACGCGAGTCCTGCTCATTCGACGACCTGGACGGATCGACCGGCGCGCAGTACGCCGCTGGATCGTCGCTGGGCTCGACTGGACGACGGTCACCGGCCGCTGGCAGGACGATCACGATCTGTTGGAGGCTGCCGACGCCCTGATCGCTGGCTCCCCGCCGTCGGCTGAACCACCCCAGCCTCTGATCCTTGTCTGCGCGCACGGCGTCCATGACGTCTGTTGCGCGCTTCGAGGCCGACCAGTGGCGCTGGAGCTGGCATCCCGATGGCCGGAGCAAGTTTGGGAATGCAGCCATATCGGCGGGGACCGGTTCGCTCCGAATGTGGTGCTGCTGCCCGACGGCTTCTACTACGGCAATCTCGACCCGGCCAGCGCGATAGATACTGTCGAAGCTCACCTGGCCGGTACCGTGCTGACTGACCGGCTCCGCGGCATGGCACGCTACCTGCCGCCCGTGCAGGCCGCCGCGATCGCCGCGTACCAACGCTACGGACCGCTCGGCCCCTCAGACGTGATCGTTCGGGCCACCGAACACATCGGGCCGCACCAGGGGCACGGGTCGGAGACCATCGTCGATCTCGTGATCAAACCTGGGCAGCGAATGGTCAGGGTACGAGTCCTGTCGGTGCGACGTCCTGACGCCCGGCTGACCTGCCGCGCACCACGCGAGACGCCGGCCACGGAATACCGGATCATTGACTTCTCGCTAAGCTGACCAGCTAGTTTCGCGTGCCCGGCAAGTGGTCAGAAACGACATGAAATCGGCTGAATATCCTGTTGTTAGCGACCAGTTACCTGATGATCGACTCTGAGGAGAAAGACCGTTGCCGGTCTTGCATGTTTCCGTCACCTCACCCCTTTCGCCTCAGGAGGCCCTGCGACGGCTTACCGATTTCAGCCCGGCGAGAGCTGAGGCATGGGCGGGTGTCGACGACAACAACCTGATCGTCCACAGCAAGGGCGACGGCTGGGCGGAGGTCACTGAGGGCAACAAGCTCGCTTGGGAGCGGGAACGGTATACCTGGGATGCTCCGGCCGGCACGGTCTCGGCAGTCACCGTGAGCTCCAACATCTGGGCACCCGGCAGCGGCTGGAACTACACGATCCTGCCTGACGGCACCGGCAGCCGGGTCGAGGTCACGGCGGTTCGGAAGGGCTACGGAATCAGGGGAAAGCTCGTCGGGGCTCTGTTGTCGCTGATCGGCGAGCGCTTGATCACCTCGAGCACGACAGCTGCGCTGGCCGCTCGCCTAAATCATGTGCATGCCACATAGGCATGGCCACTCTGCAGCGTCGCGTCTATCGTTCGGGAAGCTGTGGCTGACCGACTCGCCGGAATCGTGCGAGCCGATCCTCTCGCTGTGGCGGCCTCCTGATCCTCGGCTGTGTCAGCTGTCGCGAATAGGGTCAGTCCATGAGCGACCCGACGTTCGAGCACCGCAACGGCATGGAGATCGCCACCTTCGCCGATGCATTGCAGTGGGAAGCCTGGTTGGCCGCGCATGGCTCGGAACGCCGAGAGATCTGGATGAGGATCGCCCGTGCGGACTCCGGACACACGACCGTCACCGCGGACCAGGCGCTGGACGTCTGCCTGTGCTACGGCTGGATCGACAGCCAGCGTCGAAGTGACGAGGGCGGCTATTTCCTCCAGCGGTACTCACCCCGCCGCGCAGGTAGCCCGTGGTCAAAGATCAACGCTGCCAAGGTGGAGGCACTGCTCGCGGCGGGAAGGATGCAGCCGGCAGGGCTGGCAGAAGTTGCGGCCGCAAAGGCGACCGGGCGGTGGCCAGCCGACCTCGGCTGAATATGGCCAAGCGCACATGGCCGTCACACGCTGATTCAGGCTCCAGAATCGGGCGCGGTCTGGGCAGCCCATAGGTCTGGCTTGGGGGCGGCATCCGGCATGCCAGAAGCCATGTTTTGATGGCGTGATGCGTTGCGGTCCAGCGACGCAAGCTGATCTGAGGAGGTTCAGGCGTGGCCAAATTGATCTATGCCGCGATTACCTCGCTCGACGGATATGTGGCGGACACCGAGGGCAACTTCGATTGGAGCGCCCCGGACGAAGAGGTGCATCGGTTCGTCAACGAGCTCGAGCGGCCGATCGGCACACACCTGTACGGGCGTCGGATGTATGAGGTCATGCGCTATTGGGAGACCGCATCGACCGGCAATGACGGGCCGTCAGCGGAGCAGGAGTACGCGAAGATCTGGCAGGCAGCCGACAAGATCATCTACTCCAAGAGTCTGGAGCAGGTGTCCAGCGCCCGAACACGAATCGAGCGGGACTTCGACCGCCAAGCGATCCAGCAACTCAAAGCGGCTGCTACTCGCGACCTCTCGGTGAGCGGTCCCACCCTCGCGGCTCAGGCGATCAAGCTCGGGCTGGTCGACGAGTGTCATCTGTTCCTCTCCCCCATCGTGGTGGGAGGAGGCAATCCAGCACTGCCCGACAATGTCCGGCTACGGCTTGAGTTGCTGGACGAGCGGCGGTTCGGCAACGACGTCGTCTATCTCCACTACCACGTCAAGGCGTGACTTGCTTTTATGACGTTGTTGGGCACGGACCCACCACATCAGTGATGATCGGCTCACCCGAACAGAACGACCCGGCGTTCGGGGCTGCGTAGCGTGCGGCCGACAACCGCCACCACCATGATCACGATCGCAAGCACCGAGGCGTTGCGTATTGAATGTGAGTTGGTGGCCAGGGCCACCGCCAGCAACGCCCAGCAGGCAGTCAACAGGAAGCCGAGGACGGCAACCAGCCGGGAGACGACGAAGAGCGACATGATGGTGGCGCTCAGGACCAGCACCACCCCGATCTCATTCACCCAACGTGCGGACGCGGGCATACCCCAGGAGCGGAATGTGGTGGCAAAGCCGGCTGCCGTCACCAAGGTCGCCCACCCGAGATAGAGCATTACCGGCAGCCGCAGCAAGATTTCCTCCGCGGTAGTGGGCGCGGGCCCGACAACCAGGAAGCCCCGGGCGGCGAAAACCAAACAAACGACCAAGATCACCAACAGAATCTGGGCGAGCCAGATGACACCCGTTCCGAAGATCAGCACTGAGACCGCATTGGCGAGGAATCCACCGGCTAACCACCAACCCGTACGCCGATGCACCCGGCGCTCCTGCTGGCTTGGCAGGACCTGATACACGGCCAGCGCCAGGCAACCCACATAGACCAGTCCCCAGACATAGAAGGAGTAGTCGGCCGGCGTAACGGGACTGGTATTGGCCTCAGAGATCTCCCTTGTGTGCGAGCCCGGTCCGAGCGCCCAGGTGGTAAAAGGCACTGCCACGGTCTGAAGGACCGCCGTCACGGCGACAAAGACGACGCGTAAGCGATCACTCGTGCGAGCCATGGGCCACATTCTGCCCGTCGACGTGGGCCGGTGCTTCGAATGCGAGGAGAAGCAGCCGATTCGCAATCGCCGACCTCAAGTTGGTTCGCAGCCGGGCGCAAGCGCGGCGCAAAAGGGGTTCGGCGCCGGTAAAGGTGGCAGGCCGCTTATGCCTGTTCTGGGTTAGAAAGGAGTGTCTGATGGCAAGGTTTGCTCCTCGATCGGCGGCGCTGCTTGGGTGTTCGCTGATTTTTGCTTTCGTGACCGCCTGCGGGAGCGGCTCGGATTCGCAGCCGACGGAAAGCACTGCGTCCGCCTCCGCTGCAACAACACGAGCGGCCGCCGCACCGAGCGATTCGCTTCTCCCGGATGGCACATACCGCACGCCGGACTTGACCCGTGAACAGCTGATCGCCGCAGGAGTGAAGGCTGGCTTCACCCGGGCGCAAGCCGAGGAAGCTTTGGCGCGGGACCGCATTAACCAGACCGCGACCTTTACCCTCAAGATCGAGCGCGGGCAGTGGACTCAGTCCTTCACCTATGACGGCATCCGTGAGGGGATCGGCTTCGAGGCAACCTACAAGGTCATGGACCACAGCACAGTCGTCGTTACCGAAACGTGGAGTGGTGACGAGACTGTATTCGAGTACGTGCTGGAGGGAGATGCCATCCGGATCAGTTTCAAGAGCGTCGATCCACAGCGAATGTGCCAGCGCGACACCAAGTGCCCGATGGGCTTCATCGTGTGGGAAAGCGCCCCGTTCAGCCGGGTCTAGCTGTCACACCGCCTGCGGGCGCCAGACCGAGCACCAAAACTGAACGTCGCACGAACGAGGGGACGAGGTGGATAACGTCGAGGAGTACCGCTGGATGTTCGCGACTGAGTACCCCGCGGTCGTCCGGACGGTCTACCTCGTGCTTCACGACTACTCTCGCTCGGAGGAAATCACCCAAGACGCGTTCGTCCAGCTTCTGCGGCACTGGAACAAAGTGCGGCGCTACGAGGCCCCTGGGGCGTGGGTGCGGCGGGTCGCGATCCGGCTCGCGACCCGCGACGCCAAGCGCGAGCAGCGCCGTGCCGCATTGACTCGCGAAACAATCGTCCAAAATCGGGTGGAACCGTCACCAGCCGCGAATACGGACCCCGACCTCACCGCCGCGATCAAGAGTCTCCCCGCCCAGCAGCGAGCCGTGGTCGTGCTCTTCTACTTCGAGGATCGGCCGATGGAAGAGATCGCCGAGATCACCGGCTGCTCGGTATCGACCGGCTGGGTCCACCTGCATCGCGCCCGGAAGCGACTCGGCACGTTGCTCTCGGAGGAGGTGACCAACGATGTCCATTGACCGCCGTCTGCGCGAGGGGTTGCGGGAGTCCGCCGATGCGCTGATCCCTGAGCCGCTCGCCGCCTTGCACGCCGTCGAACGCAAGGCTCGACGGCAGCGGCGGCGGATCCTCGTCGTCCGGCTGGCTGCTGCGGCTGCGGCAATTGCGCTGGTCCTGGTCGGGCTGCCGTGGTCCGTGACTCAGCTGCGTGGCCCCGTTGCCGGCTCCCCTGCGCCAACACCGCCGGCCGCACCGAGTGATTCGCTTCTCCCGGAGGGCACATACCGAACGCCGGGGCTGACCCGCGAGCAGCTGATCGCCACGGGAGTGAAGGCTGGCTTCACTCGGGCGCAAGCCGAGCAAGCACTGGCGGCGGACCGCATTAACCAGACCGCCACCTTTACCCTCAAGATCGAGCGCGGGCAGTGGACCCAGTCCTTCACCTATGACGGCATCCGTGAGGGGATCGGCTTCGAGGCAACGTATGAGGTAATCGACCAGAGCACAGTCGTCGTTACCGAAACGTGGAGTGGTGACGAGACTGTATTCGATTACGTGCTGGAGCGAGATGCCATCCGGATCAGGTTCAAGAATCCCGATCCACAGCAAATGTGCCAGGGCGACACCAAATGCCCGATGGGCTTCATCGTCTGGGAGAGCGCGCCGTTCAGCCGGGTCTAGTGCGTGAGCAGGCGGTCTTCCGACACATACCGCCGCGGCCTAACTACCGGAGGGGTCGGATGGCATCGCCCGCACGTACCGTGCCGGATGCGAGCACCCGTACGTGCATGCCCCGCCGACGCAGTTGCCGGCCGACCCGACTGTTGGCCCATTGCAGCGAATCAGCGCCGAACCGGCCCGCGAACTTCGCGCATCCGGTGTGCGGTGGCTCGGTCACCTCGGCTACCGCCTCGCCGATCTGAAGCCGAGTGCCCGCAGGCAGGTTTTCGATCGAAATGTCGAGGTCGACGATCAGCTGATCTCCTGCAAGCTGCCAGCGGTCGCGGTCGCCCGCAACGGTGGCCAGCACCCGGCTGTTCATGATCGTGATCTGTCGGAGCGGGTCCGCGCTTCCGGTCGCGGTGTCAGCGCTCCGGGCCTCCCAGTTGTCCCCGCGGAGCCCATGCACGGTGTCCAGGACGCCCTGCTGCAGGACCTCTCGCTCATCGACAGCGGGTCGGCTGACGATCATCTCGACAACGCCATCATCTGTCGGAGAGGCGCCCAGGCGGACGGCTACCTGCTCGAGCTCAGCAAGCTGACGATGGTATGGAATGTGCTCGGCGAACTCTTCGGCCACGCTCTGCTTGATCGTGCTCATGTTCTGCTCTCCGGTCGACTCGAGTCATCAGAGCATTGCTCTTTGAATCCCGGTCCGGCAAGTGGTTAACGACGCCAATGCGAGGTGTGCGACGTTGCGTGGGATCTGCCTTGGAGCGAATCGATGCGATCAGATCAGCGAAGCGACAAGGGCGATTAGGGGTGGCAGACTCGCGCCGATGTCTCCCCTGACGCTGTCTGCCTTGCGAGGGTAGAAGCCGAGGGCGTCGGCCACACCCATGATGATTCCGCCGAGGAACATGAAGACGCAGCCAGCCAGAACCAGGGTTTCGCCAACTACCGCATTGCCGGTACGCAGGATGATCAGGCCGAGGATGGTGCCGAGGCCGGCCACGACGTTGTGAGAGCCGCGCGAAGGCCCACAGCCTGAAGTCGGCGACGGGCTCTGTGCGGACCCGTAGGAACCTCCGCACTCCCGGCCGGTCGAACAGGAACATCTCCAGCAGGGCGACCGCGATATGGATAAGAGCGGCAATCAATGCCGCCCATTGGGTGATAGCGCTCATCCGGTCACCGCGCGGGCTGGAAGCCGGCCACGGTCACGTCGTGGCGAGCTAGGCCATCCTGGAGCGGTTGCGCAACATCCTCGATTGGGTCAAGATCATCTGAAGTCGATGTTCGCCAAGGTCGGCGTACGCAGCCGCGGCGAACTCGTCGCCCGGTTACGACCAGGCGATCCTGGGCGCTGACTGTTGATAGCGGACGGCACGCCGCCGCCGTCGGGATCTGACTGCCGTCGCTTATCGTCGACATAGCTGAGTATTTCGAATGTGTGGGCGAAAAGTGTCAGTGGCGGTCCGTAGCGTTTGAGGCGTGGCAGTCACTGTGATTCCTGTACCGGCTGCGGAGCTGGTCGTCGATGCGCGGACTGGTTGGTTCGATGAGGTGCTGGCCGGTCTGGCTTCGGGTGTTGCCGAGTGCGTCCGCCCGGGGGATGCAGGCGGGGTGTCGGATGCGGTGCGGGTTGATCGGATTGCCCGGTTGGAGAAGATCAAGGCGGCGGCTGGGGCGTTGCAGATGGCTGAATCGGTCAGGTTTGCTCAGTCGCAGGCGGAGGCGCAGTTGGCCGCCGAGGTGCATCCGGACAGGATTGGCCGGGGGATCGCCGACCAGCTGGGCCTGGCGTGCCATGTCTCGGGGTTCGAGGCGGCCCGCCGGCTGGGGGTGGCTCGCGGGTTGTGGTTCGATCTGCCCAGAACCTACCGGCTGCTGGTGGCCGGGGAGATCAGCGAATATGTGGCCTCAATAGTGGTCACCGAGACTCGGCATTTGGACGCCCAGACCAGACGTGAGGTGGATGCGAAGATCACCGCCGCGGGGATCTGCGGAGATGGGGCCGCGGAGCGCCGCGGCGTGTGCCCGCAGGCACGCCTACGAGGCGGATCCGGAGGCCTATGTGCAGCGCGGCCGGACGGAACGGAAGAACCGTCGGGTCACGCTGCGGCCGGCGCCGGACACGATGAGTGTGTTGTCGGGATATCTGCCGGCGGAGCAAGGTGTGGCCTGTCTGAAGTCGCTGCGTGAGCAGACCGATGCGGTGAAGGCGGCCGGTGATCCGCGGTGTCGTGATCAGATCATGGCCGACACACTGGTGGAACGCCTCACCGGACAAGCCACCGCAGCCGATGTGAACGCTGAGGTGCAGATCGTGATGCCGATCGATGCGTTGCTGGATGCCACACAACCACAGGTCGGCGGAGTTGAACGGCTACGGGCCGCTGCCGGCCGAGCTGGCCCGCGACCTGCTGGCGTCCAGCAAGGGCCGGCTGTGGTGGCGCCGGCTGTACGCCGCACCCTTCGGCGGGCCGCTGGTTGGCGGCGATCCGCACCGCCGCCGCTTCGACGGCCACCTCAAAAAGTTGATCATGTGGCGGGATCGGTGGTGCCGGGACCCGTTCTGTGATGCGCCGATCCGCCACATCGACCACATTCAGCGCTACACCAACGGCGGCCTCACCATTTTCCCCAACGGCCGTGGGGAATGCGAACGCGGCAACTATGCCCGCGAGATGCCCGGCTGGAACGTCGAAGCCGACTCCAGCGGGTTGGACGGCCAACCCCACACGATCAAGATCACCACCCCAACAGGCCACAGCTACCTAAGCCGCGCGCCGTAGCAGGTGGGTACTTAGGCTCTAGCCGTGGAACTCGATCACATCTTGATTCCGACTGCCGACTTGTCGAGTGAGGTGGCCAAATTCGAGGCTCGCTACGGACTCGTATCCGTCGAGGGCGGCCGCCATGCGGGATGGGGTACTGCGAATCGGATCGTCCCGCTGGGCCAGACGTATCTGGAATTGGTGGCGGTCGTCGACCCGGAGGAAGCCGCGCGTAGTGCCTTCGGGCGCTGGGTTGCAGCAGCCCGTCCAGGCTGGCCGCTCGGGTGGGCCGTTCGGACCGACGACCTGGACGCCGTCGCCGGGCGGCTCGGTCTGAGCGTCGGATCGGGGTCGCGATTGACTGCGGCTGGCGAGCTGCTGCGCTGGCGAATCGCAGGAGTGGAACAGTCGACGGTCGAACCCTCACTGCCATTCTTCATGGAGTGGGCTCCCGAGACCGCGCTGCCCGGCACGTCAAGAGCCGAGCATGCGGCGGTCGTGAAGGGCATCAAAGAGTTGATCTTGGAATGTGACCCGGATCGGCTCAGGTTCTGGCTGGGTGAGCATCACCTCCCGGTGCGCGTAGGGCCTGGCAGTTACGGCCGCCTAGCCGGGATAGTGCTGACGACGACGTCCGGCGAGGTTGTCGTGGGATCGGAAGTTGGCTGAGCCGCCAGCCCTAGGCCATGCGGCTCGTCGCGAGCAGACCGAGTCACTCAGCCCTTGATATGACGCGCAAGCAGGGTGAGATCGGCAGGGCTTAACCGGCCGCCCGAGGCCTGGTGCCAGAACGGGTACGGGAGCGGCTGAGCGCTGACATCATCAAGACGAGCCACTTCCTCGGCCGACAAAGTCAGGTCGGCCGAGGCGAGGTTGTCCGCCAGCTGCTCCTCAGTCCGGGCCCCGACGATCACTGACGTCACCGCGGGCTTGCCCAAGGTGTAGGCGAGCGCAACCTGGGCCGCCGAAACACCATGATCGGCACCAATGGCCACAAGCTCCTCGATGGTGTCGTAGAGCTTGTCCTCGTCGTACACCGGGGGCTCACTCCAATCACTCAGATGCCGGCTGCCGGGCGGTGCTTCCACATCGCGGCGGTACTTGCCGGACAGCAGACCACCGGCTATCGGGCTCCACACCAGGATGCCGAGACCCTGCTCCACCGCCAGCGGCACCAACTCGTTCTCGATGTCCCGCGACTGTAGCGAGTAGTAGACCTGCTGGCTGACGAAAGGCGTCAAGCCCTCACGATCGGAGATCCACAGGGCCTTCATCAACTGCCAGGCGGCGTAGTTGGAGCAGCCGATGTAGCGCACCTTGCCGGACTGTACGAGGTGGTCGAGGGCGTCCAGCGTCTCCTCGAGCGGAGTCGTGCCATCCCACTCGTGTACCTGGTAAAGGTCGATGTAGTCAGTGCCAAGGCGACGCAGGCTGTCCTCAGCGCCCCGGATGATGTGATGCCGAGACAGTCCGGCGTCGTTCGGGCCGTCACCCATGGGCATGCGCACCTTGGTCGCGATGAGCACGTCATCACGGTCGGCCCCGAGCGCTTTGCCCAGGATCTCCTCGGAGGTGCCGCCGGAGTAGGAATCGGCGGTGTCGAACAGATTGACGCCGGCGTCCCGGGCCAGCGCGATCTGCCGTCGCGCGCCCTCGACATCAATCTGGCCGACGGGGGCGGCCCAGCCAGTGCCGCCGAAGCCCATGGTGCCGAGGGTGATGGTCGAAACACGGAGGCCGCATCGGCCGAGCTGTCGATACTCCATAGCCGCGGAGTCTAGAACCATGGCATGTCGCGCCCGCAACCGCCTTTGGGCATCAAGTTCCGCGGCCTCGACTCAGAGTTGATCGTCTTGACGGCTGTGATGCGAAACGTACGCCCGAGGTCGCCGAGCTGTCCTTACATCTCGCCGGCGGAGACGTTAATGACGTTGCCGTCCGGGTCGGTGAACCAGACGGACATCATGTCCTCGCCCATCACGGAGGCCACGCCCTCGTTCCACTCCAAACCCTCCGCTTCGAAGGTCATGAACGAGACGCCCTTCTCACGCAGCGCGGCAACCTCGTCATCGAACGCAGCCAGCGGAAGATCGAAGCTCACCGCAGTGGCTTTGTTGGTGCCGGCGTACTCGGACCCGTAGATAAACACCATCGCGTTCCCGGACTTGTAGGAGACGCCGGCCACGCTTTCACGCTGTGGGGTGAACCCCAGCGTGTCCTCATAGAAGGCGCGGGCCTTGGCCAGGTCTCGGGTCGGGAGAGTCGCGACAGGTGTGTGCTGTGACAACATCGAAACGCCTTCCTTGATCGGCTGTGTTCTGACGGTACGCCAACGCCCGAGAGCCGGGGTTTTAGGGAGCCTTCCGTAGTGATGTCAGCACGTGCACCGGGACGGGATCCCGCTTTCCCTTCAGTTGAAGTTCGCCCAGGGGCGTTGTGACGGCGTCTGGAAGGAGCGCCTTGGTATCGGGGCCAATAGCCACACTGCCTGGAGGAGCCTGTCCCTCGATGCGGGAGGCGATGTTGACGGTGTCGCCCACGATCGTGTGCGTACGTCCGCCCTCCGCACCCAGCAAACTCACTGATACCGGTCCCGAGTTGATCCCGACCCGAAACCGCGGCCAGTCAGGATGCTTCTCGGCGACGCGTGAGGTCGCTTCCTGCAGCGCAAGTCCGGCCCCGGCAGCGCGTTCGGCATGATCAGGCTGATCGCCACGCTTGTTGAACGTCACCATGAGTGCATCTCCGATGATGCGGTCGACGTCGCCGCCGTAGGGTGTCCTGACCGCGGGGACCGCAGCCGCGAAGCATTCATTGAGCATCCTGGTCACTTCTTCGGGCTCGTGCGTCTCTGAGAAGGCGGTGAAACCCTGTAGGTCGGCAAACAGCACGCTGATCTCACGGTTGCCGGCGCTGGTTTGTGACAGATACAGCTCAGCGAACCTTTCCTCGCGCCAGGAGTGCCGCGCGCTCAATGCCACGAGACCAAACGCAGCAAGCATCAGCACGTGCCACTCCCACCACGAAAGACGCCAGTTGCGGGCAAAGGCGATCGCGATCATCGACTCCGCGAGGAGTATGAACGCCGACGGCACCGCCAACAGCATGAGAGAGGGATGGCGTAGCCACAGTTGGATGTAACGCACTGCGCTCCATGCGTAGAGCACCACCGCTGGCACGGCGAGCCACAGCGGAATGGCCTCTGCAAACTGAGGCGGCCGGTTGAGTGGCGGCAGCTCAGCAACAGACCACACTCCCCACACGACCATCAGGCCAAGCAGCGCTAGTCGCAGGCGTTTACCGAGACGTACGCTGCGGACCGCGCTATCGCCAGACAGTTCCCGCGTCGACAGTGCCGCGAATACCGAACCCATGGCAACGCCAACCGGAGTGGCAATCGCGAAACCGGTGTTGCTTTTGCCGAGCAAGACACCCGGAGTCGCCAGGGCGTGCAGCGCGAGAAAGCCGGCTGAGGACAAGAAGGCAAGCGAGACGTAAAGGAGGCGCGCATCTCCACGGCGTACAGCCGCCTCACCCATGACGTAAGCCAGTAAGGCGGAGATGAGCGCGGTGCCCAGCACCAACCAGAAGTGCGCCGGATGATTTTCCCACCGAACGTCGAGGTCGGGCCGTTGCAGCAGCAGAACCAGACCTAACAGTGGCACCGCCAATATCGCGGCGGTCAGGCCGATACGCGCTGCGCCGCGCATCGTCTCAGTCACCTCAGACCTGCGGCGTGGCTAGGAATTGGTGGATTTCGGAGACGACAACCGACCCTTCTCCTACGGCGGATGCCACTCGTTTGACCGAGCCGGATCGTACGTCACCGACTGCAAACAGCCCGGGGACCGTCGTCTCGTGTGGATGCGGCGAGCGTTGCAGTTTCCACGAATCGCAGGCCGCTGCCTCGGCTCCCGTATACAGGAAGCCGTACGAATCGCGCTCGACTTCCGCGGGGAGCCAGTCCGTTCGTGGCCTGGCCCCAATCATGACGAACAGGCTCGCCAACGGTAAGTGCTGCTCCTGCCCATTTTTGCGGTCGCGCAGTGTTATCCATTCCAGCTGTCCTTCGCCGTGCCCGCCGACCACCTCGGTGTTCAAGTGCACCTTGATCATCGGCTGCACGGCAATGGCGTCGACCAAGTACGCAGACATGCTGTCCGCGAGCCTGGCCCCTCGAACGATCATGTGCACGGATGCGCAATACCTTGCCAGGTGCAGGGCGGCCTGGCCCGCGGAGTTGCCGGCACCCACTACACCGGCACGCAACCCGGTCAGTGCTTGAGCAGCCGAGACGCTCGATCCGTAATAGACACCTTGGCCACTGAGCTGCTCCAAAGTGGGGACTCCGATGCGTCGGTAGGAGACTCCCGTGGAGACCACGACAGCACGTGTCCAGACCTCACCGACGTTTCCGATTTGTGCCACGAACCCGCCCTTTTGGGGTGTCAGCCGTTCCACCTCTCTCGTGACGACGAAACGGGCACCGAAAACCCAGGCCTGCTGGTACCCGCGCTGCACCAGCTCCGCACCGCTCAGCCCTCGAGAAAACCCGAGGTAGTTCCGGATCAGGGAACTGGCTCCCGCCTGGCCGCCGATTGCCTCGCGCTCTACAACGACAGTACGGATTCCTTCCGAAGAGGCGTACACGGCCGTCGCCGAGGCCAGCGGGCCCTGCCCCGACGACCAGCAGATCGAAGGTGCGGTCCATATCGGACAAGGTGGTCGGGATGCCCCACGCCTCCAGGATCTCGGCGTCTGTGGGATCTATCAGGCGGGCACCGCCGATAGCCGGCATCCATATCAGCACCTCGCCATCTGGGTGGCCGATTTCGTCCAGGACGTGTTGACCGAGCTCGGAGGCACGGGAACGAAACGTGTGCGGGATGCCATTCCGGCTCAGCAGATCGCTGACCGCGTACGCGCGTCCGCTGTGCTGCGCTGCAACGACGACGACTTCACGCATGTTCGTTGGCTCACTGCGTGACCATTCCATGACGAACTCGGCAATAACGCGGTGAAACAACTCGTCGGGCGTGATCCAGGGCTTGAGGACGTAGTAGCTGATCTCGCCAACAGCCATACTCCGCAAGATCTTCTGTGCCGATTCGGGATGCGCCCAAGCGCCCCAAGCCACCAGTAGAGCGCGCTTCGCGTTTGGGTGGTGGGTTCTTGCGGTCTCAAAGATCTTGGCACGAGCGTCGTCGGGAAACGATTCGTCCACCAAGACAACGGCCACTCGTTCCTGCCGGTCCTTCGCCCCGTGGATGATGCGTAACGCGTCCTCGGGAAGGAGCTCCCCACGGACCCGAAAATCGGCGCCGAACGCGCGCTGCAGCTCCCCCTCGATCCTTCCCAGTTGACGCGCATCCGCATCGACCGCCAAAAGCAGCGGTCGGTCACCCCACTCCGCGACGGCCATGGCACAAGGCTAGGCAATCGGATGTTCGGAGCATGGGCCCGGGGCGTCGATCCGCGTGTCCACATCGCATGTATCAGGGCGCGCTGTTCAGGGCTCTTCCTCAGTAGACGCAACGAAAAGGAGCAAGTTGATGCCCAAAGAGAACTCGCAGGCACCAGTCCGGACGAAGCAGGTGCGGCGTCGCAAGGCCGTCATCGCCGAAGCCACACCGCCCGGAGGCAAGTATTCCTTGCTGTCATTCGCGCTCCCAGCCGGCGACGAGGTCGAACTGGTGCGCGACAGGGAAAGGCCCGACGCCTACCACGTGATGGTCAGCACAAGAGCTGATGGAGTGCGCGCGACTCCAGTGCTGGAACGGGTCCCCGTCGAGCCCATCGGCAAGGCGGTGTTTGAGCAATTCGGACAAATTCGCGAGTTGGGTGGTTACCGGCCGGAGCACGTCGACCTGCGCGCAGTGCCACGAATGGACAAGACCATGCCGCTGGCCTTGGGCGAGGGCGAAGACCGGCCGGTCAACGTCTTCCCGCCCGACACCCGGTTCGTCTATCAGGACACAAGCTTTCCGTGGCGCACGGTGGGGCGGGTCTGGACAGACACCGGCAGCGGCTCGGGTTGCAGCATCGGGCCCCGGCTCGTTCTGACCGCGAGCCACGTCGTCGACTGGCTGGACGGCGGTGGCGCCGGGTGGATCAAATTCTCACCGGGCTATTTCAACGGCAACGGGCCCTGGGGCGAGTACTACGCCACCCGAGTCATCTACTGGAACAAGGCCGAGGGTGGTCTGTCGGATCTCGAAACCGCATTCGACTACGTCGTGCTCGTGATGAACAACCGGGTCGGCGATGACGTCGGCTATCCGGGCTATCGCACGTACGACGACGATTGGAACGGCGAAGCGTTCTGGCAGCATATGGGCTACCCCGGCGACCTTACGGGCACACAGCGGCCCGCGTTCGTCGACGACGCAGTGATCTCGACGGCAGATGATGAGACCCTCTCCGGCCAGACCGGCCTGGTGCTTGGCCACTTCAACGACGTGACGCCAGGCCATTCGGGCGGCCCGACATGGGGTTGGTGGACGGGCGAGCCCTGGCCGCGAGTCGTGGGTGTGGCGAGCGCCGAGGCCGCGACACCGGGCAACAGCACCACAGGTGACAACGAGTTCGGCGGCGGCGCAGCACTGAGCGCGCTGATCTCCTACGCCCGCAGCAACTACCCCTGAGTCACCGAAACACTCGAGTCATTGGCGCAGCAGGTCCTTCATTTTGTCGGCGATGAGGCGGGCGGAGCGCTTGGGAGTAATGCGGTAGAGGATATCCATCAGCTTCGCGTCCCGGCCGATCAGTACGCGATAGGCGTTGTTCTCCATGCCGTCGAGGATGTCGCGCCCGGCACGTTCCGGCGTGGTGGTCTTGCGCGTCTGTGTCGCCGCTGCGACGTCGTCGATCGGGATCGTGACACCCGAGTTTGCGGTGATGTTCGTTGCGACAGCTCCGGGGAACACCGCAGTGACATGAACGTTCGTCCCCGCGCACTCCGAGTGCAGGCCCTCGGTCAACAGCTTGACCGCGGCCTTCGAGGCGCCGTAGATCGTCTGGCCGGGAACGGGCAGAAACCCACCCATGCTCACGACGTTGACGATGTACCCCTCGGGTCGCGCGAGCAGCTGCGGCAGAAACGTCTTGTTCAGGTGCAGCGTCCCCCACCAGTTGACAGCGAAGACCCGCTCGATGGCGCCGTACTCGAGGTCCTGCAGTCTCACGAACGGCTGAATGATGCCGGCGCAGTGCACCAGCCCATCGACGGCACGCTGCCGCGCGATCACCTGCCCGGGCAGGGCCTCCACGGCCGCCCGGTCCGTGATGTTCAGGATGTGGGTCGAAACCGCGCCGTCGGCCGCGGCCAGGCTCGCGGTCTCCTCCACTGTCGTCGGATTGAGGTCGACCGCGGCGACTCTCGCACCGCGACGCACGGCCTCGAGCGTCACGGCCCGACCGATGCCGCTGCCGGCGCCGGTAACGACGAGGACCTTACCGGCAAGTTTCATGTGCGCCTCCTCTTACGGCCTAGGGCCTTCGATATTCAGTCGGAACTTCAATGCCGAACTTTCGCACCCTGCTAGCGCATTTTTTTCTTGTTGACTGCGCCTAGGCGGTCGTGGAGAGGCGGTAGGTCTTCCATCCTGCAACGAGGTGGAAGACGATGAGGGCGAAGACGCCGAGTGCGGCGGCCGCGGAGAGCGGATCGACCAGCATGACCGTCGCGGCGGTGAGCCCAACGACGCCGAGCGCCACGCTTACATTCCCGGCGACCTTGCCGAAGGCAGGATCCCGGCGCATGGCGAGACCGAAAAGGATGACACCAACCGGCATCACCAGCAGCCCGACAAGCAGCAGGGCGTCGAACATGCCCTGGTTCGCCTGCCACAGAAGCACCAGCGTCGCCTGCTCGTCGGGGGTCGCGCCGGAGGCGTGGTACAGATCGGAGAGCCGGGAGGTGACCACGTGCGGAATTGCACCGGCAGCCAGCACGGCGAGACCGAAGATGTTCAGTCCGCAGCCGAAGAGCGCAGCTGCGGGACGCGTCTTGCGGAGGCTGTGGAAGAGGGCGAGCGCGAGCGGCACCCAAAGCGCCAGCGCCGCCAGATAGAGGCCGTTCTCGACGGTACGGGCCGCTCTGATCTGCGGGAACCGCGAGATCGGGCCTGCGGGGCCAGCAGGTTCCGGCCCCGCGAAGACCCCCACGATCGCGAAGACCACAACGAGCAGGACACTGCCGCCGATGCCGGCCAGACCGCCCCACCGGAGAATGCTGCTGTCCTCGTGATGCCGCTGTGCCGCGTACAGCATGCCGTCTTGTGTCATCATCTTCTTTCTCCTCATCAATCTGGTCGCGGAAACTGTTCGATGCACGACCAGCATGGTGAATGCGCACCGCGGGCCGCATGTGCCGAAGGTCGGCATCAGCCGACTTTGGTTCGGGCTGCGGGCACTACTTTCGTCGGATGCCGCCGCACGCGGGCTGCCGTATTGTCTTGATTGTGAAGGTCCGGCCGTCCGCCGGTGGGCTTGGCGATCCCGTCACCCAAGCTGATGAGGCACAACGCGAAGGGCGCTCACCGCGCGACTGGGCCGTCGACGCGCTGTGTTTCCTGTTGGGCATCGGGTTCACGGCGCTCGTCTTCGTCGACGCCACCGAGCGGCACCTTCCAACAGTGCCGACCGCGGTGGACGCCGCGCTCGGCGGGTTGGCCAGTCTTGGGCTATGGCTGCGCCGGCGTTGGCCGGTCGGCTTGGCGGTCGTCGTCGGCCTGTTCGCCATCTACTCGGTGAGTGCCTCCGGCGTCGCGCTGATCGCCCTGTTCACCGTCGCGGTGCACAGGCGCCTCCGCACGGCTGTGCTCGTTGCGATCGGCTACGCGCTTACGTCCTTCCTCACGCCGCTGGTCCGGCCCGACGAGTCGCTTCCCAATTGGTGGCAGGGCGTGCTCGGCGTCGTCTGTGTCGTGGCGGTGCTCGGGTTGGGGATGTTCGTCCGGGCACGTCGGCAGCTCGCCCTCGTCGAGCGCGAGCGGGCGGCGTCCGAACAGGAGCTCCGCGTCGCCCAGGCCCGGCAGATGGAGCGCGACCGGATCGCCCGGGAAATGCACGACGTGCTCGCCCATCGACTGTCGTTGCTGAGTCTGCAAGCCGGAGCGCTGGAGCTGTGGCCCGACGCGCCGCCCGCGGAGGTCGCCCGCGCCACCGGCGTGATCCGCATTAATGCTCACGGTGCGCTGGAGGATCTGCGCGAGGTGATCGGCGTGCTGCGCTCCCCCCGCGCCGACGACGACGGGGTCGATGACAATCGGGCCGACAGGGTGCCCGAGCGGCCGCAGCCGTCCTTGGTCGACTTGCCGATGCTCATCGACGAGTCACGGAAGGCGGGGATGCGGGTGGAACTCGACTGCGAGGTGGCCGATCTCGGGGCTGTCCCCGAGGCGATGGGGCGCACCGCGTACCGGATCGTGCAGGAAGGGCTCACGAATGCACGCAAGCATGCCGACCACGCTGAGGTGTCAGTAGCCGTCCGGGGCGCGGTCGCCGACGGCCTCACCGTCGAGATCCGCAATCCGTGGCCGGTGGGTGTCGCCCCAACCACGCCGATACCGGGCGCGGGTATGGGGATCATCGGGCTCGCCGAGCGGACTGCTATCAGTGGCGGAAGGCTGGAGCACGGGCGCACCCCGGCCGGTGAATTCCGGCTGTGGACGTGGCTGCCGTGGCCAACGTGACCGGTCCGATCCGGGTCATGGTCGTCGACGATGATCCCCTGGTACGGGCGGCGCTCGCGATGATCCTCGGACGCTCGCCCGGTGTCGAAGTGGTTGGCGAGGCAGCCGACGGGGCCGAGGCGCTCACCGCGGTCGACAAGTACGCGCCGGACGTGGTGCTCATGGACATCCGGATGCCCCGGGTCGACGGCCTCGCCGCCACTGAACTGCTTCGCGCCCGCCCTAACCCGCCCGAGATCATCGTGTTGACTACGTTCGACGCCGATGAGTACGTGCTGCGTGCCCTCCGGGCCGGGGCCAGTGGTTTCCTGCTGAAGGACACCCCGCCTGCGGAGATCCTGCAAGCGGTCGCGCGGGTGGCGGCCGGTGAACCGATGCTCTCGCCGTCGGTAACCCGCCAGCTCATAGCCCATATCGGCGACACCGGAACGAACGCCCGCCGTGAGCACGCCCGCGCCCTGCTGGCCCGGCTCAGCGACCGGGAACGCGAGGTTGCCATAACGGTGGGCCAGGGCAGGTCGAATGCAGAGATCAGTGGCGAGCTGTTCATGAGCGTGGCGACCGTGAAGCAGCACGTCTCGCGGATCCTCACCAAGCTCGACCTCAACAACCGAACCCAGATCGCCCTCCTGGCCCACGACGCCGGCCTGGCCGGTACAGCCTGACGCGTGCATGTGTGGGTCCGGGGCTGGGGCTAGTGTCGTGTCTCCCAAGTTCCTTTGCGGTTGGCGTCGTTCAGGTGCGTGCATCGCAAGGCCGACGAGGGAGGAATACCGGGTCGTATGTCGACCGAGGAGAACGCCGCGAGATGCGTGCCTGGGCGGCGCGAACCGTAAAGAGACTTAGGAGACACGACACTGGCCGCGACCTTGACTGGTCAGTCCTTCATCAGCTCACGAACACGGGGAATGACCTGGCGGCCGAACAGTTCGATATTGGTCATCAAAGTCTCGTGCGGCAGGCCCCCGGCGCCGTACTTCAGGTCGAAGCGCGTGGCACCTAGCGTGCGCAGATTGGTCACGATCTTCTGGGCCACGGTCTCTGGAGACCCAACGTAGAGCGCGCCCTCCGGGCCGGTCTCGTAGGCGAAGGACTCCTCGGTGGGGATCGCGAAGCCGCGTTCGACCGCGACTAGTCTGATCAGCTCGCGCCAGTGAGGCCAGAACTCTTCCCGTGCCTGTTCGTCCGTTGCCGCGACATGACCCGGTCCGTGTACGCCGACAGGAAGAGGTTGTCGTCCAAAGTTCTCGAGTGCCTGTTGGAATAACGCTGCGAACGGCGCGAAGCGCGCCGGACGTCCACCGATGATCGCCAACATCAGGGAGAAGCCAAGGCGGGCGGCGCGAATGACTGACTGAGGGCTGCCCCCCACGCCGATCCACGTGGGCAGGCGGCGTCCGTCCTCGAGGTGGGGGACGACGTCTTGGTCGCGCAGTGCCGGCCTGGTTGTGCCCTGCCAGGTGACCCGACCACCGTCGAGCAGTTGTGCGAAGAGCGCGGTCTTCTCCTCAAACAGCTGCTCGTATTCGGTCAGGTCGTAACCGAAGAGCGGGAACGACTCGATGCTGGACCCCCGGCCGAGGATGACTTCGGCGCGACCGTTCGAGAGGGCGTTCAAGGTCGAGTAGCGCTGGAACACCCGGACCGGGTCGTCGGAGCTGAGGACGGTGACGGCGGAGCCCAAGCGGATCCGCTGGGTGCGCGCAGCGATGGAGGCGAGTACGACGTCACCGGCGGGCATGGGGAAGTAGTCGGTGTGGTGTTCGCCGATGCCGAAGAAATCGACCCCGACCTGTTCGGCCAGGACGCCTTCCTCTACAACATTGCGGATGGACTGAGCGTGCGATAGCGGCCGGCCGCTGGCAGTGCTCGTACGGTCTCCAAATGTGTCGAGCCCGAGTACCAGCGGGAACTCGGTCCCCTCGCCACTCACGGTCGTCGGATTCACGGGCTGGTCGGCCATGTCACGCGCGCTGCCCGTACTGGAGTCCGGCGAGTGCCTCCTGCTCTTGGTCGATGCTGTGGACCGCACGCTGGAAGTCCCCGCGGCGCAGCACTGTGCCGAACACCGGCCCTCCGGGTTGCAGCACCCGGCCGGCGCTGAGCGGTCCCAGCGGGACGGCGTCATAGCCGATGCGGTCGACGAATGCGCTGACCGTGTTTACAGCGTCGGGATCGTCGCCTGCAACGCCTAGCGCGCGCCGATCCGGGGAGCCGTGGGATCGGGCGTAGCTTTCGAGCTCGTGGTAGCCGACGTGGTTGAGCGTCTTGACAACGGAGGCGTCGTGCAGCCGTTCCGCGACCAACTCGCTGCTTCCGATGCCCTCGTCGTCGAAGGGGAACGGAAGCTTGCCGTCAGTCGCCGGCCAGTAGTTCATCGCGTCAATCACCAGCTTTCCGGACAAAGCACCTGTGTCCATCGCCAGGAAACGATGCAGCGGTATCGCCAGTATGACGATGTCGGCCCCGGCGATGGCATCAACGGCCCATTGGGGTTCGGCCCCGGGAATCAACAGCCGGGTGATCAGAGCGAGGTCGCTCGGGTCGCCCGAGGTGGCGATCGCGACCCGGTGGCCGGCGCGCACTGCCAGCCGCGCCACAGCCGGTCCGACATGACCAGCTCCGAGCACCGCAATCCTGGGTGAGGTGGCATTCGTCATGCTTTCGATTCAACTCCGATCATCCTAGGCGCTACTGCTTTCCTAGCAACATCGGCGAGGCTAGTCTTGTTCCATGGTCACCCAGAGCACTGTCCCGACCGCCACGCGCGCCGAGAATTGTGTTGCCGCCGAGGCGTCGCTGGTGCGCGCGTTCGACCTCCTCGGCAAGCGTTGGACCGGCGTGCTGCTCGGGACGCTACCTGGCGGGCCGGTAGGGTTCCGGGCCCTGGCTCGGGCGGTCCCCGGCATCAGCGATTCGGTCCTGTCCGACCGCCTGCGCGAGCTGACAGAGGCGGGGCTCGTCGCTCGAACGGTCGAGGAGGGACCACCGGTGTCAGTGACGTACGCCCTGACCGGTGCTGGTCGCGAGCTGCTACCGGCTCTGGAGCAGATCAGCCGTTGGGCAGAGCGTCACCTCGCCACCCAGTGGCGTCGGGAGCTAGCCACAATTGGATCTGCGCTGCGACGGGCGCGGCATGCGGGACAGCCCCGGCGAGGCCGCGCGCTACGTGAACCGTTTGAGGAACGCGAGGGCAGTCTCGGCGACCTCGCGCCAGCCGCTGTCGATCGTGAGGCCGTGACCGCGATTCTTGATCTCGATGAACTCAGTCAAGCCTTCATTGTCTTGTTGTTGTTTGTAGGCGGCCTTGACGACGGCCGGCGGCACGTATGGTCCATCTCGCCCGAAACAATCAGCTGCTTTGCCTCTTCCTCGCTGACTGCGTTAGCGAAGGCGTCCCCATCGGTCCCAGCTGTTCGGCAGCAACCACAGACCGTGCACAAACACCACCGGCTGACGCCCGGTTGCATTCACCCGTTGGCACTCCGCCAACTCGTGCTCGGTGATTGTGAGGTCGCTGGAGGGGTTGACCCGAATCCTCGGTCGTCATGAATGCTCTCCCTTAGACGAAAGCTGTAAGTGGAGCCTAGGGGACCCGAACTTTGCATCGCGAGATACGACACTGCGATGTAGCCGTGGCAGCCGGATCCCCACAATGATCGACTGAATGCGCGCAGCATCCCGGGCAGATCAACACCGCATGCACCATGGCGAGGTCTAATCTGAGCGGCGAGGCGAACGCATGACATGATCCGGATCCGGGGCGCCCGACCGAGGGAGGCACGCATGAACGTCGTGCTGGGGTTTCTGGTCGTCATTGTCGCCGCGGCGATCACAGTGACAGCGATGCTGCTGGTGCGCCGAAGGGCTCCGGAAGGAAGCTACTTCACCGACGGTGACCGTGCTTCTGGTGTTTTTGGTGTTCTGGCCACCGGGTTCTCTGTGCTCTTGGGATTCATCATCTTTCTCGCCTTTCAGTCCTACGACGACGCCCGCGTCGGGGCTGAGACTGAGGCAACCATCGTTGCGCAGCAGCTCCAGACGGCGCAGTTCCTACCGCCGGATAAGGCCAAGCAGCTCACCGGCGAACTGATCTGCTACGGGCGGTCAGTCGCAGGAGCCGAATGGGAGGCCGTCAACGCAGGGACACTGGGGGACGCGATCAACCCGTGGAGCGCAGAGATGTTCCGCACGATTGCCGCGGTCGCCCCGAAGACCGCGACCGAGCAGTCGGCGTACGACCGCTGGATGGACCAAACGATCGATAGGCAACAGGCGCGCAACGACCGGCTCCACTCGGCGGAGGGAATCATTCCCCTTCCCCTCTGGCTGGCCCTCTTCGTCATCTGTGGCGTGATCTTCGGGTACATGCTGTTCTTCGCTGACCGAAGTGAGGGGGCCGTAACCCAAGGAATGCTCATGGGGAGCGTGACGGTCGTCATCACACTCTTGATGCTCCTGGTCATCTTCTTCAACCATCCACACGGCGGCGGGGTGGGCCGCCTACAGCCGACAGCGATGGAACGAGCGCTTCGCCTCATCGATGTCCAGGTAGACGCCATCGGTTTGGACGTCACGCCCCCCTGTGACGAGCGTGGGGTCGCGCGCTAACACTGGCCTTTGATAAGCAGCCTTTGATGTCGGTCGTTGTTGATCTTGGCCTCGACTTAGCGAGAGAGCGATTGTCCCGGCGGGTTGGTCACCTGGTGGACATCATGCGGTTCAGTGCACACTGTGGCTGTGGCGATGGCGTTGCCTTCACCAGGGGTGAAGCGACACTGGGGCGTGCGGTTGGCCGCGTATGCCGGCGCCGTGTTATTCGCAGTGACCGTTAGCGGAATTCTCTTCCGGATCGTTTCAGTGGAATACGTACGGGATCCCGTGACCGGTTGGTTTACCTGGGCGAGCGGAACTGCGTGCGTCTGCTTCGGGACATTGATCTTCCTGGATCGTGAGCAAAGGGCAAACGGCCTGCTCTTAGTCGTGTTCGGGATCCTTTGGCAGCTTCCGTGGCTGGGGCCCGCTGGGACGGGCGTGATCGACTTTGCGCCAATCTGGGCGATTTTCCTTCTTGAGCTAAATCTTCCTTTGATCCTCCTCTCGTTGGTCTTGTTGCGCTTCCCGGAGCCGCGCCTGCAAAAACGGTATGAGCTTATCTTTATGACCGTAATGGCGACGTGGCTCTTATGCGCTCGGGCTATCCATGCCACTATATGGCCATGCTGGGCGACCCCAAAGAACATTGTTGAGTGGCCTCTGTGGCTCGCGAATTGTGACTTGAGTGAAGCCGCGTTCTTCGCTGTAAACTCGGGCGACTTCGTTTTCTCCATTGGTCTTATTTTGCTCCTAGCGCTGCGAGTCTTGCGGACTCGCGGACTCGACCGACGCATCTATGTGCCCGTTCACATCGCATCTATTCTTGGGATGTTAGCCTTTGCCGCCATCGCGGTATTGAACCTTGTGTATTGGTACAGCGTTGCCCCCCCGTTTTTGGAACCGTTTTTGGAATTTTACCCGGGCCCCAATGGCCCACTCGCATTTTCAAGAGATTTGTGTATTGCCATAGCTGTCATACCCGTGATGCTCTTTCTCTCCAATATTGGGCGCCGGTTGCTCCAGCTGAGAATCGGTGGAATGGTTGCCGAGATCAATTCAGCCAGAACGCCGGCCGGCATTCAGACGGCGCTGCGGAGAGCATTAGATGACCCAAGCCTACTAATTTATGTGTGGTCTCCAGAGCATGAGCAATATGTAGATGCTGAGGGTCGTCCGGTCAGCGGCGATAACCTACCCCCTCGTGTCATGATCGACGTCACAGATCCAGACCGCGCTGCCCGAGCGCGCATCTATGCAGATGAATCCGTGGCGCATCACCCAGAACTCCTTCGAGCTGCAGGTGATGCTGGCGGACTGGCGCTGCAGAATTCAGCACTGCAAGCAAGCCTCTTGGCAACCATCGAGCTGGAGCGGAGCTCTCGAAAGCTAAGTGAGACGCTGTCGCACCTCCTGCCGACAGGCTTGGCCGACCGCTTACGACGCGACGGTCTGCGGATTGGCCAACCTGAATTGGTCGAGATAACAGTCCTGATGTCGGATATTCGTGGATATTCCGGAATCGCTGAAACAATCGATCCCGCCCAGTTGGCGGTCCAGCTCAACGAGCATCGTCGCGTCATGAACGATGTGATCATGAAGCGTGCTGGCATCGTCATGCAATACATGGGCGATGCGGTATTCGCTGTGTTCGGGCCCACGACTTCGCCCGGTCAGCACGCTGATCAGGCGTTCGCTGCCGCCCAAGAAATGCACGGCCAGCAAGATCAGATCAACGAAATATGGGCCAGCCGGGGCCAACCTGCTTTCGGCATGGGTATCGGCCTATCCACCGGACAAGTCGCAGCCGTGCTGCTTGGCTCCGAGGAACGCCTCGAATACACCCTAGTGGGAGACAGCGTCAATCTGGCCCAAAGACTACAGGACCTTGCGCGACCCGCCGGTACGACGTTAATTAGTGAAGCCACGTGGGTCAACTTGACCGAACTCCCCAATGAGTACGAGGAGCTTAACTTGCAACTGGTGAAGGGGCGCCAGACACCGGTGACCTGCTATCGAGTGATGGGACCAGCAAACGACTTTCCCGTCTCATCGAAAGAAACTAACGCGGCAGATACGTAAAATTACATCCTTGCGGCCGGAATCTAAGGCTTGGCCACCAACCTGCCGTTTGATCGCCTTGTTGCACGCGAATCTGCCGGTCTTCATAGGTTTGAATAGGCCACGCTAAGGTGCCGATATGTGGCTCTTCCCAATGCAACGTGTCTTCGGTGACGCTGATGCGCCGATTGTCGTCGAACTCGCGCAAAAACCAGAGCTACAAGGCGTTCCGGGAGGTCGGGCGCGTGATGGACCGTGGCGCTGCTGCGGTTCCTCGCCGACTCGGGTGCTGCGGGCACGGGTGACCGCGGCCACCAACAAGGCCGAGGCCTACAACGGGTTCTCCGCCTGGACCCCGGTTCGGCAACCAGGGCGTGATCGCCGAGAACGACCCGGCCGAGCAGGAAAAGTCGGTCAAATGGAACTCGCAGCTGTGCAACCTGATCGTGTTCCACATCGCGATCGACATGATGGAGGTCATCCGGCAGCTGGTTGCCGGGGGTGGCAGGTGACCGCTGAGGATCTGGCCCAGCTCTCGCCCTACCTGACCTCCCACATCCTCCGGTTCGGCGCCTACGCAACCCACGAACTCCACATCCCGCCGGACGTGTTCGACCCCGCGCTGGACGAGGTCGACTTTGACGGCGAACAGCCCGCGGCCGCGTAGCAGGGCACGGTAACGCAGCAGAGGGTTGGTTTAGCGCCTCCCCCATGCAGGGCGACACTGGAGGGCCGAGAATCCTCCATCGCTCACGCAGCACGCGTAACCCACGCAAATGTCCGCGGCCGGGCGCCCGTCAGGGATCGGCGCCGGCTCGATGCTGGCGGCAGCGCGGCTGGACCATCCCGGCGCGCGATGCCGGCGGGCGTCGGCGATGCTGTGGGCATGGAGTACGTGTCCAGAGTGCCGCGACCGCCGCTGGACGGGCTGATCGACGACCTTTACTACCTGGCGGGTGCGCCGCCGTACGCCCGGCTGACGCTGCCGCCGCCGTCGGCGTTGCTCATCGTCAACCTCGGGGCGCCGTTCCGCATCCGCGCCGGCACCGACATCGAGACGGCCGAGTACGCCGACGGCTGCGTGGTCACCATGCCCACCCGCGCGTGGGAGTTCGGCTACCCACTCCGGACCCGGTCCGTCGGCGTGCACTTCAAGCCGTGGGGGCTGGCGCCGTTCCTGCCGATGCCCGCGGCCGAGCTGTGTGACCGGCCGGTGACGGTAGAGCAGGTTTGGGGCCGGCCCGCCATTGCTGAGCTGCGAGACCGGCTGGCCACGGCGGACGGACCGCACGAGATGCTGACGCTGCTCGAGGAGGAGCTAATGCGACGGCTGTGCGAGACCGCCGGCCTGGGGCTGGTCCACCATACGAGCAGTGTCATCGCGGCGACCAGCGGGGCGGTGGCGATCGGCGACCTGAGCGTGGCAGCCGGTGTCAGCAGCACTCACCTGACACAGCGGTTCAAGGAGCTCATCGGCGTCACGCCGAAGCAGCTGGCCCGCACCTACCGCTTCGCCGCCACCGTGTTCTCGATCAACCCCGCCGAACCGATCGACTGGGCCGACCTCGCCGTTGGCGCAGGCTACTTCGACCAGGCCCACTTCGGCCACGAGTTCCGGGCGTTCACCGGGCTCACGCCGACCCGGTACATCGAAGTCCGGCGGCGGTTCCTGCGCGAACATCCCGGCCACGTGCTGGACAGCTGGCCGCTGCCGACCGATTGATTTCTTACAAGAGCGACAGCCCACGACACGCTAATTTTGGGGGCATCCCCCAAGCAGAGGAGAGCCCCGTGGGCAAGGTGGTCATGTACAGCTCGGTGTCGGTGGACGGCTTCGTCGCGGACGAGAATGACCAGCCCGGACCGCTGTTCGACTGGTTGTCCAGCGGTGACGTGCCGTTGGACGAAAGCGGCGAGGTGAAGGTGTCGCAGACGTCCTACGACTACACCCGGCCGTACTGGGACCAGATCGGGGCGACACTCGTCGGCCGCCACGTCTTCGACATGACGGACGGCTGGGACGGGAAGCCTCCGAGCGGGATCGACCACGTGGTCGTCGTGACACACCGGCCGCAGCCCGAGGGCTGGGACCCCGAGGCGCCGTTTCACTTCGTCGACGGCGTCGAGGCAGCCGTGGCCAAGGCGCAGGAGCTTGCGGGTGACCGCATCGTCGAGGTCGCCGCTGGTGACGTCGGTGGCCAGATGCTTGCCGCGGGCCTGGTCGACGAGGTGCGCATGGACGTCGTACCCGTCGTGTTCGGGTCCGGCAAGCGCTACTTCGGGTCGGTCCACGCGCAGCACCTGTTGGAGGATCCTGACGTGGTGATTCAGGGAAACCGGGTGCTTCACCTGCGCTATCGGGTGCGCCGTTGACCGATCTGAGCGGGTACGCGAAGAAGTCCACTGCGAACGGTGACACAAGATCGGGCCTCCGGCTGCGTTTGCGCATCGCTGTCCCTGGTCGGCCAGCCGACGCCGATCCGCCCCAGCACCTCACCTGCGGCAAGTTCAACTCAAGATCACTGGTTGCCGGTTTCCGTCGTATCTTTGGCCGACCCCCAGGAAGAGCGGCTCTTCACCAATGCAGGGTGTAGTCGGGGTCTGAATCCGCCTGTCTCGAGTAGGGATCGGGCGATGTAGTCGGTGAGGTTGCGGAAGCCGAGGGCGGAGCCGCGCAGGTGCTCCAGGCGGCCGTTGATCGCTTCGGTTGGACCGTTGCTGGTGCCGGGCCGGTCGAAGTAGGCCAGTACGTCAGCGGCTCGCTTGCTCAGGGTGCGGCCGAGCTTGGCGATCTCGACCAGCGGCCTGGGGACGCCGGCGCTGAGCGACCCGATCAGCTTGACCATCAGCTCGCGGCCCGCGGCTGGGTCGGGGTGCCGGTAGGCGGCGATCATCCGCTGGTAGATGCCCCAGGTGGCCTCGACCTCGACGTGCTCATCGATGGCCAACAGGGCCCTGAGTCGGGCGGCCTGCTTGTCGGTGAGCAGGTCGGCACCGGTGTCCCTGCTCCCGCGTGACGGTGTCCCGGGGTCTTCCTGCACACCCGCAGCGTCGGCACCAGCCCTCGGTGCCGTCATCGGCCTCCAGGACCCGGCACGCCAGGACCGCGCGATCGGGCTCCAGACGCTGGCCGACCACGACCAGGCCGAGCTCATCCAGGCGGCAGAACGTGGTCAGGTCAGGGCAGCCGAAGGTAGCGTCAGGCACGTCGAGGTCTTCCAGATGGGCGGCGTAGGAACCTCCATCCTCGGAAGACCTCGACACCTACCCCGGGACCGACGCGCCAGCCACCATCCAACCAGCGACTACACCCTCAACTGTGAAGAGCCCGATATGTGGAGCCTACGGAACTCGAACCGTGGCGAGGTCGCCAGGGGCGGCCCTGCGTAGGCGTCCGAGGGCCGCGCCAAGGGCAGCGCCGCTGGCTGCACCCGTAGTCCAGAAGACGATCATGCCGACGAGGAACTCCGGACGCAACACGTCGCCGACCGCCGACTGCCATGTCGGCGGCACAGCGTCGCCGGTGCGCGGACGCGGTTCCGGCGGCGACGGCGGCAAGGGCGAGCAGCCCGGCGACGGTTCCGGCTCCGAATCCGCGGGCACGGGCCACGGCGGCCGCGGCCAGGCTGGCGAGCGCGGCGCAAAGGATCGCCGCGAGCAATCCGAGCATCATGGTCAGCAGCGCCATGTCTAAGCCCCAGCGCGAGCCGTTGGTGACGGTGGCAAGATACGAGCGCTCCAGGCCGACGGTGAGCACAGCTGCGCCGCCGGCGACAGCGATCAGTCCCGGCCAGACGGGGTGTCCGGTGCCGTCTTGCCACGTGGCGCGAGTGCGGGCGGCGAACGTGCCCACACCGCCCCGGCGCACAGCGTCACGCAGTCGGACCGCGAGCACCACGATCGCGAGCATCGGCGCCGGTGCGAGCACCACGAGGAAGAAGAGGAAGTCGAGCATCGAGGGCCTCCGAACGGCAGGGCGGGCTGGGGTCGAGCGGCCCCGGTCAGGAGGTCCCGGGCGCGAGCCGAGCCGTGCCTGGGGCCAGTGCACCGCCGCCGGCACGGTCCGAGGCGGCGACGGTGCGCGCGAGCTCGGCGCCCGCGGTGGTGAGCCGATATAGGTGCCGGGCCGGCCGCCCGCGCGGCGGGTCGGTCTCCCAGGAGGTCTCCACCTGCCCACGCTCGCTGAGGCGGATGAGGATCGGGTATACCGTGCCTGCCTTCAGGCCTAGGTCGCGGCACAGGTCGTAGCCGTAGCTCCAGCCGGCGCCTGTCTCGGCGATGGCCGTGAGCACGGCCGCGGTCTGCGGGGAGGGATGTCGTGCGATGCCTCCAATATCTATCTAGATAGACTTAGTGCGCAAGACTCTCCCGTGGGGGGTGGGCACCAGCCACGTCGGCGGGCTGCCGCTACCAAGCGCCCGGACAAGAGGCCACGCCACCTGGTCGGACAGGCGGAGAGCGTGGTGGGTCTGTCACGAAGACTGTTGATCTGGTCTGGAAGTGTCTGGCAGCCGGGTCGCGTCCATTACTTCGCCGACGAGTTCTTCGAGGATATCTTCGAGGGCGATCACGGCGTGGGTTTGGCCGTCGTCGTCGATGAGGCGGGCGAGGTGCGAGCCGCTGCGACGCAGGGTTGCGAGTGCGGTTTGCAGCGTAGCGGTGGCCCGGATCTCGCCGAGGGGGCGGATCCAGCGGTGGTCCAGCGGCAGGTTTCGGCGAGCTGGGTCGGTGTCCAAGACGTCGGCGATGTGGATATAGCCGATCAGGTCCGCGCCGGCCAGCGCCCGGTCATCTCCTCGGACCGGGAAGCGGGAGTATCCGGTGGCGGCGACGAGCTGCTCGACACGCCCGGGGGTGACGTCAGGGTCGACGGTGACCAGGCTCTCCAGCGGCATACCGACGGCTTCAGCCTTGGTTTCCTCGAACGCGAGAGCACCTGTGAGCAACTCGTGTTGGTCGGTCTTGAGGAGTCCTTCTTCGTTGGACTCCCCGATCAGCGCGGCGACGGAGTCGCGGTCGGTGACCTCGCCGATTTCGCTCGTGGGCGTGATGCGCAGCAGCTTCAACACGGCCGTCGCCACTGCAGTCAGGCCGATGATGATCGGGCGGAATATCTGCACGAACAGCAGCAGCGGCGGGGCGAGCACCATCGCGGCCCGTTCCGGTCCCGTCAGGGCGAGATTCTTCGGCACCATTTCGCCGAGCAGCATGTGCAAGCAGGACACCAGGGTGAGCGCGATCGCGAGCGCAAGTGGGTGGATGAGTTCATCCGGGACACGGAGCGCAGCCAGGGGCTCGGTCAGCAGGGATGCGACGACGGGCTCCGCGAGCGCACCCAGCCCGAGTGAGGCGAGGGTGATGCCGAACTGGCAGGCCGAGATCATCAGGGGAAGCTGTTCGATGGCTCGCAACGCCGTCCGCGCCCGGCGGGAGCTTCGCAGCAGTGGTTCGAGCCGGCCGCGGCGGCTCGCGAGGACCGCGAACTCGGCACCGACAAAGAATCCGTTCGCCGCAACGAGCCCGACCGCGAGCAACAGGAGCGCAACCGTCACCGCACGGCCCCTTCGCCGTCGGTTCGGGGGGCGGCGTCGTCGGCGGCGGTGCTAGCGGTGCCGTCGGTGTTGTCGAGCTGGAGTCTGACTTCTACCCGCTCGATGCGACGACCGTCGAGCCGGTCGACCGTAAGCGTTGCGCCGGGTACATCGACCGTGTCGCCTACGTCGGGGATTCGGCGGAGCAGCTGCAGAATGAGCCCGGCCACCGTCTCGTAGCTGGCACGTCCGGCAGGCAGCTCGAGACCAATGGCGGATTGGATCTCGTCAGGCCGTAGCAGCCCGGATAGTAGCCAAGACCCGTCGGGCTGGCGCCACATGCCGGGTGCCGGCGAGTCGTGTTCGTCGACCACGTCGCCGACAAGCTCCTCCACCAGGTCTTCGAAGGTGACGATCCCGGCCGTGCCGCCGTACTCGTCGACCACGACCGCCAGTTGCAGGCCCATTTCTTGCAGACGATCGAGTAGCGGGTCCAGCGCCATCGAGGGCGGCACAAGCACCGGGACTGTCATCACCTCTCCGATGCGTGTCGTGGTGCGATCCGCATGAGCGACGGCAACGGCTTGCTTGACGTGGATGACGCCGCGGATGTCGTCGACGCTGTCGCCGATCACCGGGAAACGGGAGTGGCCAGTATCGCGGGTGGCCTCGATCACCGTCGCCACCGGCGCGGACGCCCACACCGTCCGCACGCGGGTGCGGGGGGTCATGACATCCGCGGCGGTCTTCGCGCCAAAGGCCAGCGAGCGTTCCATGAGCCCCGCTGTCTCCGAACCCAACGCCCCCTGCACGCCAGCTCGCCGCACGACCGATGCCAACTCGTCCGGGGTACGAGCAGAACGCAGCTCCTCCACCGGCTCCACCCCGACGAGGCGCAGCAGCTGATTCGCCAAGCCGTTAAGCACTGTAATCAGCGGACGCGTCACCTTGGTGAACACCAAGAGGGGGATGACCACCCACACAACACTGTCTGCAGGCCGCGACAGAGCGATGTTCTTCGGCACGAGCTCGCCGAACACCATCTGCACCGCGGTGGCCAGTAGCAACGTCAGAGCGATCGCAGCCACCTCTGTGACATCGGCATCAAGCCCGAGCGCGTCAAGCGGTCGCCCGCAGCAATGTTGCGAGCGACGGCTCCGCCACCAAGCCGATCGCCAAACTCGTGACGGTGATACCCAACTGAGCGCCCGACAGATACGTCGACAGCCGCTGCAGGGCTCCCCTCACCCGACCGAACCGTACGCTGCCCTCTCGGGCCCGCGACTCGACCAGATTGCGATCCACTGTGACCAGCGACGTCTCCGCGGCCACGAAGACCGCGTTCCCGACAATCAAAAGCCCAGCGACACCCAGCAGAATCCAGGCCGTGGTCATCGAAGCATGATCACCGACCAAGCTCGTTCAAAACGATGCGTGACACGTCCCTCCTGCTGGCCCATCATCACAGTGGCGTCGTTGTCGGTACAAGGGTTGGAAGGCCAGAGCGTGTCAGCGTCCTCACATCACGGCGGCCTTTTCCGCCGGTTCCGCTTCCGGACTGCATTGCCCGGTATTCCTGAGCTAGACCGGTCTGGTCGCCGGCGCTGAGGATGCGTGGCGGCTGGACTTGACGAAGGCGGAGAGTTCGGCCGCCATCGGCTCGGGTTGCCAGGTGTGTTCCGCGCCTGGCATGGCTTTCTCGATGGCGCCGGGGATGGCCTCGACGATGCGGGCGGCCGCGAGAGGCATCTCGGGGAACGTTTCGGTGCCGTACATCGCAAGTACCGGCTTGCGGATCCCGCCCAGACCGCCGTCCTCGAGTGCCGCGGCCGCCCAGGCGAGCGATTGTCCATCGGCACGCAAGCTGACCACGCCAGCGGCGATCTCAGCCCATCGAGGTGAGTCCTTCGCCTCGGCGAGCCACTCCGGCGGCATGTCCTTCATGTAGTGGCTCATTGCTCCCTCGGCGTCGCCGGCGTCCATCCGCTGCTCGACTTCATCCCACCACGCCTGTGTGTCAGCGGCGGCGCCCGCGAGCGGAGCCTCCCCCGAGCCGGCGGACCAGCGCTTGCAGCTCGCGCAGCTCCCGGGGCAGCGGGGTCCACGGGGGCGGCTCCTGGGCGCGACAGAACTGGGCGATGAGCCGCGCATCGGTGGGATCGGTTTTGGTCCGCGACAGGCGACTCCGGCCGAACGCTTCGATCGCGGCCGGATTGACGATGCTGACGCGGTGGCCGGCGTCATGGAGGGTCTCGGCCACCGCAGTGCCGTAGGTACCTGTCGCCTCCAGGCACACGTGCAGCGAGCCCGCGGGCGCGTGGCGCCCCACCCACGCGAGCAGGTCGCGGTGGCCGTCCGCGGTGTTGGCGACACTTTTCGATCGCCAGGTGCCATCGGGGCGCAGCAAGGCCACGGCCATCGTAAGTTTGGCGATATCAATGCCGAGAAAGAACATGGCTCCTCCGATCCTCGCAGCGTCGTATGGTGATCAGCCTGGTGCATTCAAGCTCAGTCCCACAGGCGGGAGGGCTTTCGAGACCGTCCGATCTGTCCGACGCCATACAACGGACACCGGGAGCTTCTCTCTGCGCCACGCTCGAAGCTTCAACCGCACGACCAGCTTCACCGGTGTCCTATCCCAGCGTCCCGGGATGGGGGAGGGTATGGAAATGTGGAAATCTCAAAGGGCGAGATTCCCACATTCCCACACCCGGTATCGTTCAATCATAGAGAACATACAAGATCGCAGAGACCGCAGAGAAAAACCAATCGATTGCCTCTGCGCACTCGGCGCTCTCAGCGGTGAGAAGCTTTTACCAGTGAATAGCGCTACTTATTTTCGATCTCCTTGCAAATCGCGTCGGTGAACTCCGTCGTCGACGCCTGCCCGCCAAGATCGCGCGTCCTCACCTTGCCCGCAGAGAGCGTTCGGCCGAGGGCGGCGCGGATGTTGGCGCCCCGCTCTCGTTCGCCGATGTAGTCGAGCATCATCAGCGCCGACAGCAGCAGGGCAGTCGGATTCGCGAGGTTCTTGTCGGCGATGTCCGGCGCGCTGCCATGGACGGCCTCGAAGACCGCGCAGGTCTCGCCGATGTTCGCGCCGGGAACGACGCCGAGGCCGCCGACGAGGCCGGCGGCGAGATCTGACACGATGTCGCCGTACAGGTTCGGCAGCACCAGCACGTCGAACTTTTCCGGCGTCATCACCAGCGACATGCACGCGGCGTCGATGATCTTCTCGTCGTAGCCGATGTCGGTGTACTCGCGCGCGACGTCCCTGATGCTACGCAGGAACAGTCCGTCGCCAAGCTTGAGGATGTTCGCCTTGTGGATGGCCGTCACGCGCTTCCGCCCGTTGCCGCGCGCGTGCTCGAACGCGAATGTAGCGATGCGCGTCGAGGCCTTCTCGGTGATGATCTTGAGGCTCTCCACCACACCCGGAATGACTTCGTGCTCGAGCCCCGAATAGAGATCTTCGGTGTTCTCGCGGACGATCACCAGGTCGACGCCCTGAAAGCGGCTCGCCACGCCCTCCAGGTTCTTCACCGGCCGAAGGTTCGCATAGAGATCGAGCGCTTTGCGCAGCCCAACATTGACGCTGGTGAAGCCTTCGGCGATGGGTGTGGTGACCGGTCCCTTGAGCGCCACCTTGTTCTTGCGGATGGAATCCAGCAATTCGACGGGCAGCGACTGGTTGAAGCGCTTGAAGGCGGTCACGCCGGCGTCGTGCCGTTCCCACTCGATCTGGAGTCCCGCGACCTTGAAGATCCGGACGACTGCCTCGGTAACTTCCGGGCCGATGCCGTCGCCGGGGATGAGCGTAACAGTATGCGCCATCAGCGGGCCTGCTTCGCGCGCGGCTTGCGCAACCGGGGCGCCAGGAGTGCCGCGACCTTCTCGAGCAGCACGCGGTCCGCGTCGCCAAACGCCGCCGGTCGATCGCTGTCGATGTCGATCTCGCCGAGCACATCACCCTTGGTCAGGATCGGCACGACGATCTCGGACCTGGTTTCGATGCTGCACGCGAGGTATCGCGGGTCGGAATTCACATCGTCGACGATGATGGTCGCCTTGTCCGTGGCGGCAGCGCCGCAGATGCCGCGGCCGAGCGGGATCCGCGTGTGCGGCGAGGGCTTCCCGACAAACGGCCCGAGCACGAGCTCGTCGCCGTCGAGCAGGTAGATACCGACCCAGGTATAGGCAGGCATCTCAGCCGCCAGCAGCCGCACGGTTTCTTCCTTCGCCCGCGCCGGGTCGCGTTCGATGGCCGTTTCGATTCTCGTCAGCAGGCCTTCGTACTTCACGGTTGTCCTTATCTCCAAGGAGCCATTCCAGCAAACCGGCCTGTCCAGAGCTTCTCACCGCAGAGAGCGCCGAGTGCGCAGAGAAAATGCGTTTAGGGCTCTGCGGTCTCTGCGTCCTCAGCGGTGAAAAGCTTTTGTCGCGGCCAGCGTTGGTGACTGACCAGACCTAGTCCCTCAACTCGAACAACATCAACAGCAGCCCGCCCACGATTGGCACGAGCTGCACGAGCGTCGACTGTCCGTGCAGCCGGCCGAATGCGACCCGACGTGGATCGCCAACGGGCAGACTCGAGGGCGCGATGCCGGCGCCAATCTCCTGCTGCACCTGCGCGATGCGACTCGACAGAACCATGCCGGAGTACAGTGCCCCGCCAAGCATCAGCAGGGTCAAGACAACGCGGGTCGAGAAGCGACGCGGGCGCGGTCCGAGGACGGCGCGAATCGACAGCGCGACGAGGATGATCGCGGCGCAACCATAGCTGACCAGGTGAAACCGCCGGAGCACCTCACCGAAGATCGCCCCCGAGAGCAGCCGTGCGTCCGGCACCTGGCGGAGCGCAACGACGTCGAAAATTGCCGGCGCCGCGATCGCGCCGAGGACGAGCAGTCCGCCAATCCAGACGGCAATCGCCAGGACTGTGGCGAACCGAAGCACAACCA
>CAVRQV010000016.1:0-18774 GCA_963723475.1 uncultured Actinomycetota bacterium
AGAATGAACAGGTGACTGCGATCTCCTCGTTGGACTGACCGTCGGAAAGGAGGTCGAGAATTTCCTGCTCGCGATTAGTCAGGCCTCGCAGATGTGTTCGCGCCCGCGCTGCGTACGTCGGCGGGGATTCACCGAGTATCAAGCTCTCGCATGGTCCGGTGAACAAGTCTTGCCGAGCGACAGCGCCAAGATCAGTAGGTCGGCTCAGGGACCCTCGAAAGAGGGTCTCATCCTGGTTGCCATTAAGTCGATCGCGGCCTCATGCCGGTAACCGAGTCGATCGATAGGCCGACAGTCCTTGGCCGACAGGTCAACCATCCCAGCGCCAAACGCGCGCAAAAGCAGGGCTGACTAGGGATTTTACTGGTGGGCGATACTGGATTTGAACCAGTGACCTCTTCCGTGTCAGGGCAGAACCTCTCCCTGGGAATGCGGGGGAGTGCGGCGTCTGGAGCGTGTGCAGGGTCGCTCATGTCTGCCACTGTGCGGGGTGGTTGGCCGACAGTTTGGCCGACAGTGAACAGGGTGCCCTCTGAGTCGTTGTGAGCGCAGTCATGCGAGAAGGGCGCCGAGCACGACTACCCTCAGGTGACCGCAGTATGTTGCTGTCAGGCCCCCCGGCGACGTCGGGGAGCTGCCGGTTGCGGCGCAGCCGCCGCCCTTGATCGGGGGTGGGAGGGTTTTCACCGGCCGCGGCTGCTGCCGGAGCCCAGCTCGAGGGTGTGGAAATGCACACCATGAGCAAGCCGCAAGGCAGAGCCCCTGATGGTTGGATTTGGGCGGCCGAGGCCGCGTGCTTCGTAGCGGCAGACGTGATCGATGCTTTGGCAGTCAGGCTTTGAGTTCTCGGCCGTGGACCACGAGGGCGTAAATGATGAGGATATCGATGATGATCGCAATGATCGCCCAGAAGGGGTAGAGGGTGGTCCAGGTGAACTGGGCGATCAGGTTGAGGGCAACCAGGACGACGCCGAGGACTCGCGCAAAGGTCGAGCCCCGCATGAGGAGGGCGCCCACGATGACGAGCGCGATCCCGAAGATGAGATGGATCCAACCCCACGTGGTGACGTCGAACGCCAGGACGGTTCCGCCGAGGGTAACCCAGTAGGCATCGTCGCGGATCAGCGCGGCGAGGCCTTGGATGGCGTTCATCGCTCCGGTGATCATCATGAACACCGCGGCGAAGACAACCCATCCAGTCCACCCTGTGGCGGGCACCTGGGATTCATCCGTTGCCATCTTGACCTCCCGATCTATAGCAGGGACCGTGGCTCCTCGGCCAGCGATCCGCATACAACGTCTTCTAGGAGCCAGCGAACTGGCATTCCTTGCGGGGCGCATCACACTTTCCGGGTGACTTGGCAGGCTGAACAACGCGGCCGGCTTGGCTGAACGCAGGGGTCCGCACGTTCCTCTGTCATGCGTCAGGCGGACGGCGGGCGGTGGTCCGAACCTCAGATGAGGACGAGTTCCTATCGCAGGCGGGACACCGACCAGAGGAGAGTGCTCCGGCCGGGGGGTCGCCCGGCCGCAGTAGACCCGCCGCAGCGCAGTCGCGAAGAAGATCACGAGCACGAGACCGAGCGGGCCGGTCGCCTTGGGATGTCGCCGCGTCGGACCGGCGAACGATTGATACGCCGCGGCCTGCCGAGTTGCCTGCAGGCGAGTAGCCCCTGGAGTGGTGCTGGTCATGCAGCTCTGGGGCTCACCAATGCGTCTGCACGGGCAGCAGGCATTCGCGGGCTCTGCAGGCATTCCCGATTGATCACTCCGAGAAGGAATCACATACATCGAGTGATGCCAGATCCTCGGGCAACGGCGAAGCTTACGGCAGGAAGCTGTTGCCGCTCCACGGAAAGGCATACTGATGGCGAACAAGGTCGTTGTGTTGGCAATCTTCAAAGACGAAGCCGCGGCGGATGCTGCGGCGCAGAGCATGAAGGACTCCGGACTGGCTGAAGATGATGCGATCGGTGTGCTGGTCCTCAACGACAAAGGTGAGGTCAAGGTTGAAAAGGTGGGCAAGCGCACCACCGGCAAGGGTGCTGGGATCGGGCTAGCTCTGGCGCTGTTCACTCCGGTGGGCCTTGCTGCAGGACTCATTGGCGGCGGCGTCCTGGGCGCCCTTCACCACAAGGGGCTCGGCCTGGACAAGGCGGACCGTGACCGCATTGCCGCAGAGCTGGGCGACGGCAAGGCTGCCGTCGGTGTCCTAGCGCCAGCCGCCGAAGCGGTCGCCGTCATGGCCGGGCTAACCGAGTTGGGTGGAGCCGCCGAGTCGCACGAGGTCGCCGATGAAGATCTCGAGGAAGCCCACGCCGCCGCGGCCGACAGCTCCTAGTCGGACATCAAGCTGGTCACCGCCGACACGTCGCTATGCAACCCCGCCGACTAGTGCTTGGTCCGGCGCACACCCGCTTCAACGACTACGTGGGGACAGTCGCAGCTGATGACGCCGCAGTCGTCAAGGATCAACCGAGCCTGTATGAGCTGGCCGATATTGATCGGGATCGCTACACCATCTTGGCGGTCGACCTGAGCATTGACGGTCCGGTCACCGCGACCGTCTATGCCATCGACCGAGTCGAGCAGGGGATCAGACGACACAGCGAGATCGGCGAGCTGAGCGCAAGCCAGCGGCAGGTTCCCGTTGTTGCTTTCGACGTCCCCGAACCGAACGTCGAAGGCCTCATCAGGCACGCCTTCCACAGGATCTCGATCCGCCTCGTAACACAGCATCTCCAAGACCTGGTACTCGTGGTGACTGAGCCGAGCGCGATCGAGGACATCGGGGCTTAACCATCAGTTCTTCGTGAGTCAAGGACACACCGCGAGACAGGCCTCGACTCGAAGACCAGGCTGCTCGATACCGTGACCGGAATGAAGTGGCACGTGCTCATGGGCGGTGCTCTTCCATCCTCACGACGGACCAAATTAGCCCCCATGTGAAGTTGTCGGCCCGCTAGCGGGTGCGGCTGTTTGTGGTCCGTTGCTGGTTTTCTGGCGGCCGACCTCGACGGCGCTGACGAGAATGCGGATCCCGAGGCCCAGCACGATCAGGTCAAGGATCATCTGGGTCGTGACCAGGATGCGGGCTACTTCGCTCGCTGCGGTGATGTCCCCAAAGCCGACCGTGGCAAAGATGGTGACGGTGAAGTACAGCGAATCGGTACGGGTGAGCGTCTCGACATTGAAGTTGCTGGGATCGGCCCCCGCCATCACGAAATACGCGGCCGCGAAAAGCAGCAGGAACAGCGGTGCGGTGGTAGCGAGCGCTTCGACCGCCTTTACGGCCGGGTGTCGCGCTCGGGTGACCGCTTTCACCTGATAGCCAGCAACAGCGGCCAACGCCAGCAGTCCAGCCGCCAGGGTTAGCCAAATGGGAAACGAGGACAGACGCTCAAGCGGGAGAAGGTAGTACCCGGCGATCAGAACTACGGTGATGGCTAAGGACCGCAGCAGTCCGATGGTCAATCGCCGGCGACGCTCCTTCGCGGATAGCGCTGGGACGGGTGTGGTGGTCACCTCGTCGTCCGGTGCGTCTCAGTTTGCATGATCAAGTTGCCTTTCTCAGTCGCGCAGTCGTTGCAGGGTCGGTTCGGCGCGGTCGGCGACCTGGCCGAAGAAGCCTCCCGACTGTAGCCGGGCGATGCCGCTGCGAGCGATCACGAAGAACGGGACGGCCAGGATGAGGCCGACGATGCCGCCGATGAGGCCGCCGAACGCGGTTACGACGAGCACCACCAGCGGGTGGACGTCAAGGGAGCGGCCCATCACCTTGGGCTCCACGAAGTTCTCCAGTGCCAAATTGGAGACGAGCACCACCACGAGCATGATGACAGCCTGGCGGGGTCCGCCGTCACCGAGCGCGACGATCACGGCCAGCCCACCACCGAGAAAGGCGCCGATATAGGGGATGTAGCCGCCGATGAAGTTGACCACCATGATGGTGAACACCAGTGGTAGGCCAAGCAGCAGCTGGCCAGGCCGATGACCGCGCGGAACCCAACCCAACGCGGCGGGCCGCCACTCGGCTTCGTGGAGGGCGCGGCTTTCGAGTCGCGGTGAGGATTTCCGGCCGAGTGGTCAGGCGCGGTTGCTGGTTCACGGGATCCGACAACGACCTGGTCGCCGGGCGACCCGGCGCCGTACGCCACCGCGCCGTCAGCGTGGACTGGGGAGCGATTCTGGCCCCAAGCTCACGGCTTCGGCGTAGCGGGATGTCGGTAGCAGTGCCCCCATGCGTCATCGGTGGGGCCGTGCTTTCGAAATCAGAGTTCAAGCGCGGAGGGCAGCGGTTTCTTCACCATTTGAGTTCGATCTCGAGCTCGCGCTCCTCGTCCTCGAACTCGATCTCGAGTTTGAACTCGACCTCGTCGGGCACGTGCACCTTGAAGGTGATCCCGCCGCGGTCGAACTCGACCTCATTGTGCTTGGCGAGCTCGTCGGCAAGAGCGTGCAGGCGGGCGGCGGCGTCCTCGCGGCTAACCCGCTCCTTCTCGGTGATCTCCATTTTGTTGTCCATTTATGTCCTTTCTGGTGTTGAGCTTGCGGGTTTCTGGTTGGGGCCGAAGGCGATCCGCACCAACTCGACAATGCTGGCCCACATTCCTTCGGGAGCTATGGCCGAGGGTGAGGCGCCTGGGTGCTTCCGGGCGACGCGCACCACTAGGACTCCGGGCCGAATGCTAAAGAGCAGCGGTGCATCGAGGATGAGCGCTTCGCCGTCGATGCCGGCCGGGACAGGCTGGTCCGCATCAATCTCAAAGGTCGGGGCGGACCATTGCCGCAACGGGCGCTGCGGCGAACTGCCGTTCTGGCCGCGCCCGGCGGGCGCCCCGACGATAATGATCCCGAGCAGGCCATCGTCGATGCGCGGGCGCGTGCCCGAGCCGACCGCGTGGCCGAGCCGGTATTGGTTGTTCGAGACCATCACTACAGCGCCGGCGTGATGTTCGTGTCCGCCCGGCCCGGTCCAGCGCATATCGATGTCGCTGCCGTCGGGGCCGACCACGTCAGGCATAGTGTCCAGCAGGGTGCGGATCTTGGCGTCGCGGTAGCCGGCGCGCTGGACCGCCTCGGCGTAGAGGCCGAGCGCGACATTGTTGACGAATACCCGACCGTTGACCTCGGCGAGGTCCACCCGACGCTCACCGCCATCGACGAACGCGTCCAATCCACCGACGACGTCGTCGCGGTCAACGCCGAGATCGAGCGCGAAGTGGTTGCGGGTGCCCGCAGGCACGCATGCGTATGGCAGCCCGACTTCGGCAGCGACCTTGGCAACGATCGCCTGCGAACCGTCCCCGCCGGCCATTGCCAGCCCGTCCGCGCCACCCTCGACGGCGCCGCGTACCAGCGTCTCGAGGTCCTCGCACGGTGGCACTGCCACCACCCAACGTTCTGGCGGTCCCTGCATTGGGCCCGATCACGGCGACTTGCTGCAGCGAGCTCGTCTCCAGTGGAAGAGTGCCGTCGTTCTTGACCAGCACCATGCCAGCCGCCGAACTCGCCCGCAGCTCAGTCCTCAGCTCCTTCTCACTCCAGCTTCGAGCCAGCGGTGTCGCCGCCGCCAGGCCATCGAGCGCGCCGACTCGGGCCGCAAGCCTCAAGATACGAAGCACATGGCCGTCAATCGCCGATTCGGACACCTGACCGGACCGGACCGCCTCGAGCAACCCTTCGGTCCACGGACTCGACGGTCGCGGCATCGCCATATCCAGCAGATCCTCGCTAGCCGCAGCGACTGATCGCGTGGCGTACCAGTCGGACATGATCACGCCGTCGAAACCCCACTCGCGCTTCAGCACCTCGCGCTGCAAGGGGTTTTCAGTCATGGTGGTTCCGTTGACCCTGTTGTACGCCGCCATGACCGCCCAGGCGCCCGCCGCGACGATCCGCTCGAACGGGGTGAGGTACAGCTCCCGTAGCACCCGCTCGTCGACCAGGGCGTCGACGCTGAACCGGTCTGTTTCAGAGTCATTTGCGACAAAGTGCTTGACCGTGGCGGCCACCCCTTCGGCCTGCAGCCCTTGCACGTACGCGATGCCGATCATGGCCGTGAGCTCCGGATCCTCGCTGAAGCATTCGAAATGCCGACCGCCGTACGGAGTCCGGTGCAGGTTCACAGTCGGCGCCAGCAAGACGTCCACGCCTTTGCGGCGAGCCTCGCTGGCGAGTAGCCGACCCATCCGCTCGACCCGGACCGGATCCCAGCTCGCCGCCAAGCACGTCGGTGAGGGCACGTTGGCAGACGGGCTGCGCTCGTCCCAGGTCTCGCCGCGGACTCCTGCTGGGCCGTCGGACGTAACGAGCCGGCGCAGGCCGATCTCAGGAATCGGATGCAACGCCCAGATGTCGGCACCGGTCATCAGCTGGACCTTCTGCTCGAGCCTCAGCTGTGCCAGCCGGCCACCGATTTCCGCTTCATGATCAACTGCTGTGGTCTGGGTCATAGCGATCATCGTCTCAGCCGCTCTTCGTCGCCACTACGGTGAGTGCGTGTCCTCACCAGAACTCGGGATTCCCACCTCGGCGCTTGAGTCCGAGTGCGAGCGACTGCTCGACTTCGGCCGCCACTTTCCCCATCCATCGGGTGGTGCCGCCTGGCTCGATGCAACTGGCCACCCTGACATGTCCCAGCCGGTCTATACCTGGATCACGGCCCGGATGGTTCACGTGTACGTTCTCGGCCATCTGCTGGGTCGATCTGGCGATCTTGATCTGGCAGCGCAGGCGCTCGCTGGCCTGACCGGCCGGCTGGGGGACGGCGCGAACGGTGGCTGGCTCACCGCTATCGACCCAACAGATGAGAGTCCGGACGAGAAGGCGTGTTATGCCCATGCCTTCGTGGTGCTCGCCGCCTCCTCGGGCACTGTTGCCGGGTTGACCGGCGCCCGCGACCTCCTTGGCGAGGCGCTCGATGTCTGGGACCTGCGGTTCTTCGACGACACTGCCGGCATGTTCGTCGATTCCTGGAACCGCGACTTCACCCAGCTCGAGGACTACCGCGGCGTTAATGCCAACATGCATGCGATCGAAGCCCTGCTCGCTGCGGCCGACGTGACAGGGGATCATACGTTGCGCCAGCGCGCCCTTGGCATCGCGCGCCGGGTAGCGATGGAATTCGCGGAGCCGCACGCATGGCGGATTCCTGAACACTTCGATTCGCGCTGGCAGCCGCAGCTCGAACACAACCGGGATCACCCGGACGACCAGTTTCAGCCGTACGGCGCCACGGTCGGGCACGGCCTGGAATGGTCGAGATTGCTGCTGCATCTGGAGGCATCGCTGACCGATCCGCCGGACTGGCTGCTGCCGGCCGGGGAGGCGTTGTTCGATCGTGCGGTGACCGATGGCTGGGCTGTCGACGGTGCCGACGGCTTCGTTTACACCACCGATTGGGACGGCACACCTGTGGTCCGCGACCGGATGCACTGGGTGCTTGCGGAGGCCATCGCCGCGGCCGCGGCACTGCGGACACGGACCGGCGATGATCGTTATGCCGAGCTCGCCGCCACCTGGTGGGCCTACGCCGAGAGGTACTTGTTCGATCGGACGTACGGGTCATGGCACCATCAGCTCGATGCCGGCAACCACGGGATCGGAACGGTCTGGCCCGGCAAGCCGGACCTGTATCACGCGGTGCAGGCCACCCTCATCCCGCGACTTCCGCTCGCCCCGAGCATGGCAACGGCCCTCACACTCGATCAGTCGAGCGCCTCCACGCGGTAGAGGATCGCGTGCTCGGGGTGCATGCCGGCAGCCATCACTCCGGTCGAGGCCAGCGCGGCGCCGGAAAATACCAGGCCAGCGCCGCCGTCAGCTGGGAGACCCCAGCCAAGTGCTCGGCGTTCGCCTGACGGCTCCCACTCGCGGGTAATCGCCCCCCACCACGGCGGTGGATTCAAGCCCGACGGCGGGCGCCCGACCAACACCGGGCGGATATGGTAGCGGCGGTCCGGATCCAGCCCCGGGAAGCGCAGCCGGCCTGGCAGCATCACTTCCGATTGGCCGATCGAGGCGACGGAGTAAATGGCCGACGAGCGATCCGGGGCCACTATGCCGTGCGCGATGATATTGGGGTCCGGGAAGTCGAGGCGCCTTAGGTCGCCGCCCAACAGTAGTCCTCGGTTGGCTTTATAGAAGCTGACCCACTCTCGGAGCTCGGCCAGCTCGTGGGCAGTCGCTGCTGTGAGGTCCCATTCGATACCGAGGTGGCCGAAGAGGGCAGTAGTGGCGCGGAAGGAAAGGTCGTGCACCCTGCCGGTGGTATGGGAGCGAGTCGACGCGATATGCGAGCCCAACAGCTCCGGCGGCACCAACTGGGAGGTCCAGCGGTTCATCTGCTGGCGTTCCAACGGATCGATGCAGTCGCTCACCCAGATACGGTCAGTCCGTTCCAGTACACCAAGATCAACACGGGCGCCGCCTGAGGAGCAGGTCTCAATCTCCAGTCCCGGATGGCCGGCCTTGATCTCGTCAACGAGCCGGTAGAAGGCCAGTGTCTGCTCATGGACCCCGGGACGGCCATCGGGCGCGCTGCCCGCGTCGATCAAGTCGCGGTTGTGATCCCACTTGATGTAACTGATCTTGTACTCGGCGAGGATCTCGAAGATCGCATTCCGGATGTGTACGTAGCACTCCGGGATTCCCAAGTTGATCACCTGTTGATGACGGGATTCGACGGGGAGCCGGTCTCCGGTGGCCATGATCCAATCCGGATGGGCACGGGCTACCGCTGAGTCGAGGTTAACCATCTCGGGCTCGAACCAGAGACCGAACTCCATGCCCAGCCCGGTCACCTTGTCCACCAAGGGATGCAGTCCGTGCGGCCACACCTCTGTTGACACGGTCCAGTCGCCGAGCCCTGCATGATCATTGCGCCGTGCCCCGAACCAGCCATCGTCCAACACGTAGCGCTCCACGCCAATGGCCGCCGCAGACTCGGCAAGCTCAGCGAGGTGGTCCAGGTCATGATCGAAATAGACCGCCTCCCAGACGTTGATCGTCACGGGACGGGTGGTCGACGGATGGTGCTCCCGAGCGCGGAGGAAGCGGTGGAACCGCCGTGCCACCCCGTCGAGACCGCAGGCGTATGAGCCGTAGATCCATGGAGTGCTGTAAACCTGGCCGGGTTGTAAGATCACTTCCCCCGGCAGCAGCAGCTCTCCGCCACCGATCACCTGTGTGCCGGTGAAGAGCCGCTCCGCGTAGTGCGTATGGTTCCCGCTCCAGGCGGTGTGCACGGCCCAAATCTCTCCGTCGGCGAAGGAGAATCCTGGCTCTCCAACATGCAACAGGGTGGCTGCGTCCGGCCCCGTGCGGCCCTTTCGGCCCTCACGCAGATGCACCCCGACACCGAACGGTCGCCGTTGCGGTACGCGTTCCTTGCCCCAATGGCCCGCGAGATCCAGGATCTCCCGGGCATGTTGGGGGATCGGGAACGCGATCACACAGTCGTCTACCGCGTACGGGTCCTCGCCAAGGTTGATCACTTCGGTGTGTGCCCTGATGAGTCCACCGACGGTCAGCTCGATAGTGATGATGAGACGAAGCCGCGCCACCTCGTCGACTGCGTCCACCTCTACCGAGCCGGGCCCGGCGTTGATCATGGTCGCCGGACTCTCGGTGGCGGTCACGGCTTTGCCGTCGACCCGGACCTCAATTGCGGTGAACTTGGGCGACCACGCCCGTCCGGCCCGGGATCCGCTCAGCCCGGGGCGACCGACCCAGCCCGTCCAATGCTCCGGCAGAAGCGCGAGACGAATCGGCTCGTCGACAACGTTCGGGCCGCCAGGGTCAATATTGGCAAGGATCAGCGCCTCAGCATCGGCAAGCTCGAGTGTTCCGAGGTCTGCCCCCCAGTGCACGACGGCGGGTAGCTGCCCTGCGGAGATATCGAGCACGAGGGAGACGCCCTCACACCGCAGGGCGATCACACAGTTGGCGCGTCCGACCATGGTGGTTGCTCCTTCCGTCGGAGCGCGATGCCGAGCGTTTACCCTACTCAGAAAGGTCAAAACTCTTGGCGAAGTCTCACGAAACCTCACTCCAGCCGGCATTACCCTCCGAAATCCACGCGTGTGGCAAATCTGCCGCTGGATTCCCGCTCGGTTGGCCTTGGATGTTTTCGGCTGACGTGAGGTTTTGCTGGAACGCAGCATGTCAGTTGTGTGTGCCTATGGTGAATCCGGTCGTAAGGCTCCTTGTGTCGGAGTAGGAGAGCGATGAAGCGGTCTGAGGCGCTTGCCCACCGGATCCATGCGCAGCAGCTCGATAGAGCCGAGGCTGAGCGAGCGATCGTCGATGCAGCTGTCTTCGACTTCGGCGTGCAAGACACCGGCCGAGACGGCGCAAGCTGGGCGCTGGCCAACCGTGGTGTCCCGGTCCGCGACGCCGCAGAGCTCGAAGCCAGCCCGGACGTGGCGTTGGCGTGGACGTTGCGGGCCGCGCCGCATTACTACCGGCGCGTCGATCTGGAGGAGGTTCTCGTCGCCACCTCGCCAATGTCGGATCGGGATGCAGCCAAACGGGTGATCGGGGCTGACAAACCACTCAAAGAGGCCGGCATTCCCACCCTGGCAGGACTCACCGAGGTTGCCACCCAGATGCGGCATGTCGTGGAACGGCCGCTGGCGAAGGGCGAAGTCTCCACCCAGCTCACCGCCCGCCTGGAACCTCCCTACCTCCGGTATTGCAGGGCCTGCAAAGCGACGCACTCGTGGGAAGTTCCGTTCCGCATCAGCGCTCTATACGCCGGACTCGAGCTCGAGCCGGGTACCTCACCGCCTGTGCTGCGGCGCATTCCCGGCTGGCCGAAACGGACCCCCGGACCTGCGCGAGACCCGATGGCCGCGCCCGAGTCGCTGCAGCCGATCCGCAATTATCTGAGGTTCCTCGGCCCGGCTACACCAAACGATGTCGCCGCGTTCCTTGACTCTCCCGTCGCCGAGATCAAGGCGCATTGGCCCGAGGACGCCGTCGAAGTCGGTGTCGATGGCCGGCAAGGTTGGATTCTGGGTGAGGTGGGCGACATCGACCATGATCGGGAACTGCTCCGTCTGCTCGGCGGATTCGACCTCTTACTCCAGGGCAAGGACCGAGACCTGATCGTGCCCGACACGAGCAAACACAAGGAGCTGTGGCCGATTCTTGGCCGGCCCGGCGCAGTGCTTTCCGGCTCGGAGATCGTTGGTACCTGGAGACCGAAGACGGCTGGCAAAGCGTTCACGCTACGCCTCAATCCTTGGACCACCCTCTCGAAGCCGGAACGCAAGCGGCTGGAACTGGAAGCGGAGCGGCTGGCCGCGCATCGCGGCCTGGAATTGGCCGGCATCGTCGAGGAGTAAGCAAACACCGCGTACATCGCACACGAGGTGCTCGATCTGATCACCAACGCCGAGCGTCGGCTCTGGTCTGCCTAAAGTCCAGGGCCTTCCCAGACCACCTCGTCGGGCGACTTGTCGGGGCGCAGGCCGCGCCAGACCGGGTGGCGCAGCCGGCCCGGCTGGGTGAGCTCGCCGTAGGTGACCTCGCCGACCAGTGACGGTGTGACCCAGTGCGCATCGCGCGCATCCTCGCGCGGCACATCGAGGAACGGTGAGGTCTTGCGGCTCAGCTTCTCGAGTTTGGCTTGGATCTCATCGAGCTGGCGGTCGTTGAACCCCGATCCCACGCGGCCGACGTAGTGCAGGCCCGCCTCAGTCGGTATCCCCATCAGCAGCGACCCCACCCCGCCACCACGTCGGCCCTGGCCCTCTCGCCAGCCACCGATCACGACCTCCTGCGCCCGGTGCAGTTTGATCTTGAGCCAGGTATGGGTGCGACGTCCCGGCTGGTAGATCGAACTGCGGCGTTTGGCGACCACACCCTCGAGTTGGAGTTGATCGCTGGTCTGCAGTGCTGCCTGCAGATCGCCGTCGAAGATCGGCGGCACCTGGATCAGGAATCCCGGCTCCGGGGGTACCAGGTTTTCCAGAATCGCGCGGCGCTCCTGGTAGGTCTTCTTGATCAATGACTGCCCGTTCAGCTCGATAATGTCGAAGAGCATCAGCTGTGCCGGATAAGCCTTCGCGGCCCGCTCGATATCAGCCGGCTTGGTGAGGTTGATTCGATGCTGCAGCAGGCCGAAACTAGGTCGTCCGGCAGCATCAGTGACCACGACCTCACCGTCCAGGATCGCCGTCTGGACCCTGATCTTGGTCAGTCCGCGGGCCACTTCGAAATAGGCCGCGGTATCGTCCCGGCCTTTTCTGCTGAGCAGTTTCACGCGCCCACCGGCTAAGTAGGCGACGGCGCGTACGCCGTCCCACTTCATCTCGAAGGCCCAACCGGTCTCGTCGCCGAATCTCCCGGCGTCGATCGGGGTAGCCAGCATGGGATCCACCTGCTCGGGAAAGTCGACCTCCTGAACGGAGCGGACACGCTCGTCGGTGGCGGATGCGGTGAGGACGGCGGCAGTCCCGGCGTCCATGATCGTGCGGGCTGAAGCTGTCTCGGGAGCTTGTTCATCTTCCGGATCGGTCTCCATGAGGTGCATGAGCCAGTTCTTCTCCGGTTGGGAGTCACCGCCACCGGTGTGGATCAGAGCGAACTTGCGAACACCCCCCAGACCGCCGCCGGGCTGCCCGAAGAGAGTGACGACTACCTCCTTGCCCTCGCGCCACTTGTGGAGGCGGTACGTCCCGGTGTCCCAGACCAGCATGTTTCCGGCGCCGTACTCCCCTCTGGGAATGGCGCCATGGAAGGTCAGATACTCGAGCGGATGATCTTCGGTCCGCACCGCGAGGTGGTTGATCGTCGGATCGGTCGGCGGCGCTTTGGGGACCGCCCAGCTGGCCAACACTCCGTCCCGTTCCAACCGCACGTCATAGTGCAGTCGGCGCGCATGGTGTTCCTGAATGACGAATCTGAAGCCGTCTTGATGCTGGCCTGTTGGGCCGGCGGGCACTGGCTCTGGCGTCTTGGTCGGGTCGCGCATGCTGCGGTACCTGGTGAGCCGATCCCGCTCTGCGCTGGGCGCCATGGCGGCGAGTGGGTCGCCGAGGGCAGCCAGTCTCGTGACCACCTCCTGGTATTCCAGCTGACGCAGATCGGGATCGTCCAGCTCGTCCCAGGTCCGCGGCGCGGCAACCCAGGGCCGGTCCCGGCCGCGCAGCGAGTATGGCGAAACGGTGGTTTTCGCGCCGTTGTTCTGACTCCAGTCGATGAACACTTTGCCGTCGCGCTGCGAGCGTTTCATCGTGCTGATGACCAGGTCAGGATGGTCAGATTCGAGCGCCAGCGCGAGCTCGCGGGCTACCTCTGTAGCCTGCTCCGGGGTTTGCGAGCCATCGAGTGGGGCGTACAGATGGATGCCCTTGCTTCCGCTGGTGACCGGGACCGGATCGTGTCCGATATCGCGCAAGATGTCTCGCACCAGCATCGCTATCGAGGCACACTCAGCCAGGCTCACACCCGGACCGGGATCAAGATCAAGAACTAGACGATCAGGATTTTGCGGATGCCCGTCGGGACCGAATCGCCACTGTGGCACGTGAATCTCGAGGGCAGCCAACTGGGCCAACCAGGTGAGCGTCGCAAGATCATTGATCACTGGGTAGTCATTGTCGTGATCTTTGTGAGAGATGGTCCGACGCGGCACCCAATCCGGTGTGCCGGCGCCCAGATCCTTGTTGAAGAAGACGGTTGGCCGCTTTCCGTTGACCTCGCCGACACCGTCAGGCCAGCGTTTGCGCGTCGCCGGCCGATCACGCAGATGCGGCAGCATGGTTGGGCCTACCTGCGCGTAGTAGGACAAGACGTCAGCTTTGGTGGTCTCAGTCTGGGGATAAAGCACCTTGTCAAGGTTGCTGAGCTTGATCGCCCGACCCTCGACGGTCACCACTTGGTCGTGCGATGCCCTGCCCATGGAGCCAGTATCGACTCCTCAGTCGAGGCACCAAAACCCCGGTAACTCGGATTCTGACGAAGCGGAGTGGGTAGTAGCGGGGTATGAGAGCGCTCTGGAAGGGAGCCATCACCTTCGGTTTGGTCAATGTGCCGATCAAGCTCTACCCGGCGACCGAGGACCACGACATAAGCCTCCATCAGGTGCATGACGCCGACGGTGGGCGCATCCGCTATCAGCGCCGATGTGAGGTGTGCGGCAAGGTGGTCGAGTACTCCCACATCGACAAGGCGTACGCAGAAGGCAAGACCACGGTCGTGCTCACCGACGAGGACCTGAAGTCGCTGCCGGAGGAGCACAGCCACGAAATCGAGGTCGTTGAGTTCGTGCCGTCCGAGCAGATCGATGAGATCAGGTTCGACCGGAGCTACTTCCTGGAGCCGGAGAAATCTGCCACCAAGGCGTACGCGCTGCTCCGACGAGCCTTGGAGGAGACCGATCGCACAGCGATCGTGCAATTCTCACTGCGTCAGAAAACGCGGCTGGGAGCACTGCGCTCGCGGGGGAAGGTGCTGATGCTCCAGTCGCTGCTGTGGGACGACGAGGTGCGCGAGGGTGATTTCCCGAACCTCAAGGCCGACGTGCGGGTGTCGCCCCAGGAGCTCAGGATGGCGTCGTCGCTGATCGGCAACATGTCCGCTGACTTCACCCCCGACAAGTTCAGCGATGAGTACCAAGATCAGTTACGACAGCTCATCGCCGCCAAGCTCGAGCAGGGAGACGCCTTGGATACCGCGGCCACCTTCGGTGAAGGAGGCGAAGATCTCCCCGACCGGGGCGAGGTGGTCGATCTGATGGAGGCACTGCGACGCAGCGTCGAACAGAACCGCGCTGCCAGGAAGACGGCGGAGACCAAGCCCCGTCCAAGCTGGCGGGCGAAGAAGGCTCAGGAGCGAAGAAGACGCCGCCCAAGAAGGCCCCGGCCAAGAAGGCCGCGGCTAAGAAGGGAGGGACAAAGAAGGCAATGACAGCGAAGTCAGCTAAGAGGGCCAGTTGATCTGGCCTACTCGGGAGGAATAGGTGGAGGAGCACATGGGTATCGGAGTTGGCATCGTCTTGATCGTGATAGGCGCGATCTGGCTCTTTGCGCTCAACGTCAATCTTCCGTACGTATCCGACGACACGCTCGGGATCATCCTCATCGCGGCTGGTGCTTTGGCGCTGGTTCTGGCGCTGGTGATGCAGGCGCAGCGCAGTCGGACCAGGCATGTCCAGGAGAATCGCTACGACGGTTCTCCGCCACGCGTCTGATCACCCCATCAGGCGGCGGTAACCCCGTCCCCGCTGCCTGCTCAGCCGGGGACGCAGACTTTCAGCGCAGCAGGGCATACTTCGGCCCGCAAAGTACGGCAATCGCCTACCACGTCACCATCGAGCTGATAAGGGTCGGGGTGCCTGAGACGCACTTCGACCTGGGTGGCCTGCCATTGGTCGACGCGATCGTCGGAAATCGAGCGCCTGGTGACCAACCGGAGGAATGCGCGCAGCCAGTGAGAGAGGCGATGCGGCGACGCCACATATACATCGAGGCGGCCGTCGTCAGGGCGCGCACCCGGGATCAACGTCAGATTCCCGGCCAGCTTGCCGACATTGCCGATCGCACAAATCATGGCGTGCCGTCGCTGCGTACGATGATTATCAAGGGTGATCCGCATATCGATCGGCGTACGCCCGAGCGCCTTGGCGGCCGCGATGAAGTAGGCCCCGGCACCGATGGCATCCTTGAGCTTCGGGCTGGTCTCGTCCATGATCAACGCATCGACTCCCAGGCCCGCGATGACCGCGAAGTGCTCGCCGGGCGCGCCGTCAACGGTGAGCTTGATCAAGTCGATGTCCAAGGTGTGCTCACCGAATGCGACCTCGAGCGCCTCCAGCTCCGGCAGTGGGATCTCCAGGTTTCGGGCCAATAGGTTCCCAGTACCCATGGGCACCACGGCCATCGGGATGCCGGATTGCGCCAGCCGGTCCGCAACCATTCGGACCGTTCCGTCGCCACCAGCGGCGATCACCCGATCCACCTTCGTCGACAGCAGCTCGTCGGTCGTGGGCCGGGCTGGGTGGCCAGTGGTCGTCTCCAGCCAGATCAGGTCGCTCCAGCCCTGTTCCATCCCGCGCCGAGTGATCGTGTCGCGGAGATCATCGGACACTTTGATCGGGTTGTAGACGACCGCACAGCGACGCCCTGAATGCTCATTCACATCGCCGCCTCCTCCCGCCAGATCTGAGCTGACGATGTACCAATCACAGTCGAAATACCCAATTGTGCTTGGGATATTGACTTGTCGGCACCAGCATGTTGCGGGCGGGACTGAAACCGCGTGCGAAAAGCGAGCGACACGCGGCGCGGCGTCGCACAGGGCTGACGAGCGTGCGATCTACGATGGTGCAGATCGCGCGAGGGTGGGATGGATGCGCGGGTTTTTCGACGTTCCGATAAGCTTTTGCACTCAGCGGAGAGATCTTGTTCTTGGGGGAGATCCCATGTCAGTAGGGGATGTTGCGACCGTGTTCTCAGTTGATCACGACTCCGCGGCTTCCCTCCTCCACATGCGAGCCCAGGGCGTCAGCCTCCTGGTGCAGCTGAAGCGGACCGGCTTGCCGGTGATCTTGCACTGGGGCGCTGATCTTGGTGATCTTGACGGCTTGTCGGCATCGGCACTTCTTGCTGCATTCGGGCCGACCGGTCTCGATCCGCTGCCGTCCATGATGTCCTCGTTGGTACCGGAAGCCTCTGCGGCCTGGAGCTCACGGGCGGCCTTGGCTGGATCCCACGACGGCCACCTATCCGCGGCGTCCTTTACCACGAGCCGTTCGCAGCTGATCAGCGAGACCCCAGTACTGCCAGGTCTGACCGAGGTCGGCGCCGATACCGTGATCGTCGAAGCAGAGGATCCGGTCAACGGGCTAACTCTGGACCTCGCACTCCAGCTCACAGGCAATGGGCTGGTTCGCTGTCGTGCCGGCGTCTCCAACAAGAATGTCGCTGACTACCGGCTGGAGGGTTTGGAGCTCTTCATGCCAGTGAGCGACCTGGCCACGCACCGCGTGGAGTTCGACGGACCGGCCCTGTCGACAGTCCCATTGCGCTCGGGCTCCTGGGCTGTTGATCATAGGGGATTCGATGACCGACCGGCCTACGTAGCGTTGGCGGTGGGGGGAACGGGCTTTCGCCGCGGTCAGGTCTGGCAGGTGCATGTTGCCTTCAGTGGCGCAGTCCAGCATCGCGCTGAGCGAACGGTCTATGGACGGACCTATCTCGGTGGTGGAGAGCTCTTGCAGGCCGGTGAAATTGTGCTCGGCATCGGGGAGGCGTACCACTCCCCGTGGGTGGTGTGGACCTGGGGCGACGGGCTGGATGCTGCGGCGGCCCGCCTGCACCGACACGTTCGTCCGGAGGCGCGGCATGACAAGCGGGTCATCTTCAACGCCGCCGCGCCCGCATTCGCTCACCACGACCGACAGGCGATGCTCGCTCTCGCCGAGTACGCCGCGGCGGTCGGTGTTGAGACGTTCCTGCTCGACCTCGGGTGGTGCTCGCGCGCCGGCCTTGACCCGTACGCCGACAGCGCCGGCCTGACCGAGACGGGATCGTCGGCCGATCTCGATGGGCTGATTACGCGGATCCGCAGCTTGGACCTTGATGTCGGGTTGGCGATCGAACTTGAGCTGGTCGAGGCGGACCCCGCGATCGTCCGCGACCATCCAGACTGGCTGCTGACTGTCGAGCGCGATGGGGTGACCCGGCATGTGTTGGACCTGTCGATGCGGCCTGCAATGGTCCACGTTTGGGAGCGCCTGACCAAGCTCCTCGACCGACACCACGTGTCACTGCTGAGCTGGTCGCCGCCCCAAGGTGCGCACCGGCCGGGGGCCACCGCAACCCAGCACAGCACCACGCTTGCGGCCTACCGGCTGCTCGATGCATTGGGTGAGCGCTACCCCCACCTCACGATCCAGACAACCAGCCTTGACTTGACGATGACGACCAGAGCCGTCGGGGCGGATCTGTCGCCGGACTCGACCATACGGCACGCCGACTTTGCCGGCCTGGTGCAGCTGCTGCCGCCGGGGCTGGTTTGGCAGCCGGCACTCGATGAGCCCGACGACGCCACCTCGTCGGCGTACCGGGCGATCTCTGCATTCTTCGGGCGGCTCGGTCTAGGAATCGATCTCAGAAAGCAGGCTCCGGGGAACCTGCGCTCCATCCACCGATGGTTGTCGCTCTACAAAAGGTTCCGACCGTTGCTGCACTCCGGCACCACCGTGCGGTCGGACGAGAGTGATCGAGGCTTCGTGGCCCATGGCGTGGTGGCCGATGATCGAGACGAGGCTTTGTTTGCTCTGGTTTGGTTGGAGCGCGCGCTGGCCAGCCGGCGAGTACGCATCGATGGACTTGACCCGGCGACGTTCTACCGGATCGAGGTCATCGCCCGCCCCGGCGAGGCTCAGACCGTCACACCCGCGTGGGCGTCCGGTACACCCGTGCTGACCGGCCAGGCACTCGGTGCGGCCGGTATCCCGCTGCCGCCGGCGCGTCGTGGCTCGGCCCTACTGCTCCACCTGCAATCGGTCGGCGGCACGGCGTAACTCCTGATAGTGCTTCCTCGCGGCCCGCGCCGCCTCGCGGGCCTCCCGCTCGGCGGCCTCCGCTATGCGAAGCTGGCTGCGCAACGCCTCGACCTGGTCGGCCAGCTCATCCGCACTCCTGGTGGCTGCCTCAGCCTCTGCCTCCGCCGACTCCGCAGCCTCACGGGCTGCGGTTGCCCGCTTCCGGGCCTCCTGCGCCGCCTTTTCGGCTTCACGACGCCGCTTGGGATCTGGCG
>CAVRQV010000017.1:0-177011 GCA_963723475.1 uncultured Actinomycetota bacterium
CCGACCCGACCAGCTGATTCCAGCTCCTCACCATCGCCGGCGCCTGCTCAAGTGTGGCGTCGAGCAGCGTCTCCCGGGCCAGCGCCTCACTGTCGGCCAGCAGCTCGCCAACCGTGCGCCGGTCAGGCATCGACACCGCTGTTCGCCTCCCACACCAGGTCGGCTACCCGTGCCCGCAGGCCATGTACGGCGGCACCCGCTCCTGGGGTGTCGATGCGCCGCAGCAGCTGCTCGGCGGAGCGCAGGAGACCCGCCGGTTCGTCTCCGACCGGCACAGGTCCTTCGACAGCAATGGCATCCGGTAGCAGGTTCCGTGCCTCGTCGGCGGCCAGGTCAATGCCCAACGCCAGCACCTGCCGAGGCGACCCGGCACCCTCGGTGTCGGCAGCCGCCCACACCAGCTCAGCTGCTCGGCGTAGCAGCCGGACCACCCCCGCCAGCGTCTCGGCGGTGTCAGCATCCATCCGTTGAAAGCTCATTCACCCTCCCGCTGCCCATCGAGTCAGAAAGGACGACAGTCGGCAGGAATCGCGCAGACCTGTGGAAACCGGCCGTCCTACCATCCCTAAGGCATCGCCCAGGACACTGGCGGTCACACGTGTCGACGGCAGCCCCGTGTGGTCGGATGTTCGCCGAACACGGTGAAGGCGGCGGTGGCCAGCTTTGGGCCGCCGAGGTACGTCCGGGCTGCAACGGGGTCGCTGGTGGATGCGTTCGAGCCGCGGATCCGGGAGCTGTTGCGGCCGTTTCCGCGGATGCCGGCGACGGCGAATCGCGGAGCGGATCGGCTAGCCGTAGCGATTCCTTGATCGAATTCGTGAAGACGAACGTGGCGATCTTGCCGTTGCTGATCTTGACTGCGACGACCGGTAGCGACGAGCTGAGTTACGGGCTGAACGACACTGCGGTGGATGGTTTCTGGATCGGCTCGAATTGGGAGTCGACCGGCGAGGCGCCGTTGGCTGACACGCTGGCTTCGATCATGGACTCCGCTCCATACGACGGAGCAGCTGCATGCGCTGAAGAAGGAGGGGTGATCAACTGCAAATGATCTTGGATCGGCCGGCCAGGGGGCGAGAACCCGGCCCGCTCCGGAGTCCCCTGAATACCGAGGAAAGTACCGAGACGATGTGCAAGGATGACTGGCTTATGCGCCTTGGTGATCATGGCCGGACGGTGATCATGGCCGTACCGCCGACAGCACATGCGATGTCCGGCATTCACCAACAGCACGACCCTGTCGATGTGAAGTCGCTGGGTGACGCGATCCATTTCGCCGCCCACCGGTGCGCGAGAGCGGAATCGGTCCGAGGCGACTGCGCAGTCTCGGCGAGCGACTGGACCCGAGCGCCGCGACCTAATGCTTGGACCTTAATGCCGCGATCGACCAGGCGGCCTTCGCCGCGTACGGGTGGACCGACCTCGACCCGGTCCCGGGCCGTTACGAGACAGGTCAGGGGCCCGCTGGAACATCGTCCCGCCACCCGCCAGGAGATCGTCCCAGCAGGCTGCCCAGGAGCTCGCAAGCGGCGCTCCAGGGGTCGGCTAGAGCCGTCGGCTCGCTCGGATTCGGGCCAAAGTCGTGGAGGCTTCAGCGAGCAGACGCATGGCCGCGCTGGCTACTTCGAGGTAGTGGGCGGGTGTGGTGATCGTTGCTGCGCTCGGCCAGACGATTCTGACTGCCACAGGCATGCGGTCGGGCTGGATTAGCTCGACCGTAAGTGTGTCGCCACCGTTGATCGGGCCGGAGGACAGGATGGTTGACTTGGCCACTGGGACTCGCTTCCTAGATAAGTGGGTCTCAGGCCCGTCAGGAGCGGCAATCTCCTGGCGGGCCACTTCTCTTGTCTGGGTTAGTTCATCTTGGGCAGCCCATCACCTCCGATCGTCTTCATGATCAACTCCACGGCCGTCTAGGGAAGTCCTGGGTAGTCAGCCAACGACGCGCCAGGGTCCGGCTGGGAAGGTCTGAGGAGTCTCTCCCGCAATGACTGTCGGGGCCGGGCGCGGCGCGCTGTCGCGATCCGAGTGAGGCATCGAAATCGATCGCGACCGTCGTCAGTCATCACAACCACTGCCCTGCGGAGTCATTTGAGGAATTACGTGTCGACCCGCCGCTGCCGGCATGCCACAAGACGGCAACGACGAGATCGAGATGGTAGGAGTCCAGGCTGGCCATGAGACCGCCCACACTTGCTCCGCCGACCTCAGCAGGCCGGCGGGTTCGCCACCGACTGGCACCGGTCCGTCGATGTCGATTCCGTCCGGGACCAAGTGCCGGGCCTGGTCGGCGGCCAGGTCGACACCGAAAGCGAAGAGCTGTCCAGGCGATCTAGCCCCTGCGCGATCCGTGGCAGCCCAAGCGCGAAGCGCTGCCTGTCGAAGTAGACCCACGACGCCAGCAAGGGCTTCTGCCGTGTCGACATCCATCGCGTGCTTGTCCAATCGAACCTCCTCCGAGTCATTGAGCCAGAAACAACCACAGGCCGCACAACCCGCGCATACCTGTGGAAAACCGCCTAGCTTCGGTATCCCTAAGGCCGGCATGCCGGGCGGCGGTCGGCCCAACAGCGATCCCAGGTATGGCGGCGGCGGTCGAGGATTCCAGAACCGAGCGCGTTATGGCGTCCTACCGACGGCTGCCCAGCCTCGCGGTGAACCCCGACACGTCATCTAGGTTCGCGGCAAGCACCGACGATCCAGATTCATTCACGAACGGCGCCTCGCCGCTCAAATGGCGGCCGCGCGTCCATCACAGACAGTAAACGCGGCAAGCGCACCAGCTCGACCGAACTCCAGCGCACTGTGGCCGATCAGCTCATCCGACTCGTTCGTCTCGACTGCCCTGATGAGCGTCGTCGAGCCGCAGCAACCGGGTTATCTCTCGCACAGTGACGCCGCTGCCGCACCAGTCGAGCGCTTCCCGCACCGACAAACCCTCATTGTCAGTCATCGTCCGCAGCGCTTGCCCAGCCCGCCGCTCAGCATCCCGGACCAGAGCATCGCGTTCACCGAGTGCGGTCAGCACCGCGACCGCCAAAGCTTCGAGCCGGCGTTCCCGGTCGGCCCGTTCTTTACGCAGTACCGCCTGGGCATCTAACGCTGAGCGCCGCGCCGCCTGCCTCACCGACTGCTGACTCATCACATCTCCCCTATCGCCACCGGTCCTTTATCGACACCGGCCTTTCACTCAGTCCTAAGCCGTTCCGAGGACTCGAGCGGTCATCACCGACGATCTCGACCTGTTTCACGTACCCCCAGCCGATTTCAAGATCCGATGTGCCACACACCTCTTTGCATTTCCGGATTTCCGTGCCGCCGACCTGACCGCCGCAACGACGTGGGACGGCTTCAGGGGTTGTGACGATGAGCATCCACAAGCTCACCGCCGGGTCGGGGTATGACTACCTGACCCGGCAGGTCGCCGCCTTGGACGCCACCGAGAAGGGCCATCTCGGGTTGGCGTCCTACTACACCGAACGCGGCGAAACCCCCGGGGTCTGGATGGGCTCCGGGATGGCCGGTATCGACGGCCTCAACCCCGGCGACGTGGTGACCACGGAGCAGATGCGGGCGCTTGTTCGGGGCCGGGCTGCATCCCCTGGCCGAGCAACGGCAGCAGCAGCTGCAGGGGCCGGACCTGACCGTGCGGGACTACCAGGCGGTGACCCGGCTGGGGGCGCCGTTCAAGATCTACCAGCCGGATGTGTCGCCGTTCCGGGTCGAGGTGGCGAAACGGATCGCCGCCTTCAACCAGGCCGCCGGGCTGCCCGGTGACTGGGCTGTGCCGGCTGCGGATCGGGCCCGGATCCGCACCGAGGTGGCACGGGAGTTCTTCGTTGCCGAGCACGGACGCCAGCCGGAGGATGCCCGGGAGCTGGCCGCCACGATCGCCAAGCATTCCCGGCCGCGGACCCAGGCGGTCGCCGGCTATGACCTGACCTTCTCCCCGGTGAAGAGCGTGTCGGCGCTGTGGGCGGTCGCCGACCAGTCCACGGCGGCGGCCATCGAACGGGCCCACCGCGCCGCCGTCGGGGACGCGTTGCGGTTCATCGAACAACACGCCCTCTACACCCGGACCGGCACCAATGGGGTCCGGCAGGTTGAGGTGCGGGGCTTGGTGGCGGCCGCGTTCACCCACCGGGACAGCCGTGCCGGCGACCCGGATCTGCACACCCATGTCGCGGTCGCCAACAAGGTGCAGACCCTTGACGGGCGCTGGCTGTCCATCGACGGACGGATCCTGTTCAAGGCCACGGTGGCGGCGTCGGAAACCTACAACACCGCCCTGGAGAACCACCTCCGGGCCAGCCTCGGGGTCCGGTTCGCCGAACGGCCCAACCCGGACCCACGGTTGCGGCCGGTCCGAGAAATCGTCGGCGTCGACCCCGCTTTGAACGCCCGCTGGTCGAGCCCGCCGAGCCGCCATCCAGATCCGCCGCGGCGAGCTCGCCGCCGACTTCCAACGTGTCCACGGCCGACCACCCACCCCGGTTGAGTCGTTGAAGCTGGCCCAGCAGGCCACCTTGGAGACCCGCGACGCCAAACACGAACCCCGCACCCTCACCGAACAAAGACAAGCCTGGCTGACCCAAGCAGGCGAGGTCCTCGGCGGCCCGCAGGCGGTGCAGCACATGGTGCACACCGCACTGCACCCCGACCCAGTCGCCGGGACGCCGGTGAACGCCCAGTGGGTAAAGGATGCAGCCGGCCGGGTCCTGGCGGCGATGGAAGAACACCGTTCCACCTGGCAGATCTGGCATGTCCGGGCCGAGGCCCAGCGGCAAGTGAGAGCCGTCGAACTCCAAGCCGAGCAGAGTGAGCGGTTGGTCGATCTGCTGGTCGGCGACGTGCTTGGGAACCTGTCGGTGTCGCTGGCCCGACCGAATGACGGCATCACCGAACCGGCGGTGCTGCGGCGATCCGACGGCACCTCGGTCTACACCGTCGCCGGCTCCGAGCTGTTCACCTCGACCCGCATCCTGGACGCTGAGCAGCGGCTCGTCGCCACCGCCGGGCGCTACGACGGCCACGCAATATCTCCAGCGGCGGTCGATGTGGCGTTGCTGCAGGCGACCGCCAACGGGGTCGCCCTGAACGCCGGGCAGGTCGCGCTGGTCCGCCAGATGGCCACCTCGGGGGCGCGGCTGCAGCTGGCGATCGCGCCCGCCGGCGCCGGCAAAACCACCGCGATGCAGACCCTCGCCGCCGCCTGGACCGAAGCCGGCGGCACCGTGATCGGGCTCGCGCCGTCGGCGGCCGCCGCCGCGCAGCTCCGCGACCAGATCAACGCCCACACCGACACCCTCGCCAAACTCACCTGGTCCGCCGGCCACCACGACCTGCCCGACTGGGCCCGGAGGATTGGGCCGTCGACCCTGGTCGTGATCGACGAGGCCGGGATGGCCGACACCCTTACCCTTGACGCCGCCGTCCACTTCATCGTCGGACGCGGCGGCAGTGTTCGGCTGGTCGGTGACGACCAGCAGCTCGCCGCGATCGGCGCCGGCGGCGTGCTCCGCGACATCGCCCACACCCACGGAGCGGTCCGGCTCACCGAGCTGCACCGGTTCACCGACCCCGCCGAAGGCGCCGCATCCCTCGCCCTCCGCGACGGCCGGCCCGAAGCGCTCGGCTTCTACCTCGACCAGCGAAGAGTCCATGTCGGCGACCTCACCGCCCTCACCGAGGACGTCTTCTCCGCCTGGCAAACCGACCGGAGCAGCGGCCTGGATGCGATCATGCTCGCCCCCACCCGCGAACTGGTCAGCCAGCTCAACCAGCGCGCCCGCGCCCACCGGCTCGCCACCGAACCAGACGAGAACCGAGCCCGAAGCCTCGGGTGGCGATGCTGGCCGACGGCAACCCGGCCAGTGTCGGCGAACAGGTGATCACCCGAACCAACAACCGAACCCTCCGCATGACCGCCACGGATTGGGTGAAGAACGGCGACCGGTGGACCGTCCTCAAGGTCAGCCGGGGCGGTGACCTGACGGTGCGGCACCACCGCAACGGCCGCACTGTTCGGCTGCCCGCCAGCTACGTCACCGAGTCGGTTGAGCTGGGCTACGCCACCACCGTGCACACCGCGCAAGGGGTCACCGCCGACACCATGCACGGCCTGGTCACCGGCGAGGAGTCCCGGCAGCAGCTGTACACCATGCTGACCCGGGGCCGGATCGCCAACCACCTCTACCTGCAGGTCGTCGGGGACGGCGACCCGCACAGCCTCATCCGGCCCGAGACGGTCCACCCGTCCACCGCGACCGAGCTGCTCGAGCAGATCCTGGCCCGCGACGGCGCACCGCGGTCCGCCACCACCCTGCAACGCGACCAGCACGACCCGGCCGTCCGGCTCGGAGACGCCGCCGCCCGCTATGTCGACGCCCTCCATGTGGCCGCCGAAGACCTGGCCGGACGGGAAGTCGTCGAGGCGTTGGACGTCGCGGCCGAGCAGATTGTGCCCGGCCTGATCGACGAGCCGGCCTGGCCCACCCTCCGCGCCCATCTGCTGCTGCTCGCCGCGCACGGCACCGACCCGGTCGCCCAGCTCGCGGCAGCCGCCGGCAGCCGGGAACTCAACTCCGCCGACGACCGGGCCGCCGTCTTGGACTGGCGGCTCGACGACACCGGCCACCGCAACGCCGGCCAGGGCCCGCTGCCGTGGCTCCCCGGCATCCCGCAAGGGCTGCGCGACCATCCGGTGTGGGGGAACTATCTGGCCGCCCGATCCGACCTGGTCCGCACGCTGGCCGACCAGGTCAAAGCCACCGTCGCCGACACCGATCCGCCCGCATGGGTGACCCAGTGCGGCACCGTGGTGCCGAGCAGCGTCATCGGGGATGTGCAGGTGTGGCGGGCCGCGATGCAGGTCAGCCCGGAGGACCGGCGTCCCACCGGCCCCGTGCAGCTGCAGAAAGCCGCCCGGACCTGGCAGCTGCACCTCGACCGCCAGGTGGCCGGCGACCGGTCACCGGCCCTGCAGGAATGGGGCTGGCTGCTCAACCAGCTCAGCCCCAACCTGACCCAGGATCCGTTCGCCCCAATGCTCGCCGACCGGCTGGCGGCGATCTCCCGCGCCGGCGTCGACGCGCGGCAGCTGCTCTGTTCGGCCATCACCACCGGTGGGCCGCTGCCCGATGATCATGCCGCCGCCGCGGTGTGGTGGCGGATCAGCCGGCACCTCACCCCAACGGTCGCCGCCCAGGCCGACACCGACCATACCTTCACCACGGCCTGGACCTCACGGCTGGCTGAGCTCGTCGGCGCCGACCGAGCCGACACCCTCCAGTCCAGCCCGTGGTGGCCAGCGCTCGTTACGGCAGTCGACCACGCCCTGCAGCGCGGCTGGCGGCTCGACGACCTTCTCGGAGCCGCCGGCATGCCAGATGCCGGGTCTGTGGATGCAGCCCAGGCGCTGGTCTGGCGCATCTCGCTGCTGGCCGACCCAATGCCCACCGACGAAGACCCGGGCGAGCCGCCCTTTAGCGCCGCGCCATCCGACCCGTGGAACAACACCGAGCCGCCGTCCGTGGAGACCGCCTTCGGCGCCCGGGACGACATCACCACCAGACCCGCCGGTACGACCGATGCGGTGTTGAGCGGCCCGGCGGATCAGGACTGGGTGGAGCCGGACCTGGCGGTCGCGGCCCTGGTCCGTGGGCGTCGCCGGGCCTCCGGAGCAGACCGACGCGGACGTCAACCGCATGTTCACCCGGGCGATGGCCTGGCAGGAATGTCCGATCAGCCGCGACCGGATCATCGAGATCAACCAGCTGGCTTTGAGCTACTTCCGCAGCCAGTTCCCGTCCTCCTGGGGACAGGCCTACCTCGCCGACCGGTTCGGCCAGGACCTGACCGATGACCTGCGCTTCCGGCCCGGCCAAGCCCCGGCCGGCTGGACCGGACTGGTCAACCATCTCCGCAGCCGCGGAGTCACCGGCGAGGAAATGACCGCCGCCGGGGTGGCCACCGTCGCCAGCACCGGCCGTCTCATCGACCGGTTCCGCGACCGCGTCATGTTCCCGATCATCCACAACGGCGAGATTCTCGGCTTCGTTGGCCGCCGGCACCCCGATCTCACCGACACCGACCGCGGCGGACCGAAGTACCTCAACACCGCCGACACACCGCTGTTCCACAAGGGCGCCCAACTCTTCGGCGCCAACGAGGTGGATGTTGCCGCCGGCGGCGTACCGGTGATCGTGGAAGGACCGATGGACGCCATCGCCGTCACCTTGGCCGGCGGCGGCCGCTACATCGGTGTCGCACCACTCGGTACCTCCCTAACCGATGAGCAGGCCAGCCAGCTCGCCGCCATCGGCAAGAACCCGATCGTGGCCACCGACGCCGACATCGCCGGCCGGGTCGCCGCCGAACGCGACTTCTGGATCCTCACCCCCTACCGCCTCGACCCCCGATACGCCCTGCTCCCTGAGGGCAGCGACCCGGCCGATCTGCTGGCCCTCAACGGCCCGGCAGGCGCTCACTACCGTGCTGGACCAGGCGCGGCCGCTCGGCGAACGGCTCGTCGAGGAACGGCTCACCAGCCTGCCACCCGAACAGGCCCAACTCGAGGCGGCGCGGGTCGTCGCCGCCCGCCCCCCGGAATGTTGGGACCAGGGCAGCAACACCATCAGCTCCCGCCTCAACGTTCCCCTGACTGCGGTGCGGCAGACCCTGCTCGCCCACGTCAAGGAGTGGAACATCGACCCGCGACGGGCCGCCACCAAGCCCCTGCAGGGCGTCAACGACGTCAAGAGACGGCTGACCGGAGCGGCTCCGATCCGACCGGAGCAGCGGTGGGCGCCCTGGCCGGCCAGCTCGACCAGCGACTCCTCCGACAGGGCGACTGGCCAGCACTGGCGCAGCTCATGCAGAAAGTCGATGATCAAGGACACGATGTCGCCGCGATCACACGAGCCGTGACCAGGACACCGCTGAACGATCTCCCCGCCCAGGATCTGCGTTACCGACTCGTCGCGCACCTCGACCTCGGCGACGACCTGCATCGGCCCCCGGTCCACACCTCGTCGGCCAAGACCACGACGCCTGCCGGGACCGCACCGGGAAGCTGCCGCTTCCTCCGTGGCAACGACGCGGACGCCCCCTCGTTGACCAAACGCTTCCTGTCACGCGTTAGCAACTGCCGTCGTCACCACGAAGATGATCAAGACGAGGAGGAAGGTTCGCCCGAGACGCCGCCGCTGATGGTGGTGCTCGCCGCTTCCCTTGGCGGCGCAGTCGGTGCGCGGCGACACCTGTCTACCTTGGGCGACCGGCCGCGCGGGGAGAACAGCCCAACCGGAATCGGGTAGATGATCATAGGTGGCCGCCGCATCCGGCGCGGCACACCCCCCTGCTGATCATCGAGTCGTGCCGGGCAGCAGCTCGTGTTGATCATCGTCGCCGCTGGCGCTGGCCTGACCTGGTGGCCGTGGTTGACCTCGATGTGCAGCGACTGCCACAAGATCATCTTCCGTTGGTCGCGCACTCGATCACCGTGATGATCACGGCGATCGTGAGGCGTGATCTGGCTCTGCCAGCGCCCTCCGGTGGCGGCCCGGTCGCCGTTGTTGGCTTCGAGCTACCTCAGCTACTACCTGCGGCGCGCTGCGCCTCGGCGATGTCAAGCCTGGCGCGCTTCTAGCGCCACCCAACGATGATCAGCTGGCCGGCCTTGTGATGGGCGTTGATGATCAGCTGCCTGGCTCCCCGCCGTGGCAACAGCGGGTGAAGCCGCCTCGCGGCCGGTTTGCGTTCGAGCCGTGGCTGTCGTTGGGAACTTGCCGGAGTCACCGGGACCGACGCGCACTAAAGGTCGTTGATCTCGCCCGTGTCAAGATCAACCAGCCCCAGCCGTGGACGCCGCCGACCCTCGCCTCGGTTGGTCTCAGAGCAGCCGACGTCCGTCGCATAGCTGTTCCTCCCGGGTGCGTCGGCTGATCTCGGCCGTGTGCCGGGTGTGGCGGCCTTTCGCCGGCCACGGCTTGGTGGCCGTCCTCGCAGTGGTTCCGCAGCCGCGACTTCATCCGTTCGGTGAAGGCGGGCAGGCTGTAGCGGTGCCATTCCTCCAAGGCGTCACTGGTGAAGGCATGGCCGGCGCGGCGGCGTTGATCGGCCAGCACCGCGATCTCGTGCACCAGGTGTGGATGCTGCGGCCAACACGCGGGAATGGTGTCGGCGGCCTCCCAGACGTACTCGGTGACCAGCCAGTCGACAACCGCGTCCAGCCACAACCACAACTGCTGCCGCAGCTGCGGGGTACGGCAGCTCGCCGGCTCCCACGGTCGGGGCAGCAACCGCGCATCCCCCAAAGCGCGGATCTGCTCCGGGCTACCGGTCGCGGCACGATCAAGTTCCCGGTACGCCAACGCCACCAACTTTCCCGGCGCCGGGAAAGGCTGCACCAACAGCACGGTTTGGCGGACTCCCGGTCACCGGTAGGGACTCCGGCTCGGCGGCGATTCCGCGACGTCGCGCCTCAACCAGTGCCGCGGCGGCCCGGGCCTCCGCAGTCTGAGTCGCGCTGTGTCGCTCGGCCAACTCGGCGCGGAGATGTTGCTGGCCCGCGAGCAGCCGGGCGCCTGACCTTCCGTCGATGCAGCGGGACAGCCGGGCGATGATCGGTTTGCCGTTCTCGGCGATCACCAACGCGTGTCGTTCCGGCAGCCGGCGGATCTCTTCGGGGCGGATGATCGCAATGTCCTCTCCGGAGAAGGTGCGGCCGGCCATGGCGCCGGTTTGCCAGTTGCTCCGGGAGACCCGGGTCTGGCCGACCAGGTCGGAGATCTCCTGGTTGAACGCGCCGTCCTTGGAGCCACCAAACATCACCAACACATTGGTCAGGCCGAACAACGCCCGCGCTTCCTGCTCCCCGAAGACCGCGGCCAGCTGCCGCCACGTTTGCGCCGCATAGATGAACGAGACCCCGAGTGCGCGCTCGTTGGCCATCCGGGTCCGCAGCGTCGGCAGCGGCGCCGTCGAGGGCAGCTCATCCAAACAGGCCAGCATCGGTGGGCACAACCGGCCCCACCCCGACCTGCCCGCCAGCAGCAACGCGGTGTCCAACACATGCTCGGCGACCGCGGTCATCAACGGCGACGCGGAGGCGTACGGATCCTCCCGGCCCAACAAATAGATGGTGCCGCCGCGGCGGATCAGATCAGCCAGATCCGTGGCGGGGCGGCCGTCACCGGGGACGCAGCGGCGGCGAATGTCGTCTTGGAAGAACAGGCTCATCGCCTGCTGCACCGTGGTGATCGTGTTGCCGGCCGTCCGATCATCGCCCTGCAGCGCACCCTGCAGCAACCCGTGCCAATACGGGGCGGCATGCGGATGCTCGCGGAGAATCTCGGTCGGCTCGCTCGCGATCGCCGGGTTCGCCACCCAACGCAGCACATGGTCCAAGGTCCGGCCCGTCAAAGCTGCGGCGTGGAAGAACGCCTGGATCACCTTCGCCGCCTCAGCGGCATAGAAACGGGCGGCGTCGTCGCCATACCCACCGGCGACCGCACCCTTCACGGTGCCGGCGGTGAACGCCTTGGCCCGCCGCTCCGCCACCATCGAATCCACACAGCCCGCCACCGGATCCCATATCAGCTCCGGCAGCCCCGCGGCCAGCCCGAACGGATCCAGCACCACACAGGGACGATCATCACCCGACCGCACCGCGAAACTGAGCAGCAGGTCATCCACCTTGGTCAAGGTCACCAACGCCGCACCCGGCGCCTCCAGAAGCGCCGGAGCGAGCAGATCAAGGGTCTTGCCGCTCCCCTGCGGGCCGATGACACCGGTGGTGCGGTCCCACGGCACCCACAACTCCCCGCCGCGGGGCTCATGCGCCCGGCCGAGCCGCCAGCCGACCTCAGCCGGCTTGAAGATCATCTTCACGCGCGTCCCGATTCTTTCCGTACAGGTCCGGCCGGACGACCGTACGGACCTTCCGCAGACGGGTGACGCCAAGCAACCTCTCCGCCTCACCGCGACTCGCCATGCCACGCAGCCGCCCCGGTCCCCAGCGGTCCACAACCAGCTTCAAGACGCAACACGCGACGGCCAGCAGCATCACCTCCGTCGCGACGACCCACATCCACACCGCTGAAGGCGATGACATAGACCCGTTGAGGCCATCAAGGCCGGCCGCGGCGTCACCTCCCAAGACCGCAGGCAGACTCCTGAACAGCTCAACACGTCTGGGGAACGCCCAGCCAGCCCCGGCCAGCACATTGGCGATGCCGCGCCCCAGATGCACCCCGCAGACCAGCACCATCAAGATCACCAAGACGATGCCGAGCGGGATCTCCCACGTCCACGGATACGGGTCATGACGCCGTGACTGTTGTGACATTCGACTCCCTCCGACCACCAAAAGGTCGAATGAGCATGTCGGGCGGTCGCTGAGAAGCAACTTTCGCCGCCGATCCGGGCCAAACTCGCGCTCCCAGGCGGCGAGCCGAAAGCAGTCAAGGCGACGGTCATCGCTGCCGCGCCGGCCTGGCCAATGGAGCGGCCGCTGCCGTCGACGAGGATGATGGCGTCGCCTCGATTACCGAGCTGGATTGTTCCGTCCACGACAACCTGCGCGACGCGCGCCTTGTCGAGAAGCACCGACTCGGTGAACGCGGCGAGCGATCGCCGGTCGATGGGACCCGGCCACCGGCGAAGGTCTAGGTCAAGCCCCCCTTCGCCAACCGAGCTCAACGAAGAGCGGCACGTGCTCGTCGTTGACGAAGAGGCGGTCCTCGATGTTCGGAATTTCGATATAGCGATGCGGCGGGAGAAGTTCGCCCGTGCCCGCGGGGATGTCTATAACCCATCGGTCGGGTCCGGGGCGGCTGGGGTTGGGGCCGTTCGTGGTGCGCGCTAGGTATCGGAGCTCGAAGGGGAGCAGCCGCAGCCGATTGCCCGCGGCGAAGATCCCCAGCTGGTTCTGCCGCGCGGACGCGACGGCGGTACGGGCCGCGTCGAGGTGGGTGCCTCCGATCGGAACGCCTGGTTGGGGGACACGGCGATCACGAACGAATGGGGCAACGTTGGGCCAGATGAAGTAGGGCGCGGCGACGCCGGCTGCGAGCAGTTGTTCGTTGTAGGGGCGCGGTTTGGCCGTTTGGTCGTCGCGATGGAGGAAGGTGAGGAACCGTCCGTAACGGTCGATGACCTCATGCGCGAAAGCGAGAAATAGGCCAAACTGTGAACTCATCGCAGCCGGGATGCTCATCCTGGCTGGTGGCGGCCACGGTGTGCCGCTGAAATACACGAGCTGGAGCGCTGGACAGGGTCGGATATGAGCGGGGAATCGCCATCCGGCGCCGGAAGCGGTGAGGTTAGTGACGACGCGGTTAACAGTGCAGCTTTCGCCATCGCGAGAGCTCCGTCCTCAGTATCGTTGGCGCTCGTCCCGCCGGCCACACATCGCAACTCGCATACCCCGAGAGAGATATGAAACCGGCCGGCGGGGCGGTCCTCAGCTGTTCGTGCTGGAGCGATGACCGCCCGCTAGCGTTCCGGTCGTGGGTGAGGCAGGGCACGGCACGTCGGCGCGCTGGCACAGCGGCTGTAGGTGCACCCTCTGCCGGCGAGCGCACAGCGACACCCAGCGAGCCTGGGGACGAGCCCGATCGCAAGCACGCCTGCCCGTCGAGGTGCGGCAACAGCTCCTCGACGCGATCTACGCGGGGCAGCCGTTCCGGGCGGTACTCCGTGAACTCGGGCTGACCTCTAATCCGAAAATGATGGTGACCGGGCAGCGTCGACAGCCGGCCGGGACTGCAGCGCGGAATCTTGGCGTGGGGCTGGTAGTCAGGCGACGGCTTCGAGGGTGACGCGGTAGCCAAGGGCTTTGAACCGCCCCGGGTCTGATGGAGGCTCTGATTCCCCGAAAGGATGAGGACATGCCAGCGCCGAGGAAGTACCCGCCGGAGTTGCGGGAGAGGGCGATGCGGCTGGTACACGAAGCGCGTGAGGAGGACCCTGAGTTGTCGATGCATCAGGCTGTGCGCGGATCGGCTCGCGGGTCGGTGTGAACGCCGACACCTTGCGCGGCTGGTGCAAGCAGGCCGAGATCGACGCCGGGAGGCGGCCGGGCACCACGACCGGCGACGCGCAGAGATCAAGCAGCTGGAGACGTGAGGTGCGTGAGCTGCGGCGGGCGAACGAGATACTCTTGGCGGCGTCGGTTTCTTCGCGGCGGAGCTGTGCGCCACGAGGCGCGTGTTGATCGAGGAGAGGTGAGAGACCCTTCCCGCTGGGCCGTCGCAGCGGCCGGATGAAGCTGGGGGCAGCCTGATCCGGGGAGACGCCGGGGAGGGTGGCAAGCGGCCCTGACAAAGGCGGGACGTGCCGGCACTGCCAGACGGTGCGGGCCCGGCAAGCGAGACCAGAAGGTGTAACGCGAGTGAACCAGTGCTGAAGCCCCGTAAGCGCGAAGCCGGCTCAAACCTGGTGGATATGGGCCGGTGTGCAGTGCACGATCCGCACGCTGTGTGCGGCTGGTCAACTCCGAAGCCGTTTAGTTCCGCGGTGGGGAGGCCACGGTGAAGGTCTGCGGCGTAGCCGTGGCGATGCTGCCGGGGTAGAGCTGGGCACCTCCCTGGTCGATCGATTGCATGGTGAACGTGGGAACCGTCCACTGGTCGCCCTGCCTGCCGGGCAGCCAGCCCGGCGGGTGGGCAGGTCCGTTGCCGGCTGATGGGCCGTGGGTGGGGCGGAGGCCTCGTAGTAGTCGCGGGCGTGACGACCCGCCGCGGAGGCCGGGAGAGCCGGACACAGGGCGAAGGGGGCCAGCAAGTCAGCAGGCGGATACTGGAATGCCAGGAGGATGTCGCCGGTGAACACCGACGAACTGGAAGATGGCCCTGTTGCGGGCTGAGCGTCGGGTACTGGAGATCCAGACCAAGCTGCACCGTTGGGCCCGTGATGATCCTCATCGCCGGTTCGATGACCTGTTCAACCTCGTCACCGATCCCGGCGTTCCTGTTGGTGGCGTGGGATCGGGTGCGGGGCAACAAGGGTGCCAGGACCGCCGGGGTGGACGGCCGGACCGCTCGCGTCCATCGAGGCCGTGGATCGGTGTCGAGGAGTTCCTCGACCAGGCTGCGGACCTCGTTGAAGGACCGCAGTTTCCGCCCGTTGCCGGTGCGGGAGCGGATGATCCCGAAGGCGGGCGGCAAGCTGCGCCGGCTGGGGATCGCGACGATCACCGACCGGGTGGTCCAGGCGTCTGAAGCTGGTGTTGGAGCCGATCTTCGAGGCGGACTTCCTCCCGTGTTCCTACGGGTTCCGCCCGAAGCGCCGGGCTCATGACGCGGTGGCCGAGGTGCGCTACCTCGCATCGAATCCACGCTGCTATGAGTGGATCGTGGAAGGCGACATCAAGGCCTGCTTCGACGAGATCTCGCATCCGGCCCTGATGGACCGGGTGCGGGCCGGATCGGCGACAAGCGTGTCCTGGCCCTGGTGAAGGCGTTCCTGAAGGCGGGCATCCTCGGCGAGGACCGGCTGCTGCGGGACACCAACGCCGGCACCCCGCAAGGGTCGATCCTGTCCCCGCTGCTGGCAACGTGGCCCTGTCGGTGCTGGACGAGCACATCGCCCAGCACCCCGGGAGGCCCGGCAGACCAGCAGCGTGGAACGGGCCAAGCGTCGCCGGCACGGTCTGCCGAACTACCGGCTGGTCCGGTACGCCGACGACTGGTGCCTGATGGTCAAGGGCACCCAGGCCGACGCCGAAGCGCTACGGGACGAGATCGCGGAGGTCTTGTCCACGATGGGCTTGCGCCTGTCGCCGGAGAAGACCCTGATCACCCACATCGACGAGGGCCTGGACTTCCTCGGCTGGCGCATCCAGCGCCACCGCAAGCGAGGCACCAGCCGGCACTACGTCTACACCTACCCGGCCAAGAAGGCCGTGAAGGCCGTCATCGGCCAAGGTCAAGACGCTGTGCCGACAGGTCGAGGTGAACCAGCCGCTCGACGACCTGCTGCGCCGGCTCAACCCGGCGCTGCGGGGCTGGTGCGCCTACTTCCGGCCCGGGGTGTCCTCGGCGACCTTCGCCTACCTGAGCCACTACCTGTGGCAACGGTATGGCGATGGCTGCGACGCAAACACCGCCGGACCACCTGGAAGGAACTCCGCCGCCGCTACTGCGGCGGCGGCTGGTGGCCCAGCAGGCCAGGACCGGGAGACTGTTCGACCCGGCGAAGGTGGGCACCACCCGCTACCGCTACCGGGGATCGATCATCCCGTCACCCTGGCCGACCACCGACGCTGAGAACCACGCCGACCTGAACGGGGCTTGTGGAGAGCCCGGTGCATTGAAAGGCGCACGCCGGGTTCGGGAAGCGGCCCGGGGAAACGGACCGGTCGAAAGACTGGCACCGCGCCCCGGGCCGACTTCACCGACCCGCGACTGCCGATGGTGATCGACGTTCATCGACGACCACGAGGACCGGTTCGGGGTCGAGCCGATCTGCCGGGTGCTCACCGAGCACGGCGTGCCAGATCGCCCCGTCCACCTACTACGCCGCCAAGACCCGACCGCCTCGGCGCGGGCGGTCGCGCGACGCGGCGTGCTGGCCGCGATGATCAGCCGGGTGCTACGCGCGACCGAAGCTCGGCCGGGGCCTGACGGGGCGCGCAAGATGTGGCACCAGCTGCGCCGCGAGCGGCCGCGGACAGTCGCCGGTGGCCCGCTGCACGGTCGAGCGGCTGATGCGCGCGCCGGGCTGCGCGGGCGTGCGCCGCGGCCGCGGCGTTCGCGCACCACCCGGCCGGACCCGGCCGCGGCAGCGGCCCGCCGGACCTGGTCGATCGGGACTTCACCGCCGCCGGCCCGAACCAGCTGTGGGTGGTCGACTTCACCTACGTGCCGACCTGGTCGGGCATGGTGTTCACCGCGTTCGTCTCCGACGTGTACTCCCGGCGCGATCGTCGGGTGGCGCACCGCGGCACAGGATGCCCACCGAGCTGCCGCTGGACGCGCTGGAGATGGCGCTGTGGACCCGCGCCCGCGCCGGCCACGACCGTCGCCGGGGCTGGTCCACCACTCGCGACGCCGGCAGTCCAGTACACCGCGATCCGCTACACCAACCGGCTCGCCGAGGCCGGCGCGCGTGGCCTCGATCGGCACCGTCGGCGACTCCTACGACAACGCCCTGGCCGAGATCGGTGATCGGCCTGTACAAGACCGAATGCGTCCGCCACGACGGCCCCTGGCGCAGCGTCGACGACCTCGAGCTGGCCACCCTGGACTGGGTCGCACTGGTTCAACGCCAACCGGCTGCACTCCGCCATCGGCCACGTCCCACCCGTCGAATACGAGGCCGACTACTACCGTCAGATCAACCCCCGAGAGCCAGCCGGCTGTCGGGAGAACCCGCCCTCCACTGAACCCGGGGCGCTTCAGACGCACTGGAGGTTGAGCATGTCGACGTGGTTGCCGATCGCGGCAATCAACGCCTCTACGCCGAAGCCAAGGGGCGAACCGCTGCGCTGGGCTTGGACGTGGATACGTTGTACGGGCAGCTCCTCCGGCGAATGCCGACGGACCAAGTTGGGACGGCCGTGTTCGCCGTCGTTGTGCCGGACTCCGCGGTCAAGACAGCCGAACGCGTGCCGGTGCGGGTCCGGGAGCTCCTCAGGATCGAGATCTACGGTGTGGACGATGTCGGTGCAGTCCATCACGCCGGGCCGGGTCCCAATCCTCTTGACTAAGGTTGAGCCCGAGGACGGTCGCCTCCTGCTTGCAAAGCATTCTGTCGATATGGCAACAGGGCTTCGGCGACGGGTCTGGGGCGGTCTGGGTTCGCCGAGGCGACCCGAGCTGCAATGAAAGCGTTGGTGCTCTGTGTCGACGCGTACTTTTTCTGACTAAAGTCAGAGGTATGACGGCCACGGCGACGCTACGCCACTTCAACCGCACGTACACGCAGCGCATCGGGGTCCTCGAGGAGTCGTTTCTCGGTCTGGGATTGCCGCTAGCGGCGGCGCGGCTGATCTTCGAGGTCGGCGCCGAGGGGACCACGGTGCGGGAGCTTCGGGATCGGCTTGGGCTGGACTCGGGTTATCTCAGTCGGCTGTTGCGGACCCTGCAGGACAGCGGGCTGGTCGTGGTCGAACCCGATCCCGCTGATCTGCGCCGGCGCCGTGTGGCCCTGACACCAAAGGGGTGGTCGACTATCGCCGTCTGGACGATCGCTCGGAGCGGCTGGCCGAGGGGATCCTCCAGCATTGACGGAGCGGCAGCGGGACCGTTTGACCGCCGCGTTGGCGACCGCCGACCTGCTGGTCCGCGCCGCGACCGTGCAGCTGCGCACGGTCGATCCTCGATCGGCGATGGCTACGCGGGCGGTGGAGCAGTACTTCGCCGAGCTGAACCGCCGGTTCCCCGGCGGCTTCGATGCTGACGGGGCGCTGCCGCCGACGCTGCCGCGGTAGGCGATGGAACTGCGGTGTTCGTCGTCGCGAGCAGCGACGGCCTGCCGGTTGCTTGCGGAGGCGTCCAACCACTGACCGCCACGACCGGTGAGATCAAGCGCATGTGGGTCCATCCCGAGTGGCGGGGAGCCGGGCTCGGCTCCCGGCTGCTGCGCCACCTCGAAGCCGTTGCTGTCGAGCTCGGCTACGAGACTGTTCGGCTCGATACCAACGGCACCCTGACCGATGCGATCGCTTTGTACGAACGGGCCGGCTACCGCCGCATCGCGCGCTACAACGACAACCCGTACGCCCAGGTCTGGCTCGAGAAGAGCCTGACCATCCAGCCAGCGTAAGGCGGGCCGGACTGTCAGCGTCCTTTGCCTTGGCCCGTCCTGATCGCTCTGATCGCTGGCCGCTAGCTGGCTGTCCTGTCGCCATGGTCGACTCAGCTGGTCGCCCTCCACGATCGATCGCTGACCGAGCTGGTCGCCGACCGGCCTGTCGTCCTCGACCTGATCAGATAAGGTTGCATCGCCGGTTGCGTGCGACGCTCGATCGCTTATGGACGGCTGGGCAGTTGAGTGATCCAGTACTCCGTATCAGGCGTAGGCCCCGTACCGCACCGGGCGTTGACTGCCACAGCCGGCCAGCGGCGACTGTCGCCGTTGTTGGAATGTCTAGGCCAGGATCGGTGATCTCGCCGAGCACAATCCCGCTGGGAAACTGAGATCCGAGGCGTAGGAAGGCGACCAGGTTGTTTGTATTGCGGACCGCGTACAGCTTGTGCACATGTAACTCCAGCCCGTCAGCGTCAATCAATGGGAGGCCCGCTCCGCCGAGTTCCACCTCACTCGTAGCACGGTGACAGGATCAACCCGGAACAACTCGCCTGTGCTGCTTTGGCCGACGATGAGGACATCATCGCTGGACACAATCCCGTTCAGGTTGAAGCCAGGAGTCGGTTCGAAGTCACCAGTGAGAGGCAGCTTCGTTGCCGTCGAGAGCAGTGATCGTTGGCAGGCAGCGAGATCACGACGAGCTCAGAAACAATGGAATCGGTGACGTAAAGCGCATCCTTGGTGATGGTGACGTTGTTGAGGAACCCGACTCCAGACGGCGTATACGTGACCAGCAGCTCTCCGCTCGATGCGTCGTACACGCGCAGGTCGCCGGCCCCGAACAACGCGGGCCCTCCGCCCGCGACCCACAGCCGATCCCGGCTGGGCTCGTAGGCGATGCCTACTGAGACTCGACCCGACGCACCTTCCGCGAGCACTGCGCCCACACCGGTGAGGAGGTCGCCACGCCAGATCGCCCCGTCGATGAGGGAGCCGACGGAGCGTGATGGCTCCAGCAGCCTCTGTCCTGACGAGCACAGTCGCATGGGACGACCCGCCAGTGGCACACGGCGAGTGCCGGAAAGAACATTCAGCGGGAATCCCTGGCTGGAACGCTTAGGTCTCAACCGCGCGAGGTGAGGCGATCAAGCAAGGCAAGCTCAAGCAGGTTGTGTGGCCATGAGCGTCTGAGGAGTGCTGTTGGAAGGTACTCCCGGGGCTCTCGTGCCTCTCGAGGATGGGCCGCCGACGTCATACCACTCATCCACGTGATGACTGAGTACGCGATCATGATCCAGTTCAGCGACGCCAATTGGGATTCCCCGCCCGCGTCGAGCCTCATGGGATGTGGGCCTGCGGGGAACTAGCCTGGCGGGCCCACTCGGCACTACGCTCTTTGGCTGCTCCAAAACAAGACGAAGGCGGGTGGTGGGCAATGGCAGTGGGTCTTCAAGCTGCAATCGACTGGTTTATCCGACTTAGGACGGAGAGCAACCTCGGCGGCAGCGTGACTGTCACCATGTCGATGCACGACGACTCCGGCCTCGTCCTGTTTGGAAAAGCCCAGCCGGAGTTTGTTCCCGACCTTCCGCTGCAGCGCACGCCAACGGGCACGATAGCGACCATCAACCGAATCGGCAGTTGGTTCACGAGGCAGCCAAGCCCCGGATTTTCTACGCGGGGCATCCCAAGGCATGACACGAATTTCTATCTGGCGAGCAATCGCGTCGATGTTGGCGCTCGCGTCCAGCCTTTTAGAGCCGATCAGCCGGTCGCGATGGACTTCTCTGTCCGACGCGCTCCGGGCATCCTGCAACTGCTCCGCGGGGCCCCAGTGTACAAATGGAGATCGAGCACGGCGGCACGGCCATAAATGCCGTCACGCTCGACATGGACGAGGATGGAGTCTTCTTGCGCGCCGTTGGCCCCAGCCTGGAAGACCCGGCTCGCCGCGCGATCTACACCGTTACGCTCCACGATTTATTCGCGAATATATCCCCTAGTGCAGTCAGAGCAGTGGATGTGTACGTCGGACGGGCCCGGCCGCTGCCGAATAAAAACTAGGGCCTCGCAGCTCATCACTTCCCGCTTTCGCCGAGTCAGTCTGCCTGGGTACCCCTCGTACACTGCGCCTGGAGGCGTGGCATCGCTCATGGTGTGGCTCTCTTCCGCAGAATCGTAGACATGTTCTAATCAGATATGGATCTCAGCGACGCCGAGATGCAGCACCTGGCCGAAGCAGACCGCCGGGAAGTCGATCCGCCAATTCACATCGACTTAGCCACCTGGTCGAGAGCTGGCCAGCTTGATTGGGGAATGAAAGAACGGCAGCAGTGGCTCGGACGGGATACGCGGTGCGGACGCCAGCTACCAATCACCATTGAAGTGTTAGCGAGGCGAATTGAATACGGTTCTCCAGTAGCAAGAGGTGGACTGTCCCGATACTGCTTACCAAGCAGCTTTCATCCGAGTGCTCGATGGCATGTCGCACTTCTCTCAGCCGCGTCTCCTGCCGGTCAGTCAATCGTGGCCGACTTCGGCCGCCTTTGTTCTTGCGCAGGGCGTTTGAGTTCAGGACAGCTTGATGCGTCGCACTGACACAGTTCTCTATGTGATCAAGCGCCCGCACGTAGTGTGCGGTACGCAACTCTGCGGACGGTCGGAAGTAGGAAAACAGTCGGTAAGAGCCGCGTCATATTCGCGCAGTGCCTCTGGAACTAGCGGATCACGTAAGTCTGCGATTCGCCGGATAGCGAGGATGGCCACGCAGACAGGCTATGGGGACGGGTCGTCGCGGTAGCGGTGCATACGATGATCGGGCGCACTTCGTCACCGATCATGTGCACCATGAATCCAGCCATGGCACCGCCCGCGACGCCAAGCGCTGTAGTGCCCCTGCCGACGAACTTGCGACGTGCTACTACGGCCGCCCGGTGAACGTGGCGATCAGGGCTATGGCAGTGAGGCCGCGGGTTCTGGTACGGATTGCTCTCACGGCGGTGTCTCTCCTCATTGGTGGACTGGGTCGGTCAGGGGATGACCCCTGACCGACCCCGGTCACGTTGGGTCGGGGACTTGTCAGGCGGTCATTGCGTGCGAGCGGCCAGCCGACGGTTGGCGCACGGCTGCTGGTAGCCGCGCCGCCTGGTACACGGCTGATAGGCCGACCAGCCCGTAGATGATCCGGCTCCAGCCGTTGGTTTGGCCGAACTCGAGGCCGACGAGTGTCGCGACCAGGTCGAACTCGGCGATCGCAACGAGGCCCCAGTTGAGGCCCCCGACGACGAGCAGTACCAGGGTAAGAATATCGAGCTTCTTCATTTGTCTCACCTCCGTCCAAGGATTGTCTAGACAACCATAGGCTCTCGTTCCGCCTGATGTCAAGATTCTGTCTAAGGAGTGTACAGTTTCGTGCATGGAGGCCGGGCAAGCGTCGGCGGAACTGCGGATCGGCGAACTCAGCCGCCGTCTCGGGGTTAGTGACCACGTCCTGCGCGCCTGGGAGCGGCGATATGGCCTGTTACGACCGATGCGCTCACCGGGCGGCTTCCGGCTGTACTCCGAGGACGACGAGCGCCGTGTCCGCCGCATGCAGGTTCATCTCAGCCGCGGTCTGTCCGCCGCCGAAGCCGCCCGCGCCACGTTAGGTGAGGATCAGGCGTCCGCGGCCCGAGCGGACACCAAGGCAGTCGAGCGACGCACTGGTCCAATCGATGAACCTGGTGCCCTCGCCCGCGCCATGGATGAGATGGACGAACCCGCAGCGCAAGCGGCACTTGACCGGCTGCTGGCCGACTTCACCGTGGAGACAGTCCTGCGGGACGCGGTGCTGCCATATCTGCACGCAGTGGGCAAGCGTTGGGAGCGCGGAGAGGCGATTGTCGCCCAGGAACACTTCGCCAGCAACCTGCTCCGCGGACGCCTGGCGAACCTCGCCCGGGGATGGGGAAACGGCCATGGGCCGACAGCGTTGCTCGCCTGCCCTCCCGGCGAAGAACATGACATCCCGCTGTTGGCTTTCGGGATCGTGCTGCACCGCAACGGGTGGCGCATCTACTACCTCGGCGCGAACACTCCACTCGAGGACCTGACCCGTACGGCTGCCGAACTGCAGCCAGAGCTCGTCGTGCTCGCCGCCGTTACAGCCGAGCGGTTCAACGGTCAGGACGCGCACCTCTCGCGGTTGACGCGCATAGCCCCGCTCGCACTCGCCGGCGCCGGCGCGACGCGCGCTCTTGCACAGGCAGTCGGCGCGCACCTGCTCGATAAAGATCCAGTCACCGCGGCCGAACAAATGCCCCCACCCAGGCAACCGAGTCCGGAGGCGCGCCCACCGGGTGTGCTCGCCGCGGGCGAGTCCTTGTTCGGTTAAGCCTCAGTCTCAGCCGCCCGCGCGATGTTGCGCTTCATCCCACCGAACACCACCCAATGGAAGGGCGAGATCACCCACCAGTACACGTGGCCGAGCAGCCCGTGCGGGTGGAACAGCGCCCGTTGGGTGTAGACCGTCAGATCGCCGTCGCTGCGCACGCCCAATTCCAGCCAGGCGAGGCCGGGCAGCCGCATCTCGGCGCCCAACCGCAGCAGCCGTTCCGGTTCGACCTCCTCGACGCGCCAGAAGTCGAGCAACTCGCCCACAAACAGCCGATCTGGGTCGCGCCTGCCCGGCGCAAGCCCACACCCCCGATGAACCTCGCGCGAGGTGAGGCGATCAAGCAAGGCAAGCTCAAGCAGGTTGTGTGGCCACGAGCGTCTGAAGGAATCAGTGGAGTTCCGCAGAGATCTATCCCACGCCATCCTGCGCCTCGTTCACCGTGAATGGTGAGCAAGTGGATATGCTCAGCCCTCGCATCGACCCGCGTCGCAGCCGTGACGGCAACCGCCACCATCCCCTGATCTGGACGGCTGCATGGGCACGCCGGCATGCGCCTGGCCAGCACGGACGCAGGCCGGCGATGGAGTCGTGTGTCGGCAACCGATTTCAGGCGTCCCGCGGATCCGAGCGTCGTGGATCTTCTCTTCCTGCAGCGTCATCGGGTGTGTGCTCGCCGGCTATCTCGCCTTCCACGGATCGTGCAGCCGCGCGCCGTCCCAGCTGGCCTTTGGTGGCGATGATCACCACCGTTGCGAAAAGAACGATCACGGCGCTGAAGATCAAGAATCTTGCCGTGTTCGACGCCGGCACCACGTCGTAGGAGAGCTGGTTGATTGCGGCATCGAAGCTGGCATGGAAGATCGCCACCAGCAGCACACTGCTACCGGTGCGGTTGTAGAACCACACGAATATGGCGCGCGCGAAGAACAGCGAGACGACCTCGATAGCGAACACGACTGGTGCCGCTATCAGCGCCTGGATTCCCCAGCCTTCCACAGCGAAGTGGTCGGGCACGTGCCATACCGCCCACAGCAGTGCCACGTACAAGGTGAGCTTCATCGGGTGGTACCGGTCCTGCCAGTGATGTTGGAGGAACCCGGTGAATCCGATCTCCTCGGCAAGTTGGAACAGAACCAGTTGCAGCAGAAACATTGCGGCGACCTCGGCGAGAGCTCGCGGCCAGCCACCGGAGGGCGTTGCCAGGGCTTGCGGGCCGTATATCACCAGCGAGATCAGTGTTGCCCCGACCGGAACGGACAACAGTGCGATCAGGTACCACCGCAGCGGGACCCGCCAGCGCACACTGCGCCGTCCGAGGTCCGCGACGCCGGCGCGGCCGGACAACGCGGCCGTGACGAGGAAGGCAGCGAGGCCGGCGCCGAGCGACAAAACCACTCCGTGCAACGGCAGGCCGAACGGCAAGATCTCGGAGTCAACAAGCGGCGGGATCGCGGCCGTCACAAAGCCAACCCCGAGGCTGATCAACATGAAGGCGAGCACCGGATGGCGTGCGACACCGCGCCACGCCGATGACCACGCGTTCATGACACGACGATCTCAGATGGAAGGAAGATCTCGGCGATCTCCCCACGATCGATCTCTAGTCCTTGCGGCCCTCGGACGCACGATTTGATGTGCCGGATCGCCCGGTCCTAGCCCAGAAGAGCAACCTCGCAAGCCGACCGTCCCACGGACGCTCGCGCGCTGTAGCACTTCGGAACCTCCATGGGCAGACCGCAACGGTGAAAGCGTGAGTGGCACGCATTCTGGGCTGTTTGCTCATCAAGAACGTTCGGGCTGTGGCATATGCCCCGACCGGTGAGATGCCCGATGAGGGTGCCTGCAGCGGACGAGCAAAGAGATTGTGTGGATGCGGCGTCACTCAGCTTCCCGCACGGCGAGCCCGGCTTGTGAACACACCGGCACCGGCAGTCATGAATCTCCCTCAGCTGCTGCCGGCATAAGCTGTCCTAGGACCGGTCGGCGACGTTCCTGACCCGCCAGATTTCGAAGATGTGGTGGCTTGAGCCGTTGGCGTAACTGAAGTGTCCGACGCCGCCACGGGTGTTGCGTGCTTCGATGGTGGTTTTCTTGGCTGGGTTCCAGATGATCATGACGTGCCCGATCTGGTTGGGTCCGAGGTAGGAGTCCCAGAAGATCAGGTCGCCTGGTTTCTCATGGCCGGGTTGGATGCGGGCGCCGTTGCCGGCGGCAAGCCAGGCCCGTTGCGCGGAGGCGGTGCGGGGCATCTCGACGCCGATGTGGGCGTAAGCGGCTTGGGTGAAGCTGGAGCAGTCCCAGGTGGTTGGCCCGGCCGCGCCTATCCGGTAGCGGTCGCCGGTGTGGCTTTTCGCCCAGGCGAGAACCTTGGCGACACGTTCATTCGTGAGCGATGGCAGCTTGGGGTTGCCCGGGGCGCCGCAGTCGTTGGGGTCCCTGGGGACGGTGCCGCCGCCGTAGCGGGAGGCGTAGTAGAGGACGTCGTTGACGTACCAGTCGACGGGGTTGTACGCGAAGAGGGCTCGGCGGACACCTGCAGCGCCGGCCGTAACGCCGGACTGGGTGAGGTAATTGGCGGCGGAGTGGATGCTGTCGGCGTCGTTGTGGATGTCGGCGCGGCCGTCCCCGTCGCCGTCGACACCCATTGATCGCCAGGTGGCGGGCATGAATTGCATTAAGCCTTGGGCTCCGGCGGAGCTGGTGCGGTTGTTGCGACCGTGACCGGTTTCTTCCATGCCGATGCCGGCCAGCACGGTCCAGGGGATCTTGTATTTCGTGGCTGCGGCGATGTACAGGTTTTTGATCTTGGCCGGGATGGGCAGCGGCGGGTTGTGCAGCGAGTCACGTCGCGGCCGACCGGGTGGGGGTAGCCGAACCCCCCCGCCTCCGTCGGGCAACCCACTCTGAAGGGCGAGTGAGGCGGGCGACGGCGTCTGAGGGTTGGGTGCAACGGCTGTGCCGTTGAGCGGCGCGCCACGGTCGGCCATGAACGGAACCGGGTCAAGTAGGAATCGGCGAAACCGCCTCGGCGCTCATCTGATGGCCTTCTTTTTCAGTGCCTGAGGCTGTGTCGTCCATCGACGATCGGGCCCATTGGTCTGCGTCGCTTCGGGGACTTCTGCCACAGCGACTCTTCCTGCCGGTCTCCGTTTACGCCGCTCCGGGAGCCGCACGTAGCCACTCTCTCGCGCGACACTGGAGATCGAGCGTCCATGTCGTGCATGAAACGCGGCCGGGTTGTTCGCAGCGAGCGCCAGGTCGGGCACCTGCGCCCAGCGAATCACGGCCGCCGCCAGGTCTCGAGCAAGCCGATGGCGTGCGCGAGGCTCTCGCGGCTGCGTAAACAGGTTGGCGACCTCGGTGGGATCGGAGACCATCCCGAACGTGGCTCGACGGAATCTCGATCGTCATCGCGCCCCTCCGCTGCGGAGATGAACACCTCGTAGCCCAGCGTGCCCGTTCGGTGCCATGGTTGTCCTCCTGGGGGCCGTTCAGGTGTCCACGTGGTAAAGCAATCGCTTTACTAGAGGTAAGGTAGCGCACGTGGCACGGGAAGTAAAGCGGTCGCTATACTCCGGGGGTGGAGACGGTCACACGATCGCGAACCTCACACCCCGGCGGCGGGCGGGGCGCCCGCCAGCGGATCTTGCGCGCTGCCGCCGAGCTGTTTTACCGGCACGGCATCCACGCGACCGGGGTCGCCGCGCTCGTCGATGCCGCCCACGTCTCGACCCGTACCTTCTACGAACACTTCCCGACCAAGAACGCGCTTGTCGAGGCCTACCTGCACGGGTTCGAGGCGGAAACGCCGATAGCCTCCGAGCAGCAACTCGGCCGCGATGACCTCACCGCGTCCGAGCGGCTGCTAGCCATCTTCGATCCGCTCGAATCCGACGACGCCACCATCTTGCGCGGATGCCCGTTCCACAATGCCGCGGTCGACGCGGCCGGAGAGATGCCCCACCTGGCCCAGTTGGTCAAGCAACACAAGCAAGCCTTCCTGGACCGCCTGATCAGCACCGCCGTCGAAGCCGGCGCGCCCGACCCAGTCAGCCTCGGTCGGCAACTCGCCGTGGTCTACGAAGGAGCCGCGGCACTGTCCGCCTCATCCAACACCACGCAGGTAGTCCCCGACGCCCGCCGCGCCGCGGAGACACTCATCCAGGTCGCCCTAACCGGCCCTAACTAATCGCGGCCCGTAGGGCTGGTCGATGTCCCCCTACGTGCCCACGGTGAGGATGGCGTCGGGGGCGCGGGCGGTGCAGATCGACAGCACGCCCTGCCGATCACGTCCTCGCGGACGGGGCACCTGTGGGATACGCGCGTGCCTACCGGGTGCTGTGGCTCGAACATGCCGCCCCATCGAATCCAAGCCCGCGCCCGGATCACACACTCCATTCCGTAAGCCATCGGGCAGATGGGACGGGCCGGGCCGTAAGAGGACCCCTCAGCGGGCGAGGTCTTTGGTCAGAGCTGCGGCCCGCTGGATCTCCGTCGCTGACATCGTGGGCCTTCCGTGCCAACACATCGTCGAGATGGTCGATCGCCCACTGCCGCAGAGCCGCAAGCGGCTCAAGTAGTGATATGCCGAGGTCGGAGAGCTGGTATTGAATGAGGACCGGCGCACTGGGTGCCTCCGATCACCACACCATGCGCTCGAGCGCGCGAATATTCTTGGTCAACATGTCCTGGGAGCTGCCGTCGATGGTGTGCAGCAGATCCGTGAATCGGACCGGTTCCAGCCTCGGCGCGTGGCGTTACGAAGCGCGCAGTGGAACTCCCGTACCTCCTGTTGAGGAAACTCCGGGTGTGCAACTCAACCTGGTTCACGGCCGGCACCACGTCGGTCTCCGCAAGCAGCCGCTCCAAGTGCGCGATCTCGAAGTTCGACACCCCAATCGACGACACCCGGCCGTCGGCTAAGAGACGCTCGAACGCCCGCCAAGTCTCGACATACTGATCGAACATCGGCTGCGGCCAGTGAATGAGAGAGAGATCAAGAACGTCTAGCCCGAGCTCGTTTATGCTCTCATCGAAGGCTCTCAGCGCTTTTGTCGTAGCCCTGCTCGCTTTTGGTCAACTTCGTGGTAATGAACAGCTCGTCACGCTGATACCAGCCCGAGGTAATGGCTGCGCCGACACCCTCCTCGTTCCGATAGCCCTGAGCTGTATCGATCAGCCGGTATCCGGCACTGAGCGCCTCGGATACTGCCTTCTCGGTTTCCTCAGGCGGGATCAGGACGCCGAAGCCGAGCTGTGGGATCTGGATTCCGTTGTTCATGACAAGTGATGGCACCGCTGGCATCTTGACTCCTCTGCATGGAATTGGGCCGTCTTGCCGGCACCTAGAGCCCAGGTACCCGCTTTGTCGCCTTTCAATTCACTGGGTTGGATCACTGGGTTGGACGAGCCAGCTGGCAGGTGTTGCCCGCATTGGGCGAGATTTGTCCAATGTCATTCGGGCACGCGACAGAGATGTGGTCTGACCCCACCTCTGTCGTTTGATCGCATCCGAGCAACGCCTTCTAGATCCTCGCGCCGGTAACCAGCCCGATAGGGGGGAGGTCCCAGTCGTCGTTCGGAGTCTTGATGATCTTGACCGCGCAGCAGACGAAGGCCAGCGTCATCAAGAGCCACGCAGCCATATCCAGCGCTGGCATCTGAAGCACCACGAAGGCCAGGACATGCACCGGCGTGGTCAACAACATGGCCAGCCAACCAACGGTGGCGATGCTGCCGCGCAACGCGAGGCCCATCAGGATTGCGCCCAGGATGTGGCCCAGTACGAAGAGGCTGGTGCTAAAGCCTGGGAGCCCGCTCGACCACATCTTGTCGATGACAATGGCAGCGACGTCGCGTTGATCTGCTGGGAGCGAGGCGCCAATCAGGTACAGGTTGTCGATTGCGCCCATCGCGAAGGCACCGAGGTAGGCCACGAGATTGATCCCGAGCGCGACGGTGGTGAGCACGGGCCGGCGACGTCGGGAGAGACTGGCGGCCGCCAAGAAGGCCGGAACCACGGTGACCAGTCCGATGAAGCCGAGCAGGGCGAAGGTGAACTGCCGGTCCGGATTGGCAGCGATCAGGTCGAGTGTCCGCCTCGTGTCGGAGTCGTCGGTCTGGAACAGTCGCCCGATGGCGATACACGTGGCCGGGACCAGCATGATGATCGCGGCGGCGTAACGGAGGAAGCTCCGGACATCTCGTGCCCGGCGCGCGGTCGGCGGATTCTCGTTGTTGATCTTGGTCTTGCCGGCTTCGGCAACTGACATGGTGGCCTCCTAGATGCGGGAATCTGACTTTGGTCACTGAAGCGTGCCGCCGTCCGCGCTCCTCGGCAGGAGGATTCCTCCTCCGCCCCATCGGGCGGCTGCCCGGCTCGCTGAGGAGCCAACTCCCTGGTGACCAGGAGTTTCGAGAGGGATCATGAGGGCATGGCCAAGCGGCTCACGGTGTTGGCGTACGCGCTCTTCGGGTTCGCGCTCGTACTCGCAGGAGTCGCGGTAATAGGCGCCGTGCTCGCAGGTCTCGACGGCGAGGCCCTCTGGTCCAGTTACTTGATCACTAACACGGCGATCGGTCTGTCCGCGGCACCCTGCGGCCTACTGATCGCCCGCGCCAAGCCGGGCAACCCGATCGGCTGGCTCTTCCTCATTTGGGGCATAGCCCCCTTGCTGACTGCGGCCGCGACTCCGCTCATGATCTACGGCGCCGGACACGAATGGCCGCAGTTCGCCCTTCGGCTGCTCGTGACGATCTACATGTTCTCCTGGTCGTGGGGTGTCTTCTGCTGCCTACCGTTGATCGTGCAGCTGTTCCCGACGGGGAAGCCGCTGAGCCGGCGTTGGGCAGTACTGTGCTGGCTGACCGTCGGCAACGCGGCCCTCGGCAATATGTTCGTCGGTCCGACGCCCGAGGACGGCGCCTCATCCTTCCTGGTAGCCCCCTGGTGGTCAGCGACCGAAGGCATCACCAGCGTGGTGACACCGTTGATCATCTTTGCTTCAGTGGCGAGCTTGATCATCCGGTTCATCCGCGGCTCAGAGATGATACGCCAGCAGGTGATGTGGCTCATGGTCGCGATACTTCTCGTGATCTTGATCAATGTGCCGATCTGGTTCGCTATCCCCACCGGGCGGAACATCTTGTTGCTGTTGAGCTTTCCATTGATCCCGGCCGCGGTCACCATCGCCGTGCTGCGGCACGGTCTGTATGACGTCCGGATTGTGCTATCGCGCGTGGTCGCCTACGCAATCCTTACGGCCGGCGTGATCGCGATCTATGTGGGGCTGGTCGCCGTGCTCGAAAGGGTGGTCCGAGGCGCCGGGGCACCGGTGGTCGCTGCGCTTGCGATCGCGCTGGCCTTCAATCCTGTCCGGGTGCGCTTGCAGCATTTGGTCGATCGCGCCGTCTACGGCGCCCGCCGGGACCCGGTAGCTGCGGTGTCCGCAGTCGGCCAGCGGCTGGCCGGTGACGACCTCGGCGGAATCGCTGACGCCCTCCGCGAGTCGCTCCGGCTGAGCTACGTGGCAGTCGAAAGGAAAGACGGCAGCATCGTTGAGAGCGGCGAGCTGACGGCCACCTCGCAGACCTGGCCACTGAGCTATGACGCCGAGCCGCTCGGAAGACTGTTCGCCGGCCCCCGGCACGGCGAGCGCCAGCTCTCGCGCTCGGACCAGAACATAATTGATCTTGTGGCCGCGCCACTGGCGATTGTGCTGCACGCGCAGGCGCTCACCGAGGATCTGAAAGTCTCCCGCGAACGCGTCATCGACGCCGCCGAGGAGGAACGGACCAGACTGCGGCGCGAGCTCCACGACAGTCTCGGCCCGCTCCTTACCGGCGCAGCATTCAAGGCCGACGGCATCGCTCTTGCCGCGCAGAAACGACCAGAGCGTGCAGAATCCTTCGCGATCGAGCTTGCTGATCAGCTGCGACAGTCCGTTGAAGCCGTACGGCGGCTCGCGTACGGACTACGGCCGGCAACGCTGGACGAGCTGGGCCTTGTCGGGGCGCTGCGCGAGGAAAGTGATCGGCTCGGCCAGATCAAAGTGATCGTCGAGGCACCCGCGTCGCTGCCGACCCTGCCATCCTCGGTGGAGGTAGCCGCCTACCGAATCGCCGCCGAGGCGCTCACCAACGTGGCCCGGCATTCAGACGCCAAGCTGGCTTCGGTGCACCTTACGACCGATAACGGCAGCCTCAAGATGATCATCAGTGATAACGGAAGCGCCAACGGCCCCTGGTCTCCAGGCCTCGGCCTCACCTCCATCCAGCTCCGGGCCTCCGAGGTTGGCGGTGTCTGCGAGGCGGGCCCAACAGCCGATGGCGGCCGGGTCGTCGCCATTCTCCCGCTGGGAGCCGGTCGATGATCAAGGTCTTGGTGGCTGATGATCACCCGGTGGTCCGCGATGGGCTACGTGCGCTGTTCGCCGAGTACCCGAACATCGAGCTGATCGGCGAGGCCGCGACCGGACGGGAAGCGATCAAGGCGGCGGTGATCGACAAACCGGACGTGATCATCATGGACCTCGCCATGCCGGACACCGACGGGTTCAGTGCTACCGCAGAGATCAGTCGGGCGGCTCCCGAGGTGGCGGTGCTCGTCCTGACCATGAGCGACGACGAGGTCACGGTGACTAAGGCGATGCGCTCCGGCGCCCGCGGCTACCTGCTCAAGGGAGCAACCAAAGAGGAGATTCTGCGGGCAGTTACGGCCGTCGCCGACGGCCAAGCGATCTTTGGACCGGCCGTGGCCCAGCGGATACTGGCCCGACTCGGTGCCGCAGCGGCAGACGAGGACCCGTTTCCGCAACTGACGCCTCGCGAGCACGATGTCCTGAGATTGCTCGCCGAGGGGCTGTCCAACTCCGCCATCGCAACTCGCTTGGGACTCTCGCTGAAGACGGTGAACAACAACACCTCGTCGATCTTCAGCAAGCTCAATGTCGCCACGCGTACCGAGGCAGCAATCCTCGCCCGCGATCGCGGGCTCGGCCGCGCCTGACGTCCACTCAAACAGATGAGGACAGCGGAAACTGACGTAGGCAAAACGATCGCTGTCGGGCGCCCAGCTGTTGACGTTCAGCGTGCCTTGTCCGCCGAGGACGTCGATTACCAGCACGTGTGCCGACCAGTCGTGCCGGCGAACCAGGTGAATCTGCACATCCAGATTCGCAGGATGGCCGATGGTTCCCGGTGGCTAGCTGAGATAGGTCGCGTACCCCGCCGTCCGGCGAGAAGTGCGGAAACCAGTTCACTCGTTCGTTGAAGGTCAGCTGTTCTGGATCGCCGCCTGCTGAGAACACCCGAGCGATTTGCGCATGTCCGCGATCTCGGAGAGCGTAAACGGAACCCCGGCCTCCGCCACGGGCTTGTCCATACCCGCTGCCCCAAGACACCGAACTCTTGGTCCTGCTAAGCCCTCTCATCGGTCCTGAGTCAGTTTGGCGAATCATATGCCTTGACAGGCATATGCTTTAAGGGGCATATTAGATGTCATGGACGGCTTCACCGTTGTGGCTGAGCACACACGCCGCCGCATTCTGGACTATCTCCGTGAGACAGTGGCCAACGGCCCCGGCGGTGACGCGCAGGAGCGTCGCGGTTGGGACGTCGGTAGCTTGGTCAACGCGCTGGATCTGCCGCAGCCGACAGTTTCCAAGCACCTCAGGGTGCTCCGTGAGGCCGGTGTCGTGACCGTTCAGGTGCACGGTCCGCGCCGGGTCTACTCTCTTGCTCCGCGGCCACTGAGCGATGTCCACGCGTGGCTGGAGCCGTACCGACAGATGTGGACCGAAAGCCTCGACGCCCTCGAACGGCACCTAGACGACGGGCCCGAGCAGCTTGATCAGAAGCAGGAGGATGCACCATGACAAACCAATTGCCCACGCACCCCGCTGAGGCAACCCTCGATCGCAGCGACGACCGCTGGGTGTTGCGAATGGAGCGGACCCTTCACCATCCGGCGGAGCGGGTATGGGCGGCGCTCACCCGCGCGGACGAGGTACGCCGCTGGGCGCCCTATGCTCCCGACCGCGACCTCAATGTCGTCGGCAAAGTGCCTCTGCCGCAGGCGGAAGGCGGTGAGCCGGCTGAGGGGCCGCCCGAGCCGGGGGAGGTACTCGTCGCCGAGTCACCCCGACTGCTTGTCCTGGATTGGGGTGGGCACCAGTTGCGTTTCGAGATCACCCCTGTACCCAACGGCGTACGGCTATCGCTCACACACACGTTCGATGTACGTGAGGAGGCCGCCGACTACGCCTCCGGCTGGCACTTATGCCTCAATGCGCTGACTGGGAGGTTAGACGACAAGGATGTCCCGCCGGTCGCCGGATCCGCCGCTCGCGACCACGGCTGGCAGGATCTGCGCGACGAGTACGCCTTGATGCTTGCGAACTGAACGGCCAGGATCATCGCATGCCGCGCGTCCTCCGGCCTGATCCGTAGGCAGCCAGGAAGACCCGTACGGCCTCAGCGTCTCACACACTGGAGTGACTGCAAGCCGACCCCTCACCGGTCGCCGAGTCTTAGCCTTGATATGAAGGCGGATCGAGCGGGCTGAGGGTCCAGTCCCAGCGCGATTCTCGCTACCGTGTCACCCCAATACGTCACATACGGAACAGGAGAAAGCGATGTACGCAGTTGTGGTTCGCGAGCGCGGACAGGCTGATCAGATCAACACAAGTGGACAACACGTCCAGGCGAACGTCCTGCCGCGCGCCCGGCAGGCCCCCGGGATCGTCTCCGGTTTCTGGATGACTGACATGGCAGGCGCGACGTTGAATGTCATGGTCTTCGAAAGCGAAGATGCCGCGAGATCGGCTTTGGAGCCGGTACGCACCGCACCCAGACCGCCCTCGATGCAAGTGGAAAGTGCCGACGTCTATGAGGTATTGGCCCACTTCTAAGGCGGTCATCCGTATTGAACATGGCCCACGCTGGCCAGCTTGACCGCTTTCGCTCGTGCGCCGAGCGGATCCGCCTGCTGCGCCGTTGGACGACGACCCTCCAACGGACGCAAGGCTGAAAGAACGGGAACGCCGTGTGGACCCCGTCGTCAGAGGATCCGAACACTTCGGGGCGGCGCAGGTGAGCTGTGTGCCGCAGGACGAGGAAAGGGAGCTACGCGCGACAGCCCGGCTAGCAAGGACGAACGGGCGGACGTCACCACCGACGGCCAGGTCAGCCTGTCCAACGGAACACTGCAACGTAAGCGGACCCTTCTACGGAGCGCCCTTGCCGCACTTCCTTGGCGTCTCACATCGATCTATGGCCGAGTCGGTGGAGGCCCTATGCCTCAGCGTGTCCGGGACGGGAAGAACTGCCGGAACGTGGCAGCGAGCGCCATCACGGCAATAGCGCCGACCGTTAGGAAGAGACCGACGGCCCAGGTGGTGAGCATCGACCAGGCGCAGAGGGCCGGGAAGTACCAAAAGAGGCCCCAAGCCCACGGATCAGCCAGTCGAAACCAACGGCCAGCCACCGCCATGGACATCACTGCGGAACCGAGCTGCATCGCGCCAGCTGACCGGAAATCATCAGCCAGGTACGCGAGCATCTTCGGATCCGTGGTGAACTCGCGCCAGTGGTCCGGCTCTACCGACGGCAAGACCATCAGGTAGATCGCATGGACGCCGAGCAATGCTCCGAGCAGGAAGAACACGACCCAGCCCGACGAGCGAGTAGGCCGGGGTCGTCGTGGTCTGTGGGCTTCGCGTTCATGGAGCCGTACTATCACCAGCAGGACGGCGCGGCTGGGCAATTCCCGAGCGAGCGTGATGCCGCGTGGGGACCGGCTTGCGGCCACCACCGGTTCTATGCTGCGGTCTTATCGCCGAGGCCGCGGGCAGTGGTCGCCAGAGCGCGGTATCTGGCGATGCTCGTAGCGACGACCAGATTACGAGCGTCAGAATGCCGGGCAGAGAACCGTGCAATCGCTGTCGCTTTAATGATCACCGGCGGCGATGGTTTGCGGGCGTCCAACCGGCCCAACTGACCAGGAGGTTTAAGGCAAAGCTTTTCAATCGATTGCGGGAGACCGCGGAGTGCATGGCCGCGGACGGTCGACAGAAGCCGTGCTTGTGCCCATCGTCACGACGCTCGCTCACACGAAGCGTTATTCCGGCGCCGCGCCGACCATCACCTCCATGAGATCGGCAGCCTCTTCGCTCGTGAGCGATCCCTCCCGTACGAGCGAGTGCCATGTCACGAACGAGATCGCGTGGCCGACGGCTGCCGCCGTGCGCACGCGCTTGCGACCTCGCTCGCGGCGTCCCGTCATCAGTGAACGAGCGACATGGCGGAAGTATCCGAAGAACGCCTCGCGGGCCGCCGGCGGGACAGCATCGATATCGCGGATGCCTACCGAGAGCATCGTCTCCGTTTCCTCGTACCACCGATACAGTTCGCGCACCGCGACGTGAAAGCGCTCGTCGGGTGAGGCAATGCCGACCCACGACGTCGGGTCGGGCATGGGATGCCGCTCGTAGTAATAGGCGTTGCACGCCGCAAAGAGCACCTGGAGATCGGGGAAGTGGTTGTACACCGTGGCACGCTGCACGCCCGCGCGCTCGGCGATGGCCTTAATGGTCGTCTTCGCTGGGCCGAGCGTTTGGTGGAGCTCGACCGTCGCTTCGACGATTCGTTGCCGGGTCTCGGCTTCGGTGAGCGCACGCATCGTCTTCCGGTATGGGCGTGGCGACGCTACTTTCACTGAACACATATGTTAGCCAATCTTGACGAGGCGCTTTGCTGCTGCTTCACTGTACACATGTGTCAACCAAATGGAGGTGCGCCATGAGTGCAGGGACCGTAGCGGCCACGACCGTGAAGGTTGTCCAGCCCGGTGAAGGTCGCCGCCGCGAATTGATGCCCGGCGTCGGGGTGATCTTCAAGATCGACGGTGCCGACTCCGGTGGGGCCCTCGCCGTCGTCGAACACCCCTTCGAGGTCGGCGGAGTCGTCCCGCCCCACGTCCACCACCGCGAGGATGAGTTCTCCATCGTGCTCGAGGGCGAGATCGGCTTCCGGTCCGAGGACAAGGAGATCGTGCTCGGTCCGGGCGGATACATCGTGAAGCCGCGCGGCGAGGTCCACGCGATGTGGAACGCCGGGCTGACGCCGGCGCGCATGATCGAGATCATCTCACCTGCCGGATTCGAAGAGCTCTTCCGGACGGTCGTCGGCCTGACCGAGCGCGGCGAAGCAGAAATGTCGAAGCTCGTCGAGCTCGCGAACCGCTACGAGGTCCCATTCGCGGAGCCCGAATGGTTCGCGGACGTCATCAAGCGCTACCAGCTCTCCATGCCGACGCCGTAGTCCGGGACCGCCTAGATGTGAGCCAGGCGGCCTAGCGGTCCGTCTGAGCTTTAATCCGGTGGAGGGTTTCACGTCCGCGTCGGACTTTGACGTCCGCGTCGGACTTTGGTGATGATCTGTTCCGCGGTGGCTTTCCATGCGAACGGCTTCGGGTCGGTGTTCAAGTGTTCGGCCCACTCGGTGATCGCCGCGGTGAGGTCGGCGACACTGGTGAACACGCCACGGCGGAGCCGTTTGTCGTTCAGTTCCTTGAACCAGCGCTCGATCAGGAGCCATGAGCTGGAGGTCGGGGTGAAGTGCAAATGCCAGCGGCGCCGGGTCCTTGTGCGCCAGCCACTTCTTCACCTCGGGCGCGGTGTGGGAATCCGCGGTCGCCGATGGTGCCCCTTCGCCCGACCTGAGGTGCCCGTTCGAGCATGATTGTGACTCGACCGGCGAACGCGAGCGGCGTTCGCACCGGGTTTGGCCGCGAAAGTGCCTGCTGCGACCTGCCCGGCTGAACCGATGAGATCGGCCGCCCGCCTGACCGACGACCCTACCTGTCCCGGTCCGGTTACTAGGGGCGGTCCGCAATGGCCGAGCGTACGTCTTGGACTCCCCGGCGTCAGCTAGAAAAACGCCAACCCGCGGCTGCCAGGGCACCACTGCTCTCACTAGCGCTTCAGCTCCTCGACCGGTAGCCGCCCCCTGTTGTGGGGGGCTGGTACGAGCCGCCCTTGTCGATAAGTCGCTCAAGCGCCATGTGACGATCACCGTAAGCGGACCCGCTAGTGGCACGGGTTCGCCAGCCTGTTGTCAGCGATATGGGGTGCAGAATTGCCCCCGTGTCGGGCCTGACGATCGAGGAAGAGTTCCAGAGGAGCTGTGAGCTTGCGGTCGAAGAATGCAGAAGACTCGGTTACGTTCCGACCGCCTGGATTGGGATGATGCACGGGCCCGGTGGGGCTGTCGCCGCCGCACGGCGTTTGCTGACAAACGGCGATGTACAGAGCGGTTTCGAGCGTTTGATCCGCATGGGACGGGCAGACCTAACCGTCGAACGGGCCGTACTCGACGACCGATGGGCCGAGCTCTTCACGGACGTGCATCGCGAGGCCGTGCAGTGGCGTCTGACCCAGGCGCGCAGCAGCTCCGAGTCGCGATAGTTCATACGCCGACCCTCTCGCGGGCATCGTGGCGTCCGTGAGAGGGGACGCTCGGCGGGAGGGAGCGGGTGGGATCGTGCTGGCGTGCAATGGCCCTAAGCCACCGGTGACCCTTGCGGATCTGTGTGCTCTTGATCAATTCCGGCGGGCTCGTCGGTGATCTTGTAGCGGAACACCGGGTGGTTCTCGGGGTCGGAGAGCGATCCAGCCCGATACTGATCTTGCCCGTGTCACCGATCTTGATCTCGTCAGGCTCTTGGTTGTGAAGAGCTCGTCACAGCGGGGAGGTCTCGTTTGGACTGCTTCCCTGTCACCCGGTTCGACAGATGTGTAAACCCCGACACTGAACAGCGTTACGGATGGACGGCCGGGTGCGCTGGTGCGTGGGTGGACGGGTTGAGCCGAAGGGCGGCGACGCCGGGCACGCTGCGCCGGATGAGGTCGTCGGCCTGGTGCTCGAGTTGGTGGAACCGGCTCACCGGCATTGCCGGATCGCTGGTCACGGTGGCTTCCACGCTGAGCCGGTGCCCGAGCCAGCGCATCCGGACGGTCTCGACGTCGGTGATACCGGGCACGGACCGGACGGCCTGTTCGGCGCGGTCGACCAGCGCCGGGTCGACGCCATCCAGCAGGCGGCGGCCGATGTCGCGGGCCGTGCCCAACAGGAGGATGAATATCGCGGTGCTGATCAGCAGCCCGACGATCGGATCGGCCAGCGGGAAGCCGGCCCACACGCCGATCACACCCAACATCACGGCCAGCGAGGTGAACCCGTCGGTGCGGGCGTGCAGGCCGTCGGCGACCAGCGCCGCGGAGCGGATCCGGCGGCCGACCCGGATCCGGTAGACGGCGACCAGCTCGTTGCCGGCGAACCCGATCAGCGCCGCCGCCAGCACCCAGCCCAGATTTGTCAACAGTTGCGGCTCGAAGAGCCGGCGGATCGACTCATACCCGGCCAGCACGGCCGACAATCCGATCATCGTGACGATGAACAGCCCGGCCAGGTCCTCCACACGTCCGTAGCCGTAGGTGTAGCGCCGCGTCGCCGCGCGTCGGGACAGCACGAACGCCGCCCACAACGGGACCGCGGTCAACGCGTCGGAGAAGTTGTGGATCGTGTCGGCCAACAACGCCACCGACCCGCTGACGATCACCACGACGATCTGCAACGTCGCGGTGATCGCCAACAAGATCAGGCTGATCTTCACCGCCCGGATACCCGCGGTGCCGGCCTCCACGGCGTCGTCGATCGAGTCGGCCGCGTCATGACTGTGCGGCACGAACAAGCCATAAAAGAACTTCCTCACCCCCGTCGGGTGCTCATGACCGTGATCATGGTCATGAGCGTGCCCGCGGCTGTGCTCGTGGTCATGACTTTGATCGTGGTCGTGGCGATGCTGGACGTCGATCGAGTTGCCGTCCTCACCCTGAACATGTTGGACGTTGTCGGCTGTCACCGATGCCGGATCGGGCTGTACGGGATCATGCGGGCCGGTCGGGTTGTGGACATGCCCGGCCGAGCCCGGTGCCTGATTGTGCCAGTGGCCGCCGACGTGCGGGTTCGGACCGTTCACCGGTCACCTTCGGCCTGTGTCCGCTGGTGGTGACGCGGTTGGCCGTCGAGGGAGTGCTCGGCCTGGAACATGGCGTCGGTGACCAGCTCCAGGGGGTGCTCGTTGGCTAGCCGGTAGAACACCCGGTTGCCCTCGTGCCGGGTGGTCACGATCCGGGCCAGCCGCAGCTTCGCCAGATGCTGCGACACTGCGGCCGGCGATTTGCCCACCACGTCGGCCAGCGTGTTCACCGACAGCTCGCCGTCCTTCAGCGCCAGGACGGTCCGCACCCGGGTCGCGTCGGCCAGCATCGTGAAGATCTCCACCGCCAGTTCCACCAGCTGATCGTCGACTTGGTCAGCCAGCGGCCGGTCAACCCGTCTATCTGCGTGCATACGCAGATTATTGCACAGCCGTTTCCGGAACGCCCAGTTTCGCGCGCGCACGTTGCGCCGGCGCCGATCGTTGGCAGTTCAGCGGGGTAATAGGCCGTGCGGCGCAGTCTCGGCTCTGGAATGCGATTCGGTCGAGACGGGCTAGCTGGGGAGTCGTCGTTTACGGAGGACGAGACGGGCGATCGGGTTCAGCCGGGTGGTTCCGATCAGCGGGCTTTCCAGGGCCACATCGGCGTCGAGTCCGCTGGTGACCGGTTGCGTCGCCGCGAGCGCGGTGCGGAAGTCATAGATCCAGGCCTGTCCGCCGGGACCGAGCAGCCGGATGATCTCGTTGAGGCCGGCTGCCGGGTCGTCCCAGTGGTGGAGGCTGAGGGTGGAGACGACGAGGTCGATGGAGTTGTCGGCGAACGGCAGCGCAGCGACGTCGCCGACCTGGAAGCGCACGCTCGCACTGGTTGTTACGGCGGTCGAGGTGGCGCGCGCGATCATCTCCGGGGACAGGTCAACGCCTTCAACTTCGACCGTGGGATAGGCCGCAGCGATGAGCCTGGGCACTCGGCCCGGCCCGGTTCCGACGTCCAGAACCACCGATCCGGCCGGAAGCCCGACGTCGGTCACGTCGGTGACGACCCTGCGGTATAGGGGTCGGGCGAGAACGCCGGCAACCAGGTCGTAGGCCCTCGCGTGCCGGGCCATACCGTACATGTTGGCGTGGTTACGGGTGCGATGGGCGGTGGCAGTCATGGCATCTCCTACAGTTGTATCAAGCAACCTTTCCGATTCAGAATAGGCGAAACAGTTGCGCGATACAACTGTCAGTTCCGTGTTCCCCGACGACGAGCTGCGTCGGGGGCTGCAACAGCTGATCCGGCTCAGCCGGATCCTGGAGCCACACAGCGGCGCCGGCACACATGCCTCGTTGTCGGAGGTCATGGCACTGGGGGAGCTCACCGACGTTGAAGAGATGTCCCAACACGAACTGGCGCGGCTGCTAGGTCTGGAGAAAAGCACTGTTAGTCGTCTGGTGGCAGGACTCGTCGACCGCGGATGGGTATCACGAGAGCGGAACCCAGACAATCGACGCCTCTACCGACTCCAACTCACCCACGACGGGCAAGCAGCTGCAAGACAGATCGGGAAACAACTACGCGCCCAACACACAAAACTGCTCAGCGGACTCACCCAGGCCGAACGCCAAGGATTAGCGATCGGGCTCGCCGGGATCGCCCGAGTGCTCAAGAACCACCACTGACAGCCCAGAAATGGTGACCGACACCACCAACAGACACAACGACGCATCAGGAAGCAGACGCCCAAGGGGCAACAACTTTTGGGCCTTCCCGCTAGCCGACCGATCAGTGGCGCACGCCCGCGTAGTGCTGGGCCAGCAGGTCCCCGGCGAAGTCGCGGCGCAGGTCGCGCCACACGGAGTGGATGTGATTGGCCCCGTCCTGGGTGTTGTCGTACTCGATGAGCAGGCTCGGACCGCTGAGCGCGTAATAGTGGCCGGCGCCGCGTTCGACCGGCCCGGCCCACCCGAAGCACACCTGCTGGAGTCCGGCGTCGGTGATATCGGTCCAGGCCTGGTTGGCGACGGCGGAGGCCGCCCGATCGACGTACTGCCGGAGCAGCGACACGAACAGCTCACGCTGCAACCGGTCCAGCCGTGCGTACGGGATGCCGCGCGGCTGCTCCGGTAGCGCAGCCACCGGGTCCCAACGGGAGGCGATGTCCGCGGGTGCCTTGACCGCGATCCGAGCCATCCGCCGCTGGTCCTCCTGCAGTGCGAGCATCAGCTCTCGCGCCAGGTCCTCCTCCCGCGGCAGGGCGCGCAGGCCGGCGTGCGGGCCCTCCAGCACCGTGGCCGGCTCCGCACCGAAGAAGTGCGGTACGCCGCTGACCTGGTCGCCCACCACCGTGGCCTGCGCCAGCAGGTGGTGGCCGTTGATCCGCCAGGCCCAGGGATCGGTGCTCGTCGGATCTCCCAGCACCACCAGCCAGTACGGCAGGTCCCGGTACGGATCAACGCTGGCTCGGCCGGCCTGCTGGAGCGACAACTCTCGCCGGACAGCTTCGATCCGGATCACCTGCTGCGTGTCGGACCAGCCGCGCACGCTGTGGACCAGCTGCAGCAGGTCCAGCGCCGGCTCCAGCTGCTCATCGCTCAGGTCGCCGAGTCGGAGCCCGGGTCGCTGACCGGGAAAGTAGGTCCACCGCTTGTGCATGTCGCCGTCGAACGGGAAGACCACTTGACCGCGTTGCTCGGTGTCCAGGCGGTCGACCAGACCGCGGACAGCCGCCCGCGTCGCCGCCGCGAGATCCGGCATCGTGAGCTCGACCATGCCGCCAACCTAGCGGCCGCCTTCACGGGCAAGCGTGGGCGCCAGCAGAGGTAGGCGTCGGTGCTTGTCGACATTCCGCAGCCTGTTGAGGACGAAGCCGACATCGTTGTCCCTCTCAGCCTCCTGCGATCTGCCAACGGCGTCCTCCCTCGATCGTTTGCTGATCGCCTCAGCCGCTCGGCGAACGGCTGTCCCGAGCGAATCGTCCGGAACCCCGCTTCCCGAAGACCTCCGAGCGGCGCAGCTTGGTCTGCTCAGCTTGCCACCCCAGCTACTGCGCGCTGCCCTGGCAGGCCCAGGTGGATCAGCCGTTCGTCAGATCCACCAGAGCGCGCTCGCCGCGCTCTGGTCCGGGAATGACGCGGCGACAAGAACCTTCGCGCGGACGACACCGGCGCGTGAACCGGCTGCAGCCAGGAGAGGCCGTAGGTCCAAACCCAAAGGAGACCCGATGGAGATGAAGCTTGAGCTGGTGCCTATTCCTGTCGCCGATGTTGACCGCGCGAAAACGTTCTATGTCGAACGGCTCGGTTTTGTTGAAGACGTCGACGTGCAGCCGGCGGCGGGCGTCGGGTCGTGCAGCTGACGCCAGCAGGCTCGGCCTGCTCGATCGGCATGGGCACCGGATTGCCGGCCTACGACGAGATGGCCCCCGGCACGATCAAGGGCTTGCACCTAGTGGTGGCCGACATCGAGCAGGCCCGCACTGAGCTGGTCGGCCGCGGCGTTAAGGTCGGCGCCATCGAGGACCTGGGCGGAGGAGTCAAGTACGCACGGCTGGCCGGCCCCGACGGCAACACTCTGACGCTGCAGGAGATGGCTTGGCGCACCGGAGATAAGTTCTAAGCCTGATCGCCGGTGAGCGCCGACCGCGCCGAATCCCGACAACCGTCGGGCGTTCAGATCCTCCGCTGGTTCCGACGTCAGCTCCTAGGCGTATACCCACACAAGGACCGGCTACCGACGCGTTCCGCGGGAACGTGTGTCAGACATGGAACCATCAATGGACCGTAGGCCAGAGCCTCGTGGTTGTACGCGGCGATCCCACGGAGTCGGCGCCCGTTCGAGAAGCCTGTCATCGGCACCGGGGGGATCGGGCGAGCGCCCGGTCGCGAGCGGCACCATCTAGGCGTTCGGAACCTATCGCGGCATCCGCCGCTCTCTTGACTTGCAAGGCTCTCCCGTCGTCTCTCCTCAGCCGAATGTGCAGTCGACGGTGACTTTTCTTAGAGCGGTCTCGAGAACGGCGAGTTCTTGATCGTCGAGCTGCTCGACGAATAGTTCCGACACGCCGCGAAGATGGACTGGCACAGTTTGGGTCAGGCGTGCGAGACCGGCGCCGGTCAAGGCGACGACCACGCCGCGCCCGTCCTCAGTGGTGTTGGCCCGTCGTAGTAGACCCTCGTCAACCAACCTCGCGACGCGGCGGGTCAGCCCGGAGCGCGAGAGGAGCGTGCGGGCGGCGAGCGCTGTCATTCGTAGCTCGCCGCCGGCGGCGGCCAGCTGAGCCAATACGTCGAAGTCGGCGAGGTGGAGACCGGTGTGTTCCCTGAGATCGGTATCGAGCTGGCGTATGAGGGTGGCATGGGCCTGCAGCAAAGCGCGCCACGCCGGCTCTCCGCGCCGGCCCGGCAGCGACTCCTCGATCAGCCGGTCGATGAGAGCAGCCACATCACCCAGTGGGGAATGTTTTTGCACATGCAACAAGTTAGTACCTAAGAGTACTTGCAAGTGCAAGTACATGTCACCGGTGAGGAGACCATCTCATGACCCAAGTCCAGCCCGACCTCGACAGCACACTAAGGCGTCGATTCGCGGTCCCGGCGGAGGAGGCCCGCGTGAGGCGAACCGCCGCCGCGCTAGAAGCCAACGGGATCACCGTCCTGCGCGCCCGGAACAGCGCGGAAGCCAAACGCATCGTCTTGGATCTCATCCCGGCGGGGTCGCAGGTGCATCAGGGGGCGTCGCAGTGGATCGACGCGGCGGGCGTCGCCGATGAGATCGAGAGGTCCGCTCGAAGTGACTTGAACGTTCAAGTCAACGCCAATCGCGAAAGGGGCGACACGCGCCATGAGCTTTGAAAAGACCCCGAGCGGGACCCGCGGATCCCGTGCTCCGTCTCGGTCAAACGCGTTCACGCGGTTCATCGGCCGCATGATGGTCAAGTCTCATCGACGCAACGGCGACAGGTTCATGGGCATGGACGTGCTGTACCTGACGACCGTCGGTGCCAAGACGGGGCAGAAACGGCAGACCCCACTTGCCCGCTTTCCAGACGGTGACGGCAGCTGGCTCGTCGTCGCATCGTTGGGCGGGTCAGCGCGCAACCCCAGCTGGTATCACAACATCGCGGCGCATCCCGATCAGGTCTGGATCGAGGTGACCGGTCATCAGCTCCGGGTGACCGCTGAGCAACTAGACGGCGAACCTCGCGAGGTAGCGTGGCAGCGGATCATCGAAAGCCAGCCCCGCTATGCCGGCTACCAAACCAAGACGGACCGCGTTCTGCCGATCCTCCGGCTGTCTCCCGCCCAGAACCCCTGACCGCCACTCTCGGCAGGCGCCTACTCAGGACAGTCGGCGGTGCGCCCAGTCCTGCAGGTCGGCGAGGTGAGCGTCGGCGGCGGGCAGGGACGCGGTGAGGTAGGCGGTCTCACGGCTGGTTTCGCCGCCAACGGTGCGGGCATGTCCTCCAGGGTGGACCCTTTGCACGTCCTCGTACCACCGGTTTTCAGACAGCGCTCGGCATCGCCGAAATCCTCGGCGACGTGCATCCGCAGGCCGGTCGAGAGCGTGACGAACGCATGGGTTACGCCTGGCAGCTCCGGCAGGGTTGTCGGTCGGTACGTGGCTGATCAGGGACTCCCACGACGCCACGAGTGACGGTTTGCTAGATGCTGTAGACGTTCTGCGAGTTCGACATCCTGTGAGGATCTACAGCGAAGGATGGTGACTGATGCAGTACTCCCTGCTCGGCCCGACTGGTGTGAAGGTGTCGAAGATCTGCCTGGGCACTGCTACCTTCGGCGTCGCACCGGACGCGCAGGAAGCCGGACGTGTGGTCGACGCGGCGCTCGATCTCGGCATCAACTTCTTCGACACCGCCAACGTCTACGGGGCGACCCCGACCTTCGACCGGCCCGGCGCGGCACCAGCCACTGAACGCGAACCCGCCGAGCAGATCCTCGGCCGCGCCCTCGTCGGCCGACGCGACGACGTGGTGATCGCGACCAAGTCCGGTGAACGTCGGTTCGACCCGGCAGCTGGGCTGTCGCGCCGGTACATCATCCACCAGGTCGAACACAGCTTGCGCCGCCTCGGCACCGACTACATCGACCTCTACTACGCGCACTTCCCCGACCCCGACACCCCGCTGGAGCAGACCCTCATGGTCTACGACGATCTGGTGCGGCAAGGAAAGCTGCGCTACGTGGCCCTGTCCAACCACCCGGCCTGGCAGGTCACCCAGGCGCTGTGGATCGCCGAAGACCGCCACCTGGCCGCCGCACCGGTCTGCGCGCAGGTCAAGTACAACCTCATCGACCGCGTCGCCGAAGACGAGCTCGCCCCAGCCTGTCAGCAGTTCGGGCTGGCCATCGTGCCGTTCGGCCCGCTGCACGGCGGGCTGCTGGCCGGCATGCAGGTCGAGGAACGGGAGTTCTCCGGTGACAAGAGATTCGGTGGCTCCGGGTTCACGGACACCGAGCTGGAGATCGGCCGTGCTGTCCAGCGACTGAGCCAGGAGTGGGGCTTGCAGCCGTACCAGGTGTCGCTGGCCTGGCTACTATCCCGCCCGGCGGTCGCCTCGGCGATCGTCGGCGCCGAAACTGCAGAGGAGGTCAGAGCCAACGCCACCGCGGCCGACGTCACCTTGGACCAGGCCCAGCTCGACGCCCTGACAGCACTGCCAGCCGGCAAGGACAGCTAAACGAGACAGGACCATGCCCAAGACGGCGTAGAGGACGCGCCGTAAGCCGACCGTTGGGTGAGACGCTGTCGTGGCTCACCACACGGGGCGCGGTGACAGGACCGGTGACGACGGATCCTTGGGGTTAGGGTGCGGTTGCATGAGCGCTAGGTCTTCCTGCTCTCGGCCGTCATGAATGAGAAACCAGTGGACCAGGTCGGCGTCCGCCTCAGCCCTCGAGCTCTACCGATCAACACGCCGACCGGGCGGCCGTGAAGCCGGATCGGCCTTGGTCCGGGCTGGCGAACGTGTGGTCGTCGCGGAACTACCGGGCGCTGCTCCTGACCAACGTTCTCGCGGGCGTCTCGGTATCCAGCTACATTCCGCTGATCCCACTGTTTCTGGTCCAGACACTGGGAGCGGACGCGGCGTCCGTCGGACTGTTCATGTTGACCTTCGCCGCTGCACCCATTGTCGGAATTGCCATCGGGCGGTTGTCGGACACACGCATGAGCCGAGTGCCGCTGATCATGGTTGTCGGGGTCTGGGTTGCGTTCGGACGCGTCGCCATGAGCCTGGCGCCCGGGTTCGGCATCGCGGCGGTGATTTCGATCGCCTTCGGAACCTTCTCCGGGGTGGTGAACGCCCAGGCGTTCGCAGTTCTACGGGACGTGATCAACCGCGATCAGGAACCGCGGGAGGCGAGCGTAACGAGTGTGGTGCGGACCGGCTACTCCTTCGGCTGGGTCATCGGTCCTGCCATCGGCGCCGCGGCTGCCGCACAGCTCGGCTATCGAGCGGCCATCGCCGCCTACGCCCTGGTCGCGCTGGCGGCCCTAGTCCCACTGTTCTCACTTCGGCGCCTGCGTCGCTCGCCGGGTCGCGAGATCGATGCCCGCGTCCCAGGAGTGGACGGGGTGGGGCCTGTGACAGACGGTCGAAGCTGGGGCAAGCGGGGTTTGTGGATGTTCGCGGGAGCCAGCCTGCTCCTGACTGCCGAGGCGATCCGGCTCACCTACTTGCCGATCCTGGCCGTCGACCGGCTGGGTGTGCCCCTCGGCGCTCTCGGACTGCTGCTGGCGCTCGCCCCGGCGGTCGAGTTGGCAGCGATGCCGGCCGCCGGGGCGCTTGCGGATCGGTGGGGGCTCAAGCCGATGCTGGCCGTTGGATTCGGGTTCGGGATCGCCGGCTTCGTGGCCTTCGCCACCAGCACAAGCGTCGCCGGATTGGTCGCCGGGCAGGTGCTGAACGCCTGCTTCATCGCGATCATTCTCGGGCTGGGTACGACGTACGCCCAGCAGCAGCACCCGTCCGGCGCGGGCTTCGCTACCTCAGTGTTCTTCGGCGCCCAAGCCCTGTCGGTGACTACGGCAGGACTAGCCGGCGCCGGCAGCGCCGACCTGATCGGTCTGCCTGGGATGTTCTTGGTGCCGGCCGCGCTCTGCGGGGCCGCCGGCCTGCTCTTGGTCATTACCCCACAGCCGGAAGGAGCCGATGTGCGCCGTCGCTGACCTGCACCTCATCATCGAGCCGACCAACGAGTGGCGGGCGGGTCGCCTGGTGTCCTTGGGCCGACCGTCTTACGGCACTGGTGGACAGCCCGACTCGGCCGTCAACGATCCGATCAGACTTGCGTCATTGTGGGCGGCGTGAAGCACCCGCTCTTTGGCACGACTGCCCATCGGCACACGGCTCATCGTCGACGGAGATGGGGCAGCAAGGCTCGAATCAGATGTTTGATGCCGATGGACGATGCTACGGGTCGACGACATGCTTCGGGGCGTCTCCATCGACGCTGAGCACAATGAGCGGGCTGTGCTGGAGCATGTTTGCGACGTCGGTGCGACCCCAACGCTTCGCGGCTGCCTCGATGAGCGGCAGGCGTTCGTCCGGGTCGGTGATCACGCGCGCGGTTGCCGGGATGTCCGCGACGACGGACTGCTTTAAGTGGACGACGACGCTGGGGTCGGCCGCGATGTTGTAGATCCAGTCCCGCGTACGGTCGGCCCGGGGCATCCCGGTGATGAACAACCGACCATCGTCGTCGTGCAGGAAGATCTCGATCCGCCGCTGGTGACCCGTCCGGCGGCCGGTCGTCGTCAGGTCGATGACCTGGCTGTGGTGAAGGGCGGTGCGGATGGCGTCATCCATGCCGGCTCCCACTGTTCACGGATTGCTCCTCTGTGTGAGTTCGAGTCCGTCACTATGTCGTGCGGCGGACACCGAGCTCACCCCCCCGCGGCGGGGATGAGCTGTCGAATCACTTCAGCGGTTGGGTCGCCCCGATTAATCCCAAGCCGTCGAGAACTCGCCATCGAGCCGCTTGACGATCAGCCGGTTGATCCTGCCCTGGCCACTGACACGATGCGCCGCAAGCCGACCGGCACTCGGTGTCAAGGCTCGGTACCTTGGAAGGTGGTGAGGGCCCCTGCTCGAGGCGCCGCAACTCGCCTGGCTAGGTGGCGCAAGGGTGGACAAAAAGGAAGTAAGGCTGACGATTCTCGCTTCGGCCATCCTGGTTGGTGCGCCGCTGATCGCCAACGCGATCCATGACCTCCTTTCGGGCCGTTGGGATGAGCACCTCGGCCGTCGACGTCCGTCAGACCCTGCCGACGGCGGCGAGACGGCGCCCCACCTGAGAGGTAGGCCGGTCGAACAGCTGGCCGCCGATCTACGCCGGCTGCGGGTGGCGGTGGCGACCGACCAGCGGCGTTCGGCGACTCATCAACTGGCGAACCGGGTCGCATACGACCAGCTGTTAATGCAGGCCTGCCAGATGTTGAACGTCCCACACGAGCTTGTGAAGAACACGGCCGGCCCGGAGCGCGACATCGAACGGATACGGGTTGAGGCCGAGCTGGAACGAGCCGGCATCGTGCTCTCCCCCGCCGGCCGATCCGGCTGATTTCAGGGCCACTCCCCGAACCTGCCGTCGATACGTTCGGATAGGGTCGGCGCCCCGTTGTGCCCTGGCCGTACTCCTTCCATCATGTGCACCATCAGGTCAGGAAAGTCTCGGCCACTCCGGGCGTCCGGAGCGGCACCGTCCAGCGGGACGTTGACAGCACGAGACCACCCCTGTGCCATTGGTGCGCAGTCAGGTGGTGGGCGACACGGCGATGGCGTCGATTGAGATCAGCAAACCCCGGGGCAACCGCACGTTGGCGGGCGCCGACCGCGCCGGAGCGGGGTCAGGCATGTATCGCGCGTAGACCTCGTTGAGCCGGCTGAAGTCGTCGACGTCGGCATAGAAGATCGTGGTCTTGACGATGTCGCTCATCGACACCCCGGCCGCCTCGAGAACTGCCGCCAGGTTGATCAACGCCTGCTCGGTTTGCGCCTCGATGCCTTCCGGAGCAGCGCCGGTGGCCGGGTCTATCCCGGCCATCCCGGAGCAGAAGACCCAACCATTTGCGACGACCGCTTGGCTATAGGGGCCGAGCGCGGCCGGGGCTCGATCAGTGGAGATGGCTTGTCGGGTCATGGTGGTCGTCCCTTTCGCTGGCGAGGCCACGGCGGCACTCAGGGAGGACCGACGGCCCTCTCAAAGCATCCTGCTAGGGCCGAGGCGTCTACCACCAGGCTGATCTTGTCCGCGTCGCAAGCCGACCCTCCTGCGGGCGCCGGATTGAGTCAGATCGGGATCGGTTACAGGGCATCCGACCCGAGATCGGCTGCGGCTACCTGTGGGGCCTCTGGGCCCCGCGCAGTTAGGCTCGTGCCGTGATCAACGGCGCCCACGTCATCATCCACAGTCACGACGCCGAAGCCGATCGTGCCTTCTTTCGGGAGGTGCTCGACTACCCGTATGTCGACGCCGGAGCCGACTGGCTGATCTTCAAGCTTCCTCCCGCCGAGATCGCCGTGCACCCCACCGAAGGCCCCCCTTCGCATGAGCTCTACCTGATGTGCGACGACCTGGACACAACGATGGACGAGCTGGCCGCTAAAGGAGCGACGCTCACCGCAGTCACCGAAGCCCGGTGGGGGCGCCTGACGAGCCTGCACCTGCCGGGCGGGGGCGAGGTGGGGCTGTACGAGCCCCGACATCCACGGGCTACCGACCTGTAATATCCCGCCGCTGGATCAGCGTTCCCGGAGACCGGCCTGACCGGCGCTGCTCCCAACCGCAGTAGGAATTGCCCGTAAGCCGAAGGGTGAGCGGCGATGGCAGAGGCCCGTTCAAGATCAAGCCCGACACGATTGTCCTGATCCACGGCTTCTGGGTGACGCCGAGGAGTTGGGAGCACTGGAAGAAGTATTACGAGGCGAAGGGCTATACGGTCCTCACCCCTGCGTACCCGGGGTTCGAGGTCGAGGTCGAGGCTCTCCGTGCTGATCCCACGCCGATCGAGCAGCTCCAGGTGCCGGAGATCATCGACATGCTCGAGAACTTGATCGGGAAATTGGATCGTCCGCCGATCATCATCGGGCATTCGGCTGGCGGCGTGTTCACCCAGATCTTGCTCGATCACGGCTTCGGTGCGGTTGGGGTGGCGATCGACTCCGCGCCGACCGAGGGCGTGAAGGTCATTCCGCTCTCCGAGATCAAGTCCGGGTTCCCCATCCTGAAGAACCCCGCGAACCGGCATCGAGCGGTCGGCTTCACACCGAAACAGTGGCACTACGTGTTCGCGAACACATTCAGCGAAGAGAAGTCACTTGAGCTCTACGAGCGCTACCACATCCCAGCCTCAGGCAGAGTCTTTTGGGGAAGCGCACTCGCGAACATCCACCCTGGGAAGGACGACACCTACGTCGACTACCACAACGACGCGCGACCGCCGTTGCTGTTCATCTCTGGGAAGCAGGACCATCTGTTCCCCCGAAGGTGGGGCACTCGAATGCGAAGCACTACCAGTCCAAGACGGTGACGGAGATCGTGGAGTTCGATGGCCCGCATCTGCTGCCCGCCATCGATGGATGGGAGGAAGTCGCCGACTTCGCGCTCGATTGGGCGGTCAAGCACGCGGGATGACGGCTGAAACAACTTGTCGCTGAGGAACACCCCAACTGGTACGACTGCGGTGAATGCGGGTTGAGGGTGTTGCTTTTGCTGTTTTTGGCTGTGCGAAGGCTGGCTCTGGGGATACGCAGTCGTGTATCGGCACGCTTTGAGCTTCAACGACACCCTCGCCATGCTCGCTATCGAGGCGCCGCGGCGGCCACGAGTTCGTACTCGACGAGCTCGACATAGAGGCCGAGCAGGTGTGGGCACAAAAACTCTTGGGGCGACGACTACGGCATCCGGGGCCGGTTCCGGTTCACCTTCAACGACTTGGAACGGCTCCTCAACGAGGACGGCGACTGTGCGCAACTGGTGCCGCTGGACGAACTCACCCCGAACCCGAACTGGGATCTCATGCTCGCCAAACCCTTACGCGACTGGGCTTATTCAAAGTCCATCTGGTCCGGGTTCACAAAATCGGGTAAGGCAGCAACAGCAAGCCGCGAATGGCTACAACGAAAGGGGCTGTGATGTACTACATCGGCGGAGGCATTGTCACGATAATCGTAATCATCATCGTTCTGATGCTCATCCTCTGAGGAACTACGTGGAGGGCATGACGACAACCCCGTAGCTTCATGAAGGCGGGCCGACCAGAGGCGGCACAAAGTCCTTGGAGGCCCTGTCGGCCCGCGTCGGTGTTGTCAGCTGGTTCTCGGCGAACCAAAGGGCCTGGCCAGAGTATCTGGGCCAGGCCCTTGGTTCACGTGCAGGAACTGATCACTACCTGGTGTAGTAGCGACCGTAATAATCGCCGACTCTGTCGCGATAGGCGGGTTCGTCGTAGCTGCTCTGGTCAAACTCGGGGGAATCCTTAATCTGGTCCTTTGTCAAATCGACGTAGACCTTCCCTCCGTCGTCGACGCGATCGATGGTGCCGGCAGGCAAGAGCACCTTCTTGCCGAAGATCCACGGCCCAGTATCGACCACGATGTAGCTGGATCCGACCTCATTGGTCGCCTCATCGACTTTGCCAATCCCGCCGTCGGCAGCCTCTACCTCGTAGCCGACGAGGTTGACGCTGCCCTGCGCTGTCATGCCCGATTTGTCGCGGTAGCTCCACGGGTCCCAGTCAGTTGTCATGTCACGCTCCTCTCAAGGTGGGGTATGTCCTCACACTTGGCCAGTTACATTCCCACTTAGGTCGCCGAGATAACCACCCCTAGGGGTGAAGATTTACCAGCCAGGTGAGCAAGCTGAACAGGATGCCCCAGAAGATGCCACGGGCGGGTCTGAGCCGGTCATCGGCGCTTGGCCGCTTTGATTTGGGTGTACGCGTTGGCGAGGATTCTCGTCACCGTGGCGGCTGTTTCGTTGAGCTTGGCGGAGGGCTCAGTCACCAGGAAATCGCGGAGAAGTACGACCGGTCCATCGAGGGGCTCGAGCAATCCGCGACCACCTGGGCAGCGGTGATCGATATGTGTCGGTGGGACAGATAGCCGCCCGTCAGTGCTCGTACAGCTCGGTTATGAGTGCCTGGGCCTGTTCGATAAGGTCGGGTTACCCGATAGCCGATTCCCCGGGGGGTGGTTGGCTGGGCCCGGTGACTTGCTATCACCAGATGATCACTGGGGGAGCCGTCGCGTCTCGACGATCTCGCTGCAGATCATGATCAGCTTGCGATTCTCGCTCTGAGAGACCCGTCGCAGGAAGGCGAAAGCTTGATCGGCATCGATGCCCAGCCTCTCCATCAAGATTCCCTCCGCCTGCCCTATGATGGTGCGGCTCTTCATGGCGACGCCGCGGCCACGAATCTCCCGGTGCGCGGCAAGCGCAACCGAGATCTGCGCGGCCAAGGCCTGAGCGATCGCGTACTCATTCGGCCCGAAGGGGTCAATCGAATCCGAATACAGATTGAGCGCCCCGTATGAATCAGCACCATCAGGGTTCAGGCTCGTGTAGAGCCACAGCGACATGATCGCTTTGATGCCTAAGACGGACACCGCACGTGGGGTCCACTCTGGCCACCGAGCCTCCTCGCCCAGATTCCGGCTGATCACGGTCTCTTGCCATCGCACGGCGTCCAGGCACGGGCCCTCGTGAAGCTGGTACTGGAGGGCATCGCCGCGCCGCGCCACGTCATCGAAAGCTACCGGTGTGGAGAACTCGCCAGCCTGCACGACAGCGATGCCGGCATGATCACTACCATTGATGATCTTCGCCGCGAGATCAACAGCCAATTGCAGCAGCTCTGTTTCGTTGGGCGCAGCGTGCAGCTCTCTCGCGGCTCGAGCCAAGCCTTCGACCCCGCTAATCTCGGTTATTCCCATGAGGCCTGCGGTCCCATACGCTCGGATGTCAAACAACGTGCCCATTAGCCTCGCGCATACGCATACGCATACGCATACGCATACGCGTGCGCGGTCGTCCTTTGTGTGTTCGTGGTCCGCTGTGGTCATACGAGGCGCCCTGTGTATGACCCGACCCATCGACGAGCCACGGCAACACGTCGGGGTAATTCCCGCACGGGAGCAGTGAAGAGGCCTCGCTTTGGCGGCTGGCCAGTGTGTGGGTCACAACGACCTACATCCCACCTGCATAGAAGAAATGTAGAGCTAGATGTTGTTTGTGCGCAACTGTTGTATACATAACGTATAGGCCTTGGGTTGGTCTGCCATGGACGTATCGCGCGATCTCAGCCACACTCATCTCAGGAGGTGGTCTCAGGGATGGAGGGCAACGCGGACCGCACCGACGGCATTTACAGCATCGGAGCGGTAGCGCGGATGCTTGGCGTGCCGGCGCAAACGTTGCGGGCCTGGGAGGAGCGGTATCAACAGATCGTGCCGGCTCGCAGCAGCGGCGGGCAGCGGCTCTACAGCCGCGACCAGGTGGATCAGCTCAGCTTTATTCGCAATCAGATCGAGCAGGGCCTGCAACCGGCTGATGCGCACCGCCTCCTCGCCCAGCATCGCAAGGACGGGGCTTCCATGCCAGTCGGCCAGCACGGCAGCGCACGACGGAGCGTCGACAAGGTGACAACGGTGCTGCTGGCCGAGCGCGACCCGTACGCAGCGGAGTTCGCCGAATACTTCCTACGCACCGAGGGCTATGCGGTTCGCATCGTGCTCGACCCCGCCGCGGCAGCTGAAATCCTGCGGGCCGAGCCCCCGAGCGTGCTTGTCGTAGATCTGCTGATCGGCGGTGGCGCAGGTCTGGCGCTGTGCCGGGCGGCGCAAGACAACGGTTCGGTGCCGGTCCTTGCCGTCTCCGCGGTCGACTCGCGTGATCAGGCGTTGGCCGCCGGAGCCGAGGCATTCCTGGTTAAACCGCTCGACCCCTTGCAGTTCGTGTCGACGGTCCGCGACCTGGTCGGAACCAGCGCCTACCTGCGATCAAGGAACTGAAGCGATGACCGACCGGCTATCGAGCGGCTCCGAGCGACTGGACGCCGTGCTCGGCGGCGGTCTGCCACGGAACGGTATCGTGCTGATCGGCGGCAATCCGGGCTCGGGCAAGACGATCCTCGCCCAGCAGTATGTTTTCCACAACGCCAGCACCGACCGGCCGGCGATCTATCTGACCACGGTGTCCGAACCGCTCGAGAAGATCCTGCGCTACGGCCAGTCCCTCGACTTCTTCGACTCCTCAGCACTTGGCACAAGTGTGATCTATGACGATCTCGGACGGACGCTGAATGAAGACGGACTGGCCGGTGCGTTGGCGTACATCACCGAACTTCTCAAGAAAAATCGCCCTGGGTTGTTAGTGATCGACAGTTTTCGGGCTCTGCAAACATACGCTGCGGACCCGGAGACGTTCAGGGGGTTCCTGCATGAGCTAGCCGGGCGCCTCTCCGCGTTGCCGCTCACCTCCTTCTGGGTCGGTGAGTACAACAGCACCGACAGCAGCGATGCGCCTGAGTTCGCGGTTGCCGATGCCATCGTCTCGCTTGGTACCGAGCGGGAAGCCGAACGTGATCGGCGGGTCCTATCGGTCATCAAACTGCGCGGCAGCGGCTCCCTGTCGGGCAAGCACGCCTACCGGCTCTCCTCCACAGGGATCCATGTGTTCCCGCGCATGGCCGACCCCGTCGAGCTCGACCACTACGACGGCACGCACGAACGCATGTCCTCGGGCGTTCCGGCGTTGGATGCCATGCTGTCTGATGGCTACTACCGCGGTGCCTCGACACTGCTCGCGGGTCCCTCTGGGGTTGGTAAGACCTTGCTCGCGCTCCACTTCATCTTCGGCGGCGCACGTCGCGGCGAAACCGGGCTGATCGCAACGTTCCAGGAGAATCCGACCCAGCTCGAGCGGATCCTGAAAGGGTTCTCCTGGTCCTTGGACGATCCGAGTGTCGAGCTCATGTACCGCACACCCGTCGATCTGTATCTTGACGAATGGGTCTACGACCTCCTGGACACCGTGCACCGCACCGGTGCCACCAGGGTCGCCATCGACAGCCTCGGCGACCTGCGAGCCTCGTGCGGAGATGAACTCCGTTTCCGCGAGTACATCTACTCGCTACTGCAACGCTGCGCCCGCACCAACATCAGCGTCGTCATGACCCAGGAAGTCCCTGATCTCTTTGGCGTCTCCCGCCTGTCCGAATACGGCATCTCGCATCTGTCCGACAACGTGATCCTGCTCCAGTTCCTCCGAGGAGACTCCCGGCTCAAACGCGCATTGACCATTCTCAAAGCCCGCGGCAGCGCCCATGATCCGTTCACGCGCCAGTATGAGATCACAACCGACGGTGTCATCCTCGGTGACCAATTCGACGGCAGCCAGGCCCTGACCTAGATCCCCAGCGGCGGCCCAGCGACACCACATCGAAGGAAACCGAAGTTGCGGACCTCCACGCTCTGGCTCAAGACATCGACCCGACCAAATGGCGGCGTGACACAGTCAACGCGTTCTTGCATCGCCCTGGGGCCTGGGACGCCTTACCTCGGACCCGCGGTCCGGCGGCGCTCAGTTGCCATGACTCTTTACGCATAACTCCAGGTCAACTCCGGGATGCGGGCTGCCGCCTGACCTGCGACCGAGCTCCATGGGCAAAAGGGAACTGGCAAGCCACGGATATAACGCGGAGCCGGTCCCCTGACCCGTGTTTGAGCATCCGGGCGGCGGGTACCCGAGGCCGGGAGATTCAAGCTGAACATAAGGAGAACGAGTGGTTGCGAACTTTCCTTCACGCTTACTGCACGACCTCGGCCTGGCCGCCTGGTTCGGCGGCACGTTGGCGAACGCGGTTGCGCTTAACAGGGCCGCTGGTCAGGCGTCAGACCCCAGCAGCGCGGGCCGGGTAGCCAACACCGGCTGGGACGCCTGGACGCCGATCAATGCCGTTGCCATCGGAGCAACCATTGCGGGTTCGCTCGGCCAGCTTCTGGGCAACAAGGAACGGCTGGCGACACAGTCCGGTGTCGCCTCGATGTCGGTGATCAAGACCGCCCTCACCGCGGCCGCTTTGGGCATCACGGGTTACAGCAGGGTGCTGGGGCGCAAGGTGTCCCAGGAAACCAGCGTTCCGGTGTCCTCCGGCACCGAGCCGAGCGCCGCAACTCCGCCCGATGTGGCACGTGCGCAGACCCAGCTGAAGCTGCTGCAGTGGGCGGTCCCCGCGATAACCGGCGCCCTCGTGGCCGTCAGCGCCTATGCCGGTGAACAGCAACGCCCTGTTGCTGTCGAGACGGGCATGTTGAAGAAGCTGACCAGGCGCGGCAAGTAACCTGTCGGAAGGATGTGCGTCGACCGGGGCACTACGGGCCACGCCACCTCAGTGAGTGCATGCCTCAATAGCCGATTGGGTATGTTGCAGACAGGATGACGAGCGGACCTAGGATCTGCCGCCGCCCAGGTCCCGCAGCTGAGCAGACATGCTGCGGGGCCGATTCCTGTTCCTACTGCGACAGTTTCAAGGGACCACTGCGCTCCTGGGTTTCCGATCGGTCTCCGCCCTGTGTCTGCGGACGTAACGTCATCGAGGTGGCGCATGGTCTCGCAGCCAACGGAGGTTGGCTTAGTCTTCGAGAATCTGGAGGCCAGCTCCCGGGTGGCGCAGCTGGAGGCGGAGATCGCACAGCTCAAGGACGCTTTGGCCCGGCGGCAGCAGATCGGAGTGGCGACCGGGCTGCTGGCTCAGCGGTTTGCCCATCACCCCGAGCGGGCCTGGTCACTGGTACGCGTCTCCCATAACCGCCATGTCAAGGTAGCAACATCGCTCAGGCCATCATCAACGCGCACTGCAGTCGACTCACCCCAGCAGAGGTCGAAATACTCAGCGTGATCGAGATGCATATGCCCGACGTACGCCTAATGGGTGCCCGAGTGGCCGCGCAGCAGCCCACCAGCGAAAGTTCGCAGTGATCGGGGCTCGACACGTCCCTGCGGGTGGACCATGATCGAGCACGATGACCGCCGCAATCTCCACAGAGCAGTGGCGCGCCATGTTCGCGAATCGGACAGGCCATGGCAATTGATCCCGAGGCCCTGGTCGCCAGCCTGCGCCGGCTCGCCGCCCTGGGCGATCCGGGTACCGGTGTGGTTGAGGCGCTGCGACATGTGACCGAGGCGTGCGTGGACCTTTTCGGTGTCACGGGCAGCGGCATCATGCTGGCCGATGAGCAGAACGTCCCGCACTACTCGCCGCATCCGACGGGCCCGGCCGCATGCTCGAAGTGGCGGAGAGCGACACCGGGCAAGGTGCCTGCACTGAGGCGTTCGTCAACAACACCGTCGTCGCCAGCACCGATGTGACTACGGAAGGGCGCTGGCCAGATCTTGCCGCAGCGCTCCGCCCACACGGCGTACGTGCGGTCCTGGGCCTGCCGGTGCGCCTGGGTGGTGTCACAGTCGGCACTCTCGACGTGTGCTACGACCATCCGCATGTGTGGCAGGAGGATGAGTGCCAGGCCTTGGCTCGCTACCGCGATGTGGTCGAATCCACCCTTGCCAGTGCCGTGGCGGCCCATAACGCAGGCGAGCTGGCCGCACAGCTGCAGTATGCGCTGGATTATCGAGTGATCATCGAGCGCGGCGTCGGCTACTTGATGGCACGCGATCAGGTAGACGCGATGACCGCCTTCGACAGGCTCCGCCGAGCCGCCCGCGACACCCAAACCAAGATCGGCGACGTAGCCCAACGGCTGGTGTCGACCGGCCGGTTGCCGACCGAGGCTTCTCGATCAGCGAGCCCCTGATTCCGCATCACCAGTGACCAATACAGGAGCTTTCCGCGACCACATCCGCGGCCCGGCGGATGCGAAGGTGACCCTGGTGGAGTAGGCGACTTCGAGTGCACCTCCTGCGGCCAGGCCGAGCCCGTCGTACGGCCACTGCTTGCCAACTTCGGCGACCTTCGATACGTCTGGCGACACCTGCCGCTGACCGACGTGCACCCGAACGCAGCGCTGAGTGCCGAGGCGGCCGAGGCCGCTAACCGATCTTCCACTTGAGGAAGTAGACGCTATCGAGGTCGCCCTCGACGGGCAGGTACGCCTGGTAGATCTGGTGAAGATCACCGTCGACGACCGTCCATCAGAGCATTTCGCCGTGATGGCAGGGATCGGTATCGACGCCATGATCATGGACGAAACCGATGAAAACCTGAAAGACAACGTCGGCTCAGCGGCGTACTTCGTCGCCGCCGGGAAGGCACTGGGCCGGCTGCCCATACGGCTAACGGTCCAGCTGGATACCAACCGTCCCGTCCGACGGCACGCCATGCTCTGTGTGATCGGCAACGTCGGCACCCTTCGGGGCAACCTCACCCTGATACCGGGCGCCAGCCCAGATGACGGTCTCCTGGACCTCTACATCGCCTCCCCCCGGCCGATTCCGGCACTGGATCAAGCTCGCGTTACGGCTCATCACCCGACGCCCCAAGAAGGATGACCAGGTCGACCAGCACACCGGAAAACGGTGCGAATCACGATCCACGGGAAGGACAACTACCAACTCGACGGCGACGTCGTCGGCGAGTCCACCATCCTCTTCGCCGAGATCCAACCGGGTGCCCTGGCGATCTGCGTCCCAACCCAAGCCGCCAGCGAGCCAAAACAGTGACCCGGCGCCTCGCGGTTGAAACTCACGCGAACCCGGCCGCACCACAAACTCCCCTAGCGAACGTCCGGCCGGCGTCGCGACCCGCATGGAACTGGAACCCAACATGGCCGAGGTCTGCAGCCAAATGGGTTCGCTCGCTGAGCGCCGGCCGAATCGGCGACCTCGACGAAGTGGTTCTTGGCAAGCCGCGACTCCCCGTGGCGGGCGCTCGCTGGACTGGCTCGGGGAGGTGACGTCGCGGCTGGCGGTGACGGCACGGATCGATCCTTCGGCAACGCCCCGAATCAAGGCCACCGCGGCCCCGCAGCAACCGCTTGGGAGTGGGGTCGCCATTGTTCGGCAGCCCGAACGACTCGATGAAATGTCCAAATCCACGCCAAGGAGCAAGCCGAAATTCACGAAGGCCTACTCGTTCGGTCTGGTGACCGGCCTCTTCTTTCTATCGCCATGGACCACACAATTCGTCTTCGAAATGATCAGCGAGCGCAACGAGGCAACGCAACACGCGGAGCGATTCACGTGGTCCGAATTTCTTCCCGCACTTCTATTCCCTCACCTTCGGGAACTGTCAGTCAAAGTTTCGCAACTCGTCCGGGCAAGCGGCGAGTTGGCATTTTTCCACTTTTTTTGGGGCCCCCTCTCCAGGGGAGAGCCATGACCGACTTGAAGCCCACGCCTCCTGTCCGAACAGGGGATCGACCTAGCCCAGTTCGACTATCGGGAGGAAGCAGAAATCCAGGCTGGGGCCTAAACAGCCAGCCAACGCTCACCGCCTGACCGCGCACATCCGCGGCCAGGTGGTCACGCCCTAGCTTCGAAGACCACCAGCCTCTTCGGGACACCATGCTTGCGCCTGCATAATGCGACGCACATCACACAGCAAGCAAGAAAAAAGAGCAAAAGGGGCGGTATTCGGAATAAGCCGGATATTAATCAGTTGTAATCCCCGGGACGCGCCGAAGCGTCCGACCCAATTTGGTTGGAATCCTTGAGACGCGTGGAAGTGTCCGAGCCAATTTAGTTGGAATCCCCGGGACGCGCCGAAGCGTCCGAGCCAATGACAACCTCCATAAGGAGAAGTATGACCACCAGCACCACCGACCATAATCCCGTGACCAGCGGCAGCCGCGCTGTCGCATCCCGAGATGGCGACCGCCATCTCACCGGGGAGACCAAGCCCTCGTTCAAAACCACCGAATTAATCGTCTATGTACTGTCGGTCCTCGGTGTCCTGATCGCCTCTTTGGTGGTCGACGTCAACGAGGACGGTCAAGGGTTCAGCGCCTACCAAGGCTGGTTCCTGGTCACCTTGTTGACGATCGGTTACTTGATCAGCCGTGGCCTGGCCAAGTCCGGCAGCCGCGACGACGCTCGCTAAACCGTAGCGTTGCCTGATACCCGCTCAGTTATCCCCGTTCATATCTAGTGGCGCTCATTCCTTAAAGCCTGACGCCGCAACCCAGTGCGCCCCTCGCGGAAATCCGCAAAGGGGCGCGCTGCTGTCACCGGGCCCCAGGCGGGACCAGGTCGCGGCTCCCAGCCACAGTCCCGTCCGGCGGCAGCGCGCCAAATCTGACGGCGAATCCGGTTGTTGATGATCAGCTGACAGACTGGCAAATCGCCGGAAAGTGTGGCGGCGGTCGGTCAATGAATCTTGAACCGTTGTGCTTCAGACGCGCTAGCCAACGCCTGCACCGAGTTGGACTTGGGAGCTGGCTCCGGGCCGTTGGTCAGCCGGCCTTGAGCTGAAGTGAAAGCCTTCGCCGAATCACCGCAGGTCCGGGCCGACCTGCCGAGACGCCGTCTCTGTGGCTCACTGCCCGTCCTGAGCCTCGGGCCGATCGGCGTCATGGCCTGCCGAATCGCCCAGCAGAAGTGGATCGACAAGATCGTCGCGGTGGACTGGTGGACGAGCGGCTGGAGCGAGCGCTTGCCCACGGCGTCCAGGTGATCGCCCCCGGGAGCACGAAGATGATCTTCCTGAGGTGGTACGCGAGCTGACTTGACGATCGTGGTCTGGACTCGGTGATCGACGCGGTGGGCATGGAGGCGCACGATTCGCCTGGCGCGGCGTTCGCTCAGCGCGTCACGGCGCACCTGCCCGATGCTGTCACCGAGCCTTTGATGAAGAAGGCCGGACTCCATCGGCTGGCCGCGCACGGCGATCGAGACCGTACGCCGGGGCGGGACCGTCTCGCTGTCGGGTGTCTAAGGCAGCATGGCCGATCCGATGCCGATGATGTCGTTGTTCGACAAGCAGATTCAGCTCGGGATGGGCCAGGCCGATGAAGCGCTAGATCCCTCACATCATGCCGTTCGGACCGTGTTCCAGCGCAAGGCCGACGGCGCGGTCAAGATCATGCTTAAGCCGTGGTCGTGATCCAGCCGTATTCAGTGATCACCTGCTCGCGCGGCGCCTCGGGAAGCTGGTGCCGTCGTCGCTCTTCGCGAACAAAAAGCGGGTTCTCTTATCGCTCCTCCGAACACCAGCGGAGGGCTACCGACGCTCGGAGAGAGGACGCCGGAACTTGTTTTACTTCTCGAACCGGCGGGTACCCGTGACCTATCCACAATTCATCTGATTGGAGAAGGTCGTGACGAGCCCTACCTATGATCCGACGAGCGGGCCGGTGGACCCGGCCGTCAAGCAATCTCCCCCCCGCCTCGATGAGGCCATGCCGACCGGCAACTTCGCCGACTCCGATCCGGAATATTCCCGAACGGAGAGGGGCGGCGAGCGGTACGACCAGCCCGTCTCCTCGGGGTCCGAGGGGGGCGCCACCGTTGAGACCGCAAAGAGTGAAGCGGCCAATGTCAAGGACACCGCAGCCGGTGCCGTCTCCGGCGTAGCGGACGTAGCCAAGAGCGAGGTCTCCAACGTGGCTACTGAGGCCAAATATCAAACCCGGAACCTTGTGGACCAGACGCGGTCGGAGCTGCGGGGCCAGGCGAGTAACCAGCAGTCGCAGCTCGCATCAACGCTGAACAGCTGGGCGTCTGAGCTCGGTTCGATGGCCTCGAAGTCCGAGGATTCTGGGCCGATGACCGATCTGGCTCAGGAGGCGGCGCGCCGCGGCGGCGAGATTGCCCATTGGCTCGACACTCATGAGCCCGCGGACGTCCTCCAGGAAGTCAAGCGGTTCGCTCGTCGTCGGCCGGTCGCATTCCTAGCTCTGGCAGCCGCGGCCGGCGTCGTGGCTGGCCGAGTGACTCGGGGCGCGGTGGCCGCGAACACCAGCGTTGACTCCGACACCGAGCCGACCCCCGCCCGGGCGTACGACAGCGATGTCTACGATCGCGGCGGCTACGACGGCGGTCTGGAAGGCGGTCGCGCGTACGGCATCCGCAGCTACCAGAGGGCCGGCTACGACCCGAGCTACGGCGAGATGGCGGGTGAGACCAGCGACCAGGGCGGCGGCATGCCGGCTCCCGGTCAAGACGAGGTACGCCGATGACCGATTACGCAGGCCAGGCGCCACCGCGGCGCCCATACGAAGACATGCCACAAACAACCGGTGGAGATAAGAACATCGGGGAGGCGCTTGGCGATGTGACGCGCGACTTGTCGCTCCTGGTCCAGCAAGAACTGGCGCTGGCCAAGGCCGAAGTTCGCCAAACCGCCACCCGAGCGGGCCAAACCGCTGGAATGTTCGCCGGCGCCGCAGTTGCCGCCTTCTTATTCGTGGTCTTCTTGTCGCTCGCCCTTTGGGTGGCAATCAGCGACCGAACTGGGCCTGGCTGGGGGGCAGTCATCGTGGCCGTGATCTGGCTGGTGGCCGGCGTGGTGCTCTACCTAGTCGCCCGAGCCCAAATGAAAAAGATCAGCGCACTGCCGCAGACGACCGAGACTGTGCGCCAAGTTCCGAACGCACTCAAAGGACATGAGGAGAGAAACCAATGACTACCAGCAACGACCCGGATGAGATCCGGGCGGACATCGAACGTACGCGTGCGGCGCTGAGCGATGACGTCGACGACCTGGCTGAGAGCGTCAAGCCCACGAACGTGGCACAGCGGCAGGTCGGCAAGGTCAAGGAAGCTGCGAGCGACATCAAGGACCGAGTGATGGGCTCCGATGATGACGACTACAGCGGCTCTGCGGTTGGCACGGTAGCCGACACGGCGTATACGGCCAAGGACACCGTAAGCGAAAAAGCGTCCGAGGCAGGCGAGGCCGTACGGCAGGCGCCGAGAAGGATGAGGCGGAAGGCGCAGGGCAATCCCCTGGCAGCTGGAGTGATCGCCTTTGGCCTCGGAATGCTGGTCTCCTCGCTGATTCCTTCCACCGAGAAGGAGCGGGAGGCCGTGTCCCAGCTACAAGAAAACCTGGAGCCGGTGAAGGAGAAGGCCTCCGAAGTGGCGCAGGACATGGCCGAGAACCTGAAGCAGCCGGCCCAGGAGGCCGGCGAGTCGGTCAAGGCAGCCGCCACCGAGGGTGTCGAGAACGTCAAGCAGGAAGGTCACTCCGCCGCCGCCGACGTCACGGACCAAGCCCAGGCCTCAAAGAAGACGGTGCAGCAACAGTCGAGCTAAACTCCCAAGCCAGCGGTGGATTCCCTTCAGTAACTGAGGGGAATCCACTGCTTCTTTTCGTGCCGTGCTTGCCAGCGTTTCGGCAACCATCGTGCCGGTCTCCGGGCGGCATGTCTGGAGCCGATGACACCACAGCCTTGGACCGCCGTGATGAATGACTCATTTGACGGACCCCCTCGGGAGGGACGCCGCGTAGCGGCCCGCAGCGAAGGCAGGACACGCGAAGCGGCAGGCCGGCACGAAACGCCCGCTCTTGATGCATTTCGGTCCACGGCACCCAAGACGGCGATCAGCCCATCTGCTCACGCAGGTGTCCCAAGGTCGGAAGGCTGCGGATCGTTCTCGTTGACGCGTGGCATTTCGACAGACGGAGCCCTGATTTGTGGTTGCGAACACGGGACCTCACCGAAGTGTGGGCTGTGGGTCGGTCCCGTGTTCAGCGCCTCGAAGAGCCCGGTGAGTTACAGGGCCCGCGAGCGGGTTCTGGCCGTTGCTGCGGCGGCGATCATGACCAGGACAGCGGCTACGGCGATGGCGATGAGCCACCGTACCCAGTCGATGCCCGGGCTGCCGTTGCCCCCGAACGCGGTGTAGATGAACCAGCCGATCAAGACCCCTCCGATGCCGCAAATGATGGTCAGCCAGATCGGGATGTTGTCCCGGTTGCCAGGGGCGACGAACTTGCCTAACAAGCCGATGATGATACCGGCGACGATGACACCGATGATCTCCACTGTTTCCTCCTCAAAGGTGATGGATGTTTCTGGCTGCGAAGCGAGTGCCATGCGTTGGCTACGATCCCGCTCCGTCCACAACTTAACCACCCCAAGGGCGGATGCATTACACCCTTAGGGAGGTTAAAGTCGTCTCATGGAGCCCACTGTGAGGATGCCGGTCACCATCGCGTTGGTGGACGATTACGACATTGTGGTGATGGGCATCGCCCACATTCTCGAGCAATACCAAGACCGCGTAGTGATTGCCGAGCTCGACACCAACGTGGCCGTGTCCGACCTGGTCGACATCGTCTTGTACGACTGTTTCGCGCAGCCGGAATCCGACCATGACCAGATCAGCGTGCTGGTCCGAAATCCGCGCGCCCGCCGAGTCGCGGTCTACACCTGGAACTTCCACCCCGACCTGATCGACAGCGCCCGCAGCCAGGGCGTCCACGGGTATTTGTCAAAGGCTCTACCGGCGCGCGAGCTGGTCGCTGCCCTGGAAGCGATCCACGCCGGCGACATGGTGATCAGCGACCCACCCTTTCGGGCACGCAGCATCGGCGGACTGAACTGGCCAGGACAAAGCGAGGGACTCACAGACCGCGAATCGGAGATCTTGGCGCTGATCACCCAAGGCAAAAGCAACGCCGAGGTGGCAACGCTGGCCTACCTCAGCCCGAACACCGTAAAGTCCTACATCCGAACGATCTATCGCAAAATCGACGTCACCAGCCGCACCCAGGCGGTTCTGTGGGGCGTCCGCCACGGCTTCACACCCGACCACCACCGCATCGAACACTGGCGCGGAGGGCCCTGACCGAGACAGGTGCGATTGCGGTCCCTCTCCCGACGACCTGGCCGCAAGCACCGGCGCTGCGGTAATCGACACCGGTGGAGGGCACGGTATCGGTCGGGCCTTCGCCTCCCAGTTTCGAGGGTTCACAATCGACCCGAAACTGGGAGGGATAAGAGGGCCTGGGCCTTCGAGCGCGCCGATGACGAGTGCCGGGGCGCTGATGTATTCATGCGTCTACGGGTGATCCAGGCAGCATCGCCTATCTGACCGGCGGCCACGTTCGTGCCAGGCGACCGGGTCACCTACCTGACTCCTCGGCGGTGCGGTTCGCCGCGGGGTAAAGCCGTCGCACGAGGAGTCGTTGCCCTGGTGGGGCGCGACTGCGCGGCGAGAGCAGCGGCCTGTCCCGGAACCGTCCTTCTCGGACGTGCGCCCAGCCATGTCCGCAAGGGGAACGGGGGAACGGTAAGCGGTACTGAGAGATTTCGTGCTCACGCAGGACATCCACAAGAGGCCGGTCAACATGCCGCTCAAGCGCTTAGATGCTGCCCATGTCCGTGGCCATGAGAAAGTCCCCACTGGTGGCCAGGTAGAGGTCCCCGCTGGTGGCCAGTGAAAGTCCCCACTCTTCGTTCGTCGTGTCGTAGTCGTTGAGGCCCTTCCGCGGCTGACGGTGACGGTGTCGAAGCCGGTCACTGGGGCCGCGGAAGGGACCTCCATTGAAGAACGCGAGGGAACGGATGGATGTGATCGCCGCCTATCGAGACGTGGGCAGCTATCGGGGGGCCGCGGAGATCTGCGGCACCACCCACAAGACGGTGCGCCGGATCATCGAAGCGTATGAGGCCGGCGGGTTGCCGGTGCGGAAGGGTCGGGGACGCAACTTCGACCAGGTGAGGGATCTGGTTGCGCAGCGGGTGGAGAAGACGTCGGGCCGGATTTCGGCAAAGCGGTTGTTGCCGCAGGCGCGGGCGGCCGGGTATGTCGGGTCGGCGCGGAACTTCCGCCGGCTGGTCGCCCGGGCGAAGGCGGAGTGGCGCCAAGGTCACCATCGTGGCCGCCGGCCGGGGGTGTGGGCGCCGGGTGAGACGTTGATCATCGATTGGGGTGTCGAGGCGGGACTGCATGTGTTCTGCGCGGTGCTGGCCTGGTCACGGTTCCGGTTCGTCCGGTTCGCCGCCGATGAGAAGGCTGCCACCACGTTCGCTCTGCTGGCGGAGTGCTTCGAAACCCTCGGCGGGGTGCCGAAGATGGTGCTGGCCGACCGGATGGGCTGCCTGAAATCTGGGGTCGTGGCCAACGTGGTGGTGCCAACCCCACTATGTCCGTTTCGCCACCCACTACGGGTTTCGGCCCGATTTCTGTGAAGCGGCGGACCCGGAGTCGAAGGGCATGGTGGAGCATCTGGTCGGCTATGCCAAGCGAGACTTGATGGTCCCGCAGCAGCCCTTCGATGATCATGGAACGGCCAACGAGGCGGCAGCCGTGTGGTGCGCCGAGGTCAACGCGGTCACTCATTCGGAGATCTATGCGGTGCCGGCTGAGCGGCTGGCCGTCGAACAGCCGGTGCTCGGCCCGCTGCCGTCGTTGCGACTCGAGCTGGGCGCCCGGCCGGTCACCCGGAAGGTCGACCGGCTGTCGTGTGTCCGGTTCGGATCGGCTCGCTACTCGGTGCCGTGTCGGCTGATCGGCCACCAGGTCACCCTCACCACCACGGCGATGATGGTCACCGTGATCGAGCCGGTCAGCGGGGAGGTGTTGGCCGAGCATCGGCTGGTCGCGCCGGGTGAGACCAGCATCGTCGATGACCACTACGGCTCGTCCAGGCCGGACCGGCCGAGCCGGGCACCCCGGGCGAGAACCCAGACGGAGAAGAATTTCCTCGCCCTCGGACCGGTTGCGGAGGCGTTCCTGGTCGGGCACGCGGCTGGGGCCTTGGGGCAGCACGCGAGGCCATGCAACAGAAGAGCGGTAAGAGTTGATCCCCAGCCTTCGCATCAGGTCAAGATCCCCACTCCCACCGTCATAGTGGTCGCACGCCACCGCGGAACTAACATCCGCAATCGCGCCTGGGCGCTCACAGACTGTGTCCCAGATCGATGGACCCCGCCCGTTGGCAGGGACTGCACCTTCAATCTGGAAGCCAGATGTGTCGACTCCCCAGCTGAACCCATTGGGAAACTTGAGCGGTGGCTTAGCGGGTGCCCTGGCTCGTCGTGGGGACGGATTTGGGGCCAACGGGGCCTGAACAGGCGGCGGCAGCCATCCCAGTAGCGGCGCGAGCATCGAAGCGCAGAACCGATGTCGGCTGAGCCTATGGGTCAGCTCGCGCCTCCGGCATCCTTGATAGTCCTGGCCGCTGCGATAGGACCCTGCGCCATGGGCGGACCATAGACGCTGATCCTGTACCGGCTTTGAGCCCTGGCGTTTGTGACTCAGGCTGCAGCGGCGAAGAGCGGGGGTAGGACAAACAGCATGCTGAGCGACCAAGCGATGTGGGTGAGAATGGGCGCCAGTACGCCGCCAGAGGCTCGGCGCTCCAGCGCCACCACGGTTCCAAGGACAGCAGCCGCGAAGACCAATACGGGATTACCACCGGCAACGGTTGCCAAGACATAGAGAGCCGTGGAAATCAACACAGCATGTCGCACGCCGACGGCGGCAAAAAGTGCACCCCTGAAAAACAGCTCCTCGGCGACGCCATTAACCAGCGTGATCACGAAAATGATCCAGAGGTTTCCTAACCTGGCGTAGCCGAGCACGGCTTCGGCGAGCCTGACCAGCGATGGGATCGTACGAACAATGAGAGCGCCCAACACGAAGAGCGCGGCTAGCAGGAATCCCACCGCGATGGGAGTGATGGTTGGACGCCGAAGCCTGCCGGCTAGCTGGATGTGCCCCAGGTGCAGTGGCCCGGACAGCAGGCTGCCGAGCGTCCAGGTTGCAGCCAAACCAAAGGTCAACGGGTAGAAGGCCGGATCTCCCTGCCGTAGTGAGAAGGAAAGGCCTAAGAGAAGGGCGCCGAGCGCCAGCGTGACCGCAACAACGATCCGGCGGCGCAGGAACGCCGCGTCGGACTGCCGATGGTCTCGTTCGACCTTGTCGATCAATACCGGACGGACGATCTCAATCGCTCGCCCGATCATCCCCCTTGGACCGATTGTCACGATCTTGCTTGGGCAGCAGCTCGCTGTCGGAACGCCTCTCTCACCGCGTCGTCATAACCCAGCGGCACTCCCGGGACGATCTCGGCGATCGCGTGGTCTGTGACGACGACCTCGTTGCTCATCGAGTCAACGAGATTCCGGGCGGTTGCGGTGTCGACATCGGTCACCAGGGCCAACCAGTAAGAGGACAGCCGAGGAGTCAGCAGCGGCACGGCCAACATGGGCAGTCCGCGGTGATGATGCAGGTGCGCCACCCGCCGCATCATCTCGGCGTACGTCAGAACATCAGGCCCACCGATCTCGAAAGTGCCTCCTTTGGCTTCCGCGGGCTCAAGAACCCCGATGAGATACCGAATGACATCGGACAGCCCAATCGGCTGTGTGCGGGTGGTCGCCCACTTCGGCACCACCATCGCTGGAAGATGAGCGACGAGCTGCCGTGTGATCTCCCAGGAAATGCTGCCGTGTCCGATGACAATGGCGGCCCGAAGCGTGGTGACCGGTACGCCGCCGCTCGCCAGCAGGTGCTCGACCTCTCGCCTGGACTTCAGGTGAGCGGACAGGTTCGCATCATCTCGGCCCAGGCCGCCGAGATAGATCAACCGCTCGAGACCGGCCTCCGCTGCCGCCCTTCCGAATGCAAGGGCAGCCTCGGCATCCTTCTCGGCGAAGTCCGGCCGTGACAGCGAGTGCACTAGGTAATAGGCGGCGTCAGCCTCAGCGAGCGCCGGGCTAAGACTGGCAGGTTCGTAGACGTCACCGAAGATAGGCTTACCAGCGCCGGAGTACGTATCGAGGTGTCGGGTCATGGCCAGCGCTGAATAGCCCTGGGCATCCAGCGCCCCTGTGAGGTAGGAGCCGACGAAACCCGACGCTCCCGTCACAAGCACCTGCCTAGCCATCCAACCTCCTCCTCGGCTTGCCCGCCGACTCGGCAGGCCATGATTACTGCACGCGCTCAGTATTCGTGTCCGATGCCCTGAGGCCGATTCATCCTAGGAGCAATGCATTACCGGCCGTCTGACAACGCGCTTGACTTCTTCGCCGATGACCGAGGTGGCGTAGCCACAGTGCTCACATCAGGGAGCGAGCCGGTGGACGGCCGCTATGCACTTAGTCCGTTCCTCGGCGCAACCTGCTGAGCGATCTCATCGCTTGGTAGACCACCCGCCACCGACTACAAGCCAGGGCGGCAACGATGACCGAGTCCAGCGTTTGACGCACCACGTCAGCACGGCGCTTGCCAATCCGTGAGTCGATGCCGTGGCGGTCGAACTCTCTGCCGGTTTCGGTGATCAGATTGTCGGGCCGGGTACTGGCCAGGGAGCGCAGAAGGCATCAGCTGCATCGACCCGGTCGGCCGGCTAGAAGGATGAGCCACCGCGCCGCCCGGCCCTTGCTGCAACGGCGATAGGCGAACTTCCGGATGGCTCCTGACAGCCCCTTCGGCGGGCACGACGTATCGAACACCGGCGTCAGGAACCATCGGGCAACCCGCCCGGTACAACGAAGTTGCCAATACGGTGATGCGGATGCTGGCGACCGCCAGCACCGCACTGGCCAGAATCAAAGCGAGCCTCGAACCGCGCCTCGAGGATCTCGGGAGGGCGTTTCACCGTGTAAGACGTCGCTCCGTGAAAGAACTCCTTCTTTGAGTCGAGGAACGCGAGGAGGTATTGGCTGCCGATGCGGTGAGGCGCATGGCCGTGGTCGGAATGATCCCGGTGTAGCCCTAGAGGGAGAGGGTGCGGAGGTCGAGCTTGCGTCCACCCGTGGAGCGTACGGCCTGATGCTCTTCGGCGTGGCAGCGGGATTCGGCCCATCGAACCGATGGCCGGGGTTGCAACAGCGTGTTTTGTTTTTCGTCCACGCTAATCCGGGTAGTAAAAGACATGGGGCCAAGCCGAGGGAGCCGATCACTGTGCGGGTCCCATCCCCTGGCCTACCGGAGATCGACTCCGGACCGGTCGGCCACGTGACGACTTTGGAGGAATCAATGACGAGATCGAACCCGGTGTCTTGGCTCGCGCGGCACGCTCGACGAGGCGTCACCGATCTCCCGCGGAACATCGTGTGGGCGGTCGACACCACCTTGAAGGACCCGGCCACATCTGCCGGAAGGACGCTCCAGTCGATGGGACACCAGGCGGCATCCGCCGTTGCCGATGTGAGTCCGTTCGCTGATGGCGCCGACAGCCGACTACAACAGGTTGACGCGGCCTTGGAGCGCGCCCACGAGCTCGAGGCGCAGGCTCGGGAGGAAGCCGAGGATGCGAAGGAGCGAGCGAAGGCCGTCGCGAAGGTCGAAGCCGACGGCGACAAGCAGATCGACGCAGCGCGCGATGAAGGCGAACGCGAGGTCGCCGAGGTGGTGGCTGAGGCTGAGCGAGAGGCTGATGAGTACGTAGCCGCGAAGCGCACCCGGGCGCAGGAGATCGCTGCCAACCATGTCGCAGCGGTGGAGGCCGACATCGCCGAGCAAGTGAAGCGAGCCAAGGACGAGGCCCGAAAGGCGCACACCAAGGCCGAGCAGGCGATCGAGCGGGCACATGATCAGATGAATCAAGCTCGCGAGCTGGCCGAGGCGGCCGCAGAGGCTGCGCGACGGGCTGCCGATGAGGCCCGCGCTCGGGCCGAACGCCTGTCTGGCGAAGCCGACGCCGAAGCTGCCGCAGCCCAGCACAAGGTAGACCAGGCCGACCAACGACGCGAGGCCGTGGCCTCCGATGGGAAGAGGCTGGGCACAGTGGCCGATACCGGTCCGTTGGATCTCGACGACATGACCAAACAAGAGCTGCTGGCCATGGCCGCGGAGATGGATCTGGATCTGAAGTCCGGGATGCGCAAGAAGGAGATCGTGACGACCATCCGTCGCTCACGCAGCTGATCATCACCACACGACGACAGGAGTCTCATGAACAAACTCTTCGGCAAGAAGACAATTATCGATCGTCTTGGAGAGGCCGTCGGCCTGAAGCCGAAGCGCTCGACCACAGCAGTGAGGTCCGGACTTGCCGCGGCGGGCGCGGCCGCCGGGCTGGCCGTCGTGAGTGCCGTGGTCTCCGCACTCCGGGATCGCCAGAGCGATGGAAAACGCGATGCCGAGTAGCAAGACCCTCGGCCGCGTCGTTTTCTTCAGTCTGGGCTACCTGGCCGGCACCCGGGCCGGCCGTGAGCGGTACGCCCAGATCGAGGCCGGCGCCAAGGGCCTGATCGAGAAGCTTCGTGCGCGCTACGCCGAGAACGAGACGAGTACCTCGTCATCCTCATCGGGACGGGACGGATACAGCGACATCAGGCTCGGCGACTGATCGACGGCCACCATGCTGATCGAGATCCATCTCCTGGCCCGGCTGTTCCGAATCCCACTCCTGCGTGTCGAGGGCGTCATCGCGTTGCGGGACGACGATGCTCAGCACCTGTCGACGAGCTCGGCCGCTGCCCGGCCGAGGATGATCGACGCGATGCCAGGGAATCGCAGGGGTGCTGTAGACCGCGCGCCACTTGGCCGGGACCTTGCCGAAGCCGAAGCCATCATCTCCGGCATCGACCGATCCGGATCTCAGTGATCGAGCGACGACCGGCGGCATGATCATCGCTTCTCTCACTTGCTGCGGCGCACGCCACCTCCTAGGTCGCCGCGCTTCACAACGACTCGGAGCGGCACCCTGATCGATGTCGGCCAAACTGTCGGCCAACCAGCCCGGACAGTGGCAGACATAAGCGACGCTACACACGCTCCAGATGCCATACTCGCCGGCATTCCGGAGGAGAGGTTCTGCCCTGACACGGAAGCGGTCAACCCGTGCACCCAGCAGGCCGCTTCGGCGTCGGATTCTCCGAGCGCTTACCGGAGAGACTCGGACGGAGTGCTGAGGTCGCGCCAAATGTGAGTTACGAACTGAGTAACTATTGCGGCGCAGATCGGCAACCGACAGTGGACGGTCCTGGAAGTTTCGGCGCTCCGAGCCGAGCGATCGACGACCATCTGACCTGCTTCGGGACGAAGACGTCACTGGTTCGCCCTGAGCGTCGCGTCTTGTTATCACCCGTCGCACGCACCGAGCGCCATACCTCGATGTACGGGGGCACCGGCGGTACTGCCGTCGCCCGGCCCTCAAGGGTGCACGTGGTTCCGGCGCAACGCCCGCAGCTCTTTCGTCCGTGCGCCGGTCAAGAGTGAGACGACGATATATGGATGTAATCGGTGAACCGAGGTCTTGATCAACACATCGTCGGCCTGCTGCGCAGACAGCGCCTTCGAGGGCGACCCAGCTGTCCGGTCGGCAGCTCAGTCAGCTCCACAACGTTCCGCCGAACTCGATCCCGCGCCACGGCACGCTTTGCGGATCGGTTGAGACGACGATATATGGATGTAATCGGTGAACCGAGGTCTTGATCAACACATCGTCGGCCTGCTGCGCAGACAGCGCCTTCGAGGGCGACCCAGCTGTCCGGTCGGCAGCTCAGTCAGCTCCACAACGTTCCGCCGAACTCGATCCCGCGCCACGGCACGCTTTGCGGATCGGTTCAGACATGACCGAATCGCCTGCAGCGTCGCGTGCTCAACGTGGGGCAAATTGCCTCCGGGCAACGGGCCTCCTCTTGGCGATGTCGAGAGAGGGCCGAATTCGGAGCGTAGCGATCACTACAGTCAAGGAATGGCAACTCGGGTCGCTGCATGGTTGGCGGCTGCCAGCTTCTTCATTGTTGCTGCCTTCCAGGCGGCACTCGCCTTCGGCGCCCCGTGGGGCGAGTACACGCAAGGCGGTGGGACGAGCGGTGTGCTTGCCTCCTCGGGACGGCTCTTTGCAGCCGTCTCGTGCGTGCTCTCGATCGTGATGGCTGGCGCAATCCTCGCGAGAGCTGGAGAAGGTCCGCTGCAACGATTCCCGGCTCGAGTCGTGACGGTGCTTGCTTGGGTGGCGACGGTGTACTCAGCGGTCGCCGTGGTGCTCAATATATATCATCACGAGGAGCACGGCTGAGCGAGCCCTGTGGACTCCCGTGTCGATCGTGCTGCTGCTTTTGGTTGTCACTGTGATGGTGACCACCCGCCGCAGCTAATAGCCGCCGCGACGAATAGCAGGGCTAGTGGATCCGGTCAGCTGACCGGATCCCTTCCCGCCCTCGACATCGCCATCGACATCGAGACAAGCGGCGGGCGCGACGCGCTGTTCCCCGGCCCCGGCGGCGAAGCCCCAGACGCCTACACCTGGGGGTGACCGAGAGTCCCAGGGTTAGCTTGCGCATCAAGTCGAGATTGATCACCGGTCATGTAGTCAAGCCATTGGTCTGCCTCGTGCGCCCTCCCGTCTGACGATGCGGCGCCGCTTGGGCGGTGGCGACTAAGTGCGGGCATGCAACAGAGCAGCCGGTCGAGCGCCCCTTTTAATCCGCGGGTTGTGGGTTCGAGTCCCACGGGCCTACAAAAGACCTAGTCAGCGCCATGTTGGCTGCAACCTGTGCCCGGGGTATTCAGCCATGACATGACTCATGACGCGAGTTGAACCTCCTCCCTCGTGCGGGCGCGCTCACCGAGGTGCTCAACGGGACGGGGCCGACTCGTGGCCTTCACGGCGCATAGATCCTGGAGCGGTTGGAACGGCTGGCCTGGAGGATCGACTCCGGGAACGGATCGCCAATTGGATTACCGGCGGCCGATCTACGCGTAGCCGCGAACGATCCTGGTGAGTCCGGCTAGGGCATCGTGACGACGACTTTGGCTCGGGCGTGCTCGGACTCGACGTAGCGGATCGCCGCCGCTGCGTCCGTGAGAGGGTAGGTCCGCTCGACGACTGGGCGTATCGACCCGGCGTCGATCAGCTCAGCGAGGGCCGCCAGGTGCGGACCGCTCGGGGCGGCGATGAGCTGGACGATCCGCTGCGGGACGAAGCGCGACACGAGTGTGCCCTTGATCGTCAGCCCCATCGGCCCGACGAGGCTGCCGCCCTCGAATGTCCTACCGCCGGACAGCACCAGCGTTCCCGCAGGCGCGAGCGCTCTCCGGAGGTCTCTTAGCGAGCGGTTGGCCACCAGGTCGAGCACAACGTCGTACTGCCGGGCCTCGCGCGCGAAGTCCTCGCACGTGTAGTCGACCACGTGGTCGGCGCCCAGGGAGCGGACCAGCTCGAGGTTGCGGGTCCGGCAGACCGCGGTCACCTCGGCCCCGGCGGCCTTGGCGATCTGGACGGCGAACGTCCCGACCCCTCCCGAGGCGCCGTTGACGAGCAGCCGTTCACCTGGCCCGACCTGGCCGAGATCGCCTACGCCCAGCAGCGCCGTAACGCCGGCCAGCGGCACGGCGGCCGCTTCGGCGAAGGTGAGCGTTGCCGGCTTCGCCGCGACGAGGGACTCCTCGACACAGACCAGCTCGGCGAAGGTGCCGTCGGCCTCGCCGTACACCTCGTCACCGGGCTTCCAACCGATCACGGCGGCGCCGACCGCGTCGACTCGACCGGCGAAGTCGCGACCGCGGATCGGTTGCCTCGGCGCGATCCGTCCGAAGGTGCGGCGGTCGGCCAGACGGGCCAGCTTCGGGTCGCCGCGCAGAACGTGCCAGTCGGCGGCGTTGACCGAGGCGGCCGCGATTCGCACCCTCACCTCGCTCTGCCCGGGCACCGGGTCGTCGACCTCGCGCAGGCGCAGGACGTCGGGGGAGCCGTACCGGTCCTGGACGATCGCCTTCATCGGGCCGCCACGGGAACGCGAGGCGGCGTCCGGACAGTCCGGCGCCGGATGCCCACCTCGGCGACCGCGAGGTTGAGCACCCAGGCCGCCCCCATGACCAGGGCGTAGGTGAGCAGACCGGGCGCGCCGAAGACGGCCGAGCCGAAACCCAGCAGAACCGCCTGGGTTCCCGCTCCCTGACCGATCGCGTAGCCGCGCATCATCCACGCCCGGTGCGTCGCGACGTCGTGCCGCCGGATGGCGAGGAAAGCCAAGACGATCGAGACGACCATCATTGTGCCGAAGACGAGGCGGAACGTGTTCAGCAGCGGGCCGCCGTGCGCCGGCAGGGGGTAGGTCAGGGTCATCCAAATCCCGGACAGGGCGGCCGCCAGACAGCAAGTACAGCAGCAAAGTACAGCAATGTCCCCGCTACTCAGCGCTGTCCGGCGGGGCTCCGCCACACTCAGCGCGCCCCAACGGCACTGAGCGATAGCCATGCCTTCACTTTGCAAGCAAGGGGTTAGGGGTTCGAGTCCCCTTGGCTCCACCCTCATCGGCCTAGTCATAGGCATGTTCGATCATTCCGGCAAAGGCCACCGAAGGGCAACCGTTTCAGGATCGTTCCAGATGATCGTGTCACGAGCATTTCAGAGCCCCTTCGCAAAGGCGGCTCCGAGAGCACTGGCAGCCGAGCGAGCACCCAGCTCAGTAGGCCTTAGATAGGTGCGCATGTAGGTCTCTGGTGTGTGGCCCATCAGGGGCGCAGCGTCCACGATTGCCACGCCAGCACGGTTCAGAGCGTTGGCCAGTGTGTGGCGGACTAGGTGCAGGTGGATCGTCCGCACTCCAGCGTGACGGCACAGTTTCCGGAAGTGGTCGCTGTACAGCTCGGGACGAACCGGCTCCCCCAGGGCGTTCACGAGCACCAGGCCGGTCTCTAGGTATTCAACGCCAAGCATGAGCCTGTCACGAGCTTGGCGGACTTTCAGCGTGCGGAGGAGTGCCACGCTGCCGGGATGCATGTCCTCCACCGGGACAGTCCTCCGAGAGGCCTTGGACTTCGGCTCATCGATGGCTGTGCGGTGTCCGTCGAGCAGTACTCGGCTGTGCTCCACCCTGACCTCGCCCTGCTCGAGGTCCACGGAGTCCCATCTCAGACCCATGATCTCGGACCTCCGGAGTCCGCACAGTTTAAGCCTCCAGGCTGCTGCCCACTCGTGCTGATCGGTTGCAGCCCGGAACTGGAGCAACTCCTCCTGGATCCAGGGCTCCTCCTTGGGCCTGGTGTCTGCCGGAGCCTTGCTGGACTGTTGGCGTGGTGCCTTGACGGTTGCAGCCACGTTGATCGAGAGCAGACCGGAGCTGATCCCATAGTCCAGCACCTGCCGGACAGCTCCCCGCGTGTGACCGATGGTGCTGTGTGACTTCCGATCTTGGAGTGACTTGATCACGTTCTCAATGTCGGTCCGGGTGAGGTCTTGGACCTTCTCCTGCCCGAGATGCTCCTGTGCCGACTTCAGCCAATGTTCTGGTGCTGTGGACGTTAAGCGTGCAGCCGACTTGTGGTGAGACGGCGGGCTGTGCGAGGCTCACGGTCGGAGCCGGAACAGCCCGGGGGAATATTCCTTTCAGACATCAGCTGAGCACCGCCCACAGCACAAATAGTCCGGACCCCGCGACTGCGAGCAAACCGCCCAGGGACAGCACGAACGCTTTTAGATCTCGTCTCATCGTGGGCCTCCTGCCCTGTGTCGTGCCAAAGCTGTAGCGGACTCACCGATGGATGCGTACGATCGCCGCCGCCACAGCAGGGTAGCGGGTGGTGGCGGCTGTCGTGGGGCGTAGCGGCCAATGCGCGCGAACGAGCGGCGGAGTGCCATCGCCGGGTTGGAACGGCAGGAATGGTTGGGCCGGGTACGCGGTGCGGACGGCCGTCAACGGTGGGTCAAAGCTGTTGATCTGCGTCCCGCGAGCCGCTCACAGCCATACCTGAGAAGCCGGCTGTGGGGAAGCCCAGCGTCGTGTGCGGGCATAAGTCCGGCTAGATATCGGGACGACAACACCTAGCGCTGACACCGCATTTTGGGCCACCATTAGAGCCTCCTCAAGGATTGACGGGCGGCTGACACCGTGGATGGAATTACGGTCTTTCTGATCTTTGCGATCCCGATCTTGCTCTATGTGGCGTCGTTGAAACTCAGTCCATGGGTGAAGTGCTCAAGGTGCAAGAACACACCAAAGAGAAAAGGGATGGGTCGCTAGCTACGCACACCACATCTGCCCCCGATGCAAGGGCAGCGGGCAAGAACTTCGATTTGGTCGGAAGTTCCTCTTCGGCGAGCCGGTGCCCCCACACAAACGCTGATGCTGTTGCCCTTTGGTCCTCCTGCTGTCCACGAGTGCCGTCAAGGGTGGATGAGAGCTGTTGATCTTCGTCCCGCGAGCGGCTCACGACCATAACATGGGAGTCTCTTGGTGCGGTGCCACGGCTTGCGCAAGCCGATGACCTCGCCGGTCGCGATCAAGGACTCTGACCGAACCGCCTAGCGGTTTAGCGGTGCCTATGGGTCCCGCGTCGAGGAACTCCTCGCGATCGCTCGCGCGCAGGTGAATCCTCGACCAATCGACGACCCACGTAGATGATCTACGAGGCTGAAGCGTCGATTATCGACGCACCGCGCAGATGATCGCAGGTGAATCGACGATTATCTTCGAACCGCGCAGATAAAGCGTCGACAGGCTCAGGTGCTGAAACAAGATTGGACGATCAGGCTGTTCCCCCATCAAGGTCAAGGAACTATCAGAGTTCCTTGACTGCAGCAGTGCTCCGGGCAACGCCCACAATTGCGCCGAGTCGTGGAAGGAGCCCCCCACACCCTCGACCTCACTCCAATGCGTTCTCGTATGGCTAGCTGGCTGGCTTCGGGCCCGGAGAGTACTCCGGCACTTCAGCAGCTGGTCCGGCTGGTCGACGGCTGGTCAATCGCTCGAACCGCCAATGCTCAATTCTCAGCCCTGAAGTGACAGGCCCGAGGAGTCAGTCTGCCCGCCGGCGGGCCAGTCGCAGGGCCTGGTCACGCAGCGTTATGCCTAGTTGTGAGCTTGGGATCAGCAGGTGGGAGGCGATCCAGACCTTGCGCTGTCGGGGACGCGTGACCGCGCGATGAGCCGACTCGTACCGGGCCAGGGCGGCTGGGATCTCATGTGGCGAAGCGTTCAGGGATGCGGCGAGCGTCGCCGCACCCTCCATGGCAAAACTCGAGCCGTCGCCGAACAGCGAGACGCATGAGGCTGCGTCACCCAGCAATGTCACGCGGCCGCGTGACCAGGACGACATGCGGATCCGGCTGACGCTGTCGAAGTAGACATCTTCAGCCGCAAGATACATGGACAGTAGCTCTTGCGTCCGCCAGCCGACATTGCGGTATGCCTCCTCCAGCAGCTCTCGGGCCGCCTCCGGGTCCCGATGATCAATGCGGGCTCGAGATCGAAGCATGAAGGCGACCCCCGGGGATCCCCTTCCCGGATGCAAGGCGACCGCGGTTCCCGGCTCGTTGTACATGATCACCACGTCGTCGCGTTCCACGGGAATCCCAAGTTCCGCCGTCGCGACATACATGCCGAGATGTTGTAGGAAGTCGGCTTCCGGCCCGAACGCCAAACGGCGGACTCCGGAGTGAATGCCATCGGCCCCTACCACCAGGTCAAAACGGCGTGGAGCAGCCCGGTCGAAGATCACGTCGACACCACCGTCGTCCGACTGAATCCGGGTGATCATCTCGCCGAAAAGAAACTCGGCATCTCCGCGGCCGGCCTCGACCAAGATCGCGCTGACATCTGCCCGCGGCACCTCAACCTCGCGATCTTCTACGCTGCCGAGTCCGGATACTCGCCACGCGTCGGCCGGCATCGTCGACGAAGATCAACTCGCGCACCTTGGTCGCGGCGTCCTGCAGGTGCGACATGACACCGAGCCGCTCCGCAACCTGGTACGCACCTCCGCGCACATCCACCGGATTACCGCTCGATCGGACGCCTTGATCGCGTTCCACAGCGGTTACTCGGTGTCCTGCCCGACCGAGCAGTGCCGCCAACGTCGCACCGGCAATTCCGGCGCCAGAAATCAGGACGGTCAGGCCGTCGCGCTGCATAACTCCATCCTGGCAAACCTATGTTTTAGAAGGCGACGGATAAAAGCGGCGCTATTGCCATGCCCACGATCAGGACCATCCTCGACCTTGACAACCTTTAGGGATCTCTTCTGAGTTCTCGGGGGTGACGTAGGTCGACTCGTCTCGGTCCAGGTGAGTTATGTCGAGGTCGTTCAGGATCGGTTGCGACCAAGCAGACCCACTGAAGGATTACTAACCGCTTGCTAAGGCGCAGAGGTTTGGTAGGCAACTAAACCATTAGTGGTGTTCGATTGTGGCCACTCGAATCCCAAAGCTGATGAGGACGGCCCCAGTGAGGCGGTCGAGGGTCTTGCGAACGCGGGGTCGCTGGAGAAATTTGACTGAACGATCTATCGCGTAACCGTACGTTGTTAGCCAGGAGACGGTTAGCACGCTGCTATCTTGCTAAAGGAGGTTGCGTCCGCGCTCGGACTGCAGGACATAGAGGGCAGGCAGAAGTTGAGAGGCCGTCGGGTACCAGGTCGGAGATCGATGGCAAGGGGGCGTACGAGTCGGCGGCAAGGGATTCGTCGTACTTGAGTGCCGGCGCTACCCCACGAGGATGCAGAGTCAAGAGCGGGTGGCGGCCCTCGCCTACAAGATCCGCGATACCGGAGCGCCCAGGGGTGCAGGCATGAAGGATGACGGGTCGAGGCGCTCGCGGTTCCGCCGGGTCGCGGTGGCTCGGCTGCACGGACGGCCCCACGCCGGCAGCGTCCGGCTGTCGCGGCTGTCACGGGCCGGCACGGTGTGGACCGTGGACATGGAGACCGGCGAGCCGTACGAGTGCGACTTCGCCCCAGCCAGCGGGAGTTGGCTGGAGACCGAGGACGGAGAGCGCTACGCCCTCGCCGCACAGGCGGTCGGCCGGGACGGGAGCCCGGGTGGCCCGTACCTCACCGTGACCGGCATCGAGGACGACGGCGTCGTCCCCGCACTCGACCCCAAGACACTGGGCGATGCCGCCGGAACACCGACCGGGTGTGAGCTCGGCGGCGCCATCGTCATCGAGACGTTCGGCTCGGCGACCAACGCAGTCGGTCGTCTACAGCACGTCTGTACCCTCCCGGTGCCGACCTCGACCCATCCGCATCCCGATGGCGCAACCCTCGTCGGCCCGGCCATGGGCCCGGTGTTCACCTACACCGGACGGGGCGCCGCCCTTAACGACATCCACGGCGGTGAGGTTGGCGAACACGGGCGCTACCTGCCGTTGCCTGCCCACGTCGCCTTGTCCGGCGGCTTCGAGGTGGTTGCGGCGAAGCGACCTGCCGTCCGGCACTTCCCGGCCCCGACGCGGGTCGTCCCGGAGTCGCCGCTCGCCTGGCGCCCGGTCGTGCCGCAGCTCAAGATCGGGAGCCCGACCGCGGGCAGCGGCTGCCCGCCGTGAGGTGATCGACCGGAGACTCGCCAGGTCAGCGGCACGGAGTTCCGCTGATTTCATGGCGTCCGTGCTCTTCGGGCGCTTCGGCCTGCTTGGACCGCGATTCACGGATTCGGCGGGTGGCAGGAGGGTGGGGTCTGTGGCGACGATGACGAAGGGGATGTCCGAGGCCGAGCTAGCGATCCTTTGCGAGACCGAGCGGCAGGCGCTGGGACGCACGATTGGAAGGGTGGCAGCCTTTCCGGCCGCTCTGGCTGTCGTGACGATCGCGATGATTGTCGCCATCCTGGCAAGCGGCAGCCAGTCAATGATCGGCCTTTCCTTTGCCGTCGTGGTGGCGGTGCTGAACGGGATCATCTGGTTCGGCTGGGCCAGGGCCATCGGCGGCACCCTCGGGTGACCGCAGTACAGCACCGCGAACTACTGAAACCGACGATGAACAGAGACTGGATACAACTTTTAGCCCAGGTCAAGCGCGATGGATTGGCCGGTGTGCTGGCCCCGGCGCTGTTCCTGCTCACCACCATCCTCAGTCGAGACGTGTCCGACGGATCAGGGATGCCGGGAAGAGTCCGCCAGTTAGCTCACTCGATTCGCATCCTGATCACGACCATTCGCACGCTTTTCCGTCACCATCTCGGTCTAGGTCGTAGGTGTCGGCACCCCTGACGAGGACGGGTCCGGTGTACTTTGGTCCGTTGCCTGAGCCACCACGACAGTCATAGTCGGATGCGGGGGGGAGGCACGGGGAGTAGCCCGGGTGCAGTTGCGACTGGCGCCGGGATCGGGGCTACGTTCACTGTCCGCTGAGGGCGGCTTGGGCCGAGCAGTGACGGTGACCGTCTTGGTCGGGGCCGGCTTTGGCTTCCTGGTTACCTTGACTTTCACTGTCTTCGTCGCTGTGGCCGTTACCGTGACTGTGTTCGCCGCAACCGGTGCCGCTCCCGAGCTTGCGGCCGCACCCAAAATCGCCGCCATAACCAAGATGACGAGGCCGAGAATGCATCCCCCAATCACGATGGCGAAGGGCACGAGAGCCCCTGAGCGCAGCATGACCATTGACACACCGGGGCCACTCGCTCAGCCCTGGTCAAAGGTGCTGAACTCAAGGGTCGGCAATGACCCGCTTGGTGAGATCGCCCGCCGCGTGCTCGCCGAGTAGGGATCGACCTGCACGGCATCATGACCAGGGCATGAACGGCGACTTCGTACAGCATCGTCTTGCAATTGCCAGGTTCGCGACCAGCTGCCGCGAACCTTGCCTAGTCGATGCCCTGTACGGCCACCATGCGCAAGCGCGCTGCACCCTCGCGCAGCTTTCTCGCCTCCTGGTAGGCCTCCGACTCATGCCAGCGCTTAGCGGCCGCCAAGTCGTCAAACTCAAGCACCACCAGGCGGGATGGCTGCCAGTCGCCCTCGAAGACGGCCAGCTCGCCGCCGCGGACGAGGTAGCGGCCACCAGCCGCGGCGATCGCGGCCGGCGCCGCGGCCTTGTACTGCTCGTACCGCTCCGGGTCGGTGACGTCGGTTTCGACGACGACGTAGGCAGGCATGGCAGGGACTCTACCCCGCTGCTGGCCCCGCTAGACGTTTTGGCATCACCCCTGCGCCAAGTGCCGGTGGGCCGCCGAGCTGGCCGCAGCAGGCTTGGACTGAGGCGGCCGAGTGCGGCGGTGGCGCGACCGAGGAGTTCGACCGGTCCGAGGTTCTACGAGCGCGGCGCTGCCCCGACACGGCAGAGGTCACTGGTTCAAATCCGGCGCTGGCGGTAATCGCGGCGGCCTCAATTTTGGACCCGGCTAGTCACGAAGGATCGACGGCTGCCATCGCCGTGGTCGCGAATCCGCTGTTGCTTGTCCTTGGGGTGAGGTGCAAGTGGCGGAAATTCGTCGTGTCGAACCATAGCGTTCAGATCGATGGCGGATTCCCGGTCAAGACCGCGCCGAAGAATCGATTCCAGCCGCGCAGTCCGAGCACCCAGCTCGGTGTTCAGCTGCTCGGCCGCGGCCTTACCAGCCTCAGGCTCTTGGAGTTTGCGCTCTCGCTCGGCTGCCCTCGCCGCAGCAGCCCTTTGGCGCTGAAATTGAAGCGACTCCTGATGACTCCGCCCATCGCGGCCGTATCTGCCCTGCTCGCGAGACAAGCGGCACCCCCTAACGTCAGGCCCCGAGCAAGGTAGGTATCGACGTGGTTGGCATACATCTGACCAGAAGTGTGGCCTAACGGTCCATAGGTCCGTTGGAAGCTGCTTTCCGCCACTATGCAACCCGTACCAAACAGATGCTGGCGTAGATCCTGGCGTCCTTCTGCTGGCACGGCCGATTGATGCGCTCGAGACGTTCGCCGCTGCGACGGAGGATTCCGCCTCAGCTAGGAGCCGCTCGCGGATCTGGTCCAGCACGGCGGAGGCGCTTCGGAGCTCGCTCACAGCTTCATCCGGGACTTGATCGCGGCCAGCTCGGTGGATGCTGCAGCGAACATGCGTGCTATGACGGCTGCAGCGTCGGGGAGCCGTCGCGGGTGCAGGATCGATGCCTTGGCAGGCCACCGGACGATGACGACGGCGGGCGTCTCGTTTGCCTCGACCAGCTCGATCACGAGCGTGTCGGTGGCGGATAGTTGGGCCGTGGCCAGCTCGGTTACTTTGGACACTGGGATTTCAGCTCCTTGTTAGCTGGGATCTCAGGCCCGGTCGGTGCTCATAACACTGGTCGGGCCGCACACTGTGGGGCCCTGCTATTTGATCTTGGACATCACCCCTTCCGTTTCAGATCCGTTTCAGTTCACTGCACGACACTGGATGCACGGGACTGCATAGCCAGGGCCTGAATGTGCCTCTGACAAGGAAATGTGCAGAAAGGAAGACACTGGATGCACGGTGGTTACATGGCCACGACGTGCTTTGCAAGCAAGGGGTTAGGGGTTCGAGTTCCCCTGGCTCCACTATTTTCCTTGTCAGAGCCGGTTTGAAAAGCTTCGATTGAGTCGCTCAAAGTCGAGTACAGCTCACAAAGTGCAGCAACGACTTGGTCGCTCAGTGGGCTCGAGCGGCATGCTGAGTGGGAGTTTGACTTTCATTATCTAAGAGTTATACTCTGTTTTATGAAAGTTCCGGCATCGAGACTTCTTCCGGTGCTCCGGTCGGACACTGTTGGCAACATCCTTGCCGAGCTGTTCCTGACCCCAGAACGACACGTCACGCTGAGCGACCTCGCCAAAGCGGTTGGGACCTCGCTGCCGACCGCGGTGCGCGAAGTGGACCGCATGGTCGCTGCCGGCCTCCTTTCGGAGGAGCGGGTCGGCCGGGCCCGCCGGGTCTGGCCAAACTTGGACTCGCCACTCTTCGGAGCGCTGGCGGAGCTGATTGCGCTGACATACGGGCCCAAGCCGGTTCTCGAAGCCGCGCTCGCTGGGATCGATGGGGTGGAGCGGGCGTATATCTACGGTTCGTGGGCTGCCCGCTATCTCGGCGAAGCGGGAGGGCCACCCAACGACGTCGACGTTCTGGTCGTCGGCCAGCCCGACGTCGACGAGCTGTTCGCCCTCGCCGAGGAAGCCCGCGGCAGGCTGCATCGCGAGGTGAACGTTCGCTCCGTCCGTCCTCTGGCATGGAGCACCCACGAAAGCAAGGATGCCTTCCTCACCCATGTCCGATCCCGGCCGATCATCGAGCTCGACCTTGAAGGAGCCAACCTGTGATCTGGCAGAAGGGCCACGACACCATCCAAGCCCTCATTGACCGCGGCGAGCTTGAGCATGTCACCGCGTCCGCCGCGCTGGCAGCGACCATTCTCAACGATGCACGTCGACACCTGACGTCGGCAAGGACAATTGCGTCCTCGGATCCCCAGGGCGCGTACGCGCTGACCTACGACGCGGCTCGGAAGTCACTCGCGGCGATCCTTGAAGCCCAGGGCCTGCGGGCCACATCCAAGGGCGGACATATCGTCCTCTACGACACAGCGCTCGCTCAGTTCGACCCACCCCTCGGCAAGCTCATCCGTCCGTTCAACAGGATGCGCGCGCGGCGCAACCAGATTGAGTACGCCTCCTCCGAGAATCCCGCGGTCACCGAGGAAGAGGTTTTGGGCGACCTGGGGAAGGCCGAAAGCCTGATCGCACTGGCCGATAAGGTGCTCCCACAGCTCGATGAGTTCTAAATGCCATGGAAGCGCAAGACTTGTGCACTCTTCTCAAGGGCGTCACGTTCATGAACAGCCCTGGCTGCATGACCGACAGTGCTCCACCGTCACCGGGTGCGGTACAGCAGCAAAGTACAGCAACGCCTGCATCCTTCAGCGATGTTCAGCGAGGCCTTTAGCGCTGGACACGCCTATCCAGAGGCTCAACGAGCCTCCTTCCGTCACTTTGCAAGCAAGGGGTTAAGCGTTCGAGGGCACCCTTGGCTCCACCTCATTTCGCCCTTGTCGGCGGCCCTACGAAGGAACCCTCATAAGGCCCGAGTACGGCAGTAGGTCCAGCAACGGTTGTCCAACTTCGCGTTGCGCGCGCCGGAGGCTTGCGTGCTCCAGGGCACGAAAGAGCAATTGGCGCAATTGTTGGTTCTTCATCAGATTTGCGCGCTCGGTCGGCGCTTCCCGCGAACTCCCCAAATCCAGTCACGTGACTGTCATGCCTGTCATATGACTGGTATTCTGAACGTGTGTTTTTCAGCGAGCCATTCGGCGGAGTAATCCCGGGCGCGCGTGGAGCCGTGTTAGCGGCACTATTGCGCACCGATACTCCCCTGACGGGACGACAGGTCCATGCCCTCGTCAGCGATGACTACAGCCTGTGGACGGTCCAAGAGGCATTGAAGGCGCTGACACAGCTCGGCTTGGTCAACACCCAAACCATCGGCCGAGCAGGCGTGCACACCATCAACGAGGACCACGTCTCGGTCGCGCCCCTGCGCGTCCTCCTCGATCCGATCACCGCGCTGACAGACACCGTACGCGAAGCGGTTGGCCACGACGTAAAGACCGTCATCCTCTTCGGATCCATCGCGCGCGGTGAGGCCAACATCGATAGCGATGTCGATCTCGCTGTCATAGCCGCGGCCGGCTGGGACGGTCGCACCGACCTGGAGGACGCAGTTCGTACCCGGCTAGGCAACAACTGCGACGTGCTCGTCTTCACCTCCGAGGACTTCACCCGCCTGGCAGACACCGGCGAACCGGTCGTCCGGGAGATCCTCATCAATGGCGTCGCACTGATCGGTTCTTTACCGCGGGTGAAGAGTGGAGTCGCGTGATGGCCACCACCGAGCAGAGGAACCACGCCAAGAGCTTCCTCAAGAAGGCTGAGGAGTACCTCGCCTCAGCCGAGGACAACCTCGCCGCCGAACGTCACACCCCCGCTGCGGGCGACGCGATCCACGCGGGCATCAGCTCCAAGGACGCAATCGTCACCATGCTCACCGGCACGACGAGCAAGGGCAAGGACCACGCGACAGCTGCGAAGGAACTGAAGCTGGCGCTGGGCAAGCGACCAGAAGCCCCACGGCCGAGAAGGCGTTCCGCGAGCTGCTCTCCGCGAAGGCCGAAGTGGAGTACGGCGTCGCGCTGGTAACGGCTGCCAAGGCCGAAACACTTGTCCGGAGGGCCCGGACTCTCGCTTGAGCTCGCGGTCCAGATCGTCAGATTGGGGCGGTAGCGAGGCATCGCTGCCTTTCCGGTCACGAGCCGTGCCAAAGGCCCTGCTCCGATGATGGATCTCACCGACGTTGCCCCGCCGGACGGAACTTCGGGCATTGCCGGCATGAAATTGCCGGCATGAACAAGGTCACCCAGGCACAGATCATCGGCAGCCCATTGCGGAACTCACCGGGCAGAATTCGGTTTCACATGAGGTGGCGGCGGCCGGCTTCACGGGCGGCGGCGTTGCGAGTGGTGACATCCAGCTTGGTGAAAATGGAGCGCAGGTGGGCGTGCACGGTGCGAGGGCTGATGACGAGGCGCTCGGCGATCTCAGAATTGCCGAGGCCAAGGGTCAGAAGCCGCAGGACATCGAGCTCGCGATCAGTGAGGCCGATCTGTCGAGCGTCGAGCGCCGTGATCAACTCGCCGATCACCTCCTCAGCCAGCTGGATCGCGCGCGCCGAGCTGAGCCGTCGTCCCTCTGCGTACACCCGCTCCCAGGCGGCCTCCCCGAGCTGGACCCGCAGCCGGCTGATCGCCTGATCGCAGGCGTCCGGATCGGAGCCGGTGCGGATTTCGGCGCCGTGTGTGTCGAACCATGTTGCAGCGGCTGCGAATAGTCGCGCAGATGCATCGAACAGGCCTAGCGCCGCCGCCGACAGGGCAAGTCCCTCCAGAAGGTCCACCCCATGGACGGTGAAGTGGTGGGTCCGCAGCTCATCGAGCGCCTCCCGGTATGACTCCACTGCCGCACGCCAGTGCCCTTCGGCACGGCTCACGTCTCCCAGCCACACCAGGCAGGCATAGGCGCCGAAAGAGGCCGCCTGATTCTCAAAGCCGGCCCGCGCCACGAGGAATAGCGCTCTTGCCAAGGGGAAGTCGCCGTCCACATAAGCCGCCCACGCCCGACCGTACTCGCACCACATCTCACCCTGCCGGTCCCCAGCGGCGTGGCATACGACACTGGCCTCAAGGGTGTAGCGACGTCCGCCCTCTGCGTCGCCCGCCTGAATGCATACAGCGGCGCATCCCCGAAGGCTCGCGCCCACCCCGGCCTCATCGCCCGCTCGCTGCATCAGGCCCATCCCCCGGGTGAACAGGGCCAAAGCAGCGGCCGGATCATCCTGGTGGACGTGGTAGGCCCGCTGATTCAACGCCTTCGCCAGGACTCGGATCGAATCCGGTTCGGACGGGGTCCAGGGCATGGTCAGGGCACGTGCCAGGCGATCCCGCCGGATCGCGAACGAGGTCGATGAGTACAACCAGAACGCAAACATCGCGTCCATGATCCGCAAGGCCCGCTCGGGATCACCCTGATCCAATGCCCACAGCATGGCCGCGTCGAAGTTCGCGGCTTCCGCGGCGAGCGGGTTGCGCCAGTCCGGCTCGATTGGTGTATTCCACGACTCCTCGTACGCCTCAGAGAGCTGGACGAAGTACTCCAGGTGGCAACGGTGCGCGGTCGCCACCGCGTCCGGCCCAGCATCCGCCAGGCGATCGAGGGCATAGCTCCGCACCAGCTCGTGAACCTGGTAGCGGGTGCCTCCCAGACCGTCGGGCAGCCGCTGGATCAGGGATCGCTCTACGAGCGTCGCCAGCGACGTCAGGCTGGCGCCGGTCACCGCCTCGGCCGCCTCGCGCGTGAACCCACCAACGAAGACCGCCAGGCCGGCCAGCACCGAGCGATCCTCCTCACCGAGCCACTGCCATGACCCGTCGAGGACGGCGCGCATGCTACGGTGCCGGTCGGCTACGCCCATCCCGACACTCGCACTTGGTGCATCCATTGTGGCTTCGATCTGGGACAGGAGGTCCTCCGGCGACAGCACCCGGATCCAGCTCGCAACCAGCTCGATGGCCAGCGGCAAGCCGTCCAGCTGGCGGCAAATCCGGCCGATCACCCCCGCATTGGTCGCTGTGAAGGCGTAGCTCGAGGCGAGCACTGTTGCCCGGTCAATGAACAGGTCGGTCGCATCGCTTTGACCAAGGTCGCCGTGGGGTTCGCGACTCATGGGTGGAATGGCGAACACCTGCTCGACGTCCACCTCGAACGGAATCCGGCTGGTCGCCAGGATTGTCAGGCGTGGGCAGCCAGCGAGCAACTCTGCCGCCAGCTCTCCGCATGCGGTGGCGACGTGCTCGCAGTTATCCATCACCAGCAATACAGGAACATCGCGCAAGGCAGCCACCAATGCGCCAAATGGCTCGGACCCCGACAGGCCGTGCAGCCTAATTCCCTGCCCGATCGCCGTCGGCAGCTCACTCGGCGCGGTCCCAGTCAACGGAACCCAGAACACCTCGGCCGTCGGAGGCTTCTCGGCCTCCGAGAACCGCCTCGCCACCTCGATTGCCAGTCGGGTCTTGCCCAGGCCGCCTACCCCGCAGATGGTGATCAGCCCGTGCGGCTCCAACATGGCCTCGAGCTCAGCGATCTCCTGTTCTCGACCGACGAACCGGGTCAGATACGACGGAAACCGATCGGCGAACGACTCGGCATCCACACTCACTAAGCCGCCTCCTTGACTTCCACTCGTCATCGACTGGCGAACAGCGAGGAGGCCGCGTGAACTGCGGCTGTCCGGGTATTCACGCCCAGCTTGTCGAAGATCGATCGCAGATGGGCGTGCACGGTACGTTCACTCAGCAATAGCCGGTCGGCAATCTCGGCGTTGCTCAGCCCATCGGCCACCAGATTCAGGACGTCGATCTCCCGGGCAGTCAAGCCCAAGGACCTGCGCTGAAACTCTTCTTCCAAAGCAGATACAGCCTCCTCCGCAAGACCCATGGCCCGTTCGGAGTTCAGCTTCCTGCCGGCCTCGTACGCCTCGAACCAGGCTCGCTCGCCGAGGCGGCGGCGGACGCTGGCGGCCGACTTCTGGAAGTCGTCGGGCATCGGGGACCACGATTCCTGCCGATAGGTCTCCCGCCACCCGGCCGCCGTCCCGAACAGCTGCCCGGCCAGATCGAGGTGCCCCAGCGCAGCCGCGATCGCCGAGAGGCCTTCAAGGATATCGGCGCTCTCGGTCGTGAACCGATAGTCCCGCTGGTAGTGCAAGGCGTTCCGGTACGCGTCCAGCGCAGCGGTCAGCTTGCCCTCGTGGCGAAGCGCCAGAGCCAGCTCGACGCGCGCGTGGCACGCACCGAAGGGACTGCCCAGGCTCTCGAACTGATTGGCGCACTCGAGGAAATCTGACGACGCCACGGTGTATTCATCAAGGCTGAAGGCAGCAGCCCCCAGCACCGATTAGCACCACGCCGCCCCCTGGGCGTCGCCGCAGGCTTGGCAGCGGGCGAGGCTCTCGGCTGCGTCACGCCGACCGTTCTCGGGGTCGCCGGAGCGAATGCTGGCTGCCCCATGATCCCGGATGCAGGCTGCCACCCCGGCCTCGTCGCCAATCTCTTGGAAGAGCACGAGGCCCCTCAGCATGAGACCTTTAGCGGCGTCAGAGTCGGTCGGAAGCTTTCGTAGCCCGAGAACGTGATACGCCTTTGCTCTGGCGCGAATGCCGACCACACTCGTTGGCGACCACGGCAGAGCAAGCGCTGCTTCGCACCGTGCGGTTCGAACAGTGGCCGACGGCAGAGAGAAGATCCAGAACGCGTCGAGCCCGACCGCCATGCGCAACGCCCCCTCGGCGTCGCTCTCATCCAAGGCCCACACCGTTGCGGCGTCGATGTTGGCCAGATCGGCGCCGATGGGATTAGACCACAGCGGCTCGACCGGCGTGTTCCAGGACGTTTCGAGACTCTCCACAAGCTCAAGGAAGTACGCGAAGTGCCGGGCTCGCAGCGGGCCGTCATCTTCTACTTGGCGCAACGCATAGTTGCGTACGAGTTCGTGGACCTGGTAGCGCGATCCACCTTGTGCATCCGGCAGCCGCTGGATGAGCGACCGCTCTGCCAATGCGGCGAGTACGCCCAGGCTCGCCCCGGCCACCGCCTCAGCCGCTTCCCGGGTAAAACCGCCGACGAAGATCGACAACGCGCTCAGCACCCTACGCTCGCTGGCGCTCAGCCAATGCCAGGAACTGTCCAAGATCACCACAAGGCTGCGATGACGCTCCTCGACGAGCGCGGTGTCTGAGGCCAGGCCGGTGCGGGCATGCCGAAGATGGTCGAGCAAGTCGCGCGGTGACAAGACAGGAATCCAGCTGGCCGCGAGCTCGATCGCAAGCGGTAAACCATGGAGCACGGCACAAATTTCGCCCAGCGTTTTGGCGTTGTGCTCGGTCAGCGCATAGCCGCCGGCGACCAGGGTGGTTCGGTCGAGGAAGAGGGCGGTCGCATCATTCTCGAATGGATCCGACGGGAGCGTCCCACCACCCAGGGGCGGGATGGCAAACACCTCCTCGACAGATAGCTCGAGCGGAACTCGACTGGTCGCCAATACGGTCGCCATCGGGCAGGCGGTGAGCAGCGATGCGAGCAAGTCCCGGCATGCGGCGCCGACTTGTTCACAGTTGTCGAATACGAGCAGCGACCGCCGATCTGTTAAAGCTTTCACGACTGGAGCCAACGGCCGATCACCAAGCGGACCGGTCAGGCCAATTCCCGTAGCCACTGCCGTTGGCACCTCGGTCGGATCGACCACCGCCCCGAGCGGCACCCAGTACACCTCGCCGCCGCCCGCCGTCGACCCCGAGCGGGCACGACTGCGCTTTGCCACCTCGATAGCCAGCCGAGTCTTACCTGCGCCTCCGACCCCACAGACGGTGACGAGCGGCCCCGGACGCAGCATCGACAGCACCGTCGCGATCTCCTGTTCTCGACCGACGAACCGGGTCAGATACGACGGAAACCGATCGGCGAACGGCTCGGCATCCACACTCACCAAGCCACCTCCTCACGTCTGATCGTCATCGACTGGCGAACAGCGAGGAGGCCGCGTGCACTGCGGCTGTCCGGGTATTCACGCCCAGCTTGTCGAAGATCGATCGCAGATGGGCATGCACGGTACGTTCACTCAGCACCAGCCGGTCGGCAATCTCGGCGTTGCTCAGCCCATCGGCCACCAGATTCAGGACGTCGATCTCCCGGGCGGTCAAGCCCAAGGACCTGCGCTGAAGCTCTTCTTCCAAAGCAGAAACAGCCTTCTCAGCGAGACCCATGGCGTGTTCGGAGTTCAGCTTCCTGCCGGCCTCGTACGCCTCGAACCAGGCTCGCTCACCGAGGCGGCGGCGCACGCTGGCGGCCGACTTCTGGAAGTCGTTGGGCGTTGGGAACACCGATTCCTGCTGATAGGTCTCCCGCCACCCGGCCGCCGTCCCGAACAGCTTCGCGGCCAGATCGAGGTGCCCTAGCGCGGCCGCGATCGCCGCGAGGCCTTCGAGGGTGTCGGGACTCTCAGTCGTGAAGCGATAGTCCCGCTGATAGCGCAGAGCGTTCCGGTAAGCATTCAGCGCAGCGGGCAGCTTGCCCTCGAGGCGAAGCGTCAAACCCAGATCAACCAGCGCGTGGCATGCCCCGAGCGGGGCATCCAGGCTTTCGAACTGGGTGGCGCTCTCAAGCAAATGTGACGATGCCTCGTTGTAATCACCGAGGACGAAGTCCGCAATCCCCAGCGTCTCGATGGACCAGGCCACACCCAGTACGTCACCACAGGCTTGGTAGCGGACCAAGCTCTCGGCTATCTCGCGCCGGCCCTTCTCGGGGTCCCCGAGAAGAAGTCCGGCGGCGCCATGGTTCCACATGCAGTTCGCGACGCCGGCCTGATCGCCAATCTTTTCAAAGAGCATCAGTCCCTGCTCCAGCAATTGCTGGGCGGCAACCGGGTCGGCTCGAGTCTTCAGGAGCCCAGCAAGGTGGTACGCCTTTGCTCTGGCGCGAATGCCGACGACACTCGACGGCGACAACGGCAGGCCCAGCGCGGCCTCCAGCCACGCCAGGCGGACGGCGGGCGGGGGAATAGAGAAGATCCAGAACCTGTCGAGGCCTACCGCCATGCGCAAGGCTCCCTCGGCGTCGCCCTCGTCCAAGACCCACATCATGGCGGCGCTGACGTTGGCAAGGTCGGCGCCGATGGGATTGGACCACAGCGGCTCCAGTTGCGTGTTCCAGGACGTCTCGAGAGTCTCCACAACTTCAAGGAAGTACGCGAAGTGTCGTGCCCGAATCTGGCCGTCATCTTCTAGCGTGACGCAATGCATAGTGACGGACGAGTTCGTGGACCTGATAGCGCGACCCACCCCGCGCATCCGGCAGCCGTTGGATCAACGAACGCTCTGCCAATGCGGCCAGGACGCCAAGATCCGCATCGGCCACCGCCTCGGCCGCCTCACGGGTGAAGCCGCCGACAAAGATCGCCAACGCGCTCAGCACCGTACGCTCCCTCGCGCTCAGCCAATGCCAGGAACTATCCAAGATCACCGCAAGGCTGCGATGACGGTCCTCGACGAGCGCTGTGTCCGAGGTCAGGGCGATGTCGGCTTGCCGAAGATGATCAAGCAGGTCGATCGGTGACAGCACGGGAATCCAGCTGGCCGCAAGCTCGATGGCCAGCGGCAAGCCATGCAGCACGTCACAGATTTCGCCAAGCGTTTTAGCGTTGTGCTCGGTCAGCGCATAGGCCCCAGCGATCGAGGTCGTCCGGTCGAGAAACAGGGCGGTCGCATCACTCTCGAACGGATCCGACGGGAGTGCCGCGCCACCCATCGGCGGGATGGCAAACACTTCCTCGGCCGGTATCTGAAGAGGAATTCGGCTCGTCGCAAGTACGGTCACCGTCGGGCAGGCGGCGAGCAGCGACGCCACCAACTCCCCACATGCGGCGGCAACCTGTTCGCAGTTGTCCAATACGAGCAGCGCCTGCCGATCTCTCAGCGTCCTCAGGACCGGAGCCAGTGGTCGATCACCGAGCGGACCGGCGAGGCCAATTCCCGTAGCCATCGCCGTTGGCACTTCCGTCGGATCAACCACGGCCGCGAGCGGCACCCAATACACTCCGCCGCCGTTCTCCGTCGTCCCGGAACGAGCTCGGCTGAGCTTTGCCACTTCGATAGCCAGCCGAGTCTTACCTGCGCCCCCGACGCCACAGACCGTGACGAGCCGCCCCGGATGCAGCATCGACAGCACTGTCGCGATCTCTCGTTCGCGACCGACGAATCGCGTGAGATAAGTGGGGAGGGTGTCTGCGAAGAGCTCCTTGTCAACCGTCACGACGGCGCACCTCCCAGCTCCCCATGAGCCGGCACCCAAGAATCTAGGCAAATATGCCGATGCGGAAACGCATTCCATATGCCAAGGGCGAGCCTATCGGGCCTCCTCGGCTGGCGATAGGCACGCAAGGCGGGTAGCTGTGCAAGGCCGGTCGGGTCCCAACGCCGTCCACACCGAGGTGTTTCGGGCAGCAGTAGTTTTCGCCAACGCCAAAAACGTCGCCGATCGTGAGGATGAACGCCACGAGATAGGCCCATATGATTAGCCCAATATAAGCCCGTGGATAAGCGGCGCCTGAACCTGCTATTCATCGCAATAATCCGTGAGAATGGTCGTCGCGTATGAGCCGGAATTCTTCGTCGGTGGTTTGGCGCGGAGGGCTCGGCTTAAGATAATTCTACAGCCGAGCCCCGCCACACCGGCCCTTCGTTCACTTACATGAATCGGCGTTCCACCCTTGATGTGCACTTCACGTGGTTGATTTACACACTTAGCCTGCTGGCTTCGAGTCCACCTGAAGCTCCGGAACCTGGAGGTCGCCCTCGTACGTCGAGACGATTTCATCGCTGCCTCCAACCGGGAGATCTCGCATCCTCAATAGCCCACCGGAGAACTGGCCACTGCCGCTGACTCTGTGGATGGAGCGGCTCTCGATCAGCCGACCTGTCCACGTGTCAAAGCTGGCCGTACGCGTGAAGTTGAGCGTCAACTCTTCCGACGGCTCTCCCTTGTCACAGCTCTGGTTTTGGTTTTGGTCTACACAGCCAGTGATTGATTCGGTCCCTTCGAGGTCCCTGATCTGAGTAGTCCAATAGGTCCAGACATTCATCGCCCGCTCGCTCCGGAGATTGTAGGTGCCGACCAGCCCGCCGGTCACTCGGTAAACCCCTGGGCTCTTCGCCACTGGAATGAGCTGACCTTCCACATGGACTTGACCTGGTTCATTGGGCGCACCCAGTGCGGTGCCGGCCCCTCCACATACCAGGACAACAGCGAGTCCGGATGCCGCAGCGCCGGCGCGCATGGTACGGCGGCTCCGTGCCCGTCGAGTCCCTAATTCTTTGGCCGTGTTCCTGCTTGTCATGGCCCCTGCTCCTTTCGTGCCGCCGAGACGGACTAGTTCTTGAGTACGCCATAAGAATCGCGCGGCGCGGGAACCGGACACATCGGCAATAGTGCCTAATTCTCGAGTGATCGCGACATGGCAATTCGACAGGGTGATCACCGAGGAGATTGCAGAATGGCGAGAACGCTTGTCGGTCTGATGTGAAAGTGAATATGGAGGACTCCCCGAACGACATCAACACCGGGACCCAGGTGCGCCGCTACGGTAGAGCCCGCGGAGCCGTCAGCACGGCTGATTCGAAGGAGTGCCAGGATGAGCGTCACCATTGACGGCCCGGCCGATTTCCCCGCGCTGTATCGGAGCGCGGACCGGGAGTCGCAGCGAGCCCAGCGGTCCTACCTGAGGTCACTCAGGGTGCGTCTCGGTGCTCTGCTCGTCGCGGCGTTCGGCGGCGCGCTCACCCTGACGATCGCAGGTGGGTTTCAGGTTGGCGGCGGGCTGGCCTTTGTCGCCTTCGCTTGCGCGCTGGGCGCCGAGCTCTTTCTCGCCACGACAAGCCCGCTGACAACCTGGTACGAGGGCCGGGCCGCCGCGGAGTCGGCCAAGACGCTCGCCTGGCGATACATGGTGCGCGGCGAGCCCTTCGAGGTCGACGCCCCCGACGTCGACAAGCAGTTCCTTGCCCGGACCTACTCGCTGCTGCAGGACCTTCGGTCGATCTCATTGGGGACTGCAGAATCCGGCGCGCACCAGATCAGCGACAAAATGCGCCAAGTCCGGGCTCTCGACTTCGATGAGCGTCGGCAGGTCTATCTCGCGGACCGAATTACCGACCAGCAACGCTGGTATTCGGAGAAGGCGCGGTGGAATGATCGCCGAGCGCGCGGATGGGTGCTCGTCAGCATTGTGCTCGAAATCGCGGGCGTCATCGGCGGAGCGCTCATAGCGTTCGGCTGGATCAGCTTCGACCTGCTCGGCTTCCTTGCAGCGTCGGCCGGGTGCGTCGTGGCATGGATCGAGGCGAAGCAACACCGCAACCTGGCGACGGCGTATGGCATCGCGAGCCAAGAACTCGCCTCGATCGCATCGGAGCTTCCGACGTTGAACAGCGAGGAGCGTTGGGCCTCCTTCGTAGGCCAGGCCGAAGAGGCGATCTCTCGCGAGCACACTCTGTGGCGGGCGTCTCGGGGACTGTCCGACCGCTTCAGGCGCAAAGAAGGCTGAACTCTGACCCGACCCACCCATGGATTCGGTTGGAGTGGGCAGTCGTCGACGCGGCGGAATACTTCGCCAAGCGTGATTCCGCTGACCGACATCGGCAACGTAGCTCTTAGGCTTACAGCAGGCGCGCGGGTGAGTGGAAGTGGTCAGTATGGAGAGAGGCGAGGCGGGGCGGGTCTTCATCAGCTATCGACGCCAGGAGACGGCGTGGCCGGCGCGACAGCTCTACGACCTGCTGGTAGCTGAACTGGGGGCTGACCGGGTCTTCAAGGATGTCGACAACATCGAGCCGGGCGACGACTTCGTAGAGCGAATCCAGTCAGCGGTGGGCTCTTGCCAGGTGCTACTCGCCCTGATCGGGCCCCAGTGGCTCACCGCCAGAGATGCCACTGGAGCGAGACGCCTCGATGACCCCGAGGACTTCGTACGACTCGAGGTTGAGACCGCCCTGTATCGCGACGACGTTCGAGTCATTCCCATTCTCGTCGACAACGCCCAGATGCCGTCGCCTCAGCAGTTGCCAGAGGGGCTGGCGGCCTTGACCCGTCGACAAGCGGTCGAGATCAACCCGGTCAACTTTGACACTCGTCGACTCTTGAGGGTGCTGAACGACACGTTGAACGACGTCCGCCGCGAGGCAGCCGAGCCGTCAATATCCGATGCAGACGCCGAGGTCCCGCCACCTGTGACAACACCTCCGGTACCTCCGGTCGAATCCGCGGCCCCGGCCGGGACGAGCGATGAGCCACCTTCCGCGCCTGCCGGAGCTGGAAGCGACGGTCCGCCAGTCCGAAGACGAACGGGCAGATTGGTGGCCGTTGCTACGTCGATCGCTTTGCTGGTGGCTATTGGTGTCGCTGGGTGGTACTTCACGCGCGACCAACGCAATGGGACGACTGGCCAGGGCAATTCTCCATCCATCTCGGCTCCGTCTGCCGCTACCACCGCTCCTTCGGGCAGTCCGTCGCAGACCTCAACAGCTGACAACCCCACGGGTTCGGACATCCTGGCCCACCGCGGCGGCGACGAGAAGTACCCGTTGCAGACGTTTGAATCCCTTACCGCCGCGGCGGATGACGGATTCGCGGTGGAAACCGACGTGCGGTGGACCAGCGACAACCGTGCGGTGATTGTCCACGACGAGGGGGCGACCCAGGGGCTACGGTGCGATCGGCCTTACCGGGTGTCCCAGACGACATGGAAAGTGCTCAGCGAGAATTGCCGCTCGTTTACGAAGAATGGGACTTCTTATCCGCTTGCGACCTACGAAAATCTGATGGAGGGTCTGGCGGGCTACAACTCATGGGTCTACGTCGAGGTCAAGGTGGACCAGAACGCTGCGCAGAATCGGGAGTTCATCGATGGTATCCGCAGCAACGGACTGAGTGACCGCACCGTCGTGACCTCAAACGACCTGGACCGGCTCGCGGAGATCGAAAAGCTGGCACCCGATCTCCCTCGCATGCTCTTCGTTGGCGAGAAGGTTCCAGTAAGCCAATTAGCTGACGAGAAGCTGTGGGCCGTTGCGGTGAACCATGAGGTTGCATCGAAGGACTACGTAACCGAGCTGAAGAAGGCTGGACTCGTCGTCGTTGTCTGGACCGTGAATGAGGAACAGGCATGGGCAAAGGCAAAGGCAGCCGGCGCCGACAAAGTGCTGACCGACAAGCCAGCGGCTTATGCCTCCTGGCTAGACAAGCAGTAGGCCGCAGGAAGGGGGTTCCATCGCAAGGCGGACGCCTGGTCAGTCCTTGCTGTTGGCACCTTCTCCGCTCGACCCGGCGTCTTTCTGCGAGCCTCCGCTGCTGAGGGCTTTCTCCAGCCGCGCCACGGCTGCCTGCATGTTCTCGGCTCCCTCTAACCATTGCCGATGCTCGAGCGATAGCTGATCCTGCACCGCGGCGACGTACTCACTGAGCACCGACGTGGACCCGGCGGCGATGCCGAGTCGCACGTCATCGATACGCTCGCGTAACCCCAACAGTGCCTGAGCGGTGTTGTCATAGCGTTCAGCGTTCCTGCGATCTTGGTTGATGGATTCGCGGGAGGCCGCGAACGCCTGGAGCGCGGCGCCGAACACCGCCAGCGAACCGAGCGCAGCCCATTCGCTCTGCAGGGCACCTAATACTCCGGCCGCACCTGAAGCAATTGCGGCCACGAGGACGGATCCGGCCGAGATGCTCAGGGTACGTTCGGCCGAATTGCGGTGCCTCGACCGACTGGTTTTGTAATAGGCGAGCTGAAGATCGAGCTGATAGCGGCGGAAATACTCCAATTTGAGCAGCTCGAGCTGGAGATCGGGCGGCCCTACTGAGGAGTTCACGATGTAGGTGAAATAGGACAACCGCTTGGTCTCCGCCCGTGCGCGCGCGGTCATCCAATCCTCGAGGAGCCGACCCTCCTTAACCCGAAATAGCGACATCGACGCGAACCCACCGGCCGCGACACCAGTAAGAGCGAGCACGATGAGAGTTGCCTGCGTCAATCCGCCCAATGTGTCGGTAAGCAGCGCCACAGCCATCAGTAGCGCGCTCACCGTCGCCGTAGCGAGGACCGCCCAATTGGCCCGGATGACCCATCGCTTGAACGTTCGCTCTGCGACAAGCGCTTCAGTGTCGGCGTCCGCGTACTGCCGCGCCAGCTCAACGGGGGCGCTGCGAGTCAGTAGCGCGGCAAGCTCAGGGGCCGAGGTTTTCAGCTCCTCGGCGTGCTCGAGAGGCGACAGCCGGTAGTCACCAGGGCTACCGCTGCCGATGATTCCAGCTGCATCCAACATGAGCATCATCCCGCGATCTCGACACGTCCGTGGCTTGTCACCTCAACGGTGAACATGCTCATTCTGATCACTTTGCCCCAGTTACTCGGACTCCGCTTCATTTGCAGAGGCTGCGCTGTCCAAGTAATTGAGGCAGAGTGCAGAGACCGGTCCACCTCCAACCTGGTGGCAGCAGGGCGCGCCTGGCGAGAAGTTTTCCACAGATGTGGTGCCACCAGGTTCCGCTCCTGGGCTCAGCTCCGGTGAAGTGTCTCCATGCACGACATCAAGCTCACCCGTACCCTGCTCGCCGACGGCTACAACCACGACGATCTGAGGCGACTCCAGCAAGGAAGCGAGCTGGTACGGGTAAGGCGCGGGGCGTACGCCACCGACAGCCGATCTGATCTCACGATCGATGAGCGGCATCGACGCCTGGTACGTGGGAACGGTGCCTCAGCTACGGGAAGGCGCAATTGTGAGCCACGGATCGGCTGCGGTGCTGCATGGTCTGCCCGTCTGGCCGGAAGCGGTCGACAGGGTCCACGTGACCCGCGATCGCCGGGGGAATGGGACCAGGCGCAGCATCGTCCAGGTGCATGGCGCCCCCCTCGATACAAGCGAGGTGACGATGATCGACGGGGTAGCCGTCTGTTCGCGGACACGTACGGTGCTGGATTTGGCTCGCACCTTACCGATGGAACAAGCGGTGGCATCCGGTGATCGTGCCTTGGCGCTGGGCCTGGCCCACGAGGATCTGGAGGTAGGCCTACTTGCGATGCAGCGCTGGCCCGGCGTTCGATCGGCACGCCGAGCTGTCGCGTTCCTGGATATCCGCAGCGAGAGCGTCGGAGAGTCAGTCAGCCGCGTGCGGCTGATGGAGGAAGGCCTACCGGCTCCCGAGCCACAACGTGAAATCTTTGGACCCGACGGCCGACTCATCGCCCGGGTGGACTTCTGCTGGGAAGAACACAAGACCATCGGGGGAGTTCGACGGCAAGATCAAATACGGCCGGCTGCTGAAACCAGGACGGCGGATCGAGGATGTGATCTTCGATGAGAAGCTACGCGAGGACGCCCTGCGCGATCTTGGCTGGCAAATCGTCCGCTGGCTGTGGCGCGACCTCTATCGCCGGGGCGTACTCCGCGAGCGCGTCCTTCGCGCCTTCGCCCGGGCGTCTTGAGTCCACTCCACGCCTCACAACACCACTCCGCCTCAATTACTTGGATGGTGCGCCATCTGCAGATAGGGCACAGTCCACGTACGTGATGCGGAGTTGGTCGGGGGCGTGAGACGGTGTGAGATGCAGTCAGCGGAGGTGAGATGACAGAGGGCGGCGACCAAGCCGGCGACGCGGCTGCGTCTGGGAAGACCGCTTCAAGACCGCTGGCTGAGTCCTCCGCCTGGGCACCTCTTGCGCAGCGCACCTTCCGCTGGCTCTGGCTGGGCATGTTCATCAGCTGGATTGGCACCTGGGGGCAGACCGTTGGCGCCCAATGGCTGCTGGTGGACACTCCCAACGCGGGGCTGCTGGTCTCATTGGTGCAGGTGGTTACGACCTTGCCGCTGATGCTGCTCGCGCTACCTGGCGGCGTGCTAGCCGACTCCTTCGATCGGCGCTGGCTCCTGATCACGGTGCAGGCGTACCTTTTCGTCCTCGGCATCCTGCTCGCCGTCCTCACCGCCGCCGGGCAGATGCCACCGGCCCTGCTGCTTGCCTTCACCTTCGCCTTGGGTGCCGGCGGAGCGCTGCAGCTCCCCGCATGGCAGGCGACCATGCCTGAACTGGTGCCCAGGACCCAACTACGAGCGGCAACCAGACTCGACCTGGTCAGCGTGAATGGGGCCCGTTCGATCGGCCCGGCGCTGGCCGGGATCGTGATCGCCTACCTGGGTGGCGTGCCAGTTGTCTTCGCCCTGTACGCGGCGTGCGTCGCCTTTTTCGGGGTAGTGCTGCTTGTCTGGCGCCGGCCGAAGGCGGAATCAGAGTACCGCCGGGAGCGCTTCATGCCAGCACTCCGCGCCGGCGGCCGGTACGTCTGGCACGAACCCATCATGCGCCGCATCCTGCTCCGGACGATCTTGTTCATCGCACCTGCGGTGGCGCTGTGGGCGCTGCTACCACTGGTCGCCAGTCAGCGCTTGGGCCTCGGAGCAGATGGATACGGTGCACTGTTCGCCGCGTTGGGCCTCGGCGCCATCCTGGGTGCTTTTGTGCTCGGACGAGTGCGGGACCGTCTGTCCAGCAGCGGGCTGCTGACAGCCGCTGCCCTCCTTTACGCGGCAGCCTTGGCCGTGATCGTTTTGACCCAGAGCTTTCCGGCGGCCCTGGTGATCCTGGTGCTCGCGGGGCTGGCTTGGATGGCCATGACCTCCACGCTGGCCGCCGAGCTGCAGCTGTTCTTGCCGGTCTGGGTCAGGGCCCGTGCCCTCGCCGTCTTCATGCTCACCTTCACCGGATCGATGACGGTTGGCGCGTTGCTCTGGGGACTTGTGGCCGAGAGCTTCGGCCTGCAGCCGGCATTCCTCATCGCAGCCATCGTCGTACTGGGCGGCGTCGTCGCGGGGGTGTTCTTAAGGGTGCCGGAGACTGGTCACCTCGATCGCGAGCCAGCCATTTACTGGCCGGAGCCGCGACTGGCCTTCGACCCGGAGCCAGACACCGGACCGGTCGTCGTGACGGTCGAGTACACCGTCACACCTGAACGGGAAGCGGCCTTCCTTGAGGCCATGGACGAGCTCCGCCAGTCTCGACGCCGAACCGGAGCGACGCGTTGGGAGCTGTTCCGGGACGGGGACCGGCCGGACCGCTTCATCGAGATCTTTAGCGTCGCCTCGTGGCAGGAACACTTGCACCAGCACGAAGGACGCTTGACTGCGGCGGATAGAGAGGTCGAGGAGGCGGCGTTGGCCTTTTCGGATCCACCGGCTCGGGCCTGACTGATCAGGCATGAACACTTGTTTCGTGACTCCCGCCGTGACGCGCTGCGTCGTCAAGTTGGACGTCTGCGATCGTCGAAGTGAGCTGCGACGCGCCCAGGCGCCGCGTGAGGCGAAGTCGGACAAGCGTAGGATCCGCTGCTGGTATGACCACGAGTTGATCAAGCGCGGACGCCGCACCCCACACCTCACCTGGCCGCCCGAGAATCTGGCGAACATTGGATGCAGGACCGGGCAGAGGGTACGAGGTGAAGGTTTCAGTCGACGGGTCGAACCGCACCAGCGCGTTTGCGCCGAAGTCGCTGACCCACACCTGGTCTTGATCATCGACATACACCGCGTATGCCTGTGGGCTGGGACCGGGCAGTCGCCACTCCGCCATTTCTCGCTCGCCGGATCGAAGACTGCCAATTGCCCGGCGTTCCACTCACTCACCCAGATGCGACCGGTGCTGTCCGACCAGACGCGGCGGGCGCCCTGTTGTGGCGTCGGGGGTTCGAGCACAGTCGCCTTGCCTGTCGCGGTGTCGATGCGGCCAACGTAGTTGCCCGCTAGGGAGGCGTAGTAGACGTCGCCTTCGGGTGTCGTGGCAATGCCGTACGGCCCGGCGCCACCCGGAGCGTCGTACACCGTCATACTTCCGGTCCCCGGATCGAGCTGTCCGTACACCCCTGCCTGACCGGTGAACCACAACACCCCATCGAGGTCGAACGTCGCGGTGTTGAGGTTTGCGTCCTCCCGACCGGCTGGCAGCCGATAACCGCGCACCTCATGCGTCGTCGCGTCAACGCGGACGATGGCATTCAGTCCGCCGTCGGTCACCCACGCCGCGCCGTCCGGGCCGACGATCACGCCGTGTGGTGCTGAACCTTCCCCCAGCGGCACCTGTTTCACGGCTTGCGTCGACGGGTCGAAATAGCCGAGAAACCCGGCTCGCTGACCGGTGAACCACACCCCACCGTCCTTGGCCGCCGCGACATCGTGCGGGCGCGATCCGTCCGCCACGTCGTACGCCTGCACTGGTGATGACGGTGGGGTCTCTCCCTGCTGATCTGCAGCGCAACCACTCGCCAAGAGCACGGCGATCAGCGCAAGGCGCAATACCGAGCGGCGCAAGGACATGGCGACCTCCCACGTCAAGTGTCACCCGCCTGGTCAGCGGCTGTGTCCAGAAGAGGGCGCTATCGATCCCAGCGAGCGCTTGACGGGTTGTCGGTCACGATCACAGCGGCTCGCTGGATGCTGATGCGTGTTGTGTCTGAAATAAGGCGCAGCTCGCGCTGCGCGGTGTCAGGGGTGTGGCCGTGGCCGATGAGGACACCGACAGCTTCGTTGATCGTCGACAGCCTGTGTACTCCGGTCAGGTCCGAAACGAGAGCCAAAGGGATGTCCTCGTCTAGGCGGAGACCTTCCCTGCCTAGGGCGAAGGCGAGGTCGGCGGCAAGGTCGACGAACGTGCCCGGCACGGAGGCATAGAAGGTGATCTGACTGTCTGTACGTAGCAACGGCACCCAAGCGAGCGACAAACACAACGACGTCGCGATGTCTGACGTGTCGCCGCGCTCCGCTGAGATCACGCTGACGGGCTGGTCGTCGATCACCAAAGTGAGGGCCAGTCCACGGTACGAGGGGACGGCACGCTTGATAGATGCAGTCAGCGCCATAAGCGAGTCCTCCAGGTCGACAGGCTGACCAGTCATGGGATCCGGCACAGCGAGGTCGGAAAAGAGATCGCGAATGTCGTCGGTGAGGAGTCTGGGTGGATCCATAGGGGGGCTCCGAGGCGGCCCGAGCGCCGGTTTACTGCCGGGACCGGCCGTACCAGAAGCGTCCAGCCGATATGGCTCGACATCAGATGCGGGTCGGGATCCCCGAATCTATGAAGTCGCAGCACCTTTGACAGTACGCCCCGAAGTGCGGATCACCTATCTGTGCGCCGCCCCCTGGCACGCCGCACCGCTTCCTGAACGATGCTTTGGGCGACGACTGGCAGCTTCTCGTGCTGGTTCTGGCTCAATGTACGCAGCCGATCCAGGGCTTCCGCTTCGGTTCCGCCACTCCGGCTCATCATGATGCCGATAGCCCGCTCGATCACCCCGCGGCTGCTCAAGGCGGCCTGCAGCTGGCTGGCAAGTCGTTTGGTCTGGGCAAGGACCTGAGCGTTCTGCACGGCGATGGCCGCCGGCACCGCGAAGAGTTCCCCGAGCCGCCCGGCGTCTGCTGTGAAGGCGTTCTTATCATGGGCGTACACATTCATCGCGCCAACCACACCCTCGTCGGTAATCAGGGGCAGGGACACGACGCTGTGCACCCCCAGGCGTGCCACGCGAGATCCAAACTGCGGCCAGCGGCGGTCACCGCCCAGGGAACCCGACAGGACGATCTGTCGATCGGCGACGGCACTGACACAGGGGCCCTGGCCGAGGCTGTATTGAATGTCGTCGATTCGAGTAACAAAGTCGGCCGTAGACACGATCGTGTCGGACCGATTCTCCTCGAGCAGCGTCAAACCGGCACCCTCGGCGCCTGGGATGGCCCGCACCGCAAATTCAGCCACGCGCGTCAGGGAGTCCTCCAGAGGCAGCAGGCCGGTCGCCAACTTGCTCAGTCGGGCCAAGCTGTCCTGCAGGTCGTCCACATATTGAGTCGGCATGGTCTGGCCGGGAGCGCCGTCGGCCGCGACGGATTCAGCTGACTGTTCCGGGCTCATCTCCATGACTCACCCATGTTAGGTCTGCCGCAGTGGTTCAGCCGAATCGGCATGACGCGTTCATCCGGGTAGAGTGGGGTTCGCTGTACATGCAGCCGGCCTGGGGCCGGAGCCGCCGTTCACGCACACGCCGCGACTCCACGAGCATGACGCCGCCGCCCAGGCAGACACCGGGACTTTCGAAATGAACTGGGTCCCCGCACATGACAACTCTCCTCACCTCAACCCCAGGCGACCACCCTGCTCCGGGCCTATCAGCGTCGGCCGTCCGCGACAGGGCCGGCAGTTCGTTCACCGCGTTGACCCGCAGCATCCACGAGATGGGACTGATGCGCCGCCGCTACGGCTACTACTGGGCCAAACTGATCGGCGGGGTGCTGGTCTTGACCGCGTGGGTGGTGGGTTTCATCATGATCGGCGATAGCTGGTGGCAGCTGGCCAATGCCGCCGTGCTCGCGATTGTCATGACCCAGCTCGCGTTCTTAGGTCATGACGCTGCGCACCGTCAGATGTTCAGATCCGGCCGATGGAACGACTGGGTCAGCCTGATCATCGCGAACCTCATGGTGGGGATCAGCTACGGCTGGTGGCAAAGCAAGCACAACCGGCACCACGCGAACCCCAACAAAGAGGGAGCCGACCCCGACATCGCATTGACGGCCCTCGCCCTCACTCCCGAACATGCAACCAGACAACGCAGCCCATTGATGAGGTGGCTGGTGGCCCATCAGGGCTGGTACTTCTTCCCGATCTTGCTGCTCGAAGGACTCTCGTTGCATCACATGGCGATCCGCCGCGTGATCAGCCCAGAGAAGTTTGGGCGTCGCTGGGTCGAACTCAGCTTCCTCACCTTCCGACTGGCAGGGCTGGTCGCTCTGGTCTTCCTGGTGCTGCCCCCGGGGAAGGCAGTCGTGTTCCTGGCGGTGGAGGTTGCGATCTTCGGCCTGTATATGGGGTCATCATTCGCGCCCAACCACATCGGTATGCCGCTGGTGTCGCCCAAACTGAAGCTTGACTTCCTGCGCCGCCAGGTCCTGATGAGCCGCAACATCAGCGGCGGACCCCTGATATCGATCTTCATGGGCGGGCTGAACTACCAGATCGAACATCACCTGTTCCCCTCCATGGCGCGACCCCACCTACGCAAGGCGCAACCGCTGGTGTCCGCGTACTGTGCTGCCCAAGGCGTTCCCTACACGCGCACCAATCTTTGGCACGCCTATCGCAGCGTCATCGGTTACCTCAACACCGTCGGGCTACGCGGCAAGGACGCCTTCCTGTGTCCGCTCGTCGCCGAACGTCGCGCTCTCTAGTCCCGAACCTGACCGTCGAAGCAAGGCACTTCGACCTGACGTTAGCGCCAACCCGAATGTAAATCTGGGCCTCAATGGGACCGGAGCATGCGCCCACGCTTGAGGCGCTAGCGCCGACGCGCGCCAGGCTGCAGGCCACATCGGGACGAACGACCTTTTTGCGCGAGACATCCGGCTCTGGAAAGGACCGAGGGACTCTGCTGCGATCGAAGTGGAGCGGGGCTTCACTTCGAAAGAGGGGCGGCATTATGCAAGAAAACAGTTGGGTGCAGATCTTCTGGGTGGCATGTGTGGGTGCGGCGATCGTGGCCAGTGTGCTGGCGATCTGGCGCCCACGAGCCCGGTACGTCGGGCGTGTCGCCGTCGGCGTGCTCATGCTTTTGGGTGGGGCAGTCTTCAACGCCGTGAACCTCGCGCTTGGCGACTATGCCGGCTTCGCGGATCAGGCACATTTCGGGTGGGTGACAGCCGCATGGCGCGCGGTCGTCGCGCCGAACCAGTATCTTTTCATCAGTCTGCTGGTTGTGTTCGAGGCGGTCGTCGGAGCGCTCATCCTCAGTGGTGGACGGAGGACCCAACTCGGCCTTATCGGGGCGATCGGTTTCCACCTCGCCCTGTGGCTGTTCGGTTGGTTCGTGACCATCTACTCCTTGATCATGCTCCCTACGTTGCTGCTCCTGCTCCGCGCAGAACGGCGTGCCACCATTGCTGCCACGACTGCCGCTCCGGCAGCTGTCTCCCCAGTCGAAGTCACCAGCCGGAACGGCTGAGACGCTGACATCCGCGCCGTTCGCAAGCGTGCAACGTCAACTGCGAACGGCGATCTATCGGGCGTTGGCTGACAGCCCGTCGGCCTGCTCAACCAACTCGGCCAGCCGTCGTGCGAACCGCGCTGCAGGGGCTCCGTCGACAACCTCGTGGTCGACAGAGATGGTGAGGTCGAGGAGCTCGCGGGCCTGCAGCTCCCCGTGAACGTAGTGCGGCTTCGTGGCGATACCTCCCACGGTGATCATTAAGGTGCCTTGCCCTCTGTTACGGGTTGCTCAACGCGCGTGTTCGGCAATGTCGGCGCCTATCTCCCGTCCCTCACTGATTAACCGCCACCAGTCGTCTCGCTCTTCAGCGCCGACCGTCGACGGGTGCTGCAACAGCTCATCGCGATGCAAGCTGGGGATGATGTGGTAACGGATCGACCCGCGGACGCTGACCAGGGCCAGGACTCGCCAGAGCGACCGCGCGTACGCCTCGGCCAGCCGGGCGCCGTCCCACTCGTACAGTCCGCGGTAGGTTCCCCGATCGTCGTGGGCCAACCATAACTTCGAGACGAACCCATCGAACCCGACGAAAAGCGGGGTGTTGAGCATGCTCTCCAGCCGGAACAGGGCATGGCCAATGCCTCGAACGCCACGCAGCCGGAACGCGACCACCAGCACTACCGGCTCCGCCGTCGGTGGGCGATCGACGACGGTCTCGCGATAGACCCTCGCTGACGTACCGTCGGTGAAATACAGCTGGTCGCCCACATGCGTCCGAGGCATGTGGATCCGGCGCCGAGCCAGGAGCCCGGCCGTGGTAACCACGCACCGCGCGACCGCGACCCAGGCCTTACCAACCGGTAGTGGAGACTGTGGCGACACGCTGAACTCCTCGCATGGGTTTAGTCAAAAGAGCGACGCGGGCCAGGTGGATCACGATGGACCGCGTGTGTCTTTGATCTCGGGTAACTGGCCTCTCGGCGTACGTCTTCCATCACCGCCGTTAAAACGACCGGCTCTCAGGCCGCTTGAGCGTACGTTTGCCATCACGGCCGTCGAAACGGTCCACTCCCTAGGTATTGAGCTTCGCAGCGCCTTCGGGGACCAGTCGTTCCAGGAATGCCTCGGCGAATCGCGTCACGTCGTCCCAATCGGTGTAAATGTGGTCACGCGACGTGTCGGTACTCAGGCCGCCTGGCTTGTCGCTCACGATCTTCTTCATCATGAGGCGTTTGACGAACCCGTACTTGCGGTAGAGCAGGGCGCCGCCTAAGAGACCGACCTGAGATGGGCCGCCAACCTGTCGCCTGCTCGAATTGTTCGACATATGCGCGCGCATTCTCCATGTCGCCGTGGGCGGCAAGACTCACCGAGAAGAAGGCGGACGGGAGACGCTCAAGCGTCGGCACGGTTCTTCCGGACGAAGTCGACAACGTGCTCTTCGTGCTTGCCCATATGGATTGAGCCTCCAACGATTACCGCGTCGTAACCATCCAAAGGGACATCGGGCGACCGCTTGAGGTCCACTGCTTGTGCTTCGTGGCCATGACTCCGAATCGCATCGGCAATATATTCGGCAATCCGGGCCGTCTGGCCTTCTGTTGTCCCGTACCCAATCAGGATCTTGGTCATCTCGCTCCACCTTCGCACTCAGATTCCAATGTGCCGTCATCCACGTCGCAGGCGCAGGGTCGAAAGTCCTCGACCGGCCGGGACGCAGGACGGTTATCGGACCGCAACCGAGGCGAGACCTCGTTGATGTTTACGGCTCCAACGCCGGGGTAAGTGCTTCTTCTTGAGGAGGACACATCGCGCTATGAATATGTACGGCTTATCGCGCCGCCGGTTCTTGCAGATCGCTGGGGCCGGGATGGCAGGTGCAGCACTCGCGGGATGCACATCTGGAGAAGAGACAGTCCAGCCGCAAGTCGCTCCGGGCGTCCCCACGCCGTCGAACACATTCACTGAGCCGACGCGCAAGCTCTCTGGCGACCTGAAGATCCTGATGTGGAGCCACTTCGTGCCCGCAGCCGATCAGTGGTTTGACCCGTTCGTGCAGGAGTGGGGGAAGCAGGTCGGCGTCAACGTCACAGTTGACCACATCAACCAGGCCGAGATCCCGGCCCGCACCGCGGCTGAGATCCAGGCCAAGCAAGGCCACGACCTCATTCAGTACATCGCCACGTTCTCGCAGTTCGAGCCGAGCGTTGTCGACTTGAAAGACGTCGTGCAAGAGGCGGAGAAGCGGCACGGCAAGATGCTGGATGTCGTTCGGAAATCGAGCTTCAATCCGAACACCGACAAGTACTACGCGTACTCGCCCGCCTGGGCACCGGATCCCGGTGACTATCGAAAGAGCATGTGGGAGAAGGTTGGCTTGCCCAACGGGCCGACTACCTGGGACGAGCTACTCCGGGGTGGTGCCGAGATCAAAAAGTCCCAAGGCATCCAGATGGGCATCGGAATGTCGCAGGAGATCGACTCCAACATGGCCGGGCGTGCCCTGATGTGGTCGTTTGGCGCCTCGATTCAAGACGAGAACGAGAAGGTCGTTATCAACTCCCCAGAAACTGTGGCGGCTGTGGAGTTCATGACCAGGCTCTACAAGGAGTCGATGACGCCAGAGGTGTTCTCGTGGAATGCCGCGTCTAACAATCAGGGCCTTGTCGCCGGTCAGATGTCCTACATCCTGAACTCCATTTCGGCATGGCGGACGGCACAGAGCGAGAACCCATCGGTGGCCGACGACATTTTCTTCGTCAAGGCGCTGAAGGGCCCAGAGACCGGGCTCGTTGCTCAGCACGTCATGTACAACTGGATCGTCCCGTCGTTCTCGCCCAACGTCGATGCTGCGAAGGAATTCCTGCTTCACTACACCGCGAATCTGCCATCGGTGACCTACCAGTCGAAGCTCTACGACTTCCCTGCGTTCCCCGATGCGGTGCCCGAGCTGGACGGCTGGCTGGACAAGGATCCATTCGGCGCCAACCCGCCAGACAAGCTCGCCGTCCTCAAGGACTCGACTGACTGGTGCACCAACATCGGCCACCCCGGACCAGCCAGTCCCGCCATCGGCGAGGTGTTGTACACCTTCGTCATTCCCAACATGTACGCAAAGGCAGCGCGCGGAGAGCTCTCCCCGCAGCAATCTGTTGCGGAGGCCGAGAAACAAATCAACAGCATCTTCCAGAACTGGCGCTCCCGCGGGCTAGTCGCGGGATAGCCCACTCGACTGGGAGGCACCGGTGGCTGTCGTTGAGGTTCGCAACCTGACGAAACAATTCGACGGCGGACGCGGTCACGGACACGTCCGCGCAATCGATGGCATCAACCTGGCGACGCGTGAAGGTGAATACCTCGTGTTGTTAGGCCCATCTGGCTGCGGCAAGACCACACTGTTGCGTACCATCGCCGGCCTCGAGGATCCCACTGACGGTGAGGTGCTTATTGGCGGCAATGTCGTCAACGGCCTGCCGCCCCGACTGAGACGCATCGCCATGGTGTTCCAGAGTTATGCGCTGTATCCGCATAAGACCGTCCTTGACAACATCGTCTTTCCACTCAAGGCTGCCCGGCTCGATAAGCCAGAACGCGAAAGCAAGGCCCGCTGGGCCGCGAAGTTGCTGGGCATAGATCAGTTGCTCAGCCGCCGCCCGCGGCAACTCTCCGGAGGGGAACGGCAACGCGTCGCGCTGGCGCGAGCAATGGTCCGGGAACCCCAGGTCTTCCTGCTGGACGAGCCGCTGTCCAATCTCGACGCCAAGCTGCGCGCGAGTGCTCGTGACGAGCTCAAGCGATTTCAGCAACGCGTCGGGACTACGACGATCTATGTCACGCACGACCAGTCGGAGGCGATGGGCCTCGGAGACCGGATTGCGGTGATGGAGTTGGGTCGGGTGCGGCAGCTGGCTCCGCCCGTGGAGGTGTATGACGATCCGGCGGACACGTTCGTCGCGACGTTCCTCGGCTCGCCACCGATGAACCTGGTACCCCGGGACGGGCATCTCGTCGGATTCCGACCTGAGCATCTGCTGCCGGAGGACGTGGTTCCCGGGGAACACAAGATCCGAGTGCCGTTTACGGTGGACCGGATCGAGCATCTGTCGGGTGATCGACACCTGTACGGGACCGTGCACCGGCTTGGCGAGGAAACGCGCGTCATCACCCGCCTCCCGGCTACCGTCACGCTTCCCGTGGAACCTGGCGAGGAGCACACGTTCGCCGTTGCCGCGGATCGATTGCGGTTCTTCGATGCGAACACTGGCGAGCGGTCGGAACCCATGCCGTTGCGCGAAGGGTAGGCATGGCACAGACAACGGCACGAAGGCCCGACACCCAGGTGGCTGCCGGGGACAGAGTCGGTCGCCGCGATCGCCGCGGCCTTGCCGATCGAGAAGGGTTTCTCGCTTGGGCGATGCTCCTGCCTTCGATCATCTACATCGCCGTGTTGGTCGGGCTCCCGCTGCTGTTGGCCATCGCGTTTTCGTTCAGCGATGTCACCGCTGGTGATCCCTCATTTGACTGGGATGGTCTAGCGAACTATCGGCAGATCTTCGACGATCCGGTGTTCTGGCAATCGTTGCGTAACACCATCATTTTCACCGCCGGTTCGATGGTGCTCATCGTGGTGTTCGGCAAGGTGCTTGCCAACATTCTCGTCCAAGACTTCCACGGCAAGTGGATCGTACGATTCCTGGTTCTGCTGCCCTGGACCACTCCGGTGGCGCTGTCTGCCATCGCTTGGCTGTGGATGCTGGACTCGATCTTCAGCCCCATCGACTGGATGCTGCGCCAGGTCGGGCTGATTGACGGCAACATGTACTGGCTTGGCCGGCCCAATCTTGCGTTGCTCTCAGTCATCGCGGTCCATGCGTGGCGGCTCATTCCGTTGGCTGCCGTCATCATGATGGCCGGGCTGGTGGCGATTCCGAAGGACTTGCAGGAGCAGGCAGAGGTTGATGGCTCCGGCTATTGGCGGCGGATGTTCGAAATCACCATTCCGCTGATGATGCCGCTGATTGCAGTCGCAGCTTTGTTCGGCGCAATCGTGACGTTCACCGACATGACGGTCGTGTACGTACTCACGCGCGGCGGCCCGACGAACTCAACACAGGTGCTGGCCTCATGGGCGTTCTTCCGCGGTATCGAAGGTGGAGATATCGCGCAGGGCGCAGCGGTGGCACTGTTCCTTTTTCCACTGTTGCTTGCCGCAGCAGTCCTGATTCTTCGGGCGGTGCGTCGCAGGGAGGTGTTGTGACATGGTGGCCGTCGAGACGGTCGACACCAATGGGGGGGTCGACACCGCTGCGTCGGTCGACAGGCTTCGACGCCGGGCAATCATCCGTCACCGACTGGCTCGTGTGGGGGTGTACCTCGCAGCCATTACTGCCGCACTCGTCTGTGCCGGCCCGTTCCTGTGGTCGCTGATCACTGCGTTTAAACAGAGCCCGGACCTCTATCAGCGAGATAACAACCCTTTCCTTTACAACCTGCCGTCGACCCGGATGCACGTGCGGTACCTGTTTCAGGAAACGGCGTTCCTTACGTTCCTTTGGAACACGCTGTGGGTAGGCGTGCTCGTGGTTGCGATCACTCTGGTGCTCAGTCTCCCCGCCGCGTACGCACTTGCCCGACTTGACCGGCCGTGGTCAGGCCCCATGGCTATCGCAATTTTCTTCGTCTACCTCGTGCCGCCCACGTTGTTGTTCCTGTCGCTGTCGCGACTGGTGGTTGCCGTTGGCCTCCAGGACAACACCTGGTCACTTGTACTCATCTATCCCACAATCACCATCCCGGTATCAGTGTGGCTCTTGGTTGGCTTCCTCAAGGGCATTCCGAAGGACATCGAGGAGCAGGCCATGGTTGACGGATATAGCCGGCTTGGCGCATTCGTACGTGCCGTCGTGCCACTCGTCTTTCCAGGGATCGTCGCTGTCATCGTCTTCACGTTCACACTGACCGCGAGCGAGTTCATCTATGCCCTTGCTTTCGTCGCGCCGACCGCAGAGAAGGTGATCAGTACCGGCGTACCCACAGAGCTGGTACGTGGTGACATCTTCTTTTGGCAGTCGCTCCAGGCGGCCACCGTCCTCGTGGCGTTTCCGATTGCGTTCGTGTTCAACCTGTTTCTGGACCGGTTTATCGCCGGCTTCACCATGGGCGCCGTCAAAGGTTGATCACTGCTGCCAAGGTCCGTCCTACGGTGCAGCGGTCTCCGCTTTGGTCATCACGGCCCGGTACCAAGCTGGCAATGTGACGCGGCCGTCCGGCTCAGTAAAGGGGGTCAGTGCCTTGCGCACGCCCTCGTCGACGGCTCGCTCACCCGATTCCATGATCGCGAGTTGCATCGGCCCCGCGCCGATGAAACCACGCACCGCGTCCTCTGTGTCATCGAAGATCACGGGGCACTCGATCTCATCATCGTCTTGCACAGCTAGCCCTGCCCCAGCCAGGAGGCCATCGAGCCTGCCGGGCTCGGACAGAGCGAACATGCCACTGTCCTTCATGCTCATTAGCGCGTCAGACGGGAAAAAAGGGAACAGTGGCTTGAAAACCGACGCGACGCCCGACTCGGGCACCCGCGTTGGAATCACCACGGCCACGAGATGGCGCGACACCCGTGCAGCCTCGGCGAACGCGCGGATCTTGTCATCAGCGAACTGAAAGGAACTGAACCCCGTCACGACTTCGAACGAGTCGTCCGGCCACGGCAGCGCCTCCAAGTCGCCGACTCGGAAGTCCCCCTCCGGTGTTCGCTCCGCGGCGATGGAGATGAACTGCTCAGCCGCGTCGATACCGGCGACGCGTCCACCCCGATCTGCGGCCATCCGTGTGAAGCGGCCGGCCCCGCATCCGCAGTCCAGCACCGCGGTTCCAGCTCCGATCATTGCCCGATCGAGCACATGCTGATACACCGGGCTCCCCCACCCGCCGGGACCCTCCCAAGTCTCCGCCCAGTCCTGCGCATGCGCGCCAAACAGCGGTCCCCATCGCACGGCGCTACCACCGCCGGACGGTCGAGCTTGCTGCATGATCACTCCCTTCGTCCGGTAGAACTGAACCTCACTGCCACCCTGCGCCTACCGCCGAACGCTGAATAGGACAAAAACAGAAGTACACGGCGACGCTCGCCTGGGCGACACTGAGAACATGCGGAGCTACGGCCAGTACTGCCCGATCGCCAGGGCGGCGGAGATCCTCACCGAACGATGGACCCCGATCATCGTCCGCAACCTCATGGTGGGCTGCACGACGTTCGGCGAGATCAGCGCCGGCGCACCCGGTTTGTCGCACAGCCTGCTCACCCAACGGCTCCGGCTGCTGGAGCGGGTGGGCGTGATCGAAGTCCGGGCCAAGACCCACGGCCACGGCGTCACCTACGAGCTCACGGCTGCTGGCCGCGACCTGTCCGGCGTCCTGTGGGCGCTGCATGACTGGGGTGAGAAGTGGTTGGAGTTGGGCGACGAACACACCAACCCCGCTCTGGTGCTGTGGGCCTGGTCCACCGTCTACCTGGCGCGCGAAAGGCTTCCAGACCATCGCGTGGTAGTCCGGTTCGACTTCACCGACCAGTCGCCGCATGCCCGCCATCTATGGATGCTGGTCGATCATGGCGATGCCGAGGTCTGTAAACATCATCCCGGCTTTGAGGAGGATCTGATAGTCGAAACCGATGGCATGACCTTCGCCCGCTGGCACCTGAGGAAGCTGGAATGGGCAGCTGCGCTTGGCTCTGGGTCCATCCGGGTTATCGGACCTCGTCTACTTGCCAGAGCTCTGCCGACCTGGAATCGACGCGGATTTCAGACGGAGCAGCGATACGAGGAAGCACGTGTCCCCGAGCCGGCTGAAAGTATCAGCCAACCCGCCTAGTGTCGACGCGCCGACATGCGCTTGCGGGGTACTGCCCAGCGGCCGATCACCGGCGGCGATCGAGTTGCCGGTTCAACGTGAGGGCGGCGTCGATCAGAGCTAGGTGCGTGAACGCCTGAGGGAAGTTGCCGATCTGCTCCCCCGTTAATGCGATCTCCTCGGAGTACAGCCCCAGATGGTTGGCGTAGGTCAGCATCTTCTCGAAGGTGTTGCGCGCCTTCTCAAGCTGGCCGGCTCTGGCTAGCGAGTCCACGTACATGAACGTGCACAACGAAAACGTCCCCTCGGCGCCCCGAAGCCCATCAGGTGAGGCCGACGGGTTGTAGCGGTACACCAAGCTATCGGTGACCAGCTCGCGATCCATCGCATCCAGAGTGGATGTCCACATTGGATCGTGAGGTGAGATGAAGCCCACCGACGACATACGCAGCAGCGACGAGTCGAGCACATCGGTCTTGTAGTGCTGGACGAACGCCTGGCGTGTCTCGCTCCACCCGGCGTCCATGATCTGGTCGTAGATTGCGTCGCGTTCGGCACGCCAGCGCTCCAGTGGTGCTGGACGCCCGTGACGATCCGCCAGGCGGATTCCCCGATCCAAGGCAACCCAACTCATCAGTCGGCCGTAGGTGAAATCTTGCCGGCCTCCTCGGGTTTCCCAGATGCCCTCCTCTGGCTGGTTCCAGTTGTCGGTCAGCCAATCCAAGAGGTCGGATATGCCGCGCCACCCCCGGTGGCCGGCTTGAAGTCCAAGCTGGTCACCGAAGTAGAGGCTGTCGATCGCCTCGCCGTAGATATCGAGCTGCAGCTGGTCCGCGGCACCGTTTCCGATACGCACAGGGCTGGATCCCTGGTATCCCTCCCAATGGGGAAGTACGTCCTCGGTTAGGTCGCTGGAACCATCGACGCGGTACATGATGTTCAGCGGGCCGCCTTCGCCACCCACCCGCTCCTCGACCCGATCGCGCATCCACCGTCCTAGCGCCGCCGCCTCCTCAGTGAATCCCAGACCGAGCAGTGCATAAACCGAGAACGAGGCATCGCGAACCCAGGTGTACCGGTAGTCCCAGTTGCGTTCTCCACCGATCTGCTCGGGCAACGCCGCCGTCGGCGCTGCGACGATCCCACCGCTCGGTGCGTACGTCATCAGCTTGAGGGTGATCGCCGACCGTTGTAGCGTCTCGCGCCACCTGCCGGCATAAGTGGACTGGGCTAGCCAGGACCTCCAGTAGCGAGCAGTCTCCTCGAAAAGCTGCCAGACCTCAGCGACCCGGATTTGGCGTACAGGTCGAGGCTCACCGGTTTCCATGACGAGCCCGCGGCTCTGCCCGGCCGTCAGTGTGATCTCGAGGTGCAGATCTCCTTGAGAGTTCAGTTGGACACCACGTGCTAGGCGGGCATCATCTGGTTCCCGAACGATGCTGAGCGCCAGCGCGTTTTTGGCGCCTTGGAAGACGACGCCGTCCTCGCTGACATGGGTTTGATGTGACTCCCGGCCGTAGTCGAGCCTCGGGGCGATGTCCAGAGCAAAAGTCATCTCACCGCGGATGCATCGGAACATCCGTACGAGCCGGTGCCGGTCAGAGGCGAATGTGGTGCTGGCGATCGGCATGAAATCGGCAACTTCTCCGACTCCTGCCTCGGTCAGAAAGCGCGTGACAAGAATTGCGGTGTCCGGATAGTAGAGCTGCTGTCGGTTGAAGACATCGACGGTCGGCTGGATCCTGAAGTGTCCGCCATGATCATGGTCCAGCAGACAGCCGAAGATGCTGGGTGAGTCGAAGCGAGGGGCACAAAACCAATCGATGGTGCCATCAGTGCTGACGAGTGCCGCCGTCTGTAGGTTTCCGATCAGGCCGTGATCGGCGATCAGTGGGTACTTCGACATCGGTGTGATCCTTAGCCTGTCGATTCTTGTGACCATGCTGAGTCAGCTGCCCCCTCCGCACGTCACCCACGTGGGGTGATTGGCCTTGGTCTGCTGCGTGGGACGATGCTGCCGAGGTTCGTCAGCTCGATGGCCGTAGGCAGGGGAAATCGTGGACCAGAGCGCTTCGGCCGCAGCACCGTCAAAGGCGCTGCGGCGAGTACTCGCGCCATTGGCCCTCGCGCAGTTCATCTGCAGCTTCGCCGGTTCGAACATGAACGTGATGATCACCGACATCAGCGAAGACCTGGACACGACAGTCCAGGGCGTTCAGATCGCGATCACCCTGTTCTTGTTGGTTATGGCGGCGCTGATGATCCCCGGCGGCAAGCTCACCGACCGTTATGGCCGCAAGCGCTGCTTCACTCTCGGACTCGTCGTGTACGGCGTCGGCGCCTTGACAAGCGCCTTGTCGCCCGGGCTGGGCGTGCTGATACATCGGATACTCCATTCTGGAGGGCATCGGCACCGCACTGCTGATCCCACCCGTCTACATCCTCACAACGCTGCTGTTCACCGAGATGACCTCGCGAGCTCGTGCCTTTGGCGTCATTAGCGCCCTGGGAGGCATCGGGGCTGCTGCGGGCCCACTCATCGGCGGCCTCATCACTTCTGCGATCAGCTGGCGGGCGGCCTTCATCTTCCAGGCTCTCATCATCGCCGTCATCGTTTTCTTGAGTCGTAGGATCATCGATCCGCTGCCGCCCGACCCGAGCAGATCGTTCGACACCGGCGGCGCTGTACTCTCAGCCATCGGCCTGGTGCTCGTCGTGATGGGCATCCTTGCGGCGGATAACAATATCTGGCTAATGGTGATCTTGATCGTTGCCGGTGCTCTCGTCTTGCTGGTGTTCTTCCGATCCGTACGCGCGAAGGAAAAGGCGCGCAAGGAGCCGCTGCTGTCGACGAGTCTCTTCCGCAATCGCACGTCCAATCTCGGGCTCGTGACCCAAAACACGCAATGGCTCATGCTGATGGGCACGTCTTTTGTGGTCTCGGCGTATCTGCAGGTTGTCCGCGGCTACAACGCCATCCAGACCGGAGTCATCTTCACCGCCGCGACGCTCGGGCTGCTGGTCTCCTCACTCGCCGCAGAGCGCCTCGCGAAACGACGTGCACAGCGGACTCTCATCCTTGCCGGATTCGTTGTCACGATCGCAGGCGTTGTGGTGCTGCTGCTGCTGGTGAGCGGTTCTCCGACGGCATGGGCGTTTGCGCCGGGCCTGCTCCTCATCGGACTCGGTCTCGGCGCCATGCTCACGCCTTCGGTCAACGTGGTGCAGTCCAGCTTCCCCGAGAGTCAGCAAGGCGAGATCTCCGGTCTGTCCCGCAGTGTGTCCAACCTCGGTTCCAGTCTCGGAACGGCCATCGCCGGCACCATCCTCGTTGCCGGAATCACCGCAACCCCGGGCCGCGCGTACGCCCTCGCAATGACATCGCTAATAGTGGTTGGCGTGATTGGGCTGGTTGCCGCGGCGCGCCTGCCGGCCGGGCTCCGGGCTGCGACTGCCCACGATGCCGCGCAGCAGGATGGTCCTGGCGGACGGCTCACCCGAGGCGGGTGAAGTCTGGCGCACGGACTGCGGACATTGTGGATGTATTCACTGATCCACAGATCGAGGCCCAGATGGGAAAGTCGAGGTACGAGATCCGGATTGCGGGCACGGTCCCACTCGATCTGCTTGAGAATTTCCGTCAGATCCAGACGGTGGAACCGGCTGGCACGATCTTGCATGCGGAACAACTGGACGATGCCGCTCTCTGGGGTCTGATCGACGCCCTGCGTAGCGCTGGCGTCGATTTGATCGAAATACGGCGTGACGTCGCTCCGATCAGACCGCCGGCCTGAATGCGGTCTCGGGCCAGCGCCACAGGGCAACCAATGCCAGACAGCCAATCAGGCTGACGTACAGACCGGGCGCGACGTCGAGGTTGACCCGCGTGACAAGAATCTGATCGATGACAGGACATGGCAGCAGCGTAAGTGAGCAGCTTCAAAAAGGGGGGCGCCTTTGAATCAGCGCGCTCGTCGACCCTAGGCGGCGTGACGGCGGATCAGGCGGTCCATCCCGATACCGCTGGCGGCCAGTTCCTCCAAGATCAACTGCAGGTCGCCAGGGGTGGCGACGACACGCATCATGGTCCGCTCCTCCTCAAACCGAGCTGCCCATTGCATGGACCGCAAGGTTGAATCGCCCAACCGTCCCTCGATACGGAATTCGTAATCGAGGGACGATGCATGCATTTCCGCTGGCGTAATTCCGATGGAACGCAGCCGCTCAATGAGGCCGTCAATCTCCGCAGGATCGATCACGCGGCGCGAGAGAACTGTGGCCGCCGGCAGCACGGAGAGCACTGTCGATGGAAATCTTGCGGTCAGGCCGGCGGGCGGTGCACCGCGCAGCGTTATCTCATACACCGCCGCCGGATCAATCGTGTGCTTCCGCAGTCCGCCGAGCTCGACGTGCTGCGGCACCTTGCTACTCCTTCAGCTAGTGAAGCGCGCTTACGAACTCGCTGCCCGCGTTCCCTGTGGTGCCGGCTGGCGATGGTAGTTCGCGAGCGCCCAGATCACGAGGATGTCAATCGCAATGACCAGGAGCGACCACCACGGCGAGTGCGGCAACCAGACGAAGTTGAGGAGCGCCGATATTCCCGCGATGATCATGCCTGCGACCCGAGCCCAGGTCTGGCCTCTCAGGAGGAAGATGCCGATTGCCAGCAATGCGAGGCCGACCAGCAGGTGTAGCCAGCCCCAGAGAGTGATGTCGAAGGCTACGAAATAGTTCTCGAGGACGACGAGGTACTGGTCGTTCACAATGCCCGCCAGTCCCTCGACGGCCTGGAAGGCCCCTGCGATGATCATGATCACGCCGGCAAAAACGGCGACGCCATGAGCCATGGGACTGACAGGCTTGGTCTCTGCCGTTGGCATCCGGGTATTTGCCATTGGTGTCTTGCCTCCAATTCTGGTTGAGTCTGACTCGACTACAGACGAACGCTACGTGTCCACGGGCGCCGGTTAATCACCCGTGATGGGTGAATGGATACGCGCAGATGGGCGAGAAACCGGTTGTTGAGCTTGCCGCAGCGCGGCTCAGCGAACGCCAAGTCGCCGAGATTGGATGTGAGGCTGCAGTGACCGAAGGCGAGCATTCGCACGCCGTCGACGAGCCCCCCTTGAACCGACGACTCGCGGTCTTGCTCGCGATGGCAATGTTCGTGCTCGTCGTCGACACCTCGATCATGAACGTGTCGATCTCGTCCGTCGTCCGGGATCTCGACACAACGGTGAGCGGCGTCCAGTCCGCGATTGCACTCGAAGCGCTAGTGTCAGCCGCTTTCATCCTGATTGGCAGCAAGGTCGGCGATCTCATCGGACGCAAGCGGGCGTACGTGCTCGGCCTGCTGGGATACGCGATTGGCGCCGCCGCTATGACGCTCGCTCAGAGTCTCTTCGCGATCGTCGTCTTCTGGGCCATCATCGGCGGTATCGGTGCGTCGCTGCTGCTCCCCGCTATGCAGTCACTCATCCATGGCAACTTCCAGGGAGCAGCCCAAAAGCGGGTCTACGCACTCGTCGGTGCAGCGGCTGCCATTGCGGCCGCCGTCGGTCCGTTGCTGGGGGGCTTCATTACCACCTACCTGTCCTGGCGAGTCGCCTTTCTGCTCGAGGTTGTGATCATCGCTGTCGTGCTCTCCGGCATCAAGATGGTGCGTGACGTGCCGTATACGGGCAGCCGAGAGGTCGACGTCGTGGGTGGGCTCCTTTCGATCTTGGGCATGGGCGGCATCGTGCTCGGCATCCTGGTCTGGCAGGAGGGCGGAGAGTACGTGCTGGCGATTCTGGCCAGCGGCGCACTGGCGCTCGCTGGTCTGGCCTCCTGGCTTGTCCGTCGCAGGCGGCAAAGTAAGGCGGCGCTGATCGATCCAGATCTGTTCCGGTCCAAGCACTTCCGGTTGGGGATCTCGCAGCAGATGCTGCAGCAGATCGCTCTCGGTGGTGCCATGATCGCTTTGCCGATCTACCTGCAGATGGTGCTCGAGTACAACGCCATGCAGGCGGGCCTCTCGATCGCCCCGCTCTCGCTCAGCATGTTCGCCGTCGCAATGCTTGCGGGAAGGAAAGCCGGCGCGCGGCGCCCAAGCACCATAGTCCGCGTGGGCTTCCTCCTGCTCGCCCTCGGAATGGGACTACTGATCCCCATCGTGCCCCGAGCCGACTCCGGCTGGTACCTCGTGGGCCCATTGGTGATCGCCGGATCGGGCTTGGGCCTGCTGGTCTCACAGCTCAATAACTACACGCTGGCGCCGATCTCGGAGGAGAGGGTCAGCGAGGCCGCTGGAGTCAACTCGGCCTCGGGATCCTTTGGGCTGTCCTTCGGACTGGCATTCTCCGGCGCCATCATGCTGGCCACGCTCGCTTTCTCCTTCACCAACCTGGCCCAGGAGAGCACCGTCCTGCCGCCGTCCGACAAGGAGCGGGTCGCCGTGGCGCTCGAGGAGGATGCGGAGCTGATGAGCAATACACAGCTGATCGAGCTGCTCGAGGACGAACCTCCTGAGATCCAGGCTGAGATTCTGCGCATCAATAACGAGGCTCGGCCATTGGCGCTCCAAGTGGCTCTGCTGGTCCCGATCATCGCCGGCCTAATCGGGCTGCTCAACTCGTTCCGGATGAGTCGGCTGCCCGACGTGACCCCATCATCATCAGCCGAGGGAATGTCTCTCGGCGGATGATGAACCCGCTGGCGCCCATCATTGCGGGGCGACTCCGGTGGCGGTAGAGACCCACTAGTCTCGGTCTCACCCAGACGAGTCAGCACCAGGGGGAAGAGGCCGCATGACCTTCGTGGAAGTCATCGACTTTGTCGCGAGGTGCCTGGAAGGCGCTGGCGTTGCCGTGATCGTTATTGGTGCGCTGATCGCGACGGTGATGGCAATTCGTAGCCTGGTCCGGCGAGAACCCACCTACGACCGGTTCCGTGAGGAGCTTGGGCGATCCATCCTGATTGGGCTCGAATTTCTTGTCGCCGGAGACATTTGTCGAACTGTAGCCGTGACGCCGACTTTAGAAAATGTCGCGATATTGGGACTCATTGTGGGGGTGCGTACCTTCCTCAGCTTCTCGTTAGAGCTCGAAATCACCGGACGATGGCCCTGGCAGAGCGCGCCCCCGCCTTTGGCGCAGTAGGACAGTGTTTCCGCTCGTATACTCAGCACTGATCCAACACAGGGACGGGTGGGCCGTGGGTCACGGGGGGCTTCTCTGAGCTTCCCATCTCTGGTGCAACCGAAGGGCAGTCTTCAAAGGTGAGCAGCCTGAGATGGGAGGACGATAGCCCGGGCGTACAGCCGGTCGACTCCATTCTGGAAGCCAAGCTTCGGCCGCCCCCGGCGCGATCAGAATGGGTGGTCCGGACTCGGCTCATTGTAGAGCTCCAGCACGCAACCGAACGCCCGGTGACGTTGATCGCCGCTCCAGCAGGGTACGGGAAAACCACCGTCGTATCGCAGTGGTTGGGTTCGGCGTCCCGCCCAGCTACCGTCGCCTGGATATCCCTGGACGCCTCTGACAATGACCCGGTTCGATTGTGGACGCATATCGCGACAGCACTGGACCGCGCGGGCTGCGACATTGCGCGCGACATAGCAGGCTTTGTCGCTACCGGCGACCGCGAAATGCTGACGGCAGTGCTTCCTAGAATCGTGGATGCAATCGCTGCATTGTCTTCGGACATCACGGTCTTAATCGATGACTTCGAGGTCGTCCGTTCTGCCGAATGCAACTCCCAAATTGACTTCTTCATCAAACACCTTCCGGAGCAGGCCCACCTCGTATTGATCACACGTGCAGACCCAACCCTGCGACTTGGTCGCATGCGCGCTGCCGGCCAGTTATCAGAAATCCGCGCCGACGACCTTGCATTCAACGTGCACGAAGCGTCTTCGCTCCTCATGTCGGACGGCATCCAACTATCGAGCGACGCCGTGTGGGAACTCGTGCGCCGTACCGAAGGGTGGCCTGCAGGCCTGTATCTGGCAGCGCTCTCTTTGGTCGGCAGAGCCGATCCCGGCGAATTCGTCCATCACTTCAGCGGCGATAACCGCTTCATAGGTGACTATCTCACTGAGGAGGTGCTAGGTCGACAAACCGAGGACGTACGCAACTTCATCCTCGATATGTCAATCATGGAGCGATTCTCAGCACCGCTTGGTGACTATATGATTGCGGGGCGCCAATCCGCCAGCATTCTTCGCGACCTGCGGCAGACTAATCTGTTTCTCATTCCGCTCGACGCCGAAGGTCGCTGGTTTCGTTTCCATCACTTATTTGGCGCAGTTGCCCGAAGCGCTCTCGAGACCCAGCATCCGGATCGAGTAGCGCTGCTTCATGGCCGTGCCGCGGAGTGGTTGAGCGAAAATGGCTACGTCGACGACGCCGTTACACACGCGATGGCGGCAGGCGACAGTGATCAGGCGGCCGCACTGGTACAACAGAGCTGGCTCCGATATTTCGATGCCGGGCTTGGAACCACCGTACGCGGCTGGCTTCGGGCCTTGGAGTCGTCGGCAGCTGCTCAAAACGCGACCACCGTCGTCACGGCGGCCTGGATGGCGGCGCTCTCCGGTCAGAAGGAGGAAATGGATCGCCGGCTGGCACAACTGAGCAATGTGTCCGACAACGTCGCGCTCCCTGACGGCACTAAGTCTGCTGAATCTGTGGCGGCGATGATTCGGGGATTGTTCGGATTCGGCGGCCCAGTGGACATGTTGGCTTCCGCCCGTCGAGCGGCCGAGCTGGAGACGGATGGCAACACCCCGTGGTATGCGGTTGCAAACGTAGCGCTTGGTCATGCCAGCTATGTGGTTGGCGACCTGGCCACCGCAGCTGGTCTGCTTCCCAAAGCTGCGCAAAGTGAGGCCGCACCTGCTCTGGTGCGGATCAATGCGCTTGGGATCCTGGCGCTGACCCAAGCGGAGCTAGGGCAAGTTGACCGCAGCCGCAGGTCGGCGGACGAGGCAATGGAGGTTGTCGAGGCCCGGAGCCTGCACGCACTGCCGTCGGTGTCCTTGGCATTCACCGCGCTGGGGCAAAGCCAAGCCGCCTCCGGACAGTTGGAGGCAGCGATGGCGACCCTCGAGCACGGGCTGAACCTCCGCATGAAAGTTCCTGGACTCACCCCGTGGCCGACGATGCACCACCTACTGGTCATGGGCCGGGTCGCGATCAGGCTCGGCGATCTGCCGTTAGCGCGCCAGGTGCTGGATGAAGTCCAGCCGCTGCTACGGCAGTACCGACAGGGAACGGCAGCGATGATCGCCAGGCTTGAGGGCGTACAGAAGAGCCTGCGGGAAGACCAGGTTGCCAGCGCGTATAACGAGGCCCTCACCGCACGCGAAATCGACATTCTTCGCCGCCTGGCAGGCTCACTGAGCCTCGGCCAGATCGCCTCCGCGCTCTATGTTTCCCCGAACACCGTCAAGACGCACACCACGGCGTTGTATCGCAAGCTTGGCGCACGTTCTCGGACCGAGGCCGTCAGAATCGGTCGTGAGCGCCTCCTGCTCTAGTTGCCCTCGGTCACTAGCTCGCCCGAATCACCCGGGTGAGATCGCCAAGCGGGTGAGGACAGGTCACCCGGTCGTCGGGCCGAATGGGACCAGGCAACTGCACCTATCGAGCAAAGGCCACGGCACAGGCACTGATGTCCATCTCTGTTCGGACAAGCACCTTTCCAGCCCGGGTCGGCGTTCCCAGCCTCCCGTGGTGGGCAGTACCACGCATCCGGCTGGCCGACCGACTCGCCGCCCGTGACGCCGGCCTCGCAGCAGTGATCAACGCACCACCTGGTGCTGGCAAGACCACAGCGGTTGCCTCGTGGGCAGCGAGTCTTCCACCCTCAGTGGGCGTGACCTGGATGAAGCTGCGCAACGGAGCGACCGATCCCGAAGCCGTCGTTCGGGAGCAGATTGCAGCTGCTCTGATGCACCAGGGCCCGTCGGTCGTCGTGTTGGACGATCTCACGGCAGCGCCGTGGCTTCACGAAGATCTTGAGATGTTGCTCTCTCAGCCCAATCACCAGCTGAGCGTGGTGTTGATCTGCTCAGGTTCACCAGCGCTGCCCAGCTATCTCGATCTTGGTTCTGCCGATCTGGCGACGATCGGCTTCCAAGATCTGATGATGGACGAGAACGAAGTGAAACTCGTTCTTGATCAGCATCGCGTGAACCCAACCGAGCAGACGATCCGAGCGGTCCTGGAACACACGGTGGGCTGGGCCCACGGCGTACGGCTCGCGGCGCTCTCACTTCAGAGGTCTGAGTCGTTGGAGGCTGCGCTACGCGAGACCGACGAGCAAATCCGCCGATTCCTCGACAACAAGATCATTTCGCGGCTCGCTCCTGCGACGCGGGACATGATCGCCGCAACCAGTATTGCGGAGGAGGTGCCTGCCGAACTCGCGTACGCCATGGCGGCGGACAAGGGCGAGCTACTCCTCGAGTCGATTGCGGGCTATGACGGATTCATCGACCTCCGCTCGGATGGATCATTCCGCTGTCATCCGCTCATCCGACGAGCTGCTTTTGCTCGGCTTTCGCGCCGCTCGCCATCCACTCTTCAGAGCGCCTATCGCCAGGCGGCGCAATGGCATGCCGAGCGAGGTGACCCAACTGTCGCGATTGAGCTTGCGATGAAAGGCGGTGACTGGGCGTGGGCGGCGCGAGCTCTGCTGAGGTCGCTGGTTGTACCGCGGATGCTTGCTGGTGCAGGTGGTGAGGTTGTGAAGCAAGTCCTCGAAGTGAAGGAATTGGGAGAGTCGGAACCTTTGCTTCTCGCGGGGGCGGCACTGGCACACGCGTGGTTCGACATCGCGGAGTCGACGCTTGCCCGCGCCCAATCCGCGCTGGCCCAAGCTCCGCAGGCAGAGATGACGGAGATCGTCAGTCTTGCCTTGCTCAACATGGCCATGTCGCGGCAGCGCGGAGAACCAGATGCCGGTCTTGCGCATGCTCGCCACCTCAAAGAAGTCATGGGCAAGCTCACCGTGTCCGAGCGAGCGCTGGCGCCCGAGCTCTTACCTCTAATCGACTACTACGTGGGCGGGTTCGAGCTGTCGCGGGGGCACCTCGCCACTGCGAGGTCGACGTTGCAGCGGGGCGCCGGCCGCTTCCCAGAGTCACTGGCTGGAAACGCCAACTATGCCGAGCAGCTGGCGCGCGCCGATTGTTCGGGACAACTGTCCTGGCTTGATGCGTTCTGCGGGGATCTACGCCGGGCCACCCGGTGTGCGACGTCCCTGCTTACCGACCGGCAGGCCGATAGCGGCGAAACTGGCGTGAGATTCGCCCACTTGGCGACTGCTTGGACCCACCTGGAGCGTGGTGAGGTCGGACAGGCGAGGCAACGTCTTGATCATGCACTGAGCACGAGCTCTGACAGCCGTGAACCGTTACTCGCAGCCGCTGAGATGCTGACGCAGGCGCGGCTCGCCATTGACACTCGTGAACCCGAGACCGCACTGAGGTTGCTGCAGTCGATCGATCCGCCGACGGGCTGGTTCGCTGACCAGATCTTGGTGCTATCAGCCGAGGCATGGCTGGCAGCCGGCGAGCCGCAGCAAGCGATTGCCACGCTCACCCCCGAGCCTGATCTCGTGCCTGCCGAAGCCAGGCTGATCTTGGCGAGGGCGTTCCGATTGATCGGCGATCTTCGCGCTGCCGAGACGATGATCACCCGAGTACCATCCGACCCTGCCGCGATCTCACTGATCACTCAGGTCCAGTGCTGGCTGCTGCGGGCCGGATTAGCCGTCGAGCAGGGCGATCATGAGCGCGCTGAGCTGCTGGTGGATCGCGCATTGCGGGCGGCGGCGAGGGAACAGCTACGAACAGCCGTCGCCTCAGCGGGCGCCTGGCTGCGATCCTTTGTGGCCCGAGACTCGGGTCTATCAGGCCGCCACTCGGCCTTCCTGGCATCGATACCAGAGCCAGCTCCCGCCGTCGATCACCTGCGCGAGGAGGCGAGCGCGTACGACGAACTGTTTGTCGTCCCGCTGACGGTGCGAGAGACCGAGGTGCTGAAACTGTTGGCCGAGTTTTGCTCCAACGAAGAGATCGCGGCGGATCTGTTCTTGTCGCTGAACACGGTCAAAACGCATATGCGATCTCTGTTTCAGAAACTCTCGGTCACCCGTCGTGCGGACGCTGTTCGTCGAGGCCGGGCGCTTGGGCTCTGTTAGAGCCCAAGCAACGGCCCCTTGCATGAGCAGGGCATTACGCGAGAGCTGCTGCCTTGAGTTGGTCGAACTCGGCCGTGGTGATTGCGCCGTCATCAAGCAGGCTCTTGGCGGTGGCGATTTGTTCTGCTGGATTACCCCGCCCAGCGACCTCCTTGATGTAGGAGTCGGTGGCCGCCTGAGCTTGCTGCACCTGACCGGCCTGCCGCTCTGCCATTCCCCTGCCCCGGGCGATGAGGTAGATCAATGCCGTGAGGAAGGGGACGAGAATCAGTGCAACAATCCAGAGCGCCTTCAACCATCCGCTGAGCTCTTTGTCACGGAAGAGATCGCCGATGATCTGGAACAAGATCATTAAGTAGAAAACGAAGAAGAAACTCCAGATCAGAAGCCAGAAGAAGTCCCCGAAATCCATGTTGTGTGCCTCCTGCGTTGCATACGCATCGTTGGGTTCGCCCCAGCGGTGCTGAGGGCCGCCGTCAGCATGGCAGCCAGCGAGGCGGCGCTGATCACCCGTGGTGGGTGATCCTTCGTGGTGCAAAACAGCCCACTCCGCATCACCTACTTGGTCTCCGCCTCATCTGAAGATGAGGCACTGTCCAAGCAACCGATGCGAAGTGGTCGACTGGGTCGCGCGGGTCACATAGGCAAAGCCTCATACACCTCAACGCTGCCGCCGGACTCCAGGACCGGGCAGCCGTCAGCTTTCTTGCTAGCTTCTGCGAGGGACTCAGCGTTGATGATCGAGTAGCCGCCCAGCTTGGACGTCGCGCCGTCACTGGGTCCACCAGCGGTAACCGTGGAGCTTGCGGCGAACGGGTTGCCCAGGTCGACCAACGAGTCGCCGAAGGTGCCGAACCAGGCAGTCCACACCCGCATTGATTCTTCCTGAGCCTCTGGTGTCTCGGCCATCTCTCCGCCGCTGTACAGGTACAGGAATTTCGCCATCATGACCTCCTCTGTGTAGTCAGCCCGCCCGTGCGGGCCGACGATGAATGGCATCACTGGTACGACGGATGTGCCAGGCCGAAATCGACAGCGGCAGCAAAATCACCCCCCAAGAGTGAGGCGGCGCCCAGCATTGCCCAGAATGCTGTCGGATGGGATCGCCTTCATCGTTATCAGCCGGCGATTCAATGAACAGAGAGGATGTGCTCCGCATGGCGACACTGACAGCATGGGCTTTTCCTGGCGTCGACGATGCCGAAAAGGCGTCTGAGAGGTTGCAGCAGCTGCAGGCTCAGGAATTGATCAAGATCCAGGACGCTGCTGTCGTCTCCTGGGAAGTGGGCAAGAAGAAGCCCAAGACCAAGCAGCTCAGCAACATGACGGCGGCCGGCGCGCTCGGCGGCACATTCTGGGGCATGCTCTTCGGCTTGATCTTCTTCGTGCCACTGCTGGGGGCCGCCATCGGCGCGGCGATTGGTGCGGCGGCCGGCTCAATGACCGACGTCGGCATTGACGACAACTTCATCAATGGAGTGAAGCAACGAGTCACGCCCGGCACCTCAGCCCTCTTCGTGCTGAGCTCCGATGCTGTCATCGACCGGATCACGGACGTCTTCAAGGACATGCAAGCAGAGCTGATCGCGAGCAACCTCTCCGCCGAGCAGGAGGCCAAGCTACGGGAGGTCTTCGCCGAAGAGTGATCTCGGCCTGTAGCACGTTCTCACGATGAACGAAGGGAGCGGCCGCAGCGCCGGTGCAAGCAATGAGGGCGACGCGTCGCCATTCCAGCACCCGGCTCGTCGGCCGCTCCTTCAGCGCTTGGTTCCGATAACCGAACATGTGCCGGGCTACCGTGGCGGTACTTTGCGGCGGGACCTCCTGGCTGGCGTCACCGTTGCGGCCCTCGCCTTGCCCTCCTCGCTTGCCTACGCCGAGATCGCAGGTCTCTCACCTGTAATCGGCCTGTACGCACTGCTGCTGCCAGCGGTTGCCTACGCCCTATTCGGCTCCTCACGCCAGGTAAGCGTCGGGCCCGACGGATCCATAGCTGCTCTCGTCGGGGCAGCGGTCATTCCGTTGGCCGCAACTCCTGAGCAGCGCGCCCCGCTGGCCGCCCTGCTAGCGATACTCGTTGGGGCGATGTTCCTAGGAGGTTGGCTCGCCCGGTTGGGCTGGATCGCGGATTATTTTTCCCGACCGGTACTGATTGGATATATCCACGGCATCGCGGTTGTTCTGATTGTGGGTCAGGTCGGCAAGTTGCTCGGGTTGAGCATCAGCGGTCAAAATCCACCCTCCGAAATACTCGAGGTCGCCCGCGAGATCACAGAGCTCAGCTGGATAACCCTTGCTGTGGGAATGGCATGTCTTGTGGTGCTGCTACTGCTTGGTTGGTTATTTCCGAAGATCCCTGGTCCGCTCATTGTGGTCGTGCTGGCCATAGCCGTATCGGCGGTCGTAGGGCTGGCCAATATGGGGGTTGCCGTGGTGGGCTCTATCCCAGCCGGCTTGCCCAGCCTCGAAGTGCCCGACTTTCAGTTCAGAGATGTCCTCACCCTCCTACCGGCCGCGGCGGGCATCTTCATTGTCGCGTTCTCCAGCGAGATCCTCACCGCCCGGTCGGTGGCCGGCAACCATGGTCAGCACGTGCACGCAAACACGGAATTGGCTGCCATGGGCGCGATGAACGTGGCTGCGGGGATCAGTCAGGGGTTCCCCGTCGGCGCGAGCGGCTCGCGTACCGCTGTCAATGATCAGATGGGGGCCCGCACTCAGATCTCAGGACTGCTGGCGGCTCTCGTCATCGCTCTGGTTTTGCTGTTTCTGACAGCGCCCATCCAGTACTTGCCGCAGGCAACACTTGGCGCTGTCATTGTGACCGCCGCCATCGGAATGATCAATCTCGGGGATTGGCGCGGCCTAGCGCGGATCAGCCGAGTGGAAGTCGCGATTGCTGGGATCACCACGGCGGGAGTGATCACCGTTGGCGTGCTTCGGGCATTGCTGCTAGCGGTTGCTCTCTCTGTGGTGGACGCGGTCCGCCGCAGCGCCACTCCGCACGACGCGGTACTCGGCTGGGTTGAGCGACTGGATCGCTACGCCGACGTACGGCTCCATCCGACGGCCAAGACCGTTCCGGGAGTGTTGGTCTACCGGCTCGACGATCGCCTGTTCTTCGCGAACTCGAACTATGTCAAGGGGCGCATTCGCGAGGCCATTGCTGGCGCGCCGGCGGCGGTACATTGGCTGGTTTTCGACGCCGAGGCGCTCAACCACGTAGACGCGACCGGCGTGCGTATGCTCACCGAGCTGATCGAGTCGTTGCGTAAGGAATCCATCACATTCGTCTTCGCTCGTCTCCATGACCCCACGGAGCACCATTTGGACCAGGCCGGCGTTCTTGATCTTGTCGGCGAAGATCATCTTTACCCGACCGTACGCGCGGCCGTGCAGAGCGCACCGCCCCAAGACCGGCCAGACAATTCGTAATCCGAGATGAGCGCGCACTAATCGCCCGCCCCAAGCGCAACGAGTGGGCGATTTCTGCGCTGTCGGCGAGGAAGAGCTATCCACAGATTTGGTGCTACGCCGCTAAGAAGGCTGCTGGAGGACGCAGAGTGTCCTGATGCGACCGACCGCGGTACCGCAGGCATTCAATGGGCAACCCTTTCAGACCGCAGATGCCCTCGCCCTCGGGGTGTCGTGGAAGATGCTGCAGGGCTCGCGGTTCCGGCGCTTGGCCAGGGGTGTCTACGTTGCGGCGAGCACGGCTGACTCGCACCGGATCCATGTCCGGGCCGTCATGTTGACGTTGCCGCCTGGGACCATCGCGACCGGAGTAACTGGACTGCAGTTGCTCGGCGTCGATGTCGGCTCGCAACTCCCGATGACCTTTGCGACCACTCATCCGCGGCAAGTCCGCAGGCGTGATGTCAAAGTCATGCGGCTCACAGAGCTGCCGGCACATCGAGACGGGGTCGCCGGTTCCGAACAATGCTGGCTTGTGGCCGCCTCAACCTTGAACCTTCTCGACCTCGTCATCGCTGGAGACTGGCTACTGCGGCTACGGCGCTCCACCCTCATACGCCTCCAGTCGGCGGTCCAAACGCATTCAGGACGCGGCATCGTCGCGGCCCGGACCGCGGTGGGGCTGGTACGGAAACGAGTGGACTCGCCGCGCGAGACCTGGCTTCGGCTCTGCCTGGCCCTCGCCGGGCTGCCCATGCCGGAATGCAACCTGATCATCGGCGACAACCAGGGCCCGATCGGCCGGGTTGACCTGGTCTACGTGGCGTACAAGTTGATCATCGAGTACGAAGGCGACCAGCACCGTACCGACCGCAACCAGTGGAACCGCGACATCGACCGCCAGGAAGACTTCGCCCGAGATCACTGGACAATGATCCGAGTCACCTCTTGGACTTCTCCCGGCGCCGCAGGTGGAGAGGGAAGATCAGGAAGAATGCGACCACTAAATAGCCGATGACGGCGACCAGCGGGACGAACCAGCCGACCACGATGAGCACGAGATAGAGCGCGAGACTAGGTCTGAGCCGCCTGGACAGCAAGGTGACTTCCTCATCATCGGCAGTCGGGTGCACCAACCCATGGCGCACCGCCTGGGCCCACATCACCGACAGAAGTAGCGTCACCGCAAGCAGGGTGATGCCGTAGATGGTGGCGGCCACCTTCTCGTCTTCACGCGAGTCCAGGAACTCTGCCAGCAACTTGGTGGGAAACGGGAGAAATGAGACCGCGAGCAGTAGGGCGAGATTGAGTCAGGAATGTCGTGTTCGCGCCGTGCATGTAGTGCGTTATGGAGCTGTGCCCGAGCCAGGTCGCGCCAATTGTGGCAAAGCTCACGATGTAGGCGAGATAGGCGGGCCATAGGCTGAGAACCGCGCTGAGCAAATGCCCTTCGGAGCCCTCCGGCACCGAGAGCTCCAACACCAGCAGGGTGATAGCGATGGCGAAAACGCCATCGCTGAACGCCTCCATTCGGGAGAGGCGTACCACCGGCTCAGCGGTTTCCTCAGCCACTTCCTCGTCCTCCTGGCGACGGCCATTCGACAACTCACCCGCGTGGGGTGATGCACCCTCATCGGGTGTATGTCCATACTGCTGACCAGTTTCGAGGACAGTAACGCAACCCAGAGATCAAAGGAGATGAGATGGCGGTCGACACGTTCATCGCGTACATCGGGGTGTACCCCAGCGTTGAGGACGCCGAGTGGGATTACCAGCTGGTCAAGGACCTGCACACCAAGGCCAACATGCTTGACGCCTACGACGCCGCGGTGATCGAAAAGCGAGAGAACGGAAAGGTGCGCATCACCAAGAAGCACGAAACGCCGACCCGCGTGGGCGGGGTGCTGGGTGGGGGGTTGGGCTGGCTACCGGGCTAGTCGTCGCCCTGTTTCCGTTCGCGGCCATCGGCGGTGGGCTGCTCGCAGCCACAACCGCTGGCGGGGCAATCCTCGGCGCGGTGGCAGGACACGCAGCTGCTGGCATGAGCCGCCACGACCTCAAAGAGCTAGGTGAATATCTCGATGATGGGCAGGCAGGTCTTGTGGTCGTCGGTGTGGTGGAGATGGATGACGGGATCAAGCAGTCCATGGGCAAGGCCGACAAGGTTGAGACCAGGGAGATCAAGGCCGACAGCGCAGAGATCGAACAGGACGCCAAGGCCGCCGGTGGGGAGCAGGCTGCCGAGGAGGCCGACACCGAAGATTGAGAGGTTTGTCCACGGTTCACCCGATATGGGTGATGACCTCAGCCATCTCCTCGGGGGATGGTGCGATCGTGGCGATGAGTGAGGCGGTGCTGCGGTGCCCGACGATGTTGATCTGAGCGCGGACGAGCGGGCCGAGCTGGAGCGGCTGCGTGCCGAGGTGGCGGACCTGCGTTCGGAGTCTCCGCCGCTCCGACCGTGGTCGCGCCAACCGCAATTGCGGCGCCACCGCGCCGGCGGCAGCGGTGGCGCTCAGTGGTGGCCACTTTGTTGATCGTGATTGGCTGCATCCTGGCACCGATCTCGGTGGTGGCCGTTTGGAGAAGAACTTGGTCACCGACACCGACCGTTACGTGGAGACGGTGGCGCCGCTGGCCAACGATCCGGCGATCCAAAGTGCAATCGCGGACAAGATCACCGCGGAGGTCTTCACGCACCTGGACGTCGTAGGAATCACCAACCAAGCAGTGGATGCGCTCGCCGAACGTGGGGCCTCCGCGGTGGAGAGGGAAGATGAGGAACAACGTCCACTAAATAGCCGATGACGGCGACCAGCGAGATGAACCAGCCGACCACGATGAGCACTACATAGAGCGCGAGACTAGGTCTGAGCCGCCTGGACAGCAAGGTGATTTCTCGTTGTCGGCAGCCGGGTGCACCAGCCCATGGCGCACCGCCTGGCTCCACATCACCGAGAGAAGTAACGTCACTGCAAGCAGGGTGACGCCGTAGATCGTGGCGGCGACCTTCTCGTCCTCGCGCGAGTCCAGGAACTCTGCCAGCAATTTGTTGGGAAAGGGAGAATCGAGACCGCGAGTAGTAGGGCGAGATTGAGCCTCAGGAATGTGGTGTTTGCGCCATGCATGTAGTGCGTTATGGAATTGTGCCCGAACCAGGTCGCTCCGATCGTGGCAAAGCTGACGATGTAGGCGAGATAGGCGGGCCATAGGCTGAGAACCGCGCTGAGCAGATGCCCTTCGGAACCCTCGGGCACTGAGATCTCCAGCACCAGCAGGGTGATAGCGATGGCGAAAACGCCATCGCTGAACGCCTCCATTCGACCGAGGCGTACCACCGGCTCGGCATCTTCAGCAGTCACTTCCTGATCCTTCCGCCGACGGCCATTCGACAACTCACCCGCGTGGGGTGATGCACCCTCATCAGGGTGTTGCCCATAATGCTGACCAGCTTCGAGGATAGTAACGCAACCGAGAGATCACGGAGATGAGATGGCGGTCGACACGTTCATCGCGTACATCGGGGTGTACCCCAGCGTTGAGGACGCTGAGTCGGATTACAAGGTGGTCAAGGACCTGCACACCAAGGCCGACATGCTTGATGCCTACGACGCCGCGGTGATCGAGAAGCGAGGAAAACGGAAAGGTCCGCATCACCAAGAAGCATGAAACCCCGACCCGCGTTGGCGGAGTGCTCGGCGGTGGGGTTGGGCTGGCGACCGGACTTGTCGTTGCACTGTTTCCGTTCGCGGCGATCGGCGGTGGCCTGCTCGCGGCCACGACCGCGGGCGGGGCAATCCTCGGCGCGGTGAGCAGGACATGCAGCGGCTGGCATGAGCCGCCACGACCTCAAGGAGCTAGGTGAATATCTCGATGAGGGGCAGGCAGGTCTTGTGGTCGTCGGTGTGACGCAGATGGATGACGGCATCAAGCAGTCGATGGGCAAGGCCGACAAGGTCGAGACCAGGGAAATCAAGGCCGATACCGCGGAGATCGAGAAAGACGCCAAGGCCGCCGGAGGAGAGCAGGCCGCCGAGGAGGCCGACACCGAAGACTGACCGGTTTGTCCACGCTTCACCCGATATGGGTGATGACCGCAGCTATCACCATCGGAGATGGTGCCATCGTGAGCGACGAGTAGAGACGGCAGCGCTGTGACGGACGATGTTGACCTGAGCGCGGACGAGCGGGCCGAGCTCGAGCGGCTGCGTGCCGAGGTGGCGGACCTGCGCTCGCAAGTCTCCGCCGCTCCGACCGTGGTCGAACCAGCCGTGGTTGCGCCGACGCCAAGGCCGCGGCGGCAGCGGTGGCGCTCAGTGGTGGCCACTTTGTTGATCGTGATCGGCTGCATTCTGGCGCCGATCTCGGTGGTGGCCGTTTGGACAAAGAACCTGGTCACCGATACCGAGCGATACGTGGCTACGGTGGCGCCGCTGGCCAGCGATCCGGCGATCCAAAGTGCGATCGCGGACAAGATCACCGCCGAGGTCTTCACGCACCTCGACGTCGTAGGAATCACCAACCAGGCGGTGGATGCGCTCGCCGAACGCGGGTTGCCTCCGCTGGTCGCAACTCAACTCCACGCACTTTCGCAGCCACTGTCGAGCGGCGTGCAGAGCTTCGTGCGCGACCAGGTTGGGGAGGTGGTGGCCAGCGACGCGTTCGTCAATGCGTGGTCACCGCTAACCGGGCAGCCCACGAGGCGCTGGTCGCCGCTCTGACCGGGGAGACCCGAGAAGGTGTCACGATCGAGAACGACACCGTCAGCATCAACCTTGGCCCGATCATCCAGGAGGTCAAACAGCGGCTGATCGATAGGGGATTTGAACTCGCAAGCCGCATCCCCAACGTCAACCCCTCATTCGTTCTTGTCCAGTCCGACTACATCGCCCAAGCTCGTGGTGCTTTCAATCTGCTCAATGCGATTGGAAACTGGCTCCCCGTCATTGCTCTGGCCTTCCTGGCGATCGGCATCTATGTCGCCAAAGGCCATCGCCGCGCACTCGTGGGCGTCGGGCTCGGCATCGCTGGCGGAATGCTGGCGCTCGGGCTCGGGCTCGCCCTCTTCCGCACGATCTACCTCAATGAGCTCCCTCTAGGCGTGTTGACCCACGATGCCGCAGCCGCTTTCTACGACACCCTCGTACGGTTCCTGCGGCTGGGCCTGCGTACGGTCCTGGTCTTTGGACTCGTGATCGCTCTGGCCGGGTTCTTCACCGGCCGCTCCGTCACCGCGGTCCGGGCTCGGGCCGGCCTGACCAAGGGCATTGGCTGGCTGCGAGGCGGCGCCGAACAGGCTGGCTTCCGCACGGGCCCGGTCGGCGCCTGGGTCTACACGTACAAGAGGGTGTTGTGGATCGCTGTGATTGCGATAGCAGCGCTGGTGTTGGTCTTCTGGGATCAGCCGACCGGGAGGGTGATCATCGGCATAACCCTCGGAGTCTTGGTCGCACTCGTGATCATCGAGTTCCTTGGTAGGCCTCCTAGCCCAGCTGCTCCGGAGTTAGCTGAGCCAGAGAGCCCTGAGATACCTGGGCCAGAGAGCCCTGCCGGGGGGGACCTCAACGACGCCTCCCCGACCGCCTCGGTCACCAGCTCACGAGACTCACGACGCAGCGGAAGCCGATGTGCGTGGTTGAGGTGTCTAACGACTGAGGCGAACGCGCTGCCGGGCGGTATCGCAGGCAATACTCAGGCGCGCTAGGTGTGAACCACCCTTCAAGCCTTGCGGGTCGTCTGGTCCGGCGTCGGCTCGGCGGGGCTCGGACCACAACACGGGATAGAACTGCTGCGAGCCCATGCGGGAGGCGCCGCCGGTCAACTCGTCGGCCCGACAAAGTGCCCGACGAGTAGGACGCTACTCCGCACGTCAGGCCAGGTCACGCGGCATCCCAAAGATCACCCCTAAAGAGTGATGCTCAGGTAGCCGATCAAGAGCAGGGTGCCGTTATCCGATCATTGCGTCGGCGAGTCAACGTGTGGAGGCGGCATGTCCGTAATGAGTTCGTTGATCGCCACCGACGTCATCGTTATCTGGGCCGTGGCCACCATCGGTCAAGCGGCCACCTCACGGTCATGACAAGAGGCGCTGAGCGCCTCACTTATGAGATCCGCGTACGCGGTGAGTTGACTGACGCCCTCGTTGCTGCACTCCAGGCTCTCAACCTGCGTATCGAGGAGACAGGTAACGGCACGATCCTGGTAGGTGTTTTTCGCGATCAGTCTGAGCTTCACGGTGCCTTGCAGGCCATGCAAGATTTTGGCGTCGAACTGGTGGAAATCCGGCAAAGATGAAGCTGGACGGGCGGTTGCGGCCCCTTTAGCATTGGAATGGCGCGTCTTCGGGGATTGACGCAGCTGACCAATCGCGAGGTGTCAGTCGGGTAAAACCCGGCCCAAAGCGAATGGCCTTCCAACGGAAGGATGGCAATCTCTCAAGACGGCGTTATCCCTCGCCGAAGGCTTCTGCAGTTCGGCAGAAGCGCTTCGCAACCCATCACGCTCGTTTCCGCTCCCGCAGGCTATGGCAAGACGACGCTGCTACAGCAATGGGCTCCACAGACCGGTGGCCCCGTCGTCTGGCTGGACCCGGCGGAGAACACCGATAGCTGGCACCTATGGCACCAGATCACTGATGCCCTCAGCCTCCGGGCAGTCACGTTGATCATCGACGACGTGCATCTGCTGGAGGGCAGCCGTAGCACCTGGCTGTTGAAGGATGCGCTGCATCTGGCCGATGAAAAGCGACACATCGTTATCGCGACGCGACGTGATCCGATCCTTGCGCTCCATTCGGCCAGGCTGGCAGGCAAGGTGCGGGAAATCAGAGCTGATGACCTGGCCTTCGACGAGGACGAGACATGGTTGTTCCTTGCCGCGAACAACATTGCCGTCAGTCCGAAGCAGGCACATGCGCTCTGGGAGCACACCGAGGGGTGGCCGGCTGGGCTCAGGTTGTCCACGACGCCTTTGTCTCACGGAGCCCATTCGGACGACGCCTTCACGACCCTGCTACACGGCGATACCGCATTAGGCAGTTACCTAATGGGTCAGGCTCTGGCCTATACGGCCGACGATGTTCGCTGGTTTCTGCTCCAAACCTCGGTGAGCGAGTTCCTCGACGTCGAGTTGGCCCAGGAACTCACCGGCCGCTCCGACGCCGCGTTGCTCCTCGAGCAAGTGCATTCCCAGCCGGGTTTTCTGCATCGGCTCACCGGTGGCCGGTGGCCTTATCGCTACCATCCGATGTTTCGTGCCCTGCTGCTTGCTGAACTCATGCGATCCTCGCCTGAGGAGGTTGCGCGACTGTCTGCTCGGGCGGCGGCATGGTTCTCCAAGCAGGGCGAGCACATCCGCGCAGCTCCTTTGGCATTACAAGGTCAAGCGTGGGAGGTCCTCAGCGAAGCTGTGCTGGCCGGATCATGTGTGGCGCTCGCGACAGGGGACTGGACCTGGGTCCGCGCAGAATTTGCGCGACTGCCGGTCACCCGTCGAGAAGACGATCTCAGCATGCTGCTGTCATCGGTCTTGGTCAGCATTGGCACCGGCGCCCGGATGGAGGCCATGGCGGTGCTGTCTGCGATCTTGGACGGTAGGCCGCATCCTCGGACGCGACAGCAGGCTGACGTACTCCGGTTCTTGCGAGGCTGGTGGTTCGCCGAGCGGGGTCAGCCAGAATTGGCGGTCCGGATCCTCGAGATCGATCCGCACTACGATCCGACATCCGGCTCGACAGCTGCGTCGCACGCATTGAAATCCAAGTGGCATGAGCTGCACGCCGCGTGCCTTCTCCTCGAGGGGCCATCAAACACAGCGCTGACCATGCTGAACGAGTCCAATGCCTCGAGCGCGGTGACGTACACCGCCTTGCAGCTTGGCGCACTTGAGATCCGAGCATGGGAATCGATCGTTGCCGGGGACCTTCGCTCTGCCCAACAGCATCTCGATCGGGCTGCTGCACTTCTTGACAGTGAGAGCGATCGGGGCAATCTCGATCAAGGTGCAACGATGTGGCCGGCACGGCAGTGGCTCGCGATGGAGACTGAAAGCCAAATCCCGACGCCGCCTGACCATCAGCAAACCACCCCAACCCGATCTGCTTTTCCCCATCCCATCGGCCAAGCGTTGGAAACCATTACAGATGCCCGCAGGCGCCTGATTCGGAATAGCGACTCGTTGGGCTGCGCCTTGATGCTCGATGAGTTGATCATTACCAATCCGCAAGTCCGGCAATGGTGGACCACCGGATGGTTGTGGTCAATCGCCCGGATCGAGGCCCATCTTGCGGTGGGCGAGGTCTCACAGGCGCTCGACCTGACACTCAATTCCCTGACATTAAATTCAGGGCCGGCTAACGGCCTTGACGATGGCACGCACAATCAGTCGTATCTGCGGGCATGGGTGATGCAGCGTGCGGCATTGGACTCTGGGACGCATCCGCTCAGCTCCGAATTGGATCGGCTGATCAGCAATCTGCCACTTGAGTCGGCCTTGCTTCCCGGCCGGTCCGAGGCACTCCGCGTACGAGTGCTCTTGGGTGCTGCGAGTCTCGCTCTGCGTGGCGGGAAGCCTGACCATGCATCGCAGTATCTCCGGCTCGCATTGCACAGCACCGAGATGCATGGCTGGCGACGCCCATACGGCGAGATCGCTGCGGCGATCATGCCCGTGCTCGAGGCCGAGAGACGTCGGATCACCGCGTACGGAGAGCAGGTGGTCGATTTGCTCGCTTATCTGCGGCGACAGCCAGTTTCGCAGAGTTCGGTTGACTGATCCACTCTCGGAGCGGGAACTGGAGATTCTGCAGTATTTACCGACTCCACTGGACCAGCGCGAACTCTGCTCTGCTCTCTTCATCTCCAGGAACACGCTGAAGACCCACCTACGCTCGACGTACCGGAAACTTGGCGTGCAGACGCGTCGCGAGGCCGTGCTCCAGGCGGAGCGGCTCGGAATCCTCTAGGCGCCTGAAGCCTTGGGGTCGGGTTCCAAAGTTGGCTCGACGGCGTCAGGTTCCTTGCTTTGAGCGTCCGTCTGACTCCTTGCCAGGTTTTTCGCTGGACAAGAAGGGTGTCACCCATATCTGTTCAGGATCGACATCGACCAGCAAAGCCTTAATCAACAGGCTCAGCGGAATGGCAAGAAATGCTCCAGAAGCGCCGAGAATCGTAGCCCAGACGATCAAGGACAAGAAGCTGAGGGTGGCCGAGAGCCCGACGGTTACGCCGACCACACGAGGTTGAATGATGGTTTGGATGACAAAGTTCAATACGCAGTAGACCACAACCACGATAATCGCGGTCGCGACGTCCTTATCGAGCAGGGCGATTATTGTGGGTGGTATCAACCCGATGATGAAGCCGATATTGGGGATGTAGTTGGTAATAAATGCCAAGAGTGCCCAGAGCCAGGCATAACGGATGTCGAGAATCCAGAGCGCTATTAAGTCGCAGAATGCGACAACCGCGCCGAAGACCGTTGCTACCGCGAGATATTGGCGGGAGCCACGAGCGAACCGGTCAAATACCTCGGCGAGCCGCCGACCGTGCACTGGGGCGCGTTGCCACCTTGGAGGCGAAGTCTCCCGCGTCGACAACTGTGAAGAACAGCAGCACGATGAGAAAGAAGATGTCACTCAATACGCCTGCGAGCCCGCCGAGCAGGCTGCCTGCCACGCCAACTAATCTGCTGGGGCTCAGTTCGTTCACAAAGTCTTGGATCTGCTGCGAGCTGATACCGACTGACTCGAGGGCTTGAGCGGCCTCCTGTAAGAAAGCCTGGAATTGAGGGCCGTACGACTGCAGCAGGGACGCGAACTGGATACCGGCGATGACCAGAATCGCAAACAGCCCGAAAACGATCAGGTAGACCGCGATGAGGCTGAGGATCATGCCCAGCCAGGCCGGTAAGTGGTAACGGGCGGCCAGGCGGCGTATCGGGTGGACGGCGATGGAGAGGACCAGCGCCAAGAACACTGGACCGAGGATGTTGGCGAATTGCCTCATGCCGACGGCCACGATGAGCGCGGCGGCGACTCCGAGGAGGATGATCAGCCCACGGGGCAACGCCCATCGGTTGGAGACGTCGATCTGCGAGCTCATGGGATGAGACTAGGGGACCTGCCCCGACTGCGAGTCACTCTTGATGGGTTAGTGCGCTCAATCTCTTACTTCCGACTTGTAAGCGTCGGGCCGGGGGCACTGCGCCAATCATCGGCGCGTGCGAGTGCTGTCAACCCGGTCCGACACCGGGGCGTTCTCGAGGAACGCGAGTACGGCGGCGACCCGGCGGTGGACCGGCGCGGCTGAGAGGCCGAGCTTGGTGAAGATCGCGTTAACGTGCTTCTCCACTGTCGACTCGGAAAGAAATAGTGCTTGCTCGATGCCTGCATTGGTCTTGCCCTGGGCCATCTCCCTGAGAACGTCCAGTTCGCGCGGAGTCAAGGAGGCCAAAGGGCTGGATGCGCGTGTCTGCTGGCGAGCGACCAAGGTGTCGATGATCAGCGGATCGACGACCGATCCTCCGTCCGCCACCTCCTTGAGCGCGCGTACCAAGTCCTCAAGATCACCGACGCGATCCTTGAGCAGGTACGCCAAGCCTGCAGAGCCGTCACTGAAAAGGACTCGGGCATAGCTCTCATCCGTGTGTTGCGACAGCACCACGACACCGATACCGGGGTGTTCCGCGCGGATGGCACGGGCGGCTTCAATGCCCTCCATGTGATGACTGGGCGGCATCCGGATATCGGTAAGCACGGCACTCGGGCTGAGTCGACGGACCGCATCGAGCAGCTCACGCGCATCACCGACGGAGGCCACTACTTCGATCTGCTCGGAGTCTTCCAGTAGACGGCGTACGCCTTCGCGTACGAGGTAGTTGTCCTCGGCGATGACGACTCTGAGCATCTCAGACATCTTGACCTGCGGCGCTCGTGGACAGCGGGAGTTCAGCACGGACAGTCGTTCCGGAACCCAATCGGCTCTCGATCGCGAGCTGGCCATGCAGTGCCTCGACGCGGTCGCGAATATTGGCCAGCCCGCCGGAACGGGCGCCGTTCGGCTCGAACCCGCGACCGTCGTCCTCGACGACCAGACAGAGCCGGTTGCCCTGATGCGATAGCCGGACGCGGGCAACGTCCGTGCCAGCGTGCTTGGCCACGTTGGTCAGCGACTCGCTGGCTACAAAGTAGGCCGTGCCCTCCACATCCTCGGAGAACCGCTCGTCGCGTAGCCCGTCGTCAGCAAGGATCTGCACCGGGATCGGAAACCTCGTGACCCGGGACTCGAGTGCCGCGACGAGCCCGTTGTCGCTGAGGACAGGCGGGTGAATGCCGCGAGCGAGTTCCCTGAGATCCTGAAGCATCTCACGGGCTTGACTTGAAGATTGGTGAGCTCGTCGGTGGTGAGCTGGTCACGACTAAGCCGGTTCCGGGCGAGCCGAAGCCCCGCGATGAGTGCCACGATCTCCTGCTGGATCCCGTCATGCAGGTCGCGCTCGATGCGACGCCGCTCCGCGTCCTGCGCGGCAATGAGACGGACCCGAGAGGTTGACAACTCTTCGAGTCCTTCCTTGAGCTGAGTCGCGAGCCGAACGTTGGCGACTGCTGTGGTGGCCTGCGCGCGACGGTGGCCAGGAGTTCAAGATCAGCAGCTGCGTACCCGCCGGGCTTCGGACCAAGATCGACTCGTCCGACCGTCTCGCCGGCCCGGACCAGATCGACGCCCGCGGCACCTGTCAGATGTGGTCTGAGCCTGTCGAAGACCGCCCTTCGCCTCCTCGGTCACCTCGCCGGCGACACCGAGCGGCTCGTCCAGCCAGCTGCCATCCGCATCCCGCAGCCGGACCTGCACCCAACTCGCACCGATTCCGTCTTGGATCGCGTGCGCGAGCCGGGGAGCAGCTCGTCGAGTTCGGCCGTCTGCTCCATCGTCGTGCCGAGGTTCGTGAGTAGTTGGTACTGCCGTACGCGATCGCCGAACAGCCTTCTGCTGACGGCGGACTCGAGTCGCCGGCGGAGGGGCTGGAAGGCGAGGGCAGCAGCGATGGTGACGATGACGGCCAGGGTTACCGGCACCCGATTGCCCAGCATCAGGCCCGGCGTGGCCGCGATGACCGCATAGGCCGCCGCGATGAGCAAGAATGCAGCCCCGTACGCGACGGACTTGCGGACCACGAGATCCAGCTCGAAGAGCCGATGGCGCAGAATCCCATAGATGATCGCCGCCGGAAGCAGAATCCCCGTCAGCGACCCAAGGGTGAGCAGGGTGACGACCAGCGCCGAGTACTCGGGCGCGCCGAGTGCGGACGTGATGAACCTGCGGCGTAGAGCAGCAGTCCGACGAATGGCAATGAAGATGACGCGCATCTGGACCCGGCCCGCGGCATCGGCCGCGACAAAGCGTGCACACAAGACCACCACACCGACGAATATCACCCACTCGCTGTTCAATGCCAGCGAGACGGCCGGCTCCGCCAGCCAGGCGAGCCAGTTCACCGCGTACGGGTTGGGGAAAATGGCCTCCGTGACCCACGACGACACTAGCACGACGGGTGATGCAAGCAGGGCCAGCGGCGAACCAGAAGAATGACCCACGAAAATCGCAGCGTCAGCCGCTGCCAGCTCCGTTCGACGAAGCCGTCTGGAAAGCTCCCGATCAGCAGCGCCATAGCCAGCGCCGCCACCGCTCCCGCTTCGAGACTCAGCACGCTGAGCACCGGGGACCACGGCCAGTTGATCAACTGTGGCTGGCTGCCATGAGCGACCCGAACGAACGCCCACGTGCGCGGTCCCGCGACGAGTAACCGAACCGCTTGCGGATGGGTCGGGCAGCCGCCACGTTAACCATGCGCCCACGGCATACATGGGGATGACTGATGAGGGTCCCACCAATCCGCAGCGTGACACGCCGTCAGGAGACATCGCGTCAGCGAGCAGCTGATATGCGATGAAGAGCCCGCCCACGGTCGTCAGCGCATACCACCGAAGCCGGGCCATGGTCACGCATCTATGATCCGCCGAATGCTTGCTTTTCTGATACGGGGTTGGCCTACCACAACGACCCCGAGGTCAGCCTCCATGGTCTTTGCGGCCTGCCTCGTTCCGCCCGTCGCCGGCCAGGACACCGTTGAGACAAGGTTCGCCTGGCGCGTGATGAGGAGGCAATGATGATGAGAACCGCGTACAAGGTGCTGGCATATCTGGTGGCCGCCGAGGTGGCTGTCCAGGCGATGGTGGTGGTCTGGGCGATTTTCGGGCTTTTCAAGTGGGTCGATGGGGGCGGGGTGTTCGACAAGTCCGTCGTCGAGGGAATTGTTTTTGACACCGGCGCGAGGCCATTCCCAGAGGGTCTCGGGATCAACATGCACGGCATCAACGGGGTCTTTGTGATTCCGGCGCTCGCGCTGTTGCTGTTGATCGTCTCGTTTTTCACCAAGGTTCGCGGAGCGATCAAGTGGGCCGCCATCGTGTTGGCGCTAGTGGTCATGCAGGGTTTGCTTGGCTTTCTTGGCCATGAATTCACAGCCGCGGCGGCTGTGCACGGCCTGAACGCGCTGGCGCTGTTTGGCACCGCGATCTACGCCGGTCGTCGGCTGCGCGCCGTGGCACCGGCTGTGGTTGAGCAGCGAAGAGACGCGTGCCGCGACGCCGGTGTGATGACTCGCCGATACCGTCGCCGCCCACCACCGGCGACTCCGCGGGCGCTGCGGATCGCCCTGCCGATTGTGGCAACGGTGGCGATCGTGGCGCCGTTGGCTTGGCTGTGGCAGGCCAGCCGGGTGCCGGCGGTGTATTCGGTGATGGACATGGGCTACCTCGACTACGGCGTCGGGGCCATGCTGATGCGGGCGGCGGCGGGCACGGCGGACACATGCAAGGCCAGATGCCGACCACGAGATGCCATCGCGCGGTTGGTCACCGACTGGTCGTCGATCCGGCACGACCAGCAGACGTACGGGTCGACCTGGTGACGCGGCAACAGATGTTGAGCGTCGGTGGCCGGTCCATCCCGGGATTCACCATCAATGGCACCTCACCTGGCCCGGAGATCCGCGCTAGGCAGGGTCAGCTGATCGAGGTGCACTTGCGCAACGAGTCGGTCACCGATGGGGTCACACTGCACTGGCACGGGGTTGATGTTCCCAACGCCATGGACGGCGTAGCAGGTGTGACTCAGGACGCGGTGCCGGTCAAAGGTGAGTTCACGTACCGTTTCGTCGCTGAGCAGGCTGGGTCCTTCTGGTACCACTCGCACCAAGTCTCCAATCCTCAGGTTGCCGGAGGGCTGCTCGGGTCACTCGTGGTCACACCGAAGTCAGGCATCGCCCAGCAGGTCGACGTCTCTGCGGTGGCGCACAGCTACGGCGGCGTTCGGACGATCAATGGCAAGGCAGAGGATTTACGGGTGCCGGCGCAACCCGGCCAGCGGGTGCGGGTCCGGGTCACCAACAGCGACAACGGGCCGATGAAAGTGTGGGTGAGCGGCTCCTACCGGCTGCTCGCTGTAGACGGTACCGAGGTGCATCGACCCAGCGAGGTGTCCGGCCGCTCGTTGACGCTCACCGCCGGCGGCCGGACAGACTCGAAGTCCAGGTCGCCCGAGCCAGCGGGCGCGGTCCGGATTCAGCTGTCCAAGGCAACCGCTGTGATCATTGGGCCCCCAGGCGCCGATTTGCCGGCGCCGCCGCAACCCGTCGACGAACTGGATCTGCTGACGTACGGTTCACCGGCTCCACTCGGCTTCGATCCGGCCCACCCCACTCGCCGGTTCGACTATCTGATTGATCGTCGCCCCGGCTTCGTGAAAGGCCGGCCGGGGATGTGGTGGTCGATCAACGGCCGGCTCTATCCGAACGTCCCGATGTACGTAGTGCGGGAAGGAGACGTGGCGGTAGTTCACATCGAGAACCACAGCGGCGAAGTGCATCCTATGCACCTGCATGGCCATCACGTGGTCGTGCTGGCTCGTAATGGTGTGCCGGCCAGCGGTAGCCCGTGGTGGGTCGACTCGCTCAACGTCTTGGCGAACGAGACCTACGACATCGCCTTTGTGGCGAACAACCCCGGCATCTGGATGGACCACTGCCACAACCTGAAGCACGCCGCCCAGGGCATGATCGCGCACCTGATGTACGAGGGGTTCGACACTCCCTATCGGATCGCTGGAGCTGCCGATAACCAGCCTGAGTGACGCCCTCCCCTCTCCGACTTGTCAGCGTCTGTGGTCGTCATAGCGACCACCCGCGCTGACAAGTCGGAGTCGGCGTCGGCCGGGGGTGGTGAGGGCGTAGTGTGTGCCTCGGTGTGCCGGGAAGGCTGGTCGGCAATCGCCCCCGCTCGTCGATCTCGCCGAGGAGCAGTAATTGTCCGACGCGGCCCGGTACGCCTTGATCATCGCGTTGACCGGCGCTGTTGCCCTGGGCGCCGTGCTGGCCAACCGCCTCACGGCGCGACTGAGAGTACCGGCACCCGTTTGGATGCTGGCCGCCGCAGCCGTAGCAGTACAGCTGATTCCCGGAATCCCAACGCCTCCGGAGGGCGCGGTCGAGCAGGCCGTCACGGTGGCACTCATCCTGATCCTTTTCGATGGCGGCAGGCATATCGGATGGGCCCGGTTGCGACCTGCGCTGGTACCGATCATCGTCCTCGGGGTGCTCGGTACGTTTCTGACCGCTGCTGGCGGCGCCGTCTTGTTGCACCTCGGATTCGGGCTGGCCTGGTATGTCGCTTTGCTGGTCGCGACTGCCGTATCGCCTACCGACCCCGCAGTGGTGTTCTCGGTCCTGGGCCGGCAGGAGATCGCGGGACGTAGCGGCACGATTCTGGAGGGCGAATCCGGGGCGAACGACCCAGTCGGCATCGCGTTGATGGCCGGGTTGCTGGCCGCTGGTGGCCTGAGCGGAGCAACCTTCGGCAGCATCGCAATCGATTTCGTGCTTCAGATGGCGATCGGTGTAGCTGCTGGCGTTGCGGGCGGCCTCGCCTTGCTCGCTTTCATGCGGCGGATCTCGCTCCCCAGCGAGGCCCTGTACCCATTGCGAACCCTCGCGAGCGTGCTCTTGCTGTACGGCGCAACGACGTTAATGCAGGGATCCGGCTTTCTCGCGGTCTTCGTAGCCGGCATCGTCATCGGCCACCGCCGCGCGCCGTATCAGCGTGAGATCGAACGCTTTCATGCGGCATTGGCCGGACTGGCGGAGATTGTGGCCTTCGTCGGGTTGGGACTGACGATCAACCTGACAGTCTTGGCGCGCATCGATGTCTGGCTGCCCGGCCTCATTCTTGGCCTGGCACTTGCCATCGTCATCCGCCCGCTCGTCGTTGGCCTCTGCCTTCTTCCGGCAGAGCTGGAGCGTGGTGAGCGCGCTTTCGTCATGTTCGCTGGACTCAAGGGCGCGGTACCGATCCTGCTCGGCCTGCTGCTGCTCGGGGCGGACCTGCCCGACGCGGAGCGGTTGTACGGGATTGTCGTCATCGTTGTCATCTTCTCCGTCGTCGTCCAGGGCAGCCTGGTCCCTACAGTTGCGCGACGATTGGGCGTACCGATGCAGCCGATCAGGCCGGAGCCATGGACGCTCGGCGTCCGGCTTCAAACCGAGCCGGACACGGCCTATCAGGTCGCCGTTGCTCAGGGATCTGTCGTCGACGGCCGGACAGTCGCGGAGCTCGCCGATCTGGTTGGCAACGTATGGATCAGCATCGTGGTACGCGATGGGGTGTTGCTGCCGGTGCGTGGAGAGACTCAACTGCGAGCTGGTGACCTGGTGACGCTCCTGATCGATGAGGACTCTTCACACGAAGTCGCCATGTTCACCAAACCTGGCGACGCTGAGCCCTGACGCTCACCACCGACTTGTCAGAACCCAGCGGGGCTATAGGCCCGCTGGGTTCTGACAAGTCGGCGCTTCCGGAGTCAGGATTCGCCGAAGCGGGTGATGGGGTCAGTGGCTTCGGCCCACAGTTCTGCATCCGCTGCGGTCCGACGGGACTTACGCCGTACGAACCACAACGCTCCCCCAGCGACAGCCCCGACCGCGAGTACCACCTTCCATTTCACGCGGTCCACCTTAGCGGCCCGTGATCAGTTTGGGCCGGTACGGTGTCGGTCTATGAGGCGACTCCCAGGAGCACTCATTGCTGTACTGCTAGCCGTGACGGCGTGTGGTGCATTGCCCGCTGATGAGCTTCAGCCAAGCACGACGAGCACCAGCAGCAACCCTGAAGCGACGAGCTCTCCAGCCAGGCCGGGTGCCGGCCCAAGCTCGAGTGCGACTAGCGCCACACCAGCCGAAGTGCCCGAGGGGCAGCGCTTCGGTCTGGACGACGTCGCCGAGTTCGACGACGGGCTCGTGATCGACATCGCTGGCACAGTTGCGGACAAGGCGACGAAGACCGACCGCGGCGCTGAGGGGACGAACGGGGAGATCGTGATCGCTTCGGTCCGTATCAAAAACAAGACCGAGGAGCCGTACGACGCCGAGAGCGTCTTGATCGGCGCCAACTACGGCAACGGCAAAGACGGGCAAATCATCATCGACGAGACCGATGAGCTGCAAAGCGGCTTCACGGGCACGATCAAGGCAGGCGATGAAGCCATCGCCACGGTGGGCTTCGCAGTCCCGTTCTCAGAGCTCAAAAAGGTGACCTTCATCGTCGACCCGAACGACGACGTACACGAGGCGATCAGCTTCACCGGCACAGTGCGCCGGGAGTAAATCGGCAGCTGTCAAGCCACGGTGAGGCCGACGCGGTGGGCAACGGCCGCGGCCTCGCCGCGACCACTCACCCCGAGCTTGGCCAAGATGTTGGAAACGTGCACGCTGGCGGTCTTGGTACTGATGAACAGTGCGGAGGCGATCTCCCCATTGGATCGGCCATCCGCCACCAGTTGCAGCACTTCGAGCTCGCGCGGCGTCAGCCCAGCAATCGGACTCACCTCCGCAGGCGACGCCACAACGAAACCGGCCCGCTGCGACAGCGCAGCAATTCGATCGGTCAGCAAGGTCGAGCCGAGCGCGACCGCCTGCTCCGAGGCGGTGGCCAGCACCTGCTTGGCCTCGACGCGCTCACGCGCCGCGACCAGGTGCTGGCCGAGTCGCAGTCCCGCATATGGGCGTAAATGGGCGGGGCCCGCCTGCGTTGTCAGCTGCTGCAAGGCGGACCGCCACGCTTCTGCGGTGTCGTCCAGCTCGGCGATGATCACCGGCTCCCAGAATGGGCGGATGTGCACGTGCATCGCCCGATGATCAAAGAAGATCCCGAACCAGCGCCAACCGCTCCCCGGTGCCCTCGCGCTGGTCGAGAACCCGAGCAGCTGCCCCAGCCGCCGCAAGTAGCGGATAACACTGCGTAGTCTCGTAGAGCTCCCAATGATCAAAGAACACTGTGACATCGAACCAAGCTCGCTGATGATCACCCACAGCAAGCGCGTGCTCGGCGTCGGTGCGGATCGCCTGGCTGTTGTACTGGGGATCGAGTGGCCGACCGCTGATCAGCGGTCGGAATTCGGTGAGCACTGCGTCCGCCTCGTCCAACTGGCCACGCCACACGTGCAACCAGGCCTGGAGTAACCGGAGGTGAGCGTGATGATGGGCTGGCGGATCCAGTTCCAGCGCCCGCTCGATCATGGCCGATGCCCGCCCCCACTGCCCGAGCTGCCAGCAGCGGTTCCGCGGCATTCCCGGCGAGCATCGCGCCGACCGAGCGTTGCAGACCAAGCTCACGCGCCATTTCAACGCCGCTCATGGCCTGGCTCGCCGCATCCTCGTAGCGCCCGACGTGATTGAGCGCGTCAGAGTAGTTGATGTAGAAGCGCAACAACGTACGCGTGCTGCTGCGAGCCAGGTGACTGACCCGCTCGAACGCGGCAAGGCCTTCAGTCCTCTTGACCAGCGGCAGCCAGGCTGGTGCCGAGTGTGATCCACGCGTTCATCGTGACCGAGTCGGAGTCGGCCGAGAGCCGCGGCATCGACGGCCTGCTGCGAGATCTCGATGCCTCGCTGCGGGTCGCCCGAAAGCATGGTCCGGCGGGCCAGCATCTCCAGGACCCGAGCCCGTAGCTTGGCATCGGCGTCTTCGGGGAGGATGCCGAACTGCTTCCTGAAGCGGCTCGACGCCGCCCGCACCCATCAGGCTGGACTTCGTACGCGCCTGCAGTATCAAAGCCTCAATGCGCTCCCGAGGATTCTGCTGCGGGTCCAACTCGTCGAGAGCGCCGTTCACCAGGGCCTGGGACCGCTCGATCTCACCGGCATCCTCGGCCGCGAACGCGGCGCGCATCAGCAAGCCGGCATGCGGTCCGGCCACCGACTCCGGATCATCCACCTGGTCCCACAGCTCGAGAGCGCGCTCATACAACTTGAGTGCTTCATGAAATGCTGCGGAGCCCGATTCGGCGGCGGTCAAAGCCCACCGGAACGCCTTGTTCACCTCGTGCGCTGCATTCCAGTGATGCGCGATCTCCGAGGGCGCTGCCTCCGCGTTCATCAGCTCAGGATGCTCCTCTAAGATCCTCGCGAAGCGCGCATGCAGGCGGGCGTGCTGGCCCGGCAGCAGGTCGTCGTGGACCACCTCGCGCAGCAACGCGTGCCGGAAGGTGTATCCGGTCTCATCCGTGGTAAGGACCGCAGCGTCAATGGCCTCCCGCAGCTGGCTCTCCAACTCGCCATCCGAGGCATCGGCCGCCGCCTCGAGCAGCTCATGATCAACACGGTTTCCCGCGACCGCGGCCAACTGCAGGGTTTGCTGCGTACGGTCGGAGAGGCTCAGAACGCGCACATTCAGCGCATCGCGGAGGGTGTCCGGCATGTCAATACACCCGCGAGCCGCCGATCGCGTGAGCTCTTCGACGAAGTAGGGGATGCCCTCGCTGCGCTTGTAGACCAAATCGATGACCACGTTGCTGGGCGGCCGTTCCATCAGCTGGGTCAGCAGTTCAGCGACCTCGGCACGTTCCAGATTGGGCAGATCGACGCGTACGGTGCCCGGGAAGCGGCCAACTTCGGCCAGGAACGGACGCAACGGATGCCGGCGGGTGAGTTCGTCGCTGCGGTATGTGGTGATGATCATCACCGGGGCATCGGTCAGAGCGCGTGCCAAAAAGCGGAGCAGATGACGGGTGGACTCGTCAGCCCAGTGGATATCCTCCATGATCACCACGAGCGGCCCGTTTTCGCTGGCCCGCTCCAACAACATCGTGACGACCTCATAGAGACGCAGCCGGATGGTGTCATCGTTCTCACGCGGTGGCGTACCCAGGTCGGGCAGTAGCGCACCGAGCGCCTGCCGTCCTGCGCCTGCCCACTCCAGGATCTGCTCGCGGCCATGCTGCGCGACCAGGTCGCGTAGCGCGCCCACGATCGGCGCGTACGGCAGGCCTTCCCCGCCCATCGGCACACATTGGCCGCGGATCACCTGGGCCTTGCGGTCGGCGAGCGGACCAAACAGATCTGCGACGAACACTTCGACGACCGTGGTCTTGCCGGCCCCAGCGTCACCACCCATGATGACGAAACGGCTGCCGTCGTCGATGACCTCGTCGAGGATGGTGGCCGAGCTGGGCACGCTGCTCAGCCCGGCCCACGATGTCGTGGCTGCGCACAATAGTGGCCGACCTGGCCGCTCGAACCATAAGCACTATCGTGCCACCTGGCTCTGACGCCTGACCGGGTCGCGCTTAGTGCGCGACCCGATGCTGCGGCGTCGCCATGCCGTGCTGCGCCGGACGCTCGGCCGCGACGGAGATGCGTCGATGTCCGCGACGGGACAACGTCCTGCGCAACCAGCTCTTGCGACCGTTCAGCGCCTGCCGGACCTGCGAGTTCTGTTCGGCCAGTCGCGCGAGATCGCGCTGCTGCTGATCCGTCATAGCCTGGTAGGTGTAGTCGTTGATCAAGCTCATTTCAGCCTCCTTGTTGCTCCTGAGAACCATCATGTTTCTAAGGCGTGGAGGCGTAACACGTGGAGATGACCTATCTTTCTCACCGCTTACCGTCTGAGGTACCTAAGGTGCCTTAGGCCTCCGACGTGTCAGCGTGTTGGGGGTTGCGCCTAGGTGGGTACAACGGATATGTGCCGAGGCTGAGGAGGGTCTCCCCGCGAGATCCCGGATGGACCCGGCGACGCGCCGGTAAGGGGTTCATCTACCTCGACGAGTCCGGAAACCGCCTCACCCCAGAAGAGAACCAGCGTTGCCAGCTGCTGGTCATCCCGCCGGCGTGGGAACAGGTTTGGATCTGCCCGGTGCCCAACGGGCACCTGCAGGCAGTCGGCACCGACGAGGCCGGTCGGCGGCAGTACCTCTACCACGAGCAATGGCGGGTGAAGCGGGATCGACTGAAGTACGACCGGGTGCTGGAGGTCGCAGCCCGGCTGCCCGGCAGCGCGACGGACGGTTGCCAGAGCATCTCGAGCTGGAGGGAATGCCGTATCAGCGGGCGCTGGGAACCGCCTTTCGACTTCTTGATCTTGGTTTCTTCCGGATCGGCGGCGAGGCGTACGCGGAGACCAACAACAGCTACGGTCTAGCAACGATCCAGAAGGAGCACGTCTCTATCGAGGATGGGTCCGTGATCTTCAACTACGCCGCCAAGTCCGGTCAGGAACGCTACGTCGCGCTCGCCGATGATCTTGTGCTGGGAGCGGTGCGCGACCTGCTGGCGCGGCGCAGCGGCGGTCCAGAACTCCTTGCATATAAGGACGGACGGCACTGGCGCGATCTCAGCTCCAACGACATCAACAGCTACCTCAAAAGCCTCCTCGGCGAGGAGATGTCGGCGAAGGATTTCCGCACCTGGCATGGCACCGTGATCGCCGCTGTGGTACTGGCGGAGGCTAATGAACGCGCGAGGACTGTCGAGCGCCCGGAAGCGCGCCGTTTCAGCGGCGATGAAGGAAGTTGCCGGCTATCTCGGCAACACACCTGCCGTGGCCCGCGCCTCCTACGTCGATCCGCGAGTGATCGACCTCTTCAACGACGGGGCCACGATCTCGCCAGCGCTGGCTGCGACGGATACTGATCTCTCCGACGGCACCACACACGGCAAGATCGAGCGGGCCGTGCTGAATCTGCTAGGGGCCGAGCCCACTGCGTAGTGGCCTCAGGCCGCGACGGTCGCTCAACGGTTCTGCCATGATCGTTCGGCGTCAACCACAGTCCGGGAGAGTACGGCAGACAGCAAGCTCGCGATGCTCAGACCGATGACCATATTGATCAATGACGTGCAGATCTGGCCTTTTAGGCTCCCCTCCAAGGCAAAGGGCACCACCATGGCGGCGACCGTGAAAAGCCCAACGATCCAGCTGAAGAACACCCGAGGCCGCGGTGTGATCACGGACAGCAGGTGGGCAAGCCCAGTCGCCGCCAAAGCCAGCACGAACGCCGTGAGGGCATAGTTTGCGGTAAAGGAATTCGTGACACCAAGCAGCGGCGGTTCGACGACCTTAACGTCCAGCAGGTCACGGCAGACCAAGACTCCAACGCTCGCCACCAACGCGGCCACGCAGGCGGTCGCCAGCCCGCCACCCCAGAGTCTGGGGGCGTCGATGGCGACTCGACTGCCCGAAGCCGGCCGTTGAGTGCTGGGGATTGACATCCGGTTCTCCTCCGTCTTGGTGGCAGCCTCGCCAACCGCCCATGCCGTCAATGACCCGAACGAAGCGAAGTTTCCAAACCAAAAGTCAAAGACAGGAAACACTATCTCAATTTGCTGAGGCTCTCGCAGGCCCGGCGGCAATCTGCCGCCACACGCGGGTGCGCAGTGAACTCGCCAGCCTCCGGCTCAGCTCTGACGCTGGGCGGTCAAGGTCTCCAGTAGCTCGCGGTCTTCCGGTGCCAGCCAGGTCTCCTCGAGCAGGGTGCCGCCGGCGCGCTGGATCGCGGAGCTCAAGGGAGCGGCCCAGACGTGCTCGATGAGTGCGACCGCCGCGGTGCCGCCGACAGGTATCGCGTCCGCGAGGGACCACATTGCAGCGGTGTCGATCTCAGCCGCTGCCGGAACCGCTCCATCCAAGACACCGTCCGGCTGGCCGAACACCTCGGCAGCCAATCGACCAAGATCCGCCGCGTCCGCCTCCGGGGCCTCCAGCGTCTCGAGCCTGCCGTCCTCGGTGCGCGAGAGGAGCAGCAGGTCGACGAGTCGGACGATCCCGGCCTCACGTAGCCGCACAAACTCCGCGAGCACTTCGCCGGAGAACTTCGGCTGGTCAAAGCCCACAACCAGTACCTGCACCGGCCCAGTCACTGGGTCACCCGCGCCCGCAGCTGCTGAAACTCCACCTGCGTGATCACGCCGGCGTCCAACAGATGCTGCAAAGCCAGTTGCGTGTCGGGCTTGGGGCCCCGATGTGGGCTGCACGGATTGCGCCGGACATCGGCACGGGTACGCGTACGAAGGCCCCGCCCGTCGTAACAGGATCCGCAAAGTTCGGCGGTGGCGCCGATGGATGGGATGCCGCGTACGCCTGCGCGGGCGAGAGCCGACCGCCGTAGTAAGGCACCATCCCGGTCATTCCCACACGCTGCAATTGCTTGGGCACCAACAGCATCGGGCCTCCTCAGCTCGCTGAATCCACTGTACGGAGTGGCCGTCTCCGGCAAGGTGACGGCTGGGCTGATCAAGGGGCTCGACGCGGGCTCAGCGTGCCACGTCATTCCGCGCGACCTTGCTACGGTGACGTTAACGCCGCCCTCTTCGAGGAGTACCCATGGGGATTCGCAGCACGGTGGGCTCGATGCTTGAGTCGACCATCGGGCGCGAGCGCACGAGCACGATCCGCAGAGCCGAACGGAGAGCTCGCAACGCCCTGGCCAAGCGGCTGGCGATGGAGCCGCCCCCCAAGAAACCGGCACAGAAGCCTGCCGCGAAGCCCCCAGCCAAGAAGGCCGCCGCCAAGAAGGCCGCCCCTAAGCCTCCGCCAACACCTAAGCGGCCGGGCTGGCAGCCGCCTGACCCGTTCGCGCCTCACCCGTCGCCGACGATGAGCCTCCATGAATTCCTCCAAGAGCTTCATGAAAAGACGCACCCACGGACCTACCTGGAGATCGGCGTCCGAACCGGCACCAGCCTGGCACTCTCGCGCACCCGTTCGATCGGCGTTGACCCCTTCTTTAAGATCGACAAGCCAATTCACTGCGACGTTCAGCTGGTCAAAGCCACCAGCGACGAGTTCTTCGCCGGCGACGCTCCCCTGGCTCACTTCGACGGCGTCCCAGTTGATCTTGCTTTCATTGATGGGATGCACCTGTCGGAGTTCGCGCTGCGCGACTTCAGCAATATCGAGCCGCTCATGGCCGACACCGGCGTGGTTGTGTTCGACGACGTGCTGCCGCGCAACGGGCTCGAGGCAGCTCGCGATCGCAAGACTGAGTCCTGGGCCGGCGACGTGTACAAGGTCGTCGAGATACTGCGCCGAAGGCGGCCCGACCTGGTCGTGCTGCTTGTCAACACGGCCACCACCGGTACCGCGGTGGTGGTCGGTGTCGACCAGGCCTCCACAATCCTCAAGACCGCCTATACCGAAGAAGAGCCAATACCTGCTGCGGCCGGATCCGCAGACGCCACCGCAGGAATACCTGGATCGCTCCATCGCCATTGAGCCGGACGTTCTCCTTGGGTCCCCAGTGTGGAAGCAGCTGGTGGCTATCCGAGAGTCTGGAGCCTCGGCAGACCTCTCACCCATTTGGGCTGAGTTGCGAAGCCTGGCCCCTTAACGATCGTCGTCGGGTTCGGCCAACTCGACGCTGAGCCAGGCGGAGACGAAGACATCGCCCCAAGCGGTCAGCGCGATTTCGCTCTCCGTCTGGGAGAAGATTCCAAGATCGTCGAGGCTGAATAATGCACGGCGCGTGGTCGAGCGGATCACGCGACGGACGATTTCGTACTCCGAACGATCTCGATCGCTGGGCGGCAGCACCCAGCTCACCGCGAACTCCTCGATTTCATGGAGGGGAATCGGGCGGGGCCGCCGTACATAGCTGCGGAGCAGCGCATAGCCCACCACGGGAAGTTCGAAGCCCTGCTCTTGGTCCAGATAGCTGAACAGCAGATCCAAGCCGGCATGGGTCGCAAGGTTAACGATCTCCTCATCGTCCAGCTGCTCCGGCCACGCGGCGTACGCCCAGCGTCCCTTGATTCGGATCACGTCGCAGGCGAGAGCGGCGTTCCACAGCCGGTCGAGCGCTAGGCAGTCACGAGCGCTGCGCCACGTCTGCAACGGCGCCAGCGTGTCGAGGAACGTCTCCATCTCCTCGGGCGGCATCTCCGAACGTAGATCCGCGTATTCGCGTCGCAGCCATTCGCGCGTCCAGGTCACAAGACCCAGATCCGCGAATGCGCGCTGAGCCGCCTCGGGTCTCAGTACGCCCGTTGACGTCACCTCAGCACGCGGCTCAATCCAGCGCGTCAATGCCTCGAGCTGGCTGATCAGGCCTGCCTCGCGAATGATCGGTGCGACTTCCTCCGGCGAGGGCAGCTCACCCTCGGGCATCTCGTAGCGTGAACGATCTGATCAGCGCTTCGACCTCGTCGTCGGTCTGGTATGCGGCCATCGCGCCGATGCGACCGCTCAGATTGCCCTTCGGTGGATCCAGCCGCTGGCGCTCATGAATGGGGAGGTCGTTCCAGGCTGCAGTGATCTGGTCCAGACGACCTTGCAGCTCATCTACTGAGGAGAGGTTGTCAAGGCTGAGACCAATGCTCGCTCCGAAATCGACCAGGCTCTTGGTCGGCGACCAGTTCGTGCGGTCCCGTGCAGCGGCAGTCATCTTCTTGGCGCTGCGACGGGCCTCCTTGGCAAGATCTGCCGGCGTCGCGGAGCCGAGCCGACATGCGACCCGTATTGCGCAGGAACCTGAAATAGGCATCGAGAGCATCCACCACATCCTCGCTCGGCAACGCCTCAGTCGGACCCTTGGCGGGCAGCAGCCTCAGCAGCAGATCCTGCACCGATCCCGCCGGCCACAACGTCGGGTCGAGGTCGTCGTACGTCGCGCGTAGGTCGAGCAGGCTCTCGAGCAGTTGCACGTCCACTTCACGGTCCTTAGCTCGGAGCCAGGTCGTGAAGTGGCTGAGCAGGAGCCGATGGGGAGCATCTGTCACGCCAGACATGTTAGGAGCCCGCGCCCACCAACGATCTGCTTTACTGCCACGAAGGGTGGGAGGTGCGGATGGCCGAGCAGGATGCGGGGCCGAGGCTCTTGCCGATCCTCGGCTGGCTTCGGACGTACGATCGCCGCTGGCTGCGTGGGGACCTGATAGCCGGGGTAACTGTGGCGGCCCTGATCGTCCCCAAGAATCTGGGCTACGCGGAAATTGCTGGAATCCCAGTGCAGAACGGCCTCTACGCAGCAGCCGCCGGGGCCATCTTGTATGCGATCTTCGGCACTTGCCGGCAGATCTCGATGGGTCCCAGCTCGGGGCTCGCCGCTGTTGCCGCCAGCGCGGTGTTCGCCGCCGGGATCACCGACCAGACCGATGTCGCCTCCTTTGTCGCGGGCATCACGTTGGCGTCTGGAGTGCTGTTCCTGCTCCTGGCGGTGTTCAAGCTGGGCTGGATCGCCCAGTTCATGTCTCGCGCGGTCGTGACGGGGTTCCTGTTCGGAGCGGCGCTCGATGTGGTGATCGGCGAGCTCCCCAAGATCACCGGCACCGAAGCAACCGGGTAAAACTCCTTGCAGGAGCTCATCTTCTGGCTCGGCACGCTCGGTGACACACAGTGGTTGACGCTCATCGTCGGGGTCGCCGCACTGGCCGTCGTCTTCGGCCTCCGCATGTTCGTCCCGCGTGTTCCCGGCGCACTCGTGCTGGTCGTCGGTGGTCTGCTGGCGAGCTGGCTGCTCAACCTGGGTGATTACGGCGTTGCCCTGGTTGGCGACGTACCAAGAGGCCTGCCTCAACTCGAGGTTCCGGACGGCGGGTTGCTCTGGGACCACGCCGTCATTGTGGCCGTGGCAGCCGTCGCGTTGATGCTGATCGGCTTCTCGCAGACGGCAGGCGACGCCCGAGCTTTCGCGGTCAAGCACCACTACCAGATCGACATCAACCAGGAGTCTGTGGCGCAGGCGCTCGCGAACACCGGAGCCGGGCTCTTCCAAGGTATGCCGGTGTCGACAAGCCTCTCGGCGAGCTCGCTCAACGACCACTCCGGTGCCAAGACCGGCCTGGCGTCCATGACATCCGGGATGACTGTGCTGGTGACGCTGCTGGTACTTGCGCCGCTGTTCTCCGACCTGCCGAAGGCGGTTCTCGCCGCAGTGATCATCGAAGCCGTCGTGATGGGCATGATGAACGTCCCGGAGATGCGGCGGATGGCGCGTGTTCAGCGCTTCGACTTCTGGATCGCCGTCACCGCCATTCTGGCCACCCTGGTGTTCGGCGTGCTCGCCGGAGTCATGATCGGCATCGGACTGTCGCTGCTGTGGTTGATCGCCGTGACCACGCGACCCAATATCGCTCTGCTCGGGCGTGAGCCCGGCACACAGGTCTACAGGGACATCTCCGCGCACCCCGACGACGAGCAGCCTCCCGGCATGGCCATCGTCAGGCTCGACGGCGATCTCTTCTTCGCCACGGCCGACGCGCTCGAGGACAAGATGCGCGACGTCATCCACTCATCGAGCGGGCTCAAGGCGATCGTGCTCGACTGTGAGGGGATCAACTTCGTCGACTCTCAAGGTGCGGCGAAGATGGCCGAGATCGCCCAGCTCGCTGAGGAGTCGGGGCTCATCCTTCGGCTCGCTCGCGTGAAGCCAGCGGTGGCGGCGACCCTTGACAGGGATGGAGTGCTGGAGCGCATTGGGACCGACCACATCCACGGCAATGTCGACCGAGCCGTGCAGGCGCAAACCGCTGAGACCGCCGACAAGGCTGGCCCCGAGGCGACCTGACGTCTCAGCTCCTCAGCGGGCCAAATACCCTCCATCGACCGGGTAGTAGGCGCCGGTCACGAATGATGAGGCGTCGCTGGCCAACCACGCGACGAGCTCGGCCACCTCCTCCGGTCGGCCCATCCGCTGCAGGGCGTGCTGGCTGGCCAGGAAGTCAATGCTTGGCTGGTCCAGGTTCGCCTCCAGCAGCGGTGTGATGATGAAGCCGGGACCCACGGCGTTCACCCGTACCCCATCGGCTGCGTGCTCCCAGGCCGCCGCCTTGGTCAGGCCGACTACTGCGTGCTTGGCGGCGACGTACGCGCTGGACATCGCGAACCCGACTTGGCCCAGGACCGACGCCATGTTGATCACGGAGCCGCCGCCGGTACGCCGCATCGCCTGGATGCCGGCGCGCTGGGTGTAGAAGACGCCGTCGAGGTTCACCCCGATCACCTGCTTCCAGGAGCCGTCGCTGTATTCGGCCGTCGGCTTGGTCTCCCCACCGATGCCGGCGTTGGCGACAACGATGTCGACCCGGCCGAGAGCACCGGCCAGCTCCTCCATCGCCCCACTGACCCGACCAGAGTCGGACACATCGACGATCGCCGTACGCGTGGGGCGGCCGTACTGCTGCAGCTCGGCCGCAGCCACCTGCAGCGCCTCCGCGTTCAGATCCCACAGACACACTGCGGCCCCCGAACGGGCCAGCGCGTGAGCGCATGCGAGGCCGATGCCCGAAGCCCCGCCCGTGACGACGGCGACTTTGCCGTCGAGTTCGTAGTTGATCATCTCTCCTCCTGATCTGTTTCCGGCCTTTCACTGATTGTGAGCGTTTCTCCCGATCGAGGTCGAGCCCGAGCCGGCGGAATCGGCTACCCCCTCCGAGGAGTCCACCCAAAGCGGTTCGTGAGACGGTGAGACTGACAAGTTAGGAGCTCTTTCATGTCAAAGCTGCTGGTATTCGGAGTTGACAGCCCAGCTACAGCGGAGAAGGTGCTCGACCTGGCCAAGGATCTGGCGAAGCAACAGCTGCTGGAGCTGGCCGACGCGGCCTGGGTGGAACGCACGCCGGACGGCAACGTGAAGCTTCACCAGTCGGTGAACTTGACTGCGATGATGGCCGGGTCTGGCGCGGTAACCGGGGCGCTCTGGGGCACCTTGGTCGGGTTGCTGTTCCTCAACCCATTGGCGGGTGCGGTCGTTGGAGCGGGTGTTGGTGCAGGAACGGGCGCAGTCACTGGAAAGTTAACCGACATTGGTGTGAACGACGATCTGATCCGCGAGATTGGGCAGACGTTGGAGCCGGGCAAAGCGGCGGTTTTCTTCCTGGCTCGTAACGCCACCGTGGACCGAGTGATCGAGGCCATCAAGCCGTACAACCCGAAGGTCATTCAGACCAACTTGAGTGTGGATAGCGAACGCGAGCTGATAGAGGCGCTACAGGGCCAGCAAGTGGGGGCCAGCGGTCCATCGGAGCCGGCTAGCAGCTAATTAAATTAGCACCTCAGACATTCTCAGACCTCACAGTCTGAGCCTCAGTTCCTTTCAGCTGCGCCACGACGACTCCGCACAAGAGTATTGCCAGCATGACACCGATTCCAACGATGAGCTGGATAGCGGCCGTTCCCCCGTTGAGGTTCAGATCCTGACTGAATATCGGGATCGCGAAGTCCGGCCGTATGTGGTGCTCCTCTGCGAAAGAAGCGAGCAGTGGATTGGTATCGCCGGCATAGGAGCATACGTGGTCCCTACGCGCGTTGTAGATTCCGAAGGCAACCTGTAGGAATATGAGCGAGGCCATCACTACGCGGAAAAGCCATTTCAGCTCGGCGTAGAGAAAGGCGACGACGGGAATCGCGCAGAATACGTAGGGCATCATGTAGCGCCCGCCGGCCGGAGAGCACCCTCCTGCCCAGTCAGCAAAGGTGGACTGCAGGAGCAGCGAGGGAGCAAGGACCGCAAGGGTTACCAGCGCAGAGTTGCGGTCGCGCTTCCACCAGAGCGGTATGCCGGCAAGGATCAGCAAGTAAGCCGGGTTGTTCGGCAAAATGCCGCGGGATGTATCCAGAAGATTTGCGATCACCGATTGGCCCGGCGCGAAATGGAAGAGCAGGCCGTTGCTGAATGGCGCAGTGATAACCCACGTGCCATACCAGGCATGAACCTTTATCGGCGTAAATTGCGAGCAGCACACTGGCGGGCACTACCAGGCAGGCGAGCATCTTCTTCGACCGACCATTTCGCCACCAGTGCAGCAGACCCAACAACAGCAAAGTCAGCGACATCAAGCAGGTCTTCACGTGGAGGTAAGGGCCGAAGCCAGCCAATATACTGAGGATCACCATTGGCAATAGGCTGTCGGGGTGCCGCCGTAATCGAGCGAGGCATAACAGGCTTCCGGCGAGTAATGCGGCCGTAAGTAGGTCGGGGTAAAGCTGGCCGACGAGACTGAAGAAAGACAGTGAGCCCAGCAGAGTCAATGCCGCGGCCAGAGCGGCGGCGTTGTTGCGAATGAGTTCCAGAATGTAAAGGTAAAGTACGACGACGCCAATCGCCTGCAAAAGCACCATTCCTAGCTGCAGGGCAAGGAGCGGCGTGACATGCAGCTGCTGCGCCGCAAGTAAAAAGGGAGACAGAAGTAGCGGTATCCCAAAACTGTGGTAGGAATACCACACCGGACTGTCCGGTGTGAAATATTGTGCGTTGATGTGGAAATCAAGCGACTCATAAGAGAAAACGCCGATATAGTCGCCCGAGATGTAGCTGGGCTTGACATCAAAACTGCCGCGGTTCACCAGGCTGCTGGCCATGATCGCGTAGTGCGGCCCGTCGCCTCTAGGCCAGCGATGGGGCTGGTGCAGCACCCAAAGTCCGACAGCGCAGCTCGTCACAAAAAGCGAGAGCGCAGAGATCCAGGTGCGGGTGTTGGCTCGCACGTCGAAACGCTAGCAGGGCTGCCGCGGTCGATGAGGTTTCTTGAGCCATCCCCCGGTGCAGACCGCCTATTGCGCCAAAAACCCCCCGTCAACCGGCAGGATCGCGCCGGTGATGAACGATGCTTCGTCCGAGGCAAGGAACAAGATCGCCTTCGCCACCTCGCTCGGCTCGCCCAGCCTGCCCATCGGATGTGCTGCTCTCACCGTCGCTAGATACTCCGGACCACCCGGCTCGTTGGGCAGCTGCTGCACCCGCTCGGTGTTAATGGTTCCTGGCGCCACCGCATTGACCCGGATGCCTTGGCTGGCCCATTCCACAGCCAAATGCTTGGTGAGGCCGGATGCGACGAACTTCGCCGGACCGTACGTCGATTGCCGTCTTTGGCCCGCGACACCCGAGATCGAGGACAGGCACACGATGGAGCCGCCGCCGCTGGTCAGCATCTGCTCGATCGCGTACTTGCACGTCAAGAACATGCCGCGGCCGTCGACTGCCATGACCGCGTCCCAGTCGCTCGGCGTGGCCTCGACGACAGATGCCAGCGGAATGATGCCGGCGTTGGCGACCGCGATGTCCAGTCGCCCGTACTGTTCAACCGCCAAATCGATCATGCGGCGTGCGTCCTCCGGTTTCGACACGTCGGCTGTCACCACAGCGACGTCGTCCGTCACGTTGGAAAGCGAATCCCGCCGTGCCGATAAGCCATCGGCGTTGATATCTGCGAGGACAAGACGCGCACCCTCGCGGGCAAACAGTTCCGCCGTCGCACGGCCTATCCCAGCTGCCGCACCCGTGATCACAGCACTCTTGCCGAGCAAGCGCCCAGCACTCGCTCCCTTGGATGACTCCGTCATTGTCCGATCTTCCTCTCGCCGTGGGCTGAAGGCGCGATGCCCGTTGCCATGATGTGGACGTGACCACCTCCCCGAGCCGTACGCCAGGTCAGATCCGCCGCTGGCGGCAGTATCTCGCCGACGAGCGCTCTGAAGCCGCTGGCTACCGCAGGCTGGCGGAGCGACGAACCGGCGAGGAACGGGACATTCTGCTGGCGCTGGCCGACGCCGAGAAGCGGCACGAGTCGCACTGGTTGGAGCTACTCGGCGACGACGTCGGGCCGCCGCGCCGTAGCAGTCTGCGCACCCGGCTGCTCGTCTTCCTGGCCGCGCATCTCGGTGGCGTGTTCGTGCTCGCTCTGATGCAACGCGCCGAGGCCCGCTCGCCGTACGAGACCGACGTGGACGCCACCGACAGGATGGCGGCGGACGAACGGATTCACGGCGAAGTGCTACGCGGGCTCGCCGCGCGCGGCCGGGTACAGCTGTCCGGAACGTTCCGGGCCGCGGTCTTCGGCGCCAACGACGGGCTGGTCAGCAACCTGGCGCTGGTGCTCGGGATCGGGGCCACCGGTGTCGACGTGGGCACGATCTTGTTCACCGGCCTTGCCGGCCTGCTGGCTGGAGCGCTGTCTATGGCAGCCGGGGAGTATGTGTCGGTACGGTCGCAGCGCGAGCTGCTGCAGTCGACGCAGCCTGATCCTGAGTCGCAGTCGGCGTTGCCGCATCTAGATGTGGACGCCAACGAGCTGGCGCTGGTCTACCGGGCTCGGGGAATGCAGCCGCCGGAGGCGGAGGAGCACGCGCGTACGGTGCTGGCCACGCTGCAGCTGGATGCCGTCGCTCCTGAGGAGGCCGGAGTCGACCCGCACGAGGCGGTCGGCTCTGCCTGGCGGGCGGCCTTCTCCAGCTTCTGCTTCTTCGCCGTCGGTGCGGTGGTGCCGGTGCTGCCGTATCTGTTCGGGGCCTCGGGGTTGCTCGCGGTGCTGGTAGCCGCAGGGCTGGTCGGCATCGCGCTCCTCGGAACCGGTGCAGTTGTCGGCCTGCTCTCCGGCGCCTCGCCACTCAAGCCCGCGCTCCGCCAGCTCGGAATCGGCTACGGTGCTGCGGCGGCCACGTACCTGCTGGGTCGCGCGTTCGGTGCCACGGTCGGCTGAACCTGCTGCCAGAAGCTGCCGCGATCGATCAGCTGACGGCTCGACAAGACGTTTGCCGCCTGAGGACGGCTAACAAGTGTCAAAGTCACGCATCAGACCCCCACGCGGGCCATCTTGAGAGGGCTCGCGTCGACTCAGGCGTCGAAGATCTCCTTCGCCACCGTGATGGCGGACATCGCCCGGGGCCAGCCGGCGTAGAACGCGAGGTGGATGATCGCCTCCTTGAGTTCGGTCTCGGTCAGCCCGTTGTCCTTGGCGCGTACGAGATGGCCCTTGAGCTGTTCGGTGCTGCCGTTGGTGATGAGAGCGGCGACGGTGGCGAGGCTGCGGTCACGCTTGGACAGCTCCGGGCGTTCCCAGACGTCGCCGAACAGGACATCGTCGGTCAGTGAGACCAGCTTTGGTGCGAAGTCGCCGATCGCTTTCTGTGCCGGGGTCTGGGTTTGAGAGTCGGTCATTTCTTGTTCTCCCTTGGTAGTGATCACGTCTGGTATCTGGGCAATATCCAGGAAACAGCAGATAACGCGGGCACGGGGGTTCCTGTCGATCCAGGTAATCCCAGACCCTCCCGCCACGGCTCGCGGGGCCGTAGCGTCGTTGGAGACAGCCGGGGGCGCTGACAGCAAGGTGTCCCCCCGGGCTGGACCACTGATCGCAACCCTTTGAAGAAAGGAATTGATCATGGAGTACCGCCGCCTGGGCAACTCCGGCCTCCGGGTCAGCCGGATCGCACTCGGTTGCATGAGCTTCGGTGACACATCGCGCGGGTTCAGTGAATGGGCGCTGGGCGATGAGGAGGCCGAGCCGTTCTTTCAGCAGGCCGTCGAGCTCGGCATCACCTTGTGGGACACCGCCAACGTCTACAGCATCGGCAGCTCGGAAGAGATCGTCGGGCGAGCGCTGAAGAAGTACGCCTCACGAGACGACATCGTGCTGGCGACCAAGGTGCACTTCCCGATGCATGAAGGTCCCGGCGGGTCAGGTCTGTCACGCAAGGCGATCATGGAGCAGATCGACGCCTCACTGACCCGCCTCGACACCGACTATGTCGACCTCTACCAGATCCACCGCCTCGACCCGAACACACCGGTCGAGGAAATCATGGAAGCTCTGCACGATGTCGTGAAGGCGGGCAAAGCTCGCTACATCGGCGCCTCGTCGATGTGGGCCTGGCAATTCTCCAAGATGCAATACACCGCCGACCTGCATGGTTGGACCCGATTCATCTCGATGCAGAACCAGTACAACCTGATGCAACGCGAGGAAGAGCGTGAGATGTTCGGCTTGCTCGCCGACCAGGGAGTAGGAAGCATCCCCTACACCCCGCTTGCCAAGGGCAGGCTTGCCCGGCCTTGGGGCGAACACACCAAGCGTTTCGATGTCGATCCCGTCGGCCGACGGTTCGACATCGAGGGCGACCAGCCCATCGTCGAGGCGGTACAAAAGGTCGCAGCAGCTCGCGGTATCCCGATGGCTTACGTCGCGCTGGCCTGGGTGCTGAAGCATCCAGTCGTGACCGCTCCGATCGTTGGGCCCACCAAACCACACCATCTCCCCGACGCCGTGGCGGCTCTCGACGTCCAGCTCACCGACGAGGAAATCCGCATGCTCGAGGAGCCGTACGGTCCACATCTGCCGACTGGTTTCTCATGAGAACGCGGCGCCTCAATGCCGACCGCTGAGGCGCGAGCGTCCGGCATCTCGAGAGGGGAGTGGCGATAGGCTGGCGCGCACGGCGATAGGGGGTCCGATGCCTGTCCCATCGGAGTGCGAGGCGCTCGCGCGAAGCATTCAGTCGCTGGTGGTCGAGCGCACGGCGCTTCTCGCATCGCTCGCCGCGCTCCCGCCGCGAGAACGCTGGCGCGCGATGGGAACGATCCCCGATCTCGACCAGCGGATCGAGAGCGAACGGCGGCGGTTCGAGACCTGCTTGGACAAGCACCATGCCGCGTACCGCGCGAGCATCGGGCTCTTCGACGCGTCGGAACAGCCCCCGCCGCCGGGCCCTCGGATCGCGAAGCTCTGGCGCAAGCGGGACGCCACCCCAGAGCTACTCGAGCAGGTTCCGATCACCGACGGAGCGCTGACCTTCACAAGTCGTCGCGACGCGGACGGTGCGATCGGCGTCACGATCGAGGAGACCGGCGATCCGAGGATCAAGGGTCCGGATCTTCGCTCCGGATGGCTTCTCGAACTGCCCGGCAGGTCCCTCTTCGATCCCGATGGGAGGATCGAACTCGTTCTGCGAGCAGCAACGATCTCGATAGACATGTGGCGGCAGTGGCTCGGGACGGTCGAGATGCCGGGGACCGTGACGACCCCGTTTGGGACCGTGACAATTACAACCACCAATGTGAGCGCGAAGCCCGCTACCGGAGCGATCGAGGTCGCGGCCAGCGGGGAAGTGCGGGTCCCCGCGCTTGCAGGTATGCTCGCCGGCTCGTTCACCTTCGGAGTGTCGGTCCAACTCCAGATCACGTCTAGCTCTCCCGACCCGACGCAGCAGTGCGAGGTGAAAACGCGGGGAACAGCGACGCTCAATTTCGGACCCATGGTCGCCCCTGTCCCCGGGCCAATCGCGGATCTGATTCGGGATGCCTTCCTGAAGGCAGCCGTAACGGCCATCCGCAACGCGGTTAACGCGGGCCTCCCACGTGCCGTCGCCACCTCATTCGCCTTAGACGAGCTCCCGCCGGGCGCCGTCGCGTCCCTTCGATCCCTCGATATCGCACCGAACGGCATCGCGATCGGGGTGGCGATTGGCGCGTTCGGGGACGTCCTCTCGACCTTCACGCCGTAGCGATCGCAATCAATCGACGCGAAACTCGGTTGCTCCCGTCGAGCGTCGCCTTTCGCGTTCGTCGCAGGGATCACGGGTGGCCGGCGGCCGGTACCGAGGCGAAGCTGAGGTTGCCGGGATATCTTGACCACCATGCAACCGACCACCGGCGAGGAGTTTAGGAGAACGCGCCGACGCAGCTCGATCGCGCTGGCCGTAGGGCTCGTCCTGATTACCGGCGCGGTACTTCTCAGCGTGAACCGCCTTGCTTCGGACGTAGTCACTACCGTCGCGGGGATAGCGGGTGTCCTTGCGATCTGCTATGGACTTGTTACCCAAGTCACGACATTGCTCAATAACAGAGAGCCGGACGAATAGCTGGGGCAGCACGCCGGTGGCTCGAATGCCGGCGCTGACCTTGCTGTGTGGACTAAGCCGCTGGCAGTGCTGAGAGCAACCAAGCTCAAAGACTCACGAGCGATCGGCGTCTCGGCGACAGAACTGCCTCTCAGTCTGGGACCCGACCACGCACCACACACCAAGACATCGGCACAATCGGCGGCGGGTCAGGACCGACTCCGGCCTCTTTCGAGCTCTAGCAGAACCCCTTTTCGCTCCAGCCCACCGCCATATCCGGTGAGGCTGCCATTGGCACCGATCACCCGATGGCACGGAACGATGATCCCGATCGGATTGCGGCCGTTGGCCAATCCCACCGCGCGGAAGGCTCCCGGCGAGCCGATCTGTTCGGCGATGAAACCGTACGACCTGGTCTCCCCGTACGGGATCGTCAGCAGCGCTTCCCAGACTCGCCGCTGGAAGTTCGTTCCAACCAGATCAAGCTCGAGGTCAAACTCTCGGCGCTCGCCCGCGAAGTACGCGTCGAGCTGCTCGACCGCGTCTGAGAACGCCTTGTCATCGCGGTCCCAACCGCCATGACTCGGTTCATGGTTCTGGTCGATCATCCATAGATGCATCAGGCGGTGATTTTTGCCCGCCAGGGTCAGCGGACCTACGGGACTGTCAACGGTTCGGAATTGCATTGCAGACATCATTTCTCCTTTATTGGCGGCCAGGCGTTCACGGAGTGGTCCAGGGCGGTCCACAGATGTTGGGTGGCGTAGGACCGCCATGGGCGCCAGCTAGAGCTGCGCTCCGTAAGAGCACGGGTGTCTTCCGGCAGCCCTAGCTGCTTGGCGGCTAGCCGAACACCAAGATCAGTTGCGGGGAAGGCGTCTGGGTCGCCAAGGCCACGCATGGCGATGACCTCAGCCGTCCACGGACCGATACCGGGCAGCGCCGCCAGCTGTTGCCTGGCGCGGTCCCAGTCGCAGCCGGCATGTAGAGCTACACGCCCGTCGCCCAGCGCATCAACCAGCGCAGCCACGGAACGCTGCCGAGCCTTTGGGAAGGCCAGATGGGCCGGATCGATGTCGGCAAGCTCCTCGACCGCGGGAAAGAGGCGCGTCAGACCGCCGGCCGAGTCGGTGACGGGCTGGCCGTAGGCGGCAACAAGCCGGGCGAGGTGGGTACGCGCGGCCTTGATCGACACCTGCTGGCCGAGCACCACCCGCAACGCCAGCTCCGCCTCGTCGACCGTGCGCGGGATGCGCTGACCGGGCGCTTTGGCGATCAACGACCGCAAGTCGTCGTCGGCGCTCAGCGCCTCGACCACGGCCTCCGGATCGGCGTCGAGATCGAGCAACCGTCGACAACGGGCAATCGCGGCGGAGACATCGCGGAAGTCATCCACCACCAGCAGACAGCGCACATGATCGGGCGTTGGTGTGAGGCTGACGATTCCGTTGCCGGACGGAAGCCGCAGCGTGCGCCGGTATGCGCCGTCACGTACCTCTTCGCAACCAGGTATCGCGGTGGCCGCCAAGTGACCGAACACACCCTCGTACGCGAATGGCGTTCGCAGGGGAAGGCGTAGAGACAGTGCCCCCGTCGCGACTGGGACTCGCCGGCCCAGCCGCCTCGTCGCCCTCGCCCGCAGGACGCTTGGGGTGGTCTCAAAGACCTCTCGCACGGTGTCGTTGAACTGGCGGATGCTGGCAAACCCGGCGGCGAATGCGACATCGCCGAACGGCAGCTTGGTGGTTTCGATCAATATTCGAGCGGTCTGTGCACGCTGCGCGCGAGCCAGTGCAAGTGGACCGGCGCCGACTTCGGCCTGCAAGAGACGCTCGAGTTGGCGCGGGGTGTAGCCGAGCCGAGCCGCCAGCCCGGTGACACCGATCCGATCGACCTCGCCGTCGGCAATGAGCCGCATCGCCCGCGCCACGACATCGCCCCGTGCATTCCATTCAGGAGAGCCCGGTGAAGCGTCCGGACGGCAGCGCTTGCACGCGCGGAACCCGGCACGCTGGGCCGCCGCCGCGGTTGGATAGAAGCGGACATTCCGGGCGTACGGCGATCGGGCGGGGCAGCTGGGCCGGCAGTAGATCTTGGTCGTCAAGACCGCGGTCACAAACCAGCCGTCGAACCGCGGGTCCTTAGACTGAACGGCTCGGTAGCAGCGGTCGAAATCCTCATGCACGTATCGAGAATTGCACCCGGCCACCGACATATCTAGCGGAAATCCGACATTGCGTTGTCGGCCGGGGTACCCGTCCCCGCCAAGTCGATCATTCGCTCCTCGACTCGATCGGCCGCCCTTAAGATGCGAGCGTGACCCATCCCCATGATGCCGATTGGTGGCGCAGCGCAGTCGTTTACCAGGTCTACCCGCGGTCGTTCTCCGATCACGACGGCGATGGCACTGGGGACATCCTCGGCATCATCGACCGGTTGCCCTATCTCGCCCAGCTCGGCATCGACGCGATCTGGGTAAGCCCGTGGTATCCGTCCCCGTTGGCCGACGGCGGGTACGACGTCAGCGACTATCGCGATATCCATCCTGACTTCGGCACACTCGAGCAGGCGGACACGTTCATTGCCCGCGCCCACGACCACGGCCTGCGGGTGCTGATCGATCTCGTGCCCAACCACAGCAGCGACCGCCATCTCTGGTTCCAGGCGGCGCTCGCAGCGGGGCCAGGCTCGGCAGAACGAGAGCTCTACATCTTCCGGGACGGTGCTGGCTCCAACGGCAGCACCCCGCCGAACAATTGGCCGGCCATGTTCGGCGGTCGGGCGTGGGAGCGAACCACCAATCCCGACGGGTCCGGCGGGCAGTGGTACCTGCACCTGTTCGCCCCAGAGCAGCCGGATTGGAACTGGGAGAACCCTGCGGTAGCTGAGGAATTCGACGGGATCCTGCGGTTCTGGTTCGACCGTGGGGTCGACGGGTTTCGGGTCGACGTCGCCAACTCGATGGCCAAGGCACCCGGCCTACCTGACGTGGACGTCGACCCAGAGACCCGAGAGCCGCTGGTGAACGTGCTGGCCGGCACGCCGTACATGAACCAGCCGCATGTGCACGACATCCTGCGCCGGTGGCGTACGGTGGCCGACTCGTACGCCGAAGCCAACGGCGGAGCCAGGGTGTTCGTGTCCGAGGCCTGGGTGACACCGGCGGCCGAGCTGGCACGTTACGTCCGCCCCGACGAGTTGCACACGACCTTCAACTTCGACGCGCTGATGTGCGAGTGGACCGCGGAATCCCAGCGCAACGTCATCGACCTCACCCTGGCTTCCACAGGTGCGGTCGGGGCGCCACCAACCTGGGTGCTCGCGAACCACGACACGACCCGGGTGGTCACCCGCTACGGGCGACCCATCACCGGGATCCGGTTCCGCCGGGACGGGATCGACTCGGAGTCGTTCGCGGGGATCGGCACAGTGCCGCCTGGCGACACCGATGTCGTTCTCGGCCGGAAGCGGGCTCGAGCGGCGGTGCTGCTCGAGTTGGCTCTGCCGGGCGGTGCGTACGTCTATCAAGGTGACGAGCTGGGTCTGGAGGAGGTCGAGGACCTGCCCGAGGAACTGTTACAGGACCCGACCTGGAAGCGGTCCGGCCACACCGTACGTGGGCGGGACGGCTGCCGGGTGCCGATTCCGTGGTCGGGTACGGAGCCGCCGTTCGGATTCGGGTCGGTCGAGCATCCGCCCTGGCTACCGCAGCCTGCGCACTGGGCAGACCTGACCGTCGCCGCGCAAGACACTCACCCGGCCAGCATGCTGAACCTGTATCGGGCGGCACTCGCCGAACGTCGGCGAAACCCCGCGTTGGGGGACGGCACCCTGACCTGGGACGACGACGCGCCGGACGGGGTGCTGTCGTTCACCCGCGAGCCCGGCTTCCGGTGTGTGGTCAACTTCGGGCCCGGGCTGTACGAGATTCCCGAAGGTGCCGAGGTTCTCGTCTCGTCCGGCCTCTCCGCTCCCCGTTCTGTGGGGATGGACGAGGCGGTCTGGCTGCGCGTCTGAGCTGCGGGGCTCTCCCGACGCGCCCGGCTCCTACCGGACGACGTCACATCGTCGCGGAAGGGGCTCCGCGCTGCTGCATGAGGCCGATCCAGTGGTCGTCCGGGTCGCGGGTGAACGCCATCCAAAGCTCGCCGCTGCCGTCGCGGTGGACCACATGGGGCTCGCCGGTGAACGACAGCCCGTGCTGGTCCCGGAGCCGCTCGTACTCGGCATCGATGTCGGTCACCGTGAAGTAGAGCACGACCTTGCTGCGGAACTCGGGGCTTTCCGGCACGCCCAGGTACAGCCGGACGTCGCCGCTGACGAAGAACGCCATCGGCATGCCAGGCACCTGAAACAGCAGCGGGATGCCGAACACGTCGCGATAGAACGCCACCGAAGTGTCGATGTCGGTCACGCTGATGTGGATCTGTCCGACTGGTCCAAGTGCCATGACTTGTCCTATCCTGATAGTTAACCTCAGTTAAAGGATAACTATGGTTAACGATTTTCGTCAACGTCTGCCGGAGTTGCCAGCTGGACTACCGATAGACGATCAGCACGAAACGGCAAACCTGCTGCATTCAGCGGCCGTGCGGCTATTGCGCGCCGCGCGCGCCGCTGACACCGACCTCGACCTGGACGGTCCGCGAGCCTCGCTGCTGTCGGTGTTGGTCTTCGCCGGCCCACAGCCCGTGACCAAACTGGCCGAGCTGGAGCAGGTGTCGTCGCCGGCGATCACCAAGATGGTCACCGTGCTGGAGTCCGCCGGACTGGCGCAGCGGGAGCGCTCAGAAACCGACCGGCGCGTGGTGCTTGTCTCGGCCACACTGGCGGGAAAACGTCTACTGGAGCGGGGCCGGGCAGCCAGGGTGCGAGCGATCGCCGCCTTGCTTGCTGACGCTACCGAAGCGCAGCTGGAGACTTTGCGCGCGGCTTCGGACGTTATCGCGGCCCGGCTCACGCTGGGCCGCGCGTGATTGGCCTTCTTCCACAAACTCGACCACGTGACCTGATCGCGTGCTCTACAGGCGGCCCGCCCCCGAGGTCGGTGGCCATCGCGAGAACCGCTACCACTTCGGCCCAGCCGAGTCCGTGACCCGTGTCGAGCCGTCATAAGCTGACCCTTTCTGTGATCGCGACGAGCTGACAACACACATATGACCGAGACCATTCTGGTGACCGGCGGTACGGGGTATCTTGCCGGCTGGTGTCTGGTAGAGCTGCTACGCCGCGGCTACCGGGTCCGCACTACGATCCGCTCGCCGGGCCGGGAGGCGGCGGTCCGGATGGCGGTGGGCGCCGAGGTCGACCTAGGTGACCGACTGACGTTCGCGATCGCGGACCTCACCGCAGACGCCGGCTGGGAGGAGGCGGTCGCCGGCTGCGACTACGTGCTGCACGTGGCCTCCTCGCTTGGTGGCGGGAATGAGGAGAAGGACCCGGACTCCTTGATCGTGCCCGCCCGCGAGGGCACGCTACGCGTGCTCAGGGCTGCCGTCGCGGCCGGTTTGCAGCGGGTAGTGATGACGTCATCCTGCGCCGCGGCCACACCGCCCACTCGGGACGACATTGTTGTCGACGAAACAGTGTGGACCGACCCGGACCAGGCCGGGCTGACCGCGTACCGGCGCTCCAAAACCGTGGCCGAACGGGCGGCGTGGGATTATATCGAGCGCACAGACGGATCCACACAGCTGACCACAGTGCTGCCCGGAGCGATCTTCGGCCCGGCGCTCACCGCCGACAACTTCGGCTCGCTCCAAATACTGTCCCGGATGCTTGAGGGACGGGTGCCGCGCTACCCGTCGCTGGCGTTCGAAATCGTCGATGTCCGCGACGTAGCCGATCTGCACATCCGGGCGATGACCACACCCGAGGCGGAAGGCGAGCGGTTTATCGCCACCGGCGAGCTGCTGTGGATGGGCGAGATGGCCGCAATACTCCGCGAGCAACTTGGGCCGGCGGCGGCAAAAGTACCCGCCAAGCCGATGCCGGATCTGCTAGTCCGGGTGGCGGCCCGGTTCAACCCCGAACTGCGCACCCTCCTGCCGCTGTTGGGCCGCAAGCTACGGCACTCCTCGGCGAAAGCCCAACGGATGCTTGGCTGGCAGCCCAGACCCGCAGCCGACACGGTGGTCGATAGTGGGCGGAACATCATCGGCTGGACATCTGATCTGTAGCCGTGCACTGGGTGGGGCACCGCGTTGCCGCGACGCGATCCATGCCGAGATCGGCGGTGACCGCCGGCACCAATTGACGGGCGCCGCGGTACCTGACCCATCTCGCCCTTCCGGCAGCGCCGTGTGCCGTCACTATAGAGTCCGCTTCAGGTGCACTGATTCGGAGGGATTAGGTGGAGGTCGCGGTACTCGGCGCAGGCAACGGCGGTTGTGCGGTGGCCTTCGATTGGGCGCAGCACGGGCACAATGTGAGGCTCTTCGCAGCGGCGGAGTACCCCGGCGAGGTGGCGGCGATCGCCGAGCGCGGCGAGATCGTCAGCACCGGTGAACTCTCGGGAGCGGCGCCGATCTCCTACGCCGGACATGACGCCGGACGCACCGTATCTGGCGCCGATCTGATCATGGTGGTCGGGCCCGCCTACGCCACCAAGGGCTTTGCCCTGGCCGCGGCCCCGCACCTTACTCCCGAGCAGGCAATCGTGGTTTGTCCGACTTCCTGCCTGGGCAGCTTCGCCTTCCGGCGTGCGGCTGGGCTGTCACGCGACGACGATCGGTACCTGGTCGGGGAAACAAGCACGCTGCCGTACGCGGTGCGGATGAGCGGACCGGCGACGATCCACGTTTTCGTGAAGCTGCGAGCCGGGTTGTGGGTAGCAGCCACGCCGCGCAGCGGGACCGACCGGCTCCGTACGATGCTCGGCGAGGTCTATCCCGGCATCGGCGCAGCGGGCAGCGTGTTGGCCACGACGCTGCAGAACGGGAACCCCGTGATCCATCCCGCCGTCACCCTTTGCAACGTCGCGCTGATCGAGCGTACGGGCGGTGACTTCAACTTCTATGAAGACGGCATAACTCCGGCCGTTGGCCGGCTGATGCAGGCCGTGGACTCCGAGCGCATGGCGATCGCGGCTGCTCTCGGCCAGACGATTGCGTCGGACCCCGCCATCGGAGTGATGCAGGGCTACATGATCGAGGAGAACTACGACACCGGATACTCCACGGCCCCCGGCTTCCGCGGCATCCGGGCTCAAAGCGAACTCGACAATCGCTATCTCACCGAGGACGTCGGCTACACCACTGGTGCTGTTCACCGAGCTGGCTCGGACGGTTGGCGTACCCACCCCCACGATGGATGCGGTGATTCAGACCACCTCAGCGCTGCTTGGCCGGGACTTCCGCCGCGAGGCACCTCGGACGCTTGCCAGCCTGGGCCTGAGTGATCTCGACGCGGCCGGTCTGGCCAAGCTGTAGCAACGAAAGCTATGGCGCGTCTCCTTGGGACCCTGCACAACGAGTCGGAGTCCCCAGTGAGCGTGATCCATGGACCTGGGCCCGGGTCCGGCAGCCGGCTAGCGAGAGCGGCAGCTGGTACCTGCTCGAGGCTGAGGGCGGCGGCGAGCAAACCTGATTGCATCTTGTCCGGCTTGAGCGGCTGCGATGCAGGTGTGACGATGACGAAATGCTGATAGCCACGACGAACGACTTGCCCGGCTACCGAATCGAGGAGGTTTACGGGGAGGTCACCGGACTGACCGTTCGTTCACGCAATATTGGTGCCCAGCTTGGGGCGGGTTTGAAGTCCCTTGTCGGCGGTGAATTGAAGGGGCTGACAAAACAGCTGATGCAATCCCGAGAGGAGGCTCTCGCGCGACTAGTGGAAGCTGCGACCAGTCGAGGAGCAAACGCTGTCATTGCAATGCGGTTCGACGCGAACGAGGTTTCGGCTGGTTATCAAGAGATCGTCGCGTATGGCACTGCGGTTCGCGTGACGAAGGACCTATAGCCCAAGGGACCCTCGCTCAGGGCTGGTCCTCAGACGGGACGCAGATCCGCTGGTGGCCGAGGCTGATTTCGGCGCCCAGGCCGGCTCATAGAGGGGTCAGCTTGGCCGAGTTGCAGACAGTAAGCAACCGGAATTCAGCCAATGTGACACAGCGACACCTGCACTGTTTCCATGTTGCCGGTTCCCGACGGACGGGTCGCAGCTGCCGACGGCACCGTCAAAGTAGGGTCGGAAGGTGGGCACATCAGGAGAGGCTCGGGGCGACTCCAGACCCACCCCCGTCCTCGACGAGGCGGCGTTCACGATGCTTTACGAGCGGCTTCGGGACTCGGCCAGCTGGGGTCGGGAAGACCGGCGGGGCGCACTGAACAACCTCACCACGACGCGGGTGGCGCAGGCAGCGGAGGAGATTCGGTCGGGCCGGACCGTAAGCCTTGCAGCAGCGGTGGAGAACGAAGTGTCCCTCGACAACCCTGATCCCTGCCAACACCGGATGACCGGGCCATCAGAGCCCGAAGTCGGCTCGAGCCTGCAATTCGCTCTCGACAGGCTGGCCATGAATATCCACGGCAACGCCGACAGTCACCTCGACGCGTTGTCCCACGTGCTGTATCAGGGCACCTTGTACAACGGCGTGCCGGCGGACAAGGTCGGTGTGTCCCGCGCTACCGAGCTGTCCCTTGACGTCGCTCGCGACGGGATCGTCGGGCGAGGTGTGCTGCTCGACATCCCACGCCTCGAAGGTCGCCGGTGGCTAGAGCCGGGGGAATCTGTGACGGGCGAGGCGCTGGCCGCTGCGGAGACGGCGCAACACGTTACCGTCGGGCCGGGTGACCTGCTGTTCGTCCGGGTCGGTCACCGGCCACGGCGCGACCACTACGGGCCGTGGGACGCGGCGCAGGCTCGTGCCGGGCTGCACCCCGCCGCAATGCAGTTTCTGGCCGAGCGCCGGGTTGCCCTGCTTGGCAGCGACGGCAACAACGACACCGCGCCGAGTGTGGTGGCAGGGGTGGGGTTTCCGGTGCACGTGCTCGCGATCCACGCGATGGGCATGCAGCTCCTCGACTACCTCCATTTCGAGGCGCTGCTGGCCCTCTGTGAGGAGCAGGACCGCTGGTCCTTCATGTGCGTCATCGCGCCGCTGCGCCTTCCCGCTGCCACCGGCTCGCCAGTCAACCCGATAGCGATCCTCTGACGACGACGGCTCACTCAAGCGGCATTTGACTCCCCTCGGTCTTCCGCGCGCCAGCAGTCCGGGTAACCGTGCCGTCGTGGGCTGAAGCAGCTGCCAGACCTGCCGCCGCGAGGAGCCGTTCCGCTCTAGGTGACGTAGATCAGATTGCGTAAGCACCCAGGAGGTCGCGGGCCGAAACTATGCCGACCGGCCCGGTGTGGTCGTTGACGAGCAAATGACGCACGTAGTGCTCCATCATGAGCACTGCGGCCTCCTGGACGCTCGTGTCGGGCGTGCATGTCACCAGTCGACGGCTGTCGATGTCGGCCGCGGTCGTCGAATCGAGATCCTTCCCGGCAGCAATGGCAACAACTACGTCGCGCTCGGAAACGATGCCGTGAACCTGATCGCCCTCAGTTACCACCAGGACACCCACACCCTCGGCTGCCATGCGCCGGGCCAGCTCACGCACTGTGGCGTCGTGGCCCACCCGGATCAAGGTGTCTGAAACGAACATTCGCACTGGATCAGATCCGCGACCAATCTCGTCGCGCTTCTCGCCGATCCCGGGGTCACTCATCGCCCGTCAGCCTATCTTCCTGAAGTCGGCCCAGCTCTGAGTGCCGTCGCGCCCCAGGCGGCGGGCGTCGTTATGCCGTTTCGGTGACCAGGCGCTGGGCGTCGTCCGCGGTCAGAGGCACGCCGGGGAACTCCAGGAGTGACTGCATAGGCACATCCAGCACCGAGTCTTGCCCGGTCTCGTCGCTCAGCAGATCGGCCATGCGGCCTCGGATTCCGCCACGGGCGGCCAGCAGCTTCTCCAGTTGCGGTCCGACCGTTGGGTGCTCGCGCCACTCACGGAAGGTCGACCAGACTGTCAAGGGGAGGGCGACCGGGCGACCAGGGACTTCGACGTCGACGGTGGCACGAATGTCACGCGACGACGACCCGATCATGACGGTCACCGGCCCGCCTTCGTAGACCCAGGATCGGGCCGCGATGCTGAAGTGCTCAAGATCGTTGCGCGCGACGGTGATACGCACCCGTTCGGACTGGCCGGGTTGCAGGTAGATCTTGGTGAAGCCGCGGAGTTCCTGTGGCGGTGTCGTCACGGTTTTCGCGTGGTCACTGACGTAGAGCTGGACGACTTCAGCACCTGCTACGGATCCGGTGTTGGTCACGGTGATGTCGGCGGTGAAGGCCAACGGGTCGTCGACATCGAAGGTTGTCACCACGGGATCGGAGTACTCGAAGGTCGTGTAGGAAAGGCCGTAGCCGAAGGGATAGTCCACTCCGATGGATCGCGCGTCGTAGTAGCGGTAGCCGACGTAGATGCCCTCGCTGTACCGTACGTGGCTGTGCTCGCCGGGGAAGTCGAGAAACGACGGGGTATCGGAGAGCCGGACGGGGATCGTCTCCGCAAGCTTGCCGGAAGGGTTGACATCACCGAGCAGGACATCGGCGATGGTGTCTCCGTGCGCCTGACCGGTCAGCCAAAACTCGACGATCGCATTGACGCCCTGGCGCCACGAAGCGGTCGTGACCGCCGAACCGTTGCTCAAGGCGACGACAGTGGGCGCGTCCGTACCAGCCAGCGCTTGGAGAAGCGCGATCTGGTTGTCGGGAAGGTCGATGGACGTCCGGTCCCGGCCCTCGGCCTCGTACTGGCCCGGCAAACCCAGGAACAACACCACGACATCAGCGGTGGACGCCGCATCTCGTGCGGCAGCAATGAGCTCCGGATCAGGCAGGCGCGGCGTCGAGGGTGTAGCCGGGGGCGAACTGGACCGTGGCACCGAACGTCTCAGCTCGTCGAGTCAGGGCCTCCAGCCCGCTGACCACTCGCGTTGGGTTGACCGCAGAGCTGCCGGCTCCTTGGTATCGGGGTGTGCGGGCCAACTCGCCGACGACGGCCAGGCGCCGGGTTGTTTGCAGGTTCAGGGGGAGGGTGCCGTCGTTAACCAGCAGCACGGCTGACTCTGCGGCCGCTCGCCGGGTCAGCTGGTGATGCTGATCAAGGTCGACGACTGGGGCGTGGTGAGTGTCGGGTGTGGTCCGCTCGGCCAGCAGCGCGAGCCGTTGGGCGACGCGGGCCAGCGCCTGGTGGTCGAGCCGTCCGGCAGCTTCGGCGACGCGGAGGCGGTCATCCTCAGGGCGCCCGGGCATCCGGAGATCGGTACCGGCCTCGACGGCTTCCACCGGGTCGTGCACCGCACCCCAATCCGACACGACGACGCCGTCGTAGTCCCACTCCCCTCGGAGTAGGTCGGTCAGCAGCCAACGGTTCTCCGAGGCGTACACCCCGTTGATCTTGTTGTACGCCGACATGACCGACCATGGGTTGGCCTCGCGGATGGCGATCTGGAAGTTGCGCAGGTAGATCTCACGCAGCGTCCGTTCGTCGATATCGGCGCTCACTCGCTGACGGTCGGTCTCCTGATTGTTGGCAGCGAAGTGCTTGAGGCAGGCGGCCACACCCTCCGACTGAAGTCCGTCCACCATGGCGGCCGCCAGCAAGCCGCTCAGCAACGGGTCCTCGGAGAAGTACTCGAAGTTGCGGCCACACAGCGGACTGCGCTTGATGTTCATCCCCGGCCCGAGCACCACATCCACGCCGTGCGAGCGAGCCTCCCGGCCCAGAGCTTGACCGACCTCCCGGACCAGCGCAGGATCCCAGGAC
>CAVRQV010000018.1:0-19696 GCA_963723475.1 uncultured Actinomycetota bacterium
ATGTCGACACGCAGAAACCCTTGCCGGTGTCGTGCGTCTACTCCGACAGGCAGCGGTACTGGCTTGGGCTGCCGCGGATCGCGCAGAGGCTGAATCACCTGGACAGGTCTTCGCTTTGGGCGTGGACCTGGCCGCCGACAAGGCCCGGCACCTGGTCCCGGGATGGCACCAACATCGACGGGCCGGTGCCAGTCGGTGGCGAACCGGCCAGCCTGCTGAGGTCGGCGGAGCTACTGCTACGACGTCTCGCGCTGATTGCGGCCTCGGACGCTCTTGATGATCTTCGGGCCATAGTGGCCGACCTGGTATGGGAGGCGAACACCGGTGTCGGCGGGTGAGAGCCGGACGGTCGCTGAACTCCTCGACGACAGCGATGGGTTGCGCGTGATGCGCTGCTGGACATGTCTGCTGACCGGGCGCTGGGGATGGTGCGCGGCTCGCCGCAGCTGATTCAATCCGCAGCCGAACTGTGGGTCGTCCTTCCGGCCTGATCCGGCAGTCTCGGCCAATGGTGATCCGATGGCCATCTTCACAGCGATGGGCAGGGCCGTTGGCCGCAGCCTCGCCGCAGGACACTGGCCCGGGCAGGGCCAAGAGATGAGGCATGGAGCAGATCGCGCCGAACTTCGCTTAGGCCCGGCGCCTGCTTCATAAACAGGTGGGACATCCGAAGCCGTATCGACGGACGGCCAGTGGCCCAACCAGCGCCAAGACACGGATATTGCACGGTTGTATGTCGCCGCACACGCCACCGCGGTGGCCTTGACTGGGTATGGAGCTGAGCTTCAACATCGTCTGGAGGTTGGTGCGAGGCGACGCCAACCCTTCGTTGAGCGACCTACCGTGCTTGAGGTCGAGTCGGCTCCTCGGCACGACGGCCCGATTAGACGCCATCGAGCAGCTCGCTGCCGGTTCCCTGGCGGCGCGGCGGATCAACGCAGCCGCCCAACCGGCAACCGGTCGGCAACGTCCAGCTATCTCGCCTCAAAATCGCAAAGGCCAGGGCGGTCCATGCCCACCGGACACTCGCCGAACCACCCGGACCCGGCCGATCTGGTCGCACGCCGCCGAGCGCACGTTCTTCATCGCCACAACGGCATCGGAGTCGTCAGCGAAGCTACCGCGCGACGAGGCGAAGATCCACGCCGGCAGGATCGAGCGACTCGCCCCGGCATGAGAGAATGCCCAGCTTCATGCTGGAATGCCCAGACCGCAAGGTACGCTCTCATGCATGCCGACGTCCAGTCCATGTCCGATATTCTGTAGCACATGACCACCACCACTGCGGAGTGGCTCTCACCGAGAATGCTCACGAAATCCGGTGAGGCGCGGGCCATCCCAGCCGGAGCTCCGGTGTCCAGCGACATCGGCAATCCATCGGGGCCGACCCGAAGCTCGGTAGGCCGCTGGGCAACGAGGCGAAAGACTCCCCCAGGTGAGGTCGCACTCGAGTACGCGACTCCTCGAGCGCCTCGCGAGGGCGCAGGCCGCGGGATGACCGGTCGAAGCTCGGGAACCAGACCGACTGCCGCTGAGCTTCGGAGCCGGAGTCATCACCATCGCCGAGTACGCCGCGACGTTCCTTGTCGACGAGCGCACCGCGCGCAGGTCGATCAGGGAAGCGCCAACTCCGGGCCCTGCAAATCGGTGACTGCGCATCCGCGTCGGCTCCGCTACTGCAGTGCGGCCTTCTTGACGACGCCACGGCCGAGCCGGGCCAGGAATTGATCTTGAAAATAGCGAAGCCGGGGTCGGCAACACCCTCAAGCATCCGCTTCAGTCCGCCACCGAGCAGATCCGTGCTCCCATCATGTCATCCGCAGCGGGTAGCGGGGAGCAGGCCCACCCCACGACTGACTCCGTGGCTCAGGGCGGTGATCTGGGTCACGGTGCTAGCACCATAAGGAGAAAGCGTCGTACGAACGCGGGAGCTCGCGACGCTGAACGAGCTCATCATCGACGTGGTCGAGCAGGACTACCCCGTCAAGTCTCCTCTATGTCGACCACCGTGTTGAATGGGCCGGCGGAGTCGACAAGACCGAGCACGCCTACCGGGCGGTCGGACGGCGACTGCTCGAACGCAACGGCCACAGGGCGAAATCCCGTACGACCGGATCAGCGACGGCACCCGTTGGGTGGCTGGTTCGACGGTCGTACGACGACCTCGAGGATGCGCTCACCGAAACTGCTAACCTCTACCGCCGGAACTCTGGCGCGCCCAGGATGTCGAGGTCCACATCTTCACCGAGAAGGACGCGATCACCGGAGTGATCGAGCGGGCGACGAGCGAGTGGAATGTGCCGCTCGGTGTGCTCCGCGGCTACTGCTCGGAAACCTTCGCGTACTCCATGGCCAAGAAGGCCATTGTGGCCTCGAGGAAGCCGACGCACGTCTTAGCAGCTGGGTGATCATGACCCGTCCGGTGTCTGCGCCTGGCAGGACTTCCAACGGAAGGTGTGAAGGTTCATCCCCGACGCGGATGTCACCCTCGAAAGGTCAGGCCGTCACGCCGGAAGCAGATCATCGAGCTTGATCTGCCGACTAGGCCGACCAAGAAGACGAGACGCGCGCCCGGAATTTCGCTGGCGGATCGGTTGAGGTCGACGCCATCCCGGCGCCGATCCTGCGGACCATTGTCAGCGACGCGATCGAGCAACACATCGACATCGAGGCACTTTGCTCCAGACCGAAGAGCTTCACCAGGCCGAGCGTCCGCCGCCTGTTCGACCTCGCCGGCCGGGAGTGGTCACCGTGACCGCCGATCCCACGGAGTTCGACCAGTTGCTGGCTGCCCACGAATCCACCTGGGCGCCCCGCATCGGACAATCATCGGGCGACGCGTTTGAGCAGCGGAATATCGGCTACCGAAAGCCCTCGACCGCAAGGTGATCATGCGCGGGCCTGACGGAGCCACGGCTCAGTGCCCCGGCCCGATGCACAACAACGGTGACCGGAATCCCTCCCTCTCGCTTTCTCGCGGTAGGGGCCTCGCCCTGATCAACTGTTGGGCTGGTTGTGAGCCGAAAGACGTGATGGCCGCAATGGGCAAGCCGATGAGTGATCTTTTCGACAACCGGCGCGACATGACCTGGGGGTACGCGGACCTGGCCCGGAACGCAAGTACTACACCAGGACGGCAAAAAGAAATTCGGGCAGCCAGGCACCAACAACGCAACCACGGTGTTCTACACGATGGCACCGCCAGAACACAGCTGGACCTGATCAAGGGGCCGTCGCCGCGGGCCAAACGATCCTGCTATGCGAAGGCGCGAAAGACGTTGACACGATCATGACGCGGTACCCGGCCAGGTGGCCTGTCCGCGCCGCAGGGCGCCAAGACATTCCACGGTGATCCAAGGCCGCTGTACGGCGCGGAACTGATGGCGTCGTCGACATGACGACCCAGGCGAGAAGGTCTGGACGCCGCAGGTGATCGCCAAGCTCGAGGGCAAAGCAAAGTCGCTCGACTTCATGCAGGCCAGGCAGGGCAAAGACGCCAGCGACCACATCAACGCCGGATGCACGTTGGCTGAGCTCGTGCCGTGGTGTCCCCGCCCAACGAAGAGGCGGCAGACGCCACAGAAGGCAAGAGCCCGTGTCATGGGCTCGGATCGACCTCACCAGCTACCTCGACGGGACGCGTCAGCCGGTCCAACCCAACATGTTCACCCGCACGGACGGGGTAAGCCTCATCTACCCAGGACTCCTCCATTCGTTTCACGGCGAGTCGGAATCTTGCAAGTCCATGATCGCCCAGAGCCTCTGCGCAAAGCTCATCAATGAAGGGCACAAAGTGTTGTACCTGGACTTCGAGTCCGACGAGGCTGCGGTCACCGACCGCCTGCTCCAACTCGGCGCCACTCCGAGGCGATCCTCGACAACTTCGACTACCGCCGTCCCGAAGTCGATCCCCTAAGCACCGCCAACGAACACCGCACCTGGCTCGAACTGCTGCGCGAGTCGTACCGACTAGCTGTGATCGACCGCGTAGGAAACGCACTCGGCATCTTCGGATTCGCCACAAAAGATAACGACGACATCACAGCATGGATGCGCCTGATGCCCAGAAAGATCGCAGCCCGCACCGGCGCCACTATCCTCATGGTTGATCAAGTCACCAAGGACAGCGACACCAGAGGCCGATTCGCCATCGGCGGCCAAGCAAAGATGGCCGGGCTCACCGGCGCCGCGTACACCGTCGAAATCGCCAAACCGGTAGGGATCGGCCTCGCGGCGTCGTCGTCCTCCGCGTAGGAAAAGACCGACCCGGACACATCCGCAGACACTGCGGCCCCATGAGAAAAGTGACCACCCCAAGAAGCCGCGCGCGTCACCATCGACTCCACCAACGGCAAGGCGATCAAGGGGATCACCAGCGGCCTGGCGTACAGCGACGCGGTTAAGGCCTCGAGCGGACCCAATTCCGGGGAGCTCGGTATCAGATTCGGTATCACGGGCCTGTCGGCGGCGGTTTCTGGCCCTGACCAGCGCAAGGAGCTGCCCGCCCAGGTGGGATCAGGAGTCCCATCTCCCCTCTCTTCGGCGCTTTTTTCCCCAAGCGACCCGACCTCGACACACCCCTCGGATGAATCCGCCCGCCCGGATCAAGGAGGCCACATCATGACCGACCTAACCACCCACAGACCGAGCCGCTGGAGATGGATCCTTCACGAGGGTGATCGGCTAACGGATATCCGGACTACTCCTATGGCAGCCTGCACAACCCGAACGGCTATGCAGAAGCCACAGTCCGGGCCGCGATTACTGCAGCCGAGCAGATTGCCGGCACCAGAAGCGCAGGTAGCCGCTACCAAAGGCGCAGCCACACGACGCCGCCGCCACGAGGAGCAGGTCATGAGGTTGCGCGCGGATGGTCGCAGGGAACACCACGGACTCGCAGTCATTGCGTCATTTGCGGGCGTGGCCTGGATGACCCGGAGTCAATCCGGCGCGGTATCGGTAGCGATTGCTGGCAGGGCGTACTGGGCCTACTGGAGGCGACCTCATGACCAACATCACCAGGAAGCCATCGGTCAGGCTCGACACCTACCTCGGTCGGTCGGCCGGGCCCTTGAGCAGCAGATCGGCGACATCGAGCCCCGCACGGCATCACGCCGAGCACCCCGAACGGATTGACCAGCGGGTCGAACACATCCGGGAGCTACTGAACACGCTGGGCATCCTCCGGATCATGGCCAAGAAGGGGCGGTCGTCAGCCGGCGCGTGAAGGTCACTGCGATCTGTTCCACGGGCAGGCGCCTGACGGGGCCGTCTACGTCGGGCGGGCAGCGCCTGGCCTGCGCAAGTCTCCGTACCTGCGACTCCGCGAGAACGGCCCGACCACCTGGTCGACTCCGGGACTACAACACTCGGCATCCGTTTGAGGGGGGTCTGACCGGTGACCGACCAGCACGGCACCCGGGAGGCGGATGGTGTGCGCCCGGCTCGTGATCGTGGCCAGGCTCAGCCGGGCAACGCGCTGGGCCTGCGCCACGGCACTAATTCGGCGCGGATGGTTGATCCGATCGCGGAGCAGATCCTGGCCGATATGTTGGACGACCCGGCCACGACTTGCGGGTGCCACGGTTTGCGGCGGAGCTGCGGGCATGGTCGGTCGCGGAGGCTCGGGTCGTTCTGCTGGAGCGGTATCTGGAGCGGCTGGCTGGGGAGGTTGGTGCCGATCCGGGTGTGGGTGACTTGGCCGATGAGCGGGTTCGGACTGCCTGGCATTTGATGAACCGTTATGCGGCGCGGGCGATGAGTGGCCGGATCGCTTGGCTCCAGCTCGCTCTCCGCTGCCCGTATTGGTCGTGACAAGGCCGCTGCGGGAATGGACATGGCCAGGCTCATGAGCGAGCTGCATCGACGTGATCAAGAGCAAGCGAGGGACGGGGAAGCAGATCGAGGATCGACCGCGCACCATCAGGCAGCAGCGCCGACCGCGGCCAGGCGGGACGGCGCGGCGTCGATCGGCGAAGAGCTGTGGGATCACCAGCTCAAGGTGGTGCGTTCGTCGGCTCGGTATCGCGTGGTGTGCGCGGGCCGGCGCGCCGGCAAGACTCGCACATTCGGGGACGCTCTCGCTCCTTGGACGGCTTTCGCGCAGCCTCGGGCGAAGGCGCGGATCGTCTCGGGCCGGCGATGTAGCGAGCAAGCGCATGTTTGCCGACATCGGCCGGATGGCGACGTCGTCCTCGCTGCTTCGCGGATCGGTGGCCGACGAGACCAAGTCCCTGCTGACGCTGACGAACTACTCGACCATTGAGTGTGTCCCGGCCAGCATGGCGCAGGTCAGAAGCGCCGAGGCCGACTTGTTGATCGTCGACGAGGCCGGGTTTGTGGCGCGGTCGATCTGGGAGGCCGCGGGAGCCTGTCGTCATTGCACAGGCAAGGGGAGTCGGGGGTGCTGCTGTGTTCGACGCCGTGGGGTACGCGTGAGCACCTTCTTCAGGCCAGCTGTGGCGCCGCGGCATGGAGGGAGCCCGGATGATCAGGTTGCAGTCGTGGCACTGGCCAGTCAGCGATCGGCCTCAATGCTCATACGGGGTGCTGCTCGAGCAGATCCGGGAGCGTTCGGCGCCGCTGTATTTCGCACGAGAGTACTTGGCCGAGTGGGTCGACGAGGCCGGCAGCTTCTTCACGACTCAGGAGCTAGAGGCTGCCCTTGGATGCCTACGAGCTGGTCGATCCGGACGGGGATCCGGCGGGCTGCCCAGCAGGCCGGTGGTGTGGCTGGCGGTGTGGATTGGGGTGGTCGTCGGGACTGCGAACGCGTTCTTGCCGGTGTTGCCGCGGCGGCACGGCCGGAGCTGGACGAGCGTGGGCGGAGAGTGTCTGGCTTCCCGTGGCTGGAGGAGCGGTTCGACTCGTCGCCTATGATCGACTGGATCGATCGGCTCTTTGTCGATCGGTGGCTGCGTTCAGCCTTCCGGGTGTTGATCGGGCGGAGGATTACGGTGTCCGCCAGAGATGCCGAGCGTCGTGCTGGCGAAAGAGTTCTACAAGGCGGGCCGCGCGCTCGGCGTGGTGGAGGGTGTGACGACGACCGCGAAGATCAAAGCAGGACGGTTTCGGCTACATCCGATTGCTCTTTGCAGCAGTGGTCGGTTGCGCCTGCCGCGCCATCCGAGCTCTGTTGAAGCAGCTGTCCTCGCTCGAGTATGAGATCACCCAAACAGCGGACTGACGCGCACCAGTGTCCCTGAGAATCGCTGGGGCACGATGACCTCGCGATGTGCCGCGGTGCTTTCTGTGGCTGCCGTTGATGTCGGGGGAGTTCGAGCCCGAGGTGACGGAGATCATCACCGACGATGATCTGGACCCCCAGCTCGATTCCGAGATGGCTTATCTGACCGGCAAGCGCCGGGGTCTTGAGCTCCGTCTCTCGGGGCTGTTCCCGATCTAGCGGCGGCTGACCTGTGCCCTCGAGCTATGTCGAGTCTGGAGCGATCATCGGCGGCTGGCCGGCCGTGGTGATCGACAAGTTGATGTCGCGGTACCTGCCGAAGTACTTGGCGATGATGACGCCGGAGCAGCTAGCGGAGCTCGACAGGGCACATCGGGCGGTCGCCCGGGCGGCCAAGGCCAACCAGTTACGCGTGCCGAGTTCCGATATCGGCCCATCGGAACCGGAGACGATCGGACCTTGCTCAAGGCTTGACTCAGACGACGAGATCGGCACGGCGAAGGCGGCCGAGGTGCTCGGTGAAGCAGCGGCAGGTGTGCAGCTCGCGGCTGTTTGGGAAGGCGAAGGTCTGGCCCGCCAAGTCGGCCGCACATGGGTCACTCACCGCGTCGCGGTCGAGGCGCATCAAGATCAGCAAGGAAGGCGGACGGCGTGAGGGTGCAGGATCTGAAAGGTGAGGCCAAGGAATTGTTCGAGCAATGGCGGGCGCTCGGCTACACCGAACGGCAGGCGTCTGGACCGCGTGCAGCGGTCGGCCTGGTGCGGGAACCAGAACTCTACGAGGGCTTCGGCGGATTCTTTGGGTTTGAGCCGGGAGGCGGCGAGTGTGGCTGCGCTGGGTCGCGACCCGGAGGCGCCTGCTGATGATCGCGGTCGGCTGGGCCGAGAACCTCCGGGGGATGGGTTTAAGCGAGGACGCGGCCGAGGTCGCCGCTGATGGTCGTGATGGGCCGTCGCCCAGGCCGGTCTCGGAGACCAGCGGACAGTCGCCGGCTGCCGCCATCAGCAGAGCTGAGGGCAGGAAGCGGCGCCTGATTTCCATCATCGAGCGGTGGGCTGCCGACATCCGCGGGCGCGGCGACATGGTGGTCTACGAGGGCGAGAGCCGCGAGGAGGCATCGCTCCGGACGGCGTACGGCAAGGTCATCCTCGAGGCAGACCAGCTGAATGGCGTGTGGGTTGCCGAGGTCGCCCGGGAGCGTTGGCCGTGGCTAATGCGAGCCCGTCTAGGCTGCGGCCTCGAAGAGCGGGTCCGCGATGTGAGTCGCAGCAATTCTTCGCGGCCGAAATCGGCGAGGCGCCGTGGGCCGTCACCCTTGAAGAGCGGACTTCGCTTGCCAATCGCTGGGCTTCAGGCCCCGCGGTGGCGGGCGGCGTAAACGTCACCGACGGCCTAGCTGCTCTTCAGGCGGCCGAGCGTGGATCGAAGGCTGGTTAGGGCGTTTTCTTCCTTGCGCCCAGTGAGCCGGCCTGCGTCGCATGGGAGGCTCCGGCCTCCGAGCTTCGGGGTCCGGCGGCTCTCTCTGCCGCGGGCCCGGAGGCAAACTCATGAGCGAGGGGTCGCTGGTGTCTGAATCGGCGGCTGTACCAGCGACGGATCCAGACGGACGCTGCCGCGACGCAACCGTACCCACGCGGCTATCAGCAATAAGCCCACGACCAACGCTCCCGTTCCCAGCAGCCCGCCCTCCACGGTGAAAGGCCATCCCGTCCATAGCCTCGCTGCGGAATCACCTTCCACGACGACGAGGAACGCCCCCAACCCTGCGGCGTCACCACTGCGACCTAACCCGAAGCCCTGGACAAAATCCCAGGCAAAGTGCAGGCCAATAGGAAGAGCCAGCTCGCCAGTCCACGCATACGCGGCCCCAAATACGACCCCGAAGATCATGGTGTTGACGGTGCTCAATATCGTGGCATTCGCATTACTGAAGTGCAGCCACCCGAACAACACCGACGGTATGAGGATGGCGATCACCGTCGCCCACCGAGCACCGATGATCTTCGAGTTGAGACCTTCGGCCAGGTTCTTGATGAGGTAGCCCCGAAAAACAATCTCCTCCCAGCCGGCGATGCCTACCACGAGGACGACATCGGCCAAGATCGCCGCGATGAAGGGCTGACCTGGCGGGCTGACAAGACTACCCGTCACCTTGACCCAACCGATCGCCAGTGCCAGGGCGTAGACGCCGGCCATGAGGAACACGCCCAGCGCCAATCCGAACCCCAGATCGAGCCACCACGCCCGGCTCAGGTGAAAGCCATAATCCACGATCGGGCGGTGGTCGAGCCATCTGGCGGCCATCCACAAAAGACTCCGATGAGCAGCACGAGGACGACAACCTCGACGACGTTGGCGTATACAACGGGGAGCAGCCTTCCCAGGACGCGACGACCCGGACCAGCCAGCGCCGTGCTCGCGACGCCTGAAGCGAGGACAAACAGAACTACCCGCCAGCCAGCTCGGAGACGAGCTTCCCTGCGATTCCAAAAGAGACCCTTCATGCTCCTCCCTCGCGGACAACGCCACCCGACGCCGGGTTCCGGAGCCTCGAGTGCCGACCTGAGTGTCGCGTGAGGTAAGTAGCGTTACCTCGTGAGACGACGAGGGATGTCGTTAACCGTCGGCGTGGAGGCGTCACCTCAAGACGGGAGCCGCTGACTTCGTGGACCGGGTCGCCGTCGCTGCGGGGGTCGCGCAGCGGGCGAGGGTGGTGTTGCTGGCCGCCGATGGCGTGGGACCACCGAGATCGTGCGTCGGGTCGGGTCGAGTAAGCCGGCGGCGATCGGCTGGAAGCGGCGTCACGCCGTCTAAGGGCTGGAGCGGACTGGAGTACCGGGCCAAGCCGGGCCGGCCGCCCGACATCGACCAACCGAGATCGTGTCGCGACGCTGGAGCCGCCGCCGGAGGCGCTCGGGGCGACGCATGGTCGAGTCGGCTGCTGGCGAAGCACTGGGGATCAGCGACTTCACTGTCTCCACGATGTGGAAGAAGTGGGGTCTGCAGCCTTGGCGGGTCCGAGACGTTCAAGTTCTCGACCGACCGGAGCTGGAAGCCAAGATCCGCGATGTCGTCGGGCTCTACCATATCCAGCCGGACAAGGCCATCGCGCTCTGCGTGGACGAGAAGTCCGAGGTGCAGGCGCTGGACCGGACTGCACCGGTGCTGCCAATCCGACCCGGGGTCCCCAGAAGCAGACCCACCACTACGTGGGGCGATGGCGCCACCTCCTCGTTCGCCGCGTAACAGGTGGTCACCGGCAGGTGACCGACGCTGCTATCCCGCGGCACCGAACGAGGAGTTCCTGCGCTTCCTCAAGCAGGTGGCGAAGACCTACCCGCGCAAGAAGCTGCACATCGTCTGCGACAACTACGCCACCCACAAGCACCCGAACGTGAAGGCCTGGCTGGCGAGAACCCGCGATCTCGCTGCACTTCACCCGACCTCGGGATCGTGGCTGAACATGGTCGAGATCTTCTTCGGCATCATCACCCGCGAAGCCATCCGGCGCGGCACCTCCGCCTCGGCCAAGGAACTCATCGCCGCGCCTCGTCATCTTCATCGACGGCTGGTACGATCCCTGCGCGCCTTCGTCTGGAACAAGACCGCCGAGCAGAAGTCACTCCCAGCGCGGCCGAGGAAAAAGACACTTCAAAAGCGGACACGGCAGGCGCCGCCTCGCGTCTGGGGTTCAAACGAGCTTGGCGATTGTCGGTACCGCACTGACGTTGGGTGTGCTCGAGTGCTGGTAGTAATTCCGGCAATGCCGTTCGCCGACGCCATAGGTTTCGCTAAGCACCTATTTTTACCACGGTTGGGTACAGGCGATTCGTTCTCGGGCCTGACACGGTTGGTGGCCCGGTTGAGATCGCAGGCATCTCTAGACACGAAGGCTTCAAGTGGGTAAGTCGCAAGCACTACTACCCGCCGGAACTGAATCGAGGGAATCGACTATCAAATACTCCTGCTGGTAGTGATCGATCGTCGTCTTAACCAGCGACAGCGACTTGTGAAATACCTCCTTGCAATGCATTAGGAAGGAGTTGGGCTCAGCACCCGATATGTTCAATCTCAGGACGAGATAGCGCGCTGGCTCGAGAGTTGGTTGGCCTGCAGAAGAGGCGAGGAGTGGAAACGATGGGCGGCGGCGATGACGGCGGCGCAGCCTGCTGCCGGAAACGGTGTGCCGCTCGGACTATGACGAGCTTGAGCGGTGGACGCGTATCGGCTACGAGCGGGGATTGAGATCACGCAAGGGTGAGCGGTAAGACCGGTCGGTGGCTCAGAGAAGCCTCAGCAAGCTGCCTGGTGTTCGATCTATGGCTAGGAGAAGAGGTCGGGAGGCCCGCCACGTTCGTAGATATCTCGGCGGGGTTGGAGGTCATCATCTGGAGCCCGAGTCGGTTCTGCTGGGCGTCCCCTTTCCCACTCTGCAATTATCCGTGTCAGTCTCTGTGGGGGTCAGGGATGGGCGGCGGTGGCGTAACGATCTCGGTTAGGAGATCCTCGAAGTCCACTAATGGCGGCGGGGCCAAGGAAGATCGGTGAGTTCCTCCAAGGCACTGTCGTAGCCCAAGACGATCACGTCGCCGTACGACTCTCAGGATGATGGTCGAGGCCGCGGCGTGGATTTTCCAAGTATTCGCTGGCACGGGAATTTCTTAGCAGGTGGTCGCGCGGGGCGTTCTCTTTTGTAAGAAAGGCGACCTCAGTAAAAATATACGGAGGTTCGTCTGGATCGTTATATATCCGTGAGGAAATACCGCCAGCTCTCGTCCTGATCGAAGCTCAGTTCCGTGAACCTGTACAGGGGTTAGAACTGTTGGCTGGGATGAGCCAACGCCTTCATTGACGGCCTCCTCTGGTCTCGGTCCTAGGTTGCGTCCGGGCAATTACTACCTCGAAGGTAAGCGTCAATTGTCCCGGGAATTCTTCGTCACGGCTAGCGCAGTCCCACTTGGGCCGGTTGAACACCTCCTTCTGGCGCTACTTCCCGGCGGCGCAGCGGGTTCATTGCGCTGGCTATGTCCAAGACGCGTCGCGGGAACGGTGAGGCCCGCTAGCGTTCCCCTGTGGGCCAGCCAGAGCACGGCACGTCGGCGCGCTGGCACGCAGGCAGCGCCATCACACTCTGCCGGCAGGCGCACAGGCCAGACCCAGCGAGCCTGGGGACGAGAGCGAGCGCACGACTCCCCGTTAAGGTACGGCAGCAGCTCCTGGATGCGATCTACAGCGGCCAGCCGTTCCTTGGGCGGTGATCAGCGCAATAAAGGACCTTGGCCTGACTTCCAACCGGGTGTTCGGGCTCACTAGGACCGACGAGGAGTGGGCGACCGCGCTCGACGGCGCCTTCAGCCAGAGCCCGCCGAGATGACCTCGACAGATGGCACCAATGCCGCGTACATCCATGGCTGCGTATGCAGTGACTGCAGAGCGCATGAGCAGGTTCGGATGGGCAGGGGGCAACACGTAGCGATCCGCCCCTACGCCAGTTCTGCTGCATCGTCGACCCTCAACTCGGCTTCCGGTGCCATCCTTCAGCGGAGGGTCACGGAAGCGCCTTGTCGAGTTCAGAAGCAAATCCAGCGTCAGCACTGCTATGGCTGCCTGCATCGAGTGCGGTTGGTAAGGTTACTCCCGTATCTGGTGGGTGAGGTCGTCGTCATTAGGTAGGTCAGCATTACCTCGCTAGCCTCGTGAAGTCCGCGGGGTCCTCTACCACTATCTTGGCTCTCGCGCTGGTCCCGAATCATGGCACGCACATCCGCCCGAGCTGCTGCTTATCTCTTTCCGTTTCCGCGCAAGCTCGTCGTTGCGGCGATCCTGGTCGAGAATCAACTGGATACCTCAGCGGCAGTTGCTTGGTCCGTGGCGGCTCGGGCAGCGTGGCGGGCATATCGCACTGAGAGGACGCTGACGAGCGCTGAGAGCACGCTGACAAACACGGCAGTGACCGATGTGATTGTGCTGAGTCCACCAGCTCGCGACCCCTACACTCAGGTGCACTGAGATAACAACCAGCGCACTGCGCAACCGCCACCCTGCCTCAGGGCTCGGCAACGCTCCGGTTGCCTCAGCCGGCTGACCATCTCGTTCCCCTACACTGCCGCGCGTGGATGTCGAGCGCGCCGCCGATCTGTATGCGCGTGGAATGCAGTCTCAGCCAGGTCGCCTCGCATCTGGGCGTGCATCCGAAACGATCCGCTGGCATCTCCGGCGCGCCGGCGTCGCTCTCCGACCGCCTGGTCGACCGAAGACGACTACCCCACGCGCTCGCCCGCGTCGAGCGCCAGCTCCTCACAGATGCCCTTGCCCGACAGGAGGCCGTCAGCGTACGCGGCGCCGTCGCTGCCGATCTCCGCCGCATACCCACACGGGAGAGAATCACCGCAGCGCGGGCGCGCCGCCCATCGCCTGCCAGCCGGCGGACAAGCGACCATCCTTCGCGTCATATGCCGGCAATCCGACTGCGCCGGAGGGGAGTGCGCAGCCATCGGATCTCGCCGGCCGGCAAAGTCGCTTGAGTTGCTCACCCCTCGATCACGGATGGCAGCCTCTATCCGGTTCCATTCGGTCCCGATACGCTGATCTGGTGGAAGCCTTAATGGCTGGGCTTCTCGGGGCTTGCGGTGGCGTGCTCAACGAACTTGTCGAGTTGGCGCGCTTCCTGAAGGCCAAGGGCCACTTTCCGTGGTTCCGACGTGGACGTCGCATCAGGTGGTCATCGTTGATGGTGAGCTTCGTCGCTACGAGAGCATTTCAGTGTTTTTGACGGCGGTCGCGATCCGCGCTGTCGTGGGCGCTGCAGTTGCGGCCGGGCTCAGCATGGCGGGTGCTTTGAATCCTCTAGCTGCACTGGTCGCCGGAGCAGGTGCCTATAGCATCGTTGATCGCTGGGCAGACAGCACAGCAGTGAACGATGGAAAGACCGAGCGGTCCGCTACCGCCGCTGCCAAGGCATCGTAAGGATAGCCGCGCCAGCCTTCCCAGGGTTCGGGGCTCTATCCTCCACGGTCCTCAGAGCTTTCGTGATCACCTTGTCGCGGCGATGCGGCGGGAACCCATCACATGGGTCGGTGATCTGTCTGAGATTGACGAGGACGGCCAGCAGAGAGGTCACACCGCCGGCAACACGCCGCCAACACCATGGCCAAAGTGGGGATTGCTTGCACTTGTCTTCATCGCAACTCTCTTCCTAGCGGCCATTCCGGTAGCGGCGGAAATCCCGCCCGCCGTTCAGCCAACCCCAACCAATCCGCCAACCAACCGGGCCGACCAAGCCGCCGACCAAGCCGCCCACCAAGCCGCCGACCAAGCCGCCGACCCAGGAGCCGACGACCCAGGAGCCGACGACCCAGGAAGCCGACCACCAGGAGCCGACGACCCAGGAGCCGACGACCCAGGAGCCGACGACCCAGGAGCCGACGACCTCAGGAGCCGACGACCCAGGAGCCGACGACCTCAGGAGCCGACGACCCAGGAGCCGACGACCTCAGGAGCCGACGACCCACAAGCCGACGACCCAGGAGCCGACGACCCCAGGAGCCGACGACCCAGGAGCCGACGACCCAGGAGCCGACGACCAAAAGGAGCCGACCGAAGGAGCCGACATACCAGGTGGAGTAGGCGTGGCGTGAGCGACTGTCACGCGATGTTAAGTGTGGCTTACCTGAAGTTTGATCTGTCGAATGTCGTGCAGTGCACGTGGCAACCCTGACGGCTACCCCGTAGCGTCAGGCTGGCGGGCCGACCGGGGCAATGGCGGGCGTAGTCCTGGTGACGACCCTGCCGTCGGCCCGCGCCATCCACAAGTTCGGGCTCGAGCGTTTTTCACCGTTGCGCCCGCAGCTGGTTGTAGCGCGTGCTGGCGGTCGCCAACAGTTTCATAGCGGCGGCGGCGACCTCGGTGTAACGGCGCGGATCGCACACAGTCCGCGGCCGGAGCGGCCAGGCGATCCTAACGGCGGCGGGCATGCCGTCGGGTTCCACGAGCTCGACGGTGATCGGGTTGTGCGGCGAATGGGCGATCTCGGCCTTCGGCCAGGGTGGTTGTCTTGGACACGGAGGTCGCCTCCCGTAGCCGAGTCGGGTTCCTAGGCCCGTCGGGAGTCGCACAACTCCTGGCGGGCCGCTTATGTGTTTGCGGCTCAGTGCATCGGGTTGGCGGGTGGAGAGCGAGCGGCAATCAGCCGCGCCCGTGATACTTCGCGTGATACTGCCGCCTGTGTATCCCGATGTATCTGGATGCTGCTACAGAGACGAGGGGCGGGCGGAATCCACGCCCAGGATGGCCTTGGATGCACCCGATGGCCTCCCGATGTTTCCATGATCAGGTGACTGCTTGTCCTGCTCAAAGATCCTCAGTCACGCAACGAGCGAGGGCTTAGCCAGTCGGCCGAGAACGCGATCTTGCTCGCCGGAGCCGTGACCGTGGCCGGGATCGTGATCACCTTGATCACGGTCTACGTCCGCGCCAAGCTTCCCAAGCTCTGAGCTGTGCAGATGATGGCCCGCGATGAGCGCGGGCTCAGCGAAAGCGTCCAGTGGGCAGTCTTGTGGCCCCTCCTGATGCTGGTCACCCTGGGGATAATCCAGGCTGGCATCTTCCTGCACGGCCGCAATGTCGCGCAACGAGCAGCGACCGCCGCAGTCGACGCTGCACGTGGCAGCTACGGCAGCACGACCAACGCCGAGCAACTGGGCACGACGATCGCGAGCTCCGGAGGATTGAGAAACATTTCGGTACGCGTCCGGGCGACTGGGACCGCCGTCACCGCGGACGTTTCGGGGTACGCACCGATGATCTTCGACCTCGATCTCGGCCGGATCAATGAGACGGCAGCTGCGCCGCTCGAGCGGGTCACCCAGCCATGATCATCAGCTGGCGCCGTCATGTGCCCGGGGATCAGCGTGGAGCCGCAGCTGTCGAGCTGACTTTGCTGGTACCAGCCCTGCTGCTAGTTCTCGGGCTGCTGGTAGCCGGCGGGCGTCTCTGGTTCGCGCGTACCACAGTCAACGAAGCCGCTCAGACCGCAGCTCGTGCCGCATCCTTGGCTCGATCGGCGGCCCCTGCCAGCACCGCAGGACGCGATGCTGGATCGCAATCACTCGCCACCGCTGGACTCCGCTGCAGGTCAACCTCAGTCTCGATCAGCACGGCGGCCTTCGCTGTGCCCGTAGGAACGCCATCGACCGTCACGTCCACGATCGTGTGCACGGTCGACTTCTCCGACGTCTTCCTCCCGGGCTGGCCCGGCTCCATCCAGCTCACCGGTCGCGGATCTGCCGCCCTCGACACCTATCGCAGCCGATGATCACGAGAGAGTTGATCAAGAAATCACCGACTACTCGAGATCGGAACGAACGCGGGCAGTCGATCAGCCTGTTCGTACTGGTGATCATGGCCGCATTGATCATCACAACCGGACTGGTGATCGATGGCGGGCAGAAAGTCGCGGCGACCAGTCGGGCCGAGTCGGCGGCCGCTGGCGCCGGCCGAGCAGCCGGGAATGCGGCCGCCACCCAACAGCTGGGCGGTGCGGACGGCGCAAGTGCCGCTGTGGTCGCTGCAAAGACCTATCTTGCTGGCCAGCCAGGCGTTGCTGGCACGGTCTCCATTTCCAACGGGGTCGTCGTGGTAACGACCAGGGCCAACGAGCCGACGATCATCCTTTCGGTCATCGGCATCAGTTCCGTGGGCGGGCAGGGCTCAGCGCGGGTCAATATCGTGCCGACCGGAGACGCACGATGATCATGCAATTCCACCAATACGCAGGGGCAAAACGATGACGATCGACACCGAGCCGCGCACCGCGAATCGTCCGGAAAGGCGCGGAAGCCGAAGGCAGCGCTCGCAGCAGGACTACCCGTTACGCCGCAGCCGCCGCGAATGCCGGGACGACGCAACCCGAAGTGGATCGCGCTCGGCATTGTCGCGCTTTGCCTCGGCGGATTGCTCTCGTACATGATCTACGCCCAAGTCGCCAGGGAATCAGCCGTCGTGGCGGCGGCTCACACCGTGTACCGCGGCGAGACCATCGAACAGAGTGACCTAGCCACGATCACACTGCGCGGCGGCTCATTGCCGCACGCAATTCCCGCCGCCCAACTTGGTGATCTTGTAGGAAAGCGGGCTGCATTTGACCTCATCGAAGGATCGGCCATTACCTCGACAGCGGTCGTCGAGGAGGCCGTTCCGGCTGAAGGGCGCGCGATCGTGGGCCTGAAACTGGCACCGGGCCGGGCGCCTGGCAATTTGCTATTGCCATCCTCTCTCGTACGCCTGATCGCTTTGCCGGCTGTTGCCGACGATTCCGCAGCAGACAAGCTCGCAGGCAGCATCTTCATCGGCAGGGTCATCGACCAATCCCCGGCGGCCGACGGCACGTCGATCATGGTCAATGTCGACGTCGACGCCGACGCTGCACCAACCATCGCCATGTTGGCCGCCAAAGATCGGATCGCCATCGTGCGCGACGCGGGCAGGTGATCAGCGATGGCGATACTCCTCCTGACCTCGACGAGTGGGTCACCTGGCGTCACCACCTTGGCGGTCGGTCTCGCCCTCACCTGGCCGCGGCCGATCTTGCTGGCAGACTGCGATCCCGGAGCGCATCAGTCCATCTTGGCCGGCTACCTCGCCGGCCGTTCGGCCAACGGCAAGGGTCTGTTGCGCGTAGCCGAGGCACACCGTGACCGTCGCCCACTTCGGGAAGCGGTTCTTGACCAGACGCTGCCACTGTCGGCCGAGGGGGAGAGTCGACAGCTATTCCTGCCCGGTTTCACCAGGCCGGGCAGTGCGATGCATTTCGGTGGGGTGTGGGAAGACTTGGCCGAGGCTCTCGACCGGCTGGGCGATGTCGATATTGATGTGATCATCGACTGCGGTCGGCTTGGACCGTACGGACCGCCTGCCGCTCTGTTGGAGCGCAGTGCATTGACCGCCGTGGTCGTCACCTCGACTCTCCGATCGATCATGAGCGCGCGGGTCCACCTACCGACACTTGATGATCACCCGCAGCTCACGTCAACTGATCGCGGGCACGTAGGCTTGATCGTCGTCGGCGAGGGACAGCCGTACCGGCAGGGTGAGATCGCCAGAGCCTTGGAGATGCCGGTGATCACAAGCATCGCCCACGACCCGAAGGCCGCCGTCCATCTTTCCGACGGACGTCCGCGACACCGCCGGTTCGATTCCTCGCCGCTGATGCGCAGTATTCGCGATGCGTCATCCCAGCTGTCGAACACCCTGCAGCGCTCGGCCGACCTGGTCGGTGGCTGATCATGAAGGAACAGAGCTCCATCAAGCCGCCTGACGAGTTGACAGAGATTCCCATTCTTGCCGAGTACGAGGATGAGCTGGCGGCGCCGGTAGCTCAGAAAGCAGTCGCCGGGACGGTCCGCGAGCCTGCGTTCGGGATCTACAGCTCCAATGAGCTACGGTCCAGCCGGACCCAATGGCCTAGCGGTGATCTTGACTGGGCTCAGGTTGTTGAGCTCCGCCGGCGCGCCAGCGAGATGATCACCGACGAGATCGAGGTGCACGTCGGGGCGAACGGTCGCGCACTCGGTAGCGACGACCGGCTCCTCCTGGGTCGCTCCATCATTCGCCGCGTGGTCGGTGATCATGTTCGTTCCCTGCACCGAAGCGGCGCTGAACTCTGGTCGGCGACTCAGGAGGAGGCGTACGTCACTGCCGTCGAGAATGCGGTGTTCGGTTACGGCAGGCTGCAGCCGCTACTCGAGATGCCTGATGTGGAGAACATCGAGATCCATGGCTGGAACTCGGTGGTCGTCCAGTACGGCGACGGGAGCCGAGAGCGGATGCCGCCGGTCGCCGAGAGCGATGCCGAGCTGGTGGAGGCGATCCGCTTTCTGGGCCAGAACAGCGAACCCTCGCGGCCATTCGACGACACACATCCCACGATGACGCTGGCTCTCGGCGAGCGGTTTCGCCTGCATGCCATGGCTTTCGGCCTGTCGTTTCGGCCCAGCATCGTGATCCGCCAGCACAGGCTCACCGACGTGTCCCTGGCAGATCTGGCCCACGGCGGCCTGATGCCCTACGAGGTGGCGCAGTTGCTCGATGCTGCGATCTTGGCGCGTAAGTCGATGGTGATCTCCGGTGATCAAGGTGCCGGGAAGACAACCTTGCTGCGGGCCTTGATCAATTCGATCCCGCTCGATGAGCGTTTCGGCACTCTGGAGACTGACTACGAGCTGATGACCCATCTGCAGCCCGGTCGGGAGAACGTCCTGGCGCTCCAGGCTCGCGTTGGCCACGGTGAGACGGCTGGCGGCAGCCGGGTCGGCGACTTCACGGTCTCAGATTTGATGCCGGAGGCTTTGCGACAGAACCTGTCGCGGTTGGTTGTCGGTGAAGTGCGCGGGGATGAGGCGTCGGCGATGTTCGAGGCTATGCAGGCGGGCACCGGCACATTAAGTACGACTCATTCGCACTCGGCGGAATCAACCATCGACCGTCTCGCGTCCCGAGTCGCCCAGGGCGG
>CAVRQV010000019.1:0-119156 GCA_963723475.1 uncultured Actinomycetota bacterium
CCGACATCCGAGCCCAGCGCGACCCGGACCCCGCTCTCGATGTGCTCGCGCAGCGGGAACAGGCCACTGCCGAGGGCGGAGTTGCTCGTCGGGCAATGGGCCACGCTGGCCCGGGATCGGGCAAGGTCCGCCAGCTCGGTCGGCGTCGCGTGGACGTTGTGGGCGAATACGCTCTTCTCGCCGACAAGCTGATGCCGAGCGTAGGTGTCGAGGTAGCCGTCGCAGCCGGGGAATAGTTCCTTCACCGCGGCCACTTCGGCGGCGTTCTCGTTGATGTGCGAGGTGAACCACGATCCGTCGACGTCCTTGTGCAGGGCGCTGCAGGAGTCCAGGAGGGCATTGGAGCACGACAACGAGAAGCGCGGGGTGACCGCATAACGCAGCCGCCCGGATCCATGCCACCGCTCGGCCAGCGCCATACCCTCGTGATACGCGCGCTCGGGCGTGGTCAGCAGGTCATCGCGGAGAACTCGGTCGCTGACCACCAGCCCGGCCGTGACACGGACGCCGCGCTGCGAAGCCTCCGCGAACAAGACATCGACGGCGGCCGGGTAGTGGGCTCCGAAGACCAACGCGGTAGTCGTGCCGGCCCTCACCAGCCCGGTCAGGAAGTCGCGAGCCACGTCACGGGCGTAGTCGACGTCGGCCAGCCTGGCCTCCTCGGGCAACGCACTGCGCTCGAGCCAGTCGAGCAACGGCATGCCAAGCGCGCCGATGATACGCACCTGCGGGAAGTGCACGTGGGTGTCGACGAACCCAGGCAGGACGAGGCCCGCGGTTAGGTCGACCATCTGCTCGCCGGGGTGGCTGCCCCGCAGCTCGGCGAGCGTTCCGCGCGCGACGACGACGCCATCGCGCACCAGCAGCGCGTCTGCCGTACGCAGCGTGCCGCCGGTGAAAGGGCTGTCCGGGACATCGAGGAACGTTCCGTGGACGATCGTCATCGCCGCTCGTCGATCGGCTCGGGCTCGGCCGCGGCGACGGCCCCAGACTGCTCGATCGACCCGGCCTGCTTGCCGCGGCCGGCGGCCGCCTCCCGCTCGAAGGTGAGCAGCAGTGCGGCCGCGACCCCGACCGCGATGGTGGCAGGCTCCTTGCTGGTCAGCTCGGGCAGGCCGATCGGAGTCGTCACCCGCTCCAGCGCAGCCAGCTCGAGCCCGTCGTCCAGGAGCTTCTTGCGGAACCGAGTCCACTTGGCCGACGAGCCGATCAGCCCGATCGACCCGAGGTGGTCGGTGCGCAGTGCGGCGTCGATCAGGGCGGCATCCTCGGCGTGGTCGTGAGTCATCACCAACACGTGGGCGCCGGCCGGCAGCTCCCCGAGCACCAGCTCGGGCAGCACTGGCACGTGGTGGGTGTGGATTCGCGCGGTCGCGTCGGCGAGCGGAGCGAGTGCGACATCACTGAGCTGCTGCGGCCTGGAGTCGACCAGGTGCAGGTCGAGCTCGTGTCGGGCCAGGATACGAGCCAGCTCCAGCCCCACGTGGCCGACACCGAAGATGGCTACCGCAGGCCGGACCGGCAGCGGGTCGAGCAGCACGGTCACCTCGCCACCGCAGCACTGCACTCCGTGCTCGACCGGCGCCTTGTCTGACAGGTTCGCGGTGAAGGTCGTGGGTTCGGTCGCAAACTCGGCGAGCAAAGCGCGGGCCCGGTCGACGGCAATCGCCTCGACGTTACCGCCCCCGATCGAGCCCCACGTTTCCTCCGCCGAGACCACCATCTTCGCTCCTGCCGCGCGCGGGGAATGTCCGCGAGCGGTTGCGAGCGTCACCAATACTCCCGCCTCCCGGCGGGAGCGAAGACGCTCGACGGCGGTCAACCAGTCCATGCCCGTCACAGCCTGGTCAGCGTCGACACGCGCTGGCCGGTGTACTGCCACACCTCAGACTCGGGATGCCGGTCGGGCACGTTGGGGTCGGACGGCTCTGGGTGGGCACCGCTGACCCCCTCGGTGACATGGCCATGCTCGTGACCCTTCGCTGCCTCGGTCAACGCCCACCACACCGCCTCGGGGGTGGCCGGCGAAGCCAGGTCGACGCTCGTGCCTTCGGGACCGAACGCCGCCACCGCTTGACGGAGCGCTTCGCGCACCGAGAACGCCAGCATCAAGGGTGGCTCGCCGACTGCCTTCGAGCCGTACACCGCACCCTCTTCATGGGCCCGCTCCAGCAGCGTCACGTTGAACTCGGTGGGCAGCTCGGAGAAGCTGGGCAGCTTGTACGTGCTGGCCGCCTGGGTGGACAGCCGACCGCGGTTGGGCCCGTCACTCTCGTCCCACCGAAGATCCTCCAGCGTCAGCCACCCGGCGCCCTGGACGAAGCCGCCCTCGATCTGGCCGAGGTCGACCAGCGGAGACAGGCTGTCGCCGACGTCGTGCACAATGTCGACGCGCCGGGTGCGGTAGGCCCCGGTGAAGCCATCCACCTCGACCTCGGTCGCCGCGCAACCGTAGGCGAAATACTTGAACGGCGAGCCCTTCATCGTCGCCGAGTCCCAGTGCAAACCCTCGGTCCGGTAGTAGCCGGCCGCGAACAGCTGCACCCGCTGGAAGTACGCCCTGCGGACGACCTCCTCCCATGGAACACCCTCGCCCCTACCCAGGGCGTATGCCGTGCCGTTGACGAAGCGGACATCGGCAGCTGACACGCCCAGTGCCGCCCCGGCGACCCCCTCGAGCCGCTGACGGATCTGCTCGCAGGCGTTCTTCACCGCTCCTCCGTTGAGGTCGGCGCCGGACGACGCAGCCGTGGCGGAGGTGTTGGGCACCTTGTCCGTGCGGGTCGGGGCCAGCCGCACCCGGTCCAGCGGCACGCCGAGCGTGGTCGCGGCCACCTGCAGCATCTTGGTGTGCAGCCCCTGGCCCATCTCGGTGCCACCGTGGTTGATGAGCACCGAGCCGTCCTTGTAGACGTGCACCAGGGCGCCGGCTTGATTGAACGCGGTCAGGTTGAAGGAGATCCCGAACTTGACCGGCGTCACTCCGATTGCACGCTTGACGTGCGGGTGCTCGGCGTTGAACGCCGCGATCTCGGCTCGCCGCCGGTCGAGGTCACCGGACTTGTGCACCTCGTCCCACACAGCTCGGATCCGGTCGGGGTGACGCACCGGTTGGCCGTAGGGGGTGGTCTGTCCCTCGCTGTAGAAATTGCGCCGCCGTAGCTCATCCGGTGCAAGTCCCAGCAGCGGCGCACAGCGGCCGAGAATGTCCTCGATCACGATCATTCCCTGCGGACCGCCGAACCCACGGAAGGCGGTGTTGGAGGTCTTGTTGGTCTTCGCGATCCGCCCGTTGACCCGGATGTTGGGAATCCAGTAGGCGTTGTCGATGTGACACAGCGCCCGGCCGAGCACCGGCTCGGACAGATCGAGGCTCCAGCCGCCGTCGGCGGTCAGGGTGGCCTCGAGCGCCAGCAGATGGCCGTCGTCGTCGAAGCCGACCCACCACTCGGCGTGGAAGCCGTGTCGTTTGCCCGACATCGTGAGGTCCTGGGTGCGGTTGAGCCGCAACCGGACCGGGCGGCCGGTCAGGATGCTCCCCAGGGCCGCGAGTGCGGCGAAGCCATGCGGCTGCATCTCCTTGCCACCGAAGCCACCACCCATCCGCAGGCACTGCACGGTGACCTCATGGTTGTGCTTGCCGAGGACGTGCGCGACGATCTCCTGCGTCTCGGAAGGGTGCTGGGTGCTGGACTGCACGAAGATCTGACCCGACTCGTCGACATGCGCCAAGGCGCAATGGGTCTCCAGGTAAAAGTGCTCCTGCCCGGCGAACTCGAACACCCCGGAGAATACGTGCGTCGCCGCGCGCAGACCCGCCATGACGTCGCCACGCTGCACCGTGGGCTGAGCCCCCTGGAACTGGCGGGCGGCGATCGCGTCCTTGACGTTGACCAGCGCTGGCTCGGCATCCACCTCGACTACCACGGCCGCGGCGCCGAGCCGGGCCGCCTCCAGCGTCTCGCCGAGCACGTAACAGACGGCATGACCGAAGAACTTGACCTCGGATGGGAACAGCGGCTCGTCGTGCTTGACGCCGGCATCGTTGACGCCCGGCACGTCGTCGGCGGTCAGCACCCGGACCACGCCGGGCACGTCGTACGCGGGCTGCACGTCGAGCTTGGTGATCTTGCCCTTCGCGACGAAGACCTGTACCGGGTAGGCGTGCAGGCAGTCCTTGGTGCGCGCGACGAGGTCGTCGGTGTAGAGCGCGTGTCCGGTGACGTGGAGTGCTGCGGACTCGTGCGGGATGGCCTTGCCGATCTCGTAGGAATCCGGCCCGGAGTCGGGTCGCTGAGAGAGGTGACTCATGTGAGCGCTCCTGCCGTGCTCTCGTAGTAGAACTTCAGTAGCGACTGGCCCATCATCGCCGCGCGAAAGGCCGCACTTGCTCGGTGGTCGTCGATCGGAGTGCCTTCGTCGGCCAGCACCTCCGCGGCGGCCCCTACCGTCGCCTCGTTCCACGGCTGGCCGACCAAGACGGCTTCTGTCGCTGACGCGCGCAGCGGAGTGGCCGCGACGCCGCCGAGGCCGATCCGGGCCTCTGCAACGACCCCACCGTCCAACCGGACGGCATACGCCACAGCGACACTGGAGATGTCGTCGAAGCGCCGCTTGGCGATCTTGTGGAAGGCGGTCAGGGGCGCCAGCGGACGCGGGATCCGGATCGCCTTGATCAGCTCGTCGGGCCGGCGGACCGTCTGCCGATAGCCGGTGAAGTAGTCGGCCAGCGGGACCGTACGCTCGCCGTCGACGGAGGCGAGCACGAGGTCTGCCTCGAGCGCGAGCAGGGCCGGCGGGAAGTCGCCGATCGGTGAGCCCGTGCCGAGATTGCCGCCGAGCGTCGCGCCGTTGCGGATCAGTCGCGAAGCGAACTGCGGAAACACCCCGTCGAACAACGGGATGGCTCCGTCGAGGCGGCGCTCCAGCTCGGTCAGGGTGAGTGCCGCACCGAGGGTGAAGGCATCGTCGTCGACCTGCATCTCGCGCAGCCCCGGGACTTGGTCGATGCCCACCACGAACGGCGCCCGGCGCCCGGCGAGGTTGACATCGACACCCCAGTCCGTCGAGCCGGCTACGAGGACCGCATCGGGACGCTGGTGGATCAGTTCGAGGGCCGCTGTCAGGTCGGCGGGCCGCACGTACTCCGCGCCGTTGTTGGCGACGCGGGTGGCTGGCGCGACCGGTGAGGGCAACGATCGCCGCTGGGCGAACGGATCATCGGCGGCCGGCTCGCCCAGGGCGAAAGCCGCGTCCCGGATCGGCCGATAACCCGTACAGCGGCAGAGGTTGCCACTCATCGCGTGCAGGTCGAAGCCGTTCGCACCGTGTTCCGGCTCGTCGATTGCCCCGGGGTTGGCATCGGCAGCGCGACCCGCGCGATAGAACTCAGCGGCCATCGAGCAGACGAAACCCGGTGTGCAGTAGCCGCACTGCGAGCCGCCGCGAAGTGCGATCTCACGCTGGACCGGATGAAGATCGTCGGGAGAACCCAAGCCCTCGGCGGTGAGCACGTCCTGCCCCTCCAGACTCGCTGCTGGGATGAGGCAAGCGTTGATAGACACCCACTCCGTCGTGTTGTCGCCGGTGGTGCTCGGCCGCGCGACCAGGATCGCGCACGCCCCGCACTCCCCCTCGGCACAACCCTCCTTGGCACCTGTAAAGCCGAGGTCGCGGATCCAGTCGAGCGCCGAGGTATGTGGCGGCAGGTCGCCGAAGGCCACCGTGCGGCCGTTGACCTTTGCGTCAGGTGTGATCATCGGCTCCCCCTCTGTCCAGTCTGACGGTCCGTCGGCAGCCCGCGGCGCGGCGTGTCACTTCGGCAGCCACCGGCTGCGGCGGGGGTTTGGGTTCGTGGTTAGAGCGTACGCGTGGCCGCATGACGGTGGAAAGGCTCCTTCGGATACTAATTTCCGCTATCCGGAAGCGAAGACTTCCTCAATTGGCTATGCGCCCACCTGCTTCCGATGCGCGCCCAACGCGTCGGCGGTGAGTTCGTCCTCGTCGGCAGTCAGCAGCCGATCGGCACGGACACTGGCCGATCCGCCCGAACAGCAGGTCGACCACCATCGCCACGCTGATGATCGGCAAGTACTCCTGGGATGTGCCGGCTCTCTGGGCCGACGAGGGGCCGATGGGCCGATGCGCTACCTCCGTCAGTTTTAGACCAACGCCAAGCCGAACAAACGCTGGCCACGGTGGCTGGGCAACGGTCCGCAAGTAGTCCGCATAATGTTCGTGAAATGTCATAAATGCTGAGCACCAGCGAGCGCATTCCACCTAGTGGCAACTCATTTTGCGCTAACTGGAGCGCTGCTAGATGGCCCTCGTCATGCGTAGGTCCGCGGTACGTTCCCCGAGGCGGCTCCATCATTTGCGCTAGTCAGCGCTATTTTGCCGATCTTGGCAGCTCGATGACTTCGGCTCGGTGACACAGCGGTGAGACACCCGGGAGGCTGTCGAGCTGGGACGGCGACCGAATCTAGATCGGCATCGAATAGCCCCGAGTACACATCGAGGGTCATCGCAGCGCTGGCGTGCCCGAGCATCCGCTGTACGGCCTTGACGTTGGCGCCAGCAGAGACGGCCAGGCTGGCGGCTGTATGGCGCTGCTCGTGCGGCGTCAGACCCTCCAGGCCCACGTCGGCAGCGGCTGGATCAAAGACGTCACGTCGCCAGTTGAGATTGCGAAGCGGCCGACCGGTCATCGTGGTGAAGACAAGATCGTCCGACCCTTTCCCGGCGACTATCTCGCCCAGCAGCTTGGCCAGGAACCTCGGTACCGTTACTGATCGGCTTTGGTGGCTCTTCGGGGTGCCCCAGGTCAGATGCCCGCGGACCTCAGTCACGGACTCGGCGACCGTGATGCGACGGCGCAGCAGATCGACACGCTTGACCCGCAATGCGGCCATCTCGCCCCAGCGCAGGCCGCAGAAACCGAGTACCAAGACCAGTGATCGGTACTGCTCGCCGATTTCCGGAACGGGTAGGCGGCTGCCGCGTCGGCCAGCTGGTGAACCTGCTCAGGCGTCAGGAACCGTTTCTCGCCCTTCGCAACACGGGGGAGCCGGACGCCAGCTGCCGGGTTCTTGGGTATCCGCCCGTCCCGGACTGCCAATTCCATGATCAGGTGGAGGACCCGGTGCACATAGCGAACGTTTGCCGGGGCCAGGCCAAGGATGGCAATCCAGGCGTTGGTGCATGCGTCACCTGAGAGATCGGGGTCTTGCCCCATCGCGGATCTACCTGGCGATCGAGGATGCCCTCATAGCGCGCGCGGGTGCTCGGCTTGAGGTGCTGTTGAGAGGCGAGCCAGTCGCGCACCCAGACGCCGACGGTGACCTTCGATCGGCTCGGGTCCAGATAGGTACCCGTGATTTGCTGTGCTCGATGCCGGTGAGGCGGCGTCGATCTTTCTCGTGAACGTCTTGTTCTTCTGCTCGCCGGATGGAGAGCGATATCTGACGACGTAGCGTGTCAGGCCGTTACGCGTACGTTTCTCGATGCTAGCCACGACGAGGCTGCTCCCAGATGGTGATCAGCTCTTCGGCGGGCGGCAGGTCGGCGTAGACGCTTGCCAGGTCCGGCCGACGGTGGCCAGCATTTGTACTTCCGTCGGCCGACTGATCTTGTGACCACGAGCACCCGGTTGTCCAAGGGAGTCGATCTCAAGAAAACGGACATTGCATGGTCCCTCCGAGCATCCATCCGACAACCGGCCAGCCGTACCGCGGGGAGCTGCACGAGCCCGCGATCTTGCCCTACCGACTGTGCGAGCAAATGACGCCGCCACCGAAGCCGATCTGCCGCGCCGGACTCACCGGGAACGCCAGTGGCGACGGCTTGATCCGAACCGTTGCCGAGGCCGAGGAGGGCGGCCGCCATGACGCGCTTGTCTGGGCGGCGGGCTGTGCAGTCAACGACGGGATTCTCGATCAAATCGAGGAGCAGTTGATCGCCGCATCCTTGATCGCCGAAGCCGGTGCCAACTTGCATCGTTCGCAACCGAATCGTCTAGACAGGCAAGCGCTGGACTTGGCCAGTGGAAGACGATAGCGTCCAGATTCTCTAGTCAATCTGGTTCGACTAGCTGTCAAGGGAATGCCTCCCAAGGCGCTGCAAGAGGGAAGAGCGGAGGAACACATGGCTCGCTCGATCGTCGTGGGGACCGATGGCTCCGAACCGGCCGACGAAGCCGTCCGCCAGGCGATCGACCTGGCAAGCCGCGAGGGCGCGCGACTCCACCTGGTGACCGCGTATCACCATCAGCAGATCCTGCCAGAGACAACAATCTGGACCAACGACCCCAAGGGCCTGATGGATACGGGCCGCACCGAGCCTCGTGGCCCGCACACCGAGACCGTCGACCTGCGCGAGGTCGCCGAGTCGGTGCTCAAGCGCGCCGCACGCGACGCACTGAGCAAGGGCGTCGAGGTGGAGACCCATGCCCGCAAGGGCCAGCCGGCTGAAGTCATCATCGAAGTTGCGAACCAGGAGCAGGCAGACCTCATCGTTGTCGGCAGCCGCGGGCTGACCGGCATCAAGCGCTACCTGCTGGGGAGCGTGTCGAGCAAGGTCTCGGAGCATGCCCCCTGCAACGTGATGATCGTTCGCGCCGGCTGATATCCCACGAACCTCGTGCGCCGCGTCGTTGTTGACCGGTAGCGCTTGTGAAGGCCGTGGGCGGCGACTGCGGGTTGCCCTCCCACGCCGGAAGAGTGTCGGATGCGGGCTCGCCGCCGAGGGCTTTGCAAGGCATGGCTCGACCCGCCGGTGGCCCGCCGCCTGCTGAGCGATTTTGCAGCCCGCCCTGACAGCAACATTCCCCCTCCCGCCACATTGGCGCAGCTGACGCCTCGCGAGCGGGAGGTGCTCATTCTTACTGCCCATGGGTTGTCTAACGATCAGATCGCTCGCCATCTCGTTCTGGGAGAAACAACCGTAAAGACCCACGTCGGCCGTATCTTGATGAAGTTGGGTTTGCACGACCGCGCGCAGGCCGTTGCGACCGCCTATCAGTCGGGCCTGGTGCATCCCGGGGATCAGCCGCCGCCTCGGCATTGACGGTTCGCCCGCATTGACGGCTACCGGACATGCCTTCAAGCGCGGCCTTCGTGTCGTGTTCCAGTGCGCGGATGTCGGAGTCGTGACCTTCCTCCTCGATGGCCCCGCGGTAGCCGAGTCACCAAACCGATCAGGAATCGAGAAGCAGGGGTCACCCAGCCCCACATAACGTGACGGTAATGGACATCACCACCAAGCACCAAAGGAGACAAGGCATGAAAGCGCACGTGAGCTCGATCCTCCTGGGCGTCGAGGACATGGACCGGTCTAAGCGGTTCTACACGGAGGGTCTCGGCTGGGAGGTCGAGCAGGACTACGGCGTCTCTGTGTTCTTCGAGTCGAACGGCGGCTCGCTCGTCGGCTTCTACGGCCGCGATGGCCTGGCCGCCCAAGTGGGCACGAGCCCGGAGGGTAGTGGCTTCAGCGGCATGGTCCTCGGCTACGTAGTCCGCAGCGAGGCGCGGGTCGAAGAGATCATCGCGGATGCCGAGAAGGCGGGCGCCACGATCCTCAAGCCCGCCGCCACCCTGCCGTGGGGCGGGTACGGCGGTTCGTTCGCGGACCTGGACGGTTACATCTGGAACATCGGCTACAGCGCCCAGGGCAAGGACCAGCCCTACGCGGAGTAGCGAGCAAGCGGTTCTACGTTGACCGCGGCCTCGTCGTGGGATGCTGCACCGTTGTGAGCCGGGCGGTGCAGCAACTGCACGGCGAGCTGACACAAGTTGGCAGGAGCAGATGATGAAGTTTCGATGCTACGTCGAGCCTCCGGAGCCGATGAGGGGCTTGGAGGTTCCTCCAGAGGTTGTGGAGGCGCTCGGTGGAGGCAGGCGACCGGCGGTGACGATCACGATCAACGGGCATGCATGGAAAAGCAGGGTGGCCATCATGCGTGGCCGCTACCTGATCGGCCTGAGCAAAGCCAACCGAAAAGCCGCCAGTGTCGTGACCGGCGACGAGGTCGAGGTCGAGTTGGAAATCGATGAGGAACCCCGTGTTGTCGTCGAGCCCGCCGACTTCGCCCGCGCCTTGGACGCCGATCCGGTCGCCCGCACCGCCTACGACCGCCTGTCCCACAGCCGCAAGCGGGAGCATGTGCTCGCAATCGAGGGCGCGAAGAAGGCCGAAACGCGCACACGGCTGATCGAGAAGACCCTGGCCACGCTACGGAACCAGGCGTCGGCAGGGGCCCGTGCGGCCCGCGCCAAGACTCCAGGTGCGACCTGAAGCTGGACTGTCTCGGCAGAAGGCAAAAGAATGGCTGCCCGCACGGCTACTAAATGATGGAGCCCCACTTATGCAGGCCACCCGCATCACCGCGAACCTGTCGGTCCCAGACATTGGCGAAGCTCGCGACTTCTACACCGACTACCTCGGGCTCAGCGTCGAGGGATTCAACATGGGCTGGGTGGCCAGATTCCAGTCCCCGGATGGCCGTGCCGTCGTTCAACTCGTCACCGGTGACGCAACCGCTCCACAAGACTCGGTGATCTCGGTCGCCGTGGGCGACGGCATCGAGGAGGCGTACGAGGAAACGAAACGACGCGGCTTCGAGATCGTCCATCCGCTCACCACGGAACCTTGGGGCATACGGAGGTTCTTCGTTCGCGCGCCAGACGGCAACGTGATCAACGTCAACAGCCATAAGGACGACTAGGTCTCGCCGGGACGCTGTCGGCGGGATCGAGCGTCTCGCCGAGCAAACCCCCGCACCTCATCTCGACGGGGTGGGACTGGCTCCTGGCCCGATTCCCGTTTCGGCCTCGGGCACCGTCACGGGGACACCGGAGGCGATTCGCGTACCCTTCGCGTCGGAGGCCGTCACCGAGATCGCGGCCACGCGCTCGGGGACAAAACCCATGATCGGGCCACCGTCCTTCGTCGGCGGATCCTTTGGGCCAGGCTGGGTCGCGATCATCATCGTCCGCATCGCCGCATCGGGGATCGTGATGCCGAAGAAGCCGGAATCGGCGACCGGTGTTGTCAGGGTGCCCGCATCGTCCGGGAAGGTGATGTCGACCGTTGCAGCGTCCTTATCTCCCACCCGCCCGAACAGCAGTCCGCCGTCGGTGCCGGGCAGCACGCTGAACACCACCTCGCCAGGGTGTGCCCCGCGCGGGATGCAGGATGTGCCTGTTGGGCCGCTTCGTGGGTCTGGGGCGAAGTACAGACAGAAACCGCCGTTCGAGGTCGGGGCCGCGTAGGCAACGTGGTCGTCGATCACGCCCACTCTGACTGCCTTCGCAGAATCGATGCCCTTCCCGTCCCCCCGCGGGAGTTTCTTGAAGATGCGGATGACATCCGGCGGCGCTGGCGCGAACAACCCCGAGGCGGCCGCTGTAGCACCGAACGCCAGTATCAGCACGGCCACCACCGGGAAAATGAGGGCACGGGATGGAAATCGGCGCGTCCGCCTCGCCTGGCTGTCGCGATGCTCGACCGCTGCAGGCGGGCCGGGAAGCCCGGCGCCGTCAGCGTCGATTTCGATGAGGGCCTGCAGAAGGCGCGATTCGAATCCGTCGAGTTTTGTCATGCTCGTCCCTCTAATCCTGCGGTCGTGATTTTGCTCGTGACGCTGGTACGTGGTCCGCGGTCAGCCGACAGCGCGGCCCGGAGCCGGCTTCGCGCGCGTGTCAATCGGACGCGGGCCGCCACAGGGCTGATGGAGAGGGCCCGAGCCGCCTCGACCGCACTCAGCCCATCCACCGCTACCAGCTCGAGCATCTGGCGATCCTGGCGCGCCAGACGTTGCATCGCGGTGTAGGTGCGTCGGAGGTCCGCGGCCGCGTCGATGCGTTCCTCGACCCGGGCGTAGTCATCGGCGTCTAGGAGCGCGTGGCCCTGGAGCTGCTGCTTTGCCCGGAGTGCGCGGGCCTGCCGGCGGTACATGGCTGCCGCGACGTTGCTTCCCAGTCCATACAGCCATGCCAATGCATGTCCCCTGTCTGGGTCGAAGCCGCCCGCGGAGCGCAGAACCTCCAGGAACACGTTCGCGACAAAGTCGGCGACGTCCTCCGGTTGGTCGAACCGCCTGACCCCCATGCCAGTCACCTTCGCGACGTGACGCAGGTAGAACGCCGGCAGAGCACCGGGATCCGCGCCGATCGCGGCCAGGAGATCCTCATCGCTGTCCTCTGTCATCACGACCCCGCACCAGCCACTCGTCTCTTCACTCCTCCAGCCAGGCGTCTGTTCACTAAGGAGTTGTCCATTACCCGGCATGTGTTACCGATCGACACAGGACCGCCATTGCCAGGATCGGAGGTCTTCCGCCTGACGAGCTAGTCGACTGATTTGGGCGCATCCAACAGTGCCACTGACGACTCACTCGCGGGCACCAACGATTCAGCTGCGCCGCCGACTACGGACAGATACCCCAGCCAACTCCCAGCTCCCGCCGGGCGGAGGTCATGGCTATCGGATCAGGGACCACCCAGCAGGTGTTGCATCGAACGGGTGACGAACTCTCCACGTTCTGTCGGCGAGAGCCCCTCCAGCCCGAAGCCGGTGTAGATCGTGTCCGTTGTAGCGGTGACCGCACCCTCCTCGTAGGCGAGCTGGCTGCGCGCCCAGTCGTTGGTGTTCGGCGCGGAACCCTCCGGGGGCCCGGGCACCGACCAGCCGCCGAGGTCCGCCTCGAACGACGTGTCGGCGACCGAAGCTCCATCTGCGGTGACCGTCACGTCATCGAGGAACACCCCTAGGCCCTGAGTCCCCCAGTCGGAGACGTAGCTGATCGACAGCTCGACCTCCTTGCCGGCGTAGTCGGCCAGGTCGATCACCCACTCCTCGGAGCCTGCCGAGGCCCCGCTCGCCGCATTCCAGGTGCCGGTAGTCCCCGTGGGCGAGCAGTCCGCGCCTTGGTAGTGGTCGAGGAACGGGTGCAGATCGTTCCAACCCGCCGGGCAGCTCAGGCCGGTGTCGTCGCCGGTGTGACCGTTGGATTCCGGCAGCGTGGTCCACGTGTCGGTGCCAACCTCGTGCGCCTCGACGAACAGGTAGTCCCAATCAGCCTCGGTCTCGTAGGAGGTGAAGAACCGAAGCTGCCCGGTGGTGGCACTCGTAAGGTCGACCGTGCGGGTCAGCCGCTTGTACGACACGTCGGCCTTGTCACTGAACAGATGCCAGTCACCGGTGTGTGGCTCGAATGGCGCAGCGCCCGGGCGCGCCCAGTCGACCGGGGCCGAACTCGGCCCGAACCACGGGAATTCCGACGGTGGCAGGAAGCTCGACCTTGGCAGGAAGGACGCGGTGTGGTTCTGGCTGGCGTCGAGCGTGCCTTCCCAGCCCGTGAACGGGTCTGCGATCCCGGTCAGTGGATAGGCGGCACCATCGGCCCCGGTACCGCCGCCGTCGATGTAGTTGTACGCCCCCAACCAGTACTGCAGGAAGTCGTTCAGCACGGGGAGGCACACCAGGTCGTTAGGGTCGTTACACTCCGACTCGGCCGGCACATTCGGGTTGTAGAAGTAAGCACCGTTGGCTGCCTGGGCGAAGAGCGCGTACTTGCCGCTGACCAGGACCTTGCCGCCCTCGTTGAGGTAGTCACGGACCGACAGCTCAGTGTCGTGCGCGGCCTTCGCCGTGGTCCCAGGCACCTGCCCGGTCGATCGCAGGATGACGTCGTCTCCGGTCTCCCACAGCACGGCCTCGTAATGCGACAGCACGCCGAGGTGATGCGGGGCCTTGCGGCCCTGGGTGTCGAAGTCGTACACGTCGCTGGTGCGGCCGGCAGCCGTGAGCGCCGCCGCCATCTCGTCCGCGTACTTCGCCTCGGTAGCACCCGCCTGCACCGGGCTGATCCCGGTCACGTCCTCCATGGCGAGAATGAGCACCTCGTCGCCGATGTCGTTGTGGACGGTGTAGCTGAAATGCTCGCTGGCCACCCGGCCAGCCCCCGACTTGACGCCGCTGAACCACACCTCGACCTCGTCGCCGGCGTTGGCGCCGGTGACCGTGCCGCGCAGCTCGGCGTAGTAGTCGTCGTGGGTGTTGCCGTACCGCTCACCGCCTTGCCACTCCTTTACGCCTACCGAGTGCGTCTGGCCGCCATTGACGGTGTAGTGCATCCGCACGTCCCTCAAGGTGCGCCGGGCGATCGTGGCGACAGGCTGGGGTGACCCGTACGACACATCGAACGGGTCGATGACGAAGTCGGGTGTGGACCGATTGACCACTGACACCGGGTCGTCTGGGTCGACTGCCGACTTCCCGACCGCTAGGGCGAACGGGATGTTCTTGGCGAACTCCGCCTGGATCAGCTCCTCGTCGTCGGGGAAGTTGAAGCCACTGACGCAGTCCTCGGGCTCCCACTCGTCGTCGGGGATCGGACGCGGAGACGGTCTGACAGGTGGTCATCTCCGGGGTGAAACCCAGCGTGCCGTAGCGCACCGTCATGTGGGTGTCGGTGTCGCCGTTGGTGGTGTAGAGCTCGGCTGAGATGTCCGGGTCGTAGCCCGGGACCGCGGGGTTGGCGTCGTCGCCTGCCATCGCCTTGTAGATCTCGTCGTCCGGTGTGGGCGTGCTCACCTGCCAGCCGACGCCGTAGAGCAGCAGCTCGGCGGCCGAGTGGTAGTTGATGAAGAACTCGAAGCCGATCCGCTGGAAAAGGTTGTCCAGCGCCTTGGTCTCCGGCTCGGAGTTCGGTGCCGGCCCCCGGTAGGTCTCGCTGAACGGGTCGGGCGAGGAGCCCTCGTTGTCCCAGCCCCACCGGTAGGCGTAGTTACGGTTGGGGTCGACCCCGTCGACGGCGGTGATATGCCCGTCGCCGTTGTTGTCGCGCAGGTTCTTGCGCCACAGCCGGTTGTCCGGCGTGAACGTGTAGTCGTATCCGTCCGGATTGGCCACCGGGACGAACCACAGCTCGGTCTTGTCGACCATGGTGGTGATGGCCTGATCGGTGCCGTAGTTGTCGAGTACGTGGTGCAGCAGCCGGCGGGTCATCTCCACCGTGATCCACTCTCGGGCGTGCTGCGCGCCCACGTACGCGGTGGACGGGCGGGAGCCGTCGGGGACCTGCTTGGCGTTCTTGGTGACCTTGACTGCGAGAATCGGTTTGTCCTGGACGGTCGTGCCGATCTGCACGACCTTGGTCAGCTGCGGGTAGCGCGCGGCGACGGCGGCGATCTCGTCGCGGATGCCTCCTGTCTCGCTGTAGGAGCGGTAGGCGTCCCAACCCGCCGTTGCCTGCTCGCGCAGCACCTGCGACGCCGGCTTACCCCGAATCTGCTTGATCTCGAGCTTGACGCCCTTCGCCGCCAGCTGGGCAGCCTGACGCTCGGTGAGCACCGCCTCCACCTTGGTGGCGCTGCCGTCGGCTTCTTTGGTGATGTCCTTGGCGTCGACACCGACACGCCGCAGCTCTTCGAGCTGCTGGGGGGTGACCGTGCCGGCGTAGACCTCGAAGTTGTCCCGGTCGCTCGGGTCGGGCTGCTTGGCGTAAGCCGGTCCCGTTTGCAGTGTGGCGACCAGCGCCGCGGTCAACGCGAACACGAGCGCGTAGGCCCGTCGTCTCGATGTCAATTCTCCCCCTTGAGCCGTCCGGGCCCACGATCTCCTGAGGGCGCCTCTGCGCAGCCTGTCGTCTCGGCCAGACTTGGTCAACGCGGCACACCGCGAAGTAGTCACAATGCTTGGGCCAGCGGTCCGCTCCGATGGTCAGGGCCGATGCCAGCACCGCAGCCAGTGCCTGGCCGAGCAGCTACTGAATTTGCTCTCAGCCGCGCGAGGGTTTACGAGGAGCGCGTGAGGGACCGAACGATGATCTTGATCACTGGCCGCCTGACGTTGCCAGACCGGCGACGAAGTCGGCAAGGTCGGTGGCCACTCGTTCGGGCTGCTCCCACAGCACGAGGTGGCCCGTGTCCTCGTAGACGATCAGCCGGGAGTCGGGGATGGCTGCGACGAGCCGGTGTCCGTCCTGCAGCGGCAGCAGCTCGTCGCGTTCACCCCAGATGATCAGGGTGGGTGAGGTGATCGTCCCCGACTCCGACGGCGGATCGGCGCTCGTGAATCCCGCAAGGCTGGCCATCCACACGTGTGCGGGCACGCGCACACCGTCGCTTATCCGGTCCTTGATGTACGAGTCGGGCACGTGGTGATAGCGGGGAAACCAGGTCAGCGACTCTTCGACCCAGGTGGGATCGACAGGGTCGGTGAGCCGCTCTACGTCGTCGGCAAAGGCTGGCCGGCCCTGAAGGCTGCGCGGTGCGCCGACGAGGACCAGGCCATCAACGCGATGAGGCACCTGTACAGCGACCTGCTGCGCGACGTAGCCACCGCTTGAGGACCCGAGCAGGACAGCCGACTGTAGGCCGACCGCGTCCATGAACGCCTCGATGTCATCGGCGAAGTTCACCAGTGCGTATCCGTCGACCGGCTTGTCCGCATCGCCATGGCCACGCTGGTCCATTGCGAATACGCGGAGCGTCGGAGGCACCGCCTGCAACAGGCGGTCGAAACAAGCCGACGATTCGGTCCACGCGTGCAACAGCAACACGGCCACCGCCTGTGGGTCGCCCTGCTCGAGGTAGGGGACCGTGACTCCGGTCGCGAGGTGAACGCGGCGGTTGATCCGATCTGGCCTCACGTCCTGATGCTAGGTCGAAACGCCTGGCGCACGCTGGCCGGCTGAGCCGTTGTGCGCCAGCAGGTGACGACGAAGATTGAACTCATGCCGATCCTGCCAGCAGAGCGTGATCCCCGACTGATCACCGTGCGCCGCGGCGGAACATTGACAGACGAGCACCACCGGCTGCTTGCGGAGTGGGCCGCCCTCTGCGCCGAACACGTCCTGCACCTTTTCGAGCAGGAGCAGCCGCGCGACACCCGCCCGCGTGACGCGATCGACATCGGTCGTGCCTGGGTCCGCGGCGAGGTGCGCATGCGTGATGCGCATCGGGCCGCTTTCGTGGCGAATGCTGCCGCACGTGGACTGCCCGACCCGGCGAAGTTCGCCGCTCTTGCGGCCGGGCAAGCAGTGGCGGTGGCCCACGTCGCAGCCCACGACCTGGGAGCTGCGGCATATGCGATCAGGGCAGCCGTCGCTTCCGCTTTCGCCAGTGAGGCAGAGGCAGCACGCGTCCGGGAACGAGACTGGCAGCGAGAAAGAATTCCCGCGGAGGTTCGAGAGCTGGTCCTTGATGACCAGTGGCGTCGAACCGAGATCTGCTGGAACGTCTTTGACGACTGACCTCTGACATTCGTCGTCTCCCACTCCGAAGGCAGACCACCGCGGCGTCCGCAAGCCCGGCATCTCAGTGCGGCGTCGGCAATGGCCGTACGATCGCTTGGACCGCCCACGACGATGAGTTTGCGTCTCGCGATCGGTCACTAGCTGTGGCAGAGCCGACTGCAGAAGGTAGGAGAGCCCGGTGTCAAGCTCAATGGTGAACGTCCTCGCGATCATCGTCCGTCGTTCCGGTGCGATGAGCTTGAAGCCATGCTGATCTACTCGATGAGCGTCTCGGTGGACGGCTTTATCGCCGACCGCGAGGGCGCGTTCGGGTGGACGGCCCCTAGCGAGGAGCTGTTTCGTTTCCACATCGCGCTGGTACGCGAGCTCGGCGGCTATCTGTGCGGCCGCAGGCTTTACGAGACGATGCTGGTGTGGGAGACGGATCCGTCGCTGCGCGACAACGAGCTCGGGGCCGCGTTCGCCGAGGTCTGGCGCGCGATTCCGAAGGTCGTCTTCAGCCGGACGCTCGACAGCGTTCAGGGCAACGCCCGGCTCGCCGAGGCGCCGGTGGCTGAGGAGGCCGCTGCGGCGCTCGATTCGACCGACAAGGACGTCTCGATCGGCGGCGCCGGCCTGGCCGCGGCGGCGATCGAGCTCGGCCTCGTCGATGAGCTGCGCATGTTCCGCTATCCGGTCGTTGTGGGTGGCGGCACGCCGTTCCTGCCGCCGGTCACCGAAGACGTCCGGCTGGACCTGGTAGAGACCAGGACGTTCGGCTCGCGCGTGATTTATGAGCGCTACAGGCGCGCCCGCGATGAGTCGGACTGACACCGCCGAGAGGGCGGGCCGGTCACCCAGGGCCTCGACTAGGTCTGAGGTATCGATCCCCCGCAGTCTTTACCGTTCCGCCCGCTCGACGGCATGCATCACCCCGGCTGGTTTGTTGCATGCATCTGTCGGGATGCGGGAGCATTTTGTCGCTGCCTGAATCGATTGGTGGTGGGGAGGTCCAGGGTCGGGTGGATGCACAGATCTCTTTGCGAGTGGACGGTGAGGATCGATCGATAATCGTTGACACTCGCACGACGCTCTTGGACGCGCTTCGAGATCGGCTCGGAGTGACCTCGCCGAAGAAGGGCTGCGACCACGGTCAGTGCGGCGCGTGCACGGTGTTGCTTGACGGTCGGCGGGCCATCATCTGTCTGGCGTTCGCGGTTGCCCACGATGGCGCAGAGATCACTACCGCCGAGGGGCTCGCTGTGGGAGACGCACTCCACCCGATTCAGCAGGCCTTTCTCGAGATGGACGCGCTGCAGTGTGGGTATTGCACGCCCGGGCAAGTGTGTTCAGCGGTCGGCATGTTGGCCGAGGCGGAACGGGGAATTCCAAGTCACGTCAGCGTCGATCTCATCGGCCCCATCGAGTTGAACGATGAGGAGATTCGCGAGCGGATGAGTGGCAACCTGTGCCGTTGCGGGGCCTATGTCAACATCGTCGCAGCGATCCGGCGGGTCGCCGGATCGGAGTCCGCGCCGTGATGCCGTTTGAGTACCTACGCGCCGAGGACGTCGCCGGCGCGGTGGCCGCGGTGACGGAGCACCCTGATGCGGTGTATCTGGCCGGCGGCACTAACCTGGTCGACCGCATGAAGCTGGGGGTAGCTACGCCCAACTTGGTCGTCGACATCAGCCACCTGCCGCTGGACCAGATCGTCGAGCTGCCAGATGGCACGGTTCGGATCGGCGCGCTCGTTCGCAACAGCGATCTCGCCGCGCACCTCCTGATTCGGCAGCGATATCCGGTCCTGTCCCAAGCGTTGCTCGCCGGTGCGTCGGGCCAATTGCGAAACTTAGCGACCACGGCCGGGAACTTACTGCAGCGCACCCGCTGCGTGTACTTCCAAGACGTCAGCATGCCGTGCAACAAGCGCGAGCCCGGCTCGGGCTGCTCGGCGCGGGAGGGCTATACCCGCTACCACGCGATCCTCGGTGCATCAGCGGGTTGTGTAGCGGTGCATCCGTCGGACATGGCCGTCGCGATGGCCGCGCTGGATGCTTCGGTGGTGGTCACGGGCAGGACCGGTGAGCGGCGCATCCGGCTCAACGACTTGCACCGCCTTCCCGGCGACACCCCCCATCGAGACACGGTCTTGAGGCACGGGGAGCTGATCACCGCGGTTGACCTGCCCCAGCTCTCGTTCTCACAACACTCCGCCTACCGCAAGGTCCGCGATCGTGCTTCGTACGCCTTCGCCCTCATCTCCGTTGCGGCTGCCCTGGACCTGAGCGACCACAGGGACGCCGCGGGGGGTCCGACCATTCGAGACGTCCGGATCGCGTTCGGTGGAGTTGCTCACAAACCTTGGCGCGCCACTGCAGCCGAGAACTTCCTGCGCGGCGCGGCCGCGAGTGTGGAGAATTTTCGCGACGCTGCCGACGTCGAGCTCGCCCAGGCGGAGGCACTCCACGACAACGCATTCAAGATCACCATGGTGCGCAACACGGTCGCGTCACTGCTCGCCGATCTCACCCGACGCCAGGTCGAAGCTATAGATGGCGACCTCGCCGGCCAGGAGCAGAAACCGTGAGCACCGGCCTTCGTGGTCAATCGATCGGTGTCGGCCTTGGACGGCTGGACGGGGTCCCCAAAGTCCGAGGAACGGCCCTGTACGCGTATGAGCAGCCCGTGGCGCAGCCCGCTTATCTTTATCCGGTCCAGGCCATGATCGCCAGGGGAACGGTGGTCCGGATTGACACCGGAGCGGCGGAAGCGTTGGACGGTGTTCTGATCGTGCTGACCCATCTCAATGCACCCCGACTGGTTGACACGAAGGACCAAGAGTTGTTGGTACTACAGTCAGCGGCTGTCGGGTTCCGTGGTCAGTTCATCGGGGCCGTGGTCGCGGAATCCTCCGAGATCGCGCGACACGCCGCGGGTCTGGTTGAGGTCGCGTATGCGCCCGCGCCCCATAACTCGGCCTTCAGCGTCGCCGAGCACGGCCACTTCTTACCGGGGAGCGCGCCGGGCCCTCCGCGGCAGGTGAGCGAGGCCGAGATCGAGGCCGCAATTGCGGGCGAGCATGGCCACGTCTCACCGGGGAGCGCGTCGGGCCTTCCGCGGCAGGTGAGCGAGGCCGAGATCAGGGCCGCACTCGCGGCGGCGTCGACGGCTGTAGACCAGACGTACACGACACCCCCGGAATACAACGTGCCGATGGAGCCTCACACGTCCGTCGCGATCTGGAATGACGGCATCCTCACCATGTACGAGTCGACGCAGGGCGTTCATTCCTTCCAAGCGGGCCTGGCGCCGCTGTTCGGCCTGAACCCGAACCAGGTCCGGGTCATCTCGCCGTACGTGGGCGGCGGATTCGGCTCAAAGATCGAGGTTCACGCGCAGGCCGTCCTCGCGGCGATGGCGGCGCGCGAACTGCCCGGTCGCGCCGTGAAGGTGGCCTTGACCCGGCAGCAGATGTTCTCGCTCAGCGGTTACCGTCCACCGACCATCCAGCACGTGCGGCTCGGGGCCGACCTGGATGGCACACTCACCGCAGTGGCCGTCGATGTGCTCGAGCAGAGCTCCAGAACGAAGGAGTTCACCGAGGGATCCGACGGACCGGCGCGCATGATGTACGCCGCTCCACAGCGTCGGACGACGAATCGCCCCGTGGTCCTCGACGTTCCCGTTCCAACCTGGATGCGGGCGCCCGGCAGGTGCGCCGGGATGTTCGGGCTTGAAGTGGCCATGGACGAGCTCGCCGTCGCGTGCGCCGTCGACCCCATTGCCCTGCGGGTTCGCAACGAGCCGCAGGTCGACCCGGAGACCGGGCAACCGCACGCGTTCCGGCATCTTCTCGACTGCCTACAGCTTGGGGCGGGACGATTCGGCTGGGACCATCGCGACCCGGCGCCGCGGAGCCGGCTGCAGCACGGCTGGTGGAGCGGCATGGGCGTCGCCAGTGCGACGTACCCGGACTGGCGCGAACCGGACAACGCTGCCCGCATTCGCTTCGAGGCCGATGGCACCTACGTCGTCCAGATCGCGGCGGCCGAGATCGGAACCGGAAGCGGGACCGTGCTGACGCAGATTGCGGCCGAGGCGCTGGGCTGCCCGGCGCAGTGCGTGCGAATGGAAATCGGTGACTCGCGCCTCCCGCGAGCCTCGGTCGCCGGAGGTTCGTTCGGGACGATCAGCTGGGGGGCAGCCATCGCCGCGGCCGCCGAGGCGTTCCGCGATCAGCATGGCGCTGACCCGCGACCGGGGGCGGAGACAGAGGCTCAGGCGCCCCAGGTCAATAATGACGATAGATCGAGACATTCCTTTGGCGCCCACTTCGCCGAGGTTCGGGTCAACGCTGCCACCGGCGAGATCCGCGTCTCGCGGATGCTCGGTGTTTTCTCCGTCGGCCGCATCATCAACCCAGTGACCGCACGCTCCCAGTTCATCGGCGGGATGACCATGGGCATCGGGATGGCCTTGCATGAGCACGGGGTCATGGACCCGCGCTTCGGCACGATCGTGAACCATGACTTCGCCGACTACCACATCCCGACCTGCGCAGACATCGAGGACATCGACGCGATCTGGCTCGAGGAACCTGAAGCACCTCCAGGCGTGCTGGGAGCCCGGGGATTGGGCGAGATCGGCATTGTCGGCGCAGCAGCCGCGATCGCCAATGCCGCCTACAACGCGACCGGCGTCCGGGCGCGGAACCTTCCGCTGACCTTGGACACTTTTCTGTCCAGAGCTTGACCGGCGCCGGCTTCCGAGCTCTTTGCGGGTCCGCGGCGTAGGTGCCGACATGCGGACCTCGTCTGGGGCTCTGGGGCGGTCGCCGTCCAGGTGGTATGGAAACATCGAGCCGACTTGACCGTCACGATCGCCGGTCGAGCCAAGGGAAACGGCAGCGTCCAACGCATCGGATGATCGAGTGTGCGCTAATCGTCGCCGAAATGGCGCCTAAGCCAGCTTCGGCGACATTTTGCGCACGCTCGGTTGGGGAACCGCTCCCTGGCCCAGGTTGCGGATGAGCTTCTGGTTGGCGCCGCTCACCTGGCGCCCGCCGCTCAACTGCGCAGTTGCGCGTTGAGCCGTGCGGCCTGTCGTGTGAGGTGATCGCGTTCGGGGAGGTTGGGTGCTGATCGGGCGGCTTCGGCGTAGAGCCGTGCTGCGGTGACTGGGTCACGGTCACGCTCGTGTAGGTACGCCGCGGCGGCGGTGTGGCGAGGCAGCGCGGGGTCGAGCTCTGCCAGGGCAGCCAGGCCGGCCCGCGGGCCGTCGGCCTCGCCGACAGCGACGGCCCGGTTGAGGCGGGCTACCGGGCTGTTGGTGAGGCGCACCAGTTCGTCGTACCACTCGACGATCTGCACCCAGTCGGTCTCCTCGGCCATCCAGGCGTCGGCGTGGAGCGCGGCGATGGCGGCCTGGGCCTGGAACTCACCCAATCGGTCGCGGGCGAGGGCGGCCTGGAGCATGTCGACGCCCTCGGCGATCAGGCGGGTGTCCCACAGGCTGCGGTCCTGCTCGGTGAGGGGCACGAGGCTGCCATCGGTGCGGGTCCGTGCCGGGCGCCGTGCGTGGTGGAGCAGCATGAGCGCAAGCAGGCCCGCCACTTCCTCATGGTTGGTCTTGGCCGCCAGTTGGCGGGTGAGCCGGATCGCCTCGGCGACGAGGTCGACGTCGCCGGAGTAGCCCTCGTTGAAGACCAGGTAGAGCACGCGCAGCACCGTGGCGACGTCCCCGGGCTGGTTGAACCGGACGCCCGAAACGGTCCGCTTGGCCCTGCTGATCCGCTGGGCCATGGTCGCCTCGGGCACGAGGTAGGCCCGCGCGATCTGACGCGTGGTCAGGCCGCCGACGGCGCGCAGCGTGAGCGCGACGGCCGAGGCCGGTGTCAGGGAGGGGTGCGCGCACAGGAAGTACAGCTGGAGCGTGTCGTCCACGGCCTCGCCCGGTCCGGGGATGGGCTCGCCCTCGATGCGCACCTCGCGGTGCCGTCGGGAGGTATCGGCGCGGGCGGCGTCGAGGAACCTACGCCAGGCCACGGTGACTAGCCAGCCCTTGGGGTCCCGCGGCGGATCATCCGGCCACACGCGCACGGCCTCGGCCAGGGCGTCCTGCACGGCGTCCTCGGCCGCCGCGAAGTCGGCTCCGCGACGGACGAGGACACCGATCACCGCGGGTACGAGGTCCCGCAGCAGCGGCTCGTTCACTCGGTGACCGTGGGGGCGTCGGCCAGAAACGGCCGAACCTCCAGCCATTCGTAGATCGGCTTGCCGCCGGGCCCGGGGGCCGCCGACAGCTCCCCCGCCAGCTGTACCGCGCGGTCCCACGACTCCACGTCGATGACGTACCACCCGGCGATCAGGTCCTTGGTCTCGACGAACGGCCCGTCGGTCACCGGTGGCCGCCCATCGCCGTCGTACCGCACGAACGCGCCGTCGGGCGCCAGTGCCTGGGTGTCGACGAACTCGCCCGTCTCCTCCAGCCGGGCCGCGAACTCGCGCATGAACTGCACGTGGGCGTCGACCTCGTCTGGCGTCCACTGGTCCATCGGCGCCCAGTCCACGGCGAGGGCCGGGCCACCCCGGTAGTGCTTGAGCAGCAGGTACTTGGCCATCATGTTCTCCTTACGCATACGGCCCATTGTGGCCGTGTTCACTCCGGGGACGTTGCCGCGCGCGGGTTCTCGACATCCCACCGCGACATTCCTGGCGGACTTCACAGACTCGGCGTACGGCGGTGGGGTTGAGGCGTGGGTGAGCCACCAACGCGAGCGACCGCGCGCGGCTCAGCCGCTCTGACGCTCCTCCCGCTGCCGGACCAGCTCCTCGACCGCGCTCGGCAGAGTCGACTCGAAGTCGATCAGCTTCGCCCAGTTCGGGGTAACGACGATCCGGACCATGCCGTCGTGGTAGAGCGAACGCACTTCCGCCTCCCACTCGACCCGTTGCTCGGGCGTCATCTCGTAGCTGCTGGTCGCCTTGAGATACTCGTCCGGGATGCCATCGACGAAGTCCAGCTCGACCCGACCCCGGATGAGCAAGATCTTGGGCGGGTGCACCTCGGTGTCGATCGTCAGGGCGACCATCGGGTTCTCGCTCAAGGCTTGAAGCTTCGGAGCGTTCTTCGACGTGCACATGACGATCTCCGAGCCGTTCCAAGTGAACCCGATCGGGACATTGCGGGGTGTGCCGTCCCTGGCGACGTAGGCCAAGCGGGTCACGTCGCGGGCCAACAGTTCCTGACTGATCGGTCGGTTCAGAACCTCGGTGATCTCGTTCGGTTGCATGGCTACTCCTCCCGTTGTCCTTCTCGGTCCATCCACGCGGATCGTTCTGGTTGGTCGCAGGTCGGCCGCGTCGGGCCGTCAGCTGATCTGCTCGGCCAACGCGACGATGATCCCCTCCGGGCTGCGGACGTAACAGAGCCGGTAGCTGTCCTGGTACTGCGCCATCGCGCGGCCCGTCGTGGCCACTGGTGTACCTAGGACGGAGCCAGCGCCACATTCTCGACATCCGGAAACGTGCTGAGTTCTAGGGACCTGCATCTGGCCGTGGCCGTGACACCCAGCCTGAGGATGTCAGGCTTGCTCTCGTCACGGTTGCAGAGGACGGCGGCGGAGCGCTGCCGGTCGGACCGCTGGTCCAGAGCGCCCCCACCCCCAATCGGGTCATGGGGGCTCCGCCTGAACAACGCTTGGCCATCGGGAAGGTTGCTCGTACGGGCTGGTGGGTATTTCTGTCAGGTGACATCCGCGACCCAGCAGCTTGCGCCGGCGCTAGATATCGACGCCCGCCTCACCCAGATTGAGCGCGGCTTGAACCTGTTGCTCAACGTCACACCGGTCAATGCAGCAGAGGCATGGGCGGACTTCGAACGGAGTGACTTCGGGACGGTTCCCACTCTCCGGCTCAGACCGCTGGAATTCGTGCCGGACCTGGTGCGACGTGACCTCTACAACCTCGAGATCGAGAACGTAACCGACCCTGCGCTGCACACACTCTTCCGGGCGAAGCGAGACGAGATAGCAAGACAGATCACAGCCTTGGAGGATCGCGACACTTCACGATTCGTGTACGGGTCGCTGCAGCTCTACGGAGGGATCGGCCAACCTCTTGCGTCCGCCGCGGAGGAGCTGCTCGAGACCATCCCAGCCCGAGCTCCCAACAGCCGAAGCGTCACGGCGGGGGCGTTCGCGGAGGCGGCTCGTGCGGAGTTCGATCGATACCGTGCCGTGTATCTAGACTTCCCGGCTCACATCGAGGTGCGCGACGACATCTCCGAACTGATGGTGTCGTTCGGCCGGCTGCTCATCCCCGAAGCCGCCGCTTTCAGGGCGGACCGAGTCGAGCCCTTGCTGCATCACGAGGTCGGCACCCATGTCGTCACTTACCAGAACGGCGCCAGGCAACCACTGACGCTGCTGGCGATCGGACTGCCTGGCTACGACGAGACCCAAGAGGGCCTTGCCGTGCTGGCCGAATACCTGACCGGCGGATTGGACGCGCGGCGTCTCCGCGTGCTCGCCGCGAGGGTGGTAGCCATCGGCAAGATGCTCGACGGCGCCGGATTCCTGGAGATCTTCGAATCGTTACGGGTTGAACATCAGATACCGGCGAGGACCGCTTGGTCCATCGCCATCCGGGTCGTCGTCGGGGGCGGTTCGGTAAAGGACGCGATCTACCTCCGTGGGATCGCGCGCATCCTCGAAGCCCTCGCAGAAGGCAGCAGCCTCGATATCCTCTTCGTCGGCAAGCTCGCGTTGGACCACATCCCGTTGATCCAGGACCTGCTCGACCGCGAGGTGCTCCAAGCAGCATGGGTCCGTCCACGCTGGCTGGACGTGCCCGGCGCTCAGCAGCGCCTGGACAGGCTGCGCGCGGGCGCGTCGGTCATGGACCTGTACGAAGGAGAGGTGTCGAGATGAGGCTTGCCTTCACCGTCAACGACGTCGCTACCGAGATAGACGAGTACACGACTACACGGCTGGCGAGGGCCGCGGCCCAGGGCGGACACGACGTTTGGTACGTCGGGGTCGGAGACGTCGAGCTCGGGGAAAGCGACGGGCAGCTCGTGGCCCGGGCTCATGCTGCAGAGTTCGACAAAGACGACACGCTCGAAAGCTTCATGGAGCGCATCAAGGAGCGCGACGCCGAACGGATCGTTATGGACGACCTCGATGCTTTGTTCCTGCGAAACGAATCGATCGACGATCTGCAGGAGCGGCCCTGGGCAAGTCCACTGGGCGTGGTCTTCGGCCAGATGCTCAAGGCTCGAGGTGTAACGGTGGTCAACGACCCGATGTCCCTGCTACGCGCAACGAGCAAGCTCTACCTGGAGGAGTTCCCCGAGAAGATTCGACCGCGATCGCTCGTGACGCGCGACCCGGAAGCGATCGAGCGGTTTGTCGGCAAGGTCGGCCACTCCGTCGTCAAGCCTCTGTACGGAGCCAAAGGTCGGAACGTGTTCATGATCGAGGACGAGGATGAAGCGAACCTCGCGCAGATGACGGAGGCGGTGCTTCAGGACGGCTACGCGATCGTCCAGGAGTTCGTTGACGGCGGTGAGGACGGCGATGCCAGGATCTTCCTGCTCGAGGGACATGTCCTCGAGCGCGAGGGAAAGCTGGCCGCCTTCCGGCGAGTGCCCACGGGTAACGACCCGCGGGCCAACATCAGCGCGGGCGGACGCTCGGTCCCTCTCGAGATCGGTGACGTGGAACGCGGCATCGTCGAAGCGATGAGCAAGAAGCTCGTGGCCGACGGCATGTACTTCGTCGGCATCGATGTGATCGGCGACAAGGTGGTGGAGATCAACGCCGAGAGCCCGGGCGGGATGCAGAGCGTCGAAAGGCTCTACGAGGTCGACGTCTGCCCCACCGTCATCGAAGCCCTGGAGCGCCGCACCGGCTCGATCGCCTCGACGAGGTGAACCTGCTCATCGAAGCGCCCTCAACGCTGTGATGGCGAACGCTGCTCCGGTCAAGAGGTGCATGGTCGCGAGGAGCACGCCGGTGGCGGTGTCCTCGGCGGTCGACAGCGGCCCGACAGTCGAGACGACGGCGAACAGGACGCCCGCGGCGAGGACAGCGCGGGCCCAACCATCGGAGCGTCGCGCGGCCAGCGCAAAGAGCCCTATGCCCACGGCGTACGCGATGAGTGTGGTGAACACGACCAAGACGATGCCGACCTGGATGGTGGCCTGGCCGAACACGGGGCTGACCAGGAAGCTCACGTCGACGGCCCGGCCTGCCGCCCAGACCCCGACGTTGGCGGCAGTCGCGGCGACGGCGCCGATGGCAGCCTCGCGACGCAGGGAGCGGCTCGGCGTGGTGTCGAGGTCTGTCGGGCTGATGGTGGATGCGGTGCCCATGGTGTTCTCCTTCGATATCGACGAGCTTTCCGATTCGCGGGATGGTGTTTGTCTCAGCAGTACGACGACACAACCCCTCGGAATGTGAGGCGACGCGCCAACCTCACAGTTCGGTGCAATGTTTCGTCGAACTGGTGAGGCGCAGATGCCACCAAGGGAGTCGTCGACATTCATGACCACCACACACTCCGAGTCAGGACATGGCCGGCCCGATCCGAGCCTGAGCGCGATCATGAGCGAGCGGCGTCAGCTGATCAATCTCGCGTACCGACTCCTCGGCTCCCTGGCCGATGCTGAGGATGTCGTACAAGAGACGTACGCCCGCTGGTACGCGATGTCCCAACAGCAGCAGGAAGCCATCGAATCCCCCGGCGCCTGGCTGACCAAGGTCGCCAGTCGCATCTGCCTCGACCTGCTCGGCTCGGCACGAGTGCGGCGGGAGCGCTACGTGGGCGAATGGATCCCGGAGCCGCTGCCCGATCGTAGGGAGTGGACCAGCGGGCGGTCGGGCGGCACCACGGTCGACCCGGCCGACCGAGTCACCCTCGACGAGTCGATCAACATGGCCTTCCTCGTCGTGCTCGAATCGATGACTCCGGCCGAGCGCGTCGCGTTCATCCTTCACGATGTCTTCCGCTACTCCTTCACCGAAGTGGCCGAGATCGTCGGCCGTACGCCGGCGGCATGTCGCCAGCTGGCTTCGTCGGCCCGCCGTCGCATTCGCGCGTCGCAGGCTCCTGCGACTCCGACAGCCCAGCACGCCGACATCGTCAGGGACTTCAAGGAGGCATGGGAAGCCAAGGACATCGACGCCCTCATCGGCCTGCTCGACCCCGACGCCACGGCGATCGCCGACGGCGGCGGCCTCGTCAGCGCCGTGCTCCTCCCGATCGAAGGCGGCGAGCAGATCGCGCGCGTGCTCGTCGATCTCGGCGGCGGGGTACCCGACCTGACGATGCTGGAGCGTACGGTCAACGGTCAGCCCGGTCTGGTCGTCCAGCAAGATGGTGTCACCGCGGCGGTGATCGCGTTCGACGTCGCCGGTGAACGGATCAAACACATCTGGGCAGTACGGAACCCCGAAAAGCTCCGGCCTTGGACGACGGGCTGACGCGTCTCCCTACCCGCGGGTGCGCTGCCTGCTCGTCTTCGCAGACGGTCGGCGATGCCGGATTGTGACCGAAGTGGCCGCCCCTATTCGGCGTGTCCCTGCGGCGGGTTACAGGAAGATAACTGTGGGTTGCGGACGGGCGACACTTTCCGACGTAAGCCTCGTGACGGTCCTCCGGCTGTTACGTTGCTGCTGTTTCAAAGGCCAAACGGGTGGCCTTTGACAAGATGACTTCTCGGGGGAATTCATGCATGTTGCTCGACTCGCACGCCGGGCAGGCTTGGCGGTAGCCCTCGGCGGATGCGTAGCGCTCGGCGGTTTCGCCGCCCCAGCGGCTTTCGCGGATCCGCCGGGAAATAACGGGACGGTGAAGGTCGATGGCGTTGAATTTGACACCACACCCGGCAACGAGCCGCACGTGGACTGCATCTTCCAGATCGACTTCTACGGCTTTGACGCCGGCGGCCTCGACGCTGCCGTGAACTTCACCGGTCAGGCGCCAACTGGCAAGGACATACTCATTGCTCGACGCCACTGTGGAGTTGGAGGATGATGCGGCCGGCGGCGGCACTGATCTTGACGCTGAACGGACCTTCGACCTGTCGTCATTGGTAGGCCTGCTGGGCGATCCGCACGAGCAGCAGGGCTATCACATCAAGCTGAAGATCGATGTCCCTGAGGGTACGCACAGCACCGCCTATAGCAAGTACAAGGTGTTCTGGGTTGAGGAATGCGTGACACCGACCCACTCGCCTTCCGAGCCCCCCACGCCTTCCCAGCCGCCTTCTGAGTCGCCGGAGCCTTCGGCGTCAATTACGACGCCGGCGGCGGTGCCCACCGCGGTGCCCGCAGGTGCGGGTGCCGCCGACGGCGGGGGTTCGGCGGCCGGGCTTCTCGGTCTAGCAGTGGTCGCCAGTGGTGCGGTGGCCGGAACCGCGGTATTTGCGCGGCGCCGCTTCCTGCATGACTCCTGATTTGACGTCTCGCCCGGCAAGCCGGGTACTGAGAGGGCTGGCCCTGTTCTTAGCAGGGCTGGCCCTCTTGGCCGTCACAGCTGGCTCCGACAACGATAGGGTCACCGTGGTCAGGGTACCACACCCACACCCACGCCCATACCCGCGCCGACGTCAGCGGTGCCGACATCGCGGGACCCCGCGGCCACCGACGGCGTCGCCGGAGGCGACCGAGGCGCCTCCGGAACCGACATCGAGTCAATCTGAGAGCATCGAGGGAACGTACACGTACAGGTTGCGGATCCCGCGAATCGGTGTGGACGCTCCAGTGGTGCCAATCCAGAGCGACAACAACCGGGTACTCAACCCCCCACGAGACCCCAGCGTCGCCGGATGGTGGAGCGAGGGCGCTGCCCCTGGCGAACCGCAAGGATCGGCGGTAGTAGTCGGGCACACCGTACGCAACGATGGCGGCGGCGTTTTCGACGATATGGGGGATCTGCACCGCGGCGACGCCATCAAGGTCGAACGATCCGACTCCACGTTGACCTACCGCGTGCAGTCCATCGACGTGCTGTCCAAGGAGGAAGTCGCTCGCAACGCCGAGAAGATCTTCGCTCAGACCGGGGCTGGCCGGCTGGTCGTCATCACCTGCGACGATTGGGATGGCAACGCGTGGCGGTCCAACATCGTGACCATCGCCGCGCCCGCCTGAAAGTGCCGACCGGGTCATCGACAGCGTCGACCAACGCACTGGGTGACCGGCGCGAAGGACCTACTCGAATGAACCTATGGGGATCTCGCCGGCGGGCTCGTACCTGCCCATCACGACTCCCGTGCTAGAGACCTTGCTGTCGACGAGCTTCAGTCCGGCCGGGATGGTGCCATCCGCGAATAAGCGTTTGCCCGACCCAATGACAACGGGAAAGACCCAGAGACGGTACTCATCGACCAGGTTGTTCCGCAACAGAGTCTGGATCAGGTTCGCGCTGCCATGCACTTGCAGCTCTGGCCCATCCTCCTTCTTGAGCGCCGCAAGGCCTTCTGCGGCGTCTCCCTCGATCAAGACTGAGTTGCTCCATCCCAGGTTGCGAGGACTCCGCGACGCAACGTATTTGGTGGCGTCGTTGAATACCTTGGCGCCGGTGTCCTCTGGGGCGGTCGGCCAGTATGCGGCCATGATGTCGTAGGTCTTGCGCCCGAGGACCATGGCAAAAGGCTTGCTGGTCGCTTCGGTCATGACCTCGCCCATCTGATCATCCCAGTAGTTCACCGACCAGCCACCTTGGGTGAAGCCACCGTCGTCGTCCTCTTCGGGTCCGCCCGGTGCCTGCATGACACCGTCGAGGGTCAGGAAAGTCTGAACGATCAGCTTGCTCATCTCTTGTGTCCTTTCGACCGGATGCCCAGGGCTCGAGTTAAGCCCACTGCAGTTTGGGACCGTTCAGCGGGGTGAAACTCATCGCGAGTGGAGCAGACACGGCATCTCGCGTTCGCCGTCCTCTGGCACCCGGCCGAAGTTTTGACGGCTGCGATGGAAGACGCACGCCGCAGCCACGAGCTGACCTATTTGACGCTGACGTGGCATGCGGATACGTACGCCCAGCAGCGTGGGATCGACGCTAGCCGCCCGGAAGCAGCTCGATATCGCGGTGTCGACCCATCTGGGCGTACAACTCCGGTGATCGACTTCTCAGGCTGAACGCTGCGATAATTCCGGCGATCGCTGCGACCACGATCAAGGCCGGCAGGATCCAGCGCAGCGGACTCTCCGGGTTGCCGATCAGCAAGCCGAACTGAGAGGCCGCGTATATTGCGACGGCAGCCATCGCCACACCCCCGACGACCGGTGCGACCGTGGTACGGAGCAGATTCGAGTCGAGTTCTCGATGGCCAGCGAAGAAGGCAATAACCGCGAACGAGGCCAGGGCCATCAGGACGATGATCGCCAGCGTTCCGAGCTGAGTCAGCCAGGTGAATAGTGCAAGCACTGGGTCTTGGCCAGTGATCACGAAGATCAGGACCACGACCAATGCCAAGATCGACTGGCTGAGCGAGCCGACGTGTGGACTGAGGTGCTTGACGTGGGTGTGGCCGAGCCGTTCCGGGACAAGTCCTTCGCGGCCAAGAGCGTAGAGATATCGCGCTACCGCGTTGTGGAAGGCCAACAGAGCGGCGAACACGCTGGAAATGAACAACAGCGACATCACTGTGGTCAGCGCCGCTCCGATGTAGGTGGTACCAAGGACGAACAAGAACGCCGTGGGATCAGGCTGGAGACCGGCGAGGTATTCCTGCAAACCGGCCGCGCCCTGCCCCTCGACCATGAGATACGTCGTGACGGTGTAAAAAACGCCGATAGTCAACACGGCGACGTATGTTGCCCGCGGGACCGTGCGCTTGGGGTCCCTGGCTTCCTCGCTGTAGATGGTGGTGGCCTCGAAGCCAATGAAAGAGGCAAAGTTGAACAACAGCGCGATAGCCACCGAACCGCTGGTGAAGGCGGCCCAAGTGAAAGGTACGGCGTTCAAGGGGGCGGTGCCGCCTTGGCCGCCTTGGATCAAGATCGCCGCGTCGAGGATGAGCACGATCAAGAATTCCAGGCTGACCAAGATCGCCAGTACTTTGACGGAAAGATCAACCTGCCGGTAGCCCAGGACGGCAATGATCGCCATGGCAATGAGCACATAGACCCACCACGGGAGATCGATCCCCAAGTTTTCGCTGAAGAATCCGGAGGCGGCCGCGCCGAACAGTCCGTACAGGCCGATCTGCATAGCGTTGTAGCCGAGCAGGGCAATCATCGCGGCGGCGCCACCCGCGGGCTGCCTCAAGCCGCGTGTGACGAAACTGTAGAAGGCTCCTGTGCTGGTGTGATGGCGCGCCATCGCGGTGTAGCCAACAGCGAAGATCAGCAAGATCACGCTCACCACGACATATGCCAGGGGGATTCCCGGGCCGTTGCCGAGCAGCATCGCGACGGGAGCGCCGCCGGCCATGGCGGTGAGCGGTGCAGCGGCCGAGATCACAAAGAATGCAACAGCGAATACGCCGAGGCGGCCATGCCGCAGCTGGCGAGAGTCGCGTCGGGCGATGTCCGCCGATGTTGAGGATTCACCGGCCGAGGGCGGTGTGCTCGACGGAGTTTCCTGAGTCACGAGAGCTCCATTTCTTGTCAACGCTTCCCAGACAGGTCCGGCTTGCGAATTCCGCGGAACTCCCAGTCCCCGCCTTTGGCGGTCGACAGCACCTCTTCGGATTCGGTGGGTTGGGCGCCCACGTCGGTGCGGATGGGCGTCGGTCCTTCGACGATGTGATTGCGCAGCGTGCCAAGGCCCTCGACTTCTACTTCCACCACGTCACCGGGATAGACGGTGCGGGAGATCGCGGGCGTTCCGGAGAGCAGGATGTCACCCGGCTGCAGCGTGATCGTGCGCGCGATGTCGGCAACCAGGTAATGCATGTCCCACTTCATCTCGTTGGTGTTGCCGTCCTGACGGACACTTCCATTCACGAGCGTTCTGATGTGTTTGCCATGGAAGTCCCAACCCTCCACGAGGCCGGGGCCCACCGGGCACAGAGTGTCGGCGCCCTTCACCCGCAGCATCGACCCGGAATCGGTATCGCGGAAGTCGTGCAGCCCGTAGTCATTGGCGATCGAATAACCGCGGATGTAGTCACCGGCTTCATCAGGTGAGATGTTGCGCGCCGTGCGGCCGATCACGATGGCGATCTCGCCTTCATAGTTCAACCACTTGCACCCGAGAGGCCTCACGACCGCTGACTCATGGGCGTTGAGCGCCGACACAGGTTTGTGAAAGTACGTCGGTGCCGGCGGCAGGGTCACCATCATCTCCTCGACCCTGGAGGAGTAGTTCAGATGCACACAGATGATCTTGGACGGCACCACCGGCGCAAGATGGACCGCCTCTGCGATGCCGACCATTCGGCCATCGCCGGCGACCAGCTCGTCGCCATGGCGCTCGACATCGACAATGTTGCCGTCCAGCAGTATCCGGCGCGTCTCGCGCAGAGGCATGGGCACTCCCTGGGTCTGCCGGACTGGCTCAGCCGGCTGCGGGGAGGTCCGGGCCAGCCGTCTGCCGGCGGACCTCTGGATCTTCTGGTGTACGTCGGGGTCGGGGGAAGCCGTCCTCAGGCCGATCGAACCAGTAGTGAACCTGGCCGGTGCCAATAGAGTTTTCGTACTCTCCGAAGCGGCGGCCGGTGGCGGTGCAGTCACCTTCGCCGATGGCGCCGATCATCATCAGGTAATGCCCGAACCGGGCCTCTGGGCGGAACCGGTAGAACTCCGGCATTGTCTCCAGCACCCGAGCATGATCACCAGCTTCGAACCATTGCATCCTCACCGCGTCTGCGGTGGCGGCCTCCGGTGTGAAGATGTGCCCAATCCCGGCGGCCTCGTGGTTGCGCAGTTCCCGCAACGGCCAGAAGGTGTGGCTGAGCGCCCCTGAAGCCAACAGCACGACCTTGCGGTCGCTCTCGGCGATGCCGTCGCCCAACGCTCGCCCAAGGCGCAGGTTGTCCTCAGTATCGGCGGTCTGGCAGACGCCGATCGAGATCCATCTCTTGTCTGGCAGGCCCTGTCCAAGAAACTCCCACAGGTTCGTGGTGGCGTAGAAGATCGGCAGATGATCATCGGAGATTGCGGTGATCCAGGTTCCATGATCGTCGGCCTTGGAAGCAATCAACTGCGCAAGTTCCGGATCTCCCAGAAAGTCGTACGGCCGCTGCGTCATCCCGCGCGGCAGTTCCTCAGAGGTGAACAGGCCTTTGCGCCGTTCCTGCGCCGTCACGACGAACTCGACCGTCGTAGCCCAGTGAGAATCCAGGACGACCACGGTGTCGTAATCGAGGGTGTCGAAGACCTCCTTGCGCAGCTGGTGGAGACCAGCGACCAGCGTGCTGTCTTCGCCGTTGTTCAGTTCGCGACGGATCGCCTCCGGCAGCACGATCGTCGGGACGTGCGCGATCAGACCCGCACCCACCACCTCGCCCATGCTCGTATTCCCTTCGCTCTCGATGGTTGCAGTTCAGGTACTAGTCGTTCGTGGTCCAGCCGGTCGGCGAGAACACGGTGTTCTTGATGTCGCAGTAGAAATCGAACGAGTAGATGCCGCCTTCGCGGCCAATACCGGATCTCCCGTTGCCGCCGAAGGGTGCGCCCAGGTCGCGCACGAAGAAGCAGTTGACCCAGACGGTTCCGGCGTTGATCTGTGCGCTGACCCGTTCGGCGCGATCCGGATCACCAGTGACCAGGGTCGCGGCAAGCCCGAACCGGGTGTTGTTGGCCATGTCGACGGCCTGCTCTTCCGCCGAGAAAGTCTGAATCGTCAGGACCGGGCCGAAGACTTCTTCGGTCAGGATCTCGCTGCCTGGCTCGGCGTCGACGAGGATTGAGGGCCGGTAGAAGAGGTGGCCCAGCTCGTCATTCGGTGAGCCGCCGAGGATGGGGCGGGCACCAGCGGCCACCGCGCGCCGTACGAAGCCGTCAACCCTCTCGAAGTGCTGCCGGCTGACCAGGCAGGACATGCCGGTCGCCTCATCGCGAGGGTCACCCTGCACGATCGTTCTTGCCTCCGCTAATACGGCTTCTTGGAAGCGTTCGGCGATGGAGTCTTCCACCAGAATCCGAAACGCACCGAGACACACCTGGCCCGAATTGTCGAATTGCTCTACGGCCAAGTGGACAGCGAGATCGAAGTCGGAGTCTGCAAAGATCACCAGCGGCGACTTGCCGCCGAGCTCGAAGGACAGCGGCACGATATTGGGGGCCGCGGCCTCGGCGATGATGCCGGCAGTGGGCACTGAGCCCGTGAAGGCCAACCGACGGATACCGGGGTGTGCGGTCAGCGGTGCGCCGGCCTGGGAGCCGGTGCCCTGGACGACGTTGAAGACGCCGGGCGGCAGTCCAGCCTCATGGGTGATGTCGGCCAGCAGCGACGCGGTCAGGGGTGCCCATTCGGGTGGCTTGGCGACGACGGTGTTGCCGGCGGCGAGCGCGGGTCCGATACGCCAAGTGGCGAGCATGAGCGGCGCATTCCAGGGGGTGATGATCGCCGTCACGCCGGCTGGGTCGTAGCTGATCCGTTCCCGGTGACCGCGGATCTCACTGTCCGGATGATCGAGCTTCTCGACGTAGTCGGCAAAGAATCGGAAATTCATTCCGACCCGAGGCATCACACTTCGCCGGTGGGACCGCAGCAGCGATCCGTTGTCACGAGTCTCGACCCTGGCTAGCTCTTCGGCGCGGGCGTCAATTCCATCAGCCACTTTGCGGAGCCGCTCGGCCCGCTCGCCCCTCTGCATGGCTGCCCAACCGGGGAAGGCCTGCTGCGCAGCCGCGACCGCGGCGTCGACCTCCTGGGTGGAGCCGGCCGAAATTTCGGCAATTGGCTGCTCGTCGATGGGAGAGATGTCGGTAAAGGTCACCTTCGACGCGACCCGCTCGCCGCCGATCCAATGCCGAGTATCCACCTCCACACCCTCGACCGTCGCAGTCGTCATCGCGCCCCTGTCTGTCGCTCGAGGTGGTTCGCGGGTCGACGGCGGGTTTGGCGTTCCGCAGGTCCGACCAGCTATCGTTAGGGCCCAAACGTATTTAAGTTCAATCGATTGGTCAAGCCCAGGAAAGACTGGTTGAGAGCATGGTTTCGGACCCGGTTCTAGCCACCGATTGGCGGCAGCTGGCCGCTGATGTCCGCATTCCTGAGGGCATCTTCATTGGTGGCGAACGCCGTGCTGCGATCGACGGCTCGACTCGGGCAGTGAACTCTGCGCGGGACGGCTCGACCCTGGTGAAGCTCGCCTGGGCGCAGCCGGCTGATGCCGAGGCTGCCGTGGCGGTTGCCCGGGCGGCTTTTGATCATGGTGCTTGGCCTCGACTGCACCCTCGAGCCCGCGGCGAGATCTTGCAGCACTTCGCCGACCTGGTTGACGAGCATCGCGAGGAGATCGCCTTGTTGATCAGTCTCGAGATGGGCAAGCCGATTCGGCACGCGTACGAGATCGAACTGCGGGCCTTGATCCGCTGTCTTCGCTTCTACGGTCAGCTCGCCGACAAAGAGTCCGGTGATATCACGCCAACAGAAGAGGGCGAGCTGTCGCTCATCACCCGCGAGCCGGCAGGGGTGGTCGCAGCGGTCGTCCCGTGGAACTTTCCGCTGACCCTCGGCGGATGGAAGCTCGCGCCCGCCCTCGCAGCGGGCTGCACCGTCGTGCTGAAGACCGCCGAGCAGTCCCCACTCTCCATGCAGCGGGTCGCCGAGTTGGGCGTTATGGCTGGTCTGCCGCCGGGTGTTTTCAACGTACTCAGCGGTGACGGTCCGGTCGTCGGCCGACATTTGGGGGAGCACCCCGATGTCGATGTGCTGACTTTCACCGGATCTACCGAGGTGGGTCGCCATTTCATGCGCTATGCCGCGGACAGCAACCTGAAGCGGGTTTACCTCGAGCTTGGCGGGAAATCCCCGAACATCATCTTTCCCGACGCTCCAGACTTGGACCTGGCTGCTGACACGGCCGCGTGGGCGATCTTCTTCAACTCTGGCGAGATGTGTACCGCAGGGTCCCGGTTGGTGGTTCATGCCGATGTGGCCGACCGAGTAGTGGACCGGATCATCGAGACCTCTGCCCAGTGGTTTCCGGCCGATCCGTTGCTGCCGGACACCAAGATGGGGCCGCTGGTCGACGAGCGAAGTCTGCAGCGAGTACTCGGACATCTCGAGCGGGGCCTGGCCGAGGGGGCTTCATTACGGGTGGGCGGGCAGCGGGTCCTTGCCGAGACGGGCGGCGCCTATCTCGAGCCGACCGTGGTGACCGGTGCGGCTCCGGACAACCCGATCGTCCGCGAGGAGATCTTCGGTCCCGTGCTTGCCGTGCAGGTGGTACGCGACGAGGCGGAGGCAGTGGGAGTCGCGGGGGATACCCCGTACGGTCTGGCGGCTGCCCTCTGGACCTCCGATTTGGGCACTGCCCATCGGGTATCACGGGCGTTGCGGGCTGGGACTGTGTGGGTCAACTGCTATGAGGAGGGGGACATGGCTGTCCCGTTCGGCGGCGTCAAGCTGTCGGGTTTCGGCCGGGACAAGTCTCGGCACGCGCTGGAGGAGTACACCAATCTCAAAACGACCTGGATTCGATATGCCTGAGAAGATCTTGACTGCCCGCCGCCCACTGATCGTCATCCCGGCGCGTTTCTCGCCTCATGCGACGGCACTCCGCTACGAGGCAGAAGTGACCGCCCGAGCCCTCGTCGAGGCGGTGTTCGCGGCCGGCGGAGAGCCGGTCGTGGTGCATCCGCACGCGCCGGACCTTGCGATCGATGTCGAGGCCGCTCGGGAGCGGATCTGGTTTGCCGACGGTGTGCTACTACCGGGCGGAGGTGATGTCGCTGCGCGATGGTCGGGCCAGCAGCCTCATCCGACCCAGTACGGGGTCGATGAGGAACAAGACGCATTTGATCTTGCCCTGGCACGCGTCGCACTCAGTGATCATTTGCCGCTGCTAGCGGTATGCCGGGGCACTCAGATTGTCAACGTTGCGCTCGGAGGTGACCTGGTACAGGACATGGACGACACGGTCGGCAACCACAGGAACCGAGTTCATGATCTTGAGGTGGTCGAGAACTCGCCATTGGGCGAGGTCGTCGGGCGGAAGACGGCAATCTCCTGCTACCACCACCAGTGCATCGCCAGGTTAGGAGCCGGCTTGACACCGGCCGCGTACTCGAGCGACGGGGTGATCGAGGCGGTGACCTTACAAGATCATGCTGGTTGGTATCTCGGTGTCCAGTGGCATCCGGAGGACTCGGCCGCGACGGATCCGGTGCAGGCCGAGGTGTTCCGTCGTTTCATTGCCGCGGCCGCTCGGCACACCCGGGAGGCCAATCCGTGGGCGAGCACCTCGGCTACTCAATCCTGAGTGCTCAGCTCCGCGTCGACGGCTTTACTGCGGCGGTGGGCTTGGTCTCAAGCGCGGTGACGATCGATCGGAGACTGTTCGTCAGCTGGGCCAAGCTTCTTGGCGACAATCCAGCCACGACTTCGGCCTCGGCGGCGTTGAAGACCGGATACAGCTCTTTCATCAGAGCTAGGCCTTCCGGCGTTAGCTCAAGGTGCACCAAGCGTCGGTCGGCGTCGCTAATCCGCCGGGCTAGGAGTCCGCGGGCTTCAAGGGTCTTCACAACCCCGGTCAACGTTGCCTTAGAAATCGCTGCGTTCTCCGCAGCATGGCGGGTCTCCACCCCATCCCAGATCCACACCACCCAGAGCACGACGAAGCCTGTCCAGGTGAGTCCGTGCTCCCGCAGCACCGAATTCGTCAGATGCACGCGGACCGCGTTCGCGGCTCGGTAGAGGCTCGACACCGCCGCCGCGGCAGGAAAGTTGAGTGTCAGGTCGCTGACGTGTGCGCTCATCGCCTTCTCGGTTTCGGCGAGGGTGTGGCGATCCGGCATGACGGCCATGCTAGTGACACGGCACTAGGTGAGGGTGGCTAATGTCCGGCCCCCGTTCCAGACCACACCTACCTGCCGGTAGTAGCCGCCAATGATCTCATCGACGCTGAGACTTGACAGCTCCTCGGTCGGTGAATCGAACAGCCGCAGCTCGGCATCCCCTGTCCACGCCGGATCGGCTTCAAACTCACTGGAGCCGGACTCGATCAGTTCCGCATAGGCGTCCGGAGCGCCGGATGCGATGCCCGGGAAGATCCGGTGGTGGGCCATTTTGTGGGAGTTGACAAAGCCATTGGTGTCCGACTGCTCGCGGAGCGTCAGGACCGCCTCGGCGAGGCGCCGGTCGCCTGCCGCGAGCGTTGCCCCGAACACTCCGCCGGCGGCGATCTGCGGTGCACCTTGCGGGAATGGGTGCGGCCGGGTCTGCCACATGGAACCGAGTTTCTTCGGGTAGCCCTGGTGAATGCCGCGACCAATGGCAAAGTCTTTGTCGACCCAGATGTAGACACAACGGGAGAATGTTTGACCCTCGAAGCTGCACCGTACGACGACGAAGGCCTCTTTGTATTGCGCCCGTACCGGATCGAGCAGCTCCTCCCGAGAGGACGAGCAGGACTGCCAATCCGCCCAGATCAAGGCAACCGCCCCCGGATCCTCGCTCGCCAGTGACAGTGGAGGCGGGAGTAGCTCCGCCACGCGAGCGGGGTCCGTGCGGTATTCGACGGTGAGAAGATCGCCGGAGTAATACCACGGAGGTGACGGGATCAGCGACGACCGGCCGCTCGCGGTCCGCGGGTAGAAGAAACCTTTGACATCGGTCATGCAGCACTCCTAAGGCCAGCGAAGCGAGATCGTTTGGATCCGTACGGTACTCGTTCGGTCGAGCCGTTAGCAATGGCGACCGGCTACACCTCGCGCCTCACAATCTCTTGTCATAGGCTTAGCCAAGCGATACTGTTCGGACCCAAACGAATGTTCGAAACCTACGTGCACGTGGGTTGCTAGCGGTCTGCATACGTTGCAACCTATGCAGACCGTAGGAAAGCAACGTGTACGTAGGTTTCGGAAGCGATCCCAGAGCACGCAGGCGCAGCGGGCTCGGCTTGAAACAATCAGCGGAGGTTCGGGTGGCTCATTTCGACATCAGCGGTCTGGAGGACGCGGCTGCCGAGCTCGTGACGCAAGGCATCGACGTCATGCGCGTCGGTTACTCGGATCTGATCGGCACCGAGCGCGGCCGGGACGTCTTGGTCAACCGGTTCGCTCGTACGGTCGAAGACGGCGTCGCCTTCTGTCGGTCGGTGTACGGCACGACACCGATGGGGGACGTTGTCGATATCGAGGGCGGACTTGATGCCGGGCTGCCCGATGTCCTCGCCTTTCCCGATCTGAGCACGATTCAGCGGGTGCCGTGGGAGCCCGGCGTCGCCCATGTCATTGCCGATGTCTACAACCCGGATGGTTCGCCCTCGGAGGAGAGCCCACGCATGGTGCTGAAGCGGGTCATTCAGCAGTTCGCGGAATTGGGCATGCGGCCGATCGTTGGACCCGAGCTCGAGTTCTACGTCCTGGAGCGGACTGACAAGAACCCGACCGGCTGGCAACGCTACGGCGAGGCAACCGGCAACGTCTATGTCGCCGGTCTGAAAGGCGACCCCGAGAACGTGTTGCTCCGCATGCTCCGCCACCTCTCCGCGTACGGGCTCGAGGTCGTGGCCGCGAACCACGAGTTCTCCAGCGGACAGTTCGAGATCAATTTGTGGCACTCCGAAGCACTAGATGCCGCGGATCGTGCTTTCCGGTTCAAGACCGCGATTCAGGAGCTGGCACGGCAGGAGGACAAGCTGGCCACCTTCATGGCCAAGCCGTTCAACGATGAAGGTGGATCCGGATTCCATATTCACTTCTCCACCTGGGACGACTCCGGTCAACCGCTGTTTGACGACCCGAAAGCCAAGGACGGTGTGTCGAAGACGGGCAAGTCGGCGATCGCCGGCGTGCTCGCCCACGCGCCCGCACTGGCCGCCATCAGCAACCCGACCATCAACTCGTACAAACGGTTCGGTCCCGACACGCTCGCTCCGTGGCTTATCGACTGGGGGCTGGACAATCGGAGCGCGATGGTTCGGATACCACCGGAGCGCGGCAAGGCGTCCCGGATGGAGCTCCGGCTCGGTGACGCCAGCGCAAACCCTTATCTCGCCATAGCCGGCTTGTTGGCGGGGGCCTACCTCGGCATCCGCGACAGACTCGAGCCTTCGGCACCGCTCGAGGGCTATGGGTATGACCCGAGCAAGGCCGACAAGCTGCCCGGTGATCTTTCCTCGGCGCTCGACGCCCTTGAGGCGGACGCCGACATGGCAGGAATCCTCGGCAAACGGTTCGTTGAGACCTTCCTGACGTACAAGCGGAATGAGCTGGAACGCTTCCAACACTGGGTGACCGATTGGGAGTTTCGCGAGTATGCCTACCACCTGTAGATGAGGAGAGATCGTGCCGCAGCCCAGCGCCGTACCACTTGATCAAGTTGATCTGACCGATCTTGATGCCTTTGCTCGCAACGATGGTTGGGCGATGTTCGACACCCTGCGCGCCGAAGACCCAGTGCACTGGACTCCGGAGCCGCCACCGAACTCCGGGTTTTGGGCGGTGACCAAATATCAGGACATCGATACGGTGGATCGTGATCCGGAGATGTTCACCTCGACGAGGTATGTGAACCTCGAGGAGGTCGATGACGACCTGATGGATCTGCGGCGCTCCATGCTCGAGACCGATGGACCGCGGCACCGAGCGCTGCGCAAGCTCATCCAGCGCGAGTTCAGTCCGGGACCGCTGGCCCGCAACTACGAAGACTTCCTGCGCGATCTGACCAACGTCACGATCGATAATGCCTTGCAGAACAACGAGTTCGACTTTGTCGAGAAGATCAGCGCTGACTTTCCGATCAATGTTCTGGTACGGCTGCTCGACGTACCGGTGAGCGACACCGGCATGTTGATCGACTGGGGCAATCAGATGGTCGCCAACACCGATCCTGATTACACGGACCATTTGATCACCGATCCAGAGAGCGATCAGTACCGGCATTTGCCATTTCGGTCACCAGCATCGCTCGAGGTATTCGAGTACGGCCGCGAGCTCGCCCGACAGCGCAAAGGCGGGGACGGTAAGGACTTGATCAGCATCCTCGTGAACAAGATCCCCGAGGACGGTCAGCCGCTATCGCCAAGTGACTTCGACAATTACTTCCTGTTGCTTGTGATCGCCGGCAATGAGACCACCCGGCACGCGATCAGCCAGTCGATGCTGGCGCTGATCGAGAACCAAGATCAACTGAAGCTGCTACAGGAGCAGCCTGAGTTGATTCCGGGGGCGGTCGAGGAATTCCTGCGCTGGGCTTCACCGGTCTACCACTTCCGCCGCACAGCTACCAGAGATCTCGACCTTGGCGGCAAGCAGATCTCCGAAGGCGACAAGGTCGTCATGTGGTTCGCCTCGGGCAACCGGGACGATGCTGTGTTCGAGGACCCGTACCGGTTCGATGTAACGCGAACCAACATCGACCACCTGACCTTCGGTAAGGGCAGTCCGCATACGTGCCTGGGCAACGCATTGGCCCGGATGGAGATCCGGCTGATGTTCACCGAACTGATCCCGCGACTCTCCTCGATCGAGCTGAACGGCGAGGTGACCAGGGTGCGCAGCAATTTCATCAATGGGATCAAGAAGTTTCCGGTAAGGGTCGAGGCCAATTGACGGGTCGTTCCCGGCCACATTTCGCATCTCAAGACGGCAGACAGGTGCCCGAACGGCCGAGCGAACCCACGTTTCCCATCTCAGGACGGCTGGCGTCGCATAACGCCTGGTGTTAGCCGATCTGCAAGTGATCGCGTACGGCCAGCAAGTGCCGGTGCATCTCATCACGCGCAGCCTCGGCATCACCGCTCCGTAGCACGGCCAGCAGCCGCCGGTGCCCATCAACAGCAGCCCGGGCCGATTCAGGGCTGCCGCGGTCACGGTAGTGGATGGACTGCACCTGGCCGAGGCTGGCGAGCGTCGCCCGCAGCACCCGATTCCTGGATGCCTCCGCGATTGCGTTGTGGAACGCGAGCGCGAGCTGGTTGAACTCGTCCGGTTGCTCGATGACCTGTTCAGATTGATCAACAAGCTCCTCGAGCCGGTCCCATACTCCGGCCGGAGCGCGGGTGGCGGCCAAGGCGGCCAGGGCTGGCTCGACCGAACTCTGGGCGTCGAGCAGTTCCTCGGGGCCAACATCAAGGAGGTGATAGGCCACAGCAAGCCCGTCTGAAGCGTTTGCGAGGCGATCTGACTGCGACACCTCAGCCGTCAACGCCCGATACCCACCGGCCCAATAGACCAGCGGCTCGCCGGTTCGACCACCGGCGGCGGCTACGCGCCCGACGAGAATCTCGTGGTCGCCCCCCGGGAGGAGGTCCTCGACAGTGCAGTCGAACCAGCTGAGGCAGCCATCGATGATCGGCGCACTCGTTTGCCGGGTCGTCGTCCGCACCGTCGGAAAACCGGCAGGCTCCGGCGTACGCCCGCGCGTTGCGAAGTACTCCGCCACCTGCCGTTGATCATTTGCCAGCACACTGACAGCGAACGCCTCGGCCGAACGCACGTACCCAAGCAAAGGGCTGGATCGGTTGATCGACACGGTGACCAGGAGAGGGTTCAACGACAAAGATGCGAAGGAGGAGACCGTGACCCCGTAGGCACCTTCGGAGGCGCGGGTCGTCACAACGGTTACGCCCGAAACAAAGCGTCCCGCAGCATGTCTAAATGAGTGCCCGGAATCGTGGGTCACCCGCGACCGATCTCTGACTGGACAGCCACATGATCAAGAAACAGGTCGACCAGCTTGTGCGCCCTGTCCCGGTTGGACCCTTCCCGCTCAGCCGTCTGACGGACCAAGTCCTCGATGTTGATCCCCAGCTTGCCGATCTCTGCCGCGCCGCCGGTTGCTATCCAGCTGGCGAGGATCGCGGAGTTCATTTCGGGATGGAACTGGACGCCGAGGTTCTGGCCGAGGATGAAGGCCTGCGACGAGCTTTCGTTACGCGCTAGCTCGGTTGCCCCCGCTGGTAGCTCCCAGCTGTCGTAATGCCACTGGAACCACACGCCCGCGGGGACCAGGGATTCCTCATCGGAGTCAATCTCGACCCAGCCGATCTCTGGTGTTGCGGACCGTGAAACTGATCCTCCGTGCGCGGCGGCCAGCAGTTGGCCGCCGAAACAGATCCCGAATACCGGCACGTGATCATGATGCGCGTCACGCAGCATGGCAAGCTCCGGCAGCACCCAGGACCCGATGACGTCATGATCATATACGGACCAGGGTGCGCCCATGGAGATGATCACGTCGAAGTCGGTGGGCTCTGGGAACTGGGTCTCAACATTGGGTGATCGAAAGCGCCCCTCGGACACGACCTGGTGTGTGCGCAGGTCATAACCGCGGTCGACAAACCGTTCGCCGACGAAGCCTGGAGTGCAGATGTGGTCATGCTGGATCATCAGGGCGCGCACGGCCCGAGTCTAATTTGGATCCGAACGACCGGCCGGCTGACTTCATCACCTCACTTGTCCGCGCCACTCTCCGACCGCTATCGTTCGTATCCGAACAAATGTTGGCTGCTGCGACAGGCGGACGCGATTGTGACAGTGACGACCACGAAAACCATCATCCGGGAGCACGAGGCCGACTTGGTTGTCCGGGAGGCGCGGGCCGTCGCTGCTGACGTGGTGGTGCTCACCCTTGCCGACCCTCGCGGCGGCGAGCTGCCGCCGTGGACTCCCGGCGCCCACATCGACCTCATGCTGGGCGATGACCTGACCCGTCAGTACTCGCTGTGCGGCAGCCCGTCGAAACCCGATGCCTGGCGCGTGGGCGTCCTCCGGGCACCGGACAGCCGCGGTGGCTCAGAGTGGGTGCACACCGCCCTGACTCCGGGATCTACAGTCCGTGTCCGGGGGCCGCGCAACCACTTTCCACTGGTCGCGAGCTCGCGCTACCTGTTCATCGCGGGGGGCATTGGAATAACGCCGCTACTGCCCATGATCGCGGAGGCCGAGGCGGCTGGCGCGGACTGGCGCCTGCTCTACGGCGGCCGCGAACGGGCGACGATGGCCTTCCTCGACGAACTGACCGGGTACGGCGACCGGGTGACGATCGTGCCGCAGGACGAGATGGGCATGCTCGATCTGGCATCCGTCCTCGAGACGCCACCGCCAGACACGCTGGTCTACTGCTGCGGCCCCGAGGGTCTCCTCGGCGCGGTCGAGAAATTCTGCGAGAGCTGGCCACCGGGCACGCTCCACCTCGAACGGTTCTCAGCGAAGCCCCAGGAGCCCGCTCCCGATGTCGACTCCTCGTTTGAGCTCATCTTGGAACGCTCCGGTCTGACCTTGCAGGTGCCACCGGACAAGTCCGTACTGACCGTGATCCGGGAAGCAGGCGTCAGCGTTCTCGCATCGTGTCTAGAGGGCGTTTGCGGAACGTGCGAGACCGAAGTCGTCGACGGCAACGTTGATCACCGCGATTCGGTGCTTAACGAGGAGGAGCAGGCTTCGAACGAGTACATGATGGTCTGTGTCTCACGGTGCCGCTCGCCCCGACTGACTCTCAACCTGTGAGACAAAGAAACGGATTCAAGCTATGAGCCCAGAAGCGACAACCCGCAGCCGTATCACGCAGATTCACCCCCGCAACAGTTGGTACATGCTGGCCACCAGCGAAGAGGTCGGCCGGGAACCGCTGGGTCGACGTGCCCTCGACACCGGAGTCGTCTTGTTCCGCACCACGGACGGAACGCGCTGTCGCGCTGGAAGATCGGTGCGCCCACCGGCCGTACCCGCTCAGCCTTGGACGCGTCGAGGGAGACACCATCGTGTCCGGTTATTCCGGGTTCGTGTACGACGCCAGAGGCTTCTGCGTCCATGTGCCGACGCAGAGCGAGATCCCGGTCGGTGCCCGGGTGCGCGCATTCCCGGTACATGAAGACGGCGTTTTCGTGTGGGCCTGGCTGGGTGAGCCGTCGCTGGCTGCACTGCGGCCACCACCCGCCACCCCGTGGCTAACCGACCCGGGTTGGTCGACTTTTGGCGAAGTGTGGGAGACCAATGCCGACGTACTGCTGCTGCACGAGAACTTCGCCGACATCACCCACGTCGCGGTCGTCGACCCCTTTATCGCGCCACCGGTGCTGCGCAGCTCACCGCCGCCGCTTGAAGTGGAGGTCACGGAGACAACGGTTTCGTTCTCTCGGACGTACCAGCCTGCTCCCATTCCTGCGTGGCAAGCCGAGCTCCTCGGGCTGCCGGCCGATGCCGAACACGTCCAGCATGAACAGGGCGCCTTCGTGACGCCGGGTCTTTGGGTGGACCGGTGGGAGGTCCATGTGGCATCTGAAGGCAATGACTCGAAGATCCACACTTTCCGCTTCACGCACGCCATTACCCCCATCTCTTCAGGAAGGACTCGGCACGCGTGGCGCGTGAGCCGAAACTTCGCTTCAGGTGAGCAAGCGGGAAAGGTGCTGCTGCCGATCTTCACCGACTACTACCGGCGGGTGCAGCGGATTCTGGAGACCATGCAGGAGGTGCTGGATGCCGACGGACCCCGGAGGGAGATCAATGTCAGCGCTGACGCCGCAGCTCTCCAGGTACGCAAGATCATCCGCAACATGGTCGCGGATGAGACCGGGGCTGGAGTTCAGCGGTCTGCCTACCGGCCGGCCGGGCCGCCCGCAATCGCTAGTGCCCTGGAAGGGAAGTTCCTTGGCGCTTGGCGTCGTTCAGGTGCGTGCATCGCAAGGCCGACGAGGGAGGGATACCGGGTCGTATGTCGACCGAGGAGAACGCCGCGAGGTGCGTGCATGGGCGGCGCGAAGCGCCAAGAGATTTCCCTTCCAGGGCACTAGGTTCTAAGGCATGGTGGCATCGAGCAGGATCAGACTCCGCGACTTGAACGTGAGCGGTCGACATGAACTGCTGGCCGAGGCGACCGGATTGGACGAGGTCGTCCTCAACACGCTTCGGCCCGAGTACGGGCTAAGCCTGCAGCAGGCCGATCACATGATCGAGAACGCCATCGGGATTCTGGGGATTCCCATTGGTATTGCGTCAACTTCACGATCAACGGACGGGACGTTCTGGTGCCCATGGCGACCGAGGAGCCGTCAGTTGTCGCCGCCGCTAGCAACGCAGCGCGGATTGCCCGGGTCGGGGGTGGATTCTTCACCTCGAGCACCGGGCCGATCATGCAGGCCCAGGTCCAGGTGGTCGACGTTGCCGATCCACAGGCGGCTCGACTCCGGCTCCTGGAGGCGCGTTCGTCGTTGATCGAGATGGCGAACGAGCAAGATCCGATGTTGGTCCGGCTCGGCGGTGGGGTGCGGGACCTCATCGTGCGGCTGGTGGAGGTACCGGGCGGCGCCTTCGTGGTGGCTCACCTCGTCGTCGATGTTCGCGATGCGATGGGGGCCAACGCGGTGAACACGATGGCTGAGTCCATAGCGGACTCGGTGGCGGATATCACCGGCGGTCGGGTACTCCTCCGTATTCTCACCAACAAAGCCGATATGCGCCTCGCTCGGGCTCGCGCGGTCTTCGATGCCGACGCTCTTGGTGGCAGCAACGTGGTTGAGGACATCCTGCATGCGTACGCGCTGGCGGCTGCCGATCCGTACCGCGCGGCAACCCATAACAAGGGCATCATGAACGGCATTTCAGCCGTGGTGTTGGCGACGGGCAATGACACGCGGGCAGTTGAGGCCGGCGCTCACTCGCACGCCGTTGATCGCACGGGGCGCTACACGTCCCTGTCACATTTCGAGCGAGACAAGGACGGAAATCTTGTCGGTTCGCTGGAGCTTCCGATGCCTGTGGGGCTTGTTGGTGGGGCTACCAAGGTGCATCCGACCGCCCAGGCAGTGATCAAAGTTCTGGAGGTTTCGACCGCTCAAGAACTCGGTGAAATCATCGTGGCGGTCGGATTGGCACAGAACGTGGCCGCCTGCCGAGCGCTGGTGGCTGAGGGCATCCAGCGCGGTCACATGTCCTTGCACGCAAGCAATGTCGCGCTTGCGGCGGGTGCGACGCCGGAGGAGCTGCCGGTGGTTGTGGCGCGCCTGATCAAGGACAAGGCGGTACGCCAAGATCACGCCGAGCGGGTGCTTGCTGAGTTGCGATCAGCAGCAGAGACTCCTCCCGCGTGACGACCCGCTACGGCGTGTCGGCGCGACCCCAGCGGCCGGGAACGCCGTCCAGACCCAGGCTGCCGATGGCGCGTGGGAGGTGCGGTGTGCTGGTCAGATCATGCCCGCGCGGCTCGAGGCCGAGTAGAACACGAATCAGCAGCAGCGGCGTGCCGGCAGCCCAAGCCTGCGGGTAGCAGGCCGTCGGGTACTCCACCGGGAACTCCGTCAGCGCGCGGGGATAGCCAGCAAAAGCCTCCGGCAGCCGATGATCGAAGTGGGCGGCTGCCTCCAGCATGGCGAGAGCGATCCGGCCAGCCTCCTCATGACGTTGATACCGGGCGAGGCCAGCGGCGATGAGGCTGTTGTCGTGCGGCCAGACCGTGCCGTCGTGATAGCTGAGCGGGTTGTACGCCGGTTGCCCCATCGCCAGCGTGCGCACTCCCCAACCGCTGAACAGCCGGTCTCCCATCAGGTGATCGACGACAGCGTCCACTTTGGAGTCGTCCACGATTCCGCTCCAGAGCAGGTGGCCCATGTTGGAGCTCAGGGTCGGCACCTGATGTTTGTCGCCGTCCAGAGCGAGGGCGAAGAAGTCGTCGCCGGAGACCCAGAAGTCTGAGTTGAACCGGGTTTTGAGCTGGGCGGCGTCGCGTTCCAGTCGGTCCGCTGTGGTGTTGTCATGCCACACCTCCCGAGCCAGTCGGGCGGTACGGATCCGTGCGTCGTAGGCGTAACCCTGCAGCTCGCAGGTGGCTCGCGGTGGGCTTGCCAGCTGCCCGTCGGGATGCACGATCGAGTCACACGAGTCCTTCCAGCACTGGTTTTCGAGGCCGCTGTCGAGGTTGCGCCTTTGATACTCGATGTAGCCGTCGCCGTCCAGATCGCCGTGGTGTTCCAGCCAGTCAAGAGCCAGTCGCCCCTGTGGCTCCAGCTCGGCCACTAAATCGGTGTCGCCGGACCAACGCTCGTACTCGTCAAGCAAGATCAAAAACAGCGGGGTGGAGTCCGCCGACCCGTAATACGGCGAATGCGGCCGCTCCCGAAAGTACGTGAGTTCACCGAAGCGCAACTCATGCAGGATCTTGCCTGGCTCCGCGTCGCGGAAGTCGTCCCACACTTTCGCCTGCCGCTGCGCCAGCACTTGCAGCGTGGCCGAGACAAGCTGCGGAACGAACGGGAGTGCCTGGTAGCTGGTGATCAAGCTGTCGCGCCCGAATACGGCCATGAACCAGGGCAGTCCGGCCGCCGGAATGGCCGCGCCTTCAGGAAGTGCCTGGGTGTGCAAGCGGAGTGCGGCAAGATCGCGGAGGCTGCGGTCGTAGGTGTGCCGGAGGGGGTCCCAGCTGGCTCGTAATTCCGGTGCGGCTTCCAGCCAAGCGTCCATCTGGTCGCGGTGATCGAGCCCTTGTGGACGCTTGACCTTCGACGAGGGCCGACCGCTCGCAGCGGCGGGCTCCACCAGTGGCGCGACGGACTCGAAGGAGACCCGCAGGGTGCTGGACCACGACTCCGCCGGCCCGAGTCGCAGCGGGAAATCCGCCGCACCCTGACTGAGCCGCGCACCTTCGGCGCGGACCTTGGTGCGGCGTTCGAAGTCTTCCCTTCGGTAGATCAGCTCGACTTGCTGGCTGCCGACCCGGCGAGAGATGGTGCCCTTCTTGGTCAGCTGCTTGTCTTTGACCTCGAAGAGGTCGGCGAAGTCGGCATCGAAAGTGATCGACAGCTCGACGGCGATCTCCTCGCGGCCAGAGTTGATCACGGTCAGTTTCTCGTGCAGATCCTCTCCGCTGCCGGCGCCGAGCGTGCGTTCGCGGATCACTGACAGAGCGGAATTCTGATACACAGTGCTGCCCCGGCCAGCGAGGAAGAAGGTGGCTGACCAGTAGCCCGATGCGCCGGTGGACAAGGTGTCCAGCTTCTCGCCGTCGATGGCGAGTTGCCAGCGGGAGAGGTGGCGCATGTCGCGATAGAACAGCCCGAGAACCACATCCTGGTCTGGGTCGGCGTCGCCGACCAGGTCACTGACCATGAAGGTGTTGCCCTCCAGGCAATTGATCTGCGTAGCCCTCACGCAGCCCACCATTGCACAGGATTCTTAGCGACAGTCCCCAAGCCCGATCGTGCGGCTGGCGCCCCACTGCGCGCTAATTACCTCCACTTCGCGGTAGTTCCAACTACCGCGAAGTGCAGCAGAGCAACGCGAAGTGCGCCTCCGAGCACGCGATACATGGTCTGGCGAGCTTGAGAAGTTTTCCACAGATGTGGTGGAACTAGGTTCCCGCGGGGCAGCTCCCCACGCTGAGCTGAGGGCGTGAATGACATCGTGCTGACCAGGACCCTCCGTGATCAAGGCTTCGACGATCGCGAGCTCCGGAGGATGAGACGAGATGGCAGCCTCATCCCAGTGCGCCGTGGCGCGTACGTACGGGAACGAGCGGCCGAACGTACTCGCGATGATGAGCATCGCGAACTCGTCTTCGCGACTGCTCCCCAGCTACACGACGGTGCGGTCATCAGTCACGGGTCAGCCGCGGTGTTGCACGGGCTGCCGACCTGGCGAGAAGCAATTGATCGGGTGCATGTCACACGGAATCGGAACAGCGGTGGCAATCGGCGTGCCGTCGTGCAGGTGCACGCAGCGCCGCTCACCGAAATGGACATTACGACGATTGACGGTGTATCGGTTACATCGCTCGCCCGAACGGTGCTGGACCTTTGTCGTACTGTGCCCATCGAGCAGGCCGTGGCCGCCGGCGACCGCGCCTTGGCGTTCGGGCTGGTACGCGCAATCCTCGAGGAGCACCTTGCCCAGATGGCACGATGGCCGGGAACCCGGCAAGCGAGGCGCGCAGTCGGCCTGCTTGACCCTCGAAGCGAGAGCGCGGGTGAATCCGTGAGTCGAGTTCGCCTGCATGAGGATGGACTGCCCGTCCCGGAGCTGCAGCAGGTTATCTATGACGAAGCCGGGCAGTTCGTGGCGCGTGTTGACTTCTGTTGGCAGAAACTACGGACCATTGGGGAGTTCGACGGCAAGATCAAGTACGGACGAATGCTCAAGTCCGGGCAGTCCATCGAGGACGTGCTCTTTGCGGAGAAGCGGCGCAAAGATGCGCTTCGTGATCTTGGCTGGCAGATCGTCCGTTGGCTATGGCTGGACCTGTATCGCCGGGGTGTCATTCGCGACCGGGTGCTTCGCGCCTTCGCGCGTTCCGCGTAATGATTTTGCACCCACCGGCTAGCCGCGGTTGTGTGGCCAATGCTTCCGGCTTTGACCCCGGTCGCGTCACTCCGCGTTGATTGCCAGCACTTCGCGTTGGCTTGAACTACCGCGGAGTGCGCCTAACTGCCGCGAAGTGGGACGAAGCAGCTGGAGAGGCAGACGTAGGGTGGTGGGCTGTGACACGTCGCGGATGGCTGCTCTTCGCCACCCTCAGTGTGTGCTGGGGGATCCCCTACCTGTTCATTCGGATCGCGGTAGCTGATCTTGATCCGCTGATTGTCGCCTTTGGGCGGACCTCTCTCGGTGCTCTGCTGCTGCTGCCGCTGGCGATACGCGCCGGGGCGCTGAAGCCGTTGCTGCCGTACTGGAAGATCCTGCTGATCTACACCGCGGTCGAGATCATTGGACCGTGGTGGCTGCTCGGCCACGCCGAGACTCGCCTCAACAGCTCGACCACCGGCTTGATCATCGCCGTCGTACCCATCGTGGCGGCAATCATCCTGACTGTTACGGGACATGATCGCCTAGGTGCCCGGCGGATCTCCGGCCTGGTAATCGGGCTGGTCGGTGTCGCATTTCTGGTCGGCGTCGACGTGGAGGTCGGCGACTTCATATCGATCGGTCAGCTGCTGTTGGTAGTGATCGGCTACGCGGTAGGCCCGATCATCATCAGCCGTAAGCTGGCACATTTGCCATCGCTGGGGGTGGTCACGGCGTCGTTGTTGATCTCAGCGGTCGCCTATGCCCCGTTCACCCCGCTCGTCTGGCCGGACCGCTGGACCGTGCCAGCCGTGAGCTCCGTGGTGGTGCTTGCCGTGGTCTGCACAGCCGTGGCGTTTCTCGTCATGTTCGCTCTCATCGCCGAGGCCGGACCTGCCCGAATGACCTTGATCACGTACGTCAGCCCGGCTGTGGCCATTCTTCTCGGGGCGATCGTCCTGGATGAGCCGCTCACCATCGGCTTGGCAATCGGCTTCCCCCTGGTGATCGTTGGCTCGGTCCTCGGGACCTGGCGCAGCACCGCCCCAGCACCGGCGGAGGCGGTCGGCGCCAGCGACGACGACTTCTCCGAGGCGCGTCGAAAGCCCTGAGCGCCCCAGCAACCTCAACATTCGGCCTTTCCAAGGCATCCATCGAACGCCACCTCTCGGTGAGTGCGAGAGGCTGGGATCCATGACGGTGCGATTGCACCACGATGAAGTGCGGATCGACGAGGGTCTCGTTCAGCAGCTCCTTCGAACCCAATTGCCCGACCTGGCCAACCAGAAGCTCCGATTGGTCCCGGGTCAAGGGACGGACAATGTGATGTTCCGCCTTGGTGCAGAGTTCTCGGTGCGGTTACCTCGTAAGCCGTCGGCAGTGCGGAGTCTGCTCATCGAGCGCGAATGGCTGCCCCAGGTCGCGCGGCGGCTGCCGCTGGCGGTGCCACTGCCGGTGGCAAGCGGCGAGCCGTCCGGCGCATATCCATTCCCTTGGATGGTGTGCACATGGCTGAGCGGCAGGCCGTTGCCGCCAGGTGGCGGACTCGGCGCAGGCGACGTCGACACGCTGGCTGAATTTGTCGTTGCGTTGCAGGCAATCGACAGTGAGGGCGGTCCTCAAGTTCTGCTCGGCCAACGCGCTGGACCCGTAGCGGCCTATGACGCCGTCGCCCGCGCCGCGCTCCATGAGACGTCCGCATTGCAGGCATTGGGACGCATCGAGCCGGATCTTGTCGACAGGTGCACGTCGAGTCATCCGGGCAACACTCAGCTAAAGTCGGGGCCCGGCAGGGATCAGTTTGTCTGCTCAGGGGTAAGCAGAGCGGTGTAATGGGCGGACTGCTCATCGAAGCGGGCGAGTACGGCGCGCGCAGCGGGCGGGACGTACGCCGTCTCGTAATCGGCGCCAGCGAAGGCGCGAACGTCATCAAGAGAGTCGAAGATCATCACGGTCGCGAACTCGACCTCATCGTCAAGATCACGTCGAAGCAGGTAGGCGCCGCGGTAGCCGTCAAGCTGGCGCGCGGCGATTCCAGGAAGCACCTGCTCGCTCACGATTTTCTGGTACGAGTCGGCATTTTGAGGGCTCGTCCATCCTCTCCAATAGCGCAGGATCATGTATCACGCCTTTCGGTCTTTCTGGCGGTGATTTCAGTATCTCCGACCTGCTGGTTGAGGTCAGGGCCGGCCGAAAGGTCTCGGAGCTGGGCCATGACCCGTTGGGTTTGACTCAGATATGCGTTGCATCCGTCGCAGCCGGAAAGATGCTCCTCAAACCTTGCCCTCATCTCGGCCGAGAGCGCATCGTCGAGGTAATCGGCGACCAGTTCCACGAGTTGCTTGCACGCTAGTTCGTTCGCACGCTCTGTCACTTCGACCGCCTCCTTTTTTGCGGTCGCAGCCACCTCGACTGGCACAAGGCCGCGGCTCGCCCGGACGCTGACCACAAGCAGCACGGCGACCACGACGACGGCGCCGGCCAGCATGAATCCGGACCAGTGAACGCCGTTCTCCCGTGCCGCCCAGCCAAACACCAAGGAAAAGGGGATGAACAGCACCCACGTGATGGTCCCTGCGCCCGAGGACACGCCGGCCCTGATGGAGGACGGCACCTCATCGTGCAACAGTCGACTGCCGTGGATTCCCACGATCGCTAAGACCAGTGCTAGCACAACCTGAGCTGTCACGATGAGCGCCAGCGAACGGGTCCAGGTCAGCAGCAGCGCCGCGGCCAACGACAGGATGATCAAGACCGCCAGCATGAGTCGGCGCTCCAGATGCAGCTTGCCAGCCAGCAGCCCACCTATGCCAAGTGTCGAGACCAGCACCGCCCAGTACGGGCCGTAGAGCACGGCCGGCGCCGCCAGCGCGACCAGCCAGAGCGGCCCAAACTCAAAGACGGCCTGGGCAAGCAGCCCGGCAGTGGCCACCAGCAACAAAACCCGGACCACGGCCCGAGAAGTGAGCATGGTTCGGAACGTCAGAGCCACGTGGCTGCGCAGGCTCACGCGCTCTGCGGCCTGGTGTAGCCGCGGCTCGTCGAAGCGCAGGAATCCAATGATTGCCAGCCCGATGAGGGGGATGGTCGCGAAGTACGTAAAGCGTGTCGAGGTGTACTGAGCGAGCACTCCGCCGACCAGCGAGCTCAGCACGAATCCTGCACTTTCTACCGCACGAATTCTGCCAATCCATGTTTCATACAGCTCATTCGAGCCTGTCTCCTCGAGCACGGTGTCGTAGACAATGCTGTCCACGGTCCCGGAGCTGCACGCGAAGTAGATCCCGAGGACCATCGCGGCAATCACGTACGCGATCACGCTGTGGCTCAGGCCGCCGATCAAGGAGCTGATCATCAGTGCCACGCAGCCCAAGATCAATATCCAGCTGCGACTCCAGCGATCCGCCAGAATCCCCGATGGCACCTCAAGCAATGGCACGACTGCGGCGTACGCGGCGGCCATCACACCTACCGATGCAGCGTCGAAGCCGATCTGGGTCATGAACAGCTTTTCGATGGGAACCCACAGGATGAGCCCTTGTAACGCAATGCCGATTTGCAGCGGCAGCAGCCGACGGGCCAGCGTTCGAGGTGCCGTACCGACGTTCCTGATCATGATCCGCCCCGGTCTCGCTCGAGCGCGTGACCAAGGTTCTCCCGAAGCAGCTCACGCGCCCGGTTCAGCACGTCGCGCTGCTGCTCTGCGGTGAGCCCAGTTGCAGCCGATACCTCCGCCGGCGGGCGGCCGTCGACGTCCCGCAAGATCACGACTTGGCGCCACGGATCAGGCAATGCCGCCAGAGCGGCCCTGAGTGCCTCCGGCTCCATAGTCTTGCCGGTAGGCCAGGCGCGCGGGAACTCCCTCCAATGATCGGGATAGGGGTCAGCGTCCCCCTGAAAGCGCTTGGCATCGACAGTCGTTGCAGGCGGGAACCACCTGCTCCACCACGCGAAGCGGTTCCCGAGCACCCCGCCGCGGGCGGCGAGGTTGGTGATCATCCGCGCAATCGAGATCTTCATCGCTGAGTGTCATCCATTCGCGCTGTAGCGCGTGAGCACGATGCCGGAGTGGAACGGGCGACAGTCCACGAGTCTCAGCTTTCCGACGTTGGCCCCCGTCTCGAACAACCGCGCCCCGCGCCCTATGACGATCGGGTAAACGAACAGCCGGAACTCATCGACCAAGCCACGGGCGATCAACTCGTGCACCAGAGTGATGCTCCCGGTCACGACGATGTCTTTGCCTTCGCTGTCCTTGAGTTCGCGGACGTTGTCCGCGACGTCGCCGGACAGCACGGTGCTGCGTTGCCACTCTGGTTCGGTCATCGTGCTCGAGACGACGTACTTCTCCACGTTGTTGAGGTATACGGTGACACCCGTCTTGTCGTTGGTCTGCAATGGCCAGTAGCCGCGCATCTCTTCGAATGTCACTCGTCCAAGCAGCACCGCATCGGCGGCAGCGGCTTGCTCGCGCAGTGCCTCAGTGAGGTCAGACTGATCAACATCCTCCTCCTCCCCGGAGGGCGCGAACCAGCCCTCGCTGGCGTCGATGACACCGTCCAGAGTGATGTTCTCGGTGATGACCAGATTCCTCATGCTCAGACCTCCACCCTCCACTCCTCTATTTGACTCTTCAAGAGGATCGGAATCATCGGTCAGGAAGAATCGGCGTGCCGACGCGAAGACGGCTTCGGGTGCCATCCAGAGGGCGGCATGGTCCTGGCCCGGCAGGGTTTCCACAGTCACGTGCGGCAGCACACCCGTTAGCCGGTCTTGTCCGGCGTTGTACGGATCCACCATTCGCCGGCGAGCACGTGGAGGCTGAGCCCGATCCAGAACGCGGCGGCGAAGCTGTCCTGAAAGTCGAGCACTCCAGTCAAGAACAGCAGACCGAGCCAGATGCGGATACTGCCAACGGCCACGCCGGTCGCAAAGGCGCGGATCATCCAGCGTCGGTGGTTGATCACGTCGTCGCGCCGGATCGCGCGAACCGCGAGCAGCAGGCAGGCCAGGAACCAACAGCCGAAAACGGCTGTGGCCATCGCCTCGGGGGGTCCGCCCCAGGGGAATCGGATCCCAAACACGATGGCCAAGATCACGCTGATCATCGCCGCCGTTACGAGCACCCGGCCCAGCCGCCGGTGGAGTGTGTAGTGCTTGGTGCGGAACCGCTCCGACAGTTGTAAAGGGGCACCGAGCAGGTACAGCACCCCGGGCGTCATGTGCGCGTACGCCAGCCACGGATGGGCGACGTACCGGGCTTCGAAGTCCTCGGACTCCGGATCGGTGCCGGTGACGAGGAATGGGGCGTCGGTTGCGATCCGAAACACATAGGAGGTCAGCACGATGCCGATCAACACGCCGACGAAGATCAACACCGGCCGCCGGGAACGAACCGGGGCGGTGGCGCCCGGCTGGCTGTCGCGATCCACGGCGGAGCTCACGATGCGGAGGCGCTGTACGCGTCGCTCCACTGGCCGAGCGCGTAGCGTGTGCCTTCGTTGTCTTCGAACAATGCCCACCAACCGAAGTGCTGGCGGGCTGGGGGGAGCGGGAATTTCACGCCGCGCGCGCTCAGCTCAGCGTGGGTGCTCTCAATGTCGGCGCAGTCGAAAACCAGGTCGGAGTTGGGGAGGCGATCCGGAACCGTACGACGTGGTTCATCGGCCTGTCGCGGGCTGAGGACCAGCAACAGGTCCTGGTCGGGCGGCCTGACTTCGACCCACCGTTCGTTGCCGTACGCGTCATCGCGGATCAGCTCGAAACCCATGCCAGTTGTCCAGAAGTCCAGTGCTGCTTGCTGGTCTGCCACCGGAACGATGACTTTGCTTACTCGTGTAATCACAATGTTCCCTTCGCAGATTGCATCGGTATGCTCGAGCCGGATATATCCGCACTGGTCATATCCGATACGGACTGTATCCGGTCGTCGGTGAAATCGTCAAGTCTGCCCAACTCTCACCGCCTCACTGCGCCGAGGAGTTGCGAGCGAGAGCTGGTGGTTTCGCGGTCGAGTTCTTGCTGGGGTGGCGCACTCCGCCACGGACCAATGTCAGGCTTGCCAGCAGGATCCAGGCCACAAGGAACGAGGGCGCCAACGCCGTCGCTCCCCACCCCACGGCGCCATAAAAGTCAGAGGGGTTCGGGGCGAAGTACATCGACGGCACGAAGCAGGCCTGTACAACTGCGGCAACCACGGCGGCTCGCGCCAGCCAGCGCGGGAGGAACCCGGCTGTCATGATCGCGATCGCCGACCCGGCGAGGAAGGCCAGCGACAGCAGCCGACCCAATGCTCCTTGGAGAAGGAACTGGGCCGGGGCCAGCACCCCTTCACGGGTTGGGTCAACCGGACCCAGCGTGGAAATAACCGTGCCGGCCTCGAACGAGAAGTGCACAAAAGTCAAACCGATCAGAATCACTAGCGGGGTCGTCGTTGCCGCCGAAAGCCACGGTCGGTCGCTGGCCGTGTCCGTGATGATTTGTCCCCAGGCCGCTGAAAACACCAGCAGGCTTATCAACCCGAGCGAGCCAAGCAAAATGCGAGTCAAGACGTTCGAGTCCGGCGGTGCACCGGAATGTACGAAGTACAGCGGCAGTACCGTCAACGAGAACGCAAACGAGACCAGTCCCGCCACACCCGCCAAGCGTCGTGAGTCCGTCACCATCACGTCCTCCAATCGGACAACCATTCGCTATTAGTGTAAGCCTTACACATTTTAGGAGAAGGCGCAATGGAACGCCAGCCTCGGCCCAGTGAGACCCCTCCCCCGGCCTTCGCCTTGGCGTGGGGGCTAATGCCTCCACGACGGCGGGGACGTCCACCACGGCACAGCCTGGACGAAGTGATCGCGGCCGCTGTGGCACTGGCCGACGAGGACGGTCTAGTCGGGGTCTCGATGCCACGCCTGGCGCGCCGCCTCGGAATGACCCAGAACGCCCTGTACCGCTACGTCACCTCCAAGGACGACCTACTCGTTCTCATGGGAGACGCTGCCTCGCCAGCCATTCCGGACCTCGACTCAGCGGCGGGTTGGCAAGCCAATGCCCGAACCTGGACACGGGCGTCCCTCGCCCGGTATGTCACCCACCCATGGCTTCTCGACTTGCGGATGCAACCCCCATCGACCCCAAACGCGCTGCTGTGGCTGGAGGCGTTCCTGGATGGTGTGGCCGACGCCGACCTCGGGCCCAACCGCGGTATCCAATGCGCGTTGCTGCTCGACGGATACGCGCGCAGCACCGCCGCGCTGTCCCGCGACGTGACCAGCCGCGAGCCGGCCTACTCCCCGTCCGTCGTCGCGGTCATCGCACCCCTACTCCGCGATCGAGGCGCCACCCAAGTAGCAGATTTCTTGCAATCAGCCGCCGAAGACCAACAGCCCGCTGTCGAAGGCGTCGGCGAAGAGGTCGACTTCGGTCTGGAACGGATCATCGACGGCATCCAACAGCTTGTCGACCGCCGCTGACCGGGCGGGACCTCCCGACAGGATCAGGCCGCGCCCTCGGCGCGGGCGTTGTAGGTGGCGATCATCACGCCGGTGGTGGTGATGACCGCGTCGGTGAGCCTCAGCGCACGCCGCGGGCCGGTGTCTGCGAACAACCGCGTCCCGCTTCCGAGCACCAGCGGGTGAATGAGCAGCACGTACTCGTCGACCAGGTCCTGCTCGACAAGCCAGCGCACCAGCTCTCCGCTGCCGAGCACCGCGATCGCGCCGTCGGTACGGTCGCGCAGCGTAGCGACCTCGGTGGCCAAATCGGCGGACAGCAGGGTGGAGTTCTGCGCCATCGACTTGCCCATCGTCTCGCCCTGCACCTGGTCGGCGTAGGGGATGCCCCAACCGCCGTGCTCGAACCCCCCGCGGGCGTCTTCGTCGGGGCGGCCCAGGCCCTGGGTAACCCCGTCGAGGGTGACGTTGTTAACCCACTACGATCTTTCCCATCTCAGTCACTTCCCTTCAGGCCTTCGCCGCCCACGCCTTGAACTGGATATATCCAAACTGGTCATATCCGATACGGACTGTATCCTACCGCTGTGAGTTCGACAAGTGGTGTCCCGGCGCTGACGACGGCCGGATTTCAGGTGTTGCTTGCCTTGGCGTCCGGTCATAGCCACGGGTACGCCGTGATGGGGTTCGTTGATCAGCTCACGAACGGGCAGGTTCGGTTGGGGCCGGGCACGCTGTACCGGACGCTGGCCCGACTGGTCGCCGACGAGTTGGTCAGTGAGTCGGAGGTCAATGACCCCAGTGCCCCGCACGACGCCCGCCGTCGTTACTACCAGCTCACCCCGCTTGGTGCACAAGCCGTCCGCGAGGAGGCCGAGCTGCTGGCGCGACTCGTGGAGGCCGCCGACACCGCAGGACTTCTCGATGCTGAACGGAGGACAAAATGACCCGACAGCGACCGCTCGGTCTGGGCACGCACATCTTTGTGTCCGATGCGGACGCCGCGGTGGCGTTCTACAGCGAAGCGTTTGGTGCCGCCGAGCTCATTCGGCACCGCTTGCCCGACGGCCGGGTCCTTTTCGTCGAGCTTGCCGTCGGCCCCGACAAGCTCTTGCTGAGCGAAGAGATCAAGGAGCTGAACGCTATCTCTCCTTCCACGTTGGGCGGCTCACCGGTCTTGTTGCTGCTCGAGCTCGACGACGTCGACAGTGCCTTCGCGCACGCCGTCGAGTTGGGAGCCATTGTGGAGATGCCGGTAGCCGAGATGTTCTGGGGCGAGCGTTACGGCATCGTTCGCGACCCCTTCGGGCATTACTGGTCGCTATGCACGCGTAGGGAGCAGCTGGCCCCAGACGAGGTTGCCGACCGGGTGCCACCCGGGCCCACCGACGGTACGTGGACCAATCGCTGACCCCCGCAGGCGGTAACTTTGCGGCTGACTTCAGCCACGACTGGTGACAAAGGAGATCGACGTGTTACAACCGCGTGTTCTGGCCACCGACCTGATCATCGGCGAGTCCGCCCGCTGGCATGACGGCCGCCTGTGGCTGTCGAACTGGGGTGCCCAAGAGATTCTCGCGTTCGATCAGGAGGGGCATCGCGAGGTCGTCACGCGGGTGCCCACCACCATCCCGTTCTCCATCGATTGGCTGCCCGACGGTCAGCTGCTGGTCGTGGCCGGCCCGGAGCAGCGGCTGCTGCGGCAGGAACCGGACGGCTCGCTGGTCGACCATGCCGACCTGTCCGGCCTCCCCGGCGGGCTGAACGAGATCGTCGTCGACGGCCGCGGCACGATCTACGTCAACGGTGGCGCCGACTTCTCCCCCGACGAGGGCGTTGCGCCCGGCTTCATTGCGGCGATCACGCCCAATGGTGCCGTGCGTCAGGTCGCCGACGGAATCGCCTTCCCCAACGGGATGGCAGTAACCGAAGACAACTCAACCTTGATCATCGCCGAGTCCTTCGCGGGCAAGCTGACAGCGTTCGACATCAGCGACGACGGTGGCCTCGATAACCGGAGAACATTCGCTGGGGTGCCGGCCGACGGGATCTGCATGGACGCCGAGGGCGCCGTCTGGACGCCCAGCTGGTACGAGAACGAGTCCTGCTGCCTACGCGTGGCCGATGGCGGCGAGGTGCTCGATCGGATACCGCTCGAACACTCCGGCTTCGCCTGCGCCCTCGGCGGCGATGACGGTCGGACCCTTTTCATGCTGACCGCCGACTGGCACATGGACGAGGATTTCGGCGACAACCTGCAGCGGCTCACCACCGGGCCACGTACCGGACGGGTGCTCACCGCGACTGTCTCGGTGCCCGCTGCCGGCTGGCCTAACCACCGCTGAAAGGTGATCACGGTCAGGTGGCCGGGCCCCGACCATGGCCGCGCGCATACAGGATTGGTGCCACGATGGCAACCGATCAACGCGCCGAGGCCGGGCAATGAGCCCAGGAAGTGCCACGAGAAGGCTGCCGGATGATCAGCGCTGAATACCGCCCTCGCGATGAGTCCGACGATGATCTCGATCAAGAGGCCGCCGAGGAAACCTAGAAATGCGCCGATAGGAATCATCGCGATGATCACTCCCGGACGCCGCCTGCTAGTCGCTGGTGACTTTGGTTGCGGGTTGCTGGTGGACATGATGGTTCGTCTCCTTTGGTGTAGCTGCTTTGGGAACTCAGACGCACTCAGTCGTGATCATGGCCGGCTGCCATGTGATCATGATCGCCTTCGAGGTTCCGCGGTGCCGAGTCAACTTGATCGGGATCGACCACGGTGAACTGCGCCATCATTCCCACGTCCTCGTGCCACATCAGGTGGCAGTGGTACATGTATGGCGTCAGCGGGTCCTGGTGCGGCGGGAACCTGATCGCCAACTGAACCGTCTCCTCGGCGGCCAGCAGCACGGTGTCCTTCCAGCCCAATCGCGGATCAGGTGCAGCTGCACGAGGCGGGACAATCTGGAACGCCACCCCATGGACATGGAAGTTGTGCGGTTGGTTTTGGGCGTTCCGTACGGTCCACAGCTCAGTGGTGCCAGCCGCGACTACGGTGTCGATTCGCGACATTTCCATCTGATGACCGTTGATCTCGCGGCCATCGAGCTGGAACGTTCGGCGGGCTGCTACATGATCAAGTGCGACAGCGGAACTGGTCTCCAGCCGCTCCGGAAGCCGGCCGCCCTCAGTGAGCGAGTTGGTGGCCCGGAGTTGCAGCAGGTCAAGATGATCATTGCCGCCCGCACCGTTGGTCAGCGGGGTGATCATGTTCAAGTCCCACGGCACCGAGCGGAGTATCGGCCGCTCACCAGGCCGGACGTCCACGATGATCTCTGCCCGTTCCGCGGGGGACAGCAGCACTCGGCGCGTCGGCTGCGGCGCAGGCAGAAACCCGCAGTCTGTCGCTACCAGCGCGAACTCCCGATCATCGGCGAAGGCCAAGTGGTAGATCCGCGCGGTTGAGGCGTTCAGGATCCGCAGCCGGACCCGGCTCGTGGTGACCGGAAGGTAGGGGTTGTACGTGCCGTTCACCAGGATCTTCTCTCCGAGCAGGCCCGTTACCGCGCGGCCGCGCAACGAGAACTGCCCGCGCGAGTCGAAGCTGCGGTCCTGCAGGATGATCGGGATGTCGTCGATTCCATAGCGATGCGGCAGATCCGGGTTCGTACCGTCGTCGAGGTAGAACAGCCCTGCCAGCCCGCGGGCGACCTGAAACTCCGTCTCGCCGTGCGGATGCGGGTGGTACCACAGTGTGGCCGCCGGCTGATCGATCAACCATTCCGGCTGCCATGACTCGCCAGCGGCGATCGGTTGGTGCGGGCCACCATCAAAACGGGCCGGGAGATGCATGCCGTGCCAGTGCACCGTCGTGGTGTCAGACAACCGGTTCTCCACCATGACCCGAACCCGCTCGCCTCGAGCCGCTCGCAAGGTGGGGCCGAGATAGCCGGCGTCATATCGACCGTCGGTGTAGCCCCAGGTCGGCGTTGACGTGTCCGCAAGAAATTCGGCCGCTCCGGCGACCGCGCTCAGCCGGAACTCCCGGACACCGTCCTCGGCGACGCTGGAGGCGGCCAGGCCCGGTATCCGGAGTCGGTTGCCGAAGTCGAGCATGCCGACGGTACTGATCGGATTGGCCGTGGTGCGGTCGAATGCGCAGCCGACAAGAGCGAGGGCCGGCAACGCAGCCATCCCGGCCAGCATGCGGCGGCGGCTGAAAGGGGTAGACCATGAGACTTCTCCGTGGTGGCAGCAGGACGCACACCACGGTAGAAATCGCGGGCTCTGGTACCCACTCGCTGAAAGCGACAGATGTGATCGCTTTTCGACGTATCCCGCGTCAGGGGCGGCCGGGTTTCTCCAGGTGTCGGCCTGGCGTCACAAGGCCTGTCTCGTACGCGATCACGACCAGCTGCGCCCGATCCCGCGCTCCCAACTTGGTCAGCATTCGGCTCACGTAGGTACGCGCAGTGGCCGGGCTGATGTGAATCTCCGCAGCTATCTCGTCGTTGGACAGTCCGCGGCCGACTTCGGCTAGCACCTCACACTCCCGTTCGGTGAGCTCCTTGAGTCGGGCGCGGTCCGCGCTGCCAGCAGGGCCGGAGACAATTCCCACCATCACCTTCCGGGTGATCGAGGCCGACAACAGCGCGTCGCCGGCAGCAACCACGCGGATCGCCCCACGAAGATCATCAGGTTCGACATCCTTGAGCAGGTAGCCGGAAGCCCCTGCCCGGATCGCGGCGAAGATCTGATCATCCTCATCGAATGTGGTCAGTATGATGATCGCCACCCCGGACAGCCCGGGATCCGCGGTGATCTTGCGGGTCGCAGCGATGCCGTCGACGATAGGCATCCGGACGTCCATCAGGACCACGTCGGGTCGGGTCCGCGCCACCACGGCGACCGCATCACGTCCGTCGACAGCCTCGCCGACAACCTCAAGATCATCACTGTTCGCCAACAACGCACGCAGCCCGCTGCGTACCAGCGCCTGATCATCTGCGAGCACGACCCGGATCATGTGTTCGATCGCACTCTCTGTGGCCAGGGCAACTCCGCGGTCACCACGGTTCCCGCGCCGCGGCCAGTGCTGCTGACGTCGAGCTGACCGCCCAACTCCGTCGCTCGCTCCCGCATACCGCGAACGCCGTTGCCTTCGACGACTTCTGCTGCGCCCTGCCCGTCGTCGCGGATGGTTATCGTGAGAGCGTCCGGGCCTCGGTCGAGCGTCACGGTGACTTTGGCTGCGTTCGCGTGCCGGATGACGTTGGTCAGTGCCTCCTGCACTATTCGGTACGCCGCCCGGTCCAGCGCATCAGGTACGTCGCGCTGATCGCCAGACTCTAGGATTCGGACGTCCAGGCCGTTACTGCGGGCCTGCTCGGCAAGTGCGGAAAGGTCTTCCAGGCCGGCCGGCAAATCCACGTCCGACTCCAGCGATCGGAGCTGCCGGACCGTGCGCCGCAGCTCGCTCATGGTGGCGACGCTGATGCTGCGGATCTCAGCCACTGCTCGCTGGGCATCCGAAACCCGCTCCGGTAACGCCTCGGCCGCCACCGCCGATTGCATCGACATCATGGCCACGTTGTGGCCCAGCGCGTCGTGTAGGTCACGGGCCAGTCGGAGCCGTTCCTCATTTCGCTGCTCAGCCGCGCGACGCTCGAGCTCGAGCCGGGCCTGGCGCTCCCGCTCGTGCTGCGATTCTCTCAGCAGGCGGCGGGATCGGACGCCATCGCCCAATGCCAGCGACGCCCCCATGAGCGCGATCACCGGTGGAAGTGCGTAGCCGAGAAGCTGACGCGGATCCTGACCGCCCACGATTTGGAAGAACACCGACAGCGCGAGCAGCACTGCCGCGACGATGATGCCGACTCGAAGTCGTCCGGCCTCGGCGACTGAGAAGAGCGCCACGGCGATTGGCAGAGCCAAACCGATAGGCGGGTAATCAAGCGTGTAGTACACGCAAATGCCGAGCGAGGTGAGCACCACAACGAGCACGGGGTGCCGCCGCCGGACGAGGAGCAGCAGCCCAAAGCCAAGGGCGAACGCGTACGCCGGCCACGATTCGGCTAGCCGGCCGGCCGAGCTGGTGAACACCGCCACGCCAACGGCCATGGCGACCGCGTAACCGAGTAGCCCGTCGACAAGAGCCGGTGATCTCCATAGCGCCTCTGGCCAACGGCCGAGGGCGGTCCTTGAGGTCGCCATAGATTCACTCTAGGCACACATTTGAGCGGCTCTACGCGCGTTGCAGGACCAGCGGCGGCGGCGACCGACACTAGTCCAAGCGGCTACTGACTTGGGCCGCTGACGGGTTGGTCAGGGAAGATCCATCGCGGAAGACAACTGTCGGTACGGTGAGATGGCCGGCGTTGACCTGAGCGACGACTGCGGCGCCATCGGGGTGATCTTCGATGTCGATCTCCTGGAAGTCGATTCCGGCGCGCGTCAGCTGTGACTTGAGCCGCACGCAATAGCCACACCACTGGGTGGTGAAGACCGTCGGCAACTCAGCAGTCATCACATTCATAGTCACGATATATACAAGCGCGAGGCTGGCCCGGCTATTTCTGTTGCACTGTATTGCGTTCGTCACACCTGCTGATCAGAGACCAGACCGTTGCGCTCGGCCCAAACCGATTCATGATCAATGAGCGGACCTAGCAAGGCTGTGATCTCAGAATCCACGCGACCTTTGAGCTCGTCAGTGGCGAGCCGCCGGGCGATACCGGCGACAAAGTCGGCGATCTGCACTCGAGGTTCACGACGGGAATCGACGAGCCGGACATCGGTCAGCCGGTGTCCAGGGTGTCTCGCGGCGAAGGCCATAGCAATGTCGGCGATGCGTTCTGGGGTCAGCGCGGACTGCTCGTCGTGCACGATGGAGAGGATCTCGGCCCCGGATCCCCAGTACTGGACGGTGCGGTTCAGCGCCGGAAGCAGCGGCTCCATGAGCGGAGTGAGCTTCGGGTGCTCGAGGTGTGATGAACGCGTTGCTTCGGCGACGGGCCGTGTCGATCGCAGCAGGTTCATCACGTGGGTGACGTCGGCTGCGCCGTTCGTCTTGATCATCGCCTCGAGGGTCGTGTAGAACATCTGGATTGGCGTCTTCGGCAACCACCGGTTGTTGGTCCGGAAGAGATTGGCCGACAAAGTGAGGAATTCCTGCCAGTGGGCGGTTCCGTAGCTTTGCTCGCCTGACCGGTAAAGGGCAAGCGCCAGCGGTCGCGTGTGAGGGCTCCGTCCCGGGCAGGCGATACCGCGCACCGGCTGCCCGCTGAGAAGCACGTCGACCATGCGGGCAAGAACGAACAATCGGGTGTCCGCGAGGTGAACGTGTGCGTTGCCGTGGATGGGACTGCTGGAGCCGAGCAGCCAGAGCACAAGTGGTCGCCGCCGAGGCCGCAAGATTTCGGGCGACTTGTACTCGCCGTCGCCGCGAGCGCCGATTTCCCGCCGAAGGTGCTGGACCAACTCGCGCGCTGTCTCTGACTCGATACGCACGCTGGCGTGAGCAAAGACCGGGCTATGCCCTCCGCCGACCAGGTTCCCGCCTGAGAACCCTGACTCGTCGCAGGCGATCTCGATGTGTCGTTCTGCGTACGGGTCGGATTGCGCGGTCAGGCGGGCGGGGCCGTTATTGAGCATGATCACGTCCTCTCCCGCGTAGTCCAGAACCACTTCGCCTCGGTTACTTGGACTCTGCGTCAGCTGCCGCTAGTGCGGAGTCCAACTAGCTGATGCTAAGTCGCCGGAGAGTGCTGCCGCCTCATGCCGCCGCGCATGATCATAAGAATGTCGTCAGCCGAGCTCATTGCGTTCGGCTTCGGCCCGCGTCTCAGCGCGCTCGAGCTCGTCGATCTCAGCCTGCAGCCGCTCCAATTCCAGCCGTTCGGCCTCAGCCGGGTCAGCTGCCAGCTGTTCGCCGGCACGTCGCTCGGCCTCGAGCCGCTCCGCCTCGCGCTGCCCGGCTTCGCGTCGCTCGACTTCTAGCCGGTGCGCTTCGAAGCGTTCCTCGCGCCGACGTCTCCGCTCGAGCCGCTCCGCCTCCTCGGCCGCAGACTTTCGCTCAGCCTCGACCCGCTCCGCCTCTTCGTCCCGAGCGCGTTCAGCAGCAAGCTGAGCAGCGGCGGCGCGCTCAGCTTCGATACGTTCACCCTCGAGCCGCTCGGCCTCGATTCGCGCTTGCTCCATCCGCTCCAGCTCCAGCCGGTGCGCCTGGGCTCGCTCTGCCTGGAGCCACGCGGCGGCTGTGCGCTGCCGCTCCGCCTGGAGGATCGTCAGGTCGACCTTGCCAGCGGCTACGGCGGTCGCTGCCGCGTACGAGGCCGGCGGTGGCAGCTGTGTCCAGGCCACCGGCTGGTTTCCACGAATGATCGTTCCGCGCGGGACATCCCCCAGCGCCGCCCGCGCCTGCGCCATCGCCTGCTCGATCTCGGCAGCCCGGGCGGCGGCTGCGTCCGCCTCATCGACCCGGCCGTACTCCAACAGGTCCTGGGCTAGATCTGTCAACGCCAAGTGCCAGTTGCACGCGCGCCGGATCGCCGAGACGTCCGGTCAGCCCACGCAAGAGTTCAATGAGCCGGCGCCGAGTCATCAGGCGGAGGTCCACTTCACCGATGGCGGCCAAGCGATCAGCCAGGTCCTGATAGAGGGTGAATAGCGGCTCGGCGAGGCGGTCCAGAAGGGCCGGACTCAGCCGCGCCGGCTGCTCAAGGCGTCCGTCGACTACTTCGTCATACCGCTTCTTGGCTGCATGCAGAAAGGCGATGGCCTCCTCGGCGCGGCCTGCCGCCCAACGGCAGTCGGAGGCGAGCCGGTCGACATCCATCGCGAGATACTGCGAGTCAGGGTTCTCCGCGAGGCCAGACTCTGTTAGTCGGAGGAGCGTCGCATCGGCGCAGGCGTTCGCAGCGGCAATATCCCCCGAGGCGAGTGCGGCTCGAGCGTTGCACGACAGGGCCCAGATCGCAGTCTGGGGCTGCAATAGCCGCTGGAGCCCTTCACCGAGTTGTTCCTGGATCTCCTTCAGCGATTCGATCGTCCTTCCGGCTGCATCCGACAGGCCCATGCCCGCCTGAACGGTGGCCAGATAAATGACCGAAGTGACATAACGCGTCGCGTCGCTCACCGAGGTGTATGGCCCGATCGGGCCCTTGGCCGCAAGCAGTTCGGCCGAGCGGCGTACGGCGTCCCGGGCGTCCTCCGCAGCTGCGGCGTAGCCATGCCCCAGCAGCCTGTGTGCTGTGAGCTGGATCAGGGCATCCGTGAGCTCGGGTGCTCGTGAGGGGTCTGATCCAACCCAGCCGCGAAGCCGCTGCACCACCGACGTCAGCTTCTTGCCTTGCTGGGCGTACGAGTCTTGAGGTTGCTTCTGTGCCTTGTGCTCTTGGGCCATCATGCCTTTCGATGCCGAGCTTCAGGGTAGCTGGGCCTCAACCCAGTGATTCACGGTCAGCCGGCTCGGCGGCGGCGGAATCTGGAGGGCAGGCCGCGAGTGAACAACTTCTCCGCTACCTCCGGCGCTACATCCGGCGGGGGTGCCAGCGCACGCGCGGTGGCGGCAAGCCAATCGTGTATCGCCGTCCACAGCCGACCGAGCAGGTCGAGCTGGGGGCCGCGGGCCGTCAGCGGTCCGCCGTTGAGCTGAACGATCTGTTTGGCCAGATCGACGGAGGCGGGGTCGCGTAACACGACTGTGACGGCCTCATCGGTCACCGACAGCTCGAGTTGGCGGGCGCCGGCTTGTGTCGGCGTGTCGTCGGTGGTGTCCTCGATGTTGACCTGGTCCAGCTTGGCGGCGAGCTGGTCGAGGTCGATGCCAGCGTCGCGGAGCACCTTGGCTGCGGCGCTGTCCGGCTGCTGCAGCATCGCCTCAAGGATGTGCTGGCTGCCGACGGGTCCCTCGCCGGCGAACTCCGCAGCCAGCGCCAGGACGTCATGCGCCGCTGGTGTACGGCCTGCGCCGTGGGCCTCGCGGGGCGCAGGCGACTCGATCCGCGTCAGCACGTCGCCGCGGATCTGGTCCAGCGGGTGTTTGTCCGCCAGGATCTGCGCCGCCATGCCCTCGCCCTCGCGGAGCAGGCCGAGCAGGATGTGCTCGGTGCCTATGTAGTTGTGCTTGAGCTGCAGCGCCTCGCGCAGTGACAGCTCGAGCAGCTTCTTCGCCCGCGGGGTGAAGGGGATGTGCCCGCCGGGCGACGCCTTGCCGCGACCGACAATCGCCACCAGCTTGGCCTGCACGTCGTCACGGGTGTAACCGAGGGCGTTGAGGCTGGCGCTTGCCAGCGAATCCGAGGTCAGCAGCCCAAGCAGTATGTGCTCGGTGCCGATGTAGTTGTGGTCCAGCTCACGGGCCTCTTCCTGCGCACTGACCACGACGTGCCGCGCCTGCCCGGAGAATCGCTCAAACATGATTCCATTATCAAAACCATGTCAATACACTGATACTAATAAGGTTCAATGGGAGGTAGCACGGTGCCGTCCGACTGGGATGACCGCCTCGATGCATGGCGCGACGAGCTGGAGCTGTTGGCCAAGCTCGACGACACGCCGTGGGTGCCCTTAGCCATCGCAGAGGCCGAAGCCGGGGTATCGCGCTCGGCGCTGCGCGCGTGGTACCGCAACGGCGAAATCGCATCGCGGTTGGTCGACGGACCGCACGGCCCGCAACGGTTGGTGCCGCTGCAGGCGGTGCTCGATCGGGCCGCGCAGTCAGCCCGAATTCAGCGCCGCGCCGAGCGCGAGGTCAGTATGGAGGCGCAGCTGACGCTACTGCGGCATCGGGTCGACCAGCTAGAGCTACGGCTGGCCGCGCTAGAACATCACTCGGACGCGACAAGTTGATCAGCCAGGCTCGACCACAAACCAGACACCCACGGCCGGGACTTCCCCGTCATTGCTGTAGCCGTGCGGAGTCGTCGACTCAAAGCAAATGGAGTCTCCCGCGACCAATACGTGTTGATCAAACCCCAGGGTCAGATTCAGCTCGCCGCTGATCAAGTATCCGTATTCGGTTCCGCTGTGCCTCATCAGCCGGCCGTCAGAGGATGAGGCGCTCCCCGGCTGGTAGGTGACGAGCAGGAAGTCGACGTGGTGATGGGGGACCTGACCCAGCCGTTGCCAGGTGACTCCCGATTCCAGGGTCAGCAGTTCCCGATCATCAGGGGTTACGTGCGGCCCCACCCCCTTGGCGCGGTCGGTGCCGAAGTAGCGAAGGCCCGTCGCTCCAGCGGTCGCGGGCGCCGCCACCGGTTCGTCCAGCTCGTCGGCATCGAAAAGGTCCTCCAACGGCAAATCCAGCGCCGAGGTAATCGCATACAACGTGCTCACCGAGGGCTGGCTCTTTCCGGTTTCGATCTGCGAAATCAGGCTCGGCGACACTCCGATGTCGCGCGCGAGCGCACGGATGGTCACGTCGCGGCGGGCCCGCTCGGCGCGGATCCGGGGCCCGATCGGTGGCACCTTCGGCTCACCCACATGCCCTCCTTGACGCCAGCTGGTGACCGGTCTAGTCAGTGCTACTGAACAGGCGTAACTTATATTGAACACCATCGAAGACGTGGGGCGGTGCAATGGCGATCCGCACGTACGGGCCTAACGCGGTCGATTGGGAGGCACGGGTCGACGTCGATCGACTGCGCACCGACCGGCTTGACCGACTGAGGCAGCACCTGGACGCCTCCGAACTCGGGTCGCTGCTGACGTTCGACTTCTCCAATATCCGCTACATGACCGCCACCCACATTGGTACCTGGGCCATGGACAAGCTGATCCGCTTCGCGCTACTGCCGCGAGGAGCCCGGCCAGTCGTCTGGGACTTCGGGTCGGCGGCTAGGCATCACCAGCTTTACAACCCTTGGCTGGACCACGACCGAAAGCCCGGTGACCGCGAGCTCTCCGAGACAGCGAAGGCTGGCCGATCCGGAGCGCGTGCCGGGATCTCCACCTTGCGTGGTGCATTCCATCCGGACGCTGGGATCGCGCAGGAGGTAGCGCGCAAAGTGGCCAACGTCCTCCGCGACTATGAGCTCGACAAGGAGCCGCTCGGGGTCGACGTGATCGAGATACCGATCTTGTCTGCGCTCCAGGCGGAGGGGCTCACGGTGGTCGACGGCCAGCAGGTGTTCCTAGAGGCACGCCGGATCAAGACCGTTGATGAAATCGCCCTGCTCGCCCAGGCGTGTTCGATGGTCGACGCGGCGTACGACGAGCTCTATGCCTTCCTGCGTCCGGGCGTACGCGAGAACGAGTGTGTCGGCCTGGTCAGCAAGGTGCTCTATGACCTCGGCAGTGAGTACGTCGAGGGCGTGAACGCAATCTCGGGCGAGCGGTGTTCCCCACATCCGCACGTATACAGCGACCGGATCGTCCGGCCGGGTGACCCCGCGTTCTTCGACATCCTGCACAGCCACCTCGGCTATCGGACTTGTTACTACCGCTGCTTCGCCGTGGGCAGCGCGTCACCTGCGATGCGCGACGCCTATGTCCGCTGCCGGGAGTACATGGACCTGGCGATCGCGGCGGTCCGACCAGGCGCGACGACAGCCGACATCGTCTCGCTGTGGCCAACCGCGAAGGAGTTCGGATTCGCCAACGAAGAAGCGGCGTTTGCCCTGCAGTACGGCCATGGCGTCGGGCTGGCCATCTGGGAGAAGCCGATCTTCAGCCGCCTGGTGTCGCTCGACCATCCGGAAGTACTCGAGGAAGGGATGGTGTTCGCACTCGAGACGTATTGGCCGGCGTCGGACGGCTGGTCGGCGGCCCGGATCGAGGAGGAGGTCGTCGTCACCGCTGACGGCTGTGAGGTGATCACGAAATTCCCGGCGGAGGAGTTGTTGATCGCCGGCCAGCGCTACTGGACTGTCGGTCGAGAGTTGCCGACGCTACGCGAGGCACAGTCCCATCTGAACACGACCGCGGGTAGGGGCGAGCAGTGACGGTTCCCGCGGAGGCGACTGTCACGGTCGACGCCGACCGGTTGCTGGGATGGTACGAGCAGATGGTGCTGATCCGGCAGACCGAGAAGGCGGCGTACGACCTGTTCATGTCCGGAGAGGTCAAGGGCACCACCCACCTGGCCGCTGGACAGGAGGCGGTCGCGGTCGGCACCAGCGCGGCTCTCCGCGAGGACGATTACGTATTCGCCACGTACCGCGGACACCATCACGTGATGGCCCGAGGTGCCACGCCGGCCGAATGTCTGGCGGAGTTGATGAGCAAGGCCACCGGCCTCTGTGCTGCCAAAGGCGGCTCGATGCATCTGACCAAGGCCGCCAACGGAATGCTCGGCTCGTACGCGATTGTCGGCTCACACTTGCCCATTGCGGCCGGCGCCGCGTGGTCGGCGAAGCTGCGCGGTACCGATCAGGTCGCGGTTGCGTTCTTCGGCGACGGCGCAACCAATATCGGCGCCTTCCACGAGACGCTCAACCTGGCGGCCGTCTGGAAGCTCCCGGTGCTGTTCGTCTGCGAGAACAACCTCTACATGGAGTACACCCCGATCTCGGCGGTGACCGCGGTCGCCCACCCGGCCGCAGACCGAGCGAGCGCGTACGGGCTGCCAGCCGCGATCATCGATGGCAACGACGTGGTCGAGGTCCAAGACACCCTGAGAGTTGCCGTCGATCGGGCACGGGCAGGCGACGGCCCCACGATTGTCGAGGCGATGACCTACCGCCACTACGGGCATAGCCGAGCCGATCCTGCGAAGTACCGCCCGGCCGATGAGGTCGAGCGCTGGCTGCAGCGCGACCCGCTGCTGGTTGCACGGGAACGGCTGACCAGCTTGGGGATCGGCGAAACCGACATCGATGCAGCCGACGCCAGGGTGGCGCAGGTCGTGCAGGCGGCCGTTCAGGAGGCCAAGGATGCGCCATACCCCGACCCGGCCACGGCACTTACCGACGTATGGGCGGACGGTGGTGCGGCATGGCGGAATTGACCACTTACCGCCAAGCCGTGTCCGAGGGGATTGCCCGTGAGATGCGTCGCGACTCGCGCGTGGTTTGTCTCGGGGAGGACATCGGAGCGGCTGAGGGGGTCTTCAAGACCACGGCCGGCCTCTTCGCCGAGTTCGGTCCGGAGCGCGTGTGGGATACACCGATCTCCGAGCAGGCGATCGTCGGTGCCGCGCTTGGTGCGGCAATGACCGGGATGCGTCCGGTCGCGGAGATCATGTTCTCGGACTTCTTCGCGTGCTGCTACGACTACCTCGCCAACGAGATCCCCAAGATGCGCTACATGACGGGCGGCCAGGTCACCGTCCCGCTCGTGATTCGCACCGCCAACGGCGGCGGTCTCGGCTTCGGTGCCCAGCACTCCCAGGCGGTCGAAAACTGGGTCTTCACTGTGCCCGGTCTGAAGATCGCCGCACCGTCAACACCGGCCGACGTGGTGGGCATGATGGCGTCCGCGATCCGGAGCGACGACCCCGTCATGTTCTTCGAACACAAAGGTCTGTTCGCGAGCAAAGGAGAGCCCGCACCGCCCGAGCACGTCGTGCCGCTGGGTGAGGCGGCCGTGGTTCGTCCCGGCGATGATGTGACAGTCGTTGCCCTGGCGTCAACGGTGCCAACCGCGCTGTCGGCCGCCGAGCAGCTGGCCGGCGAGGGCATCTTCGTCGAGGTGGTCGACCTGCGCTGCCTGGTGCCGCTCGATGCCAAGGCTGTGCTGTCGTCGGTCGCGCACACGTCCCGCCTGGTTTTGGTGGAGGAGAACCCCTACCAGGGCGGCTGGGGCGCCACGGTCGCGTCGATCGTTGCCGACGAGGGATTCGAGTCCCTCGACGCGCCGATCCGGCGAGTGGCTGCGGAGTGCGTACCGCTTCCGTTCGCGGACGTACTCGAGGACGCGGTGATACCCACCGTTGACAAGGTCGTCCAGGCCGTACGACGACTCGCCGCCTTCTAGGCAAACCAAGGAATCCACGCCGAATGCAAAGGAGCAGGGCAGATGACAATCAAGACGCTGATCCGCGGGGGGACGGTCGTGAGCATGGACCCCCAGATCGGGGATTTCACCGGCGACGTGCTCGTCGAAGACGACAAGATAGTCTCCGTTGAACCGAACATCAGCGCCGATGCCGAGGTGATCGATGCGACCGACTGCATTGTGATCCCGGGCTTCGTCGACACCCACCGGCATACGTGGGAGACCGCGATCCGGGGCTGCGGGCCGAACGCCGCGCTTGATGACTACTTCGTAGAGGTCCTGGACACGCTCGCGCCGGCCTACCGGCCCGAGGACGTGCACGCGAGCAATGTCGCCGGGTCTCTGGAGTGCCTGAACGCCGGGATCACCACACTGGTCGACTGGTCCCACATCAACAACACTCCCGATCACGCCGATGCGGCCATCACCGGACTGCAAGAGACCGGCATTCGGGCGCAGTACGCGTACGGCAGCGCCAACCTCTCGCTGGCCGACTACTGGTTTGATAGCAAGATCGCGATTCCGGCCGACGACGTGCGCCGCGTGCGTGAGACGTACTTCAGCTCCGACGATGGGTTGCTCACCATGGGCCTGGCCACCCGCGGCACGGGTTTCTGCCTCGAGGACGTCGTTCGCGATGAGTGGGCTCTGGCGCGCGAGCTGGGCATTCCGATCACCGTGCACGTCGCGATGGGCCGGCTCGCCGGACGGTTCGCCATGATCAAGCAGCTCGACGAGTACGGGCTGCTGGGTCCGGATACGACGTACATCCACTGCTGTCACTTCAGCGATGAGGAATGGCAGCTCGTCAAGGACAGTGGAGGCACCATCTCGATCGCACCTCAGATCGAGATGCAGATGGGCCACGGCTGGCCGCCGTTGCTGCAATCGCGGCACCTGGGACTTCGGCCGAGCCTGTCCATCGACGCCGTGACGTCGGTTCCCGGTGACATGTTCACCGAGATGCGCGCCGCCTTCAGTGCCGACCGCGCTCGGGTGCACGCCGAGAATTACGAGCCGAACGAGCGGGTGCCCAAGGAGGTGCTGACCGCGCGAGAGATCCTTGAGGCGGCAACCATCGATGGCGCATACACCACCGGACTCGAGGATCGCACCGGGTCGCTGACGCCGGGCAAGCAGGCCGACATTGTGATCATCGAGGCCAAGTCGCTGAACATGGCCCCGGTGATCGACCCGGTTGCGGCGGTCGTACTGTGCGCCGACGTGTCCAATGTGGACACCGTGCTCGTCGCTGGACAGGTCAAGAAGCGCAACGGGAAGCTGCTTGCCGATGTTGACAAGGCTCGCGCCGATGTTGAGGCATCGCGCGATTACCTGCTCGAAACTACGGCTGAGAAGCCGCAGTGAGCGGAGGCCACCTAGTACGTCCGGCCGGTGAATTGGAGCTCGTCGCTCCGAGCACCGGCTGGGCAAGCGAGGCGACTGGATACCGCCGTGGTATGGCAGTGGGTGAGCACACTCAGGCCGTACACACAGGGTTTGTTATCAGTGAGCTTGATCCGGGCGGCTCCATGCCCTGGCACGTGCACTCGTACGAGGAGAGCTTCTTTGTCGTCACAGGGACGACAGTGATGGAGACGATCGAGGGATCATTCCGGCTTTCCGACGGCGGATACGGCGTGGTCCCGGTAGGCATGCCACACCGGCTACGCAACGACAGTGACCATCCGGTGCGGTGGGCGGAGATGCAGGCTCCGATGCCGCGATCGGCGTATGAGGACGACACGTTTCTGGTGCCGGCCCCATCGGTCGATGAGCCGGTCGAGGTAGACGTGCGCGATGCTCGCAATCGTTACTTCGGGCGCATTACGTCATCGCACATGGATGCGAACAAGCAAAGCCAGGATTTGCTCGACGTCACGGCGAGCATGCGCACCGCGCTGTTCGTCTACGGAGGGATCAATGTGAAGATGATGGTCGATTCGGACCTTGGCGCCCAGCTCGCGACGATGTTCATGGTGCAATACGACCCGGACGGAGCCACCGGCCCGCATGATCACCCGTTCGAGGAGACCTATTACTTCCTCGAAGGAGAGGCCGAGGCGACATTCGACGGCAAGCCGGTCGTTCTCGGTGCGGGAGACATCGCCTGGGCGGGAGTGGGGTGCGCGCACTCCTTCCGCAACCTGGGACGTGGCACGCTGCGGTGGCTGGAGACCCAGGCCCCGCAGCCGCCGAGACGGTATTCCTATCGGTTCGCTCGGGATTGGGACTACCTGAGGGAGGTACTTGGATGACGCAGCCGGCACTTTTGATCGTCGGCGGCACGCAGGGTATTGGCAAGGAAATCGCCCGACATTACGCCAAGCAGGGTTGGTCGGTGGTGCTGACAGGCCGGGACGGTTCGGCGGCCAATTCGGTGGCGACAGAGCTGGGCGGTGACACCCGCGGGATCGCTCTGGACCTCTCCGAGCCGGAGCTGGTCGCGGACGCGCTAGCCGACGTAGGCGCGGTCGACCACCTCGTATTGGCGGCGATCGCCCGAGACACCAACACGCTTGACACCTACGACATCGCCTCCGCGCGCAATCTCGTCAACATGAAGCTCTTGGGTAACACCGCTGTCGTCAGCGCGATGCGAGAGCGGTTGGCGGAGGAGGGCTCGATCGTGCTGTTCGGTGGGCGGGCCAAGGACCGTCCCTACCCAGGCGGGATGACGGTCGGTACCGTCAACGCCGGCATCTCCGGCATGGTGGTCGCCCTGGCCTTGCAGCTGTCACCTCGCCGAGTGAATGCGATCCATCCGGGCATTGTTGCCGACGCTCCCTACTGGTCGGGGCGGCACGAGTTCACCGCACAGGTCCGACGGGCGACGCCAACCGGGCGCAACGTGACGATGGAGGACATCGTCGACGCGGTCGACTTTCTGATCCGCAACCGGTCGGTCAATGGGATCGACCTGTACGTCGACGGCGGCTGGCTGCTGCTATGAGGGTGGCATTGATCGGCGGCGGCCGGATGGGAAGCGCGATGGGCGGCCGGGTCGCGGGGGCGGGCCATGATCTCGTGGTGTTCAACCGCACACGGTCGCGAGCTGAGGAGCTCGCTCGGCGTACCGGTGCGAAGGTGTCAGAGACCGCCGGCGAAGCGGCAGCGTCTGCCGAGATCTGTCTGGTGTCTCTCGCCGACGACGCCGCCGTGACGGCGACATACCTTGCGGACGACGGTCTGATCGCGGGTGCGCAGCCAGGTGCTGTGGTGTGCGACCTGAGCACGGTTGCCCCTGCGACCATTCGCGGCCTGACACCCTTGTCGCGCAGAAAGGTGCGACCTTGATCGACACCCCGGTGTCAGGCAGCGTCTCGGTCGTCGAGTCCGGCACGCTCACCCTGATGGTCGGCGGAGATCAGGCGGCGCTCGAACGGGCGCGGCCGGTCCTCGAGGCGTTCGCGACGTCGATCTTCCATCTCGGCGATATCGGAGCGGGAGCGACCATGAAGCTGGTCGTGAACTCTCTGGTCCACTCGTTGAACGTCGCCGTCAGCGAGGCGCTGGTACTTGCGGAGAAGGCCGGGCTTGATCGCGAGGCGGTGTACGACGTGTTCGAGTCCGGCGCAGCGGGTGCGCCGTACGTGAAGTACAAGCGCGCCGCCTTCCTGGAGCCCGGTGAGCATCCGGTGGCATTCAGCCTTGCGCTGGTCGCCAAGGACCAGGATCTGATTCATGACCTGGCGCAGCAGGTGGGAGCGCGAATGGACCAGGCCGAGGCGTCACGGCGGCTGGTCGCAGAGGCACTCGAGGCCGGGATGGGGGAGCGTGACATCAGCGAGGTCGCCGAGTTCCTGCGTCGCTCCTGACTGGCGGTCGAAGACTGAACCCGTGGCGAGGAGCGACTGACCGGCGACGTCGCAGCCCTGCGCGCCGCTGCCCGCGAAGCGCTCAGTGCAGTGCGCTGGGAAGAGGCTCGACGGCTTCGAAGCGGCCCCGAACATCGGGAGTCGGGCGCAGCTGTCTTCGGCTTGCCCTTGCCCTGCGATGGCTGCGTGATCGCGTGAGTTCGGTCTAGCTCCAGAACAAGCTCTCGAACAGGCGAGTGCGCTCGGTACCTGGTCGCTCGACCAGGCCGAGACTGCCTCCTAGGCGGCGATTTCGGCCGGTTTCGGTTTTGAGGCTTCCCAGACGGCAGCGCTGAAAGCGGTGCGGCCGAGGGCGAGGGTGCCTTGGTTGGTGACCAGATAGATGTATCCGCAGGGTGAGCGGTGCACGAAATACCCCGGCTCGGGCTGGTGTTCTGCCAGCCTCCGTGGGTGACCGCTCGATGGCTGGGCCGGGCCATCGGCCCGAGGTTGCCTAATCGGGTTTGACCCGGCGGCCCGCCGTCATCGATTGGCACATATCGCTCGGTGTGGTCAAGATCCATGTTTGGACTCAGACAGGTCCCGAAGGGGAAGACGTCGGCGATCTGTCGGGCTCTGACCGCGGCCCGTAGCCGCTGCGGTATCTCATAGCCATCCACGGGGGCTACCTCGGTCGGATCCAGCACCGGCTGGATCCGCACCTGACATCCGGTGCGGCCCAGGAACTCCGCCAGCTCGTCGAGGGTGAGCGGGCCGCCGTCTTGCGGCCGCACCACCGCGTGACCGGTACCCAAAGCGGCCTCGGAAAGGTGGAAGTGCAATACAACGCGGGGCCGTGCCGCCGACTCATCGAGCCCCGGCGGCACCGCCACCGACAACGACTGATGATCATCCGGCTCCGCATCCAGCCCGTACTCGCACGCCGCATCGCGCTCGGAGGAGCTGGGCCCGGGCTCATCTGCCGGTTCGGGCTGGCAGGCGCGGTCGGGTTCGGCCGGGTCGACGGGGTCGTGCTGGTGCTCGATCAGCAGCCGGAGCGCCTCTGCCGGCCGGGCCAGTATCCCGATGGCGCGGGCCCGCCGGGCCCCTACCGGATCGGTGTCGCCGCGCGCAGCCAGAATCTCAGCGATCCGGCTCACCGTCGCCAAAAACCAGATCGCGTCACCGGCCGCCGCCTTCGCCACAATGGTCTTCAGCCCGTCCTCGGAGTCGAAGCTGAACACATCCTGGGTGCTGCGGGCACGCTCGGCCCGTTCAGCGGCCAACGCCGGGTCGGCCTCCAAGATCGTGGCGGACAAGATCTTGGCGAACCGCGGCCACGGCATCATCCCGACAAAGTCGCTGAGGGCATGATCAACATCGGCGCACGCTTCCCACGACAAGACTCGGGTCTGTTCGGCGATCTTGCGGGCCTGCCAGGCCCGCACCCCGCCGGTCAACACCCGACCCCACAACCGCGGCAGCCGATACCGCAGATCCAACGCATCAGCGATCAACGCCCGAGCCGCCACAAGCCCGGTGCCCTGTAAGGCGCCCAGCTCCGCGGCGCAATATTCTGAGACTTCCGGTGTACCCTCACCACCCCAGGCGCAGGCGCGTCGGATCAACGGCTGATACTCCTGGCTGGCTGAGTCCAGATAGTGTGCGTCGGCCCAGGCGCAGGCCAGCTGCAACATTCGGCACTCCCGCGCCATCAGCTCGGCGTGATTCTGCTCGATCAGCCCCGCCAACGCCGCGGCCCCCAATGCCGGCAGCTCCGCCACCCCCGAATCGAACATACATTTCATACTAGACCTACCCACTGGCAGTTTATGGGTGTCCCTCACTCCCGATAATGATCTGAAATGGGAAATTCATCTCCCTGAGAGATGGTTACCAAATACCGCGACGAGCATCCGGTGAGTGAGTACCTCAACATTTCGGGCGCGGCTCAAGGAGCTGGATATGGAGAGAATCGGGAGTTGCGGCTGAAGTGGATGCCTTTCGAATAGCCGCAGCCTTCTTCGCCAAGGAACAATGGGTGAAAGTACGAACTCATTGCCGTGGAGAAGGGCTGACCCTGCCAGCCCCGTACCCGGTCCTCAAAATGTGCGCTTGGTTAGTCGTGTCAACGGAGGTGGCCTGTGCTCCTCGAAGCTGGTGCTGTCCATGATGGCCGAGCTGGCCCCGGCTCCCTTGGACATCAGACGTCCACGCAGGGCGGTCGCTTGAGGTACCTTCAAGTCGCGGTAGCCGTGGCCCAGCGAAGACCGGTGCAACTGAACTTGAGCATGCGGTAGGCGTTGCACTGGAGACGCTCGCCCGCTTTCGGCTGAGTCATCTCAACAGACAGATGCCTCAGCTCGCGCTCGATGTGCAGCACTGGAGCCAAATCAGGTTCAGCACTCATGCAGACATCTCTATCGCCCGGCACCGACAGAAGCGCCGAAATCCTGTGGTTGCTAGTTCTTCAGTGATGCACGAATCTCCGCTGCGCGATGCAGCTCGTTGGCCATCAAGATCCCGTACGTGAAGGCGCTTTCGCCGATCTCCCCGTTGCCTGCAGAACTCAACGTGGTAAGGAACCCGGCGGCGACAATGGAGTCTTGATGCTCGCCCAAGAGAGTTTGCAGTTCCTTAGCGTCCCGCGCGATGCGCTTCATCCGCTTGTCAGCCGGCTCGACGAGTTCGGCTGCGTAGCGCAGCCGCTTCGCGGCCTTGCGCGCGCGATGCAGCCGGTCGACATCACCTCCGGCCTTCCGTAGCCGTTGGTCGGCCTTTCGCTTGGCTTCTTTCACGTACTTGGCCGCGGTCTTGTCCTCGGCATCGGCCGCATCGCTGAGCGGCGGTGTTGTCTTCCAACTGCGCAAGAGCCGCACGAGGCGTTGGTAGCGCCGTGTACGCATCGCCTCATTCAGCCGCCGCGTGGCGTCATCCTGTTCCGTGGCCAGAGCCTTGGTGATTTCGGCTTCAACCGGACCGCGAACTTGGTCCACCGGCAGGTCCGCGATCAGCTCGGTGAATCGGTGGCTGAGAACCTCACGGTCACGCACCTGTCCCAGCAGGTCGGCGTACCACACCAATTCATTGTTGAGCTCTTCAGATGGAGCGGGGTCGACTACGTCGCCAAAGCTCCGTAGCGTACTGCGCAGCCGGCGCACGGCGACGCGAGTCTGGTGAACGGCCGGCGCACCGGTCCGCAAGCCGACGTCGTTGCTGGCGAGCACATCGCACTGGGTTGCCAGGTATTCCCCTACGAGCTCCCCGACCGTGCCCGATTTGATCACAGGTGCCGCCTCATCAGGCAAGGTTTCGCCCAACGCCCGGTCCAACTTGGTCCTCGTGGTGCTGGCGGTCGCGCCCGTGGCCCGTAAGAGTTTGCCGGCTCTCTTCAGATCCTTCTTCTTCCCGGCCGGTCCTAACTCGACTTCCACCTCACGCCACGAACGCAGCGTCGACTCCCCACCAGTCGTGCCGGATTCCACCTGGTCGTCGGCAATCTCCAACACCAATTCATCAGCTGCATTGAGGATCCGGTGCGCGGCTCGCGTCGTGACCAGTGTTGCGACCTGCTCCAGAGCCTCGCCAGCCCGCAGGCCCGTTACGGCCTTTGCCAATGCAGACGGCAACGTCTTGGTCCGAGAGCCGCTCTGCAGTTCCGTTCGGGCCGTTCCACTGGGAACCTTCAGCTGCCAGCCCGTCTCGGAGCCCCCCACCCGACGCCGCAGCGTGACCCCAAACAGCCGGAGACCGGCTCCCGGTGTGTCGAAGTAGGTGTTCTCGAGCCTGCGCACCTCTTGATCGAGACGGCCGCCGTCCGGCACAAGATCTGCCAGCGGCGGCATCACCCAATCTGGGTCGACCTCGAACTTGTCCTCCCGCTCCTCCACCATTCGCACGCGAAATATCCTCCCCACTCAGCCATCCCCGAGCCCTGGGTTACATCTAAATGAATTTAACGTGACAATATAGCCACGCTAAGGTGAACGATTCTTCCGCCCAAGCATAGGTGCTTCACCGAGTGCCGTCCGAGGATCTGCGAACGCGTTCGCATCCGCTCTACGACAACTGGCCCAAGATCGCCAGCGACCCACGTGCTTGATCAGAAGATCTTGCCGGGATTGAGGATGTGGTGCGGATCGAGGGCCGATTTGACGGCGCGATGCATCTCGAGCACGGCAGGTGAGAGTTCACGTGACAGCCCGGCACGCTTGAGGAGACCTACGCCGTGCTCACCGGTCACCGTGCCCCCGAGGTCGAGCGCATCGCTGAGGATTTCCTCGAACGCGAGCTTGGCGCGATCCCGGGCGGCGGCGTCGCCTGGCTCGGCAATGAGCAACGGATGCAGGTTGCCGTCACCGATGTGGGCGATGCTCGCGATCAGGATGTCGTGCTTGCTGGCGATCTGCTCGATGCGAGCCAGCATGTCGGGCACCGCAGCGATCGGCACGCAGACGTCCTCGGTCAGCACCGGGCCAAGGCGCTCGAGCGCGGGGTACGCGAGGCGGCGCGCGGCGAAAAGCGCATCAGCCTCCTCCTCGTCAGTGGACCGCGCCGCCCAAGTGGCGCCCGCGGTCTCGAAGCACGCCAGCACCTGATCGGCCCGGTCGTCGCCGATCACGCCCGGGTCATCGATCCTGCCCAGCAGTACCACCTCAGCCTCAACGGATAGGCCCATGTTCTTCCACTTGTCCACGGCAACGAGGCAATGCCGGTCGACCAACTCCAGGGCGGACGGAATGATACCCGCCATGGCGACTGCCCGTGCCGCCTCACCGGCGTCAACAATCGAGCTGAAGTAGCCGACGATCGTGCGCGGCGCGGCTGGCAGTGGCATGAGCCGTACGGTGGCCTCCGTGATGATGCCGAGGGTGCCTTCGGAGCCAACCATCAGACCGACCAGGTCGTAACCGGCGACCCCCTTGGCGGTTACCCGGCCGAGGCGAACGAGCTCGCCGGTGCCGGTCACCATCTCAAGGGCGAGCACATAGTCCTTGGTCACGCCGTACTTGACACAGCACACCCCACCGGCATTGGTCGCGATGTTGCCCCCGATGGTCGACCAGGGCGAGCTGGCCGGGTCGGGCGGATACCACAGTCCCTGCTCCGCGGCCGCCGCGCGCAGCTCGTCGTTGATCACACCGGCCTGGACCACGGCCAGCCGCTCGAGCGGATCGATCATCCGGATTTCGTTGAGCCGGTCCAGCGCGATGATCATGCCGCCGTCGATGGCGTTGGCGCCACCGGATAACCCGGTGCCGGCACCCCGCGCAGTAACCGGCACTCCAAAGCTGGCGCAAATCCGTACGCCGGCCGCGACTTGATCACTCGAGGTCGCTCGGATCAACCCCAGGGGCTCGCCGACCGGAGCCCACTCGGCCTCGTCGTGGCTCAGACTTCGGATGATGTCCGGATCGACGATCAGCGCATCCGACGGCAGCGCGCCGGCCAACGCCTCGAGAACCTCAGCGCCGTCCATTGATGTCCTCTTTCAGTTGAGAAGCTCGGCTAATCGGGGCAGCCGCAGCGATTGACACGTGGAATCGAAGCCGTGCCGGTTCATTCATCGTCGTCCTTCATATGCGTATCAACAGGCTCATTTGGCTGGTGACGGCTGGGCGCCAGGCCGATACGTTGAACCTAAAGCGTCCCCGATGTCTGGCAATGTTGCCGGGGAGGAGCGTCATGGTCGAGGAGCAGACAGCACGCCTGGCCGAGACTGATGAGGCGATCCAATCAAAGATCGATGAACTCCTCGCCGGAATGACGGCGGCGGAGAAGGCTGGGCAGCTCACCCAGTATTTCTATTTCCGCTTACCGGCGGGGGCAGAGATGGAACCTGCCCTGCAGCTGGACAGGGCCAATCAACCACTCATGGTTGAAGCGGCTCTCGGGAGCGGCGCGGCAGGGTCGCTGCTTTTTGTCACCGACCCGGCGGAGATCAACCGCCTGCAGCGGCTGGCAATCGAGGGCAACCGTCTCGGCATTCCGGTGTTGTTCGGCTTCGACGTGATCCACGGGCTCCGCACGATCTTTCCGGTACCGATCGCGATGGCGGCGTCGTGGGACCCGGAGACGATTGAGCGAGGCCAGGCCGTCGCTGCCCGCGAGTCCAGGGCCGTAGGCATTCACTGGGCCTTCGCCCCGATGGTCGACATCGCGCGCGATCCGCGTTGGGGTCGGATCATCGAGGGTGCCGGCGAGGATCCCTTCCTGGGCGCTGCAGTGGCGGTCGCCCAGGTCCGTGGTTTTCAAGGTGAGCGGATCGGGGCGCCCGAGCGCATCATCGCCGGCCCCAAGCACTTCGCCGGGTACGGCGCTGCCCTCGGCGGGCGTGACTACGACGAAGTCAACGTTTCGGACCATGAGCTCTGGAACGTCTTCTTCCCACCGTTCCGGGCCGCACTCGAGGCCGGTGCCGGCAACGTCATGACGGCATACATGGACCTGAACGGCATCCCCGCGACCGGCAACCGCTGGCTGTTCAGCGACGTGCTGCGTGACACATTCGGCTTCCAAGGCTTCGTGGTGAGCGACGCCAATGCCGTGCGCAACCTGGTGACGCACGGCTTCGCCGATGACCTGACCGATGCCGGAGCCCGCGCCATCAGCGTCGGCATGGACATGGAGATGGCGATGATGGACGCGGCGTACGCCCATCTGCCCGAGGCGGTGGAGTCCGGTGCGGCGAGCCAGGAGGCGGTCGACGCGAGCGTACGCCGTGTGCTGGAAGCCAAACTCAGGATGGGCCTGCTCGACGATCCGTATGTCGACGAGGATCGCGCCCGCGAGGTGCTCGCTGACCCGGCGCATCGCGACGTCGCCCAGACAGCCGCCGAACGAGCGGCTGTGTTGCTGCGAAACGAGGGTGACGTGCTGCCGCTGGACGCGGGCAGCCTGGGGTCGATCGCTGTCATCGGCCCGCTCGCGGACTCCAAGCGCGACACCCTCGGACCATGGTGCTTCGACTTTGAACTGGACGAGACCGTGACAGTCCTCGACGGCATCCGGGGCAAGGTTGGCGAGGCGGTCAAGGTCGAGTACGCGCCCGGCATCCGCCCAGCACAGCGGACCTTCCCCTCGATGTTCGACATGTTCGGCGGCAACGCGCCAGAGGACCCGGAGGGCTTCGACGACGAGGCGGAGCTGCAACGGGCGGTCGACCTGGCGCGCGAATCCGATGTTGCAGTCCTGGTGGCTGGGGAGTGGCAGAACATGATCGGCGAAGCAGCGTCACGGTCGTCGTTGGAGCTGCCCGGTCGTCAGCTGGAACTGTTGCACGCTGTGGTCGAGACAGGCACGCCGGTCGTGCTGCTGGTGATGAACGGGAGGCCGCTCGACCTGCGCTGGGCCGCGCAACATGTGCCGGCGATCCTCGACATCTGGTATCCCGGGACGCGCGGCGGCAGCGCGGTCGCCAACCTGCTGTTCGGCGACGTCTCACCGGGCGGCAAGTTGCCCTTCACGTGGCCGCGGACGGTTGGTCAGGTGCCGATGGTGTATTCCCACACCCGCTCGCACGAGCCCCGGAACCAGGAACGGCGGTACTGGGATGAGGAGAGTACGCCGCTGTTCCCCTTCGGGCATGGCCTGAGCTACGCAGAATTCAGCTACAGCAACCTCGCCGTTGACCGCGACGCAATCGGTCCGGACCAGCCGTTGACGGTCTCGGTGGACATCGCCAATACGGCAGACCGTGGGGCGGACGAGGTGGTCCAGCTCTACATCCACCAGCGATCCGGGTCGGCGTCGCGGCCGGTTCGGGAACTCAAGGGTTTCCAGCGGATCAGCCTCGGGGCGGGGGAGTCTCGTACGCTGCAGTTCACGTTGGGGCGGGCGGAGCTGAGCTACTGGAACGCGGGAGCGCGGGACTGGGTGCTCGACGCATCGACCTTCGACGTCTGGGTCGGCGGTGACTCGACCGCTGAGCTGGCAACGACGTTCCAGGTGACAGACGTCCGGCAGTCAGATCCCGGCGCTGCCCTGGAAAGCCGCCAGTTGTGGCGTGCGCTCGCCGCCGCCGGCTCATGGCGCAGGGATCGTGGGCCACCGTAGTTGCGAGAGCAAGGTGACCATTGATGGAAAGGCTGACCGCTGAGGACCTGGTCATGCTCTCGCCGGACGAGCGTTGGCCGCAGGAGATCGGCTGTCTGGCTGTTCTCGACGGCGGAAGCCTGCTCGACCCAGATGGCCGCTTCTTGATCGAGAAGGTACGAGCGGCCGTAAGCAGGACATTTGCACCTGGTACCTCGGTTTCGGCAAGTCCTCTCCATACCCCGCCTGGGATTGGGAACTCCGCTGTGGGTAGATGCCCCAGCCTTCGACGTCAGCGATCACGTACGAGTTCGTGAACTCACCGCCCCAGCCGATGAGTCTCGGCTGCTGCGTACGGTCGAGCAATTAGTCGCGCGCCGTCTGGATCGCTCACGACCGCTCTGGGAGATGTGGCTCCTTCCGGGCCTCCCGGAAAACCGGATCGGCTTGTTGATCAAGGTCCATCACGCCATGGCCGACGGCATCGCCGGGTTGGCGACCATTGGAGCACTCCTCGATGCCGCCCCGAGAGCCCAGCCGAACCAGCTCTGGCATGGACTCCAGCGTCCCCGCCGATGGCAGTTGATCTTTTCGCAGACAACCTGCGGCGGCACCTCAATGGGCTGCGTCGCGCCTTCGCGATCTTGATACGGCCCGGTGATCACGCTGCGCAAGGTGCGGTCCGTGTGGCCCGCGATGGGCGAGCTCATTTCCGACAGGCGAGGACCCGTGACCAGCCTGGACCGTGTCGTCGGACTAGATCGCAACCTCGCCCTGATTCGGAGCAGCTTGGACATGGTCAAGCTGATCGCGCGTACTCACGGCGCAACAGTGAACGACGTTCTCTTGGCGATCATTGCTGGTGGCCTGGACGGACTTCTTCGGAGCCGTGGCGAGTGCGTCGATGACCTCGTGTTGCCGGTCTACGTGCCGGTCGCGTTGCGGCACAGCGCCAGCCCGGAGGAACCGGGGAATCTGCTCGCACAGATGGTGGTTCCGCTGCCCCTTGGAGCATCCGAGCCCGGTGAGAGACTGCGGCGGATCGCTGCGGAGACAGCCAGACGGAAGATCAGGCGCCGACCTTCCCTCGGCACGCTGCTGGGGAGCGGGCTCGCCCGATGGGCTCTGTTGAAAGTCCTTGATCGTCAACCAGTGAATGTCGCGATCGCCGACCTACCCGGTCCGCAGTTGCCGCTTTACCTTGCAGGGGCGCAGCTGCTTGAGGTGTTCCCGGTGTTGCCTCTCATCGCCAAGGTGTCCCTCGGGGTGGGCGGGCTTTCGTACGCTGGACAGTTCAACATCATGGCCGTCGCCGATCGCGTGATCTGCCCAGACTTGGAGGTCTTCGCTACGAGTGCTCGGAGCGAGCTGCATGCACTCGCGGCAGGTTCGGAGGCTCGTAGGCCTCACCGTCCGGACTGGCAACAACCACGGTGTAGCCGTCAGGGTCTTTGATCCAGATCTCGCGATGACTTGGACCGTTGCCTTCGCCTTCAGGCGGGTTGCGGTGAGGTGCTCGCACGATCGGTGCATTGAGCTGAGCGGCGCGCGCGACGACGTCGTCAAAGTCGGCCACCTCGCCGAACCACAGCAGAACGCCGTTGCCAACCTCGATATCCGGAGTAACGAAGAGCCCGTGGTGGTGCTCGACGCCGCGATGATGAAGCTGAAGAACAAGAACGCTGCCGGCGAGCAGCCGCTCGTACTCGGGACCTCCATGATCACTGCGGAGACCTAGCAGCTGTTGATACCAGCGGCTTGACGCCTCGACATCGCGTACGGCGATCATGGTCTGGGACTGGGCTGCACCAACCGCTACCACAATGCCGAGTCGGTTGCCGGCCGGGTCGTCGATTTCGACAAGCCATCGCTCGCCGCCATCAAGTTGGGGCGTCCCATGCACTTTGCCACCGCTTCCGACGACTCCTTCGATGGCGCCGGACAGGTCGTCGGCCGAGATCCATAGAACCGGTCCCCCGGTCGCAGCAGGCGACAGCTCGGTTGTCAACTGGCCGATCATTCCAGGTGCTTCGAAGCTTCCACTGTCGGTGTCAACTGACCATCCGAAAGCTCTCTCATAAAAGGCAGCGGAACGCTGGATGTCGAGTGCCGGAAGTTGCACGTAGTCGATCTGGCCGTGCGGTCGACTCTTCTCGTCTCGATTCACCTCAGCACCTCTCCCGGCTGCCCGCATTCTGAGTATTGAGTATGGCTATGCCATAGTCAATTCTGAGCTCGCTCTAGGCATACCGTCGATTGGTTCAAGGATGGCTACCGGAATCGTCCGGCCAGCTCGCTTGGCGTACTTCGCCACCTCGGGGGCTTGAGCCAACACGACGTCCTGCCACGCGGAGTCGCGCTCCTCAGCAAGCAGCTCCCGTGGGCGGGCGCGCAGCGTCTTCGCTCCCACCTGGACGTCGGCAACGTTCGCCTTGCGCAGGTTTCGGAACCAGTCCGGATCGCTTGGCGCGCCGGAAGCGGTGCCCCAGACAAGGAGACCTTCCGGTGTGTCGAGGTAACGCACACAAGTGGAGTGCAGCCGGCCTGTGCGGCGGCCGGGGGTGGTGATCATCAAGACTTTAACGTTCTTGGCGCTCGAGAGTCGACCGTCGGACGCTCGATACATCCAGACGCCGATCCGATTGCCGATGCGGACCAATCTGTGCTTGAAGGAAGTCACCGGACGCCTACTGCAGAGCCGAGACTAGGCGCATGACGTTCTCCACATACCGCTGGCCCCTCGGTCGCTGACGCCACTCGGCAAGGGTCAATTCGCGGCAAACCGCTCGGTACCCGTCTGCAACCTCCTGCAGATCGGCAACGAACTGCTTGCCCGTCGACATCAGCGTGATTTCGTAGTCCAGCCCGAAAGAGCGATAGTCCATGTTGCTGGAACCGATGATGCCGACTATGTCGTCGACGGTGAAGTGCTTGGCGTGCAAAACAGTCGGCTTGGGATACAGGTAGATCCGCACGCCTGCCTCCAGCAGGACGTCGTAGTACGAGGCCTGAGCGTTCTGGACCATGAACTGGTCGGCCTGCTCGGATACGAACAATTCGACCTCGACTCCACGGTAGGCAGCCGTGGTGATCGACTCCAACAAGGAGTCGTCGGGCACGAAATAGGGGCTGGTCAGGGACAACTTTTGCTGCGCGCGATGCACCAGCCCGCTGAAGAGCCTCAGGTTCGGCATGGTCAAATATCCGGGTCCTGAGGGGAGCAGTTGCATCGGGACCGCGTCCTGGTCGGTCTCAGTCACGAGCTCGATCTCCGCGCCTAACTTCTCTCCGGTCTCGGTGTACCAGTCCATAGCGAAGACCGCCTCCAGCTCCCCGACAATTGGGCCGCTGATCTTGATGTTGAGATCTTTCCAATGCCTGCCGATCTTGATGTTCTTCGGTATGTCGTAGGTAGAGTCGATCATGTTTTGCGAGCCCATGAAGGCCACCGTGCTGTCCACCACGAGGAGCTTGCGATGATTGCGGAGGTCCGGGCGACGCCACTTGCCCTTGAAGGGCTTGATCGGCATCATCTCGTGCCACTCGATCCCGACCGCGGTGAGCCGTGAGTTCATCTCCTTGAACCCCGGATACCGGCGAGACGCGACGTCGTCGTAGAGCAACCTCACCCGGACGCCACGCTTGACCGCATCCGCCAACGCCGTCATGAGGATGTCAGTTGTGTCGTCCCACGCGGTGATGAAGAACTCGACGTGGACCGTCGCCTCAGCTTCACTGACCGCCTCAGTCATCGCTTTGATCGAAGCCTCGGAGTCGCCGAACAGTCCGTGGCTGACACCGGTAACACAGGGCAGATAGCTCAAACGCCGGTTCAGGCGAATCAGGCTGTCCACCCCGACCGGGATATCTGCTCCGGGCGGCAGGTCAGGGACCTCGGCAGTACGTTCGCTGATGACCTTGTTCGCCTCAGCCTGGACCTTGGCTCGCCGGCCCCGCACGAATGGGCTGCCGATCAAAAGGAAGAGCGCCAAGCCGAGAATCGGCGTGACCACAATGAGCAGTAACCATGCGATGGAGGAGGACGGCCGACGATTGCTGGGCACCGTACCGAGCGCCACAATCTTGATGGTCAATTCGACGAGATACAAGATCAATGGTGCCCAGACAATTGCGTTCACTGATACCACCTCTCGCATTCGGGGCACCACGATATCGGCAGACGCTGGTAGTCGGCCTCACCTACCGCGGGCGATCCCCTGGACGAACGATCCAGTGGGCAGATCGTCACGCCGCGGATGCCTACTGGCGGTGCGAGAGGTGGGATAGGACCGCCTCAGCCGATCAGTCGGTAGAACCTCCAGAACGGGTGGTCGATCGGCAGGATTTCGATGTCGGACCATCCGGCTTGGCGTGCGATGCCGCGGAATCGGCTGGGCCGCATGACGGTGCCGACGGCTTCGGAGTTCGGTTCGACGCGGCCTTGCGGGAGGCACCACAGCACACTCGCAACGGCGAAGAACGTCTCCGTCGGGTCGCCTACGTTCAGGGTCTCGCTGACCCGCTCGTCCATGACGATCACGGTTCCGCCTTCGGCCAGCGCCGCTTTGGCCTGCGCCATCGCCTCGACTGGATGGGCCATGTCGTGAACGCACTCGAAGAACAAGATCAGGTCGTAGCGAGCCTCGCCGTACGGGTTCGATGCGTCGACGACGTCGAAGGTGACTCGGTCTGAGACACCTGAGTCGGCTGCGTTTTTGCGAGCCCGGGTGATCGACTCCTCGTCGGTGTCGTACCCGTCGACGCGCAGCTGGGGGTACGCCTTCGCGAGTTCGATCGATGCCCAGCCGAGTCCGCAGCCCACGTCGGCCACCCGGGTCACGCGACTGGTGTCGGCGAGCAGCGCCGCGACGTCGGGGATCTGAGGGATCCACTCGGCGATGAGTTCGTTGACGAAGGCTGGCCGGTTCAGGGCGGCCTGCGCCTCCACCGCGTCCTCGCCGTACGACGCGTAAGCAACGCCCGCGCCACTGCGGAACGCCGTCAGCAGTTCGGGCATCACCGAGTATGCTGCGGCCGCCGCAAGCGGCAAGCCGCCGATGAACGCCGGATTAGTCTCCTCGACCAGCGTCTCTCGGACTCCCGGTGCGGTGGTGAAGCTGGCTGTAGCCAGATCGTCGTCGTCGGCCAGCAACAGCCCGGCGGTCGTTTCGGCCTGCAGCCACTCGCGCAGATACCAGCCGTCCAGCCCGGTACGCGTCGCGAGCTCGCCGGCGGTGAGCGGACCATCCTCGACCAGCGCGACAAACAAACCGTGCTTGACCCCGATATACACCGAGCCGAGATGCAGCGCCCCGACACCCTCCAGGAAGATCCGACCAGCCAATTCCTCGATCGCCTGAGGCGGTCGTCTCGACCTCTGTAATGGTGGACATTGTCCTTGCCTCCTTATTGCGCGGGACTGTCCCGCTCGTCTGGGAGGCCTCACGTCGCCTCCTCGATCTGAGTGTCATTGCGACGAACCCAGGTTCACGCGTCGGCGGACGCCCGGGGTAGGGGCGAATCCCCTATTCGGCGGACTGGGGTACGCGTGGTGCCTGGCGCGCGCCCGTGTCACGATGAGGCCGTGACGACCGTGCTTACGGACACGGCGCTCGCTCGCGGTTACGAGGCGCTCGCCGTCGGCAACTGGTCGGAGGCACGCGCTGCGTTTGAAGAGGCAGTTCGCACCTCGGAATCGCCCGAGGCGCTCGACGGACTCGGCCGTTCGCTGTGGTGGCTTCGGGAAGGGCGCGAAGCCATCGTCAGTCGTGAGCGCGCGTATTCCGGGTTCAGGCGCGACGGGGAGCTCGGTCGGGCCGCACGGATTGCGCTGTGGCTCTCGCGGGAGTACGCGCTCGTGTTCGGAAACAGCGCTGCGGCACGTGGCTGGCTTGCGCGGGCCGAACGTTTGCTCCGAGACGTCGCACCCGGCGCCGAGCAAGGCTGGCTCGACCTCGCGCGTTCTGAAGGCTCGCGCGACTCGTCTGAGGCCGCGACTTATGCAGAGGCCGCGCTTGACTTAGCGCTCGCGGCCGGTGATCCCGATCTGGAGCTTCGTGCGCTCGCACAGCTGGGATTCGCGAGGGTATCCGGGGGAGAGGTCGATGAAGGCCTGGCACAGCTCGACGAGGCGATGGCCGCGGCCACCAGCGGTGAGCCGGCGAGCCTGGAGACATTTGCGGACATCTGCTGCACGCTGATGCTCGCATGCGAGCGAGCGGGTGACCTGGAACGCCCGCAGCAATGGAGTGCTGTTCTGGAGGACTTCGTCAGGAAGTACGACCACGTGGTCCTTCTCGCGTTCTGCCGGACATGCTGTGCGGACGTATTCGCCGCAAACGGCCGCGTCGATGCCGCGGAAGAGGAACTCGTGGCTGCGATCAAGGAGCTGACGGCCGCTGGTCAGCGATCACGGTGCGTCAATCCGGCCGCCCGCCTTGCTGAGATCCGGGTGTTGCAGGGCCGTTTCGACGAAGCTGAGGAGCTCCTTGCAGCTTTCGATGGTGAGCCCGACGTAACCCGTGCTGCGGTCGCACTCAGGCTTGTGCGTGGCGAGCCCGCGCCGGCTGCAGCACTCCTTGAGCAGCGGCTGTACGAGATTGGACGCACGAGCGTGCTCGCCGTTCCCTTCCTCGAGCAGCTGGTCGATGCGCGCATCGCGGACGGCCGACTTGAGGACGCGGCTACGACGGCGGCCGACATCGCCGCGATCGCAGGCCCATCCGGCCGGGAGCGGATCGCAGCGGCGGCCGTATTTGCTCGCGGGCGAGTCGCGGGGGCACGCGGTGATGCCACCGCTGTTCTTGAGCTGCGGAAAGCCGTCAACGAGTACGCGGCGCTCGGGCTGCGACTGGACACCGCCCGCTCCCGCCTTGCGCTCGCACGGGCCCTCGCGCCCGAGTCCCCCGAGATCGCCGTCGACACCGCGCGTCAGGCTCGAAACGAGCTGGAAGCTCTCGGGGACAGCCGAGAGGCGGACATCGCAGCAGCACTCATGCGCTCGCTCGGTGCGAAAGGCCGTGCCGGCCCAAGGGCGGCTGGCCTGCTCACTCAGCGGGAGATCGAGGTGTTGCGGCTCCTCGGAGAAGGCCTGACGAACGCGGAAATCGCGGCCCGGCTCTTCATCAGCCCCAAGACCGCCGAGCACCACGTGGGCCGGATCTTCGCAAAGCTCGGCCTGACCAAGCGCTCCGAAGCCGCCGCGTACGCGGTTCGACACCTTGGGGCTGAATAGGGCGTTTGCCCCTACTGCCAGTGCCCTCGGCGGGCAATGCTCGGGGAAACGACAGAGGAGGACGTCATGTCAGAACAGAACAAGGATCTGGTCCGCCGGTACTACGACCAGGTGATTAACGGTCGAGATCTGGACGCAGTCGGCGATTACTTCGCCGACGAGCGGGTCGCGGGTTGGGTACGGAAAGGTTGTTTCTTTTACTTCCAGGCATTCCCCGATCTCCACACCGCCCTCGACGAGTTCGTCGCAGAGGGCGATCGTGTCTTCCTTCGCTCGACGATGACCGGCACCCACGACGGCGAGTTCCAAGGCATCCCCGCAACAGGGCACCACGTCGCCGTCGAGTCTGCTGAGGTGTTCCGGATCGCCGATGGCAAGTTCGTCGGCTACTGGTGCGTGGTGGATGTCGCGGGGCTGATGCGCCAACTCACCGAGGAGCCGGTGGCCGCGCGAGCATAACCGACGAGCAGCCGTACGGCGACACTGGCACCCTGCCGATGGAGACCTCGAGCCCTTTGTGAGCGGCATGTGGATTGAAAGAGGGCAACAGCGCTGACGCCCCACCTTCTCGCACACGTCCCATCAGTAAGTGGGCTTGTGCGAGTGGGGTGGGGCGTCAGCCAGGAGCAGGCGGTAGGGCTATGCCTGCGTGCGCCGTGCTCCCATCCTCGCCGTCAGCGTAGATGCGATGGCGACCAATACCGCAGCAACCGCGATCGCGATCAGCCATCGGACCCAGTCGATTCCCACGCTGCCATTGCCGCCGAACAGGATATAGACGTACCAGCCGATGATGACGCCACCGATGCCACACAGGATCGTGAGCCATAGCGGGATGTTGTCCCGACTACTCGGAGCAACGAACTTTCCCAGCAGGCCAATGATGATGCCAGCGACAATGACTCCGATGATCTCCATGTCTTTCCTCCTAGCTTCAGCTGGTCGCCCTATGCAACAGCTGTCTGTGAGCCATGCTCCCATTCTGGTCTCCCACACCAAGCGCAACATTGAGAACTCGTTGCAGAAAAGTGGTCGTAGACGAAACATTGGGTGTGCTCTGAGTGTCTAGCATGACAACTTGTTGCGAAATCACGACGGTTTGACGGGCTGGGCCGCAAGCGTCCGGCCTTTGCGGATGGGCCCGACCCGACCGCCCCCGCGCAGCTCGCCGCTTTCCGGAGGCTGCGGTTTACCTTAGATCGCCGCGCGCTCGGGCAGCGGCTCAGGCTGGGTCACACGACTCGCTCGCGAGACGCGCAACCCCGTCCACATGGCAGCAGAGAAGAGTGCCAATGCGTTGATCCCGTGAAGAGCTCCCAAGAAGGGGATTGCGTGCCCGCCGAGTCCAAGGCTGGCTTGCAGCACGACAAGCCCTAGCACCGCCAGGGCGAACACGACGCCACGTGGCACCTTTGCGAAGAACGACGACAGCAGCAGCAGCAAAGCGACGGTAGGGATGACGATCATGCCGTTCATGCCATGGAGCAGGAGCCCGATGAACTCAGGGAATGGTAATGGACCGCCCTCAAGCGCATTCTCAAACGTCGACGCCTCGAGCACGCCAACCTCCTGGACGTAGCGGCCTAGGCCGGCGTCGCCCCACACCAGAAGCGCCGCCTGGATGGCGACCTCTGCAGCCACCACAAACGCGAGAACCCGGTAGACAGCTCTCATCGGACCATTCCTTCTCACCGGTTGGGTGTCGGTGTCGGTCACGGAAAGCTGGGTGGCTGATTCATGTGCGGACATGGCAGGAACGTACGGCCGTGGCATGGCAGGCACATCCGTGGAAACACCTAACTTCGCCACTCATTATTGCGATGTCCGGCTCGAGCGCGAGAATCTAGAATTGACTTCCGTGCTGGAGTCCACTGAGCAAGCGGCGGAAGATTCGGAAACGCGGGCCCAGCTCTTGGCCGAAGCACGGCGGCAATATCAGGCCGGTTCCATCGCCCAGGCCTGGGAGGCCTGCGCGCACGTCGCAGAGCTCAGTCGATTGGCAGATGATCCGGCCACACTGGCGGACGCCGCCACAGTTATCCGACCGATGACCAACTCGGCCGTGACCGGCCGAGTGCACGCGTTGTGCATCGAGGCGCTGGCTCGGCTTGGGGACGCTGACCCGGTACGCGAGGCTCGTCTGCGCGCCCAACTGGTGGCGACGTCGAACCCCTTCGTGCTCGAGCAAGAGCGCCTCGGCGCCGACTCCGAGGTTGACGATGTTGAGGCGTCGTTCCTTCGGCTGCAAGCACGGCGTGCTGAGCTGCTCGGTCCGGCGCATATTGGTGATCAGCTCAAGATCGCCGACGCCTCAATCGAGCTAGGCAGGCGCACCGGTGTCGACGAGTACATCTGTTGGGGCCGTCGTTGGCGCATGGACGCGTACGCGGTGCTGGGGAGCCGGCTGGACCTGGTGGCAGAGCTCAATGCGATCACCCCGCTCGTCGAACGGATGAGCCACCCTGCCTGGCAATCCTTTTTGATCTTGATCAACGCATCCCAGCGGCTGATGGACGGCCGATTCGCCGAGGCGACGAGCCTCACTCAAGAGGCGTTGCGACTGGGCGGGCCGGACAGCGAGGCAGCGTTCTTCCATGCGGCGTATACCTGGGAGATTGCGGCGCTGACCGGTGACAACTTGGAGGCGGTTGAGGCGTCGGTGCGCAGCGTTGTGGACGGCCTGCCATACATGGCGCGCGGCTGGCTCTGCCTGGTGTTGATGGCTCGTGGCAAGCGCGAGGAGGCCGCGATGTTGTGGAAGGCGATCACGCCTCATGTTCACCGGCTTCCCGAACGCGCAGTCGAGTGGATGATCGCAAACGTCGGAAATGCCGAAGTCTGCGCGTGGCTCGGTGATACCGATACCGCACCGACTAATCTATGAGCAGCTCCTCCCGTACGCCGGCCTGCAGTCAATTGGCCTGGCAGCTGGACCGTACGGCGGCCCGGTGGCGCTTGCTGTTGGCCGGCTGGCGTTCGTAATGGGCCAAGTTGATCAGGCCCGGCAGCATCTGCTGAGCGCACTGCGGAGCTGCGAGGAGCTGCATGCGGTGCCCTACCTGGCGCTGACGCACGCCGAGCTCGCCAAGGCCGACGGCCTACAGACTCGCTCGGGCCGAGAGCACGCAGAGGCCGGGCTGGGCATCGCCCGGCGCCTGGGTATGCACCGGCTTGCGGCCGAACTGACTCCCTTGCTGACCGAAGCCTCGGGATCTGAGCCGCAGCTGACCAATCGGGAGCTGGAGATCGCCGCTTTGGTGGCCGCTGGCCTGAGCAATGCAGCCATTGCCGGCCGGCTGACCCTCTCAGAACGCACCGTGGAGAACCACGTCAGCCACATCCTGCGCAAGCTGGACAGCGGCTCGCGGGCGAGCGTCGCCACGTGGTACGCGGGCCGGCAAGCTCGATCCTGATTCTCACTGGAGTCCTTCCCGAAAGTGGTCAAATGGACAGGACTGGATCGATCCAGCTCTGTCGTTGATGACCAGTTTCTGGGTGGGGCGAAGGATTGCGCGGGTTAATTTGCTTATGAGAGGGCTGCTATGACAAATGAAGTTGACGATTGGTTTGCCGAACGCCAGCACCCGCTGACGGACGCGATGCAGCTCGCCCGCAAGTTGATCTTGGAAGCTGACTCCCGGGTGAGTGAGTCGATCAAGTGGCCGTTTTCGCGGACTTCGCGCCCGCTTTAGTGGAAGACGCCGACGTCTCTTACCAGGGCAACATCGTCAGCTTCAACCCATCGACCAAGTTCGTCAGTCTGATGTTTCACCGCGGCTCCGAGATCGAAGGTGACTTTCCTCACCTCGTCGGGGACGGGCGCCTGGTACGGGTCATGCGTTTCGCGGACGTCAATGAAGTCGGGGCCACGCGAGACGAACTCCAGGCAGTGATCCGCGCCTGGTGCCATACCCGCTGAGCTTTCGCCAGGTGTCTCAGTCGCCTGCGAGATTCCTGCTGCGCTGGTCGACTCCCAGTTCACCGTACGGATAGTCAGTGGCATGCAAGTCGCTTGCCTGGTCGAGCGCCGCGGTCTCCTCAGCGCTGAGGTGCAGATCGGCTGCCCGCAGGTTGGTTTCCAGCTGGTCCGTGGTACGCGCGCCCAAGATCGTCGACGCCACTCCCGGCCGATCCGTGACCCACGCCAGGGCCACCTCCGCCATCGAGACTCCGCGGTCCTCGGCCACTTTTTGGACCGCATCGATCACGTTCCAGGTGCGCTCGGTACCTCGTCGGTCGTACGCCTCCATGCCGCGTCCCGGATCATCTCCGAGCCGAGTGCTCCCGCTCGGGCGCTCGTCACGCTGGTACTTGCCAGATAACCAGCCGCCGCCCAACGGGCTCCACGGCAGCATCCCCATGCCTGCATCCAGCACCGCAGGCACGATCTCCCACTCGATCTCGCGGACGATCAGGCTGTACTGCGGCTGCAGCGTCGCCGGTGGTGCAAGGCCAAGAGCCGCCGCGCGGTGGACCACCTTCGTCAGTTGCCAGCCCGTGAAGTTTGACAGGCCGTAGTAGCTGATCTTGCCAGCTCGGATGAAGCCGTCGAGGGTCCGGAGAGTCTCGTCCAACGGCGTCCATGGATCGAAGGCATGCACCTGATAGAGATCGATCGAGTCAAGCCCGAGGCGCGCCAATGATGCGTCAAGCGCGCGTGTCAGATGCCGGGTTGACAGCCCGAGGGAATTGGGTTCACGACCCATGGCGAACCGGCCTTTGGTCGCAAGCACCACGCGCTCCGTGACATCGGCGGGTCGCCTGGCGAACCAGCGGCCGATGATCTTTTCCGACTGACCGCCTGCGTACACGTCCGCAGTATCCACGAGCGTGCCACCCGCCTCAACGAAGCGATCGAGCTGCTCATGCGAGCCGGCCTCGTCCGTCTCGGCCCCGAATGTCATCGTTCCTAAGCAGAGCGAAGAAACGGCGCAGCCGCTGCGCCCGAGCGTGCGATAGTCCATGTTCCCGTTTCTATCACTGCACTCTCCATGATCAGATCCGGGCCGTGCGACGACATCGCAACATAGACGCCCTGGCTTGGGCTCTATACCGTGTCCGGGTATAGGGACGACGTTACGGAGGTGACCATGTTCGAAGGATTCATCGACGAGCTGGTCGATCTCGGGGATGTACGGCTGCGGGTGCGGTTCGGCGGCGAGGGGCCGCCTCTACTCCTGATCCACGGCCATCCCAGGACCTCGGCTACCTGGCATCGGGTCGCGCCGCAGCTGATCACCGCCGGATTCACTGTGGTCTGCCCGGACATGCGGGGTTATGGGCGTTCGAGCAAGCCGATCATTCGAGATGATCACCGCCAGCAGGCGAAACGCGCCGTCGCCGATGATCTTGCCGAGCTGATGACTCAGTTGGACCTTGATCAGTTCGCGGTCGTCGGCCATGATCGGGGCGGCCATGTCGCTTTCCGTTTGGCGATGGACCATCCAAGCCGCGTTACCCGGCTCGTGATCATCGAGGCAGTGCCGATCATCGAGGCCTTGGAGCGCTGTGACGCCCGGGTCGCCGAGCGCCGGTTCGACTGGTTCTTCTTTGCGCAACCCGACATGCCGGAACGGGTGATCTCTGCTGATCCGCATGGCTTGGTATCGGCCCGATCCTCATCAGATGGGTGCGGAGAACTATGCAGAACTGGTCGAAGTGATCAACGACGCTGGGACCGTACGCGCCATGCTCGAGGACTACCGCGCCGCGTTGAGCGTCGATCGTGAGGCGGACCGAGCGGATCGGCTCGCTGGGCGCACGATCGGCTGCCCGGTGCTCGCTGTTGTTGGGGCAGGAGGGGACATAGAGGAACTCTTTGGCGATCCGCTTCCGATCTGGAAGGCGTGGGCCGAGGACGTACGCGTCGTCTCCATCGACTCTGGTCCTTACATCGCTGAGGAAAAGCCTGAGGCCCTGGTGCAGGCGCTCACAGATTTTCTGACCGATCCCCTGAAGCCTGAGACGGGAATGTCTGAAGGATGACTTCAGAATCCGCACAAATTTGACCGCATTTGTTGCTTGATTCCTGCATCCTTATTCTTGTGTTCGGATTCGGGGGGCGGATTCGGAACTGAGTGAAACGGGAGATCCCATGAAAACGGTCTATCGAGTGCTTGCCTATGCCATCGCGGCGTTGGTTGCAGTCCAGGCGGCTGCTATCGGCTATGCGGTCTTCGCGCAGCTGCACTTCATTGAGGGCGGCGGCACGCTCGACGCGGCAACAATCGAGTCGGCGCCTGGCACCGGGGCCTTCATCTTCCACGCTCTAAACGGCGGCGTCGTCTTCTTGCTCGCGGCGCTCGCGTTGCTGATCATCTCGTTCTTCGCGAAGATTCCACAAGGCGTCAGGTGGGCGGTGATCGTCTTGGTATGCCACGGTCGTTCAGATCGCCTTGGGCACTTTGTCGCGTCTCGTGGCCGAGATCGGGGCGGTGCATGGTGCGGTCGCACTGGTCCTCTTCGGAGTCGCCGTGACGGCGGCTATGCGGGTACGGAAGCCGGCTGTCGTTGAGGAGACGGTGCCGGCAGCACGTCGCCTGACGGCGACCCAGCATGGCCAGCCGCTCGACCCGCGTACGGCTCATGGTCTCGGTGCTGGCCACGGTCGTGATCCTGGCGCCGCTGGCCTGGCTGTGGCAGTCGAGCCTGGTCGGGAAGAGCTATTCCGTGATGGGTATGGGCACCCTCGACTATGGGGGTGGTCCGGTTGGTGGTCACGGCCACGGCTCGACGGATCGCTCAATCACTGACTTTGTGGTCGACGACGCTCGGAAGGCCGACGTTCGTGTGGATCTCGTCGCTGAGCAGCAGAACCTCACCATAGGCGGGCGATCGGTCCCGGGCTACACGCTGAACGGCACGTCACCCGGCCCCACGATCACCGCGCACCAGGGCGAGCTGGTCGAAGTGCACGTGCGCAACGCCTCGGTCAAGGCGGGCATCACCTTGCATTGGCACGGGTACGACGTACCAGCGGCCATGGACGGGGTGGCTGGCGTCACCCAGGATGAGGTACCAATCGGGAGCGAGTTCATTTATCGCTTCGTGGCCAATCAGGTCGGAACCTATTGGTATCACTCCCACCAGGTCTCTCATGAGCAGGTGATCGGCGGGCTCTTTGGCACGCTCGTTGTGCTGCCTAAGACTGGCGGCAGCGAGGCCGTTGACGTGGTCGCGACTGCCCACACTTATGCCGGCACGAAGACGATCAATGGCACCGCCGGTGATCTGAAAGTGCCGGCCAAGCCAGGCCAGCAGGTGCGGGTCCGGGTGATCAACACCGACAATGGCCCGATCGAGACCTGGGCCGACGCGCCTTTCCGGCTGCTCGCCATTGACGGCTACGCCGTCAACGAGCCGACCGAGGTGACCGATCGTTCGGTGACGGTCACCGCAGGTGGCCGAGCTGATCTTGGAGTCAGAATGCCCAGCGACGGCAGGGCTGTACGCGTGCAGGTGTCCAAGGGCACTGCCGTCATTCTTGGCGCAGGCGAGCTCCCCAGCACCGCCGCAACCGCCTGATGCCCTCGATCTACTGAGCTACGGAATCCGACAGCGCTGGGCTTCGACCCAGCGGCGGCTGACCGGCGTTTTGACTATTCGATCGGACGCCGACCAGGCTTCGTGCGTGGCCGGCCAGGGCTCTGGTGGTCCATCAATGGCCACCTCTATCCCGATGTGCCGATGTTCGTGGTCCGTGAGGGCGACGTCGTGATCATGCGCATCGACGACCACAGCGGCGAAGTGCATCCGATGCACCTGCACGGACATCACGCCGTGGTGCTCTCCCGCAACGGTGTTGCCGCCACGGGCAGCCCCTGGTGGTTCGACTCGCTGAACGTGCTGGAAGGCGAGACGTACGAGATCGCGTTCGTGGCGACGAACCCCGGAATCTGGCTCGACCACTGCCACCATCTCAAGCACGCGGCGGATGGCATGGTGGCTCATCTGATGTACGAGGGGGTCAGTACGCCCTACCGGATTGGTGGAACGCCCGACAACCAACCCGAGTAACGCTGAGGTCAGAGAAGGAGGAGCAAGTGAGTGAGACATTCGATGTCGTAGTTAGCCGTACCTTTCCGGTCCCGCCGGACCAGGTATGGCGCGCCTGGGGGGAGTCCGATCTCGTCAAGCAGTGGTGGGGGCCGACCGGCTTCAGCTGCCCGTTAGCAGATGTTGATCTTCGCGTTGGTGGACGCACGTTGGTGGCGATGCGGGCTCCGGCCGAGTTTGGTGGTGGAGACATGTACAGCACGTGGACCTATACCGAAGTCGTCCCGCACGCACGAATCGGATATGTCTTCAACTTCGCCGATCCGCAGGGCAATCGGCTCCTTCCCGCTGATCTTGGAATGCCGCCCGGAATCCCGGATGACGGCGAACACCAGGTGACCTTCGATGATCTTGGCGATGGGCGGACCGAGATGACGATGATTGAGCACGGTTACACCACCGAGGATGCGCGCGAACATGTCTCAGGCCGGGCTCGAGCAGTGCGTCGACAAGATGGAGGCGATCTTCGTCTCGAAGCGCTGAAGTCGGCGTTTGACAACTCGGATGCGCCGCTGCCTATAATCGAATACATGTTTGATATCGGGTCAGGCAGTCGACTTCCCGGCCGTCGCGCGGACGGCGCCTGATACTGCTCCCACAGGCTAGGTTGGCAATGCTACAATCCCCGATGAGCAGGCGGCCGGTACCGCGGTGCCGGCCGCCGCCCCTTCTTCCGTCAACTCTTTCTCTCATCAACAGAGCAACCCGGTCACTACTTCTTCTTCTCGCCGATCTCGCGTACGGCAGCAGCTACGGCTGGGGCAACCGAGGCGTCAAACACGCTGGGAATGATGTAGCTCGGATTCAGCTGGTCCGGCGCTACCCGATTGGCAATGGCATTTGCCGCAGCAGACAGCATCTCGTCAGTGATGTCACGCAGGCCGCCGTCGAGCAGTCCACGGAAGAACCCAGGGAAAGCCAGCACATTGTTGATCTGATTGGGGAAGTCGCTACGTCCAGTGGCCACAACGGCCGCATGCCGTTGCGCCTCCATCGGGTCGACCTCCGGGACCGGGTTGGCCAAGCCGAACACGATCGCATCCTTGGCCATGTTTGCCACGTCCTGCGCGTCGAGCAGGTTGGGGCCAGAAACCCCGATGAAGACATCAGCGCCGACCAGCACTTCCTTCAGGGAACCCGTACGCTTTTCCGGGTTGGTGTTCTGTACGAGCCAGCGCCGCATGTCGGATGAGCCGTCGGGCGCGTCGTAGACAGCTCCCTTGGTGTCGCAGCCGATGATCATGGTCGCGCCTTGCCGCTTCAGGAGCCGGATGATCGCCGATCCTGCTGCACCAACGCCGGAGATGACGAACTGCACCTCGGCGATGTCCTTCCGAACCACCCGCAGCGCATTGATCAGCGCGGCCAGAACCACGATCGCTGTGCCGTGTTGATCATCGTGGAAGACCGGAATGTCAAGCTCGGCGCGGAGTCGCTCCTCGATTTCGAAGCAGCGAGGGGCGGAAATGTCCTCCAGGTTGACCCCGCCGTAGACCGGAGCAATGGCCTTGACGATCTCCACGATCTTGTCCGAATCCTGAGTGTCCAGGCAGACGGGCCAGGCGTCCACCCCCGCGAATCGCTTGAAGAGCGCGGCCTTGCCCTCCATCACCGGTAGGGATGCCTCTGGTCCGATGTTGCCGAGGCCCAACACGGCGGAGCCGTCGGTAACGACCGCGATGGTGTTTCTCTTGATTGTCAGCCGGCGGGCATCAGCGGGGTTCTCAGCGATCGCCAGACACACCCGCGCCACACCCGGTGTGTAGGCCCGGGACAGGTCGTCGCGATGCTTCAGCGGGACTTTCGGTGTCACTTCGATCTTGCCGCCAAGGTGCAGCAGGAAGGTACGGTCCGACACCTTCCGGACACTGAAGCCGTCGAGCGCGGCAATTGCCTTGGTGATCGACTCCGAGTGCGCCTCATCGCTCGCGTTGCAGCTGACATCGACAACCAGCATGTTGGCGTGCGACTCGGCGACATCCAACGCGGTAATCGCCCCGCCCGCCTCAGCCACGACGCTCGAGAGTCGAGCTGTCGCCGCTGGATCAGTCGGCGCCTCCACTCGAACGGTGATCGAATAGCCAGGACTCGGCGTAGCCATCTTTGACTCCCATGTGAGATGCGGACGTTCCGCGCTGAGGACTCTATCCGACACCCATCGCAGCCCTAAGTATCAGTAGGCTCCAGCTATGGCAGTGCTCACGCTTGAGCCGGCGCTGCCACGCGGGCGGCAGAGCCATTGGGGACTGCTGACAGCCTGTCTGTGTATGTTCCTGATTGTCATGATCAGTTGGTCCAGCCTGCTGGCACGCAGACATCTCGACACGGCAATCCCGCTGCACGCGGCCGCCGTCGCGGTCGGCCCGGGCGGTGCGCTTGTCGAAGTCGCTGCAGCCGATGCCCTTGTCCCTGGCAGCAGGGTGCTCGCCGAAATGCCCGACAGTCTCGACCTGGCGCGCGAACAGGCCGCGTGGCTTGCGGCCGGGACCGTCCCGCAGGCGAGTGGACTTGGCGGCGACATGGTTGCCATGGCCCTTCTCGACCTGCATGTATTGAGCCGGCCGTACGGCGTCCCGGTCGCTGGGTGGAGCCCTCCGTGGCGCTACGTGTGGCCTCGGGACTCGGCGCTGGCGGCCTCGGCGCTGGCTCGTACCGGGCACACGTCCGACGCAGAGCGCATTGTTGACTTCCTGCAGCGAGTGCAACCGGCGTCGGGATTGTTCCAGGCCCGCTATTTGCCCGATGGCAGTGGCGTTCCGGACGATCGGGGCGTAGAGCTGGATGGCGTCGGTTGGGCTTTGTGGGCAACTGGACAGCTGGCGGCCGAGCTCTCCGGGAGCGACCGTACGGCATTCGTGCAACGGCATCGGATGCTTCTTGACCGCAGCACCCAGGCCGCACTGAGGTCGATCGACAACTCTTCTTCGCTGCCTCCCCCGTCGGCCGACTACTGGGAGGTCAAGGAGACGCGGCTCACCTTGGCGACTGCGGCCCTAATCTGCGCCGGACTTGAGGTGGGCGCGGAGCTCTACCGAATTCTGGGCGACGTTCGCGCGGCGGACCATACCGCGGCTGGCGCGCGCCGGCTACGAGACGCGATCAGGACAAACTTTGGAAGGAACGGCTATCCGCGGCACCTCGGCGGGCGCAGCGACAGCAGCGACCTGGGAGTCGATTTTCTGCTGCCGCCGGTCGGCTCGAGTCCATGGGGTCAAGCCCAATAGGTTCAGGCCCAATAGGTTCAAGCCTGACCGAGCGGTGCTCCAGGCTTGGGAGAAAGCAGCACTGCGCATGTCACGCCCGGGTGGAGGGTTGGCCCCGGGCGGGTCGTGGCGCCGGGACGGTGTCAGTTGGACCAACGTGACAGGAAGCCGGGCAATGACCGCAGCATTCCTCGGCGAGCGTGATGAGGCGTTGGCACGATTGCGGTGGCTTGATCAACACCGGACGGCGGCAGGTTCGCTGCCGGAGAAAGTCTTGGCCAACGGCCAGCCGGCCGCGGTAGCCCCGCTTGCCTGGACAGCAGCGGTCGTCGTGATCACGGCAGACCAGCTTGACTCGTGACGCCGAGCGAATTAGCTCACTGGTCGAGTCAGGCTGAGCGGGTCGTAGAAGCAGGCGTCGCGGGCGGCCAAAACCGCGCCGCCGACAACCCTCGGCACGCTCTGCTCCACGGCGACGACCTTGGTCGCGGCAAAAGCTGGGATCGCCAGCCGGTGGGCGATGCGCTCTTCGATCGATGTCATCAGGTGCGCGCTCAGGGCACCCAGGTAGCCGCCCAGCACCACGGTGTGCGGATTGATCACGCCAATAACATCGTCAATCGCATCCCCCAAAGCACCGCCCGCACGCTTGAGCACCTGGAGCATCGCAGCCTGGCCTTCATCGACGGCCTCGACGATTCTCCGGATCGCTTCGTCAGGTCGTTCGTCGATCAGGCGGGCGGCCTCAGCAGCGGGCAGCAGGTCGCCGACAGTCAACAGGCTCTGAGGACCGATCAACGACTGCAGGCAGCCGTTCCGACCACAGGAGCAGGCCGGCCCTGACGGATCGACGTTGAGATGGCCGAGGTCGCCAGCCCCGCCGCCCGCGCCGCGGAAGATCTCGCCGCCAATGATCAGGCCGCTGCCGAGGCCGCGCAGGCCGCCGAGATAGGCCGCTACGGCGTCTGGCCGCAAGCGAAGCTCGATTCGGACGGCATGCAAGGCCGCCAGCTGGCTCTCGTTGGTGACGCCGACGTGGACGCCCTCCATACCCAGGTCGCTGAGTGTGGCGCTCACTTTGGTGCTGAGCGGAAAGTCCTGCCATTCCGGACTCTCGGACCAGCCCACCGTCGCTCGGTCTTCAGCGATGTAGCCCGGTACGCCAATCTCGACAGCTATCAATTGCTTTTCAGGTGGCAGCTGACCCAGCTGGGCGCGCAACTGGCTGGCCAGGGCGGCGAAGCCGGCGTCCGGCTCGGCTTGACGCAGGTCGGCGGCAACGCTGTCGCGCCACAGCTCCCGCCCTCCCAAGGTTGCAGCGGCGAACTGGAATCCGTCGAGGTCGACCCGTACGCCGAGAACGCACCACGGTTCACCGTCGAAATCAATAGGACGAGTCGGTCGGCCGGCTCCCGGCCGGCGAATCGGATCGAGTTCCTTCACGATCCGGCGGGCCCTGAGTTCGCCAATCAGGTCGGTCATCGTGGAGATGCCGAGCCCGCAGCCGCGTGCAATGTCGTGACGGCTGCTAGCTCCATGGTCGCGTACGTAGCGAAGGATCTGGGTCAGATTTCCTTGGCGTAAATCCCCCGAACCTCCACTGCGCCGAAGCCCGAATTCGGGGGTCAGCCCAGCTGGCATGTTGACGATCGTAGCCGTTTCGGACGGCGTGGACAGGAAAACGAAAAACAATCTGTCCAGCGGCAAGCTGGCGTCTTCGCGCATTGTTTTTCTTGCGCCTGAACTATTTGGCGAAGCCGGGATCTGCCCTTGTACGGTTGGGAAGTGAGCGGTATCGATCACTTCCAGTACTTGACTGTTGATGGCGTGCTGCTTGTTGATCACGCTGCCGCTGGAGTTTGTCGTGAACGCCCGGGTCTATCGCCACGCCGCCGCCTTGGCCTTTGCGGTAATTCCCGTTGTGATCATCTTCTCGATCTGGGATATCGCAGGGATCCTGCGTGATCACTGGAGCTACAGCGCCCGTTTACGACCGGCTGGAAGCTGATCTTCGGCATGCCGATCGAGGAACTGGCGTTCTTCGTGGTAGCACGCCGTCGTCGTAGGCGCTAGGGGCTCCAGGTCGGATCGCCGCTCTGGGTCAACGCGAGGCCGTGCCAACGGCAATACATGGTGCCGTCCATCACCGGACACTTGTCCAGCAGCGCCCCGAGGTTCGGGCACGCTCCCGGCCCCGCGATCCGGCCGGCTGCCAAGTTTCGCCACAAGATCACCTCGCGGCCTGCGATGGTACGCAACACTGACTCGGTCCGCCCTACGTCGCTGCCGGTACCGGCAACGAACCAGCCGACTGCGTTGCGTGACTGGGCCACTCGGAGCGCGGCGGCAATCCGAGCCGGCTTGGCCAGGGCCAAGTCGCGGCCATCCGGTTCTCTGCGGTTGAGGGATCCGCGCGATCGGGATTCGCGAGCGCACAGTCGGCCTCGACAGCTGCGGCAGTGAGCTAGGACGTGTCCTGAGTGACATCGGTCATGCTCCTTCGCTGGTAAAGCTCCGCTCGCCTTTTGAGTGTCCGCGGCCCTGTCACCATCATGCGGGCCGCCGTGGCAGCCTTGCGCGGCGTGGGTACCCGAGCTCGACGCGAGAATACGTCGTAGCCATTGAGCTCGATCTGATCAAGGATTTGGGCGTAGAGCACACGGGCGGTTCCAACGCAGCGCGCGGACCGCGGCGGCAGCATCGCGATTCCTGTATCAGCAAAGGAGTAAAGAGCACGGTTGCGTTCGATCTCGTACGCCATAAAGGCCCGCCACTCACGAGTCACCGAGCGGTTTCCAAGATCAACATCAAAGAGTCGGAGATCATCTTGCGGTAGATAGACCCGACCTCGATCAAGATCTTCGCTGATGTCGCGAAGGAAGTTGGTGAGCTGAAAGGCCAACCCGAGCGAGCGCGCCGGCGCCATTGCCTCCTGGCTGATGGGATCGAGCACCGGCAACATCATCTCCCCGATGACGGCTGCCGAGCCCTCCATGTAGTTGCGCAGGTCTTCCCAGGTTTGATACGAGGTTGTGGTCAGATCCATAGCCATGGCGCTGAAGAAGCGGTCGAAGCACTCCGGGTCGATGCCGCATATGATCACGGTGTGAACCACGGCTGCCATCACGGGGTCGGTGCTGCCGCCCGCGGCCAAGCTGATTCGGAACTGCTCTGCGAAGGCGTCGAGGCGGTCGCTGATCGTGCCGGTCGGGGTCAGGGAGGGTCGGGTCCGGCTCGGTCGGAACCGTCCGGCTCGGCGGATCGGGATCCGGTGCGGGCTCGGCAACGGCGGAGGTCGTCGAAGTCGCGGGAGTGAGGTCGGCGCTCAGATCGCATCGGGTCGCGCTCAGGTCGATGCGAGTTCCATTGGGACGATCAACAATGTCATCGGCTAGCCGGCAGAGGGCGTATATCGCGTGCACGTGCTTGCGCTGCGGCTTGGGCAGCAGGGCCGCGCCCCAGAAGTAGGTGGTGCCGTAACGCCAGGTCAGCTTCGCGCAGCGCCGGTAGCCCTCGGTCAGCAGGGCTTCGTACGAGATCCAGTCGCTCACCGTCCTGGCTCCCGAAGGTATGTGGCGACTCGGCTGGCCGCGAGTTTGCCGGAGATGAGCACCATGGGGACGCCGACTCCCGGGACCGATCCCGACCGGCGAAGAACGTCCCGGGCAGGCGGCGCTCGACGTTCGATGGACGGAAGGGTCCGGTCTGTCCGAAGGTGTGAGCCAGCGCGAACGGTGTGCCCGCAGCCATTCCCTGTGCCTGCCAGTCCAATGGAGTCACCAGGTGCTCGGTGATCACCTCACTGGGATATCCATGCGTGTAAGGAACGTGTGCATGCGATCTCGCAATGGCTGGGCCTCGCTTGACCAGTTGATCACGCCATTATGTTGGGCACAGGTTCCAGGACGTAGAGCGTGGAGCAGCCGGGTCGGTGCTGTGCTTGCGTCATCGAGCGAGGGGATAGTGACCAGCCGCGCTGGGTCGGGCATCAGCCGTCCTTGACTCAGTGCATCGAAAGACGGGCCCCATTCCTCACCGAAGTGAATATTGTGGTGGGCGACCGGAGACGCCGGCGAGGCGCCCCATCGGGACAAGTTCGCCGAGGTTGGCGTTGGGATCCCCGGTCGCGGCACGGATGGCATCCGCAATGAGATCGGGCATGGTGAGCACCGTCGGCCCGGTCTCGAAGGTGAATCCGTGCTGCAATACTCCGACACGGCCGCCTGGCAATTGTTCATGCTCCACCACAGTGACGTCGTACCCGCCTCCCGTGAGGTAACACGCTGCGGACAAGCCGGCTAACCCGGCTCCGATCACCACAACCGGGTTCATGGGTGCACGCCCGCCATGTGATCACCGTCTTATTGGCGGCTCGGGCTCGGGAAGGCCAAACTGTTCGATCTGGACAACAGCTCGGGCTGAGCACGTGAACCGCGTCCATTGTGTCCGCTCTTCGGGTGGATGTCGCGGACCCTCTGATCATCCGCAAAATTCAGCGTGTGGTCCGCGAAGTCGCCGGGCAGGCCCGCCATGGGCCAAACTTACGTGCCGTCCACTGGCGAATGCGGATTGTCAGTCGGCTGTGTCGCTCAGCGTTCTGGTCTGAACACCTGGCAAGGGTCTCGTCCGACGATCACGGGACCAGTTCAGGAGGGCGGCGCTAGAACTATGCTCATGGTGGTCGCCCTGGAGACCGCGTTCGTCGTGGTGGTCAACCCGCCGGCCGTCCCGGTCGGCACGACCGGCACCGCTGTCGGCGACCAGGGTGGTGATGCGCCCGCTACCGGAACCGATCAGCCTCGTCTCGGACGTCGACGCCAGTCGGGGCAGTCCAGTCAGTCGTTGTGGAGGACTCTTGTCGGCCCAATAGGAGAGCAGCCAGGAGCGTGGGTCCGTGACCGTGACCGTCGGGGTCGGATGGCTGGTGACGGCAGTGGGTTCCGGAGCGGGTGGCGAACGTCGCGACCGGATCGGTGGGCGAGGTGCCGCCATAAGCGACGAGGTTCAGCGTGACCTTTGTGAAGGTGCTCAGCTGGAGACGCAGGGTTGTCCCGGCGTCCCCGGCGGCCGCGACCTTCTACCACACCATCGTCCGGGCCGTGTCCGTGACGACGTTCGCCACCGGCGTCCAGCCGGACACGCCGAAGGGCCGGTGACGGTAGTCGTGGTGATGTTGAGTGTGGCGAACAGGATACAGCCCATCGCCGGCCTGCACGGCTCGACGGCACGGTGACCGAGGCGCTCGTCGTGTTGGCCCACGAACCGGGCCCGCCGCGGAAGCTAAGCGGGCTGGGGGAGTCGGTCACGGTGACCTGATGCGTCACGCGTGCCGGTGGCGCCGTCGGCGTCGGTAACGTCAGCGTGACGGGGTAGGTCCCAGCCTCGGCGAAAGTGTGCGTGGCTCGGAGTCACTCGTCGCGGTGCCCCCGTCGCCGAAGATCCACTGATACAGGCGATGCCCCTTCGGGTCCGAGGAGTCGGTGCCGTCGAAGTGCAGGTCAGTCCGGTGCACGACCAGGAGAACGCCGCGACGGGCGGTGTGTTTACCGGCGGCCCGGTATCGAGCCCGACGACCCGTTCGAGCGGGACGAACTTGAAGTTCTGGTTGCCGGCGGCCGGGTGCCATGTTCTGTTGTCCTGGCAGATGAACATACCGTGCGGGAACGCCGGGCCCGAGATCCGTCGCGACCGCGTCGATGCCGTCGGTGCGACCGCACCCGTCGGTCTGCGGCGCCGGTGACGACCTTGAACGTGCGGATGAAGTGTTCGCTCCTGCCCGCTCGTACACCGCGTAGAAGTTGTCGTGTCCGACGCGCGCCTGCGAGGACGCCATCAGGTAGCCGGTGCCGTCGGGCTGGTACGACGATCGTGAGGCCTTCGACGTCGGCGAGCAGGTCGACCGCCGCGCCGACGGTCCGTCGACCAGGACCGCGCGTCGGGCTGGCCGGATCGCCCGGCTCGGCGCCGTACTTCCAGATCCCGACGTCCTCCTCGCTGATGTAGAGGTGGCCGAGACCGTCGTCGGCGACGCAGCCTCGACCTCGGAGCCGACGTCCCAGGCGCGCACCGCGGCGCCTTCGACCAGGCCGTCCGCGTCGGCGTCGGTCAGCGCGAACTGGCCACCCGGCCGTCGCGGGCGTTGACGAAGGCGTAGACCGCGCCGCGACCGGGCTGCGGTAGAGGCAGAAGCCCTCACCGCCGAGCCGCCGGGATGCTGCCGGTCGGCGCTGTCGGTGATGTTGGTCAGCTGCCGGGTCGCCGGATCGATCCGGTAGAACCGCAGGCCGGCGCGGTAGATGCACGACGAGGTCGATCGTGCCGTTGCCCGTCGGGAACGCCTTGCGAACGTCGACGTTGCCGAAGAAGCCCTCGGCGATCCGCTGGATCCGGCGGCCGTCGAGGTCGTAGACCTCCAGCGCGCCGCCTTTGTCGTTGCCGATCACGACCGACTGGGCCGGTCGGCGGATCGACCCAGATCGCCGGATCGTCCGCGGCGTCGCCGCTGTGGGCACCGGGTCGGTCTCGACCGTCGCGGTCGCGTCGCCGACCGGCTGTGGGGCGCCGCCGCCGGCGGCCCGCAACCGCCAGAGCGCTCCCGCATGAGCCGCCGCCAGTAAGCACGACGCCACCGCGACGGGGCCGCGATCCCACCGTGGCCTGCGGGACGAACCATGGCCTGCCGCCCTCCCCCGAACGCCAACAACGAAGCCGGTTCACACGTGAATCGGTGAAGTCCACCTCTGAGAGAGGAAGCGGTCCATGGACGCCAAACCGGATCGGCGGTGCCACAGTTGACGGTCGAAGACTGTCGGCCCGCCCGGGTTGATGTCAGCTGCCGGATGGACCCGCCGAAGAGTAGCGAGCGTCAGTCGCGTCTGCGCGGATTTCTAGTAGAACCGAAAAGGTGGCGCGGCGTCATGCGCACCCGTGGGAATTGGTACTGGGCCACGATGAAGCTGGGCCACACTCACCAGCCCGTTCGCCGAGAGCGCCACCGAGCGACGCTGGCAACTGTCGTCCGGCGATGTCGAGGTCACCGTGCCCCACCGAACGGCCAGCGACCACTAAGTCAACTGGGAAATTGCGGGGTGCGCTTGATCGCTGTAGAGAACTGCATCGTCTTGGATGACGAAGTGATGACCCAGAAGCCGTGACTGTTCAGGGGGGAGTTGAAGTATGAGAAGCGACGCCACCCGTGGCGACCAGATCGTCGTAGGTATCCTCCAGCCAGGTCGGATAGTCCGCTGCCGCTCGATCGGTATAACCGGATTCGGCCAGGCCCCAGGCAACGCCCTTGGACTCCGCCCACTCCGACAGAGGCTCGAAGTAAGCGCCCCGCATATCGGTCGGCTTGAGCCGAAGCGCGCCGTCCTTGACCATGCCGTAGACGTTGTAGACGTCGAACCCTGCGACATCAACCGTCGTGGCCGGCCAGAGGCTAGCGAGCGAGTACTGGCTCTCGCCGTAGAGCTGGTGCCACCCGGTCAGGATGATCGAGAACCCAACGTTCGGGGCTGCTCCCGGACTATCGGCCCCAGGCGACGCTGCATCGCCGTCCAGTCCTTGATCACGCCGTCGCCTTCGGGCTCATGGTGGAAGGCGACCCAGACCGGACCCGGCAGCTGAGCCAGCTTGGTGGCGAGGTCGCGCGCCCACGCATCGCCGTCACCGGCCGCCATCCGCGCCCAGGAATAAGGAAGCTTGAAGCTTATCCAGGGCAGCCGGCCGTTGCTGAGATCGGTTCGAGCAGTATTGACCGCACTGTTCACCTGCGAGCCAGTCCAGTAGGTCCGTCGCACGCCCAGTCGCTGGCCGATCGATTTTTCGAAGGCGGCAGGATCGGTGTTGCTACCGACGGCGGCCCCGAACAGAGCTCCCTGGCTCGGAACTCCCCGAGAGCTGATGGCGACTCCGTTGGACAACATCCAGGCCCCCGGACTCTCGGCGGTCGGCTCCTCAGTTCGCCGCTGCCACCTTCCTCAACGAGACATCGTCCACCGAGAGCTCCTGGCCGGATGACAAGTTCCAGGCCAGCACGTTGAGATCGAACTTAGCACCGGTGCTCGCGGCCACGACCGACAGCTCGACAAGCTGCCATCCGGTGCCGTTCAGCGTGTAGCGCTGGGCGACCGTCCGCACGTTGCCGTTGAGGACCTCTCGGATCCGCAGCTGCCCGGTGAGCCCCGCTTTGTTGGTCCGCACCCAGGCAGACACCCGGAACGCATCGCCGGCGACGGTAGAGGCGACCGTGCTCTGCCGGTCGTTCAACACGGCGTTCGTGCCGGCGGGCGTGGTCAGGACCGCCGACCCGCTTCCCGAGTGGCCAGGGTTAGCCGCTGCGAGTGTGGTGTAGGACTGGTTGGTGCGCCACCCGCCGACGCCGGTCTCAAAGGTGCCGTTAACCACCAACTCCTGGCCAGTGGGAACGGTTTCCGCCTTCGCTCTTTCCGGGGAGCCAGCGACGATCAGCCCGCCGAAGAGCCCGGTGAGGACGATGGCGGTAGCGATGAGGCGGGATCTTCCACCACGGACAGTAGAGGTCATCTGGGTCTCTGCGACGGTTGGGGGCATCCTCAGGCTGTCGCCGCCATCAGGATGTCTTGCGCTGCCGGTCGTTATCATAACGAGACAATTGCCGCGCTTGTCCAATAACGAGACAATTGCACGCTTGTCCAATAACGAGACAGTTGCCGCGTTTCGCTACATTAGTCCCTTCCGTCACTCCAGTAACAACTGCCGTGTCCGAATCGTTGCGAATGCTGGCTTAGCTCAGATGCCATGCCCGCGACGATGAGCCATCCGCATCAGCCGATTCCGAGGACACTAACCCCAACGCAACCGCGACAGCGAGGTAGGCGCGACGCTCACCGGGCCAGGATCGAAGCGTGCGTCGGGCCGAACTGAGGGCCTCGCTTCGACGACCAAGTGCGGCGAGCGCGAAGCTCCGCCGTCCCAAGAGCCGCCCGAGGGCGCGGCGATCCGCGGAGAAGGCGGGATGCTTGGCGATGCTGTAGTCAATGGCGTCGACAATCGTCTGCCACTTCTGCGAAAAGAGGGACTGACCCCATCGCACGCGGACCAACGGCTCCTCCACCACCGCGATCGAGCCGGACTCGGCTGCGCGCAGGATCCAGTCGAAGTCCTCGCCATAGCTACCTGGGATCTCCTCATCCACCAGGCCGATGGGTCCGAGCAGCGCCCTGCGGCGCACCAGGACGGTCGACGGATGCGCCTCCATGGTGCGGTTTCGGACCAAGAGCCCCAAGCTGGACCGACTCTGAAGTCGGTATGCGGTGGACCTGCCGGTCCTCGTACTCCACGATGATCCCGGTCACGCAGGTGAGGGCCGAGGAGGACTGCAGGAGCTCAACCTGCTTCTCGATCTTGGTCGGCAGCCACTCGTCGTCGTCATCACAAAATGCCACCAGGTCGCCGGATCCGGCTTCGATCCCGGAGTTTCGTGCCCCCGCCAGTCCGGCGGAGCGCTGGTTCGTGATCACCCGAACCGACCGATCCGCGGTCTGCAGCTCCAAGCGAGTGGTCTGGCTCGCTTCGGTCGAAGACGACCGTGATCGCGATTCGCCCGCGGTAGGTCTGAGCCAGCGCGGCGTCGAGGGCCGCACGCAGCAGCTGGGGTCGGTTATGGGTCGCGATGACCACATCCACAACCGGCAACGAGTCCTCGGTGGGTTCAGGTTGCTCAGCTGGCACGCGCGGTCTCCGAGTCCATGGCGCCAGCGATCCGCAAAATCCTGCGAATATTCACTTGGTGCTGGAACCGGGCAAGAAGTCCCGCGAGCGCGGTCACCTTGTTCGGCGTGATGGCGCTGGCGTTGGAGAGTCTGCGAGCAATGGGAATCGTGATCGGGTCGACGGCGACCTTCGCCCAGATCGGCCGCACCAACGTGCTCGGGAGTGTGGTTGTCACAGGCGTACTTTCTCGATGGACCGATCGTTCGGTCTAGGCCCGATAACTTGGCGCTTGTCGCCGAGAAGCAGCATGGCAATCAGCCCGACAAGCAGGCCGAGGGCGGCACCGGATGCGCCATACATCGAGTAGTTCCTGGACTCTTGTACCGGCTGATCCGTCCGGAGGACCTCGCCGGCCGATGTTGGGGTGAGAATGATGTTGCTGATGGCTAGATCGACCGACTCCATCTCTTCGGCCAGACTGCCTCTAACGGCACCATCGACTTCCACTCCAGGTGTTGGCACACCAAGCGCGGCGAGCTCTCTGAGCCGGTTCCGTAGGTCGGCGAGGACCTGCGAACGACGCTGCAGCAGGTACTGGCGTCGAACGTCGAGATAGGCAGGCGCCAGTTCCTCGACGAGCGTCTCGGCTCGCTCACCCGAGAGATCTCGAACCTTCAGCACCATCACGCTAGTGTTCGGCTCGGCAGTCACCGTGACCCGCTCGCGGAGCGAGTTCGTGTCGTACGGCCAGCTCGACACCCGCCGGAGCGTCCCCTCGCTGACGACCAGCGCGGCCTCAGTGTCGATGGTGATCTCCTGTGGACTCTGGTCGAGCGCAAGACCCGTGACCAGATAACTCGGGGAAGGTGCGAGCAGCACTCGCGCCTCGACGCTGAACGCCCGCGGCGCGGCCGCCGCCATACCGACACCGAGCAGCGCGCCACAGGCGACTCAGAACGGCGATCGGCCGGCGCGCGCCCCAGATGTTGTCGAAGTAAATCCTCAGCGTCGACACGCGGACGAGATATTTCTCGGAGTCGGCCGCGCGGCTCTGCGCCCGCCAGGCCAACGCAATCGCGATCATGATCACGAACAGCGGCATGCCCAGTGTGTCGTAGACGAACATCTGCAGGGCGAAGAACAACAGTACGCACGTGGCGACGACCTCGGGGGTAGTTCGACATCGCCACGACCTGAAGAACGAGATAATGAAGAAGATCAGGAAGAACAGAGCACCAACGAAACCCTGCGCGAAGATCACCAACCACAGGTGCCCCTGAGTGCCAAGCGGAGGAACACCGCAGGCCTTGCAGTCAGGCGTCGACGCGCCGGCGATGGAGGCGAAGCTGCCTTGGACGTCGCGCGTGCTGCCGAATCCGATGACCGGCGACCCGTTGGCCGTGCTCGACACCGTCTGGATCAACAGCTGGCTGCGCCGGTCGTTGCTGTGCGCGTGCTCAAGTCGCTCGGAGATCAATGTGCCGAGCGGACTGGAGACGAGCAGCAGCACACCGACCGCGATGACCATAACGGATGCGAACAGGGCGATCACGCGTCCGCGTGACACCTGCAGCACCACGAAGAAGATCACACCGACCAGGAGGGACACCCAAAGCCCTCGGTTGAGCGAGTACACGACGGGCAGCGCAGCAAGCAGGACGATGGGCACGGCTGCGATCTGTTGCCAGCGTCGCCCGTGCCGTAACCAACCGACGAGAAAGAACGGCAAGCGTGATCGCGAGGTTGGCGCCCCAGGAATTCGCAAACGGGAACGGCGCCTTCGGTCTGGCTTCGGGCCGACCGAGCACCATCTGCACGTCGGCCACCTCTGGGTGGATGAGCGACTTGACGAAGCCGTTGCTGCGGATGCCGGCGGGCAGGACCACATCGAGGAGCGAGTGCAGCACCAGGGTCGGAGCGAGCACACCCAGCACGCCACCGGCCACGGTGAACACGAAAAGCCAGCCGACGAGATTGCACACCCTCGGGAATGGGATCGCCTTGCGGCTCGAGTTCGCGAGCCACAGCAGCACGATCGTGCAAGTGAGGTAACCAGCACATGCGATAGACGAAGATCATCAGGCGTGACAGCCCGCCTCCCGGGCACCGCACCGGGAGCGTCGACCCAAAGGGTGAAAACTCCCAGGGCCACCCAGGTCAGGAAGAGGAGCCACCAACCGAATCCGCCCGGCACCACAAACTGCCGACGGCGCCAAAGCTGAAAGGCCATCGGCAGTGCGAGCAGCATGGCAATGAAGCCGGAAAATCCAAGCAACCACCACAGCGGAAAGCCGATGAAGAGCACGGCTAGTGGCCAGGCCTGGTCTAGCGCGGGCGTTCTCGAAGTCGGTTCTGGAGCCGCCGATGTCGGCCGGTCATCGACAGCCAGCATCTTCGGAATCCTCGTTTGGTCGTGGGTAGCCTGAGCACTCTGTGAGAGGTAAATCCAGGGTTTGCCCGATGCGCCCAAGGCTTGATCCGACCGTCGCCGCAGATGTCCGCTGCAGGTCGGAGATGTTGAATGCCCGGCGAGCTCTGACATTGGCGGTAGCCGTGCTGCTCGTCGCGCACCTGCTTCAGTCAGCTGAGCGAGGAACATCGACGAAGACATTATCGAGCTCACCATTGAACTGGTCGGACTGGTTCAAGACGAGCTCACCGTTTGATCCGAGCTTGCCGCCGATCGTTGCCGGTGTGCGGGCGCTGAAGCCGACCGGCCCGATCGACTTCGATCGGTCTTATTACCGAGCTCCTCGACACGGTCAGTGAGGATCCTGCTCACCGACAACGTCAACGAGCCTGCCTCGTAGGCACAACGAACGCGGAACCACCCCTCGTCGAGGCCCTTGTCGAACTTGACGAACAGCTGCGCCCTGCCCGACTTGACCGTACATGACGGGACGCGCTTATCGACCTGCAGCTTGTACTGGTTGGCATCGGAGAACAGGCCCCGTTGCAAGACGTTGTCCCCGTTGTCGTCACCCTTGCCGGAAGACACCTCATTGAGCCGGAGGTCAGCGCCGAAGCTGAAGTTTTTGGCCTCCGGGTTAAGCAGATCGGTGGCGCCGACCGAATTGATGACCAGTACTAAGACGCGGCGACTGCGCCTCAGGCGAGTAGGAAGGGAATCGCAAGGCGCTGGTCCCGTTACCGCTCGGCACCTGGACGATCTGTCCACCGCCGGCCTCGAGGCTGCGTACGCTCACTCGTTTGGCCACCGTCGTGGCCAGCGGATCCTCGTTGTCGAAGTCGAGCAGCACGCCCGCGGGAGAGACATTCGGCGCCATGGGGTATATCGAGCGGGCCGACTGAGTCGGCGCGACATAACCATCCGGCAAATTGCCACAAGCTGTGACGGCCACCAGGCAGAAGGCGCTGGCGGCGCAGGAGGGTCTTGCTCATCGTCGCCACCGATCCCCCAACGTCTGCGCGGCCACCACCCCGGTCGATATAGCGCCTCGAGCGTAGCGCCCTCCTAAACGGCGGGGGGACTGCGCGACCCGGGCAATCCACTCCAGGCCCGATCGCCGCAACAGCGCACCCGCACGACGCTCGTCGCCGGCGAGAAACCCGAACCAGCCGCCGCATGTCAGCACGAGGGTGTGCGGCAGGCGGTGATACCACGTCCTGACCCAGAGCATCTCGCGCGGCGCTCCCATCCCGACCAGGCACACGTCGGCGTGGGCCGCAACTAGGTGGTCCAGCACCGGCTCCCAGTCATCCTGAAAGCCATGGGACTCGAACACGACCATGCCGGCAGCGCCGTCTTCGAGTGCGGCGCCAGCACGGTTGGCCAGGCCGGGCGGACCACCGATGAGCGCCAGCCGAGCTGGTCTGCCCAGGCGCTGCCCGACGGCCCGGAGCACGTCCCATCCGACGTCGGTCGTCGGCGTCCGCTGTACGCGGCGTGCACCGGCGAGTTTGGCCAGCAGTACGATCGAGCCTCCGTCGGCGTACACGAGCTCCGCGGCCCGCATCTCCTCAACGAAGTCGGCGTTCTGACGATGGTTTAGGCCACCGACGTGCAGCGCGTACGCCCTCGCCGGAGCGCCCCGGTCACCGGCGGCCAACTTCGCCACAGCACCGACGACCTCTAAGTAGGTGAGGTCGCCGACTGTGAACGGACCGACCCCGAACCGAATGTTTTCCATCTAGCTCGCGCCCACCACCACGGCCGCACGCGAGATTTGCTGGGCAACGGTGGCCTCCAGGCCCACTTGGTTGCTGGTAACGGCCTCGCCGGAACCGAGCAGACCGAGCCGGACGTGGACGAACCGCTTCATTTCTTATCCTCACAAACAGTGCTTTCCTGACCCCGACAAGAAGCCTGAGTCAGTGTACGGGCGCCGAAGAATCCGCAGGGTGGATTTGAGAAAGTGCCAAAAACAGCCCCAACCAGCGCGCTGGGCGGCATCCTGTGTTAGGTCGTCCACTGGCTCATGGCAAGCGGGCGCGCCTCGCACCCGCAAGAACTAAAGGAGCCGAGCTCGTTGACCGACGAACATCGCACCCTCAGTCATCTGTTGGCCCTCGAGTCTGAGAGCGTGCACATCATTCGCGAGGTGGCCGCCGAGATGCAGCGGCCGTGTCTGCTGTTCTCCGGCGGAAAGGACTCCGCGGTTCTCCTCCATCTCGCCAGCCAGGCCTTCGCGCCCGCCCGGCTCCCGTTTCCTGTCATGCACGTCGACACTGGCCTCAACTTTCCAGAGATCATCCGGTTCCGCGACGACTGGGTCGCGACCATTGGTGCCGTGCTCGTAGTGGCCAGCGTGCCCGACGCCATTGCTCAGGGTTTCGTCCGCGAGGAGCCCAACGGCTCGCGTAACCGAATCCAGACCTCGGTCCTGCTGAAGGCCGCCGAAGAGCACGGCTTCGACGCGCTCTTCGGCGGGGCGCGTCGGGACGAGGAGAAGTCCCGCGCCAAGGAGCGGATCTTCTCCTTCCGGGACGCCTTCGGCCAGTGGGACCCCAAGAACCAGCGACCGGAGCTCTGGAACCTCTACAACGGCAGGGTCTTTCGAGGCGAGGGTATGCGGGTCTTCCCGCTGTCGAACTGGACTGAGATCGACATCTGGCGCTACATCGAGCTGCGGCACATCCCACTGCCCGAGCTGCTCGACCGGAGGCGCCGATGTTTATGTACGTCTGCTCGACGAGTACGTATTGCTCTCCGCGCGTGGCCGAGG